>CAWEQG010000010.1:0-689931 GCA_963811135.1 uncultured Solirubrobacterales bacterium | reverse complement strand
CGGCGTACACCGCTGGAACCGGTCTGCCGGCCTGGTCGGGTCCTGCCCCGTCTTGTGGAACCGGGCCGTTCACGTTGGCGTTCAACCAGGGGAACACACCCCCGCCCGCGACGCCCGCGAGGTGTTGCGACAGCGGGCAGCGCTCTGTCGCAGGCTTGGCTCCTCACCGGGGTGCCCGGCGGAGCAAGGATGGGGTACCAGATCAGCGCCCCATCGGGGATCACGATCAACGAGGTTGTCTACGACGACAGCCAGTTGGAGAACATCGCCAACGCGCGCGGGTGGGTTGGGTTCACCTACTGGAACGGCGGCACCGCGCCCGTCCATCGAAACGGGACCGCCGTCGACGCAGCTGCCTCCGGGCCTTCGCTGGACACTAACTTGAACACGACCTACTGGGGGATTGAGCTGCGATGTGTCCAGTCGGAGTGCCCATGGCCGGGCCTGATCCAACTCGACGCAATCACGGTGTACGCGAGCGAGGCGCAGGGGCCGAGCATCACCCCTGTCGCTGACCCCGGCAGCTTGTGGGCCCAGACCGGGCACTGGATCTGGAACGCGCCAGGTAATGCCTGGCCCCTCCCGGTCGCCGGACGGATGCGTCGGGCGTTTGCACTCTAAGCCTCGGGGTCGGGACTAGCACACCGATCGCTGATCCCTCGCTGCCGCCGCCGAGTAATTCCAGCTGGCAGGAGTGCCAGCAGCCGGTGAGTTGGACCGCGGCCGTCGACACGCGCGACTACGTCAGCGGCGCAGGCCAGATGCCCCTGACTCTCCAGGCGACTAACGCCGCCGGACTGTCGAATGGGCTCGATGTCAGAGACCTTGAATGTGGACAACGACCCGGTGAGCGTCTCGCTCAGCACGCCTAACGACCCGAACCCGACCGTTTGGGTCAATCACGCGGTCACGGTCGACGCCACGCCCAGCACCGGCCCGTCCGGTCTTGGCCGGATGACCTGCGCTGATGGTGGCGCAGCGCAAAGCTATCCCGCCGGTGGGTTGACGGTCAACGGCGACGGGGTGAGAACTGTCTCCTGCACCGCCTGGAACAACGCTGTCGACCCGCAGGGCAGCCATAACTCCGGGACCAGTTCGGTGACGGTTCACATCGACGAGGCCCCACCTGCGTCGAGCTTGGAGCCCGTGAACCCGAACGATCCGACCGGGGTGGTCGCCGATGTGAGTGACAGCGAGTCCGGTGTCGCTGGAGGGTCTATCGAGATGGCCCCAGGGGGAACCGGCAGCTGGACGGCTCTGCCCACAACGTTCACCGGGAGCCAACTGGTAGCTCATTTCAACGACGCCGGGATGCGCGGTCAGTACACGTTCAGCGTTCGATCCTGCGACAGCGTCGGAAACTGTTCCTCAACCGCTCGGACCGTGATGCTGCCGCTCCGGACTGAGGCGGTCTCGGAGGTGAGCCTCGAGCAACTCCCCACGACGCGATGCGGCAGTGCACGGCCCCAGCGCGATGCTGCTGCACCGCCGGCGCGAAGCCGCCACCAGCAGGTGAGCGAAACTCGACTCGCCGGCGCGTCTGCTCTCAGACTGGCAGCCGGCGGCGGATTCCTTCGGCCTCACGCGCCGGCTGACCCGGCGCCGCTCGCTCCGGGAGGGGTTCTCACCGGCGGCTCCTCCGGGAGCGTCGGGCTGTCGCTGTCTCACCCCGCCCAGCGATCGTCGATCGCGAGGGCAACCATGGCTCAGCAGGAGAAGCCACACAGGAGCTGCGGTACGTTCGCGGCGAGGCTCGCGACCCGTGCGAGCGTGGCCTTTGGCCAGCCGGTGAGACTGCGCGGGCTGCTGATGAGCAGCGCCGGCATGCCAATCGCTGGCCAGCCGGTAGCGATCCTGACCGCTCCGGACAACGGCTCGAACGCGTTCGCACAGGCCGCAGCGGTGACCACGGGGCCGGATGGCAGCTGGACGGCGACGCTGCCGCCCGGACCGTCGCGGATCATCGAGGCCTCCTACCCGGGCTCGCCGACGATCCTGCCCGCCACCGGGTCCGCGACCGTGATCACCCCGGCGAAGATCGAGATCACCCGCGTTACGCCGGATCACACCCCGTGGGACAGCACCGTCAGAATCACCGGGCGAGTGCTGGGCGGGTACATCCCGGCAAGCAGCAAGCTGCTGCGGCTTGACCTCGGGATCGTGGGCATCCCTGGCTTGAGCAAGATCCAGGGAATCCCGAACGTCTCCCCGGACGGGACATTCACGACTACATATAAGTTCGCTCGCTACCGGGGCGTCGTCCGCTTCTGGCTTCAGGTCTCAAGCCTGCGCGAGGCCGATTTTCCGTTCTCGCTCGCGCACTCCAAGCGGTGGATCGTGACGGTCGGTGTCCCCACACAGAAGAAGAAGAAGACTCGCCATGCCCACGGGTCGCTCGCAAAGCGGACGACCTCGCGGGGAGGAGGGCTGCATCACCGCAATCCCGGACACCACCACCGGCGGCAGCGATGATCGCGAGGCACCGCGGCGAGCACGACACTCGGCGTGCCTGGACGCCACTCCGGTCCAGGCATGCCGTCCCATCGACAGCCGATCCGGCACCCACCGCCAATCCGGGTGACGATGGGTCATCACCACCGCGGACCGGCAATGAGCGAGAGCGAGAGCAAGCGTCAAGACGCGCCGAGCGCCGTCGCGCCAGGCAGGTTCTGTCGGGCCTAGCCGCAGCCGGGCTGATCGCGCTCGGTTTCGCCGGCGCGGAGCTTGTGCTGCAGCCGAGCGCCGCGCCGCGCGCTCCCCTGCGCCCCACGCTGCTACCAGCCACGCCGCGCCAGTGGCTTCACGACTTCAGCGCGTATTCGTCGAGTCAGCCGGCGCTGATCTGCAGCCGGCTGTTCTCACCCTCGTTCGCCGCCGTCTACCGGCAGGACACGGGAACGAGCTGCGGTCACTACCTCGGCCAGTCCCACGTAACGCCCCTCAAGCTCAGGCACATCCTCCAGGACGGGTCCACGGCCGTGATCGAACTGGGCACCGACAGCCGCGCGGACTGGACGATCGTGCTCGCGCGACGGGCCGGCGGCTGGCGTGAGATCGACTTCATCGCCGGCACCCCGGCCCGCTAGAGAACCACACGATCAGACCGGCCGGACCTCCGGGCCGCAGAGAAGACCGCTCAGTCGGCAGGCGGGTCGTCCTATTGCCCCAGTTCCCCATTTGAAACGTAGTTGGACGCCGTAGTTTCCGTCGTGACAACTTGCTGGACCCCGACGGCTGGATCGGCGGCACCGCCGATCCAGCCCGTTGCGATCACATCGCGCGGCGTCAGCCTGCTCCTGCTCGGGCCAAGAAGCACATCTGACCCCCATCCGGCCACCGAGACCTCTGCTTGCTCGTCCGCGGCAAGCAGCGGGTCGTCGCGGAGTTGCGTTTGGTCGCCAGAGCACAACTGCGTGGTCGACTCGTCCCAGAGCAAAAGCACTCGTCCCGCTCCCTGTCGTGGCACGATCGGATCCCGCGCGTTCCGATCACGCGCATGGCCGAGGCGGGACGATCGCTCTTGGCCTGAGGGTCGGCCGATGCCATCGGGAAAGCGATAACGCGACGGATGGCGCCGGCCTCCAGCTGCATGACTACCGCTCAGCCGGGGCGAACCAGTAGTCCGCCGCGCCCGGCGGGACGGCTGCTGGCGTGGCAAAGCGCAAGCTGGCGCCGGCGCCGGCGGAGTGCTGGATCGTCGCCATTGCACTTGTCCGCGCCGTGCGAACCAGAACACGGATGCGATCGTGCGGGTGGTAAGAACCCGGCGCTCTCATCAGGGGGCCGAACCGCGTCGCGAGGGCCCCTTGCGGCGGACTGCACCCCTCAGGCCAATGCGGTCGCGCCGGGTTGTCGATGCGCTTGGCCCGGTGACGCCTGGAGCGGTTACGCCTGCGGAGCTGCCGCTTCGGCCCAAACCCGATTACGCCGTGCAGGCGCGAGTCTTCTGCCGAGACGCGGCAGTGCTGCACCGGACGCCAGGAACTGTTGGCTCGCGAGTCCTCCGCGTTCGGCGGATATACATGACCCTCGGCCGTTAGCTCGCCAGCTGACGGCGGTGTGCGGGAAGGCCGGCGTCGGCCAGCTCTAGCAACCGTAATTGCGCCTCGCCAGGGGCGGGGGGGAGGACGGTGTTATAGGTTCGTGTCGTCGCGTGGCGGTACAGCGCAAGCGGCCGCGGCCCGATCGACCGTCCGATGGCGTATGTCCATCTGGCGATGGTCGTGTCGTCCATCTGCTTCCCGGCGAGGACGATGAGGTCGGGCCGGTGCACCGAGGCGACGTCGCCGATCCCGTTCACCGCTCGCACAGAGAGGCTCAGCACATTGATGCCGGCACGGAGACAGAAGACCTTCAAAGCGCGGATGTATACGGCGTCGAGATCGAGCTCATCCCGCGACGCATTGACGAGCATGATTGACGTGCGGCCGACCGGTGGTGGGGCCAGGCGCTTGGCTCGACGCAACCAGTCAGCCGCCCAGCGTGCGGAGAACGCCCAGGCAGCCGAGTCGGCCCCCATGCCCCCCGCGATCTGCTCCAGGCCGGGCAACAAGACCTCATCGACCGACCGCTCGACCGACCGCAGCGCGAGCGTCGTTTCGATTGCGCGATCGGCGCGCTCACGGTCGAAAGCGAGCAGAGCCGCGATCAATGTGCCGGTGTCCGCCGCCAGCGCCGCACGAGCGCGAGCCACGGCCGCGGAGATCGAGTGCCCTTCCTCGAGGGCGGCTCGTAGCGCCGCGACTTCGCCGTGGGGGTAGGCCCGATGCCCACCGGGCGAGCGCCGGGGCTGGGGAAAGGCGAATCGCCGCTCCCACGCTCTCAGGGTGCTCGGCCCGACGTCGAGCAGGGCCGCGGCTTCGGTCGTCTTGAGATAACGCATGGCAGAAGAACACCGTTCTCTGCCCACCCCGAGAAACTCAGTTATCGGCCGCTTGTTGAGCGCCGCTGAGTTTGGTCACCAGTGGGGGTGATCGTGCCGTTCGTCGTGGTCGTGGGGTTGGCAGGGTTCGCGCGTTCCTGAACGCGCGAGAGCCCTCCCGTCTGATTGATGGTCGTCGGGAGGGCTCTCTTGGATGCCGGAGGTGGCACCCCGATGTTGATCGTATGCGCCGAGGTGGCGGTGGTGGAGGCTGAGTTGGTCGGCGGGCTGTTGGGATGCCCGTTGTGTCGGGGGGTTCTGGGGCCGTGGGGGCACGCGCGGGAGCGGGTGCTGCGCTGTCGGGGCGGGGATCGGTTGTTGCGGCCGCGGCGGGCGCGGTGCCGGGGCTGTGCGGGCACGCACGTGCTGCTGCCAGAGCTGGCGTTCTCGCGTCGCCAGGACGAGGTGTCGGTGATCGGGGAGGCGATCGAGGCGAAGGTCGCCGGTGAGGGGTTCCGGCGGATCGCGGCACGGCTGGGGGCGTATCCCGAGACGGTGCGTGGCTGGCTGCGGCGGTTCGCGGAGCGGGCCGAGCAGATCCGCGCGCATTTCACGCGCTGCGCGGTCGCGTTGGATCCGGAGCTCGGGGCGATGCTGCCGGCCGGAAGCGACGTCGCGGACGCGTTGGAGGCGATCTCGGTCGCCGCTCGGGCGTGGGTGCTGCGGTTCGGGCCGGCCGGGCCGTGGCGGATCGCGAGTGTGCTGTCGGGCGGCGTGCTGATTGGCAACACGAGTTCCCCCTTCCCGGCGGTGTGGTGAGCTGAGACGGTCCCGCGCTCGTGAACGAGAGCGCTGGGAGACCGCATGAATGAAGACCGTCGCCGGGAGATCGGACTGTTCCGGTATGCGCTGATCCGTGACGCCGCAGATCCCGGTCTGTCGAAAGCGGAGCGCGGACGGCTGGCGCGCGCCCTGTGTGAGCGGGAGCATCTCGGCCCGGACGGCCGGCTGGTCCGGATCAGTCGCACGACGCTGGGTCGGTGGATCCGGGCGTATCGTCATGGTGGGTTTGAGGCGCTGGTCCCGCGACCGCGAGTGGTGGCGCCGCGCACACCGGCTGAGCTGCTCGAGCTCGCGTTCCAGATCAAGCGCGAGCGGCCGGAGCGGACCGCGGCGCAGGTCCGGGAGATCATGCTCGCCGCGGGCGGGCCCGCTCCGGGCCTGCGGACGTTGCAGACGCATCTCGCGCGTGAAGGGTTGAACGTCCGCGCGGACGGCCGGTCCTCCGGAAAGGTGTATGGCCGCTTCGAGGCGTCGGTGCGCAACGAGCTGTGGACCGGGGATGGGTTGCACGGCCCGACGCTGGCCGGCGTCGCCGCCCGGCGGGCGGTGTTGTTGGCGTTCATCGACGATCACTCCCGCACGCTGGTTGGGTGGCGGTGGGGCACCGGCGAGGATGTGTTCCGGCTCGAGGCCGCGCTCCGAACCGGGCTGATGGCGCGCGGGGTTCCGGACGCGGTCCTGGTCGACCGCGGGTCTGCGTTCGTGTCCTCGCAGCTGCTCCGGGCGTGCGCCGTGCTGGGGGTGAAGCTGATCCACGCAAGCCCGCGAGCGGCGACCACGAAGGGGAAGATCGAGAGATTTTTCCGGACTGTCCGCGATCAATTCCTGGTCGAGATCGACGACGGCGTCGAGCTGACCGAGCTCAACCGCCTGTTCTCCGCCTGGTTGGAGGTCGTCTACCACCGACGAGTGCACTCCGAGACCGGTCAGACCCCGTTGGAGCGGTTCGATGCCGCCGGCGCGCCGGCGCTGCCGACCCCGGCGCTGCTCAGAGAGGCGTTCTTGTGGTCGCAGGAGCGGACCGTGACGAAGACCGCGACGGTGTCGCTGCACGGCAACACCTACGAGGTCGACGCCGCGCTGGTGGGCCGCAAGGTCGAGCTGGTGTTCGACCCGTTCGACCTCTCCCGAATCGAGGTCCGCTACCAGCACCGCCCGTTCGGGCTCGCGGTGCCGCTCGTGATCGGCCGGCACACCCATCCGCAGGCCGAGCGCGAGCTCCCACCGCCGCCTGCGAGCACCGGGATCGACTACCTCAAGCTGCTCGCCGAGAAGCGCGACGCCGAGCTGGGCGGGCACCCGATCGACTTCGCGAGCCTCACCGACAACGGCGACGGCGACGGCGACGGCGACGGCGACGGCGACGGCGACGGCGACGGCGACGGCACGGCGACGATCGTGACATCAACCAGGAAGGAGACGAGGGATGAGTATCGACCGGTTGCGCGCGCATTACGGCTTTTCGAGGATGCCGTTCGGGAAGGACCTCGCGCCCGGGATGCTGCACGCCCACGGCGCGCACGCGGAGGCGGTCGCGAGGATCTCGTGGTGCATCTCCGAGCAGGCAATCGGCGTGATCTCGGGCGAGTGCGGCGCCGGCAAGACCGTCGCCGCCCGCGCCGCTGTGGCGAGCCTGGACGCGTCCCGGCACACCGTGCTCTACCTCGGCACGCCTGGGGTCGGGCTGCGCGGAATCTACGGGCTGATCGTCACCGCGCTGGGCGGCACCCCCCGCTTCCATCACGCCGCGCTGATCCCCCAAGCCCAGGAGCTGCTTGCCGCCGAGTCATCAGAGCGTGGCAAGCAGGTCGTGCTGATCATCGACGAGGCCCACTTGCTCGACGCTGAGAGCCTGGAGGGCGTGCGCTGCCTGTCGAACATGGGGATGGACCAGACCGCGCCGTTCTGCCTGCTGCTGCTCGGGCAGCCCACGCTGCGCCACCGCCTGCGGCGAGGCGCGTTCACCGCGCTGGATCAACGGATCGCGGTCCGCTACGCGATCACCGGCCTGGACGCCAAGGAGACGACCAGCTACGTGACCCACCACCTCGCGCTCGCCGGCCGCTCCGACACCCTGTTCTCCGACGACGCGCTGGCGCTGATCCACGAGATCTCCCGCGGCCTGCCCCGCCAGGTCAACAACCTCGCCGTCGCCTCGCTGATCGCCGCATTCGCTTCAAAGAAAGCGATCGTGGACGAGTCCGCCGCACGCGCCGCGGTCACCGAGATCTCCGCCGAATGACGCTCTCGCTCCTGGACCCGCCGCCGCCCGACGATCAACCGGCAGGCGCCGCGCTCCCGCCGCCTGCTGGGTGGCCGGCGCCGCCCGCCCCGGCCGTCTACCACGAGCTGCTCGGCGAGATCGTCACTCGGATCGCGCCACACACGGAGGCCGACCCAATCGCGATCCTCACCCAGCTGCTCGTCTCCTTCGGCGCCGCCGTTGGCCGCGGTGCCTGGTTCACCGTGGAGGCGACTCGCCATCACCCCAACGAGTTCATGCTCCTCGTCGGCGACAGCTCGAAGGCGAGAAAGGGGTCGTCATGGGATCACGTCCGGCGACTGATCGCCGCAGTCGACCCGGCGCTCGAGCGGCGGATCCTGACCGGCCTGTCCTCCGGCGAGGGGCTGATCTGGGCCGTCCGCGACCCGACCGCGCAGGACCCCGGCATCACCGACCAGCGGCTGCTCGTCATCGAGCCCGAATTCGCCAGCGTCCTGAAGGCATCCGCGCGGGAAATCTCGACCCTGTCGCCGACGCTGCGCTCCGGCTGGGACGGCCGGCCGCTCGCGATCCTGACCCGCACCGCCCCAGCCCGTGCGACCAGCGCCCATATCGCGCTGATCGGCCACATCACCCAGGACGAGCTGCGTCGCCACACCACAACGATCGAGCTGGCCAACGGGTACCTCAACCGCATCCTCATCGTGGCGTGCCGCCGCCAGCGCCTGCTGCCCGAGGGCGGGCACCACGACCCCCTCCACGGCACCGCCCTCACCGGCCTGCTCGCGGCGACTCTCAAGCACGCCCAAACCGCTGGCGATGTCCGCCTGGACCCCGCCGCTCGCGATCTCTGGCACGACGCCTACCACCAGCTCGCCCGACCTCTGCCCGGCGTGCGCGGCCAGATCACCGCCCGCGCCGAGGCGCACACGATCCGGCTCGCGCTCCTATACACCCTCGCCGACGGCAAACGACAGATCGGCCCTCAACACCTCCAAGCGGCGATCGCGCTCCACCACTACGCCAGCCGCTCCGCCGCCTGGGCGCTCAACGGCGCCACCGGCGAGCCGCTCGCCGAACAGATCCACGCCGCCCTCAAAACCCATCCCGCCGGTCTGACCCGCAGCCAGATCAGCAACACGCTCAAGCACAACCAGCCCGCAGGCGAGATCGACCACGCGCTCCGTGCCCTCCAGTCAACCGGCCGAGCGACCGTCACCCAGATCGCCACCGGCGGCCGGCCAGCGCAGCTCTGGACCGCGACCCGCTGAGCGACTTACTTCTTCTTTCGTACCCCACCCCTCGATGCCCACCGAAACCAGCGCCACCATGCCCAAACTCAGCGGCGCACAACAGCTGGCGGCTCAGCCGGGGCGCGCCTTTCTCAGTGCGGCGGCGAGGCTGGTTTCATCACTTGCAGAGATACGCAGACGATGGGGGATTGGTTGCCGGCTTCCCAGTTCATGCCGTCGAGCGTATGGGTGTGGGTGGCGAGATCGCGGTCGTCGCCGGGTGTTTGGGAGTTCGTCTCGTTGTCGTCTTTGGGGAGTCGCCAGGCCTTCGCGAACTGCTCGTATGTCGGTCCGTCCACGAGCCCCGCCCAGGTTCGTGAGGGTTTTGGGTCGTCGAGATGGTCCTCGGTCATGGTCAGAGCCGAGTCCTTCAGCTCGGGCGCAATCCATTCCAGGGACCGCCCGTATTTGGGTTCCCGGTCGTATTGGACTGTGATCGTGATGTATCGCGGGTCGACCATTGGGTCGCACCGCCTTTTACGCCGGTACTTCCCCATCTTGGCCGCTCGCGTCGTTGGGGGCATCGTGCTGATCCCCTGATTCGGTCGGCGGGTTTGGCGCAGAGCGGCCGGTCGCGTAGTTTTCCGCACTACAAGCGTTGCAGTTGCCTGATGGCGGGAGGGCCGGCACGTTGTAGTTTGGCGCGCTTAGAGAGGAGCGCGATGGTCACGATAGTCGTCAGCTGGCAGGATGCTTCCGGCCGGCGCGCAGCGCGCGTTGGAAGGGCGCGTGCGGGCGGGCTGCGCCGTCCTGGGGCCGTCGCGGACATGGTGGGGCGCTGAAGGCGATGGGCGACCGCACGTACTCAGCACGCGGTTTCACGCTCGCCTACGACGGGTTCGCGCCGGAAGATGAGGGTCTGCGTGAGGCGCTGACCTCGACTGGTAATGGCTATTTCTGTGTTCGTGGTTCCGCGGAGTGGGAGGACGCGAGCGACGTGCACTATCCGGGCACCTATGCGCATGGCGTCTATAACCGGGAGTCGACGGTCCTGGGTGCCCATCCAATCCCGAATGAGGACTTGGTGAACTTGCCTCGGTGCTGGTCGCTGAAGCTCTGCTTGGAGGGGGAGGAGCCTGTGCGGTTCGCGAACGTTCTGCTGCTTTCCTATCGGCACTCATACGATGTGCGGCACGGGTTGCTGACGCGTGAGTTGCGCTTCCGGGATCGGGCCGGGCGCGAGACGAGGTTGCGCAGCCGGCGGTTTGTCAGCATGGGGAGGATGCACCTCGCGGCGCTCGAGTGGAGGATCGTGGCGGAGAACTGGTCTGGGCGCGTGCAGGTGGTTTCCGCCCTCGACGGACGGGTCCTCAATCGTGGTGTGGCGCGCTATCAGCAGTTGTGGGGGCGACATCTTGATCCCGAGGGACCTCGCGTTCATGCTCCGGACGT
Organism: uncultured Solirubrobacterales bacterium; assembly: GCA_963811135.1. Taxonomy (GTDB): domain Bacteria; phylum Actinomycetota; class Thermoleophilia; order Solirubrobacterales; family Solirubrobacteraceae; genus Palsa-465. The sequence continues at coordinate 679,319 of CAWEQG010000010.1, read as the reverse complement.
GATTGCGCTCAAGGCGCGTACCCGGCAGTCACGGATCGAGGTCGCCGAGGCCGCGCGTACGCGCGTTTATATGGGTGAGGATGAGTTGAGGGTTGAGCGCCGCACGGATCAGATGGAGGATTACATTCAGCAGACTCTCTCCTTCGACGTGCAACAGGGGGAGTCGGCGCGGGTGGAGAAGATGGTGGCGGTGTATACCTCGCGCGATCGTGGGATCCAAGAGCCGTTGCTGAACGCGGGTAAGAGCGCGAGCCGGTATCCGACCTTTCGTGAAGCGTTCGAGGGTCATGAGCACGCGTGGCGGGAGTTGTGGGAGGTGTGCGATATCGCGTTGCCCCGGGACCCACGGGTACAGTTCCTGCTTCGTTTCCATATCTCGCATCTGCTTCAGACGTGCTCTCGGCTGACGCCGCATCATGATGCTGGGGTGCCGGCGCGGGGCCTGAACGGGGAGGCCTATCGCGGGCATGTGTTTTGGGACGAGCTTTACGTTTATCCGTTCTTGAACTACCGCCTGCCGGAGATCACCAGGGGATTGTTGATGTACCGGTATCGGCGGATCGGCGAGGCGCGGGCCAACGCCGAGGAAGCAGGGTTCAGGGGCGCGATGTACCCGTGGCAGAGCGGCAGCGACGGCGAGGAGGAGACGCAGGTAGTGCACATCAACCCACTCTCGGGACGGTGGGACCCGGACCTCAGCCGTAACCAGCGCCACGTGAACGCGGCGATCTTCTACAACGTCTGGCATTACTATCAGGTCACGCACGACGTCGAGTTTCTGCGCGAGCATGGAGCCGAGATGATGCTCGAGATCGCGCGGTTCTGGTCCTCGATCGCGCACTACAACCCCGAGCGTGACCGGTACGAGATCCACGGGGTCATGGGCCCGGACGAGTTTCACGAGAAGTACCCTGACGCCGCTGAGGGCGGTCTGCGCAACAACGCTTACACGAATGTCATGGTGGCCTGGATCTGTCGGATCGCGGGCGAGGCGCTTGAGTTGCTGCCGGCCAGCCGCCGCGAGGTGTTACGAGCACGAACCGGGCTCACCGAGGAGGAGCTAGCCCGGTGGCGGGAGATGAGCCGCAAGATGTTCGTGCCTTTTCACGCCGACGGCGTCATCAGTCAGTTCGAAGGCTATGAGGAGCTGGAGGAGCTCGATTGGGAGGGTTACCGCGCGCGCTACGAGAACATCCAGCGCCTCGACCGGATCTTACGAGCCGAGGGCGACACCCCGGATCGCTACAAGGTGAGCAAGCAGGCGGACACGGTGATGCTGTTCTTTCTGTTCTCCCAGCGGGAGCTGCAGGAACTGTTCACCGATCTCGGCTACGAGTACACGTTAGCCACCGCTCGTAGCACGATCGAGTATTACGACCGCCGCACCTCCCACGGCTCGACGCTCAGCCACGTCAGCCACGCGCGTGTGCTGGCCGAGCTCGATCCCGCATCATCGTGGCAACGCTTCCTCCTCGCCCTGGAGACCGATATCGATGATACGCAATTCGGCACGACTAAGGAGGGGATCCATCTGGGAGTGATGGCCGGCACGCTGGACCTCCTCCAGCGCGGGTACCTCGGCACCGAGATCGTCGACGATGTCGTCTATTTCAAGCCCACCGCCGTCGAGCGCCTCGACGGTCTGCGACTCCCGCTGCAAGTCCGGCGCACCCCGATCATCGTCTCGATCAGCGGCGTTCGAATCACGGTCAGCGTGCTGGCAGAGGGGTACACGCGACCGATCACGGTCAGTGTCCACGGCGTCGCCCGCGAGCTGAAGGGCGGCGAGAGCTGCACGTTCGAGCTGCGGTCGCGGCCCGACGCGATCGACGACATCGACTATACGGGCGCCAAGGCACTTTTGGAGCTCGGCGAGCAGCACGAACCATCCTAATTGGCTGAGCCGTCACCTGCCCGCTCCACCTGCACCTCCGAAGGCAGCCCTGGGACGCGACCGCTGGCAACGATCAGCGCGCTCGCAAAAAAGCAGGACTGGAGGACCAGAAGATCAGAGTGGTCCTCCTCCTCTTCCTCAGCGCGGTGCGTGAGCCGGCGCTGCCATGCTTCACCGCCGCCGTCGTGCGCCTATGTCTGCCCAGGCAATACTTGAGAGCAGACATTTCAGGCAGAACTCTTCATTCGTAGTTCTCCGGGTTCTTCGGGCGGGGTTGCACGGATGCGTGTAGTGGACGCTCAGGCGAGGATCGTTTTGGCCGAGCGTGACCCAGGACCGGAGCCTTGAGGGTCCGATACCGTGAGCGACTAGATGCCCAATCGTGTAACGATTCTGCTCGTCGAGGACAACCCGGATGACGCGGCGCTGACCGAGCTGGCGCTCCGGGGGCTCCCGGCCCGTCTTGAGGTCGCGCATGACGCTCAGGAAGCGGCCGATTATCTGTTCAGGGAGGCGGGGGACTTGCCGCGGTTGGTGCTGTTGGACCTCAAGCTCCCGGACACCGATGGTCTCGAGGTTTTGCGGCGGATCCGCCAACACGAGCACACGGCCCTCGTTCCGGTGGTGATTCTGACGGGCTCCATGTCGCCGGAAGATGTCGTCATGAGCTATCGGCTCGGGGCAAACAGCTTCGTTCGCAAGCCGGGCGAGTTCGAGCGGTTCTCTGAGCACGTCCGGGATATCGGGCGTTATTGGCTCGGGATCAACGAGTCGCCATCGAATGGCCGCGACCGGTGAGTGTTGTCCGCATACGGGTTTGGCTAGTTTTGCGCTCCCGCCGTACTACGCCGCTTTGTCCGCTGGCGCTGTCTGCAGCCAGCGGCGCCGGCTCGTTGAGCATCAGCCAGTAGACACCAAGCTGCGCGATTGCGGTGGCGAAGGCTTCGAACTCGACCGGTTTGCGGACGTAGCTGCTCGGCGGTCGCTTGCTCATCGCTCGTCTTCTCCGGCCGTCGGTCGCCACGCTGGCATGACGTCCTCGCCCGTCGGGGCCGACGGCGGCGGCTGCACGCCGGGGATGAGGCTGAAGTTGAACGTCGCGCCTTGATACACGGCGGCCTCTGCCCAGATGACGCCGCCGTGGCGATGAACACCGCGTACGACGGTCGCCAGGCCGATCCCGTCGCCCGGAATACTCGCTTTCGTGATGCAGCGATCGAACGACGAAACAGCCCCTGGGCGTGCACCATGTCAAATTTGCCCGTTCTCGGCAACCAAGTACGCGGGCACGCCGTCCTGCTCGGTCGCTCCGAAGCAGATGCATGGGTGTGTGGTCTTGGAGGTGCTTTTGTACGCGTTGGCGAGGAGGTTCTGCAACACCATCCGAGCGAGCTCGAGGTCCGCCTCGGCGAACAGTCCGTTATAGGTCGACGCTTCGGCCGTGGTCACCGGCAAGCCGATGTCGCTTGGTGGCTCACCTGGGCGCGAGGCGGCGACCGGCCGTGGCGTCGTCGATGTGTACCGCGAAGCGGCTCGCGGGCTCAGACTCTCTCCGGATGCGACCCGTGTGGTGCTTCGGGGCTTCGGCAACGTCGGCTCGTGGGCAGCGCGGATCATCACGGAGCTCGGCTGCAAGCTGATCGGCGTGTCTAACACCAGCGGAGCGATCCATTGCGATGGGGGCATCGACCCGAACGCGCTCCTCGATCACCTTGCCCGGGGAGGAAAGCTCGTCGATTTCCCCCAAGCCGAGCCGATTCCAGCCGAGGAGCTGGTGTCGCTCGACTGCGAGGTGCTGATTCCGGCTGCCATCGGCGGCACGATCCATGCCGCCAACGTCGAGTCGATCCGCGCCCGGGTGGTAATCGAGGCAGCCAACAATCCGACCACCCCCGCGGCGGATGAGATCCTTCAAGACAAGGGTGTGCTCGTCGTTCCGGACGTGCTCGCCAACGCGGGAGGGGTTGTCGTCTCGTACTTCGAGTGGGTGCAGAACCTTCCAGCACCTGAGCTGGCAGGAGCACGCCGTCGACGTCAAGCTCGCCGCGAAGATGCGTGAGGCTTATCGCGCGGTCGAGCAGCGGGCCGATCGCGGTGAGCGAACCTCGCTCCGTCTCGCGGCATATGAGCTGGCAATCGAACGGGTGCTCGAAGCGACGCGCCTGCGCGGGTGCGGCGGCTACGCCTGACCGATGTCAAGGGCGTCCACTCTGGTTCGGTCTCGCCGCAACCCAGCCGGGCGCGTCAGCCCGACCTCGGTCACTTAGGTAGTACGCCGAGAGCGGATCAGTTGTAGGCCCGGATAGCTCACGGCGCTCGCCACGGTATGGTCGGGTTGCCGTTCGTGTCGTGCCGGACTGTGATGAATGTCTGTCCACCGAGCATTCAGTGGTTCAGCTCCCGCCCGGTGGTCGCCGGGCTCCCGGCAGCTGCCGCGGGCGGATGACTTCGATTGCCGGAGCCGAGCATCGCTTGCCCGTGAGGGCCGTGCTGGGAGAATGCTCGATTCGGCTGCCCAGTCTGGATTGGCGGTCAGTGGCGGTGCGATTGCCGCCTCGGACAGCCGCGGCGAGGTTCGGGCCGCGATCGTGCGGGCCGAGCGGGGGTTCGGATGACCGGGGCGTTCAAGGAGGCGGCGGTGGCGTCGGTGCCGGTCGGACGCCTGCGTGAGACGGCGGGACCGAGAGCTTGGGAGCGCTTGACCGACGCGCAAGCACGCGCCGGCGAGTTGCTCGCCGGTCGGTCGTTATGGTCGATCAATTCGACCGAAGTCGGTGGCGGTGTCGCCGAGATGTTGCGAACTCTGCTCCCGTACACGCGAGCGGCGGGCGTCGACGCCCGCTGGCTGATCATGCGGGGAAGCGCGGAGTTCTTTTGCGTGACCAAGCGGATCCACAACTTTCTTCACGGGCATCTCGGCGACAGTGGTCCGTTGGGTGCGGCGGAGCGACGCACCTACGAGCGCGTGATCGAAGATGGTGGGCGGGCGCTGCGCGATGTGATCCGCCCCGAGGACGTCGTTGTCTTGCATGATCCCCAGGCGCTCGGCCTTGTCCTTGAGCTCAAGCGGCTCGGCGCAACGGTGATTTGGCGCTGTCACATCGGCACCAACGAGCCGGGAGGACTGTCTGAAGTGGCGTGGGACTTCCTCTGGCCGTATGTCGAGGAGGCGGACGTGGTGGTGTTCTCGCGGCGCGCGAGCGTGCCCTGGCGGTTGCCGCGGCAGTCGGTCAGGCTGATCGCGCCGTCGATCGATCCGTGCTCGGTAAAGAACGTGGATATGCCGTTGGAGGTGGCGGCGGCAATTCTCGAGCACACCGGGCTCGTCGCTTGCCAGAGCGAGGTGCCTGAGGCACCAGTGTTTCACCGCGCGGACGGGGCGCTGGGGCGCGTGCGTCATCGATGTGACATGCTGCGCACCGGTCCGGCGCCGCGGCTCGGTCGCGATCAACTGGTTGTGCATGCCTGCCGCTGGGATCGGATCAAGGACCCGATCGGTGTTATGCGCGGCTTCGTCGAGCACGCCCTCCCCCACGTTGAGGCGCATCTGATCCTCGCCGGATCGGCCGTCCACTCGATCACGGACGACCCTGAGGAGCCCGAAACCCTCGACGAGGTGCAGGCGGCTTGGCGCGCCTTGGCGCACGAGCAGCGCGCCCGGGTAACCATCGCATGCTTGCCGATGCACGACTTCGACGAGAACGCCGCGATCGTGAACGCGCTCCAGCGTCACGCCGACGTGATCGTCAAGAAGAGCCTCGAGGAGGGCTTCGGGCTTGGAGTGACCGAGGCGCTGTGGAAGCGACGCGCGGTCGTCGCCAGCGATGTCGGCGGCCATCGCGATCAGATTCGCGACCAGCACAGCGGCCTGCTAGTCGACCCGGCCGACGCGAGTGGGTTCGGTAACGCGATCGCCGAACTTCTCGCTAACCCTGGCCGAGCGAGAGCGCTCGGCGATGCCGGACACGACGTCGTCGGACAGCTCTACCTGGACAGCCGGCAACTCGCGGAATGGTACGAGTTGCTCGCCGCCCTCACCGACACAAAGAGCGAAAGGCCTCAGCTTGTCACGCGAAACTCGCGATCGTCCACAATCGCACCCAGCCAAGCGTCCTGGCCGACGTCGGGGACCACGAGGGCCGAAATGCATCCACATGACGAGGAGCCGGCGCATGGATCGCTCGATCGGGGCGCCGTCGATCCAGCCGACCGTGACGATCTAACCGGCCTGTGGAACCGCCAGCGCTTCGAGGCGGAGTTCGAGCGGCGCATCGCCAGCTCACGGGCAGACGGTACGCGACTCGCGCTTCTCGCGATGGACGTGGACGGATACCGGGATGTGATCGAGCGGCGTGGTGCCGGCGCCGCCAAAGGATTGATCCTCAGCATCTCACTGGTACTCGCGAAGCGCCTGCACCCAAGCGTCACTTTGGCCCGTGTGGGAGGCGACGAGTTCGCCGCCGTGATCCCGGACGCGACACCTCAGCTGGCACAGAGCCTGGCTGACGACCTCTGCACCGCCGTACGCGAGCAGCTACATCCTGTCGGTCACAGCCAGGTGCATGCCACGATCAGCATTGGCGGCGTCCTCCTCGACACGCCCACAGCGACGCACCGCGAGGCGCTGGCCGCCGCGGAAGCCGCCCTCTGGGAGGCGAAGACCGCAGGCGCGGACCGCGCCATCCTGCACGATCCATCGCAAAGCGCGCAGGCAGCTGCTCAGATGGACGGGTGATTCCGGAGGGCCGGACCGCCGGTCCCTCCTCTTGCCTGCCTCACCGCGAACATCCATGGGTATCCAAGTCACGGGTCGCCGGCAGCTGGCGGCGGCTCGTTAACGACAAGCCAGTACGCGCCGAGTTGGTGGATCACGTCGGCGAATTGGTCGAAGTCGACCGGCTTGCGGACGTAGCTGTTGGCCCCGTATCGGTAGGCCGCGATGACATCAATCGGTGCGGCGAAGCCTGTCAGGACCACCACCGGCGTCGTGCGAGTCCGCTCGTCCTCGCGGATGCGCTGGAGCACCTTGAGCCCGTCGAGCCCCGGGAGGTTGAGGTCCAGCACCACCAGGCGCGGCATGTCGTTGGCGTCGTTGAAGAGGTAGTCGAGTGCCGCTTGGCCGTCACCGGCGATCTCGATGTTGGCGGTCGTGCCCATGCGCAGCGCACGCACAGTCAGCGACTGGTCATCTGTGTTGTCCTCGACCAGCAGGATCGTTACAGGATTGGGCATCAGCTCACCGGTGGTTCTGTCGATGGTTGGACCTCGAGCCGCTCGGCGAAGAAAGCCGCGCGGCTGGTTCCGGATCGTACGGGTGGCTCCGTTGCGGGATTCGTTCGGGGCGGAAATGTGGAGCCGAGCTGCTGGGGCTGAGAGACGAGGCCGTCACCACGTCTGGACTCGTGTGATCGGGCGGCGGCGCTCGATTCGCATTCGCACGTCGAGCACGAGGCTGCGGTCGTGCTGCACGGGACTGAGTCGAGGTCGGCCTCGATCATCTGGGGAACATTTTGGAGCAGGAGCGCGAAGCGGAATCAGCTCGCGCCGCGGGCAGCAGAGAGCACTGCGGCGGTGACGGACGCATCAAGCGCCTACATTATGTCGAAGGGCGCTGCAAATTGGCATATTTATAGCGCTGTGGTGGAAACCTGATGCGCAGAGGCCGGCCGTGCGGTAACGCGTGTCCGCCGCCGGCGCACATTCGAGGCACTCGCGCAGGTTGCCGACTCGATCCGACGACATTCGGTAGTTCTACGGAGCGGCTGAGCGCGGTAGTTCCGGATGGTGGAGTGTCGGCCGGCGCGTAAGGTAGTGGGATGCGTGCACCTCGGGTCACGGTCGCTGCGTACCGCGTCCAAGAGCGGGGAATGGCGACTACCGGCCCCGCGCCGCGCCGCGGACGCGGAGCGAGCACACGGGCAGAGGGGACGGTGAGGGGCGTGTGCGTTCATGACTCAACTGCGACGTCCGCAGCACCGGACCGTCGGGGGGGTGTCTGATATCCGCTCAGGCTGATGAGTCGGGGTCGCTGGTCCGGGATGTCCTTCTTCGCGATGGGTCGGCGCTGCGTCTGCAAGCTCCCGGCCCGGCCGATCTTGATGAGATCAAGCGGTTCTTCGACAATCTCTCGGCCGAGAGCCGGTATCTTCGTTTTCACGGTAGTGGGGCGAGCGAGAGCGCGGCACAGGTGGCCGTGCAGGCGCACGGTGATGATCGGGCAACCCTGATCGCGCGGTTCGGCGGGCGGGTAGTGGCCGTTGCTGGGTTTGAGGGGTTGCGTGAGCCTCGCGCCGCCGAGGTGGCTTTTGCAGTGGCCGACGATTTTCAAGGTCGGGGAGTGGGGACGCGGATGCTTGAGCAGCTCGCGGAGATAGCGGCAGAGCGCGGGATTCAGCGGTTCGACGCCGAGGTGCTGTTCGCCAACGGCGCGATGCTGCGCGTGTTCGAGGATGCCGGGTTCGCGGTGCGACGGGCTAGCTCGTTTGGCGAGGTGACGGTTTCACTCGACATCGTCCCATCGGAGGCGGTGTGGGAGCGGATCGACGAGCGTGATCACCTAGCCGCGGTCGCGTCGCTGCGGCCGTTGCTCGCGCCGACATCCATCGCTGTCGTGGGGGCTGCCGAGTCGCCCGGGAACGTGGGTCGTGCGGTGTTGGCGAACATTACTGCCGATGGCTTTCAGGGGGTTGCGATCCCGGTGAACCGTGATGGCAGCGTGGTGTGCTCGAGGCCCGCTGCGCGCGATTTGAGTGAACTGGGCGTCACTGCTGACCTGGTCATCATTGCTGCCACGGGCGATGAGGTGCTCGAGATCGCCGAGGACGCGGCAGCGAGTGGGGCGCGTGCTCTGCTGGTGCTTCCGGGCGGTCTCGATAGCGATGGCGGGTGGTCGCTGGAACGGGAGGAGCGGCTGTTGGAGATCGTCCGCGGTTCCGGCCTGCGAATCGTCGGGCCGAGTTCATTGGGCGTCATCAACACGGCGCCCGAGGTGAGCATGAACGCGACCTTCAGCCCGTCGCGCGTGCGCCGTGGGGGGCTGGCGATCGGCGCGCAGGCGGTTGCGCCCGGCCTGGGGCTCTTGGGGCATGCGCAGGCCAGGGGGATGGGCATTTCAGTGTTGGTCTCAGTAGGCGAGCGTGCTGATGTCTCGAGCAACGATTTGCTGGAGTGGTGTGAGGCCGATGATCGGACAGCCGTGGTGATGCTCTATGTGGAGTCCTTCGGCAATCCGGAGCGCTTTATCCGCGTCGCACGACGCGTTTCGCGTCACAAGCCGATCCTGGTGATCAAGGGGCGTCGCAGCGCGGAGCGCGCGCGCAGCTACGCGCGGTCTCGCACCGCAGCCGCTTTGCCCGGGGACGCGGTCGTCGACGCGGTGCTGCAACAAGCCGGGGTGCTGCGGTTTCACAGCAGCGAGGAGCTATTTCACGTCGCGCAACTGTTCGAGAGCCAGCCACTGCCGAACGGACCCCGGATCGCCATCATCAGTAATTCGGCCAGCGTCGCGACTCTCGCTGCCGACGCGTGCGCGACGCATCGGCTGGCGGTCACGGACGCGCGCGGCGCGCCGTATCCGGTGCTCCTCGGGCTCGGCGCAGGAGCGCCGGAGTATGCCGCGCTGGTGCGGGAGCTGCTCGCATACGCGGCGATTGACGCGGTGATGGTCTGTTACGTCGACCGGCTTGAGGGCGACCCGCAAGGCGTGTTGGAGGCGAGCTCCGCGGCCGCCGCAGTGCAACCGAAACCGGTCGTCGCGTCGGTCGTGTGTGGTGATGGGAGGCTGGCCGCGCGCCAGGCGGGAATACCGAACTACCTATTCCCGGAAACATGTGCCGCGGTCCTCGCACGTGCTGCCGAACGTCGCGCGTGGCTCTCGCGGCCCCTCGGCGTCCGCCCCGAGTACGCGGATGTAGACGCGAGCGCCGCGCGCGCAGTGCTCTCTCAAGCGTTTGATCGCCTGCCAGGCGGCGGCTGGCTTTCACCGAGCGAGGCGCTGACGCTGCTGGCTACTCACGGTATCCGGGTTGCAGCCTCACATCGGTGCGGCGATCTGGAACGCGCGCTCGCAGTCGCGGCGCAGATCGACAATCCGGTAACGCTCAAGGCGGACGTTGTCGCCCCGGAGCGCGCAGGCGAGATCGATGCGACGATGCTAACCATCGAGGGGGAGGCCGCGCTGCGATCCGGCTGGCGGGAACTCGAGCGACGAGTCCGGAGCGCGGGAGGAAACTGGACCGGAGCGATCATCCAACGGCTCGTAGACCCCGGCGCCGACGTGCTGCTCGGAACGTTCACCGACCCTGACCTAGGCCCCGTGGTCGCGCTCGGACCCGGCGGTCAGCCGGCCGGCCTCGCAGCGACGATCGCCGTCCGGCTGCCGCCTGTCACCGACGTCGACGCCGACGAGCTGATCGCCTCGTGCCACACCGTTGCCGACGAACTCGACCGGTTACGCGGATCCTCCGCACTCGATGGACAGGCGCTCCGCGAGCTGATTCTGCGCTTTGCTCGCCTGCTCGGCGAGGTGCCGGAAGTGGTCGAGGCCGATCTCAACCCGATCCGATGCACAACCGATACCACCCTCGTGCTCGACACGCAGATGCGAATCGAGCCCCGGCACCCGATCACGCGTGTCAAGACATGGTGACGGCGTCGATCTCGCGGTCGGTATGGCGCTGTCGCACCCGTCTGCGCTCAAGACCGCATCGGGCGCGGCGGGTGCCCCGCTCACGCAGCGAACCGCAGGTTACCGGATGACCATCCCTGCAACGATCCTGCTTGGAGAGGACAACCCGATGGCGAGTCGCTGACAGTGAATGCGCTGCGCATGGGCACAGAATCGCGACTAGTGAGCTGCCCTGGGTTACTTTGATCTGCCCTGCTCTCGGTGGAGCCCGCGTTCTGGACGGGGGGTTGTTGTTGATGGTTTTGTTGAGTCCGTGCTCATACTGAACCTAGCGGCCACAGAGACCGGTCACGGGCGGGTGAACTGCCTCAGCGGTTGGGGCGGTCCTAGTCAGACTGCGTTCGTAGGTCTGCCGGACCAGTTGGATAGTGGCGCGGTCACGACGCCGGGTCGCGTGCACCATCGCCAGCCCGCCCGCGACGACCTGCACGGTCCGTCCCTTCCTGAGCGAGCAGGTGCGCGCCGTCACGCCTGGCCAGCCCTGCCCGTGGCGACGAGCAGGTGCGTCGCGACCCGCGGGTCGAGAACCGCAATCGCGGCCGCGCGGGCACGGGAGGCCGGCACGGCTTCGTGACCGCATGTGTCCGGAAGGGAAGCGGTGGTCCTTGCGCCGTCAGCGCAGATCGCACACCGTTCGCGGTCGACTGCGACTTCGGCTTCAGCGGGGTCTGCGCCGCTTGGTGGGCGCCAGGGGATCGCTGGAGCCCAGCAAGCGGACACCCGCTTTGGACGGTCTCCGGTGCGCGGGATCGCCTCCTGCTCGTGCGTAGGGTCGGCGGGATGCCTCCGCGGGCGCACGGCGTATGCTAGGCCGGATGGATGGGTTTGGCTGGCGGCGCCGCATCGAATCGGCTGGTGCCTTCGGCTCGTCGGCACCCAGATCTCCCAAACAGTCGTCGGCGTGCGTCTGGCGGTGCTTCAGCCCTGGCGGCGTGAAAGAACGCCACACCACGCCGCCCCAGGTAACCGTCGCCCGATCGTCTGCGAGGCGTGATGGGCCGATAGCCCGAAACGGGAACCCCCGGCTGGTCGAGAGAAGTCGGCTTCGAGGACCGGTTTTCGGTAGTCGTTCTCACGAGGGAGGGTGGGGCGGTCGCTGATTCGGAGTTCGCTGTGCTGGGTCTAAGTTATGCGTGCAACGTGGTTTGAGCGGAGGTCGTGACGTGAGTGATTCTGGCTCGCTGTCGGATGTGGTGCTGCCGCCGGGCGTGTTGAAGGCGCCGACGGGGATCGCTGGTTTGGATGAGGTGATGGATGGTGGTTTGCCTCGTTCGCGTACGACGTTGTTGTGTGGTGGGCCGGGCTGCGGGAAGACGTTGATGGGGGTTCAGTTCCTGGTGCGCGGCGCGTTGGATTTCGCCGAGCCGGGGGTGTTTATCGCGTTTGAGGAGTCGCCGGTGGAGCTGGCGCAGAACGTCGCGTCGTTAGGTTGGGATCTGGGCGATCTGCAGGCGCGGGAGTTGCTCGCGATCGATCACATCCGGATCGCGGATGACGAGATCTTGGAGACGGGGGATTGGGATCTTGACGGGTTGTTGATTCGATTGGGGTTGGCGATCGATTCGGTGGGCGCCAAGCGGGTGGTGCTCGACACGGTGGAGTCGTTGTTCGGGCCGCTCGGAAACGAGGTTCTGCTGCGGGCGGAGTTGCGGCGGTTGTTCCGGTGGCTGAATGATCGTGGGGTGACGGCGATCGTGACCGGGGAGCGCGGTGAGGGGATGTTGACGCGCCACGGGCTGGAGGAGTATGTGTCCGATTGCGTGATCTTGCTCGATCACCGGGTACTCGATCAGATCTCCACGCGCAGGTTGCGGGTGGTGAAGTACCGCGGCTCGCATCACGGCCCGGACGAGTACCCGTTTCTGATCGATCGCACGGGATTCTCGGTGTTGCCGGTCTCGTCGATGGGGTTGGCGCACGGTGCCAGCAGCGAGCGCGTGTCGAGTGGGATCGGTGAGCTTGATCGGATGCTCGACGGGGGTGGGTATTACCGCGGCTCGAGTGTGCTGATCTCCGGCGCGCCGGGGTCGGGGAAGACGACGCTGGGGGCGCGGTTTCTGGAGGCGGGGTGTGAGCGTGGCGAGCGCGGGCTGTTGTTCGCCTATGAGGAGTCCCCGGCTCAGATCGCCCGCAATATGCGCTCGGTCGGGATCGATCTACAGCATTGGCTGGAGGACGGGAGGCTGCGGATCGTCTCGACCCGCCCGGACGCATCCGGGCTGGAGGCGCATCTGGCCGCGAACTATCAGGCGACCGAGGAGTTCGCGCCGGCCAACGTCGTGATCGACCCGCTGTCGGCCTTGGGCGGGGAGAGCTATGAGATCAAGGCGATGCTCGGCCGGTTGATTGATCACCTCAAGACGCAGGCGATCACGTCGGTGATGACGACGATGGTCAGGGGCGCGTTCGAGGATCAGTCCGGGCTGGGAATCTCGAGCGTGATCGACAGCTGGGTCGACCTCAGCAACCTAGAGATCGACGGCGAGCGAAACCGAGGGATCAATATCCTCAAGTCGAGGGGAATGGGACACTCAAACCAGGTCCGCGAGTTCCTGCTCACCAGCGCGGGTGTCGAGATCCGCGACGTGTACGTCAGCGACGGGGTCGTGTTGATGGGCTCCGCGCGCGAGGCGCGAGAGGCGCGAGACCAGGCGGCAGCGACCGCCAGCGAGGAGGAGCTGGAAGCCAAGCGGCAGCGGCTGTCGCACCGCCGCTCCGCGTTGGACGCCCAGATCGCGGCCCTGCAGGCGCAGCGTGAGGCGGAGTCGCTCGAGCTCTCAGCCGAGATCGACAGCGGCAAGCGGGTCGAGCGCGAGCTCGAGCACGACCGCGACGCGCAGGCAGCCGCGCGCGGCGACACGGGAAGTTCAGACAGCGGACACGAGCAGGTGCGCTCGTGAGCGCGGACGCAACCGGATCCGCGATGACGGGCGGGGAGGAGATGTTCCGGCTGCGCCTGTATGTGGCCGGGCAGACTCCCCGGTCGCTGGCGGCGTTCTCGAACCTACGTAAGATCTGCGAGACGCATCTCGCCGGGCGATACGAAATCGAAGTGATCGACCTGATCGAGCATCCACAGCTAGCCCGGGGCGATGAGATCATCGCCGTCCCGACGCTGGTACGAAAGCTGCCCGAGCCGATCAAGAAGCTGATCGGCGACCTGTCCAACACCGAACGGGTGCTGGTCGGCCTGCAGCTGCTGCCTGCGCGAAGCGGTGAGCCGCGATGAGCGAGTTCGACGCGAGCGACCGGTTCGCGGACGCCATCCGAGATCTCGACGAGCGCCGCTACCTGCTGCGACTGTATGTCGTCGGCCTGACGCCGCGTTCGCAGCGCGCGATCTCGAACCTCCGCGAGATCTGCGAGACCGAGCTCGCGGGGCGCTATGAGCTGGAGGTGATCGACATCTACCAGCAGCCGACGCTCGGCGCCGGCGAGCAAATCATCGCCGCTCCGACCCTGATCAAGGAACTCCCGTTGCCGGTGCGAAGGCTGGTCGGCGACATGAGCGACCGCGACCGCGTGCTGCTCGGACTGGACCTAAAGCCAATCGGCCCATAGATGCCAGTTCCAAGCGACGCTCCGAAGGGTGACCCCCAGGGTGGCGCCGGCGAGTCGGTGGACGACCTGCGCGCGCGGCTGGCCGAAGCCGAGGAGACGCTGAGAGCGATCCGCTCCGGCGAGGTCGACGCGCTGGTGGTATCCACCAGCGAAGGCGACAGGGTGTTCACGCTTCGTGGCGCGGACGAGCCCTACCGGATCATGCTTGACCAGATGTCTGAAGGCGCCGCGAGCATCTCGGGCGACCGGGTGCTGCTGTACGCCAACCGCCGCCTGGCGGAGCTGCTCGCGGTGCCGCTTTCAACCCTTGTCGGCACGCCGATCGAGCGATTCGTTGCGGCGGACGACCGTGCCCTTCTCGCCGAACTGTTCGCAAGTCGGGAAGGCGAGGTGCGCGGCAGCGGCGACTTCACGTTCGTGACCGGGGATGACCGGCGGATCCGAGCGCGCGTGTCGGTCACACAGCTACCGGAGACCACGGGTCCGGCGTGGTCCATGGTGGCGACCGATATCACCGAGCGCGTACGCGTGGAAGAGGAGCTGGAGCGGCGTGTCTCGGCGCGTACCGCGGACCTCGAGCGAGCCAACAAGGAGCTCGAGACGTTCGCGTACTCGGTCTCGCACGACCTGCGCGCGCCGCTGCGAGCGGTGGACGGGTTCAGCAAGGCGCTGCTCGACGAATACGGCGAGCAACTCGAGGATGAGGGCCGTCACTATCTTGAGCGGCTACGCGCGGGAGCGGTGCGGATGGGCAATCTGATCGACGACATCCTGCAACTCTCGCGCCTGTCACGACACCCCTTCGCGCGCGCGCCGCTCGATATGAGCGCGTTGGCGAGCAACGTTATCGCCGAACTGAACGCCGCCGAGCCCGACCGTCGGGTGCAGGTCGAGATTCAGGACGGACTGCTCGCCGAGGCGGATCCCGGGCTCGCTCAGACCGTGTTGCAAAACCTGCTCGCCAACGCCTACAAGTTCACCGCCAAGACCACACACCCCTGGATTCGCTTCGGGGCGGTCGAGCAGGACGGTGTGCCCGTGTATTTCGTGGCCGATAACGGCGCCGGCTTTGACATGGCGCACGCGGACTGGCTGTTTCGACCGTTTCACCGGCTTCACCGCGAGAGCGAGTTTCCTGGCGACGGGATCGGCCTCGCGACCGCGCTGCGGGCCGTTCACCGTCACGGCGGCGTGATCTGGGCGCAAGGCGCCGTGAACGAGGGCGCAACGTTTCACTTCAGCCTCACCCCTGGTGCGCATCCGCCGCCATCCGCCGCGACGAGCGAGGACGTGATCCCAATCTTGCAGCCAACCGACTAGAGGAGCGCCGATGATCAACGACGCGCCAGCAGTTCTCCTGGTCGAAGACGACCGCGACGATGAAGAGCTGACGCTCCGCGGGCTCGGAGGTGCCCACCTGAATAACCCGGTCGACGTCGCACGCGACGGGCAAGAAGCCGTCGACTATCTGTTCGGGACCGAAGAACAAGCTGCAGAGCGCGTTCCGGCCCTGGTTCTGCTCGACCTCAAACTCCCGCGGGTCGGCGGTCTCGAGGTCCTCAAGCGGATTCGCGCCGAGGAGCGCACCCACCGCGTCCCGGTCGTGATCCTCACGAGTTCGAACGACGACACCGACGTGATCAACGGATACGACTCCGGCGCCAACAGCTACGTGTGCAAGCCGATTCAGTTCGACGAATTCGCCAACGCGATCAAACAGCTAGGCGTCTACTGGCTGAACATCAACGAACCAGCCCCGCCGGCCGGCGACGACATACGAGCCGACAAAGGCGGCTAGAAGGGTGGTGTGAAAAGGGGGTGTTGGTGGGCGCTTGTGGGTGCTGGAGATCTGCCGCGGATGTGCCGGTGTGAGTCTGGCGAGTGCGACGAGGTAGTCGTCGTCGGGATCTCGCGAGACGCTCGGAGGATCGGCCGGGTCGGCGAACATGAGTGTCTGAGCCGCAAGGTCGCCGAGGAACAGCTGAACGTCTTCGGCCGACACGCGGTTTCTGATCCGAGGTCGCGACAACACGTCGGCGACTTCCGCCAGTAGCGCCGGCGACATCACAAGCTCAATACGCCCGTCGAGAGCGGCGTCGATGATCCGCACGGACGCTGACTCGGGGGAGCGGCCCAACGCGGCCGACACGATCACGTTCGCGTCGGCGACGATGCGCATCAACCGGCGGCGCGGCGTGCTGCTCGCGCGGCCTTCAGTTCCTCGCGGGCGAGTTCCATCGCCTGGTCATCGTCGAGGTCGCTGTTTGCCTGGAGGCGGGCCAGGAGCGCTCGCAGCATCACGCGCGGAGACCGGGCCGCGCGACCGCAATGCGACCGGGAGCGATCGTCCGCGTCAGGACCCGCTTTGATGTCCAGAGGCGTCTGTCGGCGCAGATCCCGACAGTTCCCCTTCGCGCGGCAAACGCGCGCGGCCGGCGCCCGGCCGAGATTGACACGGCGGGTGCTAGCCCGACTGGCCGAGAGCACCAGACCAGCAGCTACTCCGACCTGCGGTTTCGCTGCCAGACGTCGGGCGCACAGCCATCAAGCCGAGCTTGCTGCGCCACAGTTGCGCCACAGTCGGCCCCGATCGACGGCGGTTATCGGCCCCTCAACAGCGGTTCAGCATCAACCGGGAACCTGTTGATTTACAGGGAGATCAGGCCAAGCTCACTCCTCAGAGGCGGGCTTCGAATCCCGGTAGCGGTATCGCCCGACCTGCAGGATTCTGTCGTCCGAGCCGTATCTGCTCGCGTCCTTAATAAGCCGTTGTGCGTACCAAGACGCGGCCCGAGCACACCGGCGACTCGCAACCGCGGCGAAGAAGGCCCGCGAGCCGATCCGACAGCGGGTCCGACGGTTGACGACGCCGCGATACCCGAGTTGGCGGCTGGCAGGACCACGCGGCCGGTTGACGGCAACGGGCCTGCGTGGTCTCGCGGTTGGCGGCTGGCGCTGGGCGCCCGCCGCCGTCTACTTCTCGTCCTCCTCTCGGCTGAGCGTAGTCGCGGCGCCGTGCACGACGCTGCGCAGGAACTCATACTGAGTCTTGACGAGTCGGTCGGCCATATCCATCGCAGCGTCGACGATTTCTCGCCGGCGGGATGGACGCTCGCCATGTGGTAACGCTGGCAACGCTTCGTCAACGACGTCGACGAACTTGCGAACCGCTTCGACCGCGGCCCGCGACCCGGACTCGAGCGACTTGAGCACATCGTCGGAGAGCTCGGAGGTCCGGTCGACTACTTCGCTCACGCGCTCCTGCTGCTTGCGCTTGACGTCGTGCTTGTCCTGCTTGCGCTGGAGCTCGTGGGCCTTTCGAGTGGCGGCCCCCTTGCGCGCTGCGGCGCTGCGCTGGGCCTTGGTTTCTGGCATGAGATCTGCCTCCTCCTTCGAGGGACGTGCGTCGCGTTGGCACGCATTTCGCGGCAGCGGGTGGGCAATGTCCCGGTTCGCGGGACAGCTCGCGGCCACCGTCTTGGGCAACGCTAGGCCAGTCGGCCGGCCGTGCCATCGGTAATAAGCCCGGACGAGCGACGGGGTCCTGCTCGGATCTGGGGCCCCGTGAAGGCGGCTTCCGGGTGCGGGAAGATATTGGGGATGACGAGCGTCCAGCAGCGCCGTCGCGCACGCTGGTTTGCTGACCTGAAAGCCGAGGCGCTTGCGTGGTGGGTGGCGCGGGCCTCAGAGCGGAGACTCGAGTCGGTTATGCGCGGCCGGCTTCGTGGTGTCTTGTTGTGGCAGATCTTCCGCACGATCCGTCAGCGCGCCCAGCCTGACACTCGTGTCGACGCGGTCGTGGAGTTCAGGATCACGGGTCGGCGAGACGGTGGTATTGACCGCTATCAGCTCGCGCTTATCGACGGCCGTGGCAGGAGACAGAGACGCGACGCACGTAAGCCGACGGTGACGCTCGAGCTTGAGCCGGTGGCGTTTCTGCGGCTGGTGGGAGGTACCGCCAGCGCGGAGCGACTCCTGATCTCGGGCAAGCTCAAGGTGCGTGGTGACCTCCTCCTCGCCCTGGCCCTGCCGACGGCGCTCAGGGTTCCCGGGCGCCGCGCACGAACGCTCCGCAAGCGCTGAGGTTCCGCTGGCATCGGTGCGTCAGAGCGCTCGTGCCCTCAGACGACCACCGTCCGCTTAGCCCTCCCGATCGCACGCCGATGAGAACCGCTGGTCCGTCGCGACCGCGCAATCGGGCGGACCTGGGCTTGGACGGAGGAATTGCGCGATGAGCGCCCCGAGCACGCCCGACCGGAGTAGCATCGAGGCTCAGGGACGTGATCAAAACGCCTCAGGCGTGTTGTTACGTTCACCGCAGTGCCAAGGGAAGGCGCGGCCGTTCGTGCGGCCAGACAACTCCCAGAATTCGGGTAACCGGGCCAGCCGGCCGGGGTTGTGGTCGGTTGTGGCGCAGTTGTCGGCGCGCCATCAGCCTGCTCCGGTGGGGCGCGAGACCCGGCTCGGTGACGCGCTTGCCGGGCTGGCGCGGGACCCTGCGGTGGCGCGCCGGCATCGAGAACTGGCCAGCACGACGGGCCGCGGTCCGACGCAGGCGAAGACGACGCTCGGCGAGAACGCGGTGTTCGTGGTCTTGCGGGACACCCTCACCCGCGGCGAGCGCAACCTGGTCGACGCGGGCGAGAGTGACGCGGTGCTTGATCTGCGCCGGCGCTGGCTGAAGGTGATGCGCAGTAGCTGCAGCCGGAAGATTGAAGATCTGACCGGCCGCAAGGTGGTCGGATTTATGAGCGATAACCACATCGAGCCGGACATCGCTGTCGAGGTGTTCATCCTGGAAGCGCTCGCGCGAGACAGCGCAGGCCGCCAGCCGCTCGGTTCGGACGAACCGCCCCAACCATGAGCGTTTCACGCAACCGCCCGCGCTCGCAGGGGTCATCTCCACGTACCGACGTGACGGATCGTGATGAGATGGATCGGGCCAGCGCCACACAGAGGCGCGGCCGAGTAGTCACCGGCGATCTGCGCGAGGATTGGGAGCTTGAGCGACTGAGCGTTGAGGGAGCGGCGGAGGTTTTCGGTGTCCCCGTCCGCGCTGGTTGTGGGAGCGGGGGGATGTCGGTCGCGGTGGCCCGGGGGGTTGCCGAGCGGGTGCATGCGCGTCAGGTCGACGAGAGTGGTGAGCCGTACATCAATCACGTCGGTCGCGTGGCGGCGGGTGTGCCGTTGTTCGCTCGCTCGGTTGGCTGGTTGCACGACGTTGTGGAGCGTTCGAGTGTCGATGAGTCAGTGCTGCTCGCCGCCGGCGCGAGCCTGGACGAATGTCTCGCGTTGCGGCTGCTGATCCGCGACAAGGGCGTGCGCTCAGATGATGCGTATTTGGAGCATGTGCGGGTGATCGCGCTTTCGGCCGGAGTATCGGGGCGGATCGCGCGCGCGGTCAAGCGTGCTGATCTGCTTGACCATGTTGCGCACCGGGCAGTTTGCTCGGGGGGACGGCCGCCTCCGTACGGGGCGGCGTTGGCGGTGCTGATGATGGTGAGCGCCAACTCCCAGGACGCTGGCCCGGCATGGTTGTGAGCGCCCTCGTGTTTCCCGCGTGCGCAGGATGCTGGTCGTCGTCTACCGGCGGAGCGCGATGATGGACGAGCAGGTCCGCGGCTTGCTCGATGCCGCCGGTAGCGTCCTCGGCGAGCTCGACCTCGAGATCGTGATCGACAGGGTGCTGGAGTCAGCGCGCGAGCTGACGGGCGCGCGGTACGCGGCGCTCGGCGTGCTGGACTGCACCCGCACGGAGCTGGAGCGGTTCATCACGGTTGGCGTTGACGAGCACGCCCGCGCCGAGATCGGCGTGCTGCCACGAGGCCGTGGCGTGCTCGGTGAGCTGATCCTCGATCCGGTGCCGTTGCGTCTTGCCGAGGTCGGTCAGCATCCCCGTTCCTACGGGTTTCCGATCGGTCATCCGCCGATGCACTCGTTCTTGGGGGTTCCGATCGTCATTGGCGAGATGCCGTTTGGGAGCTTGTATCTCACCGAGAAGGCAGGCGGGGGGCAGTTCACCGACGCCGACGAGGAGTCGGTCACGGCGCTCGCCCGGTTCGCGGGTGTCGCGATCGATCACGCGCGACGCTACACCGGCGCCGCGGCACGTCGGGACGAGCTCGCGCGGAGCGTCGCGGCGCTCCAGGCGACCACCGAAATCGCCCGGGCCGTGGGAGGCGAGACTGATCTGGAGCTGATCCTCGAGCTGGTCGCCAAGCGTTGTCGGGCGCTGGTCGGTGCGCGAACGGTGCTGATCGAGCTTGTGAGCGGCAACGAGCTCGTTGTTGCGGCGGTCGCCGGGGATCGTCCGGCCGGTCTGATCGGAGAGCGGATGGCTTTGGCTGACACCGTCGCAAGCGCGGCGCTGCGCACGCGCGCCACGCAACGCCTGGAGGCTGAGCTCAACCGGGCCCACTTCGATCAGCACGGCGTCGGCAAGCACGGAGTCAGCGCCGATACTGGAATGGTCGTCCCGCTGATCTTCCACGACGAGGCCTACGGCGTCTTGATCGTCGTTGACCGGCTGCACGACGGGCCGGAGTTCACCGCTGAGGACCAGGGGCTGCTGGAGGCGTTCGCGACCAGCGCAGCTACCGCCGTCGCGACCGCCCGCACGATGGCATCCGAGCTACACCGCCAGCGTATCGCGGCCGCGGAGGGTGAGCGCGGGCGCTGGGCGCGCGAGCTGCACGACGAAACTCTCCAGAGCCTCGCCGCGCTACGGATCGCCCTGTCCACAGCCCACCGGATTGGTGGCGTTCAGGTGCTGGACGACGCGGTCGGCCAGGCGCTCGAGGATCTCGACGACGGGATATCCAACCTTCGCTCCCTGGTCACCGACCTGCGCCCGGTCGCGCTGGATGACCTCGGTCTCGCTGCAGCGATCGAAGCGCTGTGCCAACGCACCAGCCGCCACGGCCTGGAGATCGACCGCTCGATCGACCTGGCTTACGAGCAGGGCCGCGAGCCGACACGACACACGCCCGAGCTTGAGACCGCCGCGTACCGGATCATCCAAGAGGCCCTGACTAACGCCACCAAGCACGGTCAGGTCAAGCGGGCGGTGATCGAACTCCTTGAAACCGAGGCCACGGTCGAGCTCACCGTCCGCGACGACGGCCACGGATTCGACCCAGCCACCAGCACCACCGGATTCGGGCTGCTGAGCATGCGCGAGCGCGTCGCACTGCTGGACGGAGCGATCGAAATCGAATCCTCCCCCGGCAACGGCACCAAGGTGACCGCGAGCTTTCCCGTGCAACGCCGCCCCGCCGAGGCCGCGGCCGCAACCCAGCATCCGCTGCGCCGAACTGGAACGTCGTAGCGGTCGAGCAGAACAGGCGCTCATTGCCGCAGTGTGATGCGACGATTGGTCGATGGCCGCGCTAGATGAGACCCGTGTGTCGTCGAAGGGGACGGACTGGAGGTCCTTGACGCTCGCGTCGGCCGCGGCGCTCGCGGCCGACGCTGTGCTGAGACGCTTGGAGAGCAACGCCGACGGTCTCTCGCGCGACGAGGCAGGGATGCGGCTGGCACAGGTCGGGCCCAATGCGTTGCGCAGCCACGGCGCACGGCCGTTCGCGGTGCTGGTGCGTCAGCTGCGCAATCCGCTGTTGGTCTTGCTCGTGGCCGCGGCGCTGACCTCGTTTGCCGTGGGTGAGCGAACCAGCGCGCTGATCATCCTGCTGATCATCTGCATGAGCGTTGGGCTGGGGTTCTTCAACGAGTACCGCTCCGAGCTGGCGGTCGAAGCGCTGCATTCCCAGTTGCGCCACACCGCGCTCGCCCTCCGCGATGGGGAGCCCGTGGCGGTCGATGTCACCGATCTGGTGCCGGGCGATGTCGTGCGGCTCGCGGTCGGTGACGTCGTGCCGGCAGATCTGCGGCTACTCCGGGCCGACGGCCTGGAGTGCGACGAGGCGGTGCTCACCGGTGAGTCACTCCCCGCGGAGAAGCGCAGCGATCCGATCACGGCGCCGGAGTCCTCGCTGGACCTCGCGTCGTGCGCGTTCATGGGCACTGTCGTGCGCGAAGGAAGCGGCCTAGGGGTGGTCGTGTGTACCGGCGGTCGGACCGAGTTCGGGGCGATCGCTCTGCAGCTCGGCGAGCGACAGCCGCAGACCGCGTTTCAGCTCGGCCTGCGCGATTTCTCGCTGCTGCTCGTCCGCGTGACGGTTGTGTTGGCCGGCTCGATCCTGGTGATCAACGTCGTGCTCGGCCGCTCGCTGCTGGACTCGGTGCTCTTCGCGCTGGCGATCGCCGTGGGTCTGACCCCCCAGTTGCTGCCGGCGATCGTGACGATCAGCCTGTCGACGGGCGCCAAGCGCTTGGCTGAGCGCAAGGTGGTGGTCAAGCGGCTGGTGAGCATCGAGGACCTCGGCAACATCGTCGTGCTGTTCACCGACAAGACGGGCACGCTGACTGAGGGTCAGATCACGTTCGCTGCGGCTCTGGATGCCGACGGTCGGCCCTCGGATGCGGTGCTGCGCGCCGGGCTGCTGTGCAACGACGCGACCCTCTCCGACGGGCAGGTGGTCGGCGGCAACCAGCTCGACCAAGCGCTGTGGCAGGCGCCGGGCGCCCGCGCGACCGGCGTCGACGGCGCTCGGCGGCTGGCCGCTCTTCCGTTCGACTACCAGCGGCGGCTCGCGTCGGTCCTGGTGGAACGGGACGGCGGGCGGCAGGTGATCGTCAAGGGCGCACCCGAGACGGTGCTCGCCCGCTGCGTGAACGTCGTCCCAGAAACGCAGGCCGTGCTCGACCGCCAGTTCGCCGCCGGCAGCCGCGTGATCGCCGTCGCGACGCGCCCGGGGGAGAGCCGCACGACCCTGAATGCCGACGACGAGCGCGAACTGGACCTCGCAGGTTTCCTTACGTTCGTCGATCGTCCGAAGGCTGACGCAGGCGAGGCGCTTGACCGCCTGAGGGTCCTCGACGTGCAGGTGAAGATCATCACCGGCGACAATGACCGGGTCGCGCAGAAGGTCTGTGCGGACATCGGGCTGGCCGTGGAGGGGACGCTCACAGGCTCCCAGCTCGATCAACTCGACGACGCGAAGCTCGCAGCTGCGCTGCCGGGCACGACGATCTTCGCGCGCGTAAGTCCCGAGCAGAAATCACGCTTGATCAAGGCCGAGCGAGCCCTTGGCTCGACGGTCGGTTTCCTCGGGGATGGTGTCAACGACGCCGTCGCACTACACGACGCGGACGTTGGGATCTCGGTCCAAAGCGCGACCGACGTGGCCAAGGACGCCGCCGACATCGTCCTGCTCGACAAGGACCTCGACGTCCTCGCGACCGGGATCGTCGAGGGGCGGCGGATCTTTGCCAACACGATCAAGTACGTCCTCATGGGCACCTCGTCGAATTTCGGGAACATGTTCAGCGCGGCTGGCGCCTCGCTGTTCCTGAGCTTCCTGCCGATGCTCCCGACCCAGATCCTGCTCAACAACTTGCTCTACGACGCGAGTGAGATGGCGATCCCGACCGACAACGTCGACGAGGAGCAACTCCAGCGCCCAGCGCACTGGGACACCGCCTTCATCCGCCGCTTCATGATCTTCTTCGGGCCGATCAGCTCGATCTTCGACTTCGCGACCTTCGGGATCATGATCTGGGTCTTCAACGCCCACGCGCCACTGTTCCGATCGGGCTGGTTTGTCGAATCGCTCGCGACGCAGAGCCTGATCATCTTCGCGATCCGGACCCGCCGCGTCCCGTTCTTCCACAGCAGACCCAGCACCCCACTGGCACTAGCGACCATGATCTGCGTGACAATCGGCGTGCTGTTGCCCTTCTCCCCACTCGCTCACGTCCTGGGGTTCGTCGCGCTACCCGCGAGCTTCCTCGGCGCGCTCGCGGTGATGATCGTCATCTACCTCGTGCTCGTCGAGCTCGGCAAGCTGCGCTTCTACCGCGTCCGGCCGCACGGCCCACCCGTTGCTCGTCGCCGGCCTGAGCGCGAGCACTGGATTCATCACCGCGCGACGCGGTGGAGCATTCACGGCCGCCCGCGCCGCCCAATGCCCGCCCAGCAACGCTAGCCGAATGTCCTGCCGACGACGGCAGCTGACGTCAGCTCGGTCGGCCGGGTATCCAAGCTCGCCGCGCGAGCGCGGGAAGTCCTACACCAAAGACGTACGCGAGACCCACGCCGAGCAGTGTCTCCAGGAGTCGTTCGTTGAATCGCGACGCGGCTGTGTGCGGGTTGGAGTAGAGGAGGAGCAAAAAGACCAGGAACGTGGTGAAGGCAGACGTCACGTACCAGCGGCTGCGGTGCGTGCCGGCAGCCCCCGCGACCGCTGCGACTGCAGCCAGGCTGTATACCGCCGCCGGTGGGCTGGCGCGCACGAGGGCGCTTCCCACGAGCGCTCCGATCGCGACGGCGAGGATTCGCCCCACGCTTCTGAGTCGCTGCATCTCCGCGGCGGGACGCATCACGAGCAGTGCGGCGGCGCATGCCCAGCCGACGTGCTCGAGATCGAGCAGGAAGCCGATTGCCGCGGCGGTGGCGCCGGCAGCGCCGAGGCGGGTTCCGTAGGCGAGCGTCGGCCCCGTCGGCCTCGCCCGCGCGCCGGGCGAAGGCGGCGGGTCGTGCTCGGGCCAGAACATCGACACCAGGCACGCGAACAGCGAGCCCAGCACCATCAGCCCCGCGAGGCCAGCGGCCTCGCCGAGGTCGCTGTAGCTGAGCCCGACCCCGACCATCGGCAGCGACAGCGTCATGGCAATCCGCCCTAGCCGGAAGCGGGCCGCGAGCAGCGCCGAGCCGACGCCGAGCGCGGCGATGGCCGCCACCGCGAGCACCGGCACGCCAGCCAGCAGCCCGCCGATGAACATCGGGACTCCCGTGCACACGCCGACCACGACAAGCGCGAGCCGAGCACGGCGCGTCGGAAGGATCCCCACGATCGCGGCCGGGAGCACGCCCACCGCCAGCGCCAGTCCCCGCGACCGATCGCCTAGAACGACCACCGCGGCGGGCAACGCACTGATCGCGCCGAGCGCCGCCGCCGACCAATCCCACGCGAGTCCCCGGGGACGCGCGTCACCGCGAACGGCTACCGATCCCTCGTCGGAGCCCATCTCACCGAGCGGCGACTCTCTGCGGCCCTGTGCGAGACACGACCCGCAATGATCGCGGAGGGCGACCCTTGCACCGATTTCAGCCAGATTCGTTGGGACGACCGGGCCCGTGAGCCGTCTTGTTAGAGCCCGCCCTCGACGCGGTGCGCGCGGTCACCGCGTCCGCGGGCGGTATCGGCGCGCCTATTAGGGGACGAGCTTGGCAGCGGGGGCTGCTTCAAGCGCGCTGGGCGGCACGAAGGACTTGAGTGCCAGCACCTCGGTCACCAGCACCCGGCCTGCGGTCGTGTTCAGCCGAGCGCAGACTCGCAGGCGCGAGCAGTCGAGAACGTCGCTTGCCTCCTGAACGCTGATCGTTCCGGCGGCGTCAGCGACGATTGGGCCGAACTTGCTCCGTAGCGGTGTGGTTGTAGCAGCGGTCATGTCTGGAATTCCCTTTCTGGTCTCCTCCGACTATAGGGCGCGGCGTGACGCCAACCGCCGGCGGCCGAAACACGCCGGCGCCGCGCCTTCGCCAGCGTGGTGCTCGTGGTGCTTCTCCTGACCTCTCCACGAACTGCGGCGCCGAGGCCACAAACTGCAACTGCCCGAAGAACCGATCGCTTTGCAGAGGCCCGCGGACCGGGAGGGCTAGGATCGTCGGAGTGGATGCGCTTGGGATCAGCGAACACGGGATCGACGGTGGGCCCACCGTGTTCTTCTTCGCGGGCGCTGACAAGGACGACCGCAGCTCGGGAGCCGCATCCGAGCGTCGGCGGGCAACGATCAGCAAGACGGGCAACACGAGCCTGTTCCGCGTCGGGACTCCCGACGACGGGCGGCACATCCTGTTCGTACTGCGGTTCTGATGACATCGGAGGGTGAACCCGAGGTCCGCGCCGGGCCAGCTCCGGCCCGCACCGATGGCGATGGACACGCGGCGGCGGCGTTGCGCGAGCTCGAGGGTGCTCCCGATGTGCTCGCGGAGGCGCGTGAGGAGCTGCTCGCGCTGAAGTCCGGAGCCATGTTCGTGTGCGCGCGGCGCGACGGGGACATCCGTCCTGCGCGCGCGTCGGGGGAGGGTCTCTACATCGGGGACACTCGACATCTATCCGAGCTGCGCCTGACCGTGGGTGGATCGCGGCCGGTGCTGCTTTCTTCGGTGATGGAATCGGGCCATTACGCGGTGATCAACGCCATCAACCCAGGACAAACGAGCTTGCCGGGCTGCCCGCAAACTCATGAGGCCAGTGCGAAGGCGCCGAGGGTACACTCACAACCAGGGTCGGGACGAGGCGCCCGACGAAAGCAGTGCCAGCGTTCGTAGTAGTTGCCTTCAGCACCTTCCGCGTTTCGCAGCACAGAATCTCCCGGGAGGGACTCATGGCAACAGGAACGGTGAAGTGGTTCAGCGACGAGAAGGGCTTTGGGTTCATCACGCCTGATGACCAGAGCAAGGACCTGTTCGTCCACCATTCGTCGATCTCCGGCAACGGCTTCAAGACGCTGGCCGAAGGCGCGAAGGTGTCCTACGACGCCGAGCAGGGCCCCAAGGGCCCGGCTGCGAAGAACGTTCAGACGATCTGAGCCGCGAGGCGTGTCCGTCGACGGCCCGCCATCGCGCGGGCCGTCCTAGGTTCAGGCGCGCCGCCCGATCGCGCTCAGGTGGTGCGGCTCAGCGCGACGACTGGGATCGGCCGCGTGGTCTTCTTCTGATAGGCGTCGTACCGGTTGGCATTGTTGTCGTTGACGAGCTTCCATAGACGCGTGTACTGGGGGTCGTCGGGCCCGATCTCGGTGCCGGTTGCCTGAAATCGGGTGCGTGCGATCTGGACCTGCACCTCCGGCTTGGCGCGAAGGTTGAGCAGCCAGGCCGGGGCCTTGGGGTCACCGCCCTTGGAAGCGACGACCAAGTAGCGGTCACCGTCCCTGGCGTAAACGAGGGAGTTGGTGCGGGTCTGACCGGTCTTACGACCGGTGGTGCGGAGCATCAGGCACGGGACGCCGAGCAGGCGATGGCCGATCAGCCCGTTGGTCTGCTCGTAGAGGAAGGCGTGGACCCGGAGGGTGGTGCCGAAGACGCGTTCGTAGACGGACATGAGCGCAGACACTACGCGGCGCCTTGGCCGTCTGCCAGCGGCGATCCTCGCCTGCCTGGGAAGAAGTCACTGGCTTGGCGGACCGATGCCGGACGCTAGGCTCGCGAAACGCGACCAACTCGAGGAGCCATGCAGATGGAGCACGAGCAGAGCACGACGATCAGCGTTGCGCCGGATGAGCTCTACCGGGTGATTTCCGATCCCGGGAACCTCGCGCGGTTCGTTCCTGCGATCACGTCAGTGCATCGACGGGACGAGGGGCATGTCGACGTTGAAGCGAGCTACGAGGATCCAGCAGACGTTCGAGTCGCTGCGTAGCTTCGCCTGATGCCGTGACCGGAAACGGTTGACGGGAGCGTCACCAGGTCTAAGAGTCCGACCGTGGTGCGATCGTGGCCGCGTGGTCGCGCAGCCGAGTGATCGCCGCGACACGGTCGTCCGCGCCGGCGGCGGCAATCCCCGCGAGGAATGACGCGAGCGGCGCGCTGGTGCGGTCGCCCGTTCCGTGCGCCGCTTGCGCGGCGAGCTCGAGCACGGCGTCGACCTCATCCTGGGTGAGCGGGGGTGCGCCGACCTGCTCGGCGAGCTGGTCGATCAGGTTGCCTCTGGCGTCTTCTGCCATCTCGGTCTCTCCTTTCGGGACGCGGGCGACCGCGTCAATGCGAAGCCCGGGGCGGATCGTATTCGCTGGGGCTGCGCTGAACACCGTGCGCGGTCCTCACGCAGCTGGTCGTGGCCGCGACCCTGATCGTCACCCGCCTGCCCCCGGGGTAATCGAGATCGCCTCGACGTGCGAGACCAGCTCGCCGTCCCCCAGCACGTGGACGACGTAGCCCGGCGGCGTCGCGATGGACCTGAGGCGGTCCTCGTCGAACTCGAGCGCGAACCCCGCGTACGTGCTCGGCGCGGCGAGCACGCCGCATTCCCCGAGCCGGCCGGCGATCGTCCGGTGATAGTGGCCGGCGAGGATCGTGGACACGTTGCCGTGCGCCCGGACCACGTCGGCGAGCGCGCCGCGGTCCGCTTCGGAGAGCCCGATCCTGTCGGCCGCCGGCGCCCCGGTGAGGAACGGGGGATGGTGCATCGCGAGCAGCGTCGGCGTTCTGGTGTCCTCGGCGAGGGCGCTCTCGAGCCACCCAAGCCGGTCGGCGTCGAGCTGCCCCGAGTCGGACCCGGGCCGGGTGCTGTCGAGGATCAGGAGCCGCAGGGGCCCCAGATCCACCGCGTACTGCACCGGCGTCCCGGGCTCACCCGGAGCGCCGAAGTGCCGCCGCAGGGCGTCGCGGTCGTCGCGGTTGCCAGGCAGGACGTAGCGGGGGGCCTCGACCTCGTCGAGCAGCTCGGCTACCTGTTCGTACTCCGAATCGGACGCGTTCTCGGCGAGATCTCCCGTGACCAGCAGCGCGTCGGGGCGTGGCCGCAGCCGGCGAATCGACGCGATCGCGGCGCTCAGGCCGGCGACGGGGTCGCCGTGCCCCCAGGCAGCGCCGAGGTGCGTATCGCTCAGCTGGATGACGATGAAGGGACGAGCCACGCGGTCTAGGCCCGGCCGCGGGCGAGGTCGATCAGCCGGCCGAGGATGCGCGCGCCGTCGACGCGGATGCCGTTGTGCTCGTACTCGTTGGTGATCCAGGCTCGGGCGCCGCGGATCCACGCCGCGGTCTCTTCGGAGAACGCGCGCTCGACGTACATGTCGTCGACGTAGATCGCGGCGGCCACCGGAACCTGGTTGTCCGCGAGCACGTCGGGGTCGTACAGGCGAGGCCACTCGCGCGCGGCGAGCAACTCGGCCGCCTCGCGCAGCGCCGCAAGCGCGCCGTAGTCCTCGAACATCCACGGGTAGACGTGCTCGCCGGTGAACAGGTGCGGCGCTTCGAAGTCGGGGGGCAGCAGGCGTCCGGCCGACCAATGCGTTGTCCCGCCGTCGGCCCAGCATGCCTCGTGCAGGACGGCGTAGAGCGGGTTACGGGCGAACGTCACGGCGGCCTCGACATCGTGTCCGAAGGCGGGCGATTCGGGCGGGAGCTCGAGCACGTAATGCAGATGCTCGGCGCCGTCGCTCATCCCGAGCATCTGGCCGAGCTGGCGAAACCGCCGCCAGGTCAGCCGATCGCCGGATGGCAGCTCGAGTCCTTCCGTCTCGACCCGCTCGTGCAGTCGCAGGACGCGGTCGCGATCGGCCGGGTAGCGCTCGTAGTAGCGATGGTTTCGTTCGAGCACGCGCGCGTACGTGCGCTCGTACACCTCGTCGATGCGCGGCCCGAGGGGCGGGAGGCCACCGGTCAGGAACGCCTCGCGCAGGCTGTCCGGAGCCAGCGACAGGTACGTCGTCACGCACAGGCCGCCGTAGCTCTGGCCGAGCACGCTCCAGCGCTCGAGGCCGAGCTCACGCCGGATGCACTCGGCGTCGCGCACGATCGCGTCGGCGCGGAAGTGTGCGAGGTAGTCGGCCTGCTCCTGGGGTGTGCGGCCGGGCAGTGTGCCGACCGGGGAGGAGCGCCCGGTGCCACGCTGGTCGAGCATCAGCACGCGGAAATCCTCGAGCGCACGGTTCACCCAGCCGGGTCCGTCCGGGCTGCGGGTCGGGCGCGCCGCCTCGAACCCGGGGCCGCCCTGGAAGAACACGAGGAAGGGGCGATCACGTCCATCCGGGTCCGCGAGCTCCCGGGCGAACACCGTGATCCGCTCGCCGGACGCGTCATCGTGGTCGAGCGGGACGTCGAACGTGTGCTCGATCGCGACCAGTCCGGGCAGGCGCACCTCGTCGGGCATCGGCGAATCATGCCCGGAAGTGATTCGCGTTGTCGGGGAAAACTACGTGTAACGTCCCGCCAGCCGGGGGGTTCTAATGCGCTGGGATGGTTTCCAACCCCAGACCGCATGGCAAGCTGAGGAGACATGACCCGCACTGAGCGCATTGCAAACTTGGCCGGCGTGGTGGTTCCGTTCGCGGGCGTGCTGGCGGCGATCGTCCTGCTGTGGAACCGAGCCGTCGACTGGACCGATCTGGCGATCCTCGCCTCGATGTACCTGATCACCGCGGTCGGGATCACGGTCGGGTTTCACCGGCTGCTGACTCACCGCGCGTTCCAGACCTATCCGTGGCTCGAGCGGGCGTTCGCGGTGATGGGCTCGCTCGCGGTCGAGGGGTCCGTCCTGGACTGGGTGGCCGACCATCGCAAGCACCATGCGCACGCGGACAAGGAGGGCGATCCGCACAGTCCTCATGTCGGTCACGGCAGCGGCCTGGGCGGACTGTGGCATGCACACACCGGATGGCTGCTCGAGACGCAGGGCCAGGCGGACTGGAAGCGGTTCGCCACCGAGCTCTACGAGGACCGGAGCATGCGCCGGATCGGTCGACGGTTCCCGCTGTGGGTCGTGATCTCACTCGCGCTTCCCACGGTGGCCGGCTTCGTTCTCCACGGCTTCACGCTTGAAGGCGCGCTGCGGGGATACATCTGGGGCGGCCTGGTGCGGATCTTCCTGGTCCACCACGTGACGTGGTCGGTGAACTCGATCTGCCACTTCTTCGGCCGTCGGCGCTTCGACATCGAGGATCAATCGACCAATGTGGCGTGGTTGGCCGTGTTCTCGCTCGGAGAGTCCTGGCACCACAACCATCACGCGTTCCCGCGCTCGGCCTACCACGGACTGCGCTGGTGGGAGATCGACCTGTCCGGCCTGTTCATCTCCGCCTTGGCGCGGGTCGGCCTCGCCTGGAACGTCGTGCGCATCACGCCCGAGCGCCAGCTACAGAAGACCGCCGCGCACATCCACGCCCACTAGGGTGGGCGGGGACGCACCTCGTTAGGTTGGGCGCGGCCGGCGTGGGCGGGGACGCACCTCCGAGCGCGGCCGCCGACGCGCTGCCCCGGGTGAGGATCCGCGACGCGCGGCCGGAGGACTGGGAGGCGATCTGGCCGTTCTTTCACCGGATCGTCGCCGCACGCGAGACCTACGCCTACGACCCTGACATGACCGAAGCGGACGCCCGGCGGATGTGGCTGGTCGGGCCGCCCGGCCGGACCGTGGTGGCGACCGACTCGGCCGAGACCGTCGTCGGGACGGCCAGCATGTATGCCAATCGGGAGGGGCCGGGCGCGCACGTGGCGTCGGCCAGCTTCATGGTCGACCCGGACCGGGCGGGACAGGGAATCGGACGGGCGCTCGGCGAGCACGTGATCGCCTGGGCCCGCGAGGACGGGTTCCGTGCCATCCAGTTCAACGCCGTGGTGGAAACCAATCGGGCGGCCGTCGCGCTGTGGCGATCGCTGGGTTTCGAGGTCCTGACCACCGTTCCGGAGGCGTTCGATCACCCGCGGCACGGCTACGTCGGGCTGCTCATCATGCATCGATTTCTCTGATGCGCAAGCATGTGCGGCTCGTCGCCCGCGCGTCTACCGCCTCGCGAGGCGAGTCCGGGTGGGCCTCGAGGCGACAAAATCGCCCGTCCGTCCGCCGGGCCAGGTTGAATCCGCCAATCCAAAAGTACGTTTCGAGTCCAGGAGGAGTGCCGTGCCGTTAACACAGGCCCAGCTGGTGACTGCGGTCGCCGACAAAGCCGATATGAGCAAAGCCGAAGCCAAGCGGGCGGTCGAAGCCCTCGAGGAGATCGTGCTCGAGCAGCTCGGGAATGCCGAGAAGGTGCGGATCGGGGGGATCGTCCAGCTGACCGTCCGCGTCAAGCCCGCCACCAAGAAGCGCACCGGCCGCAACCCGGCCACCGGCGAAGAGATCACGATCGCGGCCAAGCCGGCGAGCGTGGACGTGCGCGCGCGGCCGCTGGCCAAGGCGAAGGCCGCCCTGCCGTCGGTGCAGAAGGCGCGGCGCCGACTCGCCGCCTGAGCTCGTCTTGCGGCTGAGCCTGCCTCGCGGCTGACGCCCGCGGGGCCGGGCTCGGTTTTCTCGTGGTGAGTCGCGGTCAGGCCGGGCTCGGCTCCGGCGCGCTCAATCGGGTCGGCCCGCGCGCGGAGCCCTAGGCCAGTGGCGGCGGGTCGCCGTCCGCGGTGGCGGCCAGCGCGGGGTCCCATTCACACATCGCGCAGGCGTGACGGAACACGCGGCGCCCGAAGTCGACGGCGGTCGCGTGCGGATCCGCGCTGGCCCGGACGTCATCCCAATCGAGGACGTACTCCCCGAGGGCTGCGTCCCAGCGACCGGGAGACATGTCGGCGCCGGCGAACCCGTCGTGGGCTGGGTGCGCGTAGGCATAGAAGGCGGCCTTCCCATAGCGCCCGTCGCCGGGCCACCAGCCGATGGCGACCTCCTCGGCGTCCATCGCGTTGCGCATGATGTAGTCGCTGGCCGGCGGGTCGGCCGGGCGGCCCGAGAACAGGTTCACGGCGAGGTCGAAAGACCCCCACCACGCGTTCACCGGGGTCGACCGGCCCCGGTAGGGGGCGCGCACGGCGGCCAGCACGAGCGCGGCCTGAGTCGCCGCCGCGAAGTAGGCGGCCACCGCATCGGTGTCGTAGCTGGCGTGCTCGTCGTCCTGGTCGAGCGGGACGCTCCAGGGCACCTCCTGGGGCGTCGGGTTGATCTCGACCGGGCCGGCCAGGTCGCCCACCGCCTGGAGCAGCTCCCGCGTGACCTCGCCCACCGAACGGTCGGGGATCAGCGGCGTGCGCCAGGTGTCCCGAGTCGTGTGCTCCACGAGCGCCTCGTGGGTGCGCAGGTCGAGGATGACCACGATCGCTCCGGAGCCGTCGGGCGCCGGCAGCGGCGCGGTCTCCCAGCCCCGCGCGGTCAGGCGCAGCGCGACGTGCTGGAACTGGGGCTCCGGTGGGGCGAGTACGGCGGCGAGCTTGCCGAGCACCTGCGTGTGCGCGTGGAGGGTGTCGCACGTCTCGCTCCAGTTCTCGTAGGAGACGGCTGGCCAGGACGAGGTCATGGGTGGGACGCTAGCCGAGCGCCACCGCTCGGTGCGAAAATGAGGGCGTGGGCGTGCATCTGTGGTTGTTCCTCGGCATCGCGGCGGTTGTCATCGTCGTCCCCGGCCCGGACACCGCGGTGGTGACCAAGAACGCCGTGCTACACGGACGACGGACCGCCATGGGCACAGCGCTCGGCGTAAACACGGGTCTGTCGGTGTGGGTGCTGGCGTCCGCGCTGGGGGTCGCCTCGGTGGTGCGCGCCTCGGACGTCGCGTTCACCGGGCTGAAGCTGATCGGCGCTGCCTACCTGACGTGGCTCGGGATACAGGCGCTTCGCGCGGCCAGGCGAGGAGGTTCGCACGCGACTGCCGGGCAGGTCGATCGCACGACACTCGACGGGCGCGGCGGGTTCCGCCAGGGTCTCCTCAGCGATCTCGCCAACCCGAAGATCGGCGCGTTCTTCACCAGCGTGCTGCCGCAGTTCGTGGCGCCCGGTCATTCCGTGCTGGTGCCGTCTCTGATCCTGGGTGGCCTCTTCGTGCTGATGACCGTGGCCTGGTTGTGCGCGTACGTGCTGGTCGCGGCCAAGGCATCCGCCTTGCTGCGCCGCCGGCGGGTCAGCGCGGCAATCGACGGGCTGAGCGGAGCGATCCTGATCGGATTCGGCATCCGTCTGGCTCTCGAACGCCGCTGAAACCGTCCGGAACGGCCCGCCGCCACCGCGAACCTCGACTGGTATCAGGCGTTCGCGCTGTGGAAGGCGGCGGTGTTCTGCGAGGCGATCTACAAGCGCTATCTGCGGGGAGAGCGGGCCGACGAATGGTCGGCCTCGCTGTGCGATGGCGTTCCCCGGTTGCTCGAAGTAGCCACTGGGTACCTCTAGGACATAACCGGCAGCGGAGGGAGGAGCCGTGGCCGCACCACCATCACGCATCGAACTGAGCCCAATCAACTTCCTGCGCCGCAACGCGCAGGCGCTCGGGCAGCGTCCCGCCGTCGTACACGGCGAGCGGCGGTTCAACTACGCCGAGCTCGAGGAGCGCTGCAACCGGCTGGCGTCCGCGCTGCGCGGCCGTGGCCTGGAGAAGCACGATCGTGTGGCGATCCTGGCTCCGAACATTCCCGCGCTGCTCGAGGCGCACTACGGCGTCCCGATGGCCGGCGGCGTGCTGGTGGCGATGAACACCCGTCTCAGCAAGCGCGACGTCGAGCACATCCTCAGGGACTCGGGATCACGCATGCTGCTCGTCGACGCCCAGCTCAAGGATCTGGTCGACGAGGCGGACACGCCGGAGATCGAGACGATCGTGATCGAGGACACCGGCGAGGACGATGACCCCTACGAGGAGCTGCTGGCCGGCGGGTCGCCCGAGGCGCCGGAGAGCTGGCTCGAGGACGAGTCAGAGCCGATCGCGATCAACTACACCTCGGGCACCACGGGGAAGCCCAAGGGCGCGATCTACACGCACCGCGGCGCCTATCTCCACGCCCACGGCGTGGCCATGGAAGTCGGCCTGGGGTACGACTCGGTGCACCTGTGGACACTGCCGATGTTTCACTGCAACGGCTGGTGCCTGACCTGGGGGGTGACCCGCGCGGGTGGCGTGCACGTGTGCCTGCGCAAGGTCGAGCCCGACCGCATCTGGGACCTGTTCGAGTCCGAGGGAGTGACCCACTACAGCGGCGCGCCCACCGTCCACATGAGCATCGTCAACCACGACAAGGCGCACCCGCTCGAGCAGCACGTCACGGTGCCCACGGGCGGATCGCCGCCGACGCCGGCGCTACTCAAGAAGATGCACGAGCTCAACCTGCACCCGATCCATCTGTACGGCCTGACCGAGACCTACGGGCCGATCATGGCCTGCAGCTGGCAGCCCCAGTGGGACGAGCACGACCTGGAGGAACGGGCGCGGTTGCTCTCCCGTCAGGGTCACACCTACAACGGCGCCAACCTGGTGCGGGTGGTCGACGACGACATGCAGGATGTTCAGCGCGACGGGAAGAGCGTCGGCGAGGTGGTCATGCGCGGCAACGGCGTGATGCTCGGCTACCACAACATGGAGAAGGAGACCGAGGAGGCGTTCCGGGGAGGCTGGTTTCACTCCGGCGACCTGGCCGTGTGGCACCCGGACGGCTACGTCGAGCTGCGCGACCGCACCAAGGACATCATCATCTCGGGTGGGGAGAACATCTCGAGCATCGAGGTGGAGCATGCGATCTCCGAGCATCCGGCCGTGCTCGAGGCGGCCGTGGTGGCCATGCCGGACGAGAAGTGGGGCGAGCGCCCCAAGGCGTTCGTCGAGCTCAAGTCCGGTCAGGAGGTCAGCGAGGAGGAGCTGATCGCGTTCTGCCGCGAGCACCTGGCCAAGTTCAAGTGCCCGGCGGCGGTGGAGTTCCGCGAGCTCCCGCGCACCTCGACCGGGAAGATCCAGAAGTTCGTGCTGCGCGAGAAGGAGTGGCAGGGCCGAGAGAAGGCGATCGGGTAGGGGGTAGGCGATCTCGATGGCTCCGCTGTGGCGCAAGGCATTCGACGCGATCGAGCGGCCGCTGGCCGCCGGCTCTGAGGCCTGGATCCAGAGCGAGACGTTCATGGACCTGGCCGCCCATTCGATCCGGGTCAAGCGCCGGATGCTGCACGAGGTTCAGCGCGCCACCGAGCGCTGGGTTCACCTGTGGGGATGGGTGTCTCGCGGCCAGACGTGAATGCGCCTGTCGGGCCACATCGGGTTCGTGGCGGGGCGGCAGGCGGCCAAGGTGGCGCGGCCGCAGATCCGCGACTGGCTGGCCGGCCACAGCGAGGCGGACAGGCTTCGCGCCGCCGTGAGCGGGTAGAACCGTCTAAGTGAGCTATCCCGCTTCAGGAGATGCGCCGGAGCGGGCCGGGGCGGGAGTGGATGCGCCGCGGACCGCCGACCCGGCGCCGCCGACCGCCGACCCGGCGCCGCCGACCACGCGAGCCGAGCGCGCGGCGGAGATCCCGCGCACGAAGACCGCGTTGGCGCACAACACGCTGATCGCCGGCGCGATCGTGCTGATCCTGCTCCTCGTCTTCATCCTCGAGAACACCCAGAGCGTGAAGATCAGCTACTTCGGAGCGGGCTTCCGCATGCCGCTCGGCGTGGCGCTGCTGCTGGCGGCGATCGGTGGCGCGCTGCTCACCGGGATCGTCGGGACGGCGCGGATCGTGCAGCTGCGCCGTCGCGTCCGCCGCCGGCGTTAGGTGTCGGAGTCGGGAACCGACGCACGCAGCTGGTCGAGCCAGGTCACGGCGCTTCCGTCGCTCGGAGCCCGCCAGTCGCCGCGGGGCGAGAGCGACCCACCCGATCCAACCTTGGGGGCGTTGGGCATCGCGGAGCGCTTGAACTGGCTGATGTGGAAGAAGCGCTCGAGGAACACCCCCAGCCAGTGCTTGATCTCGCTCAGGCTGTACTCGTTCCGGCGCTCGTCGGGAATCAGGTCCGGCCACGACCCGGATGTCCGGTCTCCCCAGGCGTGCCTGGCCAGGAACGCCACCTTGCCCGGGGAGTAGCCGAAGCGCAGGATGTAGTAGAGGAAGAAGTCCTGGAGCTCGTAGGGCCCCACGACCTTCTCGCTGCCCTGGAGCTCGTCGCCGTTCTCGCCGCTCGAGGGGACGAGCTCGGGCGAGATCTCGGTGTTCAGGACCGAGTCGAGCACCTGGTCGACCTCGGAGCCGAACTGGTCGGTGTCGATCGCCCAGCGCACGATGAACTGGATCAGCGTCTTGGGCACCGAGGCATTCACGTGGTAGTGGGACATCTGGTCGCCCACGCCGTAGGTGGCCCAGCCGAGCGCCAGCTCTGACAGGTCGCCGGTGCCCAGCACCAGGCCGCCGTGGAAGTTGGCCAGGCGGAACAGGTGCGAGGTGCGCTCGCCGGCCTGCACGTTCTCGTAGGTGACGTCGTACTGCTCGGCGCCTTCCGCCGCGGGGTGCCCGAGGTCGCGCAGCATCTGGGTGGCCGATGGCCGGATGTCGAGCTCGGAGGCGCTCACCCCGAGCGCCTGCATCAGCCGGTGGGAGTTGCGCAGGGTGTGCTCGCTGGTGGCGAAGCCCGGCATCGTGTAGGCGAGCACGTTGCGGCGGGGCAGGCCCAGGCGGTCCATGGCGCGGGCGGCGACGATCAGCGCGTGGGTGGAGTCGAGGCCGCCGGAGACGCCGATCACGATCTTCTCGATGCCGGTGGCCTGGAGCCGGGACTCCAGCCCGCGCACCTGGATGTTGTAGACCTCCTCGCAGCGCTCGTTCCGGCTCACCGGGTCCGCCGGCACGTAGGGGAAGCGCTCCACCCGCCGGCGCAGTGGCGCGGCCGCGCTCTCCGAGAGGCCCAGCTCGAGCTCGATCCGGCGCATCGGAACGAGGCGGTCCCGGAAATCGTGGATGGAATCCCCGTAGCTCGACGTGCTGGCCCGATCGGAGATGAGGCGATCGAGGTCGATGTCGCAGGCGACCAGCTGCTCCTCGGTCGAGAAGCGCTCGGCCTCGGCGAGCAGATCCCCGTTCTCGTAGATCAGCGCCTGCCCATCCCAGGCCAAGTCGGTCGTGGACTCGCCCATTCCGGCCGCGGTGTACACGTAGGCGGCGATCGTCCGCGCCGACTGCGACGAGCACAGGCCGCGGCGAAACACGGCCTTCCCGATCGTGACGTTGCTCGCCGACAGGTTGGCCAGCACGGTGGCGCCGGCCATGGCGCCGAACGTGCTCGGCGGGAGCGGGACCCACAGGTCCTCGCACACCTCGACATGGAGCACGAAGCCGGGCAGATCTCGGCTGCAGAACAGTAGGTTGGGGCCGAACGGGACGAGCTCGTCGCCGAGCCGGATCGTGTCGCCCACGGCGTCGCGGGCGGCCCGGAACTGGCGTTTCTCGTAGTACTCCCGGTACTCGGGCAGATAGCTCTTCGGGACCACGCCGAGCACCCGACCGCGGTGGATGACCACCGCGCAGTTGAACAGCCCATGCTCGCAGCGCAGCGGGGCGCCGACCAGCAGCACCGGCATCAACTCGGCGCTCTCCTCGGCGATCCGCCCCACGGCCTCGACCACCCCGTCCAGCAGGGCTCCCTGGTGAAGCAGGTCGTCGATGGAGTATCCCGACAGCCCCAGCTCGGGGAAGACGGCCAGCGCGGCCTGATCGGCGGAGGCCTGGCGGGCCAGCGCGAGCGTCCGCTCGGCATTGAAGGCCGGCTCGCCGATGCGCATGTGCGGCACCCCGGCCGCTACGCGGGCGAACCCGTGGCTGTAGAGCGATCGGAACGGGTGCGGCGGGTCAGGCCTCATCGTGTGGCGATAGTGTCCGGGGCGGGTAGGAGAGAAACATGAGCGAGAGTGAACAATCGGTCGTTCCGGAGGCGGTTCAGGAGCTCGTGGGTCAGCTCGTGAGCCGCGCCGAGGCGCATGGCGACTCCTGCGTCGACCTCTCGGAGCTGAGCGAGCTTACCCAGGAGGCCGATCTGACGGATGAGGACGCCCAGGTCGTGCACGACATGCTGCAGGAGCGCGGGCTCGAGGTGCGCGACGACTGCGGCCGGCACGGCGTCGAGCAGACCCGCTATGCCAACGACGATCTGGCCGTGCGGACCACCGACGCGATGTCGCTCTTCCTCCAGGAGGTGCGCCGCCATCCGCTGCTGACCCGCGCCGAGGAGGTGGAGCTGGCCAAGCGGATCGAGCGAGGCGATCTGGAGGCCAAGAGCCGCCTGGTGAACTCCAACCTGCGGCTGGTCATCTCCAACGCCCGCAAGTATCAGGGTCACGAGCTGCCCCTGCTCGACCTGATCCAGGAGGGGATCCTGGGGTTGATCCGGGCGACCGAGAAGTTCGACTGGCGCAAGGGCTACAAGTTCTCGACCTACGCCACCTTCTGGATCCGCCAGGCCATCCAGCGGGCCCTGGACAACCGGGCGCGAACGATCCGGATTCCGGTCCACCTCGGGCAGCGCGAGCGCAAGATCGCCCGCGCTCACCGGGACCTCGCCGCTCGGCTCGGGCGCGATCCAACCGACGAGGAGCTCGCCAAGGCCGCCGAGCTCACGCTGGATGAGCTCGAGGAGGCGCGGGCGGCGTCGCGGGTGGTGACCAGCCTCGACCGGCCGGTGGGCGAGGGCGAGGACACGTCCTTCGGTCAGCTCCTGGCCAGCGACGAGCGCGGCCCCGAGGAGGAGGTCGACATCGTCCTGCGCGAAGACGCCCTGCGCCGCGCGCTCGAGCAGCTGCCCGAGCGCGAGCGCGAGGTGGTCAAGCTTCGCTACGGCGTCGGCGGCGACGAGCCGACGCCGCTCTCAGAGACCGGCCGGCGGCTGGGGATCTCGCAGGACACCGTGCGCCGGCTCGAGCGCAAGGCCCTGGCCGAGCTCGCGGAGAGCCGGGAGCTCGATGCGCTGCGTCCGGCAGCCTGAATCCCGCGGGTACTCGGCGGGGACTAGCTCTGAAGCGCGACCCGGCCTTCTGACGTCGGCTCGACCCCGGGGCCGGCCGGAAGGCCCATCTCGATCAGCTCGTCGACGAGCGCGAGCGCCGCGACGTGCGTTTCCGCGGTGACCTTCCCGATGGCATGGACCGCGTAGGTCCCGGCCGGCTCCGGGTCGGTCGAGCGCTCCTTGAGGGCGCGGCGCACCCGCATCCGCTCGAGGACCGACCGCGACGCGCGCTGGCGCCAGCGCTCATCGCCCCACGCGAGCAGGCGGGAGACGCGGGCCCCCTCGACCGCGGCTGAGCCCGCTGTGCCCACCGTCTGGGCGGCGTACCGGTACAGGTCGGCCCGCCGGCTGTCGTCGAGCAGATCGTTGTAACCGCGCAGGAACGAGGCAATTGGCCGCGAGACCGAACGGGGATGGTCGCTGAAGCTCTCCCCGGCGAGCATCGACGCCAGCTCCATCACGCAGGCGCCGTGCTCGGGCGAGGAGTGCCTGCCTCTCCCCAGCTTGATCGTCTGGTAGCTGATCGGTGGCATCTCGTACCTCCTCCTGGCGAGTGGGACTCCTGGCTCGGCGCACCCCGAGCGCTTCGGCCAATCATCCCGATCTCGGTCGCCACAATCAACCGTCTCGGCGCAGGAAGGGCTAGCTCGGGGCCAGCTCGCGGCGTCCGTAGCGGGTGCGCGGGCCGGCGCCGGGCTCGCTCTCGCGGAAGCGCTGGGCGGTGTCGCGCGCGGTCTTCTCCGCCCACGCCGTGGTAGTCAGCAGGCCGAGCACGAGAATCGTCGCGCCGAGGCCGGTGCAGACCCACCAGCCCGTGTGCGTGGCGGCGGCGAATTCAGGGCCGATAGCCCCCGAGATGGCGCCGCCGGAGATCGCGCCGAGCACCGCGACGCCGAGCGTCATCCCCACCTGGCGGCTGGTCGAGGCGATGGCCGAGGCGACGCCGGCCTGCGAGGCGGGCATCCCCGACACCGCGGTGTTGGTGATCGGCGGGTTGACCAGCCCCGAGCCCAGCCCGAACAGGAAGTAAGCGCCGAGCAGATAGCCCGGGGCGGTGGTCGGGGTCAGCCGGGTGAGCATCAGCGAGGCGACCATCACCGCGGTCCCGGCGCAGACCAGCGACGGACGCGGGCCGCGCCGGGCCACCAGGCGGCCTGAGATCGGCGCGAACACCAGCACCATCCCGGCCATCGGCAGCATGTACAGGCCGGCGTGGAACGGCGAGAGGTGGCGGACGCCCTGGAGATAGAGCGTGTTCAGGAAGAGAAAGCCGCCGGTCGCGGCGAAGGCGCACACCGCGATCGTGCTCGCCCCGGAGAACGGCACGCTGCGGAAGAAGCGCATCTCGATCAGCGGCTCGCGCCGGTGCAGCTCGTACCAGACCAGCACCCCGAAGCAGACCAGCGAGAAGGCGAACAGCCCGAGCGTCCCGGGCGAGGTCCAGCCCGCCTGCGGTGCATCGATGATCGCGTAGGTTAGCGAGGCGAGCGCGGCGATCACCAGCAGCTGCCCGACCGGGTCCAGCCGGCGGGGGTGATCGGCGCGCGAGCGGGGCACGTACAGCGTGGTCAGCACGAACGCGAGCACGCCGATCGGCACGTTGACGAAGAACACCGAGCGCCAGCCGACCGAGTCCACCAGCGCCCCGCCCACCACCGGACCGAGCGCCATGCTCAGGCCGAATACGGCCCCCCAGGCGCCGATCGCCTGGGCCCGCTCGCGCGGGTCGTGGAACACGTTGCGGATGATCGACATCGCCACCGGGTTGAGCATCGAGCCGCCGACGGCCTGGAGCACGCGGGCCGCGATCAGCCATCCGAGGCTGGGGGCGAGCCCGCAGAGCAGTGAGCCGAGCGAGAAGACGACCAGGCCGGCCCGGAAGATCCGCTTGCGCCCGATCCGGTCGGCGGTCGAACCGGCCAGCATCAGGAGGCTCGCGAGGACCAGCGTGTACGCGTCGATCACCCACTGCAACCCCGACACCGTCGCGTGCAGCTCGGCGCGGATCGAGGGAAGCGCGACGTTCACGATCGTCGTGTCGAGTCCCACGATCAGCAGGCTGAAGCAGCAGATCGCGAGCACGAGCAGGCGCCGAGCGCGGCTCAGCTCCGCCCCCGAGCCGTCAATTGGCGGTTCGTCCATGTTCTTCGATGCTACCCACGCCCCCCGGGGTGTCACAGTTCAGCCCTGTGAGCACCGACGCCGACGAGCGGCCAGGCGTGTCCGTGCGAGGCCGCTCGTAGCCACCGGCGCATGTTCCGCCGCGTGCAGCGCGACGTGCCGCCCCGCGCCGGCAAGCACGCCGAGGAGGGCCACGACCTCAGCGTGATCACCGGCCTGGCGGCGCTCAGCCTCGATGCGCTCTCGAGCGTCGCCTACGGCCCCGAGGCGATCGTGCTCGCGCTCGTCGCGGCCGGTACGGGCGCGCTCAGCGCGGTTCTGCCGATCACGCTGGCCATCACCGCGATGCTGGTGCTGCTGGTCGTCTCCTACACGCAGGTGATCGCGGCACACCCGGAGGGAGGCGGAGCGTACGCGGTGGCCAAGGCGAACCTCGGGCGCTGGCCGAGCCTGCTGGCGGCTGCCTCGGTGGTGGTCGACTACGTGCTCACGGTCGCGGTCAGCCTGGCCGCCGGCGCGGCCAGCCTGGGCAGCGTGTTCCCCTCCCTGTCCCATCACCTGCTGCTGGTGTCGCTGGCCGGACTGGTTCTCCTGACCGCCGTCAACATGTTCGGGATCACCGAATCGGCGCGGCTGCTGATCACCCCCGCCGCCCTGTTCCTGCTCAGCATCTTCGCGACGATCGTGGTCGGCGCACTGCGCTCCCACCCGGTGGCGACGATCGGGACCCGGGAGGCGTTCCCCGCGACCGAGACGCTCGGGATCCTGCTGATCCTCAAGGCGTTCGCCGCCGGGTGCTCGGCGGTCACCGGCGTGGAGGCGATCTCCAACGGCGTGCCCGCGTTCCGGAAACCGACCGTCCGCACCGCCCAGCGGACCGAGATCTCGCTCGGCGTCCTGTTGGGCCTGATGCTGGTCGGCCTGGCTGCGCTGATCCGCGCCCACGGGGTGGTCCCGCGCGGCGGGGTAACGATCCTCGCCCAGCTCACGGCCGGCGCGTTCGGCACCGGGTGGCCGTTCTACGTCTCGAACCTCGCCGTCACCGCCGTGCTGGCCTTTGCCGCTAACACCAGCTTCGGGGGTCTTCCCGTTCTGCTCAGCCTGGTCGCGCGCGACCATCGCATGCCCCACGCGTTCTACCTGCGGGCCGAGAAGCCGGTATACCGGATCGGAATCATCGCGCTGGCGATCGCCGCGGCGCTGCTGCTCGCCGCCGTCCGGGCCAAGACCAACGACCTGATCCCGCTCTACGCGATCGGGGTGTTCATCGGGTTCACGATCAGCCAGGTCGGCCTGGTCAAGCGCTGGCTGACCGAACGCTCGCCGAACTGGAAGGTGCGGGCCGCCCTCAACGGAACCGGCGCCGTGATGACGGCAATCGCGGTCGTGGTGTTCCTCGTCTCGAAGTTCCTGGCCGGCGCGTGGGTGGTGGTCATCGCGATCCCGGCCCTGATGCTCCTGTTCCACGTGACCGAGCGCTACTACGCGGCGGTGGCGCGCGAGCTCAAGCTGGGCAGGACTCCACCTCCGCCACGCAAGCGCCACAGCGTCGTGATCGTTCCCGCGTCGACGGTCAATCTGCTCACCCAGAAAGCGGTGAGCGCGGCGGTGTCGCTCGGCGAGACCGTGGTCGCGGTGGCGGTGGCGGGCGACGAGGAGGAGGCCGAGCGGTTCAAGCGCGAGTGGGACGAATGGTCCTGCGGCGTGCCGATCGAGGTCTTGCTCGATCGCCAGCGCTCGCTCGTGCGGACCGTGCTGCGCTACGTGAAGTCGGTCGAGGACGAGGACGCGACGATCACCGTGCTGATTCCCGAGATCGTGCCGCGCAAGCGCCGGCACGAGATCCTGCACAACCAGCGCGCCCGGGTGCTGTCAGCCGTGCTCAAGGCGCGGACGAGCGTGATCATCGCGACCCTGCCATTTCACCTGCACGACTGAGCGGCCGCTGCTTGCGAGGCGAGCGTCGCGCCTGACGACGCCGAGGGGCGCCAAGTGGATCGTCGGCGCTCGGCCGCAGCACGACGATCTCGCCCTCGGCATTGTCGAGCAGCCAGGCGACGTCGTCGGCGTCGAAGCCGTCGCCTCCCTTGGTGGCGGCGGCGGCGATCACGATGCGATCGAAGCGCTCCTGCGCGATCGTCCGGCGCAGCGCGTGGCGGCGGTTCCGGCCCCGCTCGATCCGCGAGTCGACGGGGACGCCGGCCTCGGTGGCGCGCTGCTCAATCGCCTCGAGCAGCGGCACCGCCATCGAGCACTGACGCGGGAGCGGCGTGTCGAGGGGAAGGTCGAGCGCCACCTGGGCAAGGAACACCGGGACGAGCGTGGCGTCCTCGGCGACCGCAAGCCGGAGCGCGGCGTCGAGCGCGCGCGAGGAGAGCGCGCCCCCGACGAACGGAAACAGGATCCGGCGGGCGCCGGCCGCGTGCAACCGGTGATGCCGGCGTGCCCGCCGGTCGAGCCCGGCGCGCACGGCGAGCACCGCGACGGCGATGACGAGGATCACGATGACGAGGATCAGCACGATGGTCATTCAGAATCTCCTTTCCGCCGCCGCGTTCGGTCGGCCACGATCCGCAGATCGACACCGGGCAGCAGCGCGAGCAGCCGGAAGGGAAGCGCCGGCTGGGTGAGGCGCCGGAGCGCCCCCCGCGGCCTGGGCGTCCCCATCAATACGTATGTGGTCCCGCGATCCTGGGCCACCCGTTGGGCCACCATCGCGATGTCGTCGCCGTGCTCGATCAACAGGTGCGCGCCGAGCACGCTGGAGAGCCGCCGCAGAGCGTCGAGCTGCTCCTGCTCCTGCTCGTCGGGCTCGTGATCGGCCACCCACAAGACGTCGAGCTCGGCGCCGAGGCGCTGGGCCGAGCGCCAGGCCCTCCGCACCACACGCTGCGAGGAGGCGTTGGGGGTGGCCAGCGCGAGCAG
This sequence comes from uncultured Solirubrobacterales bacterium, assembly GCA_963811135.1. GTDB lineage: Bacteria > Actinomycetota > Thermoleophilia > Solirubrobacterales > Solirubrobacteraceae > Palsa-465. The sequence goes on along the minus strand of CAWEQG010000010.1, from coordinate 634,653 downwards.
GCGCTCGCCGACCGCCGCGGGGCCAGCGGTGTCGATCAGCCGTTCGTCGCTGGGACGGCCGGAGCGGGCGGCGTCCGAATCTACCGGGATGCGCTTGGCCTCGACCTCTTCGGCGACCTGCCTGAGAGCGACCTCGCGCAGGGCAGCCAGGTTCTCGAGCTTGAAGAAGTTGTTGAGCGCGGTCGGGACACGCTCGGCGGGATAGACCTTGCCGGCGACGAGCCGCTCGATTAGCGACTGCGGAGTGATGTCGATCAGGATCACCTCGTCTGCCGCGCCGACGACGGCGTCCGGCACTGTCTCCCTCACGCGGATGCCGGTCAGCTCAGCGACCTGGTCGTTGAGGCTCTCCAGGTGCTGGACGTTGACGGTGGAGAACACGTCGATCCCTGCCGCGAGCACGTCCTCGACGTCCTGCCAGCGCTTCTCGTGCTCGACGCCGGGCGCGTTGGTGTGGGCGAGCTCGTCGATCAGGGCCAGCTCGGGCTGCCTTCGTAGCAGCGCGGGCACGTCCATCTCCTCGAGCACGGAGTCCCGGTACCGGACCCGCCGGCGTGGCACCGTCTCGAGTCCCTCCGCCTGTGCGACCGTCTCGGCCCGGCCGTGCGGCTCGAGGTAGCCGATCACCACGTCGCGTCCGTTCTCGGCCTCGGCCTGGCCCTCGCGCAGCATCTGGTAGGTCTTGCCGACCCCGGCGGCCATCCCGAGGAAGACCTTGTGGTGCCCGCGACTCGTTGCCTGCACACTCGCAATGTTGGCGCTTGCGCTCGCATCCACGGCGAGGACCGTCACGCCCCGAGCAGGTTGTGGACCACCAGGTCGATTAGCTTGATCCCGATGAACGGGGCGATGATCCCGCCGAGGCCGTATATCCAGAGGTTCCGGCGCAGCAGCGCGCTGGCGCCGATCGGCCGGTAGCGGACGCCTCTGAGCGAGAGCGGGATCAGCAGCGGGATGATGAGCGCGTTGAAGATGATGGCCGAGATGACCGCCGAGCGGGGGGTGCCGAGGCTCATGATGTTGAGGACGTGCAGCGGTCCTTGGCCGCCCTTGGTGGCCGCGTAGGTGGCGGCGAAGATCGCGGGCAGGATCGCGAAGTACTTGGCGACGTCGTTGGCGATCGAGAAGGTGGTCAGCGCGCCGCGGGTGATCAGCAGCTGCTTGCCGACCTCGACGATCTCGATGAGCTTCGTCGGGTTGGAGTCGAGATCGACCATGTTGCCGGCCTCGCGTGCGGCCTGGGTGCCGGTGTTCATCGCCACGCCGACGTCCGCTTGGGCGAGTGCGGGTGCGTCGTTGGTGCCGTCGCCGGTCATCGCGACCAGGCGTCCGCTGGCCTGCTGTTCCTTGATTAGCTCGAGTTTCTTCTCGGGGGTGGCCTCGGCGAGGAAGTCGTCGACGCCGGACTCCTCGGCGATCTTGGCTGCGGTGAGCCGGTTGTCGCCGGTGATCATGATGGTGCGGATGCCCATCGCGCGCAGGTGGTCGAAGCGCTCGCGCATGCCTTCCTTGATCGTGTCCTTGAGGTAGATCACGCCCATCACCTGCGAGTCGCGCGCGACCGCGAGCGGGGTGCCGCCCTCGCGGCCGATCCGGTCGAGCACCGGTTGGAGCTCGGCGGGGGGCCGGCCGCCCTCGTCGGTAACGAACGTGATGACCGCATCACCCGCGCCCTTGCGCAGGCGCCGGCCGTCGAGGTTGACGCCGCTCATCCGCGTCTGCGCGGTGAACGGCACGAACTGGGCGTGCAGATTGGCCATGTCGTGCTCGCGGATGCCGTACTGCTTGGCCAGCACCACGATCGAGCGTCCCTCGGGCGTCTCGTCGGCGAGCGAGGCCATCTGTGCGACCTCGGCCAGCTCAGCTTCGGACACGCCGGGCATGGGGATGAATTCGGATGCGAGCCGGTTGCCGATCGTGATCGTGCCGGTCTTGTCGAGCAGGAGCACGTCGACGTCGCCGGAGGCCTCGACTGAGCGACCGGACAGGGCGAGGACGTTGCGTCGCACGAGCCGGTCGATGCCGGCGATCCCGATCGCCGAGAGCAGCGCCCCGATGGTGGTCGGGATCAACGCCACCAGCAACGAGATCAGCGTCGTCTCGGAGATCGGGGTGTCGGCGAACAGCCCGAACGGGCGCAGGGTGGCGACCACGATCATGAAGATCAGCGTCAGGCCAGCGAGGAGGATGTTGAGCGCGATCTCGTTCGGGGTCTTGCGCCGCTCGGCGCCCTCGACCAGCGTGATCATCCGGTCAAGGAACGAGTGGCCGGGCTCCTGGGTGATCTCGACCACGATCCGGTCCGACAGCACCCGGGTACCGCCGGTCACGGCGCTGCGATCGCCGCCGGACTCGCGGATCACCGGCGCCGACTCGCCCGTGATCGCCGACTCGTCGACCGACGCGATGCCCTCGATCACCGTTCCGTCGCCGGGAATCAGCTCACCGGCCTCGACGACCACCACGTCGCCCTTGGCCAGCTCGGAGGCCTGCCTGACCGTTCCGTCCTGCATTGTGGCGCTCGTCTCCTGGCGCATCGCGCGCAGCGTGTCCGCCTGCGCGCGGCCGCGGCCCTCCGCGAACGCCTCGGCCATGTTCGCGAACACGACGGTCAGCCACAGCCAGAAAGAGATCACAAACGTGTACCACGCAGGGTCGTTGCCGCCGAGCGCCTTGCCGCCGAACACCTGGATCAGCCATGTGACCGTGGTGATCACGGCGCCGATCTCGACCACGAACATGACCGGGTTGCGGATCTGGACCCGCGGGTCGAGCTTGATTAGGCTGTCGAGCAGGGCCCGCTTGACGATCTCGGGCTGGAACAGCGAGATCGCACGGCGCTCAGAAGGTGTGCTGCCGGGAGCGGTATCCACCGACATCAGCGTCCTCCCGTCACGCGGTCGAGGGCGAGGTTGAGCTGGAGCACGTTGACGCCCTGCTCACCGACGAAGCCGAGCCCACGCCCGTGGGTGTACTTGGCGATCAGCGACATCACCTGCGAGAGCGGCAGGTGGCGGACCGCGGCCACCCGGTGGGCCTGGATGTCGGCGTTGGCGATCGAGATGTCCGGGTCGATGCCCGAGGCCGAGGTGTTGGCGGCATCGACGGGGACCTGTGATTTGGTTAGCCCCGGGTCATACGGCTTCTCGAGCGCCAGGTAGGCCGTGATGTTGGCGGCGATCGCCTGCTCGGTGGTGATGTTGTTCGGTCCGAGGTTCGAGAACGTCGTGGCCGCGGCGTTGGCCGGGGGCACGGTCGCGGACGGTCTGATCTGGAAGTAGCGCCGGTCGGGGGTGGTGACGGGGTTGCCGTTCTTGTCGACCTGCGGCTTGCCGGTCTTCTTGTTGATGACCTGGTCGGTGAACGACTGGCCGATGATCTTCGAGCCGACCAGCTTGCCGTTCACATAGACCTTCTGGCCGTTGGCGTTGCCGGGGAACGCGACCTGGCTCACGCCCGTGATGACCAACGGGTAGAGAACCCCGACCAGCAAGGTCAGGACGAGGATCGCGAGCGCGGCGCTGGTGATGTCTTTCTTCATGTCAGTAGAGGTGGGGGGTGAGGGCCTGCACGATCGGGCCGAGGAGCAGGGCGGGGAAGAACGTCAGCGCGCCCACGAGCACGATCACGCCGATCAGCAGCACCACGAACGTCGGATTGTCGGTGCGCATCGTTCCCAGCCCCGCCGGGCTGATCCGCTTGCCCGCCAGCGAACCGGCGATAGCCAGCGCGAACAGGATCGGTGCGAACCGCGCGAACAGCATCACGCACCCGCCGAGCAGGTTCGCGAACGTGATGCCGTGCGAGCCGAGGCTGCCCGCATTTGGCTGGATGAACCCGGTGTAGCCGGCGAAGGCGGAACCGTTGTTGTTGGCCTGACTCAGGTAGGCGTAGATGGACTCTGAGAAACCCTGCGGCCCGGCATTGAAGATCGACGCGCGGCCCGCGCTGCTGGCGACCGCAAGCGCGGTGGCAAACAGGGCGGACAGCGGTGTGATCAGGATCCCGAGCGCGACCAGTTTGATCTCACGCGCCTCTATCTTCTTACCGAGGTACTCGGGCGTGCGACCGACCATCAGCCCGCCGAGGAACACGGCCAGAATCACGTACATCAGGATCGAGTACAGACCCGTGCCGACGCCACCGAAGATCACCTCACTCGCCGACAGATTGGCCATAGGCACCGCGCCGCCGATGCCGGTAAACGACTCGATCGCGCTGTTGACCGCGCCGCACGAGGTGACGGTGGTGACCACGTCGAACAGCGCCGAGCTGGCGATCCCGAAGCGCTGCTCCTTGCCCTCCATGTTCCCGCCCGTCGAGCCGTGGATGACGCCGGTATGTAGCCCCGCCGCGTGCTGCGCGGGCGAGCCGTGCGCCTCCGCGATGTACGCGACCACGCACGCGCCGAGGAACATGAACATCATCGTCGCGTAGATCGCATAGCCCTGGCGGCGCTTGCCGGCCATCTGGCCAAATGTGAACACGATCGCCGCCGGGATGATCAGCACCAGCAGCATCTCGACCAGGTTCGTGAACCCCGACGGATTCTCGAACGGATGCGCGGAATTGGTGTTAAAGAAGCCGCCGCCGTTGGTCCCGAGCTCCTTGATCGCCTCCTGCGAGGCAACCGGACCCTGCGCGATCGACTGCGAACCACCGGTCACCGTATGCGCCAGCAGGTAATGACTGAAATTCTGGATCGAGCCCTGGAAGACGAGCACCAGCGCGAACACAAACGAGATCGGCAACAGCACGTACAGCACCGTGCGGACCAGGTCCCGCCAGAAATTGCCTAGGCTCTGACCCGACCGCGAGATGATCCCGCGAATCAGCGCCACCGCGACCGAGATCCCGACCGCCGCCGAGACGAAGTTCTCGACGGTCAGCCCGACCATCTGGCTGAAGTAGCTCATCGTCGTCTCGCCGCCGTAGTACTGCCAGTTCGTGTTCGTCACGAACGACGAGGTGGTGTTGAACGTCACGTTCCACGGCGCCGAGTGGAAGCCCTGCGGATTCAGACCAGTCCAGTCCCACAGCCTCTGCGTACGCAGGAGGAAATACAAAAGCAGCCAGCCGGCCAGCGAGAATAAGATCACGCTCCGCGCGTACGCCTTCCAATCCTGGGGGGGCGGGGTCCCATTCCGATCAACCCGCAACATCCTGTAGACAAGCCGCTCCAGCGGACCGAACACAGGATCAAGCCACGTGCGCCCCCCGGTGTACACGGCCGCCATGTACCGGCCCAGCGGCATGGCCAGCACGGTCAGGATGGCCGCGAAGCCGAAGATGGTGAGCCAACCGAGGAACGTCATGTCGTCAGAACTTCTCGCCGCGCAACAGCGCGTACAGCAGGTAGATGCAGACGAGGGCCGAGGCGATCAGGCCGAACAGGTCAGCGCCGCTCATATCCGCTCGATCCCGTAGATGAGCCCGAGCAGCACCGCGAACATCAGCACTCCGAGCAATATGGCTAGAACGTCCATGGACAGATCGTGGCCGCTGTGGGATCAAGAGACCATGCAGAAATGGCGCGCCGCCATACAGATCTTGTGAAGACGGATCACAGCTGCAGCCCGTCCGCGACCCACCACACCGCCTGGCCCATCCCGCGCGCCTCGTGCGGGTTGTAGAGCGGGCTGGCGCCGTCGCTCAGCAGGACCAGAGCGCGTGCCACGCCGCACGGATTCACGGGGGCGGGGTCGTCGAGCCGCTCGGCGAGACCGAGCAGGCCTTCCCGCCAGCGGTGCACCGACCAGCGGCAGACGGGTACCGCGGAGACGAGGCGGGCCGGCGCCGGAAGCTCGGCTTGCCTCACGAGCCGGCGCAGCGAGCCGGCGACGCGGCGCCGGGTGGCGGGGTTGGCCAGCTGGGCGGCCCGCAGGCTCAGGTCATCGAAGGCCTGTGGGGGGAACCCGTCGGCGAGCCCGCGATCCAGGCGGCCGCGGCTCATGCGGACCCGAAGCCGCCGGTGGAAGCTCGCGGCAGGGACGGTCCGGGCGGCCGGACGTGGCTTCGCCCGATGGAGCGGGAGGTGCAGGTGCTTCATGTCGCTGAGCCCACGCGTGGTTGCGTGCCCGTCCACCGTAGGTCCGAGCGTGTGAACATGCCGTGCAGATCTGCCCGGCCGCCATCAAGATTTTGTGAACATGCCGCCGGCGGATTCCCCTGCGGAGCGCTCCCGCGGCGACTACGCTTCGAGGTGCATGCCGCGGCGGCGCCAGCTGCAAAGCTCCTCGACTCGGGTCCTGTCGATCACGATGATCGTGATCGGCATTGCCCTGATCGTGCGTACGCTGGCGGCGGGCGGCGGCGCGATCGCCACCGGCATCGTCCTGGGGGTCCTGTTCATGCTCGCCGGGGCGGCTCGCTTGTATCTCCAGCTTCGGGGGTAGGGGTGCCCCTGGCAGCGCCGAAAAGCACGTGAAAGACCGTCCCTTCAGCTACCGCGCGCTTTTCGCGGTCGTCTACACGACCTCGGTCAGCTCGGTCTATTTTGCCCTCGGCGTCGTGGCGCACCGGGCGAACGGCCTCACCCCGGCGGTGTTCCTGGTCGCCGGGCTGTTCTTCGGGCTGATCGCCATGACCTACGCCGAGGGCGCCTCGCTGCACCCCGAGCGGGGCGGCTCGGCGGTGTTCGCCCGCTACGCGTTCAACGAGCTGGTCAGCTTCGTGGCCGGCTGGGCGATCTTCCTGGACTACACGATCCTGATCGCGGTTACCGCGCTGACCGTCCCCAGCTACCTGGCCGCCTTCGCCGCGCCGATCGGGCGCGGGGCCCTGGAGATCGCCGTGGCCTTCGCGGTGATCGCGGTGGTGGCGGTCGACAATCTGACCGGAGTCAGCGCGCGGCGGCTGCGACCGCGACTGATGATCACCGTCGCCGACGTGATCCTCCAGGCGCTCATCATCGTGCTGGGCCTGGTCCTGGTGTTCAACCCGGACAACCTGACGGCCAGCATCCACCTGGGGACCGCGCCGAGCGCGGCGGATTTGGCCTACGCGCTGCCGATCGCGGCGATCGCCTTCACCGGGATCGAGGCGGCGGCCAGCATCGCCGGCGAGGTGAGCGCGACTCGCAAGCAGGTCCGGTGGCTCGTCGGGCCGGGTTCCGCCGTGATCGTCCTCATCTATGTCGGGATCTCGCTGGTCGGGGTGGGCGCCCTCCCCGTGCACAACGGCATGACCGAGCTCGGCACGCAGCACATCAAGGCCCCGGTCCTGGGCGTGGCGGAGGCGTTCCATCCGCACTGGCTTTCCGAGGTGCTCAAGTACGCCGTGGCCATCGGCGGCGCCGCGGGCCTGTTCGCCGCGGCGGGGTCCGCCATGCTCGGCGTCTCCCGAGTCGGATACTCGCTGGCCACCAATCGCCAGATCCCCAGCGCGATCGGGCGCCTCCACGGCCGCTGGGGCACGCCGTACGTGGTCATCGGCGCGGCCGCGCTGGCCGCCGCGGCGCTCGTGCTCCCGACCGATCTCGACTTCCTGGTCGGCATCTACGCGTTCGGGGCCATGCTGGCCTTCACGATCGCCCACGCTTCGGTGATCGCGCTGCGCTTCCGCGAGCCCGAGCGCGATCGCGCCTACCGGATCCCGCTGTCGATCACCGTGGCCGGCGCGGAGCTGCCCGTGCCCGCCGTGGTCGGGGCGCTCGCCTCGGGCGCGGGGTGGCTGGCCCTGCTGGTCTTCCACACCGGCGCCCGGTACGTCGGCCTGGCCTGGCTGCTGAGCGGCCTGCTGCTCTATGTGATCTACCGCAAGACGCAGCAGAAGCCGCTCCTGAGGCGGGTGACGATCCCGGAGCGGGCACTCCGCTACGAGGCGCTCGAGCCGGAATTCGGCTCGATCCTGGTCCCGATCCTCGGCACCACCCTCGACGACGACATCGTCCAGACGGCGGGCCGGCTGGCCGGCGAGACCCGTGACGACCTCGGCCAGAAGGGCGCGGTGATCGAGGCGATCTGGGTGTTCGAGCTCCCGCTAGCCCTGCCGATGGACGCACCGCTTCCCGATGCGCAGGTGCGGCGTGCCCGCGAGGCACTGGCGCGCGCGAAGCTGGTGGGGGAGGAGTACGAGGGCGTCGAGGTGGCCACCGCGATCGTCCGGGCCCGGCGGGCCGGCGAGGCGATCGTGCGCGAGGCGCGCCGGCGCGGGGTGGAGGCGATCGTGCTGGCGGCCGAGGAGTCCTCGCGGGTGCGAGGCGGCTCGCTGTTCGGCGGCGTGGGCGGCCCGCTCGAGAACTACGTGGGCGACGTCTCGCGCTACGTGATCTCCAAGGCGCCCTGCCGGGTGATCCTGACCGCCCCACCAGCGGACTGGCAGCCCACGGAGCGCCCCGTGCCGCAGCCGCCACCGGCCGACGAGGAGCCGGTTGCCGGTGGTGGCGCCGGTCGAGGCCGAGCTCGACGCGGAGGCCGAGGAGACGCTGGCCCAACTCCAGGACCGGTCTGAACGGGGATCGCCTTAGTGGGGGGCGGGCGGTAGATGGCCGAGCGGCGTCTGGAAGGACTTCAGCGGGTGCTCGGGGTGTATCCCCTCGCCTCGAGCGCCTACGGCAACGTCGGGTCCTCGATCTACTACGCGCTGGGGCTCGTGGCGGCGCTGGCCCTCGGGCTGACGCCCCTCGTTTTCATCATCTCCGGCTGCATCTTCTTCCTCACCGCTTCGACGTACGCGGAGGCGACCGCGATGTTCCCCGAGGCGGGCGGATCGTCGTCGTTCGCGCGCCACGCCTTCAACGAGTTCTGGTCGTTCTTCGCCGCCTGGGGCCAGATGCTCAACTACATGCTGACGATCGCGACGTCGGCGTTCTTCGTCCCCCACTACATCGGGGGTCTGTTCTGGCCGGCGCTCGAGCACCCACCAGGCGACGTGGTCGCGGGGATCGTGACGATCATCGTCCTGGCGGTGATCAACATCCGCGGCGTCGAGGAATCGATCGGGGTGAACCTGGTCCTGGCCGTGATCGACTTCTGCACCCAGGTGCTGATCGTGCTGGTCGGCCTCTTCTTGGTGTTCTCGCCGCAGACGCTGGTCAACAACGTGCATCTCGGCGTGGCCCCGACGTGGGGGAACTTCCTGGTGGCGATTCCGCTCTGCATGCTCGCCTACACGGGGATCGAGACGATCTCGAACATGTCCGAGGAGGCCAAGGACCCGGGCCGCACCGTGCCCCGCGCGATCAACCGCGTGGTGATCGCGGTGTTCGCGATCTACGCGCTGCTGCCGGCGATCGCGCTTTCGGCCTTGCCGGTGCACTGCGTCGGAAGCCACTGCCAGACACTGCTCGGGGTCGACTCTCAGCATGGCGGCTACGCCGGCGACCCCGTGCTCGGCGTCGTCCGCGCGCTCGGCCTTGGACCGCTCCAGCACGCCGCCGAGGTGTACGTCGGCCTGCTCGCCGCGACGATCCTGTTCATCGCCACCAACGCCGGCATCCTCGGGGTCTCACGATTGACCTACTCGATGGGGATCCATCGCCAGGTCCCCGATCGGCTGCGTCGGCTGCACCCGCACTACCGCACGCCCTGGGTCGGAATCATCATCTTCAGCGCGATCGCGGCGCTGACCCTCATCCCGGGGCAGGCCACGTTCCTGGGCAACCTGTACGCGTTCGGCGCGATGCTGTCGTTCACGATCGCGCACCTCGCGGTCACGCGCATGCGGATCACGCTGCCGAATGTGAACCGGCCCTACCGTCCGCCCGGCAACATACGCATCGCGGGGCGGGACCTGCCCCTGTTCGCGATCGTCGGTGGCTTCTGCACGTTCGCGTCGCTGTGCGTGTTGGCCGCGCTCCACACGAGCGTGGCCATCGCCGGGATCGGCTGGCTGTGCGTCGGGATGATCGTGTACCCGATCTACCGCCACCGCCACGGCCTCGACCTCACCACCACGACCAAGGTGGCGATCCCGCGCCCGGCGGTCGAGACCGAGGCGGAGTACGACTCGGTGCTGGTTGCCTTCGACCAGCACGGATATGTCCCCGAGGTGATGGCCACCGCCGCGCGGCTGGCCGCGCGCCGGCGGCGGGGAATCCACGTGCTGGTGACGATCTCGGTGCCGGCCACCAATCCGATCAGCGCCGCCATGCCGCTCGAGGAGGCGGCCGCTCAGTCGATCATCGAGGAGGCCAAGGTCCAGCAGGGGAGGCGGGTGACCGGCCACTGGGAGAAGGTCAGGGCAGGTCAGACCGGGCGCCGGATCGTCGACGAGGCCAAGACGATGCGCGCGGCCGCGATCGTCATGCCGATGGCCCAGGACGGCGGCGGCTTCGGCCGGGCGCTCGCCACCGTGCTGCGCGAGCGGCCGTGCCGGGTGATCGTGGAGTCGCCCCCGCGGCCGGAGCGCCGGCGGTCTTCGGTGGCGGCGTAGCCTATTAGGCGGCGATGAGAGAGTTGCGAGTAGGTCGGGGCGCCCTGATCGGCCTGGAAGTCGTCGGCGCCGTGGCGCTGGCCACGGGCGGGGTGGCGGCGCTCAAGTCGAGCACGCCGGTGCAGGGGCTGGCCATCCTGTACCTGCCCGCGGTGCTCGCCGTGGCGATCCGGCGCGGTCAGGTGCCGGCACTGATCACGGCGATTCTCGGTGGGCTCACGTTCAACTACTTCTTCGTGCCGCCGGTCCACAAGCTGGCCATCGCGCACTCGGGGGACGTGGTCGAGCTGATCGTGCTGCTGATCGCGGCGGTCGTGGTGGGACGGCTGGCCGCGGTGGCCCGAGAGCGCGCGGCCGAGGCCGAGAGCCGGGCCCGCCTGGCGGCGGCACGGGAGCGCGAGGCCAAGCTCGTGGCCGAGGTCGCGTCGGCCATCTTGGCCGGCGAGAGCATGGACGCCCAGCTCAAGAGCATCGGCAAGCGGGTGGCGGATGCCACCGCGGCCGGGAGCGCCCGGGTGGTGATCGAGCCCGCGCCGGCTCCTCGCGCCGACGAGATCACCGTCCCGCTGCGCCCTCGCTCCGGTAATGCGTGGCTGTACCTGACGCGCGACGTCAGTTGGGATCCGGAGGCGATCGAGCGCGTCGGCGAGTCGATCGGGCGGCTGATCGACGTCGCGGTCGAGCGCGACCGGGTGTCCGAGCGGGCGGCCGACAACGAGGCGGCGCGCCGGGCCGAGGTGGCCAAGACCGCGATCCTCCACGCGATCTCGCACGACCTCCGCTCGCCGCTGACCGCGATCACCACGGCCGGCTCCACGCTCGCCATCGGCGTGTCCGAGGCGGAGCGGACCGAGCTGATCGAGGTGATCGAGACCGAGAGCGCGCGGCTGGCCAAGCTGGTCGACGACCTGCTCGACCTGTCGCGGATCGAGTCGGGAGCCGTTGCGCCCCAGGCCGACTGGTGCGATCTGCACGACGTGGTGGCCTCCGCCGCCGCGCACGCCGGTCACGATCACCCGATCGAGTTCCGGCTGCCCTCCGAGCTGCCGCTCGTGCGCGCCGATGCGGCGCAGCTCGAGCGCGTGTTCTCCAACCTGATCGAGAACGCGATCAAGTTCTCACCCCCAGGCGCTCCGGTGCGGATCACCGGCGGCGCGAGCGCCGGGCGGGTCGCCGTCCGGGTGGCCGACCGGGGTAGCGGCATCCCGCGCCGCTACCGGTCTCAGGTGTTCGAGCCGTTCTTCCGGGGCCGCGGGCCGGACTCGGGCTCCGGCGCGGGCGACGGGGCGGGGCTGGGGCTGGCGATCTGCAGGGGGTTCGTCGAGGCCAACGGCGGCCGGATCGTCCTGCAGACCGCACGCGAGACCGGGACCACGTTCACGGTCAGCTTCCCGGTGGCCTCGCAGCCCGAGAGCGCCGGGGACGTCGTCGGCGCCTCGACATGAGCGCCACCGCGCCACGCGTTCTGGTAGTAGATGACGAGCCTCAGATCGTCCGCGGGCTGAAGATCCTCCTGCGCAACGCCGGGTACGCGGTGGAGTCGGCCGAGACCAAGTCCGAGGCGCTGGTCGAGCTGGTTTCACGTCCCCCGGATGCGCTGGTGCTCGACCTGGTCCTCCCCGACGGGCGCGGCGTCGATATCTGCGAGGAGGTACGGCGCTGGAGCCGCCTACCGATCCTGGTCCTCTCGGCGGTCGGGGACGAGCGCGAGAAGGTGCGGGCGCTCGACGCCGGCGCCGACGACTACGTGACCAAGCCGTTCGGGACCGACGAGCTCCTGGCCCGCCTGCGCGCGCTGCTGCGCCGCTCGGCCGACGTCGCCGGCAGTCCCCGGATCGAGATCGGCGAGCTCGTGATCGACCTGGGCGACCGGCGGGTCACCCGCGGAGGCGAGCCGGTGCATCTGACGCCGATCGAGTTCGACCTGCTGCGCGTGCTGGCCCAGCACCAGGGGCGGTTGGTGACTCACCGCCAGTTGCTCAAGGAGGTGTGGGGGCCGGAGTACGGGGCCGAGACGCACTACCTGCGCGTCCACGTGGCCCACATCCGGGCCAAGCTCGAGCCGGATCCGTCACGGCCGCGCTATCTGATCACCGAGCCCGGGGTGGGGTATCGCCTGCGGGACCCTGGTTCTTAACGGATTCTCTACGGCCTAACGCGGATGCTTAGCGCCGTCTTGACGGTGTAGCACTTACCGTCGATGAGGGCCGATGGCTCGGATTGAGCAGCACGGACTGCGGCGCAGCGTAGGTGTAGGCGGTCTGTTCGCGACCGCCTACGGCAACGTGGGCTCGTCGATCTACTACGCGCTGGGGCTCGTCGCGTTCTACGCGCTCGGGCTCACGCCGGTCGTGTTCATGTTGGCCGGTGGGCTGTTCGCGCTGACCGCGAAGACGTACGCCGAGGGCGCCTCGATGTTCCCCGAGGCCGGCGGGTCCTCCTCGTTCGCGCGTCACGCGTTCAACGAGCTGGTGTCGTTCTTCGCCGGGTGGGCCCTCAGCCTCGACTACATCCTCACGATTGCGATCTCGGCCTTCTTCGTGCCCCACTACCTGGGCGCGTTCTGGCCGGCCCTGACCCATCCGCCCGGCGACGTGATCGGCGGGCTGATCGTGATCGCGATGCTCGCCTGGCTGAACGTGCGCGGGATCGGCGAGTCGGCCAACCTCAACTTCATCCTGGCCGTGGTCGACCTGGCCACCCAGGTCCTGATCATCTGCATCGGCGTCGTGTTCGTGCTGAACCCGTCGCTGCTCGTGCACCAGGTCGACCTGGGCAGCACGCCGACCTACTCGCACCTGATCTTCGCGCTGTCGCTGGCCATGCTGGCCTACACCGGGATCGAGACCGTCTCGAACATGGCCGAGGAGGCGCGCGATCCCGACCGGGACGTGCCGCTCGCGGTGAACTACATCCTGATCGCGGTCCTGGGCGTGTACGCCGGCATGACCGTCGTGGCGCTGTCCGCGCTGCCGGTGCTCGGGCACGGCAGTCACGCCTACACCCTGCTCGGCCTGCCGCCGCCCCAGGGCTACCAGAACGACCCGGTGCTCGGCATCATCGAGCACCTCGGCGTCGCCACCACGATCACGCACGTCCTCCGCTACTACGTGGGTGTCCTCGCCGCGACGATCCTGTTCATCGCCACCAACGCCGGCCTGATCGGGATCTCGCGGCTGTCGTGGTCACTGGCCGAGCACCGCCAGCTGCCCGGCATCTTCGCCCAGCTCCATCCCAAGCACCGCACGCCCTGGTTCACGATCGTCGTGTTCTCGGTGTTCGCCGGGCTCCTGCTCATCCCGGGCAAGACCGACTTCCTGGGCAACCTCTACTCCTACGGCGCGATGCTCTCGTTCACGACCGCCCACGTGGCGATCATCGCGCTGCGGATCAAGGAGCCCGACCGCGAGCGGCCCTACCGCGCGCCGTGGAACATCCGGGTGCGCGGCGCGCAGATCCCGGTGACCGCCGTGATCGGCGCGACCGGGACGTTCGCCGCCTGGCTGTCGGTGCTGGCGCTGCACGTCGACGCCCGCTACGTGGGGAGTGGCTGGATGGTCGTCGGGCTCGTGGGCTACGTCTACTACCGGCGCAGCCAGGGCCTCGACCTGACCAGCCACCACAAGATCGAGCGGCGGGAACGGCCGGCCTTCTTCGTCGAGCTCGAGTACCACTCGGCGATCGTGCCGATCTTCGGCACCGACGTCGACGCCTCGGCCCTGCGCGCCGCGGCCAAGCTGGTGGGGGAGGGGGCCACCGTCGAGGCGGTCTACATACTGCGCGTCCCCAACCAGCTCTCGCTCGACGCCGGCCTGCAGGATGAGGAGCAGCTCGGGCTGAGCGTGCTCGAGAGTGCCAAGCTGGCCGGCCGCAGGTCGGGCCTGAAGGTCCAGACCCGCCTGATCCGCACCCGGAGCCCCGGCGCGGCGATCGTCGAGGAGGCCGAACGCCAGAACGCCGAGATCATCTATCTGGGAACCGCCCACGCGCCGCCATCCGAGCGTGCCCTCGGGCCGACCGCCGCCTACTTGCTCTCTCACCGCCCCTGCCGGGTGGTGATCGAGACCTCGCCGGCCGACGGGCGGTCTGGGGGGTCCGGCGGCCGGGCCGTGTCGCAGATCCGGGCCGCCGAGGACGGACCCCGCCGCCCGGGTCATCCCGCGAACCGGTAGCCGACTCCGACGGGTCTCAGCCAGAGAACCGGTAACCGACCCCCGGGTCGGTGCGGATGTAGCGCGGGCCCTCGGCCGGCTCGATCTTGCGGCGCAGGTTGGCGATGTGGGCGCGGAGCACCTGGGTGTCGTCACCGTAGCCCGGCCCCCACACGGCCACGAGAAGCTCCCGGTGCGTCATCAGCCGCCCGCGGTTGCGCACGAGCTGACGCAGGAGGTCGAACTCGGTGGGGGTTAGATGCACCTCGGTGCCGTCGACGCTCACCGCATGGCGCGCCAGGTCGACCTCGAGCCCGTCCAGGCGCACCTGCGCCTCCTCGGGGCCGGGGCCGGTACGCCGGAGGTTCGCCTGCAGCCGGGCGATCAGCTCGCGCGGCCCGAACGGCTTGGTCACGTAGTCGTCGGCGCCGGCGGCGAGCGCGCGGACCTTGGCGTCCTCGTCGCCGACCGCCGAGAGCACGATCAGCGGCATCTGGGTCCACTCGCGCAGGCGCCGGCAGAGCTCGACGCCGTCGATGTCGGGGAGCAGGAGGTCGATGATCGCGGCATCCGGGGGCTGGAGCGCCGCGACGTCGAGCGCCTCCTCCCCGGTGCTGGCCGGCATCGCCTCGAACCCCGCCTCGCGCAGGATCACGCGCAGCGCCCGGAGGATCTGCTGCTCGTCATCAACGACGAGGACGCGGGGGCGGGGCTGGTCGCTCATGTGGGCAGCGGCGTGGCCGGCTCGGGTGGATGCTCGGGCAGCGCGGGCTGTTCGATCGGCAGCGAGACCACGAAGCTGGACCCCTGGCCGGGCAGCGAATCGACGGAGAGCGTGCCGCCGTTGGCCTCGACGAATCCCCTGGCGATGGCCAGCCCGAGGCCCGAGCCCGTCCACGGCTCGTGAGCCGACGCCGGCCCCCGATAGAACGGCTCGAAGATCCGCGCTCGTTCGGCTGGCCCGATCCCCGGTCCCTGGTCGACGACGCGCACCACGACGCGTGATCCGCTGCGGCGCACATGGACGGAGACCGGCAGGCCGCCCGAGTAGCGCAAGGCGTTCTCCAGCAAATTGGCGAACGCCCGCTCGAGGTGGACCCCGTCGGCGCGAACCGGCGGCACGTCGGGGTCGATCGAGAGCCGCACCTGTCCGGCCGCATCGGGCAGGGCATCCCGTGCGGCGAGCACCACGTCCTCCAGCGAGACCCAGTCCTGGCGTGGCTCGGCGCGGCCGGCCTGGAGACGCGACAGGTCGAGCAGCTTGTCCACCAGGGCGGCCAGCTGCTCGCCCTCCTGGACGACAGCGGCGCTCAGTTCGGTCCGCTCGCCGGCGGTCAGCGAGTCGCTGCCCAGAGCGTGGCCGGCGGCGACGATCGCGGTCACCGGGGTGCGCAGATCGTGGGACACCGCGCGCAGCACGGCGGTCTTCACATCGTCCGAGCGCCGCAGGGCCGCGGTCTCGACCGCCTCGGCCTGGAGGGCGTCACGGCGCAGCGCGATCGCCACCAGCGCCCCGACGGCCGGCACCACGTACGTGCTGAGCCGCTGCTCGGCGTCCCCGGCCAGGTCGCGTGGAACGAGCAGCGTGGCGATCTGCGCGCCGTCCGCCCCGCTCAGCGCGAGCGCGCGCCGGCGCTCATCGCCCGCGGCGATCCCCAGCTCGATCGACACCGAGCGCAGCCCGAGCGCCTCGGCCACCCGTCGCGCCGCGGCGGCCAGCGCGTCGGCGGTCTGCGAGCCCGCCAGCAGCTCGCGCGCGAGGGCGGCCGCCAGATCAGCCTCGGCGCGCCGCCGGTCGGCTTCCAGCGCCCGGCTGCGAGCCAGCTCGGCCATCGTGCTCACCACGACGGCCACCAGCATGAACGCACCCAGCGCCCACCAGTTACGGCTGTCGGCGATCGTGAACCGGCCGACCGGCGGAAGGTGGAAGAAGTTGAACGCGCCGGCGCTGAGCAGGGAGGTGGCCAGGCCGAGGGGCAGCCCCCAGTAGGCGGAGACGAGCAGCACCGCCGGCAGGTACACGACGCTCAGCGAGACGGCCGGCGCGATGTTCTTGAGCGGATAGATCGCGGCGGTGGCGATCGCCACCGAGAGCACCGACGCGGCGATGCCGAGACCGAGCGGCGGTCTGGAGGCCCGCAACGTCCCCGGCCGCTCGACGGGGAACATGCGCTGGGGCGCGCTCACGCCGTGCCCGCGCCCCCGTACGAGCCGGGCGGGCTCCCGTTGGCCTGCGCCTGGGCGATCTGATCGAGCAGCGCGGTCGGGCTGGTGCCGCCGAGCACGCGCAGGCGGGGGAGGCGGTAGGGATCCTCGCCCGGGGTGGCCCACCCGGGGATCACGGTGGTCGAGCCGACGAAACCGGCCGCCTTGACCGCCGCGATCACGGTGGCATCGTAGTGGCCCGACGGGTAGCAGAACCAGTTGACGGGGACGCCGTAGCGCTTCTGGAGGATCTGGCGAGCGGTGGCCACCTGGTAGTGAAGCTGGCTGGCGTTGAGCGCGATCAGGTCGGCGTGGCTGATCCCCTGGGTGTCGAGCTCCCACCCGGCGCTCAGCAGGCCGTGCACCTGACCTTCGGTCAGCCCGCCCTGCGAGGGCGGGAGCCCGCTGAGCTGGATGTTCTCGTTGCCCACCCACCCGAGGCGCTTGAGGATCGGCATCGCGTTCTTGTACTGCGAGGCGTAGCCGTTGTCGAAGGTGAGCACGATCGGCTTGCCCGCGCCGAGCGGTACGCCGCGCGTCCAGTAGGCCTCGAGCTGATCCATCGTCACCGCGTGCCAGCCGGCGGCCTTGAGCGCCTGCATCTGCGCGCCGAACTCGTCGGCCGGTACGTACAGCCCGGGGAACGGGGCGCCGGCCGGCGGCGGATTGATCACGTGGTACATCAGCACCGGCACGGTCGCGGTACCGGGCTTGCCGGTGGCCACGCCGGTGACCGTCGAGCGCGGGATGCCGCCCCGGGCGTGGTGGGCGTGGCCGCCGTTCGCCTTCGGCTTCGTCTGGGTGGCCGCGGACTGCGCGGCGACCGTCTGGGCGCTCGAGCCAGTCGGCTTGCCGCCGCCCGTGCCGGAGAGCGCGATCGCGACGGCGGCGACGACCACGACGAGCACGGCGGCGAGACCGATCAGGCGCGCGCGACGGGCGCGGCGGATGCGAGCCCGCCGCTCGCGCTCACGGGCCAGGCGCCGGGCACGGATCTGCTGCTCGTTCATGAGCCCACGAGCGTACCCACCACGAAGGCGAAATACAGGGCGACGAGCGCGACCGCGCCGGCGCGCCGCATCCCACCGGGCCGAGCCAGCGACGCCAGCGTGAAGAGCGTGGCGGCGACGAGCCAGGCGAGCTGGAGCCTGCCCAGCGTCGAGAGCGCGGCAAGCGTCACGAACAGCGAGGGCAGCACCACGCCGGCGGCGAGATTGATCGTGTTGCTGTTGAACGTCTCGCCGACGAGTGCGGCGCCCCGCCGGGCCAGTCCGAGGCGGACGGCGGTGGCGGCGTTCGGGATGCTGGTCAGCGGGGCCAGGATCAGGAAGCCGAGTACTGCGTTCGGGATGTGCCAGTCGCCGGCGAGCGTGAGCGCCGTCTCCACCATGCCGGCGCTGCCGGCGACGATCAGCGTCACATCGACCACGATGAGCGCCAGCAGATGGTGCGTCGGGTTCTTGAACGGGTCGGGGGGCCGCTCGGGTCGGGGATGCTCGTGCAGGGCCCGGGCCAGCCGCGCGGTGGGAGAGCGTGGCCGGTCGGCCAGCCGATCGAGCAGGCGCGCGCCGGCGATCACGAGCGTGAGGTACGGGATCAGCACCAGCAGCGACATGGCCCCGGCGGCAGCCGGCGAGAACCAGCGCAGCAGCAACGCGCCGGCGATCAGGGTGACCAGCAGGCCGACCAGTCCCTCGAGCAACAGGACTTCGCGCGGAAGCCTCACCTGGCCCACGAGCAGCGCGCTCAGCCCGATCATCGCGGCCAGGTTGAAGCCATTCGAGCCGACCAGGACCCCGACCCCCACGTCGTGAGCCCCCTTGGCCAGCGCGACCAGCGCCGAGGATATCTCCGGGCCGTCCGCGGCCAGCGCGGTGAGCAGCCCGATCAGCGCCTCGGGGAGGCCGAACCGCACCCCGAGCCGGTCCAGCCGGCGCGCGAACAGTTGCGCCGCGGCCAGCGTGACCACGAGCGAGACGAGAAAGAGCGGGACGGCGAGGAAGGCGGACACGGGACTTGCGCGGTCGGCGAGGCAGCGCCGACCAGCCTTCCCGGCTCACCCCAGCACGCAACTTACCGGAAGGACTCCGCCCGCGTGTGGCGAAACGCGCACCATGCTGCTCAGACGCCGTGCCCCGCAGATCGACCCCCGCCCGATTCAACCCGCCGAGGGCTTCGAGCATCTCTCCGCCGAAGTGATGGCGGTCATCAAGTGGCTCAAGGCCAACCAGGTCGAATTCGTGCTCGTCGGGCCAGTGGCCGAGGCGATCCGCGGAGGCGGAGAGTCTCCCGGTCCCGTCGCGATCGTCCCCGCCCCGTACCGCCGCAACTTCGAGCGCATCTGGCGCGCCCTCGACGCCGTCGATGCCCGTCCGCGCCCCGACGGTGGCGCCAAGGAGGGCCGCGAGATCCGGCCGGCCAAGATGAACCCTGGCGCCTACCCGGGGGGCCAGCGCTGGATCCTCGGCGATGGCCCGCACTACCTCGACGTGGAGGGACGTCCGAGCGGCACGCCCGGCTATCAGGAGCTGCTCTACGAGGCCGGACGCTTCGAGCTGGCCGCCGGTCTCAGCATCGACGTCGCCTCCCTCGAGGACATCGAGCACTACGCGCAGGTGCGACGTACCGGGGTCTCGCCCGAATTGCGCATAACGCGCGGCGCGCCGCACCACGCCGAAACGCTTTAGCTCGCTCCCGGAGCTGCCGGTGCCGGCTGGGTAGCCTCAGTTCATGCCCATTCGTCCGCGAATGGCCGTTTTCGGGGCGACCTGCTGCGTGGCCTTGCTGGCGCTCGTCTGGCTCGCCGCGTTCCACATCGGCTTCTTCGGTCACGCCGATCAGTCGATCTACCTGCAGTTCGGCGGCTTGCACGGCCACAGCGGCGTCGAAGGCGTCGCGTCGTTCTTCGTCTCGCTGTTCGACCCGAATCCCTACGTGTACCTGGTGCTGGCGCCGCTGGTCGTCGCCCTGCTCCGCGGACGCCCGCGGGTCGTGCTGGCAGTGGGCGCGATCGTCCTGGGCGCCAACGTGAGCACCGAGCTGCTCAAGCACGTCGTGGCCGCGCCCCGGCCCGCCTCGCTGTTCTCGGGCGACGTCTCACCGCTCCCACCAGGGTCCTGGCCCAGCGGCCATTCCACCGCGGTCATGTCGCTCGTGCTCGCGTCGGTGCTCGCCGCGCCCGCGCGCCTGCGGCCGGTGGTGGCCGGGCTCGGTGCCTCTCTGGCCATTGCGGTGGGCTACTCGGTGCTGGCCACCGGAATCCACTATCCGAGCGACGTGCTCGGCGGATTCCTGGTCGCCGCGGCCTGGGCGCTCGCGATCGTGGCCGGGCTGCTGGCGCTCGAGCGCCGACGGCCGTCGCGGCGCACGCGCAGCGGCCCCGTCTCGCTCCGCGCGGCGCTCGGAGCCCCCGGCGCGATCCTCGGCGCCGCGCTCGTGCTCGGTGCGATCCTGGCGGTGAGCCGGCCCCACGATGTAGTCGCCTACGCCCGGGCGCACGAGGCGTTCGTGTTCGGGGCGGCGGGGATCGCCGCGCTCAGCCTCGCGCTGTCCACCGGGGTGCTGCTCAGCCTGCGGCGCTAGGAGCCCGGGCGCGGACTTTGGCGCTGCGCTCCCGTATATGTCATGTGGATCGCCAAAGTCCGGGGGTCAGCGATAGCGGCCGGGTTCCCACAGCGGCTCCTCGTCGGGGTTGGCGCCCCGGCTGAGGATGAACAGCAGGTCCGAGAGGCGGTTCAGGTAGCGCACCACCTCGGCGTTCACGTCCTCACCGCAGGCGATGGCCAGCCGCTCGGCGCGCCGGCACACGGTCCGGCACACGTGGAGGTGGGCGGCGGCCCTGGTGCCGCCCGGCAGGACGAACGACTTGAGTGGCTTGAGCGTCGCATTGACCTCGTCGCAGCGCTCCTCGAGCCACGCCGTCTGTTCAGGGATCACCCGGAGCCGCTCACGGTCAGGATCCTCGGGCGCGGAGATGTCGGCGCCCACGTCGAACAGATCGTTCTGGATCCGCCGCAGCCACTCGGCGTAGGCCGGCGGCAAATCCTCGACGGTGAGCGTCAGCCCGACGTGCGCGTTGAGCTCGTCGACCGTGCCGTACGCCTCGATCCGCGGATGGGTCTTGGGCACGCGGCTCATGTCGCCCAGGTGGGTCTCACCCGAGTCGCCCAGGCGCGTGTAGATGCGGGTGAGGTTGACGGTCATGGCTCGCGTCCGAGTCTAGAGCTCGTTCGCGGCGCGCCGGGCGGTGACGAGCACGGCGAGCAGGCTCGAGCGGATCGGACGGCCGAGCCGCTCCTCGACCTGCGCGTTCGCGCGCTCGAGCGCCTGCTGCTGCACCGGGGCGAGCCGGTGGTAGTGCGAGATCGTGCGCAGCATCGCGTTCAGCTCGTCGGCGGTCTGCTCGATCAACGTCGGCACCACGGAGATCTCCGCGTCGTCGAACAGCGCCGCGGCGTAGCTTCGCGCGAGCGGCTGACTGCCGACCCAGGCCCAGGCGTCCGAGACGTTCCCGCGCCGGTCCTCGACGCCGCTCACGATCGTCTCGCGATCGCGCAGGGGAGGCCAGCGCTCGGCGAGCTCGGGCGCGGCCGCGGCCAGGGCCGACATCAACGCCTCGATGTCTGCCGCGGTGCGCTCGTCCTGCACCCCGATGTACTGGATCAGCGCGAGCACCCCTCCGGGCGTGAGCGCCTGCGCCACCTTGCGCCAGCTCACGTCGGGCTCGATCCAGTGAAAGGCCGAGGCCGAGAACGCGGCCGGGAATCGTGCGGCCAGCGGGTAATCCTCGAACCGGCAGTTCGCGATCTCCACCTCGCCACGATCCTCCGTCGCGCGTGCGGCCAGGGCGGCCAGGTTCGCGCCCGGCTCGACCGCGGTCACGTGCAGGCCGCGGGCGACCAGGCTCCGCGTCAGCTGACCGGTACCGCACCCGATCTCGAGCACCTGATCGCCGGCGGTCAGGCCGGCCGCCTGGCAGACCCGATCGATCAGCGCGTCCGGGTACGTGGGACGGTGGCGGTCGTACTCGCCGGCCACCGTGTCGAACACCTCGCCGTGGCTCCGTGCGTCCTCGGTCACGCTCCGAGCAAGCTAACTCCACGGGCCGACGGCATCGCGACGCGCTTCGGCGATACCATCCGCTCATTCGAGGTCGGTGGCGATGGGAAGCCGGTGAGAGTCCGGCGCGGACCCGCCACTGTGATCGGGGACGCCGTTCGCATCGAAGCCACTGGCGACGAGGAGTCGCCGGGAAGGCGCGGCCGGTAGGCCCGGAAGCCAGGAGACCAGCCTCCGACCGCAAAGCCAACAGCCCTCGTGGAAAGGGGTGGCCCTCATGAATCGCAAGACCCTTGCCGCTCTGGTGGGAGCGGTCGTCATGGCCCTCGCGGCCTCCGGTGTGGCGGTGGCCGCCGCCGGATCAGGCCCGGCCGTGTCCGTCTCCGTCAAGTCCCTCAGCAAGACGCTGCTGGGACCGACCAGCGTGCACGGCGAGAAGGGATGGATCACCAAGGGCGGCACGCCGCACGGCAAGTGCTCTGGCACGAGCGCGGCGGGCGCGCTGGATGCCGCGACTCACGGCAAGTGGACGGGCAAGTACTTCGCCAGCGTCGGCGGGATCTTCGTCACGTCGATCCTCGGGGTGAAGCCGTCCGGGAACGACTTCTGGGAGGTCGTGGTCAACGGCAAGCCCGCGAGTGCCGGGATCTGCGCCGTCAAGCTGCGCGCGGGCCAGCGCCTGCTGTTCAAGATCGCCAAGTGAATCCCGGTCGCCGGCACCTGCCATGACCCGCACGGTTGCCGCCATGGCGAGCGCGATCGCAGCCGCGGTCGCGCTCGCCGGCTGCGGCCTGGGCGCCGGCAAGGGCACCTCGGACGTATCGCTCACGGTCACGAAGGACTTCGGGACAGCATCGGTCGGTTCCGTCCTCGAGCGGCAGGTGCCCGGATCGCAGACGGTCATGCGCCTGCTCGAGCGGGGCTTCCACGTCACCACCCGCTACGGCGGGGGGTTCGTCCAGTCGATCGACGGGCTGTCTGGGACGTCAGCGCAGCGCGACTGGTTCTACTACGTGAACGGGGTCGAGGCACCGCTCGGCGCGGCCGGCACCTCGGTCCATCACGGCGACCGGGTGTGGTGGGACGTGCACGACTGGAGCGCCACCGACTCGATCCCGGCCGTGGTGGGGTCGTATCCGGAGCCGTTCCAGCACGGCGCGGGCGGCCGGCGATGGCCGACCACGCTCGCCTGCGCGACCGACACGAGCGCGGCCTGCACCCGGGTCGCCTCCGCGCTGAAGGCGATCGGCGTGCCGACCTCCACGCAGGCGCTCGGAAGCTCGTCGGGCACCGACTCGATCGCGGTGGTCGTGGGGACGTGGCAGGACATCCGAGGCCAGCTGGCCGCCACCTTGATCGAACACGGGCCCGCGTCGAGCGGGATCTACGCGCGCTTCAGCCCCGCGAAGACCGGGTCGTCGCTCGAGCTGCTCGACCCCAAGGGTCAGGTCGTACGGACCCTCGGCGGCAGCGCGGGACTCGTCGCCGCCACCGCCCAGGCCTCGGCCGCGCCGACCTGGTTGATCACCGGAACCGATGCGGCCGGGGTGTATGCAGCGGCCGGGGCGCTCAAGCCCGCCCGGCTGCGCGACCACTTCGCGCTCGCCGTCCTCGGCCCCACGGACATCCCGGTGCCGCTGGAGGCAGCCAGTTGAGCTACCGCCGTCGCGCCAGCCCGCTCCACGCCGCCCGCGCGGCGGTCGGCTGCGCGTACTGCCTCTCGCTGCTGGTGGCCGCGCTCGTGCTGTCCGCCCCGCTCGCCCTCGGCGCCGTCGTGCTCGCCATCGCCGGGGCAGGGGTGGGAGCCGGGGTGGGGCGCGAGCTGCGCCGCGCCGCGCTGTTCGCTCTGCCACTCGGATTGGCCGTGATGCTGATCAACGCGCTCGTCGTGCGCGACGGCCTCACGGTCATCGCGCGGCTGGGGGATCTACCGGTGTTCGGTCAGACCGACGTCACGCTCGAGGCGACCGTGTCCGGCGCCGTGCTCGGAGTGCGCGCGATCGCGCTGGTTCTGTGCGGCGCGCTCTACACCGCGGCGGTCGATCCCGATCAGGTGCTCAGGCTGTTCCGCCGCGTCTCGTTTCACTCGGCGCTGACCGCCGCGCTGGCCACCCGGATGGTTCCGGTGCTGGCCCGCGACGCCCGGCGCCTGGCCGAGGCGCAGCGGTGCCGGCCGGGTCCGCCGCCGTCGCGGGCACGGCTGGTCCGGGCGGCCACCGCCGGCGTGCTCGACCGGGCGCTCGACGTGGCCGCCGCGCTCGAAGTCCGCGGCTACGGATCAGCCCGGCGCGCGCCGCGTGGCGCCGGCCCCATCCGGCCGTGGTCGCGGCACGACCTGGCCTTCGCCGCGTCGGCGGTCGGAATCGCGGCGCTCGCGATCGGGGGGCGGGTGGCCGGTCTGGAGCCGTTCAGCTCGGACCCGGCGCTGCACGCGCCGGTGGGGCCGGGCGGGCTGGCCGTCGCGGCCGGGCTGCTGGCCTGCGCGCTGCTCCCGTTCGCCGACCGCCGGGGGATCGAGCCGTGAACGACCGGTGGATCGACGCATGAGCGTGCTCTCGCTGGATCGCGTCACGTACACCTACCCGGGCGCCGCGGCGCCGGCGCTGGCGGAGGTGACGATCGACGTCGAGCCCGGCGAGCTGGTCGTGCTCGCCGGAGGCTCGGGCTCGGGCAAATCCACGCTACTGCGCGCCGCGAACGGCCTGGTGCCGCACTTTCACGGCGGCGTGTTCGCCGGGCGGGCCACGGTCGCGGGGATGGACACGCGCGAGCACGGTCCAGGCGCGCTGGCCGCGGCGGTGGGGACCCTGTTCCAGGATCCCGAGACGCAGATCGTGATGGGGACGGTCCGGGCCGAGCTCGCCCTCCCGCTCGAGAATCGGGGCGCGGCGGCGCCGGCGGTGGCGCGCGGGGTTGAGGAGGTGGCGCTGGCCCTGGGGATCGCGCAACTGCTCGACCGTCCCACCGCCGAGCTGTCGGGCGGTGAGCTCCAGCGGGTCGCGCTCGGCGCTGCGCTCGTCGGGAGCCCGGAGCTGATCCTGCTCGACGAGCCCACCTCGCAGCTCGATCCGGTGGCGGGCGATGAGCTGATCACGCTGCTGCGGCGCCTGGGCGAGGACTTCGACACCGCGATCGTGCTGGCCGAGCACCGGCTCGAGCGCTGCCTCGGCCTGGCCGATCGGGTGGTCGCGATGCGGGGCGGGCGCATCGCGTGCGACGCGGCGCCGGCCGAGTTCCTGGGCTGGGCCTGCGCGCAGGCACCCGAGCTGGCCACCCCGGGAGCGCGGCTGCTCTTCGGTTTGGGCGTGGCGCCGGCGGCCGGGGTGAGGGCGGCCCGGTCGGCGCTGAGGAGCCGGGGGCTGCTCGCCGCGGTGGCGGCGCCTCCGGTGAGCGACGTCAGCCGGCCGGCCGGCGAGGCGATCAGGTTCCATCGGGTGTGGCATGAGCTCGATCGCGGGCCCGCCATCCTCCGCGGCGTCTCGTTGTCGGTCGGCGCCGGCGAGCGCGTCGCGCTGATGGGGCGAAACGGTGCCGGCAAGTCGACGCTGCTGCGCCACGCAGCCGGCCTGATGCGGCCCACGCGCGGCAAGGTCGAGCGGTCCGGAAGGGTGGCGCTGCTCCTGCAGAACCCGAACGATTACCTGGTGCACGACCGGGTCGAGCAGGAAGCCTCGGCGGGCGCGCTGGCGACGGTCGGCCTTGGCGACCCCGCCCTGCGCCGCCGTCACCCCCGCGACCTGTCGGGGGGCGAGAAGCAGCGGCTCGCGCTGGCCATCGTGCTGGATGGGGAGGGTGGGGATCCCGGCCAAGAGGCGACGGTCGTGTGCCTTGACGAACCCACCCGCGGGATGGACCGCCGTCGCAAGGACGAGCTCGCCGCGCTCCTGTGCGAACTCGACGCCGCCGTGCTCGTGGCGACCCATGACCCCGAGTTCGTGGCGGCGTTCGCCCAGCGGGTGATCCTGCTCGCCGACGGCGCGCCGATCGCCGACGGATCGCCGAGCGAGGTGCTGGCGGGCGGGACCTACTTCGCCACCGAGACGGCGCGGATCCTCGGCGGCGCAGCGCTGCGCCCCGAGGACGGAATCGCCCTGCTCAGGACAGCGGCGGAGGTGGAGGCGTGAGCTGGCAGGGGGCGGCGTTCGGCATCCTCGCGATCGCGCTGGCCGGCGGCTTCGCCTGGTACGAGCGGACGCGTCCCGATGCCCGGATCGTCGCGCTCGTCGGCACGCTCGCCGCGTTCGCCGCGCTCGGCCGGATCGCCTTCGTCGCCCTGCCCAACGTCAAGCCGACGACCGACATCGTGCTCGTGTCCGGCTACGCCCTGGGCGGCGGTCCGGGTTTCGCGGTCGGGGCGCTGGCCGGCCTGACCTCAAACTTCTTCTTCGGGCAGGGACCGTGGACGCCCTGGCAGATGGCCGGATGGGGCCTGACCGGCGTGATCGGCGCCGGGCTCGCCCTCGCCACCGGCCGGCGCATCGGCCGCTGGGGCCTGGCCCTCGCGTGCACCGTGGTCGGGTTCGCGTTCACCGTCCTCCAGGACGTGGGCGACTGGGTCACCTACAGCGACCACAGCCTGGCCCAGCTCGGGGTGTACGTGGGCAAGGGGATCGGGTTCGACTGCGTGCACGCGGCCGGCTGCCTGGTGTTCGCGCTCGCGCTCGGCCCGGTCATGATCCACTCGCTGAGCCGGTTCGCCACGCGGCTGCAGGTGGATTGGGGACCGGCCCACACGGGGCCCCCCGACCTACCACCCGCCCACACGGGGCTCGCTGACCCACGACCCGCCCACCCGGGGCCCGCCGACCCACGACCCGCCCACCCCGGGCGCGCCGCTTCGCGCGTGATCCCGATCCTCGTGGTCACGTTGACCTTCGGCGGCTGGCTGGCTGGCCAGCCAGGCTCGAATGGGGCCGGGGGGACGGGGCCCGGCGGCGCGTTCGCGGGTGCGGTGGGGACGCTGGCGAGCGCGCAGGCCGCAACCACGCCCGCCGGCTACCTGCTGGCCGCCCAGAACGCCGACGGCGGCTACGGCGACAGACCGGGCGCGGCCTCCTCGCAGTTGTACGCGGGCTGGGCGGCGCTCGGTCTCGCCGCCACCGGCGAGAACCCTCAGGACGTGGCGCGGGACGGGCACAGCCTGGTCGACTACATCCGCGGCGGGGCGGCCTCGGCCACCGACGTCGGATCGGTCGAGCGAACGGTGCTCGTCGTGCGCGCCGCGGGGCTCTCGCCGTACAGCTTCGGGGGCCGCAACCTGGTCGGCGCGCTCGAACGCGACATCCGCCGGAACGGGTCGGTGTCGAACCAGGTCAACCTGACCGCGTTCGCGGTGCTCGCGCTGCGGGCCGCCGGCGCGGCGCCCCCGGCGGCCACGCTCGGCTGGCTGGTCCGCCAGCAGGACACCGACGGCGGATTCAACTTCGCCGTCCGCGGCGGCACGAGCGACCCCGACGACACCGGCGCCGCGCTCGAGGCGCTGGCCACGAGCGGCGGGGCGGCGGCCGCGCGCGCCCGGACCCGCGCGATCCGGTTCCTGCGCGGCCAACAGGACGCCGACGGCGGCTTTGCCGGCCTGCCCGGAGCCGGGTCGAACGCCCAGTCAACGGCGTTCGCCGTCCAGGGGCTGCTGGCCGCGGGGGTCGACCCGAACTCGGTCCGCCGCCGGGGTGCCTCACCGCTCGACTACCTGCGCTCGCTGATCGCCGCCGACGGCCACGTTCGCTACGCGAGGGGAACCGATCAGACCCCGGTGTGGGTGACCGCCGAGGCAGTCATGGCCCTCGACGCCAAGGCGCTGCCCCTGGCGCCGGTGGCGCGCCGGAGCGCGCCGGCTCCGGCGGCGGCAGCTCGGACCCGCGCGCCCAGCAGCCGCGCGTCGCACCCGCCGACGCCGCGCCGGGCGGCTGCTGCCGCCCCGGCCGCCCCGGCCGCCAACTCCGCGCGATCAGCCGCGCCGGGCGCCCCCGTACCGGCGGCGATCGGCCAGCCGACGGTCGGCGCGCTGGATCGGTTGGTGAGCGACACGGGCATCATCACCGCGGTGCTGCTCGCCCCGCTCGGGGCGGGCTGAATCCGTCGCGGAGGAAGTTCGGTAGCCTCCGCGCCGCCGGGTATGCGGATCGGAGTCCCCAAGGAGACAGCGGAAGGCGAGCGGCGCGTGGCCCTCGTACCCGAGGTCGTGGGCAAGCTCGCCGGCGGCGACGGCGGGCTCGAGGTCGTCGTGGAGCGCGGCGCCGGCGCCGGGGCGCTGATCCCGGACGCCCAGTACGAGGAGGCCGGCGCGCGGATGGCGGAGGATCCCAGCGCGGTGTACGAGGCCGACGTCGTGGTCAAGGTGGCGGCGCCGAACGCCGAGGAGATCGGCCGGCTGGGCTCCGACAGCGTTCTCGTCGGGTTCCTCCAGCCGCTGACCGCCGGTGAGGCGATCCGGGCGATCGCGCAGACCGGCGCGACCAGCTTCGCGATGGAGGCGATTCCGCGCATCAGCCGCGCGCAGTCGATGGACGCGCTCAGCTCGCAGGCGAACATCGGCGGGTACAAGTCGGTGCTGATCGCCGCCACCGAAATCGGCCGATTCTTCCCCATGCTGATGACCGCGGCCGGCACGATCCGGCCCGCCACCGTGCTCATCCTGGGCGCGGGCGTGGCCGGCCTGCAGGCGATCGCCACCGCCCGGCGCCTCGGCGCGGTGGTGCAGGGCTTCGATGTCCGGGCGGCCGTCAAGGAGCAGGTCGAGTCGCTCGGCGCGCACTTCCTCGAATTCGACCTCGGTGGCGATCTCGAGGGCGCGGGCGGCTACGCCAAGGAGCTGACGCCCGAGCAGCAGGCCCGCCAGCAGGAGTTGATGGCCGAGGCGATCGGCAAGGTCGATGTGGTGATCACCACCGCGCTCGTCCCGGGGCGCCGCGCCCCGATCCTGGTCACCGAGGACGCGGTCAAGCTGATGAAGCCGGGCTCGGTTATCGTCGACCTGGCCGGCGAGGCGGGGGGCAACTGCGAGCTGTCCGAGCCGGGGCAGACCGTCGTTCGCCATGACGTGAAGATCCTCGCTCCGCTCAACGTGCCGAGCACGATGGCCGAGCACGCATCGCAGCTCTACGCGCGCAACATCCAGTCGCTGCTCGAGCTGATGATCAAGGACGGACAGCTGTCGCTCGACTTCGACGACGAGGTGATCGCCGGAGCGTGCATCACCCGCGACGGGGAGATCGTCCACGAAGCGGCCAAGGCGGCCGCCGGCGCCAGTCCTGCCCCGAGCTCCTGAACCGGAGGTCCACATGAGCACCATCACCGAGATCGCCATCCTGGTCCTGGCCGCCTTCGTCGGGTTCGAGGTCATCTCGAAGGTGCCGAACACGCTGCACACGCCGCTCATGTCGGGCACCAACGCGATCCACGGCGTCGTGCTGCTCGGCGGTCTGCTCCTGATGCACGAGGCCCACGGCGTGCTCGAGCACGTCATGCTCGTGATTGCGATCGCGTTCGGGACGATCAACATCGTCGGCGGGTTCCTGGTCACCGACCGGATGCTCGGGATGTTCAAGCGAAAGCCCGACCTGCCGGAGGGGACGCCCGAGAAGGAGATCGAGGGCAAGTGATCCTCGCGACGACGTTCCTGCAGAAGCAGAACTTCATCGACGCCTGCTACATCGTCGCGTTCTCGCTGTTCATCTACGGGATGAGCGGCCTGACCGGACCGCGCACGGCGGTGCGGGGCAACAAGATCGCGGCGATCGGCATGGCGATCGCTGTCGTCGCCACGCTGCTCACCCCGCACGTGTTGAGCGGCTCGAGCACGCCGTGGCTGATGGCGCTCGGGCTGGTGATCGGGATCGCCGTCGGGGTCCCCGCTGCGCGCAACGTGCGCATGACCGCGATACCCCAGATGGTCGCGCTGTTCAACGGCGTGGGGGGCGGGGCGGTGGCGATCATCGCGTGGGTCGAGTACCGCCACCACTTCGCGTCGGGCGGCGCGGTGTGGGTCGAGAAGTCGGAGATCCCGACGCTGTTTGCCGCGATCGTGGGTTCGATCTCGTTCTGGGGCTCGAACATCGCGTTCGGAAAGCTTCAGGAGATCCTGCCGGGCCGGCCGCTCAAGCTGCCCGGCCAGGTCGTCATCAACGCGGTCCTGTTCGTTATCTGCGTGGGAAGCGCGATCGTCCTGGCCGCGGGCACGCATTCCCAGGCGCTGTTCGTGCTCGGGATCCTGCTCGCCGCCGCGCTCCTCGGCAACATGGTCGTGCTGCCGATCGGCGGCGCCGACATGCCGGTTGTGATCTCGCTGCTGAACGCGTTCACCGGCCTGTCGGCGGCGGCCACCGGCGTCGCCCTGAACAACACCGCGCTGATCGTGGCCGGGATGATCGTCGGGGCGTCGGGAACCATCCTCACCAACCTGATGGCCAAGGCCATGAACCGCTCGGTCCCGGCGATCGTGGCCGGCGGCTTCGGAGGGGCGATCGCCGCGCCGGCCGCGGCTGGAGCCGAGGACCGGGGGCCGGTCCGGTCGACCTCCGCTCAGGACGTGGCGATCCAGCTCTCCTACGCCCGCCAGGTGGTCATCGCGCCCGGCTACGGGATGGCGGTGGCGCAGGCCCAGCACGCGGTGCGCGAGCTCGAGAAGGCGCTCGAGAAGAAGGGTGTCACGGTCAAGTTCGCCATCCATCCGGTGGCGGGACGAATGCCCGGGCACATGAACGTGCTGCTGGCCGAGGCCGACGTCCCCTACGACCTGCTGCGCGAGATGGACGAGATCAACCCCGAGTTCGGTCGCACCGACGTGACGCTGGTGATCGGTGCCAATGATGTGACCAACCCGGCGGCGAAGAACGAGCCGGGGTCGCCGATCTACGGCATGCCGATCCTCGAGGTCGATCAGTCGGGCTCGGTGATCGTGCTCAAGCGTTCGATGGCGAGCGGGTTTGCCGGAATCGACAACCCGCTGTTCTATGAACCCAAGACCGCGATGCTGTTCGGCGACGCCAAGCAGTCTGTGAGCGACATCACGCACGAGGTGCAGGCGCTTTGACGAAATCCGGGTAAACGAGGAGCGATGGATCCCAACCGCCTGAAGGCCATTCCGATCTTTTCGCATCTGTCCGACGAGGAAGCGAAGCGCTTGGCGGCGTTCGCCACCGAGACGAGCGTGGCCGAAGGCCAGATCCTCATGAAGCAGGGCGACTACTCGACCGAGCTGATCGGCATCGAGGAGGGCACGGCCGACGTGATCCGCGATGGCGAGAAGATCGCGTCGCTGAAGGAAGGCGACCTGATCGGGGAGATGGGGCTGCTGGAACGCGAGCCCCGCAACGCGGATGTGATCGCGACCTCGCCGATGCGGGTCATGAAGCTCACCCACTGGGAGATTCGGCGCATGTCCGAGGAGACGCTCGACCGGATCGAGCAGATCGTGCACAAGCGCCGTCAGGAGGGCGTGGCCGACCCGGCGCACTAGCCGGGCGCACCAGCCGGGGATGACGAGCCAGCGCCGCCGAGGCCGTCCCAAGGCTACGTAACACCGCCTCGGTAGCACATTCCTATCCGTAGTTTGTGATAGGTTGGCGCCCGCCGAATCTCCGGGCAGCCAAACCGGGGAGCGGAGGACCCACATCGTTGGGGCGAGTCTCGCGGTGATCCGCGAGAAGCGCTCATTTCATGAGCGCTAGCCCGTCAGCTAACTCCGCAGGCACCAGGCGCCATTGCAAGGCCTCGCCCACGGAGGACTGTTCCTGTTCGTTTCCAGCAGCTTTCGTAGACGGAGACAGCGCAAGGGCAGCGCGCGGCGCATCCGCGGAAGGATGGACGCCGACCGTCGTCGAGCGATGAGTCGTTTGTGGAAGCTGTCGGGGATGCTGGCGCTGGCGCTGGTGCTTCCCGCCTCCGGCGCGGCCGCCGCGCCCACCTCCGGCGGCGCTGCGATGGTCAAGCCGGCGCCCGTGCACAGCATCGTCACGGCCAGCGCCTCGACCTCGGTGTTCACGCGCACGCTCCGGCAGGGTGAGCGCGGGGCCGACGTCAAGACCCTCCAGACCTGGCTGACCGACGTCGGCTACAAGGTGCCGGCCACCGGCTGGTTCGGGTCGATGACCAAGTCCGCAGTGATCCGGTTCCAGACCGCGATGAGCCTCGCGCCGGTCACCGGCGTGGTGGGGCGGGTGACCGCGTCCACGCTGCTGGCCCAGGTGAAGAACACCGCCCAGGGATCCGGAGTGCTCGACACGCCCGGCCTGTCGCTGGCGGACACGACCGGCTGGGTGTTCCCGCTGCAGCCTGTCTCGCAGGTCATGCCCTCGAGCGCCTGGACGCTCGACCAGGGGATCGACATCGCGATGGACAACAACGCGTGCGGCGCCAAGGCGGTCGAGGTGGCCATGACCGCCGGGACGATTGTCCAGGAGGGGATCGACGGGTTCGGTCCCGCCGCCCCCGTGCTCAAGGTCTCGACCGGGCCGTACGCCGGCCGCTACATCTACTACGGCCACGCCAAGCCGGCGCTGGTGCCGGTGGGCACCGTCGTGACCGCCGGCGAGCCGATCGCGGACGTCGGCTGCGGCGACGTGGGGATCTCCGACGCGCCCCACCTCGAGATCGGCATCAGCGACGTGGGCGGGCCGCCCTGCTGCCCGGGCTACCAGGAGACCTCGCCGGCGATGTACGACATCGTGCTGAACCTGTTCCAGAAGGCGGGCGGCCACTAGGCCCGTCTCCCGGGTCGCAGGCCGGGACGCCGCCCACCTGGATAAGCGCGCGCTCGCCGCGCCCGCCGTCCAGCGAATCGCGCAATCAATCATTAGCCTGCGGGCATGGGCGACTCAGATCGCGTGACGGCGCCGCGCGTGCCGCTGCGCACGAGCGCCGGCACGTTCGAGCTGGGTGAGCGGCCGTGGCTGATGGGCATCGTCAACGCGACGCCGGACTCGTTCTCAGACGCGGGCGTGCACCGGACGCTCGAGGACCGTGTGGCGCTCGCGGCCGGGCTGCTCGAGGCGGGGGCTGAGGTGATCGACATCGGCGGCGAGTCGGGCGTGACCGGAGTGCCGCCGGTGGCCGCCGAGGAGGAGATCGAACGGGTCGTCCCGCTGATCTCCCGGGTGGCCGGCGAGCTCGGGGCGCTGGTGTCGGTCGACACCTACAAGCCAGCGGTGGCGCGGGCGGCGATCGCCGCCGGGGCGGCCATCGTCAACGACGTGAGCGGCCTGCGCGATCCCGAGCTGGCCGACGTGTGCGCCGAGACCGGCGCCGGCCTGGTTCTCATGCACACCCGCACCGCGCCCAAGGAGAAGCTGCTCGACCCGTCCCTCGACGAGACGGTCGTGGCCGATGTCGAGGAATTCCTGTCCGAGCTGATTGCCGTGGCGTTGCAGCGGGGCGTGGCCTTCGAGCAGCTCGTGCTCGACCCGGGTCCGGACTTCGGCAAGACCCCGGCTCAGACGGTCGCGGTGCTGCGGGCGCTGCCGGCGCTCCACGCGCTGGGGCGCCCGCTGCTGCTGGCCGTCTCGCGCAAGGACTTCATCGGCGCAATCACCTTGCGGGCGCCGCGCGCGCGGCTGGCCGGGACGCTGGCCGCGGTCGGGCACGGGGTCGACGCCGGCGCGCACATCCTGCGCGTTCACGACGTGGCCGAGGTGGCTGACTTCCTGGCCGTGCGAGCGGTGCTGAACGGCGAGGTGGAGCTGGACTCGGAGCTACGGCTGGCTCAGGACTTGCGTCGAGAACCCGGCGGGCGATCTCGACTCGGCGTCCGGAGGGAGCGATGAGCCCACCTCGGTTTCGCCTCCGGGCTGGTCGTGGGCCGCATTTCAGGGCCCGACAGCGATCGCGACCGGCCGGCCGCTAGTCTCAGGATCTGAATCGCCGGTCGCTGGCACAACGCGACCGGAGCCCACCGATCCCCTCACAAGGAGGCATGTGCATGTCGATCCTGGACCGCGACGCGCTGGCTGCAAGCCCGCTGGCCGACCTCCACGCGCTGGCATCCGAACTCTCAATCGACGGTTACCGCCGTCTGCGCAAGGCCGATCTGATCGACGCGATCCTCGCCCGCCAGGGCGGCGAGGTCGCGTCCGGGGAGGAGGCCGACGCCGAGCCATCCGCCTCCGAGGCGGCCGAGGCCGCGCCATCCGCCTCCGAGGAAGGCGAGGTCGAGCCATCCGCCTCCGAGGAGGCCGACGCCGAGCCGTCCACCTCCGAGGAGGCCGAGGCCGAGCCATCCACCTCCGACGGAGATCGTGCCGGAGCCCGTCGCCGGCGCGGTCGCCGGGGAGGGCGCGGCCGCGGCAGCGCCCGCGACGAGGACGCCGGCGCCGCCGACGAGGAGGAGGAAGAACAGCTCACTCCCGCGGCCGAGGAGAGCGAGGACGCCGACGAGCCGGTCGAGCCGGTCGAGCAGGGCGGCCGAGGCGGTCGGGGCGGCCGCGCGCCCGCGCAGGAGGACGAGGTCGTCGAGGGCGAAGTCGAGCTCCTCGCCAACGGCTCGGGCTTCCTGCGCGTGAATCCACCCGAGCCCTCCGAGGACGACGTGTACGTCTCGGCGGCGCAGGTCAAGCGCTGTGAGCTCGTGCCGGGCGACCGGATCGCCGGTCCCCGCCGGCCGCCGCGGCGCTCGGAGCGGTTCGCCTCGCTCATCCGGATCGACACGATCAACGGTCGGCCGGCCGATGAGGTGGCCGACAGCACGCCGTTCGAGGACCTCCCGGCCGCCTTCCCGACCGAGCGCTTCCGGCTCGGGTCAGACGACCCGACGATCAAGGCGATCGAATGGCTCACGCCGTTCGGGCAGGGCTCGCGGGTGACGATCGTCGGCCCGGCCCGCGCCGGCAAGACCGAGGCTCTCCGGCGCCTGGCTGCCACTCTGGCCGGGCAAGAGGGTGTCCAGCTATCGCTGGTGCTGGCCGGCGTGCGGCCCGAAGAGATCGCCGACTGGCAGCAGGGTCCGGTGGCGCCCGCCGCGGCGGTCAGCTTCGCCGCCTCCGGGGATGCCCAGGCGCAGACGGTCGAGCGCGTGGTCGATCAGGCTCGCCGGCTGGCCGCCCGCGGCTCGCACGCGGTGGTGCTGATCGACACCCTGGGCGGACTGCCGTCGCACGCCGCCCGCAAGCTGCTCGCCTCGGCGCGGAACATCGTCGACGGCGGATCACTCACGGTGATCGCGACCGCGCCCGAGCCGGTCGGCGGCGAGACCAGCGTGATCGCCCTCGACCCGCTGATGGCGAGCACCGGCCGCTTCCCGGCGATCGATCTGCTCGGCAGCTGGACGATCCGGGCCGAGCTGCTCGTCGGCGAGGCCGGGGCGGAGGCGATCGCCCGGGCGCGGCTGGAGGCGGTCGAGGGGAGTTAGCAGGGCCGGGCAGCCGAGCCGGCTCGAGAAACGTCCTCGTGGAGGACGTTTTCTCGCGCAGCCCTCGTTCAGTAGGCGGTGCAGCGGGACCGGTGGCGCGGCACGGCCTTGAAGCGCGGCTCCTGCCCGCGGTGCCACAGTAGATGGTCGATGTCGGCCTCGCGCGCGCCCGGCCGCTCGGCCGCGATCAGCGCCACCGTGTGCAACGCGCAGGCACGAATCTCGACCTCCTCGCACGAGCCGTGCTCGATCAGCTCACCGCGTTCGATCCGTTCGAGCAGCTCGGCGTCGTAGGTGAGCAACCCATCGAGGCGCAGGACGTGAGGGACCAGGTTGTCGGCGAACATGGTCAGCCGGTCGACGTCGCGGAAGGCGGCCACGCCGGCGCGCGACAGGTCGACGGCGGTGATCTGCGCCCGCTTGAGAAACGGCACGGTCAGCCCGTCGTAGCGTGAGGTGTCGGCGAACGACGCCCAGCCGCTGAGCTTGTCGACCAGGGCGACGGCCGAGCTGCCGGCGGCGTCGACCACTCCGGCGAAGTGGCCGCCATGGTCATCCTCGACGTGGCGGCCGAGGTCGTTGAGGCTGGCGGCGAACAGCGCCATCAGCTCGTGGTCGGGGTCCTGGCCCAGGGTCGTGGCGATCTCGCCGGCGCTGATCTCGCCGAGCTCGGGCGCCGGCCACGGGCCGTGCTCGGCGAACCGATTCTTCAGGGCGGTGGCGATCGTGAAGTAGCCGGAGCGGCCACCGGGCTTGCGCAGAGTGGGGAACCAGCCCGAGCCGAAGTTGATCGCGTCGAGGGTCAGCCAGAAGGCCGCCAGCACCTCACGTGGGGCGTCGGTCAGGTGCGCATCGGGATCGGGGCCGCTCGGGGGCAGGTCGATCGGCAGCGAGCCGACGTAGGAGGACGTGCGGTCGGGCTCGATCCGCACCCACTCGGCCCGCTCGGCTACCTGCGCGCAGGCCGCTCTGAGGTCGGTGAGCACGTCGGTCACAAGTGCACAGGGTCCCAGACGGCGACGACCACTGCCCCCGCTACCGTTGGGCCGGTGGTCCCCTTCGCGAGTGCCTGACCCATGGCCGACACCGCCACCGAGCTAGAGACCCTGCTCGCCGGGCTGAACGAGCCCCAGCGCGAGGCCGTCACCTACGGCGACGGGCCACTGCTGATCCTGGCCGGCGCGGGCTCGGGCAAGACTCGCGTGCTGACCCACCGGATCGCCTACCTGGTGGCCACCGACCGGGCCAAGCCGAACGAGATTCTCGCCATCACGTTCACGAACAAGGCGGCGGGGGAGATGCGCGACCGCGCCGAGCTGCTGGTGGGGCGCCGCGTGCGCGCGATGTGGGTGATGACCTTCCATGCCGCCTGCGCCCGGATGCTGCGGGCGCACGCCGACAAGCTCGGCTACACGCGGCGGTTCACCATCTACGACCAGGCCGACGCGCGCCGGGTGATCAAGCGGTGCCTGGACGAGCTCGGCATCGACCCGAAGCGCTTCACGCCCGCGGCGATCCACAACCAGATCTCGGACGCCAAGAACCGCCTCCAGGACGCGGACGCCTACGGACACATGGTCGGCTCCTACTTCGAGCAGACCGTGGCGGACGTGTTCCGCGTGTACGAGCGCGAGCTCCATCGCATGAACGCAATGGACTTCGACGACCTGCTGGTACGGGCGGTCGACGTGCTCCAGCTGTTCCAGGAGGTCCGCGACACGTACGCCACCGGCTTCCGGCACGTGCTGGTCGACGAGTACCAGGACACCAACCACGCCCAGTACCGCTGGCTGCAGCTGCTGAGCGAGGAGCGGCGCAACCTGATGGTGGTGGGGGATGATGCTCAGTGCCTGGTGGCCGGGACGCTTGTGACAATGGGGGACGGGTCGCGCCGGCCGATCGAGGACGTTCGCGTGGGCGACTCCGTGCTCTCGGGCTACGGCGCCGGCGTGTTCGGCCCGGCTTCGGTGGAGCGGGTACATCGATCGCGGCGGGCCGACGGTGTGGCGATCACGCTGCGCTCGGGGCGGCGGTTGGTCAGCACGCCCGAGCACACGCACTTCGCGGGGGTGGCGCTGGCGGGGGCGCGGGTGCTGCCTGCGCTGGCGCCGGCGGGGGCGATCGCGGGCACGCGCTACGGCGCCGCCAGGGTGCAAAACACGCAAAACCCCGCCCTCGCCGCGGACCTTTGCAACATAAGCGCCCCGGAGGCGCTTATGTTGCGGAAGCCCGAAGCTGGTGGACGCTTTTGCGGGTTTTGCA
This sequence comes from uncultured Solirubrobacterales bacterium, assembly GCA_963811135.1. Lineage (GTDB taxonomy): Bacteria > Actinomycetota > Thermoleophilia > Solirubrobacterales > Solirubrobacteraceae > Palsa-465. Next base: position 597,264 of record CAWEQG010000010.1, on the reverse strand, counting down.
CCGTTGAGAGTGGCGCGGAGGCGTGGCCAGCGGCGGCGCTCGCCGGCGACGGTGGCGCACTGCCGTTCGTGCCGGCGGCGCTCGTGCGCCCCGGGATGCTGATGTTCGACCCGCACGGCGGCTACGACGTCGTCGAGGCCGCCGAGCGAGTGGCGCTCGACGCGGCGGTATACGACCTGGACATCGAGGGCACGCACAACTTCGTCGCCAACGGGATCGTCACCCACAACTCGATCTATGGCTTCCGGGGCGCCGACATCAGGAACATCCTCGAGTTCGAGGACACGTTCCCCGACGCGCACGTGGTCAAGCTCGAGCAGAACTATCGCTCGACCCAGACGATCCTCGACGCGGCCAACGCGGTCATCCGCAACAACCGGGCCCAGAAGCCGAAGTCGCTGTGGACCGAGCTGGGCCAGGGCGACCCGATCAAGGTGCGCGAGCTGGAGGACGAGCACGCCGAGGCGCGGTACGTGACGGGCGAGGTGCAGCGGCTGCTCGACGAGGGGGTATCGCGGGCGGAGATCGCGGTCTTCTACCGGACGAACGCGCAGTCGCGCGTGCTCCAGGACACGCTGGTCCGCGGAGACATTCCCTACCAGGTGATCGGCGGACCCAAGTTCTACGACCGGGCCGAGATCAAGGACGCGATCGCGTATCTGATCACCCTGGTCAACCCCCAGGATGCCGGCTCCTTCAGTCGGATCGTCAACTCGCCAAAGCGGGGGATCGGCTCGACCTCGATGTCGCGCCTGCTGTCCTACACGAACACGACCGGGGCCTCGATCTGGGACGCCGCTTCGGAGCCGGACCAGGTGCCGGGCCTGGGCGCGCCCGCCATCAAGGCGTTCCGTCGGTTCATGGCCACCATGCACGTGCTGCGCGAGCGCGCCGAGACCAACCCGCCGATCGCCGAATTGCTCAAGGAGGTGCTCCAGGAGACGGGATATCTCGAGGCGCTCGAGGCGGAGCGAACGATCGAGGCCCAGGGCCGGATCGAGAACCTCGAGGAGCTGGTCAACGTGGCCGTCGAGTACGACACGGCGACATCCGCTGGCGCGGATGTCGGGGGAGAATCCGCTGGCGCGGATTCTCCCGCGGGGGCGGATCCTCCCGCGGCGGGCCGTCTGGCCCAGTTTCTGGAGCAGACCGCGCTGCGCTCCGACGCCGACGACCGCAGCGACGACCAGGGCTTGGTGACGCTGATGACGCTGCACAACGCCAAGGGCCTCGAGTACCCGCTCGTGTTCATGATCGGCCTCGAGGAGGGGACGTTCCCGCACTCGCGCGCGCTCGACGAGGGCGGGCTGGAGGAAGAGCGTCGGCTCTGCTACGTCGGCATCACGCGCGCCCAGCGCGACCTGTACCTGACCTACGCCCGCACCCGCAACGTGTTCGGAGCCCGCAACTTCGGCGCCCCGAGCCGCTTCCTGTCCGAGATCCCGGCCGAGCTGACCGACCGCGACCAGCAGCCCGCGCGCGGGCTGGCGGGGATCCGCGCCCGCGCGACGACCTGGGCCGCGTCGCCCCGCGGGGGCGACGACGGCCCGTCGTGGGACGCCCCTCCGGCCGCGCAGGCGGCGCCGACGTTCCGCCTCGGCGAGGATGTCTCGCACCCCAAGTTCGGCGAGGGCGTGGTGACCGGGCTCGAACCGGGAGGAATCGTCGTGATCCGCTTCAGTCGCGACGGCTCGGAGCGCAAGATGGTGGCCGACCTGGCGCCGATCGCGCGGCGCTAGCGCACGATCTCGCGGCGCCAGCGCCGGTCCATCAACTAGGGTCCCGCGCGAACCATGAGCGCGACGATCATCGACGGCAAGGAGGTGGCGGCCCGGGTCCGCGCCGAGGTGGCGCGCGACGCGGCCGAGTTGCGCGAGCGGACGGGTCGCGCACCGGGACTGGCCACGATCCTGGTCGGAGAAGATCCGGCGTCCGAGGTCTACGTCCGCAACAAGCGCAAGGCGTCGGTCGAGGCCGGGATCACCGATCACCACCAGCATCTGCCGGCCGATGCCTCGCAGGATGAGGTGGCGGCGGCGATCGAGGAGTGCAACGGCAATCCCGAGGTGAGCGGGATCCTGCTCCAGCTTCCGGTTCCGAAGGGGCTGAACGGCAAGGAGCTCACGGCGCTGATCTCGGCGGACAAGGACGTCGACGGCCTCACCCACGTGAGCGCCGGTCGGCTCATGCAGGGCGCGCCCGGCTTGCGGCCGTGCACGCCGCTGGGGGTGATCGAGCTGCTCGACGCGCACTCGGTCCCGCTCGAGGGCGCCGAGGCCGTCGTGGTGGGCCGCTCTGACCTGGTCGGCAAGCCGGTGGCCTTCCTGCTGCTCGAGCGCAACGCCACCGTGACCATGTGCCACTCGCGCACGCGCGATCTGCCGTCGGTGTGTGCCCGGGCCGATGTCCTGATCGCCGCGATCGGGCGACCCGAGATGATCGGGCCCGACTACGTCAAGCCAGGGGCGGCGGTGATCGACGTGGGCATCAACCGCACCGACAATGGCCTGAAGGGCGACGTGCAGTTCGACGCGGTGGCCGAGCGAGCCGGGCTGATCACGCCGGTTCCGGGCGGGGTGGGGCCGATGACGATCGCGATGCTGCTGCGCAACACGGTCACGGCGGCCAGGCTCGCATCGTGACCGAGACGGCTCCACCGGGCAGGAGCAGGGGAGTCGACCGCGAACCAGTAACCGTGGAGAACCAGATTCGCCGCATGCACCTCGAGCGCCTCTCGCGCGAGGACTGGGTTCTCGGCGGGCTGGCGATCGCCCTCGTCCTTGATCTGCTCGTCCTGCCGTGGTTCTCGTTCGGCGCGACGATCAGCGTCGGCTCGGCCACCGTCTCGATCGGCGGCTCGCTTGCCGGGGTCGATGCGCCCGACGCCTGGCTGGGCGTGCTGGCGCTGCTGTCGTGCGCGTTCCTGGCCGCCGACCTGGGGTTCGAGCGGCTCTCGCCGCAGACGCGACTGCCGTCGATCGCGGCCGACCGCGAGACGACCCGGTTCGTCCTGGCCTGCGTATCGGCCGGGCTGATCGCCGTGAAGTTCCTGTTTCACCTCGGACGCTTCGGCGAGCTGGCTCTCGGGTTCTGGCTGGCGGTGCTGCTGGCCGGAGCGCTGGTGGCACTGACCCGGCGAAGCCGGGAGGCCCGGCCCGTCGTGCCGTCGCCGGGCGGTTCCGGGCTGGCTGCCCCCGGGACTTCGCCGGGTACGGCCGCGCCGCCGGCGACCGAGCCGGGCCCGACCGCCTGATGGACTTCGAGCCCGGCCGGCTGCGGCGCGGCGAGCTGCTCGCCGGCGCCGGCGGGGTGCTGCTGTTGGTGTTCCTGCTGGCCGGCAAGTGGTACGGGCACGGCTCTCGGGCCCGCACCGGCTGGGAGGCGCTTCCCGTCCTGCGCTGGCTGCTCGTGGTGACGATCGCCGCCGCCTTCGCGCTGGTCTTCGCCCAGGTCACCCGGCGGGCGCCCGCGATCCCGGTCACGCTCAGCCTGATCGTCACCGTGATCGGGTTGATCACGGTGCTGGCGCTCATCTATCGCGTCCTGATCAGCCCTCCGGCGCACGAGCAGGCCGGCGCCTTCCTGGGCCTGCTCAGCGCGATCGGCCTGGCCTACGGCGGCTTTCTGTCGATGCGGGAGGAGGGGATCGCCGCCCGGGACGCCCCGCGCGAGATCCCCGTCGTGCGGCCGGGCTCCGAGAACCCTTCCTAGAGAACCCTTCCTAGAATTGACGCGCAGATGCTCGATCGTGACCAGGTGCTTCACGTGGCCCGGCTGGCCCGGCTGGAGCTCAACGACGAAGAGGTCGACCGGATGGCGGCCGAGCTGTCCAAGGTGCTCGACCACATCGAAGCCATCCGCGAGCTCGACCTCGAGGGCGTCCCGCCGACCTCGCACGTGGTCGACGTGGTCAACGTCCTGCGTGCCGACGAGCCCACACCGTCGCTTCCGCGCGACGTGATTCTCGCCGCGGCTCCCGAGCCGCTGAACGACGGCTTCGGCGTTCCCAGCCCGGGCGCGGCGTGAGCGGGCTGCTCGACCTGACCGCGGCCCAGGCGGCCGAGCGGATCGGCGCGGGGGAGATCGACGCGACCGAACTGTTCGACGCCTACCGCCAGCGGGCGGCGGCCGACGAGTTGAATGCCTTCACGTGGGTGGCCGACGCGGCTCCGGAGACGGGCGGCGGCGCGCAGTCACCACTGGCTGGCGTGCCGATCGCGGTCAAGGACCTGTTCTGCACCGAGGGAGTGCCGAGTCAGTCGGGCTCGAAGATCCTCGAGGGGTACCGGCCGCCCTACACGGCGACCGTGGTGCGCAAGCTGGCCGAGGCCGGGGCCCCGCTGCTGGGCAAGACCAACCAGGACGAGTTCGCGATGGGCTCCTCGAACGAGAACTCGGCCTTCGGTCCGGTGCTCAACCCGTGGGACAAGACCAGGGTGCCGGGCGGCTCCTCGGGCGGGAGCGCGGCGGCCGTGGCGGCCGGGCTCGCGCCGTGGGCGATCGGGACCGACACGGGCGGTTCGATCCGCCAGCCCGCCGCGCTGTGCGGGATCGTGGGTCTGAAGCCCACGTACGGCGCCTGCTCGCGCTACGGAATGATCGCCTTCGCCTCCTCGCTCGACCAGGCGGGCCCGCTCGCGCGCGACGTCACCGACGCTGCGCTGATCCTCCGCCACACGGTTGGGCGGGACCGCCGCGACTCGACCTCGCTCGAGTTCCCCGGCGAGATCGAGCTTCCGACGCGCGAGGATCTGGCGGGTCTGCGGCTCGGCGTGCCCGAGGACCTGACCGGCGCCGAGGGCGGGATCGAGCCGGGCGTGCGGGAGAACTTCGAGGCGACGATCAAGCTGGCCGAGCGGCTTGGCGCTTCGATCGAGCCCTGCCGGCTGCCGCACGCCCCGCAAGCGCTGTCCGCCTACTACCTGATCGCCCCGGCCGAGGCGTCGGCCAACCTGGCCCGGTTCGACGGCGTTCGCTACGGGCTCCGCGTGAACGGCGACAGCGACCTGATCACGATGTACAGCCGCACGCGTGAGGTGGGCTTCGGCGCCGAGGTCAAGCGGCGGATCATGCTCGGCACCTATGCGCTGTCGAGCGGCTACTACGACGCGTACTACGGCACGGCCCAGAAGGTCCGGACCAAGATCGCCGAGGACTTCAGCCAGGCATTCGAGCAGTTCGACTTCATCATCACGCCGACCAGCCCGTGGACGGCGTTCGAGCTGGGGGCCAAGACGGCCGACCCGCTGGCCATGTACCTCAACGACTTCCTGACCGTCCCGATGTCGCTGGCCGGCATACCCGCGATCTCCATTCCGTCCGGTCTGAGCGGGGGCCTGCCGGTGGGCTTCCAGCTCGCGGGCCCGGCGTTCAGCGAGAGCCGTCTGCTGGACGCCGCGTACGCGCTCGAGCGCGCGATCGGCTTCGACGGGAGCGGAGCGCGGCAGTGAGCACCGTCGAATACGAGCCGGTCATTGGCCAATGACCGGCACCAGGGGGAACGCAGCGTGACCGAGTACGAGCCGGTCATTGGCTTGGAGATCCACGTCCAGCTGAGCACCCGGACGAAGATGTTCTGCGGCTGCGAGCTGTCGTTCGCCGATCCGCCCAACACCCACACCTGCCCGACCTGCCTCGGCCTGCCCGGCGCGCTGCCGGTGGTCAACGAACGGGCGATCCACTTCGGGATCATGATCGGGCTGGCCCTCGAGTGCGAGATCGCCGAGCGCTCGCTGTTTCACCGCAAGAACTACTTCTATCCCGACAACCCCAAGGCCTACCAGATCTCGCAATACGACGTACCGCTGTGCCTGGGCGGCCGCCTCGGCGACGTGCGCATCCATCGCGTGCACCTGGAGGAGGACGCCGCCAAGCTGAACCACTTGGGGACGAGCGGCCGGATCCACGGCTCGGATCGCAGCTGGGTCGACTTCAACCGCTGCGGCACCCCGCTCGTGGAGATCGTCACCGAGCCGGACATCAGCTCCTCCGAGCAGGCGCGCGAGTGGCTGATCCTGCTGCGTACGACGCTCCGCCAGCTCGGCGTCTCCGACGTCGACATGTCGCAGGGGTCGCTGCGCTGCGACGCCAACGTGTCGATCCGGCCGGCCGGCTCGACCGAGCTCGGAACCAAGACCGAGCTCAAGAACATGAACTCGTTCGCGTTCGTGGCGCGGGGAATCGAGGCGGAGATCGAGCGCCAGAAGCGCCTGCTGGAGGCCGGGGAGCCCGTCGTGCAGGAGACGCTTCACTTCGATCCGACCACCGGCAGCCTCACCCCGCTGCGCTCCAAGGAGGAGGCGCACGACTATCGCTACTTCCCCGAGCCCGACCTCGTCCCGGTGCTGGCCACCGAGGAGATGGTGTCGGGCGCTCGCGACGCGCTGCCCGCCGAGCTGCCGGCCGAGCGCGCCACCCGGTTCGAGCGCGAGCTCGGGCTGCACGCCGACACGGCGCGCCTGTTCGCCTTCAGGGCCGAGCTGGGCGACTACTTCGAGCGGGCGCTGGCGGCGACTGGCGGCAACGGAGCCCGGAACGGCGGGACCGACCTCGAGCCGGCCGAGCTGTCCAACTGGATTGCCCCGCTTGTCGAACGGATCGGCTCGGAGGCCGATCCGGCCGACAGCAACGTGACCCCGGAGAGCCTGGCCGCGCTGGCCACGATGGTGAAGGCCAAAGAGGTCAGCCGCGACGCGGCGCGGGAGGTGCTGACGCTGCTTGTGCAGGAAGGTGGCGATCCGCGCGCGATCGTCGAGCGCGAGGGGCTCGGGGCGATCACGGCCGACGACGGCGGCCTGGGCGAGGTGGTCGACCGAGCGATCGCCGCCGATCCGCCCGCCGCCGAACAGGTCCGCTCCGGAAACATGAAGGCGATTGGTCCGCTCGTCGGCTACGTGATGCGCGAGACCAAAGGGCGCGCCGACGGCGGCGAGATCACCCGCCTGATCCGGGAACGGCTCAGCTAAGGGGTCGAACCGAAGCGGTTCGCCCCCGAAGCGGTTCGCCGCGTTACGTGGTTAGTTCAGCCGGCGGGAGAGCCTGCGGACCACGAAGCCGGCACCCAGGAGGGTGCCGCCACCGGCCACGAGCAGGAAGACGTCGAGTCCCGTGAACGGAAGCGTGCCCGTGGAGGCCGCGTTCGTCGCCGGGGTGGTCGACGCGTTGCCGCTCGAGACGTTGCCGTTACCGACCGAGCCGCAGGTCTGATGACCGTAGCCCTGACACGTCGAACTCGACCCGGCGAGCGCGACGGCCGGCATGGCCAGAACCAGCACTCCAAGAACCCCTACCAGCGCTGAGATGCGTTTCATGAATCCCTTCGATCGTCGCGGAACCCCAAACCCACTAAATCATACACCAAAGTCCCAAGATCGTACAAGTCGTGTCTTTTCTTCTACAAAGCATCCACCAAGTTTCGGATGATCGCGGACGGACCGGATGGAAAGATGGATGGCTCCGGTGTGCGCGGCTGCGCGGGCTCAGAGCGACAGCGCCAGCAGCTGCAGCGCCGCCACCGGCGAGAGGGGATGGGCCGTGTCGATCAGGGCAAGGGCCCGGCCGATCACGTGCTCCTTGGGATTGATCGCCGCCGCCCTCGTGAAGTCAGTGCGGGCGCGCGTCCGGTCACCCAGCGCCGACCGCGCCAAGCCTGCCCCGAACCAGGCGTACCACCCGTCGGGATCGCGGCCGGTCGCCTGGCCGAAGCGCTGGACGGCGGTGGCGTAGTCCTGGCTGGTCAACGCGATCGTGCCCGCCAGGCGGCCGGGATTTGCGCTCAGCGGATTCAGATCGGCGGCGACGGCGAGTTCGCGGAGGGCCTGTGCGGGATCGCTCTGGCGCAGGTTGCTGGCGGTCGACACTTCCCGGACCGACAGGTACGGGAAGGCGAGGACGATCACCGCGGCGAGCATCGCGAGCGCGGCGCCCGCGCCGGCGGCGACGCGCACCGGACGCGCGGCGCGCCGGTGCGTCGCCCGCGGCGGGGCAGATCGCGCAGGCGGGGCGGACGCGGCGTCGGGCAAGTCTGGGCCGTCGACCTCCGGCCTGGAAACCGTCGCCGGCGCCCGCGCCCCCAGGGCCGCCGCCACGGCAAGGAACCCGAGGGCGGGCCCACTCAGCGCGGGAAACTCCCAGAACCAGTCGACCGAGCCGTAGATCAGCCACACGACGAGCGGCAGCAGGGCAGCGCCCGCCACCGCCGACTCGAGCCCACCTCGTCGCCGGGCGCGCAGGGCGGCGGCAACCGCGGCGATGAGGAACAGCGCGAACAGCCCGGTGCCGACCAGGCCGGTGTGGGCGAGGAGCCGTAGCTCGAGGCTGTGCGTCCAGGCGGGTTCCTCGCCGGTGTGACGACGCGTGACGTAGTAATTGTCGAAGTTGTCCTGGCCGAGGCCGCCGATCGGGTGGGAGACGAAGGCGTCCAGCGCCACCCGCCAGAAGTCGTAACGTCCGCTCCCGACGTCGGTGAAGTGCGAGCCCGAGTGCGCGCTGGGTTCACGGCTGAAGCCGTGCCACTGGCGCGAGACGAAGCTGACCGGATGACCGTGCGAGACGGCAAGGCCGCCGGCGATCCCCGCGGCGATTGCCAGCAGAACGGCTAGCGACCCGAGCACGCGCCGGCGCATCGCGCTCGACCGGCGTGCCGGCACGAGCGAGTCGCCCCATGCGAGCAGGGTGCCGAGCATGAAGGCGAGCCCGCACAACAGCAGCGCGGCATGCCCGGCCTGAGTCGCCGCGTGGTTAAGAGCCGTGCCGGAATTCGCCTGGTACACGTGGAGCAACCGGTGGACGGGGGCCAACGCCGCCGCGGCGGGTACCACTGCGGCCGCCGCCACGCGCAGACGGTCGGGCACGATCACGATCGCCGCGACCAGCACGAGCGGGAGAGTGAACAACCACCCGCGGCTCTGGACCACGACCGCCAGCTGGAGCCCCGCACAGGCAAACGCTATGAGGGCGCCGCGCAGCAATCCAGGAAGCTCGCGACGGGCCGCCAGTACCGTGGCGATCAGAGCACCCATCGTGAACAGGGCGGCCGTCGAATTGAAGTAGCCGGTGGGCGCGGCCAGACGGCCGGCGATGACCAGCGCGTCGACGTGATCGGCCGAGGCCAGGCGGACAAGCAGCACGATCGCGATCACTCCCACCCCGACGGCGAACGTCAGCAGGGCGATCAGCGCGCCACGGAGGGTCCAGGGCAGGACCAGCAGGGTGGCGAACACCAGGAGGTAAAGCAGAGCCCGATTGCTGCCGTTGAGGGCGTCACCCGGCGACGCGGCCCAGCTGATCGATAGATACGACCAGGCCACGTAGAGGGCGAACGCCACGAGCGCGAGCCTGCCGGCGCCGGAGATCCGGATCGCGCTCAGGCCCCGCGCGATGACCACGGCGGCGAGCAGCGCCAGCATGACCAGCGCGCCCCAGTACCACGTGTCGTCGTCGTAGCCACCGTTGTGGACCGCCCAGGTGAGCATCAGTCCAAGCGCCACGAGGGCCGGGCCGAGTGAAAGCGCCTGCGGCGCGAGGCCGCGTGTGCGAAGGCGCATCCGAGTCAAGCCGCCGGAAGGTTCTCGGCGCGCTGGTCGCGTCGATCATGCAGTCGCCCGCGGAGCTGCTTGCTGGACCGGCGGGCAAACGACAGCGGCGGGAACGTCAGCAGTCGCTCGTAGCGATCGGTCATCTTGAGGAGTAGGACCGGAAATGGATCGGCGCCACCGATCATCGCGCGGGTCAGGGTGAGCGGGTCCCAGCTGCCCGAACCGGTAGTCACGGCTGCCAGCAGACCGGAATCCCGGACCGCTTCGATGGCCGCGCGGCCATAGCGGCCGAACGGATAGGCGAACGTCTCGACTGGCACGCCTGTGACTTCGTGCAGCGCCTGGCGGCTGCTTTCGATCTCCTCGCGGCAGCGATCGTAGTCCAAGACCGAAAGGTCGGCATGCGTAACGGTGTGTGCTCCGATCTCCCATCCTGCCGCGACGATCTGCCCCAGTTCCTCTTCGGACAGGATCTCGCCGTCAGCACCCGGCGAGATCCACGGACTGGTGGCGCCGAGCCAGCCGCTTGGCACGTACACGGTCGCGGGAATGCCGAGTTCGCTCAGGATCGGCATACCGGTGGTGAGGACATTGCGCATCCCGTCGTCGAAGGTGACCGCCGCGAGCCCGGGCGGCGGCAGGCCACCCGCGGCCAGCCGTGCGAACTCGGCGAGGGTGACGAACCGGAACCCGGCAGCCAGCATCATCTCGATCCCCGCGCGAAATCGATCCGGCGACAGCTGCAACAGGAACAAATCATCCTTGCGCGGCACCGCAGCGATCCCGTGGTAGCCGAGGATCACGGCACGCTCTCGTCGAACGCGCTGCAGGGCGCGCGTCCAAACGCGGCTGGCACGATAGGGCGCGGTGGAGGTCATGCTGCGTGATTGTGACGAGCCGCTACGCTTCCGGGCGCGCGCCGCACCGTCCGGACGCTGACCTTCTGTCGCTCGCCGAAACCGCCGATGCCACGCTTCTCGGTCGTCATCCCGGCTTTCAACGCGTCCCAGACGGTCGTGGCGGCGGTTCGCTCGGTACTGGCGCAGACCGAACGCGACCTCGAGGTGGTCGTCGTGGACGACGGCTCCGCGGATGACACCGCCGACGTGGTGGAGCAGCTGGATGACCCGCGCCTGCGCGTCGTACGCCAACCTAACGGCGGCCCGGCCAAGGCGCGGAACGCCGGCATCGCCCTCTCCGCGGGCGAGTACGTCAGCTTCCTGGACAGCGACGACCTGCTGCTGCCGGATTACCTCGAGCTCGCGGGCGCTGCGCTCGACGGTGGGGTCCGTCCGGGCTTTGCCTACACGGATGCGTATGTGCTGTATGCGGACAGGCGGTTGATCGCCCGCGGTACCGCGATGGAGCGACAGCGTCCGCCGGTCCCGCCACCGGCCGACAGCCCGACCTTCCTCCTCGAACTCCTGCGGCGCAATTTCGTCTACTACGCAGCGGTGGTGCCGCGGACGGTCCTGGATGAAGTTGGCGGCTTTGAGGAGCGCGCAATCCGCTCCGAGGATTACGAGCTATGGCTCTCGGTCGTCTCCTCGGGCTATACACCGGTGAGGCTCCCCGGATTGCACGCTGTCTACAGGCTGCACGACGGGCAGCGTTCCACCTCACGCGAGATGATGGCGCGGGGGCTATGGTCGATATTCGAAAGGTTGGATATGGACCGAATGCCGACCAAGGCGCATCGTGATCTCCTCGACCGGCGTCGAAAGGAGGCGGAGCAGGAGGTGCGTCTCCAGCGCCGTGAGCGCCGCGTCGCCTGGAGGGTTCGGCAGACTCGGCATTGGCTCGGGCGCGTGCGTGAGCGCGTGGGGCTTGGTCAGAAGTGGTGGAATCCGCCGCCGGCCGACGTCGCTGCGGCGTTCCCCGACCTCGTCTGATCAAGCGATCGGTTGTGCTCACCGGCCCGTCGGCCGTCGAGCGGACGCCCGCGTCCGTGCGTACAGCGCGGCGAGCAGCGCCCGGGCCTCGGTCCGGCGGGGGCGGTCGGTGGCGAGCAGAGTCGCCGCGTACACACTGCCGCCGATCAGCGTTTCCGCTCCCACCAAGATCCAAGCGTCGAGCCCGCGATGATCTAACGGCTGGACAGCCGCCGCGAACGCGAACATCGCGAGCAACATCGCGGTTGTGGCCAGGACGGGCCAGCGCGCCGCCCGGCCCAGGTCGCCGGCGCGAAGTCCCGTCAGTGGACCTGCGTGGTGCAGTGCATATGCCGCGGTCGCACACTGGCTGACAGACACCGCCACCCCGACTCCGACGAGCCCAAATGGCACCACGACTGCCCCGACAAGCGCGGCCATCGTGCATAGGCTCACGAAATGCATCCGCACCAGGAGAGTGGGCTTCCCGACCGCCTTGAAGATCTCACTTGTGACGGATATCGTCGCGCGGCCGATCACCAGTCCACACAGAGCGGCAATGGCGTGACCGGCGGGTCTCCACCTCGGCCCGAGGAGGAGAACCGCGAGTGGCTCGCCCAGGGGGAGCATCATCAGGCTCACCGGAAGCGCCAACGCGGCGACGGCATCGAGCAGCGCCCGCGCAGCCTCGCGAAGCCGTTCGCGGTCGTGCGCTATGCGGACGAGCGCCGGAAGTAGGACGTAAGATCCCGTGTTCACGAACGCATCGGCGGGCTGCTGCGCGATCCGGAAGCCGTTCTTATATTGGCCGAGGATCGATGCTCCCTTGATTCTGCCGAGAAGCAAGACGTCGACTTGGGTGGCGACCCTCGAAATGAGGCTCGAGCCCAACACAGGCCGGGCGAATGACGAGAGCTCCCGCCACATCGAGACCGACACGTGGCGGCGCCGCGGCCTGAATCTCGCAAAGGCCCATGACGCCACCATTTCGGTCAGCATCGAGGCATAGGTCGCGAGTACGAGTCCCCATGCTCCTGCGCCGTTGGCGCAGGCCAAGATCGACGTAACGCAGAACGCCGCCGATCCCAGAGGATCGACCGCCACCCGGCGCACGAACGAGAAACGCTTCTGCAGCAAGGTATCCGGGACGATCGTGAGCGCTTGAACGAACAGCACGCCTGACAAGGCCGCGGCGAGCCGCGTGACCTGCGAGCTCCGGAAGAACGCGCCTATGAGTGGCGCCGCCGCAAGCGCGATCGCCGTCGTCAGAAGCCCGGAGAGCAGCAGTGACGCGAACGCTGTGGCTGCCGCTTCGTCCATACGGTCCAGGCGGCGAATCAGCGCCGACATCATCCCGCCTTCCACAAACAGCGCGCCGACGCCGGTGAACACCGACGCCGCCGCGAAATGCCCGAAATCCGCGGGACTTATCAGCCGCGCGAGCACGAGGTAGACGCCGAACATCATGCCGCGGCTGAGGGCGTAGCCAGTCAGCGCAAGTCGCGCGCCACGTATCGTGGTTCGCCTGAGGGGCGGCTGCTCCGCCGGATCGTCTGAGTCCGCTGTCATGCCTTGTTTCGTGAGGGGATCGCCTGGCCGCGCGACTTCCTCGCCCCAACCATCATCTCGGTTGGCGCGCTCCGCGGGTCGCTAGGTTTCACCGCCACATGCGAATTCTTCAGGTCATCGAGAGCTTCGGCGCCGGCTCAATGCAGGTCGTGCTCACGATCTCCGAGCGCGCAGCCGCCGCTGGCCACCAGGTCGCGATCGCACATGGACGCGTCCCGGAGAGCCCGACGGACCCGCGCTCGTCGGTGTCCTCTGACGTGGAGCTGTATCCGCTTCCCTGGCGCAGAGAGATCCTCGGTCAGTTGGGGGCGGCCAGGGAGCTGCGCCGCCTGCACCGGGCCTGGCAGCCCGACGTGGTTCACCTGCATTCCTCGTTCGCGGGCATGATCGGCGTCTTGACGCTGTCCCGGGTCGTGCCGCTGGTCTATACGCCGCACGGCTATTCGTTCATGCGGCACGGCGGCGTCGTGGTCAGGCCTTGGATGTATCGCGTACCCGAGCGGTACATCGCACGTCAGGTCGACCTGGTCGGCGTCGTTTCGGAGAGCGAAGCCGATCTCGCCCGCCGGCTGATCGCCGCGCCGCGTGTGCAGGTGGTGCCGAACGGCATACCAGAGCTTGACCACGTGGTCGAGCGGCCGATACAAGAGCAAGACTCGCGCTCAATTGTCGTGGTCGGACGCATCGACCCAGCCCGCTCCCCAGCGGCCGCGGCCCGGATCCTGTCACGGGTTGCAGACGTCGCGCCGGCAACGTGGATTGGAGGGGGGGACCCCGCCCACGAGGGCGCCGCCGCGTTGCGAGACGCCGGAGTCCGGATCACCGGGTGGCTCGAGCGCAGCTGCGCGCTCGAGTGCCTGGCTCGAGCGACGGCATGCCTGCACTGGTCGGCGTGGGACGCCCAGTCGCTCGCCGTCCTGGAGGCCATGGCTCATGACGTGGTCGTCGTCGCAAGCGACATTCCGGCGAATCGGGAGTTGATCGGCCATCGCCAGGTGTGTAGCACCGAGGATGCAGCGGTCAAATTGCTGCGCGCGGTGGTGACGGAGCCGGCGGTGCGCGCCGAACTGCTCGCCGAGCAACGGAAGCGGCGGGCTCGCCACAGCGCTCACCGGATGGTGAGCGACTGGCTTGCCGTGTATCGCAGCGTCGCGGGCTGAGCGGCCCTTCGGATCGCACCCTGGATAACTTCACAGCCTGAACGTGCGCAATGCCACACGTCCGGGCTTAGCGCTCTCAGAGTGGGCTACCCCATATGAATGGGATGCGTCCAGGCGTCCGGAGTCGGCCGGACCAACGGCTCGTCGCCGCGTACGCCGGTGCTTCTCCGCGCTCGCGTTACACCCGTGAACTCGCGAGGTCAACCGATCGTCCAGTCGCTGCGGTGGAGGCTTGATGCGCGCATCCCGACGGCCGATAGCACCCCGCACGGGAACAAGGATCACGTGGCCTCGGCGACGCTGACGGCGACAGACCCGTCGTGAGGCGCGGTCGCAAGGCGACGGTGTCTCGGCGACAGGCCAGTTCACCGAAAGGAGGCAAAACATGCGTCGTTCGATAATCGCTGCGGTCGCGTTCGCCTCCATGCTCGCGTGGGCGGCGGTTGCACACGCGTCGAGCGTCGGAACGATGCGCCTCGTTATCGCTTCACAGGCCAGCGTCGAGGATCCCACCTGGACCGCCGACAACAACTCGGTGGTCATCCTCCAGGCGTGGGACACCGGCACGCTGCACGCGCTGAAGGCCGTCAATCCGAGCGTTAAGGTGCTGATGTACCAGAACGCGTCAGCCGCCTCGTCCTCCTCGTCCAACGGCATTTACCCTTCCGGGGTCCCGTACGATCAAGCTCTGGCGAATGGCTGGCTGCTGCAGAACACGAGTGGCTCCACATTCCCGTTCAATGGATACCAGTGGCTGTACGCGGCCGACATTGGTGCCCCCGGGTACCAGGACGCATGGGCGACGAACGTGCTCGCGAAGTTGCGGTCGGCTCCGTGGGACGGTGTGTTCATGGACGACGTCAATCCGACGATCAAATGGCACTACTGCGTGACGTGCGTCTCGAAGTATCCATCCGACACGCAGTACGGACAGGCGACCGAATCGTTCATCGCCGACGTCGGCCCGAGGATTCAAGCTTCCGGCAAGCTGGCCATCGCGAATTTCGGCTCGTGGTCGACCTACTCGTCGGTCGTCAACCCATGGGTGAGGTACCTGAGCGGGGCCATGGACGAGAACTTCCTGAAGTGGGGGGAGACACCTGGCACCGGATACGCAGATCCGGCTATGTGGGCTGTCCAGTTGGGAGAGGAGCAGTACACCGAGTCGTTGGGGAAGCTCTTCATTGGTGCGACGGGATCATCGACGAATGACAGCAGCGCGGCAATGTATGGATACGCCACCATGCTGCTGGGAAGCACCGGGAATGCGGTCTTCTATATGGGTGATGAACTCGCCGACCCCACCGACTTCCCCGAGTACCACCTCCAGCTTGGACGGCCGATGGGAGCAGAGGACGCGATCGCAGGCGGCGTGCACCGCCGACGGTTCAGCAACGGACTCGTCCTGGTCAACCCAACCATGTCGAGGGCAAAGGTCTCGCTAGGAGGCGTGTACACCGGATCGGGGCTGACACGGGTGACGGCCGTGACGATGGCGCCGCAGACGGGTCTCGTCCTGGTTCGGCTGAGCAGTGCCCGCGACCGTGCTCAGCGCGTCAACGCGCGCCTGCACCGTAGCCGTCGCCGGGTCCGCCACTGACTCGCGCGGCGCGCCCCGCTCGGGATGTCGCTCCAGGGCGATACGACCGTGGAGCCTAGGCCACGCTGACGCGGACGTGTAGGTCCCGGTAGAGATGCGCGTACTCGGCCCGCATCGCTGCGGACGAGAACTTCTCCGAGACCAGGCGCCGTCCCGCGCCTGCCATGGCCTCGAGCCGTTGGCGGTCGCTCAGTACTCTGACGATGGACTGCGCCAGATCGGGGGCTTCCCATCCGTCGACGATCTCTCCGGCTCCGGTAGACAGGAGCTCGCGCATGCCTGCCACGTTTGTCGACACGACCGGCGTGCCGGCCGCAAGCGCCTCGAGCGCCGCGATTGACAGGCCCTCCCAGTTCGACGAGAAGACCAGCAGGTCCGCGCGCGCGATGAGCTGGAGCGCATCCTCACGAGCGCCTGTGAACCGGACGGCGTGATCAATCCCCAGGTGCGTCGTCAGCCGTCGCAGGTCCGCCAGGCGGTCACCCTCGCCGACGATCAGAAACGTCGTCTCCGGACGGCTCTCGAGAACAAGCGCCGCAGCGGCAAGCAGACGCTCATGGGCTTTCTGAGGCTCAAGGCGTCCGACCGCGATCACGACGTTCTCGGCCAGACGGAATTCGCGGTCGTACGCCGCGCGCGTATTCGCGTCGAGTGGGGGAACGGTGCCAACGCCGTTGTGGACCACCCGCACCCGCTCCGGCGAGAGACCGTGTGAGAGCACGGCTTCCCGCACGGCGCCCGAGACGACCGCGACCATGTCGACGAGGCGCAGAATCCGTGCGGAAAACGGTATGTCCTGGTCAGAGACGCCGTGCATCGTGGTGAGGATCGGCCTCCGGCCACTGGAGGCACGCGCGCCCGTGAGTGCCAGCGCCGTGGCTTTTACGTTATGAGCGTGAAGGATGTCGGGCTGCCAAGCGCGAATCGCCGCGGCGACCGCCCGGGCCGCGGGAATCAGCTCGAGCGAGCCTCGTCGGGCATGTGGAACGAGCACTCGATGGACGCCGAGTTGCTCCCAGTCCCGATCGAGCTCTCCGGCCGGCGCGATGATCGCAGTCTCGAAGCCTTCCCGGGCGCCGGAAGTCGCCAGGTCGACGACAACCCGCTCCGCGCCTCCATAACCCATCGCTGCGCTGACGTGGGCGACCCTCATCGCCGCCGGCGCGCCTCCAATGCGGCGGCATAGACGCTCAGCGTCCGATCCGCATTTGCGTCGCTGGTATACCGGGCCGCGATTCGCTCGCGGCCCGCTGCAACCCGAGCGGCGGCCAGGCCGGGATCGTCGAGCAATCGGGCGGCGGCGGCGGCAAAGCCACCGGCGTCGCCCGGCTGCACGAGTAACGCGGTGGTCTCGCCGGTGATCTCGGGGATTCCGCCCGTCCGGGAAGCGATCACCGGCACACCGGCCGCCATGGCCTCGAGCAGCACCATCGGCGCCGTCTCGGTTATGGACGGGAGCGCCAGGACGGCCAGGCGGCGTAGAGCCCGCTCCTGACCCACGTGACCGGGGAACTCCACACGATGGCCGATGCCGAGCCGCCACGCGCGCCGCTCCAGCTCGGGCCGCTGTGACCCCTCGCCGAACACCACGAACCGGAGCGCGGGATGAGACCGGGAAAGCTTCGCAGCCGCGTCGAGAAACGTCACCACATCCTTGACCGGCTCGAGCAACGAGATCGTGCCTACCGCATCTCCTCTCGCCGGTATCCGCTTGACGAGATTGACGCCGTTCGGGACGACGCGTAGCCGGCTCGCCGGGAACCCGAGCCGATGATGAAACACGGCAGCTAAAGTCGCGGAGGGAATGATGACGGCGTCCGCGCGTCGACAGAGGATCGCATCGACCCCCTCATAGGCCAGGCGGTCCCGGATAGGTGGGCGGTCGGAGCCGAGCGGCGCGGGCATGTACGGATCCGGCAAGCCGTGGACCGTGTAGACGCGCACCCCGCCATTTGTCCGTGGCACGAGCCGGGTCCACAGGCCGCTGCGGCGATCTTCGGCGTGGACGACGTCGACGTTCGCCATCTCCCGGCGAAGCGAAGCGGCGCCGGCGAAATCGAAGCCAGGACGCAACGGCAACACGTGCGCGGTGACGCCCGCGGCTCCGAAGCGGCCCGCCACGGCCTCGGTTGAGCACACCGCTCGGACGGCGATGCCGCGATGCGCCAGGCGCGCCGCCAGCACGAGGGTCTGCTCGACCGGTCCACCCCGTTCGAGCGACGTAACAAACAGTACCTTCATGGGCTCTCATGACCCGACGTCTCGATCGCGAACTGGGGTACGTCCAGAGGCGCCTCGACCGGGCTCGCGTCACGGCGCTGAGCCAAGCCCAGACACGTTGCCAGTCCGGCGAGGAGCCAGATCGAGATCGACAGCTGCCTGGATACGAACAACGCAGCAACCAACGTCCAGATGAACGAGGCCTGGAGCGCGTCAATGAGCCGCCGGCCGTGGCGGTTGTCCAACATGTCGGCCTCTCTTCGCAACCGGCGCAGGATGCGCCAGACGGAGCCCAGCAGGCACAGGAAGAGCGCCAGGGCTGCCGGCCCGCTCTCCACGAGTATCTCGAGGTAGCTGTTGTGTACGACCGGGTCTTGCAGCACGATCGGGTCATTGAGTACGTACTGCGGGCTGACCTCGCCGAAGCGGGCGGGACCGACGCCGATGATCGGGTGGTCAAGCGTCATCCGCACCGCCGCCGACCAGAACACGACGCGTGAGGCCACGTTCGCGTTTGCCACGTACTGCTTTTCGACGAGCCGCTCTTGGATAAGCGGTCGGTAGGACACGTACAACACAGCCGCCACCGCCCCCACGGCGATCACCACAGCGGAGATCGTCGGCAACGAAATGCGTCGCGAAAGCAGCGCCCACAGGAACACCACCGCGAGGCCGACGAGCGCGCCCCGGGAGAAGGTTGCCAGGCTTGCACTCGCAAGAAGCACCAGGGCCAAGACCCAGAGCACGCGGTAGCGGCGCGACTGCGCCACGAAGAATACGGCTAGCGGAATCGCCCCTGAGAGCAGTAGTGCAAAGTCGTTGGGATCCGTGATCGGTCCGCCAGCCCGTCCCGCCGCTCCGGACAGGAACGCGACCAGCCCATAAAGGCCGGCAATTGCTGCCGACGCTGTGTACACCGCGAGGAACTTCTCGACCTGAGTGCGGGTATGGATCAGCTGCACAAACAGCACGAACACGAGCACGTAGAGGGTGTAAGAGATGGTCTTCGTAACGCCCGTCACTGGATCTTCGGAGAGCATCAGGGAGATCACGACCACCAGCAAGAACCCGAGCGCCCAACCGATCGGCGAGGCGTACCGGAACTTCACGCGACCTGTCGTCGCCGCGAGAGCAAACGAGGCCATGGCGAGAAAGCCAACGATCTTCGGAACCGTGAAGGTGGCCGTCGGAAAGGTGAGCAGACCCGACCACGGCTCGCTGGCCACCAGGCCAAGCAGCAACAGTCCCGGACCGGCATACACCAGCGCGGCTACCGCAGACGCACCGACGAACGCCAACGCGACGCGGACATCGACCGCTGCCACCCACCCGGACACCGCGGCGATCACCACCGCGAGGGCGTTCGCGGGGTGCAGTCTCGCCGAGCGCAGCACTACTACTGGTCCGAGCCCACGAGCTCAGACGGCCCTGGGCTGTAATACGGGTAGTAGCCCTGCATCACGGAACTGTCCGCGGCTTGATTGAGGACCACGCCGGTCAGCCGGCCTTTTGCCAATCGCAGGCGGTCGACGGCGTGCCGCAGCGACGTTGGCTTCGTGCGGCGAGCGTTGACGACCAGGATCACGTGGTCGGCGTGGGGCGCGATCAAGCTCGCGTCACTGAGAGCAAGAATAGGCGGCGAGTCGATGATCACCACCGACTGGTCCTCGCGGAGTCGGCGGATCGTGGCCTCGATCTGAGCATGGATCACCTCGGTCGGGCCATCCGGAGCCGGACCCGCCGGGAGCAGCGACAGGTTCTTGAATTGGGTCCGAACCGTCGGAAGCTTCGCTGAGCTGTTCGAACTCGCCAACGGCCGCGACATGAGCGTCGAGAGGCCGATGTGGTTCGGGGTACCGAAGATGATGTGCTGCCTCGATGCCCAGAAATCGGCGTCGACGAGCAGCGTCCGCACCCCAACTCCTGCGATGGCGACCGCCAGATTCGCCGCCAGGGTTGATTTTCCGTCTCCCGCCGAGGGGCTCGTGATCTGGAGTACCTCGCATTCGGACTCCATCGAGAACTGCAGGTTCGTCCGCAAGGTTCGGATCGCCTCCTGAAGGCGATGCAGCTCAGGGTCGCCCCAGACGAGGGGGGCCGCACCGTCCGTGGCCAGAACGCGCGCACGGGGGACCCGGGCCAGGACGGGAACCGGTGTCACCGCCTTCACGTCCTCGTCGTTCTCGACGCGGCCGAACCAACGCTCAAGGACGAGTGCGACCGCGAGCCCCAGCCCCAGTCCGACCAAGAGACCTGTGGCAATGATCAGCGGTGGTCGCGGCTGAACCGGCGTGGTTGGTACCGAAGGCGAGTCCACCAGCTGCACGAGCAGCAGGCCGTTGTTCTGGATCCGCTGCTCGAACGCAGTGCTCAGCGCCTGCGCGTCGGCCGCGGCCTGCGTTGGGCTCGTGCTCGTCGCCGAGATTCGCAGGATTCCAGTCCCGGCTGATGTATCCGCGCTGACCGACGCGTTGAGGGGCCGGCCGAGTATTTGCTCCGCCCGCCGCTTGTTCGACGTCGACCGAGCGATTGCTCCGTAGGTGGAGAGCAGTGTCGCGAGGTCGTCGGAGGCAACAAATCCTTGGCCCTTCTGGACGTTCGGGGTCATCGCGAGTGTCGCGTGGGCCTCGTACCGCTTCGCCCGTGTGAATGCAGCGGTTGCCGCTCCTGCGACCGAAGCGGCCACCACGAGAATGACGACGAGCCGGCGCTTCCAGGCAATCGCGAGAATGTCTTTGATGTCCATGCCAACTTAGCCTTCGGTCAGATTGGCTCAGCGCTTGAGCGTTTCCGGTTGGAGCTGAGCGACGAATGAACCGTCGGCCTACGGAGGATACTTTGCGCCGGAGACGTGGGCGCGAGCAGGGGCGGGGCTGCCAGCGGGTCGCTCGGGCCTCGAGCGCGAGCGATCAGCCGCGCCTGCGGGCGCGCTCGACGAGCGTCTGGACCGCGCGCCCGGGGACCACCTTGGCTCGGTCGAAGACCGGTCGCCGGCCGATCGGCGACGGGCTGAGTCCCAGCTTGCGCATCCGTCCGTTGATCCGGTGCAGGACCCGGGCATCCTCGCTGGCCCGGGTGAAGAACGTAATCGAGAGCGATACCGACACGTTGTCCGGCACCGTGACCCAGTGGGGCCGGTGCACGGGAACGTAGACGCCGTCGCCCGGGCCCATCGCGTACTCGACGGGCTCGACTGGCTTCCACTCGATGTTGCGGATCCCGCCGGCGTGATATCGCTCGATCTCGAGTTGCTCCGTCCGCGCATCGGGGAACCGGCCGACGTTCATGGATTTTCGGCCGCGGATCTGGAGCAGAAAGTTGTGCTCCGGATCGAAGTGAGCGGGCGTTACGGACCCAGGCGCGGACAGGAAGACGAAGCCTTCGCGTCGCTCCATCCCCCCCTCGCGCCCTGCCACCAGCCGCGCAACCTCGTCCAGGCACTCGTCCAGCAGCCGTTTGTAATCGGGGTCGACCTCGATGTTCTTGAGCACCATCCAGCAGCCGTTGGTCTCGATCCCCCGCGCGACCTCGCCCGCGGGGAGGCTGACCCGAGGAGCTTCGGTCGCTCCCTGGACAACCGCCACGCTGCCGAGGTTGTGCTCGACCGCCGACTCCGGAAGTCGGTCCGCGAGAGCGGCGATCGCGTCGACGGTCAGTAGCGGGTGCTCGCTCAGCGTGTGGCGAATGGCGTATGAGCTGGCGGCAAAGTTGGCCGCGAAGTCCCGTTCGTCAATGACGAGGTACACGATTACGCAGCGTCCGCGCGAGCGCAGCTCGCGCCGGGAGCATCGTTGCGGCCGCGATCTTCCATCGACGGTAGGGTAACGCACCCGAGAGCCCCGCTCGACATGACGCGACGCTCTGCAGAGCGCGCCGGCCCGACCACAGCCGGTTGATCATCGCGTTGAACGGCACCGCGCACGAGTCGGTCCAGCTTGAGCTTCCGGCGTGAAATTGCTCGATGTTGGCCACTTCCAGATGGATGCCGGGAGAGAACTGCCCAGCCTCCTCGTCGTAACCGATCTTGAAGCAGAACGTCACGTGACCCGAGACGAAGTTGCACTTCATCGCGAGCGCGCGGTCATCAGTTTGTAGTGACAGCAGCTCCAGCCTGTCGTCTGCGGCAAACCCGGCGCAGGCCTCGCGGAAGAATTCCGCGTGCCCTGAGTCGCTGCTCAGGGCCGTGCCGCGCCGTCCCTTCCACCCGGATGCCTCAAGCCTTAGAAACTCGTCGTACGCCGATGAGTCGTTACTCCGGTCAACGACCTTGACGTCGCCGAACGCCTGCGACATGTTCCTGAAGGTCCGCCGAAGCTCCTTGCGATGGCGGGAGCTGACTGTCTGTTCGAGATAGTCGCCCGCCGGGCGCCGCGAGAGGGTCGCCCGCTCGAACCGCTCCAGCACCACAACGCGTGACTCTGCCTCGAGCGCGGCTGAAAGGGGCTCCGCCAAGGGACCGTCGGCGTCGATCAGATCGAGTGCCAAGCAAGCCCGCTCCCTCAGTCCGCGTCGCAGCAGCAGCGTCAACACCGCCTCGGGGTCCTCGGCAGCCACCAGGGGTGTTCCGAGGAAGCAGTAGAGGTGCACCCACGACGCGAGACAGCGACCCGGCACGGCACGCCAAGCGTGCCGTGTTCGAACGGGTAGTGCGGCAACCCAATCGCGGCCGCTGCGCACGACCAGCAGCCCAACGTCGTTTAGGCGAAGTCCACGCATCGCCGGAAGCACGAACCGGGGCTCGAAGAATGGGTTGGGCGACAGAGCTCGCTTGGCCAGCTGCTCCCAGGCGGTGATGTCCTCTGACCCGAGATCCGCGCTCGGGATTAGGTCGGCCTGCGGCATGGACCGAGGTTATAGTTGCGCCGCGATGCGCACCGGCCCCACGCGGCCTGTTCCGCGGGATGTGTGGAACGAGGCGTTCGCTGCCGACCCGCTGGCCATGCCTTTCCAAGCTCCACGCTGGGTCGACGTGATCACCGGCGACCGGCGTTACGAGGACGCCAGTCGGTGCTACGACCTCGGCGACGGCCGGGTGGGCGTGCTGCCGATGGTCTCCCGGCGATTCCCGACCGGGAGCCGAGTCGAGGCCTCGTACCCACTTGACTGGGAAGCGGGCGGACTGATCGCACCCGGGGGCGTCCGACGCTCGGACGCGGAACTCGTATTCGCCGATCTGCAGGCGAGCGGGGCGCTGCGGATATCGCTGCGCCCGAACCCGTTGACCGCGCAGGTATGGAGCGCGGCACGCCCGCCGGGGATCGCGACGGTCGATCGCTTAGCGCATGTTCTTGACCTCTCAGGAGGCTTCGAAACCGTGTGGACGAAGCGGTTTGCGGGCAGCGCGCGGACCGATGTGCGGAAGGCCGAGAAATCGGGGTTGACGGTTGAACGCGATACGACCGGGCGGCTGATTCCGGTCTTCTTCGAGCTGTATGACCGCTCGCTCAACCGCTGGGCGGGAGAAAACCGGGCCCAGCAGGCGCTCGCGCGATGGCAGGCGCACCGGCGCGAACCGATGAGCAAGCTGCAGCGAATCGCCCTCGGCCTGGGGGAGGGGTGCTCGGTCTGGGTGGCGTGGCACCGGGGAGAGGCTGCGGCGAGCCTGATTCTCATTCATGGCCTGAGCACGAGCAACATCAAGGCGGCGATGGACAAGGAGCTGGCCGGTCCGACCCGAGCCAACTACTTGCTTCACATGCTGGCGATCGAGGAGGCGTGCGAGCTCGGTTGCCGCTACTACCACATGGGCGACAGCGGCACGTCAAAGGCGCTGGCGCACTTCAAGACCAGGTTTGGAGCGGCGCCGCACCCGTACGCGGAATTCCATGTCGAAGCCCTCCCGATCACCCGGCTAGACCGGGCGCTGCGCGGCGCCGCGAAGCGCGCGCTCGGATTCGGGACGCGCCGCGACAAGCCGTCGTGAGCGGCGGAGCCGGGCCGGCGCGCTGCGGGCCTGCCTACGGGCGAGGACGCAGGATCGCGGCGACGGTGAGCATCATGATCTTGAGGTCGAGGGCGAGCGACCAGTTGCGGATGTAGTAGTTGTCCCATTCGACCCGGTCGGCGATCGAGGTCTGGCCGCGCAGGCCGTTGACCTGGGCCCAGCCGGTGATACCGGACTTGACGCGGTGGCGATCGTTGTAGCGGCGGACCTCGGCGCCGAAGCGAGCGACGAACTGGGGGCGCTCGGGGCGGGGGCCGACGAGGCTCATCTCGCCGCGCAGGACGTTGATCAGCTGGGGGATCTCGTCGAGCGAGAGGTCGCGTAGCCAGCGGCCGAGCGGCGTGCGGCGGTCCTCGCCCTCGATACCGCCGGGCGCGCACCCCTCGGGGGGCACGAATTCGGCCTCGCCGGCGGGATCAGCCTCGAACATGGTGCGGAACTTCAGAACGTCGAACACGCGGCCGTCCCGGCCGACCCGGCGCTGGCGGAACAGCACCGGACCCGGGGAGGAGAGGCGCACGGCCAGCCCGATCACCCCCAAGCAGCGGCGCCAGCAGGATCAGCGCGAGGGCGGCCAGGGTCCGGTCGAGCGTGTGCTTGAGCGCGAACTGCCAGCCGCGCGGGTTGGTCGGGCGCAGCGAGATCAGCGGCAGGCCACCCACGTGGTCGAGGATCGCGCGATCGTTGATCGCCTCGAACAACCGCGGCACCAGCGAGACCTCGATCCCCAGCTCCTCGCATTCCCTGACCTTGTCGACCAGCACGTGATCGGGCTCGGACGAGAAGGCCAGGATCACCCGGCGCGCGCCGGTCTGACGAATCGCCTGAGCCAGGTCCTCCAGACCGCCCAGGACCGGGATGTCCGTCGCCGACGACGAGAAGCCACTCGACGACATCGGATCGGAATCCAGGAAGCCGACCGGGCGCAGGCCGTAGCTCCGGTCACCCACGAGGCGCTTCACCAGATGCTCACCGATAATCCCGGCCCCCACGATCAGAGTCGGAGTTGCCAGCGCCTGGGTGCGGACGGCCTGGGCGCGGATCGAGGCGAGCACGACCCTCGCCACGGTCAGGTAGACCGTGGCAAACAGCCACAGCCGCAGTGCGAGTCCCACCGGATGTGGCCCGCCGGTGATCGAGCCGACGGCCACCATCAGCATCGAGGAGAGCGAGGCCGCGCTGAGTACGTGGGTTGCCGTGTCCAGGACCGAGGTGTCGAGACGATCGTCGGGGTCCTGGCGCGCGCGGAGAATTACGAGGGTCAGGGCGGGGAAGACGGCCGCCAACCAGCCCGATCCGTTCCCGCTGGGGATCGGCGCGGCGTAAAACGCGGCCGTTGCGGCCAGGCACAGAATCACCGCGTCAACTAGGAGGCGAACCTGCGACCAGACGCGAGGGTCCACAAGGCGCCCGACACCGACGGCGAGCGCGCCCGGGCGCGTGAGCGGAAGTCGGACCGACCCGGTGCTGTGGGCATGTGATGCAGCCGGGGGCGTCATAGCTTGGCCCGTCCGGATCGCGTCGAGAACCCGCGTGGCGTGTCGTGATGTCGGGCCACTTCCTTGTCCCCTTTCCCCTTATCGGAGGACCGATCAGCCATTTCGTAGTCCGTTACTAAACCCTACTCATACCGCATGATACCACAGCAAAAAAGGCCAAACTTCGACAGCTATATGAAAACATGCCAAGAGGTCGGAGAGGGCCGTCAGGCCCCCCGGGGCCGGCGCGTAGGATTCCGGGAAACGTCGTTCAGGAGGGGCCTCGCATGTCGCGACTCATCAGGATGGACCGGACCGGCCATACAACCGTGGCGGAATGGACGGCCGACGATCGGATCGCCACCGAGGCGGCGGTCGCAGCCTTCCGCGCCGAGCTCGATCAGGGCTATTTCGCGCTCGTCTCCCATGGCGCGGGCAGCGCCGAGCAGGTGCACGAGCTCCCGCTCGACGCGGATCTGGTCATCCTGCGGCGGCCGATCGCCGGGGGGTAACAGGTTGAGCTCGCCCGCGGCGGCTGCTGCGCCCGCCGGCGGGGCGCTGCCCGAGCTGGCCAACGTGCGCTGGCGCCGGCGGGCGGACGAGCGCTCGCTCCGCCGCGCCGCCCGGCTGTGGACGCTGTCGACGGCCGCGCACGCGGTGCCGTTCGTCCTCGCCGCGCTCGTGCTGGGGCTGGCGGACCCGATCCTCCTGCCGTTCGCGCTGCTCTGTCTGGTCCACGCGTGGGCGATTCCCGAGCTCTACGCGGCGCGCGGCGCCCGCGTGACCAAGCGTGCCGGTGGAGACGGTGGGGGAGCGGAGCGGGTCGCGCTCGGGCTGCTCGGCGATCTGGTCGGGCATGCCGAGCGCGAGCTGCACTCCCGCAGCGGCCTGATGCTCGAACCGGGCCGGCTCGGGATCTGGCTCGTGGGCGAGGCCGGAGCCCTGCTCGTGCGGCCGGGCGGGCGATGCGTCCAGTGCTACTGCGTGGGCGTGCCGGACCGCGGGCTGCCGCCCAGCGACCGCCTCGCGCACCTGCTGCTCGCGCTGCGCACCGACGAGCTCGGGTTCGTGACCGTGGCGAACCTGGCCTTCTCGGGTGCGCGCTGGCGGGTGCGGCGGCGGCTGCGGGCGCCGGCGCGCTTGGCCCTCGACGCCGCGGCGCTGGATGCCCGGGCGATGTGAGGCGCCCCGCGGCTGATCGGGGCGCCCGAACTTTGTCCCCAGGGCCAATGTGAAGCTGCACGCAAATACCGATCATTCTCGCCATGACCCGTCCACCGACAGCCTCCAAGGTCCTCCTCGTGGCCGACCGGCGGACCGTGCCGGAAAGCCGCCGGGACACGCCCATTCGGCGCTACCGCCTCGCCCGGCTGCGCTTCGACTCGCGCCCGGCCGAGGGCGAGTCGCGCTTTGATTACCTCAAGCGCGTATACGACTGAGCAAGTCTTATCGGCTCCTTCACCGAGCGGTCGCGCGGCAGGAGTACGCTGTAAGCATGGATAGTCAAATCGAGCCTTCCCATTCGCGTACGCCCGCGGTTGTCCGGAAGGCAGTGGCCGGTCTGGTCCTGGTCGTCGCCGCAGTGCTGGCGATCAAGCTCATCGTCGGCTTCGTGACCTGGATCTTCGGGACGATCGTGATCATCGCGGTCGTCGCGGCGGTCCTCTGGGCAATCAAGACACTCGTTTGGTGACGCCGGGCCCGTGGTGACATGGGCCTGGTCGTAATCCTGGTCTTCTTCGGCCTCGCCGGGGGCGTCATCGGCCGCATGAAGGGCAGCTCGTTCGTGCTGTGGTTCCTGATCTCGGCCTGCGTCCCGTTCATCGGGCTGCTGACCGCGGTCTGCTACCGCTGGGAGAACCGGGAGCTCCGGCGCCAGTGTCCCGGCTGCGGCAAGCTCGTCAAGCTGCACGACACGCTGTGCACGCGGTGCGGGACCGAACTGGACTTCCCCGAGGTGGCGATCGCCTCCGAGATGGAGGTCCGGGAACGCCGCCTGGCGGCGGGCGGCCGGCCCGGGTAGTCGACGTCGCGGTTGATCGGCGTCGGCTAACGGCGCCCGCGCGAAGCAGTGCACAACCCCCGAAAGCTCTCCCGGTACGTCCGCCCACCGGGACATAAGCACCTGGGGGGCGCTTACGTCCCCTCGGCGGTGGCGAGCGAGGGGGCTTTCGGGCGTTCTGCACCGTGTCAGGGCAAAGGTCGGGGCGCGGCCCGGCGCCAGGCCCCAAGCCGCCGAAACCCCTACCAGCCCCCAAAGCCGCCGAAAACCCCTTGTTACACTCGCTTCCCGCGCGCGCGGACGGCCGCGCGTACCCGGACGGTGAACCCCCAGAGGAGGCAGTGAGTATGCGTGCAGTCGACGCCCTAATGGAATGCCTAAAGGCCGAGGGCGTCGATGTCGTATTCGGTCTCCCGGGCGGCGCGAACCTCCCGACCTATGACGCGTTCTACGACGCGGGCATCCGGCACATCCTGGTCCGCCACGAGGCGGGCGGCGGCCACGCGGCCGAGGGCTACGCGAAGGCGACCGGCAAGGTCGGCGTGGCGCTGGCCACCAGCGGCCCCGGTGCGACGAATCTGATCACGCCGATCTGCGACGCGATGATGGACTCGGTCCCGGTGGTGTTCATCACCGGCCAGGTCCGCACCGAGCTGCTGGGCACCGACGGCTTCCAGGAGGCGGACATGATCGGCATCTCGATGCCGATCGTCAAGCACAGTTTCATGATCCAGGATCCGCTGGAGCTCCCGCGCTCGATTCACGAGGCGTTCCACATCGCCCGCACCGGCCGGCCCGGCCCGGTGGTGGTCGACATCCCGCAGGACCTGAGCCGGGCCGACATCCCGTATGAGCCGGTGACCGACGTCCGGCTGCCCGGCTACCAGCCGACCACCGAGGGCAACCAGAAGCAGATCCGGATCGCCGCCAAGGCGCTCGCCAACGCCCGGCGCCCGATCATCTACGCCGGCGGCGGCGTGGTGGCGGGCGGCGCGGCAGCCGAGCTGACCGAGCTGGCCACCTCCGACCGGTTCCCGGTCACCTGCACGGTGATGGGGCTCGGCGGGTTCCCCGGGACGCACGAGCAGTGGCTCGGGATGCTCGGGATGCACGGCACCCGCGCGGCCAACTACGCGATGGACGAGGCTGATCTGATCTGTGCCATCGGCGCGCGGTTCGACGATCGGGTCACCGGCAAGCTGTCGGAGTTCGCCCCCCGCGCGAAGTTCATCCACATCGACGTCGACCCGGCCGAGATCTCCAAGAACGTCCCGGCCCACATCCCGATCGTGGGCGACGCCAAGAACATCCTGCCGCGGCTGACCGCCGAGTACCGGGCGCTGGCCGCCGAGCCGGGCCGCCTGGAGGAGTGGTGGTCGCGGATCCGGGTCTGGCAGGAACGCCATCCACTGCGCTACGAGGACAGCACCGACTCGGAGATCAAGCCCCAGTTCATGATCCAGTCGCTGTACCAGGCGACGGGCGGCGAGGCGATCGTCACCAGCGACGTCGGCCAGCACCAGATGTGGGCGGCCCAGTACTACCACTTCTCGCAGCCGCGCCGTTGGATCAACTCGGGCGGCCTTGGGACGATGGGCTTCGGCCTGCCCGCGGCGATGGGCGCCAAGGTGGGTTGCCCGGACCAGACGGTGGTCTGCATCGCCGGCGACGGCTCGATTCAGATGAACATGCAGGAGCTCGCGACGTGCACCCAGGACGGGATCGCGATCAAGGTGTTCATCATGAACAACGGCTACCTGGGCATGGTCCGCCAGTGGCAGGAGCTGTTCTGGGACAAGCGCTACAGCCACGTGGAGATGGGGCAGTGGCCGGACTTCGTCAAGCTGGCCGAGGCCTACGGGGCAACCGGGATCCGGTTGCAGGACAAGCACACGCTGGTGGACGACATGAAGGCGGCGCTGGCCGTGGACGGACCGGTGCTGGTCGACGTGCGGGTCACGCGCGAGGAGAACACCTACCCGATGATTCCGGCCGGGCAGCCGGCGCGGAACATGGTGGGCTGAGCTATGGGCGAACCGGGAACCAAGGAAGTCCTGTCGCTCGACGAGCTCGAGGCGGTCAGCGGCCTGCGCACCGGCCGCAAGCACGTCCTCTCGATCATGGTCGAGAACAAGCCCGGCGTCCTGACCCGGATCGCCGGCCTGTTCGCGCGGCGCGGGTTCAACATCGACACGCTGGCGGTCGGCCCGACCGACGACGAGCGGATCTCGCGCATCACGCTCACCCTCGACGGGGCCCTCCATCCGATCGATCAGGTCACCAAGCAGCTGCACAAGCTGGTCAACGTCCTCAAGATCCGTGATCTCGAGCCGCGCGAGACGCTCGCCCGCGAGCTGGCCATGTTCAAGGTGTCGGCCGACGGGGCCGCCCGCGCCGAGGTGATGCAGATCAGCGAGATCTTCCGCGGCAAGGTGGTGGACGTCACCAAGCGCTCGGTGGTGATCGAGCTGACCGGCACGTGCGACAAGGTCGATGCGTTCGAGCAGCTGGTCAGGCCGTTCGGGTTGATCGAGATGGCCCGCACGGGCGAGATCGCGATCGCCCGCGGCCGCAGCGAGACGTAACCGGCGACTCAAGGCGGAACAACGCACGTTGGAAACGATCGGCGTCCCGGGCGCTAGCCTGGTCCGGTGAGCCAACTCGCGTCGGGACTCTCGTCGGCTTGGAGCTGGCTCGATGGTTCGGCCGCGCGACGGCTCGAGGGGCGGATCGACGCGGCGCTTCGGCATTCGCGGGCAACGGGAAAGCCGGCGCTCGCGAGCGTGACGGCGGCGGTCGATCCGTCGGTGGATCCGACCGCGATGGCGGCCGCCTCGCGACGAGCGGGGGAGCCGTGGTTCTGCCTCGAGCAGCCCGATCGGGACCGCTCGGCGCTGGCGGCGCTCGGCTGCGTGGCGGCGCTCTCAGCGAGCGGGGCGGGGCGCTTCGGGGATGTCGCGCGGCGCTGGGCCGATATTGCCGCCGACGCGTTCGCCGACGACCTGGACGGGCCGCCCGGGTCTGGCCTGGTGGCGCTCGGCGGCTTCGCGTTCGCGGCCGATGGGGGCGGTTCGGCGCGCTGGGAGGGGTTCGAGCCGGCGTCGATGATCGTGCCCGAGGTGTCGCTGGCGCGACGGGGCGATCGAGTGGGGTTGACGGTCAACGTCGAGGTGGCGCCCGACGACACGGTGGACGATCTGCGCGCTCGAGTGGCTGCGCGGCTGGGTGAGCTGCGCGCGCCGGCGCTGCCGCTGCTCGACCCGGCTCCGGCGGGGCAGTACCGGGTGCTCAGCCCGATGCCTCCGTCGCACTACGAGGAGGCGGTGGCGCGGGCGGTGCAGCGGATCCGCGCCGGCGAGTTCGAGAAGATCGTGCTGGCCCGCGACGTCGAGGTGCACGCGCCGGTGGACCACGACCCGGGCGCCGTGCTCGGCCTGCTGCGTGAGGCGTTCGCCTCCTGCTACGTGTTCGCGGTGGGGAGGGGGGACG
The DNA here is from genome assembly GCA_963811135.1 of uncultured Solirubrobacterales bacterium. GTDB lineage: Bacteria > Actinomycetota > Thermoleophilia > Solirubrobacterales > Solirubrobacteraceae > Palsa-465. Next base: position 566,395 of record CAWEQG010000010.1, on the reverse strand, counting down.
CGGCTTTCGTGGCGGCCAGCCCCGAGCTGCTCGTCCGCCGGGAAGGGCAGCGGGCTTCGACGGTGGCGCTGGCGGGGTCGTCACGCCGGAGCGCCGACCCCGCGGTCGACGAGCATCTCGGCGAGCAGTTGTTGCAGAGTTCGAAGGATCGTGAGGAGAACGAGATCGTGGTGCGCCGCATCGCCCGAGCGTTGCGGCCGCATTCGGTGTGGGTGACGGCGGCGCCTGAGCCGGCGCTCGTCCGCGTGGCGAACATCCTGCATCTCGGCACGCCGATCCGGGCCCAGCTGGCCGCGCCGCTGAGCGCGATCGAGCTCGCCGGGGTGCTGCACCCCACGCCTGCGGTGGGGGGCGAGCCACTCCGCGTGGTCGAGAAGCTGATCCCGGCGTTGGAGGGCCTCGACCGCGGCTGGTACGCCGGCACGGTGGGCTGGAGCGACGCGGCCGGCGACGGGGAGTTCTGCGTCGCGCTCCGCTGTGCGCTGCTCCGGGGCCGGCTGGCCCACCTGTACGCCGGCGGCGGGATCGTGCGGGACTCGGACCCGGTGGCCGAGCTGGCCGAGACCGAGGTCAAGCTGGGGGCGCTGCTGCCGGTGCTGGCAGGCTAACGGGGGGTCACCGGCCGACCGCGCGGCCGGCGTTCCCATCCGGCGCGAAGCCGATCGAACTCCTGCCAGTCGATCGAGATGCGGGGCGGACCCGGCGGCGGATGTTCGTCGTCGGGCGCCGAGAACCGGCGCCAGTCCTCGCCGCCGTCGTCCGGCCTTCTCGGCCAGAAGCAGGCAAAGCCCGACACGGCACCACCGGCGAGCACCGCGACGGTCGTCCAGCCGGCGGGCAGAAGGCCGATGAGGCCGGCCGCGAATGCGCACAGCCCAACCACGCCGGCGGTCCACGTGACGCGGTGATACTCGCCGCTGAGCGCCCGGAGCGGACGGGAGCGGGCGATGACGGCGGCCGACGCGAACGGAAGGGCCAGCACCAGCCAGGCGGAGGGGAACGTGGTGAGCATCGCGCGTGAAGCGTGAAGGTACGGCGCGCGACGCTGGCGGACATCGGATCGGCTACCGGTTGGCGCTCAGTAGAACGCCGCAATCGTGGGGGTCAGCTACCGGTGATCGCGGCCAGGGCGGCCTCGGCCACACGGCGGTGCAGGGCGAGGTTCTCGACCCGGTCGGTGCGGACCTCGATGATCGTGGCGGCTGAGCCCGCCACGGACAACTCGACCGCCGCACGCAGCTCGTCGAGCGTGTGCGGACGATGGTGGTCGCAGTCGTAGAGCGCCGCGGCGGCGGCGAAGTCCAGGCCGTGGGGGGTGGCCACGTGCTGCTCGAACGCGTCGCTCTCGCCGGCCACCGGCAGGAAGTGGAAGATTCCGCCGCCGTCGTTGTTGAGCAGCACGATGGTCAGGGGCAGGCCGAGCCGGCGGGCCGCCAGCAACCCGCCGATGTCGTGGGCGAGCGCGACGTCGCCGATCAGCAGGACGACCGGGCCCTCGCCGGCGGCGGCGGCGCCGAACGCGCTCGACACGGTGCCGTCGATCCCGTTGGCGCCGCGGTTCGAGAGCACGCGCGGGCCGTCCTCGCGGGCGGGCAGGAACAGCTCGACGTCGCGAATCGGCATCGACGAGGCGACAAACAGGGTCGCGTCGGCGTCCAGCCACTCCCCGAGGCTGCGGGCGACGAGCGGCTCGGACAGCTCGTCGCCGAGCGCGGCGGCGAGCGCTGCGCCGGCGTCGTCGTCGACCGCGCGCCAGGCGGCCAGCCAGTCGGGATCGGCCGGGCTGACCTCACCGGCCGTGAGGCCATCGAGCATCGCCCGTGTGCTCGCCCGTACGCGCATCCCGACGACCGCGGCGGGGTCGTGCCACGCCGTGTAGGGGTCGATCGCGATCTGGGCGGTGTCGAGCCCGGCGAGCCAGGTGCGCAGGGGCTTGGAGGTCGGGAGGTCGCCGGTGCGGATGACGAAATCGGGCCGGTGGGCGTCCGCGAACTGCGGGTCGCGCAGCAGGAGGTCGTAGTGGGCGATCGCGGCAGGGCCATGACGCGCGCCCGACAGGGGGTCGGCCAGCAGCGGAATGCCGGCCCGCGCGGCGAAGCCGGCCAGTTCGCGGGCGGCGAACGGGTCGCGTTCGGCTCCGGCCACGATCACGATCCGCCCGAACGGGTGGCGCCCGCCCGGAGCCACGTTCTCGACCGGCGCATCGAACGTCACGTACGGCCGGTCGTCGTTTCGTCCGGTGTCGTCGCCGGGCAGGGTTTGGTCGAGCACGAGCGGCTCGCGCAGCGGGAAGTTCAGGTGGACGGGCCCGGCAGGGCCGTCGACGGCCGTCCAGTACGCGCGGCAGGCCAGCGTGCGGATCCAGCGCAGCGTGTCCGGGGTGGCGGTGTCGACGCCGACCTCGAAGAACCACTTGACCGCGTCCCCGTAGAGCTTGAGCTGGTCGATCGTCTGGCCCGCTCCGACTTCGCGCAGCTCGGCCGGGCGGTCGGCCGTCAGGACGATCAGCGGGACGCGGGCGTGCCGCGCCTCGATCACGGCGGGAGCCAGGTTGGCCGCGGCCGTGCCCGAGGTACACGTGACCGCCACCGGACGGCCGGAGCGCTTGGCGGCGCCGAGCGCGAAGAAGCCGGCGCAGCGCTCGTCGAGATGCGACCAGCTGCGGAGCCGCCGCTCGCGCACGAGCGACAGGACGATCGGCGTGCAGCGCGAGCCCGGCGCCGTGCAGGCGTGCTCCATCCCGCAGCGGGCGAGCTCGTCGCAGAACGCGCGCAGCAGCAGGTAGGTGTCGGTGGCGGTCATGATGCGGATCTCATGGCGCGCGATGTCGTCCTCCTGCACGGCTTCACCCACACCGGCGCGAGCTGGGACCCCGTGATCGCGGCGCTCGGGGAAAACTACCGCGCGCTCGCGCCGGACCTCCGCGGGCACGGGTCGGCGTCGGAGCGCAAGCCGGTCACGCTCGAGGCGGTACTCGAGGACATCGAGCGGCTGGCGCCGCCGCGGTTCGTGCTGGCGGGCTACTCGATGGGAGGGCGGGTCGCGCTGCACGCGGCGCTCGCGCGCGTGCTCGCGCCGAGGATCGACCGCCTGGTGCTGGTCGGCGCCAGTCCCGGCATTGCCGAAGCGGCGGAGCGGGCGATTCGCCGGGCCGACGACGACGGGCTGGCGGATGAGATCGAGCGCTCGACCATCGAGGCGTTCGCCGCGCGGTGGGCGCAGACGCCCGTGCTCGCGGGGCAGCCCCCGGACGTGGCCGCCGCGGTGCAAGCCGACCGCCTGCGAAGCACACCCGCCGGATTGGCACGTGCGCTGCGCGGGCTTGGCACCGGAGCGCTGCCCTCGCTGTGGGACCGGTTGGCCGAGGTCACGGTGCCGGTCGCGTTGATGGTCGGCGAGCGCGATGCGAAGTTCAACGCGATCGCTGCCGAGATGGCCGCCGCGCTACCCGTTGCGGACGTGATCGTCGTGCCCGACGCGGGTCACGCGGTGCACCTGGAGGCCCCCGCCGCGGTGGCGGCGATGGTCAGGGGTGGTGACGAGGGGGGTGGTGGTTAGGTCAGGCGGCCTGGAGGATGACCGGGCTGTGCGGTCCGCACTGCAGGACGTCCTCGGCCAGGCGCGTCGCGCTGACCTGCTCCCACCGGCCACTCTCGACCAGCACGCGGCACAGCTCCTCGACGTCGCTGACCGCCTCGCGGGCCTCGAAGTCGGTGGCCAGGTCGGTGCTGAAGACGAGATTGTCGGCGGCGTAGCGGATCCGCTGCTGCTCACGCTCGAGCAGCTTGCTCGGCCCGACGTCCTCGAGCGTCTTCATGACCCGACGGTATGCGTTGGAACGTTCTGGACTCATCTTCGATCTCCAGTCGAGGGCGATCTGCTCAGATATCGATCATGCTCGGCATCTGAGCGCTCGGCTTTAGCCCTAGGGCCAAATTTCTTAGGCCAAACTTCTTCGCGGCCGGGTTGTACCCGCCAGTAGGCGGGGTCAAGCGTGACCTCGGTCACATTCGTTTGGGGAAGAAACCGGGTCCCCAGACCCAGGAACTTCCCAAGGCCCCGGTTCAGTCCAGGCCGTACCAGTCACGTAGCCCGTCGCCCAGGCCGGGCCCGCTCGGCGGGGCGATCCGGCCAGCGCGCGGGGCGAGCGGATCGTCACGCTCGGCGAACAGCCCGAGGGTGGCCAGGCCGCAGGCGCGGTCGGGGCGGATCACGGCCGCGACATGGAGCGCCGCCGCGATCCCGAGGGGGCCGTCGAGGGTCGAGGCGAGATACACCTCATAGCCGGACGCGCGGGCGGTGCGGGCGGCATCGAGCAGCCCGGTGATCCCTCCGCAGCCGGCGATCTTCAGGCACACGGCCTGACAGACCCTGTCGCCGAGGGCTCCCGCGGCCGACGCCGTCTCGTCGAGGGCGATCGGCACGTCCGGAACCGCGACCGCCACCGCCCGCGTCTGCTCCAGGCCGCGAACCGGTTCCTCGCACAGCTCGACCTGCACCGGCGCAAGCGCTCGCAGCGAGGCGACCGCATCGTCGACCGACCAGGCCCCGTTGGCATCAAGCCGGATCGCCACGTCGGGCCCGAGCACGGCCCGCACGGCGGCCAGCCGGCCCGCGTCGTCCCCGATCGCCACCTTGCACTTCACGCAGCGAAAGCCGGCCGCCCGCGCCGCGGCGGCCTGGGCGGCGGCGCCGGCCCGGTCGCCTGCGGCGATCGTCGCGTTGACCTCGACCGGCTCGGCCTCGGTGGCTCCCAGCAGGCGCCACACCGGCTTGCCGGCGCGCCGGCCCTCGAGGTCCCAGAGGGCCATGTCGATCGCGGCGACGGCCGGGGTGGCGGCCAGGCGCCGCCACTCGGACAGGAGTTCGTCCGGCCTGCCCTCGACGCGCGCGGCCAGCAGGTCCCGGCACGCCTCGAGCGCCTCGACCACGTCGTCCACGTTCACGCCGTGATAGCCGGCCAGTGGGGCCGCCTCCCCGAGACCGACGTGGCCGTCGCCGTCCTCGATCGCCACCAGCACGAGCGGGCGGTCGTCGATAGATCCCCAGGCGGCGACGAACGGCGCGCGCAGACGCACGGCCAGACGCTCGATCCTGAGCTTCACCGGCTGAGCAGGAGGCCCGCGGCCAGCAGCGCGCAGAACACCAGCTGGAGCGCTCCGGTCTGGGCCAGCGCGCCGTTGAGCGAGGCGCCGTCGGTGCGGTTGCGCACGATCCGGACGACGCGAGCGGCGAGCGGCAGGGTCAGCCAGGGGAGGAGCAGCCACGCCTTCATCGGCCCGAATGCCCAGGTCACCGGGGTGAGCAGGTAGGCCAGGTAGACGATCACCGCGAACATCAGGCGGGTCCGGCTCCGGCCCAGGCGGACGGCCAGCGTGCGCTTGCCGGCGCGGCGGTCGGTGTCGATGTCGCGCACGTTGTTGACGACCAGGATCCCGCTGGCGATCAGCCCCACCGGCACGGCGAGCGCGAACGCCTCCCAGTCGAGGTGCTCGACCTGCACGAAATACGACCCGGCCACGGCGACGATCCCAAAGAACAGGAACACGAACAGCTCACCCAGCCCCTCGTAGCCGTACGGCCGCGGGCCGCCGGTGTAGAGCACGCCCGCCAGGATCGAGGCGGCGCCCACCAGCAGCAGCTGCCAGCCCGCCACCGCGATCAGGTACGCGCCGGCCAGGACCGCGACGCCGAAGGTGAGGTAGGTGGCGATCAGCACCTGGCGCGGCGGCACGAGGCCCCCCGCGGTGACCCGCACCGGTCCCAGGCGGTCCTCGGTGTCCGCGCCGCGGCGCGCGTCCGAGTAGTCGTTGGAGAGATTGGTGCCGATCTGGATGAACATCGCGCCGATCAGGGCGGCGACGAAGCGCAGCGGATGGAACACGTGGAAGAAGCCGGCCAGCGCGGTGCCCACCAGCACGGGGGCGATCGCCGCGGGCAGGGTCCGTACCCGGGCGGCCATCAGCCAGATGCGGATACCGCTGGGCCGCGTTGGGGATCGGGTGGCGGTCATCGGGTCCGCCCCGCAGTGGCGGCGCGAGTTGCCCTCATCACGCCCGGCGGGGGAACTTCGAGAAGTCCGGCTTGCGCTTCTCGAGGTAGGCGTTGCGGCCCTCCTGAGCCTCCTCGCTCATGTAGAAGAGCAGGTTGGCGTCGTGGGCGAGCTGCTGGATGCCGGCCAGGCCGTCCTCGTCCGCGTTGAAGCTGGCCTTGAGCATGCGCAGGGCGAAGGGCGACATCGCGAGCATCTCGCGGCACCACTTGACGGTCTCCTGCTCGAGCTGCTCGAGCGGCACCACCGTGTTGACGAGCCCCATCTGCAGCGCCTCCTGCGCGCCGTACTGCCGGCACAGGAACCAGATCTCCTTGGCCTTCTTGGGCCCGACGAGACGCGAGAGCACGGTCGCCCCGAAGCCGCCGTCGAACGAGCCCACCTTGGGCCCGGTCTGGCCGAAGCGCGCGTTGTCGGCGGCGATCGTGAGATCGCACACGACATGCAGCACGTGGCCCCCGCCGACCGCGTAGCCGGCCACCATCGCCACCACGGGCTTGGGCAGCCGGCGGATCTGAACGTGGAGGTCGGTGACCTCGAACCGGCCGACCGTCTCGTGCCGGCCGGCGTTGGTCGGGTCTGCGCCCGTGACGTAGCCGCCGCGCTGGCCCCTCACGCGCTGGTCGCCGCCCGAGCAGAAGGCGTCCGGGCCTTCGCCGGTCAGGATGATGACGCCGACGTCGTGGTCCTCGCGCGCTCGGGTGAACGCGTCGGACATCTCGATCACGGTCTCGGGCCGGAACGCGTTGCGCACCTCGGGGCGGTTGATCGTGATCTTGGCGATGCCGGCGGCGTCGTCCAGGCCCGTTTCGTAGCGGATGTCCTGGTAGGAGCCGGCGGACTTCCAGGTCGTTGGCACGCGGGCGAGACTACCGTGTCGGTCGTGATTTCCTGGCTTCACCAGGCCGCGGCCAAGCATCCGGACCGGATCGCGATCGAGGGTCCCGAACGCAGCCTGACCTACGCCGAGCTCCGCGATGCCGCGGTGGCGGGGGGGAGGGCACTGAACGGGGCGGCGCGCGTGGCGATCGCGCTGCCGCCGGGCGAGGAGTTCGTGATCGCGCTGCACGCGTGCCTGGTCGCGGGCGGGGCGGCGGTGCCGGTCGATCTGCGCCTGAGCGATGACGAGCAGGCGGCAAGGCGCGGTGGCGCTGAGGTCACGATCGACACCCCGCTCGCCGCCCCGTCGGGGCTGGCTGGCCAGCCAGCCAGCCTGGAGCCGGGGCGGGGAGGGGGCGGTGACGCAGAAGTCGCGATCATGCATACGTCGGGCACGACCGCGGCCCCCAAACCCGTCGTCCTTACCGCCGGCAACTTCCTGGCCAGCGCGCTCGGCTCCGCGGTGGCGCTGGGGCTCGATCCGGCCGAGCGGTGGCTCTGCCCGATGCCGCTGACCCACGTCGGCGGGCTGTCGATCCCGATTCGCAGCGCGATCTACGCCACGACGGCGGTGCTCCACGGCCGGTTCGACACCGAGGCGGTGCTGAACGAGCTGATGGACCCGGCGCGGCGGATCACGTTGGTCTCGCTGGTGCCGACGATGCTCGCGCGGCTGCTCGACGCGGGATTGGAGCGTCCGCCGAGCTTGCGCTGGGCGCTCCTGGGCGGCGGTCCGATCCCGGCGCCGTTGCTCGAGCGGGCCGAGCGCGCCGGGGTGCCGGTGGCGCCGACGTACGGCATGACCGAGGCGTGCTCTCAGATCGCCACGTTCGGCTGGCCTCTTGCCGGCGTGGACCTGGTGGCCGCCGAGGACGGCGAGCTGCTCGTCCGCGGCCCGATCGTCTCGGCCGGCGCGGTGGCGGGCGACGGCTGGCTGCACACCGGCGACCTCGGGCGCTTCGATGACCGGGGCCGGGTCGAGATCATCGGCCGCAAGTCCGACACGATCGTGACCGGCGGCGAGAACGTCGCGCCGAGTGAGGTCGAGGCCGTGTTGCTCGAGCACCCGGCGGTGGCGGACGCCGCCGTCCATCCGCGGCCGGATCCGGAGTGGGGGGAGGCCGTGGTCGCCACGCTCGTGCTGCGGGACGGTCTGGCGGTGACTCCCGACGAGCTGAGGACGCACTGCGCGGCGCGACTGGCCGGCTTCAAGGTGCCGAAGGCGTTTGGCTTCGCCGAGCGCCTCCCGCGGACGTCGTCGGGCAAGCTGCTCCGGCGCCAGCTTTAATCGGGGGGTGTCATCCGTCCCGCAGTTCGCGCCGGCGGACTCGCCCAACCAGCTGACGATCGAGCAGCTGGCCGCCGAGTCGGGGATGTCGGTGCGCAACATCCGCGCGCATCAGGCGCGTGGCCTGCTCGACCCGCCCGAGGTGCGGGCCCGGGTCGGCTACTACGGCCCGGAGCACCTCGAGCAGCTGCGGCTGATCCGCGACCTCCAGGAGGACGGCTTCAACCTGGGCGCGATCAAGCGGCTGCTCGACGACACCCAGGGCACGGCCGAGCGGCTGCAGCGCTTCGGCGAGGCGCTGAGCGCGGTGGCCGCGCCGGAGCGCGGCCAGATGCTCACGCTCGAGGAGCTCGGCCGGCGCTTCCGCGTCGGCGCGCAGGAGGCGCCCGAGGTGCTGGCCGAAGCCGAGCGTCTGGGCGTGCTGGTCCCCGCCGGCGACGGCCGCTATCAGGTCCCCAGCCCGTCGCTGCTGGCCATCGCCGAGGAGGTGGTCGGGCGCGGCATCTCGCTGCGCAGCGCGCTGGCCGTGCTCGAGGACATCGACCGTCACTGCGACTCGGTCTCGCGCTCGTTCGTGGAGCTGTTCGTGCACGAGATCTGGAAGCCGTTCGCGCAGGCCGACATGCCCGCCGAGCGCTGGCCGGAGATCGAGCACTCGGTCGAGCGGCTCGGGCCGGTCGCCTCCGAGGCGCTGATGGCGATCTTCCAGCGCCGACTGGGCGCCCGCCTGGAGGGAGCGTTCGAGGAGATCACGCGCCGCGTAGCGGAGCGCACGTCCGATCCGGCCGGCGAGTGAGCATGGACGGCTTGGATCCCGACGCGCTCCGCGCCCAGATCCTCGAGCGCTGGGAGCGGGCCGCCCCCGGCTGGGGCAAGCACGCCGAGCGCATGCGCCAGTTCGGGATGCCGGTGTCGGCCTGGATGATCGATCAGGCGCACCTACACCCCGGTCAGAGAGTGCTCGAGCTCGCCGCCGGACCCGGTGACACCGGGTTCCTCGCCGCCGAGCTGATCCAGCCGGGAGGCACGCTGCTCAGCACCGACGCGACTGAGGCGATGCTCGAGGTCGCGCGGGGCCGGGCCGCCGAGATGGGGATCGAGAACGTCGAGTTCAAGCGGATCGAGCTCGAGTGGATCGACCTCGATACGGCCAGCGTCGACGTGGTCCTGTGCAAGTGGGGCCTGATGTTCAGCCTCGATCCCGAGGCCGCGCTGCGTGAGGCGCGCCGCGTCCTGCGGCCGGGGGGCCGCATCGCGCTGGCCGCGTGGGACGAGCCGGCCGTCAATCCGTGGGCCACGATCCCGAATGGGGCGCTGGTCGAGCTCGGGCACATGGAGCCGCCCGATCCGGATGCCCCGGGAATGTTCGTCCTCTCCGCGCCGGGACGCCTGCAGGATCTGCTCGAGGCCGCCGGGTTCGTCGACGTGCTCGTCGAGTCGGTGCAACCGTCGCGATCGTTCGCCGGGGTCGCGGAGTACCTCGCCGAGTTCCACGACACCTCGAGCCTGTTCCGCGAGATGTTCGACGCGCTTTCGGATCAGGAGCGCGCGGCGGTCGCGGAGAGAGTCGCGGAGTTGGCGAGGCCCTACATCGAACCGGACGGTTCGCTCAGCCCGCCAGGAAGCTCCCTGGTCGCGGCCGCCGATGCCTGAAAGTCACGCCGGACAAACCCCTGGGCGCGAATTTGCATAAAGCAAGGGCGATTGCAGTGATGGCCGCTGGTGGCGTTCTTGACGACACTGGGCGCCATGCGTTTGCGACTCTTCCTGCTTATCACGACACTGGCCGGCGCGCTGCTGATGATTCCGGCGACGGCCTCCGCCTATTTCGTCCACGTCGTCGCCCCGGGCGAGACGCTGTCCTCGATCGCCGCGGCCGACGGCCTGACGGTGGCCGAGCTGGCCGTTGCCAACGGGATCTCGCCGACCGCGCAGCTGGTCGCCGGGTCGACCCTCCAGATCCCCCCCCAGCAGTCTGGCGTGACGGCCCCGGCGCCGGCCGCGAGCTCCACCTCGCCCGCGACCTCCGCGCCGGCCGGCACGACCGGCGACGGCGATAACGACGCGGACGACGTCGGTTCGAGCGCGACGGCCGCCGCCTCCCGGGCCAGTAGCGGAGGCTATGTGGTCCAGCCCGGGGACACGCTGACCGCGATCGCGGCGCGTGCCGGGGTGAGCCCGTCGTCGCTGGCCGCCGCCAACGGCCTCGACGTGAACGGCGTGCTGGTCTCGGGCAAAGTGCTTCATCTGTCGGGCTCCGCGGCGACGGTGCCGGCCAGCGTGACCGTGCCGGTGAGTGCAACGACGACTTCGGCCGCGTACGTGGTCCAGCCCGGGGACACGCTGACCGCGATCGCGGCGCGTGCCGGGGTGAGCCCGTCGTCGCTGGCCGCCGCCAACGGCCTCGACGTGAACGGCGTGCTGGTCTCGGGCAAGGTGCTGCACCTGGCGGGGAGCCCCGCCTCGGTGGCGTCCACGGCGGCCACGTCGCAGCCGGTGGGAGCCGTCGCCGAGGGATCGCCGACCGACCCGCCGTACCCGACTCCCGAGCGGGTCACCGCTCCGCAGGTCGGCTCGATCGCCGCGGCGAACGGTGTCCCGGCACCGCTGGCCGATGCGATCGCCTGGCAGGAGAGCGGCTTCAACAACGATCTCGTCTCGAGCGCCGACGCACGCGGCGTGATGCAGATCCTGCCCGGGACCTGGCAGTGGATCCAGCAATCGCTCGACTCCGGCGCGCCACTGGCGCCGGCCTCGGCGGCCGACAACGTGCGCGGTGGCGTGCTGATGCTGCACTCGCTCCTGGACGCGACCGGAGGCGACCCGGCGATGGCCGCGGCCGGCTATTTCCAGGGCCTCCCCTCCGTCCAGCAGCACGGCCTGTATCGGGACACGCAGCGCTACGTCCAGAGCGTGCTCGCGCTCGAGCACCAGTTCGGCGGCGGATGATTTGGCGGGTCCGCGCCCTGGCGCCGCGGACCCGAGACATCGGCCGGGAGGCGGAGCGCTGTACGCTCCCGGCCGATGTTCTACGACGACGACGCAGATCTCTCGCTCCTGGACGGCAAGACCGTCGCCATCATCGGCTACGGGTCACAGGGGCACGCTCACTCTCTGAATCTGAAGGACTCCGGCGTATCGGTGGTGGTGGGCCTCCGCCCCGATTCGAACAGCGTGGCCAAGGCGCGGGAGCACGGGCTGCGCGTGGCCGAGCCGGCCGATGCCGCCAGCGAGGGCGACATCGTGATGATGCTGGTCCCCGACGAGCTGCACCGGACCGTGTGGGAGTCGGGGGTGAAGGACGGGATCGCCCCGGGCAACCTGCTGATGTTCGGCCACGGGTTCTCGATCCACTACGGCGAGGTGGTGCCGCCGCCCGACGTCGACGTGGCGCTCGTCGCGCCGAAAGGACCGGGCCATCTGGTGCGCCGGCAGTACCTCGAGGGCTCTGGCGTGCCCGGCCTGGTGGCCGTCCACCAGGACGCCAGCGGCAACGCGCTCGCGCTCGCGCTCGCCTACGCCAAGGGGATCGGGTGCACCCGCGGCGGCGTGATCGAGACCACCTTCAAGGACGAGACCGAGACCGACCTGTTCGGCGAGCAGGCGGTGCTGTGCGGCGGCGTCACCGAGCTGGTCCGGGCCGGCTACGAGACATTGACCGAGGCCGGGTACGACCCGCGCCTGGCCTATTTCGAGGTCCTGCACGAGCTCAAGCTGATCGTCGATCTGATGTACGAGAAGGGCATCGCCGGGATGCGCTACTCGATCTCGAACACCGCCGAGTACGGGGACATGACCCGCGGCAAGCGGGTGATCGGAGCTGAGTCCCGCGCGGCCATGAAGCAACTGCTGGCCGAGATCCAATCCGGGGACTTTGCCCGCGAATGGATCGCCGAGAACCGCGCGGGCCAGGAGAACTTCAAGCGCATGCGCGAGGAGCAGGGAGCGCACCAGGTCGAGGTCGTCGGGCGCGAGCTGCGCGCCAACATGGACTGGATCGACACCGAGTTCGAGGAGTAGGGCAGTGCAAGGCCGCGTCGGCGGCGCGTGACCCTGGCCGGGCGGGGTAGTTCGTTACCTTGAAGGGGTCCAGATGGCTCAATCCGAAACAGTTCTCCAGATCCCGGCTGCGCTGAAGCCGGCCGACGGCCGGTTCGGCTCCGGCCCGTCTCGGATTCGACCCGAACAGCTGGCGCGGCTGCCGCAGGAGGGCGCCGCGATCATGGGCACCTCCCACCGCCAGGCCCCGGTCCGGGGCGTGGTGGCCCAGATCAGGGCCGGACTGCGGGAGCTGTTCTCGCTCCCGTACGGCTACGAGGTGGTGCTGGGCAACGGCGGAACGACCGCCTTCTGGGATGCCGCGGCCTGCTGCCTGGTCCGCGAGCGGGCGCTGCACCTGACCTACGGGGAGTTCTCCGCCAAGTTCGCCACGTGCACCCGCCGCGCGCCGTTCCTGGCCGATCCGATCGTGATCGAGGCCGAGCCGGGCGACGCGCCGTCGCCGCGATCCGATCCGGATGCCGATGTGATCACCTGGGCGCACAACGAGACGTCGACCGGCGTGATGGTTCCGGTGTCGAGACCCGCCGACTCAGATCACGCGCTGGTGCTGGTCGACGCCACGTCGGCCGCCGCGGGCCTGCCGGTCGACGTCGGGCATACCGACGCCTACTACTTCGCCCCTCAGAAGGGCCTCGGTTCCGACGGTGGGCTGTGGCTCGCGGTGCTGAGCCCCGCCGCACGCGAGCGGATCGGGGAGGTCACCGCGGCTGCTGACGGTCGCTGGATCCCCGAGTTCCTGTCGCTGCGGTACGCGCTCGAGAACTCGGTCAAGGAGCAGACCTACAACACGCCGGCGATCGCGACGCTGCTGCTGCTGGCCGATCAGCTCGAATGGATCCTCGAGCGGGGCGGTCTCGACGCGATGGTCGCCCGCACCACCGAGTCCTCTCAGCACCTGTACGGATGGGCGGAGCAGCACGAGCATGCGACGCCGTTCGTGAGCGATCCGGCCAAGCGCTCGCTGGTCGTCGGGACGATCGACTTCTCCGCCGAGGTCGACGCCGCGGATCTGGCGGCCACCCTGCGCGCGAACGGGATCGTCGACGTCGAGCCGTACCGCAAGCTGGGGCGCAACCAGCTGCGGGTGGCGATGTTCCCCGCCACCGACCCCTCCGACGTGCGGGCGTTGACCGCGTGCATCGACTGGGTGCTGGAGCGCCGGCTGTGAGCGCCACCGAGCCGGTGGCGGCGGGAACCCATCCGGACGGCACCCGTCCCCGGGTGTTGGTGGCCGAGAAGATCGGCGACTCGGGCATCGAGCTGCTGCGCGAGAGCTTCGATGTAGACCTTGGGGTCGGGTGGTCGCGCGAAGAGCTGGTCGAGCGCATCGGGGAGTACCAGGGAGTCCTCATCCGGTCGGCCACCCAGCTCGACGCGGAGCTGATCGGGCGGGCGACGCGGCTGCGCGCTGTTGGGCGGGCCGGCGTCGGAGTCGACAACGTCGACGTGGACGCGGCCACCAAGCGCGGGATCGTCGTGGCCAACGCCCCGCAGTCCAACGTGATCACGGCCGCCGAGCACACGATGGCGCTGCTGCTGGCGCTCGCGCGTAACGTGCCCCAGGCTCACGCCTCACTGACCAGCGGGAAGTGGGAGCGCTCCAAGTTCTCCGGGATCGAGCTGTACGAGAAGACGCTCGGGATCCTCGGCTTCGGCCGGATCGGTCAGCTCGTGGCCGAGCGCGCCCGGGCGTTCGGCATGCACGTGGTCGCCTACGACCCGTACATCGCGGCCGAGCGCTACCGCGAGCTGAGCGTCGAGAAGGCCGAATCCTCCGACGCCCTGTATGCCGTGTCGGACTTCATCACGCTGCACCTGCCGAACACGCCAGAGACTCGCGGGTGGCTCGATGCGGATGCTCTGTCGAAGTGCAAGGACGGCGTGCGGGTGCTGAACGTCGCTCGCGGGCCTCTGGTCGTCGACGAGGATCTGCAGGCCGCGCTCGACTCCGGCAAGGTGGGCGGCGCGGCGCTTGACGTGTTCACCAGTGAGCCCGTCACCGACCACCCGCTGTTCGGCTATCCCAACGTGATCGTCACGCCACACCTCGGGGCGTCCACCGCCGAGGCGACCGACCGCGCCGGCTACCAGGCGGCCGAGCAGGTCGTGGCCGCGTTGACCGGAGGCGTCGTCACCAGCGCGGTGAACGTGCCGGCGATCTCGGCCGAGGACATGGACATGCTCGGGCCGTTCGTGTCGCTGTGCCGCGCGCTCGGGCGGATCGCCGTCGAGATCGCCGAGGGATCTTCGATCGACCTGCTGCGCACCGAGTTCCTCGGGCGAATCGCCGAGCGCGACACCCGGATGCTCTCCATCCAGGTGCTGCTCGGCGTGCTCCGCGGGCACACCGAGGAGGAGGTCAACGAGGTCAACGCCCCGGCCCTCGCGCGCGAGCGGGGGATCCAGGTGGTCGAGATGAAGCGCTCGGCCGTGCGCGACTACTCAGACCTGGTCCGAGTCACCGTCGAGAGCGGCGACGAGACGGTGCTGGTCGCCGGCACCCTGCTGGGGCGGCGCAACCGCGCGCACCTGCTGGAGGTCTGGGGTCAGCGCTTCAACATCCAGCTCGAGGATCACATCACGCTGTTCCGCTACCGCGACATGCCGGGCATGATCGGTCGCGTGGGCACCCACTTCGGCGAGCACGGGATCAACATCGTCTCGGCCGCCGTCGGACGGCATCCCGACACCGTGCACGTGGGCGACGGGCTCGAGGCGGTGATGGTGATCACCACCGACGCGCCCGTGCCGGCGTCGGTGATCGGCGAGATCGTGAACCTCGACGGCTTCGCGGCCGGTCGCGCTGTGACGCTGTAGCAGCGGTTTGCGCCGGCCGCCCGGGGATCGGTTGCGCCGCCGGCCCGGGGAGCGCGCGCTCACGGTCCTCGTCGTGACGCTGGCGCAGTTCATGGCGGTCATGTCGACCTCGGTGGTCAGCGTGGCGCTCCCGACGATCGGGCGCGACCTGCACGCGTCGAGTACGTCTTTGGAATGGATCGTCGACGCGTACGTGATCGTGTTCGCGAGCCTCCTGGTGGCCGGCGGCGTGCTCAGCGATCGCCGGGGACGCAAGGGCATGTTCATCACGGGCGTGTCGCTGTTTGGATGTGGGTCGCTTGTCGCGGGTGTGGCGCCCTCGGTCGGCTGGCTGCTGGGTGGTCGCGTGATCCAGGGCCTCGGGCCGGCGATCGTCACGCCGACGAGCCTGGCGATCATCAGTTGGACGTTTGACGACCCAGGCAAGCGGGCGGGCGCGATCGGCGTGTGGTCGTCGGGGTCGGGGCTGGCGCTGGCGGCCGGGCCGGCCGTCGGCGGCTTGCTGGTGGACGCGATCGGGTGGCGCTCGGTGTTCCTCCTGAACGTGCCCGTGGCCGTCCTGGTCGTGTTACTGGGCGTGCGGTTCATCCCGATCATCCCGCGTTCGGCGGCGACGGCCGGGTTCGACTGGACCGGCGCGTTTCTCACCACCGCCGGCGTGGGCATGCTGACGTTCGGGATCATCGAGGGGCCGTCGCATGGCTGGGGCTCGGGCCTGATTCTCGGCGGGTTCGTGGTCGCGTTCTGCGCGCTGGCGGCGTTCGTGGCCTGGGAGCGCCGGCACGAGGCGCCGCTGATCGACGTGTCGCTGTTCTCGCGGGCGCCGTTCACGGTGGCGAATCTGGCCGGGCTGGCCGTGTTCTTCGCCTTCATCGGAGGCATCGTCTACCTGAGCGCGTACTTCCAGCAGGTCCAGGGCCGGTCTCCTTTGGGGGCCGGTTTGGCCGTGCTGCCCGTGGGGATCGGATTCTTCGTGGGAGCGCCGCTGTCGGGGCGGCTGGTGGGCCGGTTCGGGCCGCGAGCACCGATGGTGGCGGGGCTGGTGCTGTGCGGGGCGGGCATGTTCGGGCTGCTGCGGCTCTCGCCGGGGTCGTCGGTCGGTTCGGTTTGGTGGGATCTGGCCGCGGTCGGTCTTGGCGGCGGGCTGAGTCTCACCCCGATGACCGCCACCGCGATGGCGGCGGTGCGCTCCGAGCGTGCCGGCATGGCGTCGGCGATCCACAACTCGATGCGTCAGATCGGCCAGGCGTTGGGCGTCGCCGTGCTCGGATCGCTGGTGTACGCCGGCGTTTCGGGAGGCGCGGCGGGGGGCGGAAGGCTGCACGGTTCGTCGGCGGCCGCGTTCGTGGACGGGCTGCACCGCGCGGTCTTCGTCTCCGGCGTGTCCCTGCTGGTGGCGGCGGTCTTGGCCGTGGTGCTGATCCCGGCGGGATTGCTGGCGCACCGGGGGGCCGAGCCGGCATGTGCGCCGGCGCGACCCGGCCGCGAGGGTGGCGCTTGGGAAGAAACTCCGAAATAGTCGGAGTTTCTTCCCAAACGCCTGCGGGGAACGGCTGTTGACCGGCAGCGCACGGTTCGCAAGCCGCCGGCGGACGCATGCACCCGGGGGTAGTGTGGGGTTCATGAGGGTCGTGGTCGCGCCGCTGAGCGGCTTTCCCGACGGTGAGCGACGGATCGTCGAGGTGGGTGGCCGCTCGATCGGCGTGTTCCGCGTGGGGGAGAGCTTCTACGGGATTCGTAACCGGTGTCCCCACCAGGGCGGTCCACTCTGCCTGGGGCACGTGCTCGGCGACGCGGTGGCTGACGCGCCGGGCTCTGCGCGCATCTCGAACGATCCGCTGCGGATCGCGTGTCCGTGGCACGGCTGGGAGTACGACCTGGACAGCGGGCAGTCGTTCATGGGTGGCGCGATGGCCGGCGTGCGCAGCTACGGAGCCGGTGTGGAGCGAGGGGCGTCGCTGCTCGAGGAGGCGCCGGCGCGGCCGGCTCAACGGGTGCCCGGGCCGTACGTGGCGGAGACGTTCGAGGTCAAGGTCGAGGACGAGTACGTTGTGCTGCACACTTGAGGAGGTGGGCGATGTCGCAGGTTGAGGCGACGCGGGATGCCGGCGTCAGCGGAGTGAGCGCCGTCCAGCTGATCGACTGCGACGTCCACGCGCAGGCCACGGAAGCGATGCTCGCGAAATACCTGAGTGCGCCGGCGCGGCGGCGGCTCGAGCGCTACGGCCGGCGCACGCCACGCGTGACCGAGTGGTATCCCCGCGCCCGCAACGCAGGCATGCGCGTCGACGCGTGGCCGGGGAAGCCGGGTCACATCTGGGGCAGCGACCCGGAGACCATGCGCAGCGGCGTGATCACAGGGACGCGAGTTACATAAGCCGCACGCGCTTCTGACGGGGGCCTCGGAGTCGCACATCTGGACGAAGGTCCCATTGTGCAAGCGTCCGGTTGTGACTACCGTTATGTGCCACCTGGGAGGGGCTTCCCAGGACGCGGCAGGGGGCAGGTAGCGCGCGATCAGCGTCGGGCTGCCGGCGGCGCCGTTACGTGTTGCCAACAGAGAAAGGGGCGCCAGGCGTATGTGCTGGTACCACGGCTAATCGCTTCTCGGACGGGCCCGCAGTCGGCGGACCGTCTCGTGTAACGCTCATCGTGAGGCCCGGGTAACCGGGCCTCATGTCGTTAAACCCGCTTGGACGGAGCCACCGCGGCGCGCGCTGGCGTGCCCGCCGGCAATGAGGAGCCGTGAGTTTCGGTTGCCCGCGCCGTTAGTAGGCGGGCTCCCAAATCGGCGGCGTTGCCCGTCGACTTGAGAGGCTAAACCGCAACTGGACAAACGTCCGATTGCGGGAACTGCGCCGCCAGGTAGCCTTTCGGCACACGGGGCGCAGTCCCCAAGGATGAAAAAAGACGGCAGGGGCACGGCAGTGGCTGTGAGAGGTAGCACTGCCGGCGGTGCCGTTCACATAACGCCGCCAACGAAAGGAGTGCTGGTCATGGGTTGGCACAGCACCTGATTGTCAGGTTCTAGAGGGGTTCGTGTCTCGGACCCCTCTTTTCCTTTCTGCGGCCTTGCACGACGGTCATCGGCCGGGACAAGCCTCAGCTTTAGGCGTGTCCAGGTAGGTCTGGACACTTTCGGGATTGAGGATTTGCTCGCACCGACCGATGAATGGGTTGCGATGGACCGCGAGACTGCCACGGCTGGCAACGAGCGCCCACGGCTACCAGGCCGGGGCGTCGCCTGCGTGCACGTCCTTGCGCTCATCGCGGGGGCAGCAGTCATTTGGTTGACCAGGGGTGCCGACGGGTGGCGCATCGCACCGCTCGCGGTGTTGGTTTCGTTCACGACAATCAGTACCTTCACCCACATCGCGACCGGGGCGCGGAAGGTGAGCGTGTCCGGGGTTCCGATCGGCCTGGTCGTGACCATTGTCCTGCTTGGCCCGGGCCCGGCGTCACTCCTGGGAGTGGTGGCGATGAGCGTGTCGTGGGCCCGCGTACGCGGGCCAGCCTGCAATTCGCGCTCAGCAACCTCGCGACGTTCATGTGGTATCCCGCTGGTTGCCGGCTTGTTCTTTCACGAGACGGTGCGTCTCGTCGGTCTCGGGCCTCACGCAGCCGGCTACTACCTGGTCGTGTTCGCCGCGTTCGTGGTTGCGTTGGCCGTGAACTTCATCGGAGTGTTCGGGTTCCGGTGCTATCTGGACGGCTCCTCCATCGTCGAGAAGGCACGGATAGCGGTGATTCCGATCATGCCCGCGGAGCTGTTCTCGGCGCTCCTGACTATGGCCGTGGCGTATCTCGCCGTTTCGGCAGGAACAGTCGGGATCGTCCTTGGGGGCCTCGCGCTCTTGATCTTCCAGTACCTCGTCGGGGAGCTTCTGAAGTCCCAGCAGCGAGGCGAAAAGCTTCAGCGCATTGCCACCACCGACGAGCTGACCGGCCTGGCCAATCGCGAGTGGTTCCGTGCACGTCTGGATCAGAGCGATCGCGGCCGCGAGCGCGACCGACGAGAAGTTCGGAGTCATGCTGCTCGACCTCGACCGCTTCAAGGAAGTCAACGACACCCTCGGCCATCACTTCGGGGATGAGCTGCTGCGAGACCTCGGGCCCCGGCTGGCCGAGGTGATCGGGCCGGACGGCCTGGTGGCGCGGCTGGGCGGCGACGAGTTCGCGGTCCTGCCGGCGGAGGCGACCGGGGACGCCGGCGAGCTGGAGGACGTCGCCCGGCGCCTGATCAAGTGCGTGCAGCAGCCGGTGGTGGTGGATGACATGGCGCTCGAGGTCGGGGTGAGCATCGGCGTGGCGCGCTTCCCGCGCGACGGCGATGACCCGCACTCGCTGCTGCGCAGCGCCGACGTCGCCATGTACGCGGCCAAGGAGGCGCACTCCGGCTGCAAGGTGTACGCGGCCGCGCTCGACCGTCACTCCGTGCGGCGCCTGAGTGTGCTCAGCGAGTTCCGCCGGGCGCTCGACTCGGACGAGATCGTGGTCTTCTACCAGCCGATCATGTACATGGACGGCACCCGGGTGCACGGGGCCGAAGGCCTGGTGCGCTGGGAGCACCCCGAGCTCGGGCTGCTGCCGCCGTCGGACTTCCTCCCGATCGTCGAGCAGACCGGCCTGATCGGACCGCTCACCCGGCATGTGCTGGAGCAGGCGGTGGCGCAGTGCGCGGCGTGGCGGCGGGCCGGCCGGGAGCTCACCGTGTCGGTCAACCTGTCGGTGCGCAACCTGCTCGACCCCGATCTGCCGGGGCTGATCGGGGACCTGCTGTCGCTCTACAGCCTGGTCCCCGAGGCGCTGCAGCTCGAGATCACCGAAAGCATGCTGATGTCCGACCCGGACCGGTCGCTGGTCACGCTGACGCGACTCAACCAGCTCGGCGTCGGCCTGTCGGTGGACGACTACGGCACCGGGTACTCGTCGCTGGCCAACTTGCGCCGCCTGCCGATCGACGAGTTGAAGATCGACCGCTCGTTCGTCTCACCGATGCTGAGCGACGAGAGCGATCTGATCATCGTGCGCTCGACGATCAACCTGGGTCACGACCTCGGCCTCAAGGTGGTCGCCGAGGGCGTTGAGGACGAGGCGACCCTGCACCGTCTGGCCGGCCTCGGCTGTGACTTCGCCCAGGGCTACCACTTCTCGAAGCCGCTGGCTCCCGCCGCGTTCAACGAGTGGATCGGCCTGCCCGTCGAGG
Source organism: uncultured Solirubrobacterales bacterium (assembly GCA_963811135.1). Taxonomy (GTDB): domain Bacteria; phylum Actinomycetota; class Thermoleophilia; order Solirubrobacterales; family Solirubrobacteraceae; genus Palsa-465. The sequence goes on along the minus strand of CAWEQG010000010.1, from coordinate 546,091 downwards.
CGCCGGCGGCGGTTCTTCCCACGCGCGCCGGTCTCTCCGAGCAGCCCGCTGCCGCCTGAGCAGCGGCGCGCCCGGGACTACTTCTTCCGGCTCCCGAGCACGGCGCTTGCCCGCGTGCTCGCCGCCTTGCCGGCCAGTTTGGCTGCGCTGCCGGCCGCCCGCGCAGCCGACTTGGCTCCGCCGACCGCGCCGCCTGCGGCGCGCTTGGCCTGACCCGCCGCCGCCCCGGCACTGCGGCCCTGGCGCGTCGCGGCGGACTTCTTGCCGGCGGTCTCGGATTGCGCCTTCTGCTTGTTGCGCGCGCGGGTCGCAGCCGCCTTCTTGGCTGCCGCCGAGCGGTCGGCCTTGGTCTGTGGCATCGGTTCTCCCTTGTCGTCGCCGTCGAAGCCGCTTACGCGCTACCCATCCTGTCCGTCTGGCAACCCCGATGCCCGTTCCTCGTCATGTTGTCCGTCGATCCACTCGTCGATGCGCTTCCACCAGTCGTAGAGCCAGTCGACTCGGTCGTCATCCGCCGCAGGGACATCTTCACTCGGGACCAACCACATGCGGGTGCGCAGCGTCCGCCCGATCGGCATTTCGCGCCAGAACTGGAGCGGGTAGGCGGCAACCCCGAGGCCGGTGTGCGCGGCGAACACGACGTCGGCCTGACCGCGGGCCCTCAGCGCCGCGAGTGCACCGCCCGGCTGGGGCGGCATGACATGGGACATCTGCTCGGCGCGGGCAGCCGACCGTCGCCGGCCCTTGCGCCACAGTCGCCGCAGGGCGGAGCGACGCCGCTCGGCCGTGAAGTTGCCGCCCTCGGGGAACAGCAGCAGCGTTCCCCGCGGGCCGAGCTGGGCGGTCAGCTCCTCGATCTGCGCCTCGCACGCCTCCCGGTCCGCGGTGTCGAGCATCGCCTGGGGCAGCCGGTGGGCGAGCAGGTCGACGCTCGGATCGATCGCGATGCTCTCCTTGAAGGCAACGCTCGGCCGTCGGTCGTAGCGCGACAGGAGCTCGTCGACGATGAAGATCGTGTCGCCCGGCCCGGCGTGCCGGCTGAACACGATCAGTGGCCGGTCGGACGCGAGCGCGGATACCGCCTCGGGCGAGGGATCCGGACGCACGTCGATCTCGAGCGCCCGGCGTCCGGCGGCGGCCAATCCGCCGAAGAACCAGCCGACCAGGCGCCAGTGCAGCCGCTGCGATCGCGACGTGCCGATTCGCCGGCCGGCGCCCGCCAGCAGCCAGAGAACGCCGCAGGCGACGAGCGCGACGAGCTCGTGCACGAAATAGGCGAGCGTGAGGCGCGCCACGACCAGCGGCTGGCGGCGACCGGTCAGCGCGCTGGCGAGCACACCGATGCCGAGCAGCAGGGGGGAGGCGACGACGCACGCGGCCGACACGACCAACCACACGCTGACGGTCACGGGGCGGCGGATGAAGGCGGGCGGCATCAGCGCTGGGCCAGGTAGCGCAGCGACGCCTCATAGGCCGAGTCGATCTGGCGCTGGACGGTGCGGATCATCCGGCCGACGCGCAGCTGGCCGGAGATGTCGTTGTAGGCCGGCGCGGCCGAGCCGCCGGTAGGGAGCACGTGCAGCTCGATGCCCTCGGGCAGGTTGTGGAGGTCATGCGCGAACCGGTGCCGGCGGGCCACCTCGAAGGCGACAAGGCCGACCTCCCAGGGCCGGCGCGGCGGCTTCAGCGACTGCTCGAGCCGGCCGACCTGGAGCACGTAGATCTTGCGCGCGCCGAGCGCCACCGCCCGGCTGACCGGAATCGAGTTGACGATCCCTCCGTCGATGAAGTGCTCGCCGTCGATCGGCACGGGGGGGAGGATGCCCGGGACGGCGCAGGAGGCCAGCACGATGTCGGCCAGCGGGCCGGTGTCGAACCAGTGCTCGGCGGCCCGCTCGATCGACGCGGCCACGCACTGGAACGGGACTCGGAGCTCCTCGACCCGCCGCACCGGCAGCAGGGCAACCAGCCGCTCGCGCATCTCGGACAGCGACTCCAGGTGAGTGCCGCTCCGCGCGAGCGTGGTGATCCGGCGGAGTGTCGCGCCCGGCGAGCGCTCCGACCAGTTCGACTCGCGCCACAGCTCGGTCAGGCGCTGGACGCCGGCGAGCGTGGGGTCGGCGGCGAAGAAGGCGCCGTTGATCGCGCCCACCGACGTGCCGAGGATCAGGTCGGGCGCCACGCCCCGTTCGGCCAGCGCCCGCAGCATGCCGACCTCGTGCGCGCCGAGCACACCACCTCCCCCGAGGACGAAGGCAACGTCGCATGTGGACGAATCTGCCGCCACGCCTAGAACAGCGCCGTCTGCCGCTCCTCCAGGGCCGGCGCGAGGCACTCCGGCCCGTCATAGCGGGCGTCGTTGACGGCGGGACCGACCGGCCGCAGCGCGGTGTCCCCAGGACTGAGCCCGACGAGCAGCTCGCGCAGGCGAGCCGGCGGCTGCGCGGGCGCGAGCCACGCCGCCTCGGCGTCCGGCGCCAGGATCACCGGCATCCGGTCGTGGAGCGAGGCGATCGCGCTGCTCGCGGCGGTCGTGATGATCGTGCAGGTGCGGAGCTTGCGATCGTCCTCGCCGTACCAGATCGACCACAGGCCGGCGAAGGCGAACGGCCGGCCGTCGGCTCGGGTGATGTGGAAGGCCTGCTTGGGGCCCGACGACGGGCGGCGCCACTCGAAGAAGCCGTCGGCGATGATCAGGCAGCGATAGCGCTCGAAGGCGCGTTTGTACGCCGGCCGCTCGGCCACGGTCTCCACCCGCGCGTTGATCATCTTGAGGCCGGTGTCGGGTTGCTTGGCCCAGGACGGGACCAGTCCCCACCGCAACAGCTCGCCGCGAGGATTGCCTTCACGGTCGGTGGTCACGGCCAGCACCTCGTCGCCGGGCGCCACGTTGTAGCGACGCCGGATCTCGACCGACTCGTCGATCGGAAAGCGCGCTCGAACCTCAGCCGGATTCGGCGCGGCCAGCGAATAGCGCCCGCACACGGCGTCGCGTCAGCGCGATCGCGCGGCGATCTGCTCTGCGCGCTGGGCCTGGGCGCGCTTCTGACGTCGTCTGCCCAGGACGGCCAGGACCGCCACGACGATGGCGACCAGGACGAAGCCCCAGAAGACCGACAGCTGGACCGACATCCCGCCGAAGATCTGCCCGATTCCGTACACGATCCCGAACGCGAGGGCGAGGATCGCGACGACGAGGACGATCGCGATCAGGATCCCGCGGACGCGGGCAAGCACACCCGCGCTGGCCGGCGGGGCGATCAACCCGAGGAACCTGAGGCTGCGCAACTGGCGCGTGGTGGGCGCCTCGACGCCCAGGCGCTCGGTCGCGCGCTTGAGGTCATCGGCGCGCCGCTCGGCCAGCGCGAGAGAGGCGTCGGCCATCTTGCGGATCCCCGCGCGCTCCTGGGGGCCTCGCGCGGCGGCGAGGGCCTTCTGGAAGTGGGCGCGGGCCTCCTTGGCGTCGTAGCGCTCGGCCGCCCGGTAGCCGAGGATGGCCTGGGCGGCGGCCTTGTACCTGGTCTCGGCCTCGAGCTCCTCGTCGGACTTGCTCTCGAGCTGCTGCATGGCGGCCATCTGGCCGCGCTGCTCGATCCGCATGGTCCGCTGCTGCTTGGGCATGGCAAGAGGAGTCTAGCTACGCGCCGGGGGTGTCGAGCCCCGCAGACTGCAATCTCCTGGCCACGACCTGCGGTGGCCTGGCCACGACCCCGCAAGAGACCGGCTAGCGGGTTCTCGCGCGTGTGCCGCGGTGGACTACTGACCGCGCGACCGAGAGGGGTGCCGATTGTCTAGTGGAGTAACGCAGCGCGGTCGGGATGACCCGACTGCGGACGACCACGACCAGCTTGACCGACAGGGGATTTCCGATGCACGCCCACCTCCGTTCCTTGAGCCTTCGCGGGCGCCTGATCATCTTGGGTGGCGGCGCCACCGCGGTGCTGCTCGTGCTCGCGCTCGCGAGCACGTTGCTGATGTCGAGCTTCCGCACGCTCGCTCATACCAACGCCAGCCGCGAGGAGCAGGCGAGGACGCTGAGCCACGCGTACGAGTCCTGGATCTACAACGACGACCAGAACAACATGTACGTGGCGGTCATGGCGCTGAAGGATCCGTCGAAGCTGAAGCTCGCGGAGAGGACCTGGCAGCAGTCGCTCGCCGCGTATCACGAATCAGAGAGCCAGCTCAGCAAGCTTCGCGGCGAGGTCCGCGATCCCGCGATGCTCGTCCAGCTGAGCGCGATCCAAGCCAACCTCGCCCTGTACAACGGTTTCAGCCGGCAGATGCGTGCCGCCGCCGTCGCCGGCAACGTCGACAAGAGCGTCTACATCGCCACGGTGGCGAATCTGAAGCCGTCGGACGCGCTGCCCGTGGAGTTCTCGAACCTGCGCAACGCGATCGAGAACAAGGAGACGCAGAGCACCGCCTCGGTTCGGTCGAGCGCGAGCACCGGGACGACGTTGATCCTCCTGGTCGCCGGAATCGGGCTTCCCCTGCTGCTGTTGCTCGTGTGGACGACGATCCGGTCGATCATGAGCGGCGTGGGGCATGTCAAGGAGCGCGTCGATGCCCTCTCGCACGCGATGGTCGAGAATCTGCGTCCAGGCCTGTCCGCGTTGGCCAACGGTGACTTCACTCATCGCCTCTCGGCGCGCACCAAGCCCGAGGAGATCACCCGCCACGATGAGCTTGGCCAGATCATGCGGACGACCGAGCACATGCGCGAGGCGATCCTCGAGTGCGGCCGGCGGTCAGCCCGACGCCGCCCCGTCGACCGCTGTTGCGGACACGCTGGCAAACGTCGCGATTCTCGCCGCGCTCATCGCCGCCCGCTGGGAGCAGTTGAGAATCGTGTCGGGAGCCAGGGATGCGTCGACGGGCGCAGCCCCGCCCGTCGACGCATCAGCCAGCCCGCCCCCGACTTCTGCCCGTGCCCCCTGCCACGTCGTATCGGCAATTCGTCCAGGAACCTTTAGTAGGAATTATCAAATTTGGTGAGCGTGCCGAGCCGGTCGACGGCCGGCCACGGCCGGCCTTTGTTTTCAGTTTGGTTTACATAAGATCGATTATCGAGCGTTAACCGCAGGCGCAAGGCGACGCCTGCGACTGCGCGTTCTCCTGCCCCGGGCTGCCCCGGCGCCGCCTAACGCGGGGCCGATTCAGTTGGAATGCAGTTCGGCGTGGGCCCTGAGCACCGCTTGGTCGAAGCTCGCCAGCCCAACGTCCCCGTAGCCGCGATGCTCGGCGTGGGTCACGGTCGCCAGCGCGAACGCGTCGGGCAGCTTCAGGCCGGTTCGAGCGCGTACGGCCGCCGCTCGGCTGGCGAAGTCGAAGTCGACCGTGATCGTCTCGATGCCGAACTGGGCGAGCATCTGCCAGACCAATTCCCGAGCCTCCTTGCCTGCTCTGATCGGACCGACCATGATCTCGGCGTAGTTGACCGCGCAGATCATCCGGCGGCCGCCGGGCTTCATCGCGTCGCGGACGAGCTCTACCGCGGCGTCGTGATGCGCGTCGTCACGGTTGAGGAAGGCGATCAGGACGTCGCTGTCGAAGACGACTACGCCCATCCGGCGCGAACGTCGTCGAGATACCCAGGCGGGTAAGCCTTTGAATCCAGGCGGCCGGCGAACTCCTCGATCAGTTCCTCGGCCTTGACCAGCTCGATGCGGCCCGGTCCGACCGTCCGGACCCGCACGTCATCCCCTGGCTCGAGACCCGCCTCTCGCATCACCTCTGCCGGGATCGTGATCTGGTTCTTGCGGGATACGACGCTCATCGCGCCTTTACCATATCAGCAATGAGTAAAGGCTCACGCTCGGCGGTGCCAGCCGTACCTTGGCTGGAGCGGCAGACTCGACGACCCGGTCGGTCGCCTCGACCGGCGCCAGGGCGCCCGCGCTATTTCGGCTTCTTCGCCAGGTAGCTCTGGCCGGCGTGCAGGATGATCGTCTTGTGGCGGACGAAATCGGTGACGGCGACCGAGTGTGTGATGTCGTGGGTCAGGGTTCCGTCGCAGCGGTCCGCGACGGTCCACTTGGTGCCGCGGACGGTCGCGGCGCTGTAGCGCCCCGTGGCGCGGAACTTGCCCTGGGCGCTGGCGTGCAGGAGCTGGAGCGTCTTAGCCGCCACGGCGGCTGTCGCGAGGGCCTTGTGCTTCTTGCAGGTGGCGTACGTCGGCGCGCCCGTGAACGCTCCCTCGACCAACGCCAGCGTCGTCAGTCCCTTGTTCTTACCACTCCTTGCCTGCGTCACCCTGAACACCGCACCGCCGAAGGTTCCGGTTTGCGTCTTTGACGCGCGACCGGTCGCGCTGGTCAGCGAAACCGTCCCGTGAAGTGCGTCGAGCACAGCACCGGTGGGGATCTGCTCCGCGCCGGTCAGCGGCACCAGCCGGCCGTTGACGACCTCGAAGACCTTGCCGGTGACGGGCGCGGCGTTCACGAGACGCCCGAGCCGCGGCGGCGGCAGCTTCGGAGCGGACACGGTCGTCGGAGCGCTCGTCTGCGTGGTCGAGCCGGCGGCGTTGGTGGCGATCTCGGCGCACCGGTAGGCACCGGGGGCGCTCACGACCACCGAGGTTGACGTCGCGCCGGCGATCGGCGCGCCGTCGACCGTCCACTGATACGCGATGCTCTGGGGCGCGCGGTACAGGAACCCGCTCAGCAGATCCGCGGCCCAGCTCGCCGGGCTGCACGTCAGTGTCTGGCCGACCCCGGGGTTCCCCGAAACCTGAGGAGCGGCGGTGCCGAGCGGGGCGCGCAGGAGCGCGACCATCCACGGGTCGGTCTGGCCCGTGTAGAGACTCTGCGCCGCCGCGGCGCCGCTCAGGCTCCCGACCCGGATCGTCCCGAGGTTCCAGTTGGTCCAGTAGATCTTCCCGGCCGTCGGATCGATCGCCACCCCCCCGACATCGCCCTCACCCGCGTACAGGGTCGTGGCGCCGGTCCCGTCGAGGTTCCCCACCCGTACGTTGCCGAGGAACTCATTGGTCCAGTAGAGCTTTCCCGCGGCGGGATCGACCGCGAGCTGGGTGGGAGAGTTCTCGCCGGTGAACAGGGTCCTGGCGCCGGTGCCGTCGAGGTTCCCGGCGCGGATCAAGTACGAGTTGTAGCTGCCCCAGTAGATCTTCCCGGCCGCCGGATCGATCGTCACCCCGACCGGCCAATCCTCCCCCGCGAACAGGGTCCTGGCGGCGCCACTGCCATCGAGGTTCGCGACCCGGATCGTCCCGGTACTGCGCACCGCGTCAGCCCAGTAGATCAACCCGGCCGCCGGGTCGATCGCGACGCCCGACGCTTGGCTCTCCCCCGTGTACAGGTCCCGCGCGCCCGTGCCATCCAGGTTGGCCACGCGGATCGCGCCCGTCGTCGTGTCGGCCCAATAGATCTTCCCCGTGGCGGAGTCGATGGCCACACCCTCGGGACTGCTCTCGCCGGTGACCAGCGGCCGGCCGCCGGAGCCGTCCAGGTTGCCGAGCTCGATGGCGCCCGCGTTCGTGTAGCTCGACCAGTAGATCGAATCGGAGGCAAACGCCGCGGTGGCGAACGACGCCGCCGCGCACATCACGAGCGCCAGCGCGCAGCCAAATATCGTGCCCCGTTTGAAGATCTGGCTCATGTCCCGTCCAATCGCCCCACGGGGAGCATAACGACCGGCCCGGGCGTTTGTTAGAGCCCGACCGACCAGAGGCGGTCAGCCGAGCGTGATCCGTCTCTGGGCGCCGACCCGACGCACGCGCCTGAGAGCCCGGCGCCATCATGTCCGCGTGTGCGCCCCGCCGCCCACAGACGCCCTCGGCCGCGCGCTCGCGTTCATGCGGGCGGGCCTGGTCGCCACGGCGGACACAGCGCGGCCGATCGACGCCGGGATCGTGTTCAGTACCCCGTCACTGCCGGCCGTGTGGGTGCTCAACCAGCTGCAGGTCACCCACGCGCTGGGCTTCGACGAACTGGTCGACCTGGCCGAGGAGCAGCTGACCGGATTCGACTACCGGCAGATCGCGGTCGAAGACCAGGTGGCGGGCCCCCAGCTGGAAGCGTCGTTCAGAGCGGCGCAATGGAAAACCGAGCGCGACCTGGTGATGGTCCTGGCCGGCCCCACCGACCGCCCGGCCGACACCAGCATCGTGATCGAGCCCGGCGAGGCCGAAGTGCTCGACTTGATCCGGCGGTGGTACGAGGAGGACGAGCCGGCGCCGGGTGGGGTCGAACAATTCGTCGCCTACGCCCGCCGCGAGATCCGGGCGCTGGGTGACCGGCTGCTCGGCGTCAGAAGCAGCGATGGGGCGCTGGTGGCGATCGCCAAGCTCCGTTGCACCGGACGCACGGCCCAGGTGGAGGACGTCTACACGGTCCCCGAGGCGCGCGGGCGCGGGTTCGCCCGCGCGCTGGTCGGCCGCGCGGTCGAGCTGGCCCACGACGGTGGCCACGACGTGACCTTCATCGTGGCCGACGACGCCGGCTGGCCGAAGCGCCTCTACGGCCGTCTCGGGTTCCGGAGCGCCGGCTACCTCTGGCGGTTCCACCGCGATTAGATGGGCGGCGCCGAGTCTTCCGCCGGCCCGGCGGGGATCGGCTCGAGCGCCGTCGAATCGGTGTTGTCGACCAGCAGGTCGACGACCGCGCGCTCGATCCGGGTGCGCGCGCGATCGTCGGCCACATCGAGCTCGGGTATCCGCTCGAGCGCCGCCGCGATCGTCCAGCCCGACCGGTAGCGGTCGAACACGCGCGGGTCGATGTAGGCGCGGCGCGCGACCGCGGGCGTGTTCCCCAGCAGCTCCGACACGGCGCCCACGGCGCGGTTGATCGCCCGCTTCCGGGCGGTCTTCGTGGCGGCGTCCCGCCCGTCGACGGCGAGCGTCACGGCGGCCATCACGGTCGCGTTCCAGGTCCGGAAGTCCTTGGCGGTGAATTCCTTCCCCAGCTGCTCGTGGAGGTACTCGTTGATGTCATCGGAGCGGACGTCGCGCCACCGGCGCCCCTCCCGATAGGCGAGCAGCTCGTCGGGTCCAGCCCGGCGGCGCTTGAGAGTGCCGATCAGCTCGTAGGTGACCGGGTCCTCGATCACCTGCCGCCGTCGCAGGCCGCCCTTGCCCGGATAGTCGAACTCCATCGCGTCGTCGTGCACGCGGACCTGCGCCTTGCGGACGGTGGCCAGGCCGATGCCGCTGTCCTCGTCGGCGTATTGCTCGCTGCCGACGCGGAACATGCCGATGTCGAGGAGCCGCACGGCGGCGGCCAGCACGCGCTCGCGACTGGGCTCCTCCCCATCGGCCAGCGTGCGAGCGAGTCGCCGGCGCAGCCGTGGCAGCTGGTCGGCGAAGGACAGCATCCGCTCGAACTTCTGTCGGTCGCGATGCTCGCGCCAGCGCGGGTGATACAGGTACTGCCGGCGACCGGCGGCGTCGACCCCGGTCGCCTGGAGGTGGCCGTTCGGGTCCGGGCAGATCCAGACGTCCTCCCACGCCGGCGGGATGACGAGCTCACGGATACGGGCGAGCACTTCGGCTGACTGCACGCGGCGCCCGTCGGCGTCGGCGTAGCTGAAGCCCCGCCCGCGGCGGATGCGCCGAACGCCGGGCCCGGAGCAATCCGACCGGCGCAGCCGGGAACGCTTCGACGGCGTCGAGGCGTGCGCACCTCCCTTGGTCTTGGCTCGTGCAGGCAGAGCCGATCTGCTACCCCCGATCGCGTCGGCCGACTCGTGCCCGCCGGGCTGCCGCGCCGGGCGCAACTTCGAGGCGTTGGTGGGTATAGAGCCTGCAGATTCGGCCAAGGGAGGCAGGGATGAAGCGCACGCTCGTATTGCTGGTGCCGGCATTGGTGGTGTCGGCGGTCCTGGTCATCGCCGCCGTCGCGGTCGCCGCGTCGTCGCCCACGGTCACCACGGGTTCTCATTCACGCCTAACCGACACCAGCGCGGTGCTGCACGGCACCGTCAATCCAAACGGGAGCGCCACCACGTACTACTTCCAGTGGGGTCTGACCACCGCCTACGGCGTGCAGAGCGTCGAGCATTCGGCCGGCCACGGGACCAAGCCGGTGGCGGTCAGCACGACCGCGGGCAGCCTGATTCCCGGCACGGCCTACCACTATCGGCTGGTCGCGACCAACGGAGCGGGGACCACGGTTGGCGCCGACCACACGTTCACCACCGCCGGCAATCCTCCCCCGGTCGTGGCCACCGGCCCGGCCACGCAGGTGAGCAAGAACGCAGCCCTCCTGACCGCGGTGATCAGCCCCAACAAGCAGGACACGAGCTATTACTTCCAGTACGGCACCTCGACCGCGTACGGATCGCAGACCATTCCGGCCACGGTCGGAGCCGGCACGATTCCGGTCACGGTCGCGGTCGCGGTCAGCGGGCTCGAAGCGCGCACGATCTTCCACTACCGGATCGTCGCGCTGCATGGCAACACGGCGCCCCAGCCCGGCAGCGACGCCACGTTCATGACCCTGCCGCGCCACCGTCCGCAGCCGACCATCAGGGCCAGGACGACCCCGTCTCACGACGCTCACAAGCCGTTCGTGTTCACCACCTCGGGTCAGGTCAAGGGACCGAACTGGATCCCCAGCGTGTACGACTGCCGCGGGCTCGTGACGGTCAAGTTCCTGCTCGGAACCCGGACAATCGGCTCGACTCTCCTGCCGCTCCAGCCCACCTGCCGGTTCTCGGGACAGACCGCGTTTGCGCGCCTGCCCGGCCATGGCAGGCTGCATCCGCCGGTCGGACTGACCGTGGTCGTCCGCTACGACGGCAACGGCTACCTGACCCCGCGCAAGGCGTCGGCCGAGACGGTCACACTCGGTTAGGACCCGGGCCCTTAGCCCCGGCGCCGGAGCGGCCCGGACGATCCCGGAGGCGGTAGACCAGCCGCAGCCCGGACCACACGTGGTCGATCGCGCACACCTTGTTGTCGACCAGACCGGTGGCAAGGCCGAGGTTGCGGACCACGGTGTCGGTCAGGTCGGTGGGCACGCCGGACGCTCGCTTCGGCCAGGCGAGCCACAGCCCGCCGGCCGAGTCGAGCGCGCCGGCCAGCGCGTCCAGCCGCCGCTCGAGCTCGCTCTGCCGGGCGAAGAAGGCCACGATCACGTCGAACGGCCGGCCGCCCAGGCGTCGCCGCACGAGCACCCCGGGCGGCAGCTCGCCGAGCGTCTCGTCGAATCCGTCGGGTGCGCCGATCAGGGCCAGCCGGGCCTCGGGCTTGATGCCCAGCTTGCGCACCAGCGGCGTGCCCGAGTACCCGGCCGGCGCCGAGGAGCTCACCGGACGTCCGCCTGCTCGGCGACCTCGGCGATCAGCTTGGACAGCTGGCTCCCTTGCCAGGCGATCGGCGAGCGACCCGGCTCGTCCAGCACGAGCCTCGCGCCGGGGATTGCCGCCGCGTAGGCCTCCCCCACCGCCTGGGGATGGCCGGGATCGGGCTCGTCGGCACTCGCCACGACCGCGACCGGCACCGCGATCGCGGCCAGCTCGCCGACCGTCTCGAACGGACGGGAGCGCGGCACGGCCCGCAGGGCGTCGGCCACCGCCGCCGGATGGTCGTGGTGCGAGAGCCGCTGGCGGGTCACCTTGAGCACGGTCTCGCGGAAGGCCTCCGGCACGTTGGGTACTCCGTAGGCGGCGATGAAGCCGTCGACGCCGCCCCGCTCGAGGCCGTCGGCCAGCGCGTCCCAGCGGGCCAGTCTCCCCGCGTCCTCGTTGACGGCCGGGTCATACGCCGGCGTTATGACGACCAACCCAGCCACCCGCTCGGGCGCGTGCAACGCGACCCACAGCAGCGTGTGCGCGCCCATCGAGGCGCCAGCGAGCACCGCCCGATCTATCCCGCGGTCGTCGAGGACCGCGAGCAGGTCCTCGCCCAGGTCCGCATAGGTGTATGCCTCCGGCGCCGGGGCGGGCGAGGAGCGGCCGTGGCCGCGGGCGTCGTAGGCGATCACCCGATGCCCCGAGCGCTCGAGGCCGCGAGAGCCCATCACCACGTAGCGGCGAGTGGCGGTGAGGCCATGCAGCAGGACGACCGGAGCGCCCTGCCCCGCCTCGTCTCCGGACAGCTCGACGCCGTCGCGATGAACCCTGATCGCACTCATGAATTACCGCCGTCAAGCTTACGCGGACGTGAGGTTGGCCGCGGACCGGCCGTCGCTACCATCAATCACATGGACGTAACCGAGAGCACCTTTCAGACGGCGGTTCTCGACCGCTCGCAAACCCTGCCGGTGGTCGTTGACTTCTGGGCGGAGTGGTGCGGCCCGTGCCGGCAGCTCGGGCCCGTGCTCGAGCGCGGGGCCGCGGAGCGTGCCGGCAAGCTCGAACTGGTCAAGCTCGACGTGGACGCCAACCCCGGCCTGGCCCGCGCGTTCCGGATCCAGGGCATCCCGGCCGTCAAGGCGTTTCGGGAGGGCCGTGTGGTGGCCGAGTTCGTCGGTGCCCAACCTCCGGCGGCGGTCGACGAGTTCCTCGATTCGCTGCTTCCCTCGGAAGCCGATGCGCTGGTCGAGGAGGGCGACGAGGCCTCGCTCAGGCGGGCTCACGAGCTCGAGCCCTCACGGGCCGACGCGGCCGTCCCGCTGGCCAGGATCCTGAAGAACCGCGGCGAGCTGGACGAGGCCCTCACCATCCTGGCCCGCGTGCCCGGCAGCTTCGCCGCCGACGGCCTGGCCGCGCGCATCGCGCTCGAGTCGGCCGTCCGCAACTCCGCTCAGCCTCCGGTCCCGGATTTGAGCGAGGCGTTCGCCGCCCTCGACGCGGGCGATCACGAGCGCGGGCTGGACCTGCTGCTCGAGGCGCTGCCGAACGCCGACGGCGCCCGCGACGACGTCCGGCGGGTGGTCGTCGGTGTGCTCGACGAGCTCGGCGTCGAGCATCCACTGGCTCGCTCGGCCCGTCGCCGGCTCGCCTCCGCGCTCTACTGACGTCGTCAATCCCTGGACGTGGGTAAGCCCCCGCCCGGCGCCGGTGGGCGGGCTACCCTCCCGGGAGGATTTCTGTGCCTGCAAAAGTGAGATTTTTCTGCGCATGAGTTTGCCCGCATATGGGTAACCGGTCATCCGACATGAGCCAAGGCGAGGCGCTGAACGAGTCCTATCCGGCCGTCCCGGAAGCGGTGCCGGTGGCGCGCCGCGCTCTCATCGACGTGGCAGCCGCCGCCGGAGCGGGCGGCGAGCAGCTCGAGGAGATCCGCCTGGCCGCGTCCGAGGCGCTCACCAACGCGGTCGTTCACGCCTACCGCGAAGGAGACGCGGGCCGCTTTCAGGTCACGGCTGCCGTCGCGTCGGATGAGCTGTGGGTCCTGATCAGCGACGACGGACGCGGCCTGCACGCGTGGAACGACACCCGCGGGCTCGGGATCGGGCTTTCCCTGATCTCCAGACTGACCGACGACTTCTCGATCGTCACGCGGGCGTCCGGCGGCACCGAGGTGCAGATGCGCTTCGACCTGAACAGGGCGGCGGCGGTCCCGACGACGCTCAGCCGCGCGGGTCGCTCCGTTCAGCAACCTCGCCAGCCAGAGCTCGCTTCTCAACGATGACGTAGCGAGGCCCGGCCTCGATCACCCTCTCGACGTCGTGCGACTCGTGGCCCGGCACGACGACGAAGCGCCGGGGATGCGCCCGGATCTCCTCGTACGCCCGAACGCTCAGCTCGATCAGCTGGTTGCAGCCCAGGTGGGCGCATTCGCACCGGAAGCCGACCGGACTGTCCTCCTCCCCCGGCCACTGCCCGCGCTCGATGCCCTCGTTGACGTCGCGGATCGTCGCCTCGTTGGCGCCCGCGCGCCGCTGCTTCTTGCCCTCCACGAGCGAAGATCCTCTCACGCGCAGCGGCCGCGTGGCAATCGGCCTAGAGCACCAGCTTGAGCTGCTCGTCGGCGGTGTCGTCAACCAGTTCGAGTCCGGCCACCCGCACACCCAGCAGCCGGACCGGGCGCGGGGCCGCGAACCGGCGCAGAAGCTCGAGCGCGATCGGACCGACTCGGTCGGCCGACGCCACGGCCTCGGGCAGCGTGCGGGCCCGGGTGTGGGTGGAGAAGTCGTCGAGGCGGACCTTGATGCCGATCGTCCGCCCGCGGCGCCGCTGGGCGATGAGGCCCGCGCACAGCCGCTCGACGAGCTGGCCCAGGATGGCCTCGAGCCGTTCGCGATCGTGGACGTCCTGGTCGAAGGTCACCTCGCGCGATTCCGAGACCACCTTGCGTTCCTCGGTGACCGGCGAGTCGTCCTCGAAGCGGGCTCGGCGCCGGAGCTCGGCCGCGAGACGCGGTCCGAAGCGAGCGGCCAGTCGTGCCTGGTCAGCCGCCGACAGCGCGGCCAGCGAGTCGACGCCCAGCGCGCGCAGGCGCACGACCGTCTTGGGGCCGATGCCCGGCACGAGCCCGCACGGCGAGGACCCGAACCGGGCGCACGCCTGCTCGCGGGTCAGCACCACGAACCCGCGCGGCTTCTCGGCATCGGAGGCCACCTTGGCGACCAGCTTGCTCGGGCCGATGCCGATCGAGCAGCCGAGGCCGGTCGTCCGCTCGATCTCCCCGGCCAGCCGGCGCATCGCCGCGATCGGCTCCGGAACGTCGCTCAGGTCGAGGTAGGCCTCGTCGAGCCCGACCACCTCGACCGCGGGCACGGTCGATCGCACGATCGACATCACCTCGCGCGACGCTTCGCGGTAGTAGGCGAAATCAGGCGCGAGGAACACGCCCTCCGGGCACAGCCGCCTCGCCCGCGCCGCGGGGATGGCGGAGCCCACGCCGAAGCGGCGCGCTTCATATGAGGCGGTGGTGACAACCGAGCGAGGGCCGGTGCCGGCGACGATCACCGGCCGGCCCCTCAGCTCGGGACGCCGGCGGAGCTCCACCGAGACGTAGAACGCGTCCATGTCCAGGTGCGCGATGCAGCGACTGGCCATCGGACGGCCAGGCTAGGCCGCCGGCCGGACGTCTGGCCCGCGGCGAGGCAGGCTATTGGCTGGACCAGACGGCGCCGACGCCGCCGAAGGCGAGCGCGGAGGCGGTGTTCTGGTTGAGGTCCCAGTCCCGACCGCCGACGTACGGCCCGCGGTCATCGACGGTCGCCGTCACCGAGCGGCCGTTGTAGCGCAGGCTCACCTTCGTGCCGCAGGGAAGCGTCCGGTTGGCCACGCCGTAGCGGGCGTGAAAGCCGCACGCGGTGGTGCCGCCGTCGCTGTACCAGGAGGCTCCCGCCTCGCGGTAGACGGTCATCGTGCCCACGGCGGCGGCGGATCCGCTGTTGAGGCGGTCGCCGGCGAAGCTGACGCGGATGCTCTGCTGGCCGGCGCTGCCTGCGACGTAGCGCAGGGCGAACCGGCCGGCCGCGCGCGTCCGGCTCCGGACGAGCGTGTGCCAGCGACCGCCCCGGCGCGCCTGGAGGCTGACCCGGCGCCCGGCCATGCCCGGAAGCAACCGCCCCCGGACCTGGATGGCCTGTCCGCCGAGCACCGCTATCTGCCGGGTGCGAACGTGCATCCGGGCGGGGACGTCAACCGGGAGGGGCGCGCTCGTCGCCGCGCTGGCGCCGCTGCTCATTCGCGCCGCGAGCGGCGTGACGGAGCCGCTCGAGGTATCGAGGGCGCGGACAGCGCCTGACCGCTCGGGCGCTCCGGCCAGGCTGAAGCGCCCGTCGGGGCCGATCGTCGAGGAGCTCAGCGCCCGCCACGTGGACTGGCCGGGGCGGGCGAACTCGAGCACGATCGTGTCGCCGGCCTCTGCCGCCGGCGCGGTGCCGCGCGCGATCACGTTCTCCCCGTACGGGACGCGGACCGGCTGCGGGACGATCTGCACGGGCTCCTGGGCCGGCGCGGCCAGCGCCTGTCCGGCGAGGACCGCGGCGGCGCAGGACGGTCCGGCGAGCATCAGGGCGCCCGCGCCCAGCCGGGAGCGGCGCCATCGGGTCATGGTTCTGTCAGGCCTCAAGACGAGGACCTCCTGTTCGTTTTCGACCAGGTGCCTACGGGGTTAGCTGTCGGGCTCGCGCACCGTTGACCACGCGCCTGAGCGCACCGGTCCTGGGCGCTACGACTGCGGCCGGCTGTTGGCGCCGGGCAAGTCGATTCGCCCCGGCCAGGCAGCCATCGCCTGGCATCGGGTCCCCCGTTCACCCTCGTTCCGGACGAGGACGACTCGGCGGGTCGATTACTCAGTCGGCCAGGTTAGGTGAGGGCTTGACCGTTTTGCTGTGAGTTCGATCACAGGAGATCCAAGTGACATGCGGCACGAGCGAGGCCCCGACATCGGCCTTTCTTCGATGTGCCGGGGGCGCCGCGGACTACCATCCGTGCGGTGGCGAACCAGGACAGGCTGACCGGGCTCGACAGCTCGTTCCTGCATCTCGAGCGGGACTCGGCCCATATGCACGTGGCCGGGTGCTCGGTGTTCAAAGGTGAGGCACCCGCCTACGACGAGCTGATCGCAGCCATCGAGTCGCGCCTCCACCTGGTGCCGCGCTACCGCCAGCGGCTGGCCTTCGTCCCGTTCGACCAGGGACGACCGGTGTGGGTGGACGACCCCCACTTCAACGTGCGCTATCACGTCCGGCACACGGCGCTGCCCCGCCCCGGCGGCGACTCCGAGCTCAAGCGGCTCGCCGGACGGGTGTTCTCGCAGGCGCTCGACCGCAGCCGTCCGCTCTGGGAGCTGTGGCTGGTCGAAGGCCTGGCCGGGGACCGCTTCGCGGTGCTGTCCAAGACCCACCACGCCCTGGTGGACGGGGTCTCCGGCGTGGACATCGCGACCGTGCTGTTCGACACCTCGGCGGAGCCGCTGCCGGTGGCGCCCCCCGAGCACGCAGTGGGTCGCCCGGCCGCTGCCCACCGCGGCCCAGCTGCTGGCCGACGCGCTGCTCGAGCGCGCGACCGTCCCGGGCGAGGTGGCACGCGGAGTACGGGCGACGCTCCGCGGCCCGCGCACGGTGGCGGGACGCCTGGCCCGGGGACTCGGGAGCGTTGGCGCGCTGGCCTGGACGGGATTCCAGGCGGCGCCGCCCAGCCCGTTCAACGTCCGGATCGGTCCGCACCGGCGGTTCACCTGGGTCGAGGCCGACCTCCAGCATTTCAAGGCGATCAAGAACTCACTCGGCGGCACCGTCAATGACGTCGTGCTCGCGGTGGTGGCGGGCGCGCTCGGCAGCTACATGCGGCTTCACGGGAACAGCACGGACGGGGTCGGGCTGAGGGCCATGGTGCCCGTGTCGGTTCGCGCCGACATCGAGCGCGGCGCGCTCGGCAACCGGGTGGCCGCGATGTGGGCGACGCTACCGATCGGGGTCACCGACCCGGTGAAGCGGCTGCAGATGGTCAGCGCACAGATGCAGGAGGTCAAGCAGTCGGGCCAGGCGGTGGGTGCCGAGATCCTAACCGGCCTTTCCGGCTTCGCCCCACCGACGATCATGGCGCAGGCGGCGCGGCTCCAGGCCCGCCAGAGACTGTTCAACCTCGTCGTGACCAACGTGCCGGGACCCCAGTTCCCGCTGTACCTGCTGGGCCGTGAGCTCGAAGCGATCTACCCGATGGTGCCGCTGGCCGAGAACACCGCCCTGGGGATCGCGATCCTCAGCTACAACGGACAGCTGGACTTCGGCCTGGTGGCCGATTTCGACGCGCTGGCCGACGTCGAGGTGCTGGCGGATGAGCTGCGCTCCTCGATCGAGGAGCTCGCCGCGGCGGCCGGGGCGCCGGCGCCGGCACGACCGCCGACGGGCACCGAGTCCGCGGCGCACGGGTCGGCCCGCGCCGCGCGATGAAGCCGGGAGCCGCGAAGGCTGGACCGGCTCCCGGGACGCGGCTGGGGCGGCTGGTCGAGCGCTTGGCCATCCTGCTCGCCTCGCTCGCGCTGTCGATCGGGCTGATCGTGCTCGTGTCCGGGTTCTTCGCCGGCCGTGACCAGGCTGGGGTGTCGAGTGTCGCCAGCGGACCCGGACAGGCCTTCAACGACCTCGGCCACGCGGTGCTGCAACCGGGACAGCCCCGCCCGGCCTACAGCTCAAACCCGCCCACCAGCGGCCCTCACGTCCCGGCCGCCGTGACGCGCGAGGGCGTCGCCCTGAGCGATGACCAGCTGCTCAGTGCGCTCCAGGCCGGCGACGTGGTGATCATGTACGGCGGCGCTCGGCCGCCGGCCGCGCTCGAGCAGTTCGCGCGTTCGGCGGCGCCCCCGTTCAGCCCTTCCCTGGCGGCCACCGGGGACGCCTTGATCCTGGCCTCCCGGCCGCGGACGGCCGGGCTGGTGGCGCTGGCCTGGGCGCACTGGCAGCGCGTCCAGGAGGCGTCCGATCCGCAGCTCAAGGACTTCGTGGCGTACTGGCTGGGGCGCGGCGCCCCAGGAGCGTCCCGCTAAGCGACGCCGCTAGCCAAGCCCGAGCGGGTGGGCCTCGTAGCGCCGCGCCAGCCCGTAGAAGAACCCGCTGTCGGTCTGCGGTGTGGTGTTGCCGGTTGCCCCCGCACCGAACAGCAGCCCGATCACCCCGGACGCCTCGGTGGCGCGCAGGTGCGGGGCGGAGCCGGCGCCGAACCACCACTGCAGGCGGTTGTCGGCGAAGTGGTTCCAGGTGTCGTTCTCGTGGGTGTCACCCACCGGTAGCTGCCAGAGGACGACCGCCGTGTGCGTGCGGCGGGTGAACCCCGCCATGTAGCGGTCGTGGCGGATGAAGTCGGCCGGGCCCCACCAGGTGTGCGGGTTGCCCTCCACATGCTGGTAGAAGCCGGCGTCGCGATCGGTGACGTCGTTGAAGACCAGGTCGAAATGGGCGTGCAGCGACTCGTAGAAGGCGGCGGAGATCGCCGCGAGGTGGTCCATGTGCGCCAGCGACGGCTTGGAGTAGGTGGGATCCTCCCTGGTGCCCCACACGCTGAGGTGCCAGGCGAGCTGGACGTGCGGCGCGAGCCGATCGCGCAGCGCGATCAGGCGTAGGGCGAACGAGCGGGCCAGGCGGGTGGCGCCCGCCTGCTCGAGGTAACCCCATAGATCGGGCTCGACGTGGACGATCACCGGTCGGGCGCCGGCCGCGGCGTTCACCCCGCGCAGCAGCAGCTCATAGTCGGCCCAGTAGGCACGCATGGTCGCCGGGTTGCGCAGGTTCGAGAGGTCCCGGGCCTGCTCGCTCGAGCCGACCGACGGCGCGGACTGGAGCAGCTGGTAGTAGGTGAACACCGGGGTCATGCCGGCGGCGAACGACTCGTGCACGTACATCGAGACGAAGCTCCCGTTGGGGTTCCAGGTGGCCCAGCCGTGGCCGGTGTTCACGCCGCCGGCCAGGTACTGGTAGCGCATGTCGACCCCGGAATGCGCACGCAGCGCCTGCGCGTCGCCGGGCGAGTCGGCTACCCCGAGCGCGAGATGCTGAGGCCAGCCCGGCGGGATCGGGACGGAAGCGGCGGCGCGCGAGGCGGCGACCGGGCACGCCATCAAGCAGGTGGTGAGCGCCGGCAGCAGCGCGCGACGCAGCCTGCGGGCGTGGTGAACGGCTCCCCGCATGTCCCGAACCCTACCCGGGGCCTGCACCTCCCTCACCCGACCGTCGCGGCGCTTATGTCCCCATCACTGCGCATCTCTCACCGACACCGTGACCCGCCCCGCCACCGAAAGTCGGCCGCCGTCGTCGGCGATCTCGATCTCCCACACCCACGTCGTGCGGCCGCGATGGCGCCGCGTAGCGGTGGCGTGCATGGTTCCCTCGACGATCGGGTGAAGGACGACCAGCTGGCTGGCGAGGCCGATCGCCTGCTTGCCGTCGCCGGCCACGCCGGCCGCCGTTCCCCTGGCGGCCAGTGCGTCGGCGATCGCACCGTAGACGCCGCCGTGCACGTAGCCATCCCCCGTCCGGAGGTGGTCGCGCACCTCGACCCGTCCACGCGCCATCTCCTCCGAGCAGTCGGTCAGCTCGAGGCCGTACGCGGCGTCGAAGCCGTGCGGCTCGGTGGGATCGTGAGCGCTCATCGGCCGCGGCACGTTAGCGATTACAAACGCCCTGACCACCCGCCGCACCGCGCCGACGGCTTGACTACGCTAAGAGACAAGGGGTTTCCTTCCGATGGGCTCTCTAGAAACGCTGCCACCCGACCAACGCGCGGTCATCGACCTCGTGCTCCGGCGTGGTCGCAGCTACGACGACATCGCGCGCCTACTCGCGATCGATCGTGCGGCCGTGCGGGCCCGGGCCCTGGCCGCGTTCGAAGCGATCGGACCCGACACGGGAATCTCCACCGAGAGCCGCGCGCTGATCACCGACTACCTGCTCGGGCAGCTCCCGGCTCGAGTGGCCGAGCAGACGCGCGAGCGGTTGGCGAACTCGCCCTATGACCGGGCCTGGGCGCGTGTACTCGCCTCCGAACTCGGCCAGGTGGCAAGTCAGCCCCTGCCCGAGATCCCCGATGGCTCCCGGGCGCCCGCCGCCGCGAGCACGCCGCAGGCCGCGCCGGACACCCGCGACGGGCAGGCATCCGCCGGCGCCGCACGGGCCCGCCCCAGCGGCGGCGCGCGCCGCACACCCCGCCTGTCAGACCGGCCGAGCTCGATCCTGGGCGGCGCGATCCTGCTCATCATCGGCGCCGTGGTCGTCGTGGCGGTGGTGGTGGTCCTGCTCGTCGTGGTGAGCAGCGGATCGTCCAACAAGCACTCCTCGAGCGCCGCGGCCGGATCGGCATCCACCGCCACCACCAGCACCTCAGGCACGACGTCGACCTCGACGACGACGCCCAAGGCCCAGGTGGTGGCGCAGAGCAACCTGAACCCGCCGAGCGGCAGCGGTGCGGCCAAGGGAGTCGGGATCGTGGTCAAGGAGGGCAACGCCTACGGGATCGTGATCGAAGCCGCGCACGTGGCCCCCAACAACAAGAACGCGTATGCCGCGTGGCTCTACAACTCCGCCGGCGACGCCTACCGGCTCGGCTTCGTGAGCCCGCCGGTGGGCAAGAACGGCACGCTCCAGGTGGGCAGCACGCTGCCCAGCAACGCCGGTCACTACAAGCAACTGCTGCTGACGCTCGAGACGCAGAGCAACCCCAAATCGCCGGGCACCATCGTCCTCCAGGGCCCGTTCACCGGCGTCCCCGCCAGCGGCTGAGACGCCCCCCAGTGCCCCGAGCCGCTAGCCGAAGAGCCGCTCCAATCCCTTGAGCGCGTCGTCGAGGCGCTGCTTGGTCATCGAGCGCATGGCCAGCGCCCCGGTCTTCGAATAGCCGCGCAGGCGCTGGCGCTGGCCGAGGGTAACCCGCGTGTCGCCGTCCGCCTCATCGACCGCGATCTCGGTGATCGACTCGCGGAGCACGGTCTCGAACGGCGTCCCCTCCACCTCCTGGGTCCAGGTGCGGTGGCCGGAGGTGTACTCCCCGCCGGGGGGCTCAGAGGCCAGCACCCGGAAGTCCGCCCGTACGGTACGGCTGCGCTTGGTCTTGAACACCTGGGTGAAGCGGTCGTCCTGGACCCCCTCCATCCGTTCGACCTTGGGCCACCAGCGCGGCATCTGGTACGGATCCTCGATCACCTTCCACACCTCGGCGACCGGCGCCTTCACCACGCGCGTCCGCGTGATTGTCGACATGTTGCGGCGGGCCTCGCCGAAGCGGAACGGCAGGAAGCTCATGATGTGTAGTCCAACACGGCGTGCACCGGGTAGGGATCGAGCCGCGCCCGGCCGTCGAGGAAGCTCAACTCGACCAGGAACGCGCACCCGACGATCTGTGCGCCCAGCCCGGCAACCAGGTCGCACACACCGCGCGCCGTGCCGCCGGTGGCCAGCAGGTCGTCGTGCACGAGCACCCGTGCCCCGTGCGCAAGCGCATCGGCGTGGACCTCGAGCGCGTCGATCCCATATTCGAGGATGTACTCGACGCTCACGGTCTCCGACGGCAGGCGGCCCGGCTTGCGCGCGGGGACGAAGCCCGCTCCCAGCTCACGCGCCAGCGCGCCGCCGAGGATGAACCCGCGCGCCTCGGCGGCGATCACCAGGTCGACCCCGA
Organism: uncultured Solirubrobacterales bacterium; assembly: GCA_963811135.1. GTDB lineage: Bacteria > Actinomycetota > Thermoleophilia > Solirubrobacterales > Solirubrobacteraceae > Palsa-465. The sequence continues at coordinate 524,122 of CAWEQG010000010.1, read as the reverse complement.
GCGGTCCCGCGAACGCCGCGAGCTCGGACACCGCCTGGTCGAGCGCGGCCGGATCGAGCAGCAGCGGCGTGATGTCCTTGAACACGATCCCGGCCTTGGGGAAGTCCGGGATCTCGCGGATCAGCGCCCTCAGGTCAACGGCGCTCACGTCACCCTCGCCCTGCCGGTCGTCGCCCTCGCCCCGCCCGCCACCGCCCTCGACCTGCCCGCGACCGCCCGCTACGTGGCGATCTTACGTAGATCGCGGATCAGCAGCAGGTGCTTGAGATGGGTGGTGACCGAGGCCAGGTTCTCGAGCGCCTCGATCGCCTCGCGGCGCCGCTCCGGATTGCGCGAGCGCAGGGCCGGCGCGAGGATGCTCTGCAAGAGCTGAGCCTCACGGTCGGCCGAGCTGCGGAACACCCGCAGGTTGCGGCCGCCGACTCCGTAGCGAGCGAGTTCGGAGACCGCACGGACGATCTCCCGCTCGGTCTCGTCGAAGTAGCGCACGCCGGCCCGCAGCTCGCCTTTGATCACGCCGAAGTCGACCAGCTCGCGGACGAGGGCGGCGTCCGCTCCGGTCTCCTCCACGACGTCCTCGAGCGAGTACAGAGCCCCCGGGTCGCGGGTGGAGACGAGCGCCCGGCGCAGCGACCGGCTCTCGCCAGCCGGAGCGGGAGCGGTGGCCACCTCGCGCTCGGCACGGCCGCCGGCGAGCTCCTGACGGATGACCCGGAGCGGGAGGAACTCGTCGCGCTGCAGACGCAGGATCGTGCGCAGTCGCTGCACGTCGGACTGGGTGTAGAGGCGGTAGCCGCCCTGGGTGCGGCGGGGCGTGAGCAGCTTCTGGTCCTCCAGATAGCGGATCTTGGAGATCGAGATGTCGGGGAACTCCTGCTGGAGCGCCTTGCACACGGTGCCGATCGTGACCGCCTTCTGGCGCGGCGGCTGGGGCTCCGCGCCGCCCGGGTCGGGAAGCTCGACGGTGGGATCGCGGGTCTCGGCGGTGGCCATCAGCGACTCAGGAACGCGAGTTTGTACTTGCCGATTTGAAGCTCGTCACCGTGGGTGAGCCGATGGGACTCGATCCGGCGCCGGTTGACGTAGGTCCCATTCAGCGACCCGCAGTCGTCCAGGTAGTACTCGCTGCCGCGGCGGACCAGGATCGCGTGGTCACGCGACACGGTGACGTCGTCCAGGAAGATGTCCGAGACCGGACGGCGGCCGATCGTGACCCGCCCGGCTCCGAGCGGAAAGCTCTCCCCCGCGCGCCCACCGCCGGCCCGGATGACCACCGCCGGCCCCCGCTCGGCGACGTCGTCCAACTCGACCTCTTCGAGCTCGCCGGTCTCGCCCAGCTTGTAAGTCGCGGTGGTGGTTCCCGGCGGCGGGTCTGAGTGGGCCAGGAACGCGCCGCAGCGCTGGCAGTAATTGGCGCCGTCGTCGTTGGCAAAGCCGCACTCTGGACAGTGCTGGGCCACCGCCGCCGGCTATTCGGACTCGGTTCCCGGTACGCGGCCGGCCAGGATGTCGGTCAGCTGCTGCACATCGGCCCCGGTGATCACCAGCTCCCCCGTCTCGTCCTTCTTGCGCAGCCGGTTCACCAGCTCGGCACGGAGAATGTCGATCTTCCCGTGCAGGATGCGCCGCCGGTAGGAGATCTCCATCTCCTCGTCGGTGAGCTGCTTGATGAGCTCCTTCAGCTCCTGGTCGGTGAGTGAGCCCAGGTCGGGAAACGTGTCCATGTAGATCAGATCCTCCGGGTGCTTCCGGGTCGGAATGCGCGAGGCAGCGAGTATAGCCGGGGCAACAGCGAGGCTCAATCTCAGCTTGAGAGTTTGGTCCGCTCCTTGCGGGCGCGGATTTCACGGGCGCCCCGGTGTACGTAGAGGACCGCGGAGATCAGCCCCAGCGCCATCCCGACGTACAGCATGATGAGGGCCAGCCAGTGGACGCCCGCCATCGCGAAAAACGGCGCTCCGGCAATCGGAGCGACGCCGATCCGGCCTGGCCAGTTGATCTGGATCTCGACCTGATTGCTGAGCGCGTAGCGGCTGGCCGCCAGCATGAACAGCTCGCGGGCGATGACGATCGCGATCGCCCAGTGCGGCAACAGGTTGAAGTGCCAGCAGACCACCATGCCCGAGACGATCAGGAGCCGGTCGACGAGCGGATCCAGGAGCGCGCCGAGCCGGCTGTACTGGCCGGTCAGGCGGGCCAGGAAGCCGTCGAGGTAGTCCGAGAAGCCGATCACGGCGAACAGCACCACCGCCAGGGCGTCCTGCCCGTCCTCGCTCGAGAAGGCCACGATCAGGAACACGGGGATGCCGAGCAACCGGAGGTAGTCGATGATGTTCGGCACCGTCCACGGGTTGAGCGGGTGCCCGGACAGCGTGGCCTCGGGCGGCGGCCCCGAGCGGTCGATACCGGTGAGCCGGCGCTTGTTGATCGTCGGTCCCACGCGCCGGCTCACCGCGACATGCGGGCGGAGATCACGGCAGCCCGCGCCAGAGCTCGGCGATCTCCTCCGAGGCATCGTCGAGCAACACGGTCGTCGTCTCGCGCCCTCGACGGAGCTGCACCTCGACCTCGCCCGCTCCAAGCGTCCGGCGCCCGACGGTCACCCGCAGCGGACAGCCGACCAGCTCGGCGTCGATGAACTTCTCGCCCGGTCCGGCCTCGCGATCGTCGTAGAGCACCTCGAGCCCGAGCTCCTGGAGCTGTCCGTAGAGCCGGTCGGCGAACGCGCGCTCCTCGCTGCCCTCCTTGCCGAGGACCACGATCTCCACGTCGAACGGGGCGATCGCCCGGGGCCAGGAGATCCCGGCCTCATCGGCGTACTGCTCGACCGCGGCGGCGGCCGCCCGGGCGGGGCCGAAGCCGTAGCAGCCCATCCAGATCAGCTGCTCGTGGCCGGCCTCGTCGAGGTAGGTCGCCCCCAGCGGCTTCGAGTACCGGGTGCCGAGCTTGAAGATGTTGCCGACCTCGATGGCCGGCTCGATCCGGATCGCGGAGCCGTTGATCGTGTCGCCGGCGAGCACCGTCCGGACGTCGACCCGCTCGAACGGGAAGTCGCGGCCCGGCTCGACCCCCTTGAGATGCGCGTCCGGCTGGTTGGCCCCGGTTACGTAGCCTCCGGGTGCCACGCCGGCGTCGAGCAGGATCGGCATCTGGGCGCCGACCGGGCCGATGTAACCGGGCGGACCGAGCCGCCGCGTCACCTCGTCGGGGTGGGCGGGGCGGAAGTCCGCTCCGAGAGCGCCGCGCAGCTTGATCTCGTTGACGCGATGGTCGCCCCGGAGCACCACCAGCCGCATGTCGGAGCCGTCCAGGACGACCGGATAGGCCTTCAGCAGCGCGCCGGCGGGAACGCCGAGCTCGCTCGCGACCGCCTCGATCGTGGTCATTCCGGGGGTGGGCACGACCGCGGGCTGATCGAGCGCGGGCTCCAGCCGGACTGGCTGAGGCTCGGCGCTCGCCACCTCGACGTTGGCCGCGTAGCCGGGGGCGATCGCCACGTCGTTCTCGCCGGCCGGGCAGGGGGCCATGTACTCGTGGGCCCCGGTGCCGCCCATCATGCCGACATCGGCCTCGACCCGGTACCACTCGAGCCCGCACCGATCCATCATCCGGTCGTAGGCGACGACGTGCTTCTGGTAGGAGACCTCGAGCGCCTCGGCGTCGCGGTCGAACGTGTAGGAGTCCTTCATGATGAATTCGCGCGTGCGCAGCACACCGGCGCGCGGACGCGGCTCGTCACGCTCCTTGACCTGAAAGTGGTAGAGGATCAGCGGCAGGTCGCGGTAGGACCTGACCGCCGCCGCGACGTGAGTCGTGACGACCTCCTCGTGGGTCATCGCCAGCACCAGGTCTGCCCCGCGGCGGTCTTTGAGCTTGAACAGCTCCTCGATGCCGTAGCGCCCGCTGCGCCGCCAGAGCTCCGCGGGCTGGAGCACGGGCATCAGCATCTCCTGCCCGCCGATCGCGTTCATCTCCTCGCGGACGATCTGGACGACGTTCTGGTGGACGCGCAGACCGGCCGGCAGCCACGTCCAGAAGCCCGCGCCCACCTGCCGGATCAGGCCGGCGCGGACCATCAGCTTGTGCGAGATGGCTTCGGCGTCGGCCGGCGGCTCGCGCTCGGTGGGCAGGAAGTAGGTGGAGAGCCTCGTCATTACCAGCGGGAGCGTACCCGGGCGTGATACAAGAAGCCCTTCTCTAGAATCCGGATGCAAGGAGCACGCGAATGGCCTACGAAGTTCCGCCGCTGCCGTACGACTACAACGCGCTCGAGCCGACGATCGACGAGCAGACGATGCACCTGCACCACGACAAGCATCACCAGGCGTACGTGAACGCCGCCAACGGCCTGCTGGAGGGAACCGAGTGGGCGGACAAGCCCGTCGAGGAGGTGCTGAAGAACCTCGGCTCGCTCCCGAGCGACAAGCAGACCGGCGTGCGCAACCAGGCCGGCGGTCACTACAACCACTCGCTGTTCTGGGAGTGGATGTCGCCGAACGGCGGCGGCGAACCCGACGGGGATCTGCGCGCGGCGATCGATGCCGCGTTCGGCTCCTTCGACGAGTTCAAGGCCCAGCTCAAGGACGCGGGCGTGAAGCGCTTCGGCTCGGGCTGGTCGTGGCTCGTCCACGACGGTTCGGGGCTGGCCGTGGTCTCGACCGCCAACCAGGACAACCCGATCTCAGATGGCAAGACGCCGCTGCTCGGCGTCGACGTGTGGGAGCACGCCTACTACCTCACCTACCAGAACCGCCGCCCGGACTATCTGGACGCGTGGTGGAACGTGGTGAACTGGCCCAAGGTCGCGGAGGGATTCGCGGCGGTCAGCTAGCCCACGGGGCGGCGCGAGAAACGTCCGGCATGCTGGCGTTTCTCGCGCAGGCGCCGGCTACGTGCGCGTGAAGCGGCGGCCCGCAACGGGTGAGGTCGCCTCGTCCAACTGGGCGGCCGCCGCTTCGAGCGCCGCCATGCGTTCCGGCGTCATGGCGGTCGCGTCCTCGTGCTCGGCCAACCACGACGCGGCCTCGGCGGCCATATCCTCGTCGCGCACGACGCGCTTGCCGGCCGCGTAGAACTTGTCGATCTCCGCGAACAGCTCGTCGACCAGATCCTCGGTCTTGACCTTCTTGAGCGGCTCGCCGCGCGAGTAGATCATGCCCATGTCCTTGGCGCCGGTGATCCCGAAGTCGGCGTGACGCGCCTCGCCGATGCCGTTGACCGCGCAGCCGAGCACCGAGACCTCGATCGGGTCGTCGTATTGGGCCAGGCGCCGCTCGACCTCGGCGACCACACTGTCCATGTCGAACTGGAGGCGTCCGCAGGTCGGGCAGGCGATCAGCACCGGGCCGCGCTCTCGGAGCTTGAGCGCCTTGAGGATCTCCCACGCCACCTTGACCTCCTCCTCGGCGTGGAAGGTCGAGAGCGAGATCCGGATCGTGTCGCCGATGCCGTCGGCCAGCAGCGTGCCGAGGCCCACGGCCGACTTGAGCGACCCGGACCACTTGGTCCCCGCCTCGGTGACCCCGAGATGCAGCGGATAGGGAATCCGCTCGGAGAGCAGGCGGTTCGAGGCGATCGTGTTGGGCACGCTGGTCGACTTCATCGACACCTTGAAGTTGGTGAAGTCCAGCCGCTCCATCAGCTCGACGAACTCGACCGCGGCGGTGACCAGCGCCTCCACCGGGTTCTCGAACTCGAGCTCGCGCAGATGCGCAGGCAGAGAACCGGAATTGACGCCGATCCGCAGCGGCGTACCGAGCTCCTTGGCCCGCTCGGTCACCAGCGCCACCTTGTCGGGGCCGCCGATGTTGCCGGGGTTCAGGCGCACGCAGTGAGCGCCCACGTCGAGCGCCTTCAGCGCCAGCGTGTAGTTGAAGTGGATGTCCGCGATGACCGGGATCGGCGACTCCCTGACGATGGTCCCCAGCGCCTCGACGTCCTTCTCCCGCGGCACAGCGCAGCGGACGATGTCGGCGCCGGCCTCGGCCACCCGCCGGATCTGGTCCATCGTCGCCGTCAAATCGGCCGTCTCGGTCTTGGTCATCGTCTGGACCGCGACCGGGGCACCACCGCCGATCGGCACCCCGCCCACGTGAATCTGGCGCTCTGAGGCCATGTCCGCCAGTGTAGAGGGGTCGCTTCGGCTGATCGCACCCCCGCGGCACCGCGGTCTTCCCACCGCCCGCAAGTGGCAATCGTGGCCGGACGCGAGTGCCGCGGGCCGCGCGCCTCAGCCTCGCTCGGAGCTTCGGAGGGCCGCCGGGGATGGTCTTGCAGGGCCGCAACTTCTGGCCGCGCGCGTAGTTGCAACCCCCGTGCCAACGATCAGACGCAAACTCACCCTCGCCGCGCTCCTGCTGGGCGTCGCGGCCATGCACGCCGCCCCTGCCACCGCCTCGGTGACCCAGGAGTCGATCTTCCAGGACGACAACCAGCTCAAGGCCAACCCGTCCGGGACCATGCAGATCCTGCGCGACCTCGGCGTCCAACGGGTGCGGGTCAACCTGACCTGGAACACGGTGGCGCCGTCGGCCACCTCGACCCGTCGGCCCGGCCACTTCAACGCCACCGACCCCGCGGCGTACGCGGCGTCCGCCTGGGCGCCGTACGACGCGATCGTCCGGGCCGCCAAGACGTACGGAATCGGCGTCGACTTCACGGTCGACGGCCCCGCCCCGCTGTGGGCGACCGGCTCAGGCGCGCCCCGCGGCACGACCGGCGACTTCCGCGCCGCATGGCAGCCCTCGGCCAAGGAGTTCGGCTACTTCGTCCGGGCGGTGGGCACCCGCTACAGCGGCTCCTACAAGCCCCGCGGCGCGACCACGGCGCTTCCCCGTGTGGACTTCTGGTCGATCTGGAACGAGCCCAACTACGGCTTCGACATCGCCCCGCAGGGGATCGGCACGAACCAGTCGATCCCCAACAGCCCGCACATCTACCGGAACCTGGTGGATGCGGCCTGGAGCTCGCTGCAGGGCACCGGACACGGCACCCGGACCGATCGGATCCTGTTCGGCGAGGTGACGCCGCACGGCGAAAACAGCTGGGGAGTGTTCTCGAACATGAAGCCGCTGGTCTTCCTGCGTTCGCTGTACTGCGTCGATTCGGGCTATCACGAGCTGCGCGGCTCGGCCGCCGCGGCCCAGGGCTGCCCGACCACGTCCGCCGGCTCCCGGAGCTTCCGGCGTCAGAACCCGGCCCTGTTCAGCGCCAGCGGCTTCGCCGACCATCCCTACGAGGAGGCCTCGGCGCCGAACACGCCGACGCACCTGTGCGGGACCAAGCTGTGCCTCGGGGGGCGGAGCGACCCGGACTTCGCCGACCTCCCGCAGGTGCCCCACCTCGAGCAGACGCTCGACCGGCTGAACCGCGTCTACGGCTCGCGCACCCGCTTGCCCGTGTGGAGCACGGAGTTCGGCTTCCGGACCAAGCCACCCGATCCGAACCTGGGCGTCAGCCAGAGCACTGCCGCGGACTACATGAACTGGGCCGAGTACCTGAGCTACCGCCAGCCCCGGCTCTACAGCTACTCGCAGTACCAGCTGATCGACTCGCCGCCGCCGGCGTCGTTCGACACCGGTCTGGAGAACCCGGGCGGCAGCCACAAGCCGGGCTTCGATGCCTATCGCCTGGCGCTGTACCTCCCGACGACGAGCACGCGGGCGGGGAGCAAGGTCGAGATCTGGGGCGGCGTGCGTCCGGCCGGCTACGCCCGGATGGACACAGGCCAGGCCCAGAGCGCGCAGATCCAGTTCCAAACCGGCTCGAGCGGCGCATGGAAGGTGATCGACACGGTGGCGATCACCAACTCGAAGGGCTACATCGACGTGCATCTGGCGCTCCCGGCGAGCGGCGCGGTGAGGCTGGCCTGGACCTATCCGACCAGCGATCCGCTGCTGGGCGGCGGGACCGTCTACAGCCGGACCGTGAGCGTCACGGTCAGGTAGCGGGCGGCCCGGGCGGGCCTTCGGAGTCGCCGGGCTCGGGCGGGGCCGAGCCCGGCGGAGACGAGCCCGGCTCTCCCGGCGCGGGCGAGCCCGGCTCTCCCGGCGGGGGCGCGTCGGGGCCGCCGGGCCCCGGCTCGTCCGTCGTGCCGCGGCGCCTGAGCGCCAGCGCGCCGAAGGTGATCGCGGCCAGCGCGAGCAGGACGATCACCACGAGCAGCCAGGTGGGCAGGAACGAGCTGCCGGAGCCCGAGGTCGACGTGCCGCCCGTGGTGGCGGTCGAGCTTCCGAGCTGCTTGAACAGCTGGCGCTCGATCACGTCGAAGCAGTCGGTGTACTCCCTGACGTCGGCGGGCATCTGCGCGAGCGCCTGGCGCAGCACCTGCGAGGAGTACTCCTGGGTGAGCTTGCCGTGGTCGTTGCAGTCGGTGATGGCCTGTGAGGCCGTGCCCCCGGAAGCCGCGCCGGCGAGCGCCGGCACGCCCAACGACAGGACGCAGGCCAGCGCGAGGACCGTGATCGTCCGTCGCATCATCGCGGGAAGCTTATGGGGAAACGCCGTCATATAGCCGCATCAGGCGTTCGTAGTACCCGTCCTCGCCAGATCGCTCGCGCGCTCGACCGATCGCCTCTTCGCCGCGCTGGGCGCGCAACGCCGGGTTCTGCCACAACTCGGACAGGGCGGCTGTCCACGCCGACGGGTCGGTCGCGGGCACGGTCCCGGCCTCCCCCACCATCTCAGGCAGCCCTCCTCGATCGGAGGCAAGGACGGGCACTCCGGCGGCGAGCGCCTCGAGCACCGAATACGGGCACGGCTCCTCCCAGCGCGAGGGCGCCAGCACGACCGCCGCCCTCCGGCGCAGGGCGGCCAGATCGCCGGGGGCCAGTCGCCCGGCGAAGCGCACGTCGGCCCCGGCGGCCAGCGTCCGCAGGCGCGCCTCGTCGGGCCCCGCGCCGGCGATCACGAGCGGGACGCGGCCGCCGCGGGCGGCCGCGATCGCCGTGTCGAATCCCTTCTCCTCGGTCAGCCGACCGGCGGCGAGGGCGAACTCCCCGTCGGCGGCAGCCGATCCGGCGGCGAACTCGTCGTCTGGCATGAAGTTGGGCAACGTCGCGGTCAACGAGGGCGGCAGCCCCAAGTCGCGCAGATGCGCGGCGAGCGCTTGGCTGACCGCCACGAACCGGTCTACGTGCTCGAGCAGCCGGGGCTGCTGCGCGCGCAGCGCGGTCGCGTATACGGCGGCCTCGGGCAACGAGCCACGGCAGCGCAGGCGCAGCCCCGGGCGCGTGTTCCCTCGCCGGCAACGGAAGCACGGCGCGCCGTCGCGATAGGCGATGCCGATCGCGCAGAACAGCCGGTAGTTGTGCAGGTGGAGCAGGGTGCGGGCACCGGCCCCGCGGGCGGCGGCCAGGGCACGCCAGCCGAACAGCGGATGGATGTTGTGCGCGTGGACGACCCGTACGCGGCGCCGGCGCACGATCGAAGCGATCTCGCCTGGCTCGATCCCCCCCGCGAGCAGACCAACCGCGGCCCGTCCCCGCCCGAGTTGCTGGCTCGAGCGTTCGAGCACCTCGACCTCGTGGCCGCGTCGGGCCAGCAACGCCGCGAGGTCGGCGACGGCACGCTCCTCCCCGCCGGCCGCGCGGTAGCGGTTGTGGAGGAGGAGGATCACGCCACGGACAGCTCAGCCGGCCGTGGGCGCGCCCTGCAGGAGCACGACGGCACCCTGAGGCGCGGGACCGAGCAGGCGTCCGCCGTGAATCGCGACCTGCCCGGCCGTGAAGCGCCAACCATGCGCGATCGAGAAGCGCGCCACGAGCGAATCGTTCACGCGTTTGGTCGCGATCAGCTTGATTCCCCGCGGCAGCGGATCGGCCGTGGTCTGCCATGGATAGCCGACCACATCCACCTCGTCGACGCTCACGGGCCCGACCGGATCGGTCCACGGGACGCCACGCAGGTACACGGCCAGCGGGTCGGTGGCCAGGCCGTTGTAGACGATGACCGCGCGCGGGCCCGTCGGCGGCCCAAGCGCCTTCGCCACGGCCCGCCAGTCTGGACGCTGATAGCTCGTGTCGGTGTCGATCCTGACCAGCCCGTAGGTGAAGATGGCGAGCAGGACCGTGGCCAGGATCGCGCCCGGGACGCGAAAGCGCCGCGTGGTACAGGCGGCCGCGACGACGATCGCGAGCGGGAGCCATGCCGGGGTGAGCGCCCGCTCGATGTAGTAATCCGTGCCCAGCAGCGCGAGGCCGAGCGGAACGAGCAGAACGACGGCGGCGAGCGTGGCGGCGACGCCGACTCCGCGCAGCTCGTCCCGGTCGGCGCCGCCCAGAACCAGGAAGATCACGATGGCGGCCAGGGCGGCCGCACCGATCAGCCCGTAGCCGAGCAGCGAGGTCTCGAACGGCGGCCCCAGGGCGAACGCGATCGGCACCTCCTGGATCCGGGTGCTCAGGTGCGTCCCGGTGATGAAGCCGAGCAACGACGCGGTGGCGTGGCCGACCAGCAGCGGGATCAGAGACAGCCCGACCAGACCGACCACGGCCACGGCGATCAAGCTGGCTCGATTGCGCGCCACGTAGACCAGCCAGAGCCCTTCCGGCGCGATCAGGAACCCCGCGAAGTAGTGGGTCAGCAGGGCGAGGACCGAGAACAGCGTCCACCAGGCGATGTGGCGCCCGGACGGGTCGCGCCACGCGCGGAGAAAGAAGACCAGCGACGCGCCGCACAACAGGGCCACCAGCATGTACTCGCGGGCCTCCTGCGAGTACCACACCATGAACGGGTTGACGGCGACGAAGGCGGCGGTGAGCAATCCGGCCCGCCGCGAGACGAGCTCGCGACCGCACAGGTACGCCACGGGGATGAGCGCGGTGCCGGCCAGCGCGGAGAGCGAGCGCAGCGCGACCTCTCCGGTACCGAACAGGTGCGCCCAGCCCCAGCCGACCACGAAGTACAGGGGGGGCGCGGTCTCGACCGCCACCATCGAGCTGAGCATCGACCCGAGCGACAGATGCAGCTCGTGTGCGGCCTGCGCCTCGTCGAACCAGTAGCTCTGAGACCCCAGGGTGGCGAAGCGCAGAAGCGCGCCGAGCGCCACCAATCCCCCGAGCAGCCAGGCTTCGGCCGGAACGCTTGCTACCCTCACCGCCCTGGAGGTCCGGGCCGCCACTGCGGCGTCCGAGCGGGCCGGGACAAGCATCCGCGCGCATTGTAGAGCGGGTACTTAACGCTGACCGTCCGCCCAAACTAGGTCTCCGGAGCCGATCCACACGTTAACCCCGTCGATGCCGTCCTTCCTGACCCCGCACCGTAGGGCGCTCGCGCTGGGCGCCCTGGTCGCGCTGATCGCCGCCGGGTGCGTCGCGGTGCTGCTGGGCGGATGCGCGGGCAGCAGCCCGCAGAGCACCGCGCAGGCGGCCCCGTCACGCACGAAGCCGCTCGAGACGATCTTCGAGGCACAGCCCGAGTTGTTCGCCAATCCGGGCGCGACGCTCGGTCTGCTCAAGCGCCTTGGCGTGGACCGCGTCAAGGTGTTCATGCAGTGGGGCGCGATGTCACCCGACCAGCTGTCGCACAGCCGTCCCCGAGTCGACGCGGCGTCGCCGGAGGCCTATCCGGCGGCGTACTGGGCCGGGTTCGACACGATCATCCGGGACGCCAGGGCGCGCGGGCTGGGGATCGATCTTGCGCTCGAGGGTCCCGCCCCGCTGTGGGCGACCGCGCCCGGCGTGCCACACGGAACGGGACCGGCCTGGCTCGGCACGTGGCAGCCCTCGGCGAACGACTTCGGCCTGTTCGTGCGCGCCGTTGCCGAGCGCTACAGCGGCCACTACAAGCCGCCCGGCGCCGCATCCAGCCTTCCCAAGGTGGCCTTCTGGTCGATCTGGAACGAGCCGAACTACGGCTCGAACCTGTCGCCGCAGGCAATCGACCACTCCACCGTCGAGGTCTCCCCTGCGCTCTACCGCAGGCTGCTCGACGCCGCCTGGAGCGCGCTGCAGGCAACGGGGCACCAGCACGACACGGTCCTGATCGGCGAGATCGCGCCGCGGGGGCAGACGGTCGGCGACGTGCCCGGCAACTTCTCGGGGATGGTGCCGTTGCGGTTCATCCGGGCGCTGTACTGCGTCGACGGGTCGCTGCATCCGTTGACCGGCGCCGCCGCCGCCGAGCGAAGCTGCCCGTCGACCAGCGCCGAGTCAGCAGCGTTCCCGCGGGAGCATCCGGGACTGTTCCAGGCCGGCGGGTTCGGCTTCCACCCATATCCGCAGCAGTTCGCGCCGAATGTGCCGACGGCGCCGGACGGGCTCGGCGCCGACTACGGCGATCTGCCGCAACTGCACAAGCTGGAGGCGACCTTGGACGGGGCAATGGCCGCGTACGGTTCGAACACCCGCCTTCCCCTGTACGACACCGAATTCGGTTACCAGACCAATCCGCCGGAGACCATCTTGCGTGCGGTCAACCCCGCTCAGGCGGCCACGTGGGCGAACCAGGCTGAGTACATGAGCTGGCGCGATCCCCGCGTGGCCTCGTGGAACCAGTACCTGCTGGCCGATCCCATCGCGAGCTACAGCAGCTTCGACACCGGTCTGCTGTTCTCCGACGGCAAGCCGAAGGCAACCTACGACGCGTTTCGCATGCCGATGTACCTGCCGGTCGTGACGGGTGCGAGCGGGCACGCCCTCGAAGTCTGGGGGTGCGTGCGCCCGGCCCACTCCGTGCTGCGGCACTCCCACAAGCCGCAGGTGGCCGACATCCAGTTCCAGGCGTCGACCGGCGGCCCGTTCAAGACCGTGAAGGCCGTGACGCTCACGGATTCCTACGGCTACTTCGACACCCTGGTCAGCTTCCCATCGAGCGGTGCGGTCCGGATCTCGTGGTCCTATCCGCACGGCCCTCAGATCCACAGTCGTACCGTCCGGATCACGATTCGCTAGGGTTCCGGACCGCCGCGGCGGCCTCGCGCGGTGTCCGTTCCCAGACCTCGGCAGGGCGCAACTTCCCCTGACCCGGTCTGTTGTCTCTCTGCGATGCGATTCTTGACTCGAGCTTGTCTGGCGGCCACCCTCGCTCTCGGCGTGGCGGGAATCTGGCTCCTCCGCGCTCCGGCCAGGGCGTACGCGAACGGCAATCAGCTCCAGATGTTCCAGGACGACATCCGGCTCCTGGCCGAGCCCGGGCCGACCCTCCTGCAGATCCGCGAGCTCGGCGGCCGCGTCGTCCGCGTCTCGATCCACTGGAACATCGTCGCGCCGTTCAAGCGTCCCGCGAGCTTCAACCAGGCGAACCCGGCTGCCTATCCGGGCTGGGGCATCTACGACGAGATCGTCAAGGACGCCCGGCAGGACGGCATCGTGATCGACTTTTCGGTCGGGGGTCCCGCTCCGAATTGGGCCACCGGCGGCGGCCAGCCCGCGCCCGGCGGGAACGGCGGGTGGGAGCCCTCGGCGACCGACTTCAAGCAGTTCGTGCAGGCGGTGGGCACCCGCTACAGCGGCACGTACGACCCGACGCTCGGCAAGTCGGTGGCCAATGACCCGAACGACCTCCCTCGCGTCAGCTTCTGGGAGCTGTGGAACGAGCCCAACTTCGGAGGGGACCTCGCCCCCCAGGCGAACCGAAACTCAACCGTGCTCACGGCGCCGGCGATGTACCGGAGCCTGCTCGACGCCGGCTGGAGCGCACTGCAGAGCACGAGCCACGGTCGGGACACGATCGTGATCGGCAATCTCGACGCGCGCGGGGCGTCGGGCCCTCCCGGCAAGAACGCCCCGCAGGGCTACCCCGGCTACTTCGGCGCCACCAAGCCGCTGCAGTTCGTCCGCGCCCTGTACTGCGTCACCTCTTCCTACAAGGAGCTGCGCGGCGGCGCGGCGGCGGCCGCGGGCTGCCCGACCACCGCGGGGGCCTCGCGTCACTTCCGCGCGGCGCACCCCGGGCTGTTCCAGGCCTCGGGGTTCGCCACCCATCCCTACCCGGTGAACCTCCCGCCGACCGAAGCCAGCTCGACCGATCCCGACTACACCGAGTTCAGCGAGCTCGGTCGCTTCGCCGGTGTGCTCGATCGCCTGCAGCGAATCTACGGCTCCGGCAAGCGCTTCCCGATCTACAACAACGAGTACGGCTACATCACCAACCCGCCCAACCGCAGCCTGACGCCGCTGAACCCGAACGGCCAGTTCGTCTCGCCGTCCACCGCCGCCTACTACATCAACTGGGCCGAATACCTCTCCTGGCGCAACCCGCGGGTCGCCTCGACGATGCAGTACCTGCTGTACGACCCCAACCCACGCCTGGCACCCGAGTACGGCGGGTTCGCGAGCGGAGTGATCCTCTACAACGGAGCCGTCCGCAAGCCGGGCTATGACGCCTACCGCCTGCCGCTGTTTCTGCCGAGCACCGCGGCGAAGTCGGCGCGCCAGAGCCTCGAGGTGTGGGGCTGCGTGCGCCCGGCGCACTACGCGAGGCTCGACACCCAGGCACAGCAGCAGGTCCAGATCCAGTTCCAGCGCGGCTCGCGCGGGGCGTTCACCACGCTGCGCACGCTGACCGTCAACACGGTCCGTGGCTACTTCGACCTGCGCATGAGGTTCCCGGCCAGCGGCTCGGTCAGGCTGGCCTGGAGCTATCCCAAGAACGACCCGCTCCTCAGCCAGGGACAGGTCAACCCACCTCAGGGCGCCACCGTATACAGCCGGACCGTGAAGGTGACGGTCAAGTAGATGACGCGACGCCGTCCAGCCGTCACGGTGTTGCTGCGCGCGGCGCTGCTGGCGCTCGCGTTGATCGCGATTCCGGCCGGGCGCGCGCTCGCGTCCACGCAGCAGATCTCGATCTTCCAGGACGACGCGCGCCTCGACCGCGATCCCGCGGGAACACTGGCTCGTATGCGCCTGCTCGGCGCGCAGGCGGTGCGGGTATCGGTCCCGTGGTACTTCATCGCCCCCCGTCCGTTTTCGAAACGTATGCCGTCCGGGTTCAACCCAGCCGACCCGGCGGCCTACGGGGGACCGGCATGGAGGCTGTGGGACAACATCGTCCTCGACGCCCACCAGGACGGCATCAGGGTCGACTTCGATCTCATGGGCGGTGCCCCCAGGTGGGCACTGGGGTCCGGTCGGCCCGCCGGCAACGCGAACCCCAACTGGGAGCCCTCCGCCTCGGCCTTCGCGTCGTTCGTCCGCGCGATCGGAACGCGTTACAGCGGCACGTACGACCCCACGCTCGGCAAGTCGATGCCCGGCGATGCGAACGACCTGCCCAGGGTCGATATCTGGTCGATCTGGAACGAGCCCGACTACGGCCCCAGCCTGGCCCCGCAGGGAGTGCCCGGCCATCTGACGATCGAGAACAGCCCGCGGCTGTACCGCAACCTGGTGGATGCCGCGTGGAGCAGCCTGCAGGCGACCGGTCATCAACCCTCCACCGACACGATCCTTTTCGGCGAGCTCGCGCCCCGAGGCGAGAGCTTCTGGGGCCTGTTCTCGGGCATGACCCCGCTCGACTTCCTGCGCAACCTGTACTGCGTGGACTCGAGCTACCACCAGCTGCGCGGGTCCGCTGCGGCGATTCGAGGCTGCCCGACCACCGCCGCCGGCTCGCGCCGCTTCCGGGCCCAGAATCCGGCGTTGTTCCAGGCGAGCGGGATCTCCGACCACCCGTACATGCGCTGGTACGCGCCCAACCACGAGCTGAATCCCGATCCGGTCAACCATCTCTCGACGCGCGAGTACACCTCGCTGGGAGTCCTCGGAAACCTCTCCGGGTCGATCGACCGTCTCCTCCGCGCGTACGGGTCGGGGACGCGACTCCCGATCTACGACACCGAGTTCGGCTACATCACCGCGCCGCCCAAGCACAGCCCGGACCCGAACGTCAAGAGCACGAAGGTGTACTACCTGTCCCCCAGCACCGCGGCGCAGTACATGAACTGGGCTGAATACCTGAGCTGGCGCAACCCGCGGCTTCGCACGTTCGACCAGTACCTCCTGTATGACCCAGTCCGGCCAACCAAGGCCAACGACTTCGGCCAGTTCGCCAGCGGCCTGCTGAGTTGGACCGGCGTCCAGAAGGCGACCTATTACGCCTTCCGGCTTCCGTTGTACCTGCCGCAGACGACGGCGCGGCGCGGCCACTCGCTGGAGGTGTGGGGGTGCATCAGGCCCGCGCCGTTCGGCGTGCTCGACATGAACTCGCCCCAGAGCGCTCAGCTCCAGTTTGCCCCACGGGGAAGCGGGAACTACAGCACCCTCCAGACGATCACCATCGGGCCGCAGGCGGGCTGCTACTTCGACGTGCACGTGATCTTCCCGTCGAGCGGCACGGTCCGGCTCGCCTACAGCTATCCGGCCGGTGACCAGTTGCTCGGGAACGGCGCCGGGGTGGTCAGCCGTAGCGTTGCAATCAAGGTTCGCTGAGCGCTTTCTTCGCAACTTCGCCGCGGCGCTACCGTTCTTCGCAGAGATGAAAGCGAGCCGCGTCAGGATGCTGGCGGCCATTGTGGGGGTGATCGCGGCGGTGTCGACAGTCGCTGGGCTGCCCGCGCCGGCCGCCGCCTCGGTCACGCAGCTGTCGATCATCCAGGACTCCCCTCGGGTCCTCTCCGACTCGATTGGGACGCTGGCCACGTTCCGCGCGCTCGGGGTGAGCACGGTGCGCGTGATCGTCGTGTGGTCGCAGGTCGCTCCGGGCTGGGAAGGCCGTACGCCGCCGCGCAATTTCGATGCCACCGATCCGGGCGCCTATCCGGCCGCCAACTGGGCGCCCTATGACGCGATCGTCAAGATCGCCGCCGCCGACGGCATCACGGTCGATTTCACGCTGAGCGGCGGCGCTCCGCGCTGGGCCGAGGGTCCCGGGATCCCGCCCGCGGCGCTCGACAACCCGTACTGGGCCTGGCGACCGTCGGCTCAGGCGTTCGGGCAGTTCGTCCAGGCGGTAGGAGAGCGCTACAGCGGAACCTTCGTGCCTCGGGGTCAGGTCGCCCCGCTGCCCCGGGTCAGCTTCTGGGCGATCTGGAACGAGCCAAACTTCGGCGAGGACCTGGGACCGCAGGCGGTCAATGGCTCCACGGTGGCGCTCGGACCGAGCATGTACCGCAACCTGGTGGGACGGGCGTGGAACGCGCTGCAGGCGACCGGCCACGGCGCCGACACGATCCTGATCGGCGAGTTCGCCCCGTGGGGCCTCAGCCTGCGCGCAACCCCCAAGCGCCCGCAGGGGCTCCCCGGGTCGTTCGGCCAGACAAAGCCGCTTCGCTTCCTGCGCACGCTGTACTGCCTGGACTCGGGATACCGTCCGCTGCGGGGGTCGGCCGCGCGGTCGGTCGGCTGTCCGACCACGCGGGCCGGGTCACGCGCCTTCCGGCGGGGCAATCCGGCCCTGTTCGACGCGACCGGCCTGGCGGACCATCCCTACCCGCACGACCAGCCGCCCGCGATCGAGACAAACCGCGACCCCGACATCGCGCCGTTTCCGAGACTGCCCAACCTCGAGCGCGCCGTCGACCACGTCCAGCGCGTGTACGGGTCACCCCGGAAGCTCCCGATCTACAACACCGAGTACGGCTACATCACCCACCCCCCCAACCGCGGCCCGTTCGTGTCGCCGGCGACGGCGGCCTTCTACCTCAACTGGGAGGAGTACCTGAGCTGGAGGCAACCCCGCGTGGCCAGCACGATGCAGTACCCGCTCTACGACCCGCCGGGCGGCCAGACCAACGCGGGCGACGGAGGGTTCACCAGCGGCCTGTTGTTCGCCAACGGACGGGAGAAGCCGAGCTTCGCGGCCTACCGGCTGCCCTTGTATCTGCCGTTCACCGCCACCCGACGCGGGCGCAGCCTCGAGGTGTGGGGCTGCGTGCGCCCGGCCCGCTACGCGATCTTCGACACAGGTTCGCCGCAGAGCGCGCAGATCCAGTTCGCGCCCCGCGGCAGCGGAGGCTTCACCACCGTCCAAACCGTGCTGGTCGGCGATCCCGACAACTGCTACTTCGACGTGCGGATCGGCTTCCCGTCGAGTGGCACGGTGCGCCTCGCCTACACCTATCCGCCCGTCGGTGCCTCGCCGCCGGCCGGGACGACGGTGTACAGCCGGTCGGTTGCGGTCACGGTCCGGTAGCGGCCCGAGCTCCACTGGGCGTGCCAGGCGATCAGCAGGACTGCCGTCTCGGACACTCCGGCGAGCACGCCGAGCGGGTTGAGCCAGTCGCCGATGTCGTCACCCAGTGACGGCAGCCCGATCGAGCGCGACAGGAAGTAGGCGAGGAGCGCGCCGAGCGACAGCCCCGCCCCGCCCGCCCAGGCCAGCGGATGATCGGTGGTCGCGAGGAGGAGCGCACTCGCCAGCGCGGCCGTGGCCAGCGCGATGAACAGCACGCCGGCGTAGGGCGCCTCGCGCAGGTGCTCGGGCGCGATCGCGATGTGGACGCCCGCGGTGGCGGCGAGACAGGCGGCGCTCAGCCATCGCCAGTACGGCATCGAAGAGCGATGAAGATCCATGAGGTAAGCCCCCGTTGGTGCTGTGGTCAGGGAGGAACCGCGCGACCCACGCCCCTGGGTCGCGCGGTGGTCGGTCAGGGTCGGTTGGACTACTTGACGACGCGGATCAGGCGGAGCATCCCGAGCTGGGTGTGCTCGCGATGGTCCTGGGTGTCCATGAAGCAGGCCTCGACGTAGTAGCCGGGCTTGGCGTTCAGGACCGCTTGCTGCATCCCACCGGGCGAGAGCGGTCCGGCCAGGTTGAGGAACGCGTGATTCGACAGCCTCTGCGCCTTGCCATCCTTCCCGGCTCGGAGCAGAGCCATGACCTGCCGGCCGACGGCAGGACTCTTGACCCCGAAGCCGATGATCATGTGGACCAGGTAGCCGCCGTCCTGGGCGCGGACGATCGTGCCGTCGTGCAGCACGCTCGGGCCCTTGAAGCCGAACTCGATCGCGGTCTGGGTGGCTCGGGCCGACGGCAGGGCGGCCGGCGCCGAGGACTGGGTCACGGTGAACGGCGCGAACCCGCCGGGGCCGTTCTGGCTGGTCAGGTTGAGCGCCACGTAGTTGCCCGGCGTCAGCACGGTCTGGGTGCTGCTCGGCGCGGCGGCGTCAAAGATGATCAGACCGTATCCCGCCGTCAGCGCGTTGGGGTCACCGCCGTGGCTGGCCACTGCGGCGACCGCCTGCTGGACGGTCACGCCGGGATCCAGGCGGACGATTCCCGCCGCACCCTGTCCCTTGCCGGAGAACGTCGAGACGACGTTGACCGCGCCCGAGACCGTGGAGCCCGACACCGAGACTCCGTGGGTTCCGACGATGGCGATGTTGAGCGTCGGGAGCGTCGACGCGGCGCTCGCCCCGCTGGCCCCGCTAGCGCCTCCGGCCAGGGCCAGCGCGCCGGTGGCGGCGAGTGCACCGGCCGTGGCGATAAGCGATGAGAGTCGTTTGGACAATGTGGTTAGACCTCCACGGTTGGTTGTTGCATGACAGAACCCGGCGTGATCGCCGCCCCCGCGGTGATCCGCGCGAACGGCAGCTGCGCCCGCTCGTTCGCCTCGGCGACCGCCTCGGGGCGGTCGCCGTCAAACCGGCAGAAGCAGGCCTCCTCGAGCGGCAGGAAGATCGAGCCGAGATAGCGAACCTCGGTTCCCGCCGCGCGCAGCTCGGCGCAGACGGCATCGGCTCGGGCCAGGCCGGCCCGCACGTCGCTCTCGGACAGGCCCGGTAGGTATCGCTCGACGAGGTACGAGTTCACGGCGGCGCAAGCTAAGCGCGCCGCGCGGGGCGATCAACCTGTGAATCCCGCGGATTTGACGCCGGCGTCCCGTGGGATCCCCGGGGGGTTGCCGGGCACGTCACCGGCGCCGGCCTCGGCGGCGAGGGCGTAGGCGAGCTCGGTCCGCGAGCGCACTCCGAGCTTGCGATAGAGCTTCGACAGGTTCCACTCCACCGTGCGGGCGCTGAGGTGGAGCGCAGCGGCGACCTCGCGGTTGGTGCGCCCGGCGGCGACCTGTCGGGCGATCGCGGTCTCCGTCGCGCTCAGGGTGCCGGGAGCCGCGGCGCGCCTTCCGCCGATCCGTCCCAGCTCAGCCCGCGTGCGCTCCGCCCACTGATCAGCCCCGGCTTGCTCGAACATCGTCAGCGCCTGCTCGAGCCGCTCGCGCGCCGCGAACTTCCGCCGCTGACGGCGATGAAGCGCGCCATAGGCGAGCAGCGTACGCGCCTCCTCCAGCGGGCGCGGTTGACGGCCGTGCTCGCGCAGGGCGCGCTCGTGGGCCGCAACCGCAGCGCGGTCGTTGCCCCGCGTCTCGGCCACGCGGGCGGCGCAGCGCGCGGCCAGCGCGAGCGCCCAGGGTCGCCCGAGCGTGCGCGCGATCCGCGCGTGCTCGCGCGCCAGAGCGCCGGCGCGCTGCTCCTCGCCGATCGCGAACAGCGCTTCGACCAGGTCGGCGAGCACCGGGAAGCGAGCCAGCGACTCGATCCCGCCCTCGCGCATGAGCTCCCAGGCTCGCAGCAGCGTGCGGCAGGCTTCGGCGGGATCGTCGAGCGAGAGCGCCGTGCCGCCGAGAGCGGTCAGGTTGCCGATCACGTACAGGCGATGGCCGGTGCGTTCGGCCAGGGCCAGGCCTTCGCGCGCGGCGTCCTGCGCCTCGTCGGTGCGTCCCAGCCAGCTCGCGGCGGTCGCCACCGGCCAGAGCGCCCCGGCACGCTGCGCGTCCTGGCCGGTCGCCACGGCGAGCTCGAGGTAGCGCCGCGCCAGTTCATTGCCTCGGACCGGGTGGCCGAGGTTCGTCTCGAGTGCGCTCAGGTACGCCAGCGCGTGCATCTCCCGCCAGTGATCGTCCGACTCGCTCGCGTCGTCGTGCATCGCCCGGAGGGGGCCTCGAGCGCGCTCGAGCTCGCCGGCCCACAGCAGCACGACTCCCTCGAGGGCCGCGGGGCTGGTCTCCGACCAGGCCCAGGAGCGCTCCTCAGCGCCACCCTCCGCCCCGCGACTCATCCGCTCGGCCAGCGGCGCCGGTACCGGGCGGCCCCGCGCGGTGATCACCAGCGACAGCGTGGCGGCCGCGAACGCCTCGGTCACCGGATCGACGTCCTCGGCGAGCCGCAGCATCGCGCGTGCGTGTCGCTCGGCCCGGCGAGCATCGGCGTGGAGCAGCAGCAGCCACGCCACCTTCTGGTGCAGATCCGAGCGCAGTGCGCAAGGCGCACCCGGCTCACGCAACGCGCGGCGATACACGCCGGCCGCGACGTCTACGCCCTCGGTGTCGGCCGCGACCGCGCCCAGCACCCCGAGCGCCCGCGCCCGCATGTCGGGCGCGTCGGTCTCCTTGAGCGCCGCTCGGGCCCGGTCGGTGGCGAGCCCGATACTGCCGGCTCGGTGGTGATATTCGGCGGCGGTCAGGACGCGGGGTGCGCGCTCGCTCGGGGCCGGGGTGAGCCGCGCGGCGAGGTCGCACAGCTCGGCCGCCGCCCGCGGCGCCCCGCGCGCGGCCGCGGAGTGTGCGGCGGCGTCGAGCTGCGCGGCTACGCGTTCATCGGCGCCGCTGGTGGCCAAGGCCAGGTGGCGAGCGCGCTCCTCCAGGTCCTCGACGATCTCGGCCAGGCGAGCGTGGATCCGGCGTCGCTCGGCGAGGGCCGCCTGTTCGTAGTGCACCGACGCGAACAGCGGGTGAGCGAACCGCACCCGGTCGCCCGCCGGAAGCTCGACGACTCCCGCCGCGACCGCCTCGTCCAGCGGCGCTTCCACAGGGTCCTCGAGCCGGGCGAGCAGCGTGCAGGTGGGGCGGGCCAGCGCAGCGGCGGCGAGCAATACCGAGCGTGTGGGGGCCGACAACCGCTCGAGTCGGGCGTGGACCAGCTCGCGCACGCTGCCGGGCACCGGCAGCGGCTCGTCGGGCGCCGGCTCACCGCCCCGGGCGAGCAGCTCGCGACCGATCTCTAGCGAGTAGAACGGGTTGCCGCCGGTGAGCTCGTGGAGGCGAACGAGCGTCGGTCGGGAGACGTGGAAGCCGAGCTTCGCGAGCAGGAGCTCATGCACACCGCCGAGCGTCAGCGGACCAATTCGAAGCCGGGTCACCCGCTCGTCGCCGAGCATCCGTTCGAGCTCCAGCGTGCCGGTCGCTCGCGCCTCGATCCGGCGTGTGGCCAGGATGAGGACGGGCTGGTCGCGCAGGCGGCGCAGCGCGAATCGCAGTGCGCTCGCCGAGGAGGCGTCGACCCACTGCAGGTCGTCGATGGCCACCACCAACGGGTCGTGCGCCGCGAGCGCTCGGAGGGCGGACAGGGTGGCCACACCGATCATCCGCTCGTCGATTTGTGCTGCGGCGCTGTCGCTCTCTTGCCGCAGCAGCGCCACCTCGAGCGCGAGGCGTTGAGGCTTCGGGAGAGCCGGTAGAGCGGCGTCGATCTCGAGATCGAGCAGGTCCCCGAGCGCCGCGAACGCGAGCCTGGCCTCCACGCCCGCCGGGGCGCTGATCAGCCGCCGCCAGCCCCGCTCGCCCGCCGCGTCGAGGGCTTGCCGCCACAGCGCGGTCTTGCCGACCCCCGCCTCGCCCTCGAGCACGACGGCACGCGGGCCGGCCTCGATGCCGTCCAGCGCGTCGAGCAGCGTCCGGAGCTCGCGATCGCGCGCGATCAGCTGTTCAGGCGTACCTCACCCCCACGAGTTCCCCCTCATCGGACCGGCAGGTCTCGGCCCAAAGCATACCGAATCCTGCCTATTCCGGGGAAAACGTCCCCCTGAGCCGGCTGGTTCAGGCGGCGTTGAGCAACGCGGTCAGGCGTACATGGCGTCGATCTCGGACGCGTACTTGGCGGCGATCGGGCGGCGCTTGAGCTTCATCGTGGGGGTCAGCTCGTCGCCGCCGGGGAGCCAGTCGCCCGGGAGGACCGTGAACTTCTTGATCTGCTCGACTCGGGAGAGGTGCTGGTTGGCCTCCTCGATCGCGGCCTCGATCGCGGCCGTGACCTTGGGGTTGTGGGCGAGCTCCTCGAGCGCGCCCGACTCGATGCCCTGCTGCGACGCCCACAGGGGGGCGAAGTCAGCGTCGAGCACGATCAATGCCGTGTTGTAGGGCCGGCCCTCGCCGATGCAGATCGCCTGGCCGATCAGCGGGCTGGCCGTCTTGAGCCTGGCCTCGATGTTGGCCGGCGACATGTTCTTGCCGGCCGCGTTGATGATGATCTCCTTCTTGCGATCGACGATGGTCAGAAACCCGTCATCGTCGAGCTGACCGATGTCGCCGGTATGCAGCCAGCCGTCGGCGTCGAGCGCCTCGGCCGTCTTGTCGGGCGCGCCCCGGTAGCCGGTCATCACGCAGTCGCCGCGGACGAGCAGCTCCCCGTCGGGCGCGATCTTCAGCTCGATCCCGGGATTGGGCGGACCTACGGTGCCGATCTTGACCTGACCGGGCCGGTTGCAGGTGCCGGCGCCGCACGTCTCGGACATGCCCCACAGCTCGGCCAGCTCGATCCCGAGCGCGTGGAAGAACTCGAGCACCTCGACCGGGGTGGGTGCCGCGCCCACGTTGACGGCGATCAGCTGATCGAGCCCGAGCATGGCGCGCAGCTTGGAGAAGATCTCGGCGTCGGCCTGGGCGACCCGGCTCTCCAGGTCGGGCGGAACCGATTCGCCGCGCTGCCTGAGGCGAACGCGCTCGAGCGAAGCCTGCAGCGCTTGCTGGATCGGTTGCCTCTGCTCTTCGGGCTGCGCGGCCTGCATGGTCTCGAGCCCGGCCTTCAGCTTCTCCCAGATCCGCGGGACGGCGAAGAACCAGGTCGGTCTGACCTGCGGCAGGTAGGCGAGCACCTCGCGGGGATTGGGACAGCACGTGACAGTGCCGGCGTAGATGACCGGGATGTAGTGATGGGCCATCCGCTCGGCGATGTGGGCCGCCGGTAGCCAGGAGATCACG
The DNA here is from genome assembly GCA_963811135.1 of uncultured Solirubrobacterales bacterium. Classification (GTDB taxonomy): domain Bacteria; phylum Actinomycetota; class Thermoleophilia; order Solirubrobacterales; family Solirubrobacteraceae; genus Palsa-465. The sequence goes on along the minus strand of CAWEQG010000010.1, from coordinate 500,268 downwards.
CGGCCACCAGGGTCGAACCTGATCACCTGCTCGACCGTCTGCGCCGCCGCCATGATGTTCCGGTGGGAGAGCTGCACGCCCTTGGGCGGTCCGGTCGTGCCCGAGGTGTAGATCAGCGTGACGAGGTCGTCGGGCCGGATCTCGGCGGTGGTGGTGCTGACGTCAAAGCCTGGGTTCGAGCCTTCTACGTCGGCCAGGGAGATCGTGCCTTCGGGCGGGCTGCCGTCGACCACGATCACGTGGGCGAGGGTTGGCAGGTCCTCACGCGCCGCGAGGAGAGGCTCCAGGTAGGCCTGCTCGACGACCGCCACGCGCGCGCCGGAATCCTCGATCAGGTAGCGGATCTCCTCGGGGGGATAGGTGAGGTAGATCGAGAACGGCGTGGCGCCGAGCATCGCCGCGGCCAGGTCGACGATGTGGAACTCGGGCCGGTTGCCGAGCATGATCGCGACCGTGTCCCCGTGGGCCACTCCGAGCTTGGCGAGCCCGCCGGCCACGTCGTCGACGCGGCGCAGGAGCTCCGACCACGTCAGCGAGACGCTGTCGTCGGCGGTGCGGACCGCGACGATGTCAGGGTGACCGGCCGCCGTGCGCCGTAGTGCCTCGCTGACCGTCGGTGCGTCCACCGCCCGCCCCACCGCCGGCGAGACCGTGCTGCTCTCCATGCTCTCTCCTCTGTTCGGTAGCCGACCGAGTCTTCCGGCAATTATTTCCGGTTTGCCGACCGGGAGCGGTGCTAGTGGAGGCCGATCCCGGGTCCGGACAGGGTCGAAATGTCGTTGGAGAGACCGATGACGAAGATCATCAGGATCAGCACGAACCCGACGACTCCGGCGCGCTCCATCACCTCGAACGGGATCCGCTTGCCGCGGACCTTCTCGGCCACCGCCCAGAAGACGTGGCCGCCGTCGAGCGGCAGGAACGGGAACAGGTTGATGATCGCGAGCGACAGCGAGATCAGGGCGAGCACCCAGAGCGCCTGGGTGGTGCTGGTGGCGAACGACTCCTGGGTGGCCGTGTACCCGTAGACGATGCTGTGGAGCTGCTTTCGCTCCTGTGGCTCGAAGATGCGCACGACCGTCGACACGGTCCGGGTGGTGACCGACCACAGGTTGCTCACGGCGATCGGCACGGCCTGCGCCGGGTTAGCCGGCTTGCCGCCGAACGCGATACCGAGTAGCAGCCGCCCGTCCGCGGCGCTGTAGCGCGGGCGGATGTTGAGCGTGACCAGTTGGCCATCGCGCTTCAGGACAACTCGGGCCGGCGTGGCGGCCAGGCAGCCGTTGACCGAGGCGCCCGCGCAGCGGTGGGTGTCGATCTGATTGCGGATCGCTTCCTCCGAGCCGCCGACGCCGTCGACCGACACCACCTGGTCGCCCGGCCGAAGGACGTGTGCCGCGGGGGATCCCGATCCAACCTGAGCGACGGTCGTGGTGGGCACAGCCTGGCTGCCGGATGACATCAACAGAGCCCACACGATGAAGAACGCGATCAGCAGGTTCATGGCGGGGCCGGCCAGGATGACCACCACGCGCTTCCACACCTTCTGGTTGTAGTAGGCGCGGGGCACGACCTCCGGCGGGATGTCCTCGCGCGGGTTCATGCCGGTGATCCGCACATAGCCGCCGAGCGGGAACGGGCCGATCCCGTACTCGGTCTCGCCTCGGCGGAACTTGACCAGCAACGGCCCCATGAACAGCGAGAAACGCTCGACGCGCATTCCCACGGCCTTGGCGACGGCGAAATGCCCGAACTCGTGCAGGATGATCAGGGCGACGAAGCCCAGGAAGGCGAGGACGTACGACATGGCGCAGGATCAGTGTGGCAGGCTCAGATGAGACAGCGATAAGAGCCGGTCAGGCTCTCAGGCTCTCAGGCTGCGGCCCGCTCGGCCACGAGTTCGCTTGCCACCCGCCGCGCCTCCCCGTCGGCCTCGCCCAGGGACTCGAACGAATGGACCGGTCGCGGCGGGAGCACGTCGAGCGTCTGCTCGATCACCGCCGCGATGTCCAGGAAGCTCAGCCGGCCGCGGAGGAAGGCGTGAACCGCCACCTCGTTGGCCGCGTTCAGCGTGCAGGTGGCCGTCCCCCCGGCTCGGGCCGCGTCGCGGGCCAGGCGGACGCAGCTGAAGGTCTCCTCGTCAACCGGCTCGAAGGTCAGCGCGCCGACCTCGACCAGGTTCAGCGGCCGGACCGGAACGTCGACCCGCTCGGGGTGGTGAAGCGCATAGGAGATCGGCACGCGCATGTCCGGGTAGCCGAGGTGGGCCAGGGTGGCGCCGTCGCACAGCTGGACGAGGCTGTGCACGATCGATTGCGGATGGACGACGATGTCGATTCGCTCGTAGGGCGTGCCGAACAGATGATGGGCCTCGATCAGCTCGAGGCCCTTGTTCATCAGCGTCGCCGAGTCGATCGTGATCTTGCCGCCCATGGCCCAGGTCGGGTGGGCCAGTGCCTGCTCGACCGTCACCTGCTCGAGGTCCTCGCGACCCCGTCCTCGGAACGGGCCGCCGGAGGCAGTCAGGATCAGGCGATCGACCGTGCCGGCCGGCTCGGCGGCGAGCAGCTGATGAAGGGCCGAATGCTCGGAGTCGACCGGGATGATCGCCGCGCCGGTCGCCTGCGAGAGCGCGGTGACGAGTTCGCCGCCGACCACCAGCGATTCCTTGTTGGCCAGCGCCAGGTCGATTCCCTCGGTCAGGGCGGCCACGGTCGGCAGCAGCCCGGCCGACCCGACGATCCCGTTGAGGACCATGTCGCACTCGCACTCCGCGATCAGCCGCACGACGCCGTCCGGCCCGGCCAGGACCTCTCCCCCGGTCCAGGCTTCGCTCGCCTGGGCAGCCGCGTCGCGATCGGCGATGGCCACCCGCCGCACGCCATGCCGGCGGGCCTGCTCGAGCAGCGGTTCCCACGAGCTGGCCGCGCTCAGGGCCACCACCGAGAGCTCGGAGTCAGACCGCGAGATGACATCGAGGGCCTGGCGGCCGATCGAGCCGGTGGAGCCGAGGATCGCGATCCGGCGAGGCACCGCACCCAGTCTAGGCCGGGGCGGGGCGCTCAGTGGTGCGGCACCGCGAGCCAGATGTAGTAGCCGACGACGACGGTGAACATCGCGGCGTCGAGCCGGTCCAGCGCACCGCCGTGGGCGCCGAACAGCGTGCCGGCGTCCTTGGTCCCAGCGTCGCGCTTGACCAGCGACTCGAGCAGGTCACCGAGCGGGCCGAGCACCGCCACCGCCACCCCGAGCAGGAGCGCGTCGCCCTGGGTCAGCCAGGTCTGATAGAGGCCGGCGATGAACACGGCCAGGACCGCCCCGAGCATGCCGCAGAACAGGCCCTCGATCGTCTTGCCCGGCGACACCCGCGCGGCGAGCTGACGGCGCCCGAACAGGCGTCCGCCGGCGTAGGCGGTGGTGTCACCCACGAACGTCCCGACCAGTACGTCGATCAGCACCGCGTTGCCGTGGGGCAGCTCGCGCAGCAGCTCCACGTGCGCGAACGCCAGGCCGATCCAGTAGATGCCGAGCAGCGTGCCGCCGATCGCCACCGTTCCGCGCGGCTGCTCCCGGACGAGCACGACGATCAGCACGACCGGCAGTGCGGCCACGGCCACCTCGAGCACGCCGCCCTGTCCGCCGGTCCGGGCGGCGAACACCATTCCGGCGAGCGCCGCGAATCCGACCACGGGGACCGGACGCCACGGGGCGAGCAGGCGGTAGAGCTCGTGCAGGCAGATCCAGCCGGCGGCGATGATGAACAGCTGGAAGGCGAGGCCGCCGAGGTTGATGAAGATGAGCGTCGCGATGGCCAGCGGGATCGCGACGAGGATCCGGGAAAAGAGATCGGACCGGCGGCGCTGCTTGCGGGGCGCGGGCTCATGCCGCGGTCGAGGCTCTCTGCGGGCTGCGCCCGCGCGCGCAGCCGGCACGGTCAGCGGCCTCCGAAGCGGCGGTTGCGCGCCGTGAAGTCCTCGAGGCTCTGCTCGAGCGCCTCCCGCGAGAAGTCCGGCCACAGCTCGTCGCGGAAGACCAGCTCCGAGTACGCCCCCTGCCACAGCAGGTAGTTCGAAATCCGCTGCTCGCCGCTGGTGCGGATGATCAGATCGGGATCGTGCATGTCGGGGGCGTACAGGTGAGCGCGGAAGTCGTCCTCGGTGCCCGAGGTAAAGGTTCGCGCCGCGTCGACGATCTCCGCCCGGCCACCGTAGTTGAAGGCCACGAACAGCGTGATCCGGCGATTCTTGCCGGTGAGCTCCTCGGCCCATTCCATCCGCTCGATCAGGTTCGGCGGGACCGGATCGGACCGGCGCCCGATGAAGCGCATGCGGACGCCCTCGTCGTGAAGCTCGGGCGTCTCGGCTTCGATCCGGCGGGCCATCATCGCCATCAGGCCGTCGACTTCCGCCCTCGGCCGCGACCAGTTCTCGGTGGAGAACGAGTAGACGGTCAGCTCGTCGATACCCAGGTCGGCGGCATCGCGCAACCGGGCCTTGACCGTGTTGGCGCCCGCCTCGTGGCCGGCCAGAGCGGGCAGGCCGCGCTGCCGCGCCCATCGGCCGTTGCCATCGGTGATGATGGCGACGTAGCGCGCGTGTGCGCCGTCGGTTGGGGCCGTGCCCGGCTCGGCGCGAGCAACCGACACTAGACCTCCAGGATCTCGGCTTCCTTGTGCTTGAGCAGCTCGTCGAGCTCGGCGATGCGGCCGTCGGTCACCTTCTGGAGCTCGACCTCGGCGCGATGCTCGTCGTCGGAGCCGGCCTCGCCCGCCTCCTTGAGCTCGCGCAGGTCGTGCATGACGTCGCGTCGGACGTTGCGGATCGCCACCCGTCCCTCCTCGGCGATGTGGCGGACCACCTTGACCAGCTGCTTGCGCCGTTCCTCGGTCAGCTCGGGTACCCCGAGGCGGATCAGATTGCCGTCGTTGTTGGGCGTGAGGCCGACGTCGGATTCGAGGATCGCGCGCTCGATCGCCTTGATCGAGCTCTTGTCGTAGGGCTGGATGGTCAGCAGGCGCGCCTCCGGAGCCGAGATCGTGGCCAGCTGCTTGAGCGGCGTCGACGTCCCGTAGTAGTCGACGGCGATCCGGTCCAGCAGCGCCGGACTGGCCCTTCCGGTGCGCACCGAGCCGAACTCGATGCGGATCGCCTCCACCGACTTGTGCATACGCTCCCGCGCGTCCGCGAGGAGCTCGTCGATCATGTCCGTGGTCATGTTCTCACCACCGTCCCCACTCGTTCTCCTGACACTATCTTGTCGATGTTGCGCCCGTCGGCCATGTTGAAGACCACGATCGGCAGATTGTTGTCCATGCACAGGGCGAACGCGGTCGAATCCATGACCTGAAGCCCCCGGGTGAGGGCGTCCTTGTGGGTGATCTCGGGGATGAACTCGGCGGTCGGGTCTGTCCTCGGGTCCGCGGTGTAGACCCCTTCCACACGGTTCTTGGCCATCAGGATGATCTCGGCGTGCAGCTCCGCGGCCCGCAGCGCGGCCGCCGTGTCGGTCGTGAAGAACGGGTTGCCGGTGCCGGCGGCGAAGATCACGATCCGGCCCTTCTCGAGGTGGCGCATCGCGCGCCGGCGGATGTAGGGCTCGGCCACTTCGGAGATCGTGATCGCCGATTGCACGCGGGTCTGGACGTCCTCCTTCTCGAGCGCGTCCTGGAGGGCCAGGGCGTTGAGGACGGTGGCCAGCATGCCCATGTAGTCGCCGGTGGCGCGGTCCATCCCCCGCGCGGCTTCCGCCAGCCCGCGGTAGATGTTCCCGCCCCCGACGACGATCGCGACCTCTACCCCGCGCCGGTGCACCTCGGCGATCTGCGAGGCGACCGCCTGGACGCGGGTTGGATCGGTGCCGTACTCGAGGTCGCCCATGAGCGCCTCACCGGACAGCTTGAGCAGCACGCGCCGGTACACCGGCGGGCGCCCGTCCTGCTCCTCGGTTGGCGTCACGGACACCGTGTCCGTTTGGTCGGGTGAGGAGGTCAAGCGCCCACGGCAAACCTGGCGAAGCGGCGGATCACCACGTTCTCGCCCGTCTCTGAGGCCAGCGCGGCCCGCAACTCCTCGATCGTCTTGCCGCCGTGCTTGTCCTCGTTGACGTGCTTCTGGCGCAGCAGCACGACGTCGTCGAGCCACTTGTCGAGCTTGCCCTGGACGATCCGGTCGCGCACGTTCTCCGGCCGGTCGGCCGCCTGCTCGACCGCGATCCGCTCCTCACGCTCGCGATCCTCGGCCGGCACGTCGTCGTCGGTGACCGCGAGCGGCGCGGCGGCCGCGATGTGCAGGGCGAGATCCCGGGCGAACTCGACGAAGTTGTCGTTGCGGGCCACGAAGTCAGTCTCGCAGTCGACCTCGACCAGCACTCCGATCTTGTTGCCGGCATGGATGTAGCTCTGGACTACGCCCTCGCTCGCCTCCGCGCCGGCGCGCTTGGCCGCCTGGGCCTGGCCGCGGGCACGCAGGATCTCGACCGCCCGCTCGACATCGCCGTTCGATTCGCTGAGAGCCTCGCGGCACGCGAGGACGCCGGCGCCGGTCCGGTCGCGGAGCGCCTTGACTTCCTTGGCGGTGATCTCGGGGCTCATGCGCTCTCCTCTGCGGAAGGCTCTGAATTGTCCTGCGTATCGGCCTCTGCCTGCGGTGGCGATGGCGGCTCCGCGGGCGGCGGCTCGGGTGCGGCCGCTTCCGGCTCCGGCTCGGCGGCTTCGGGTGGCGCGGCCTCGGGCTCGGGCGGTTCCGGTGGCGCTTCCGGGGTGGTGGCCTCGGGCTCGGGCGCTTCGGGTGGCGCGGCCGGGGCGGCGGCCTCGGGCTCGGCCGGCTCCTCCGCCGTCTCGGCCGGAATCGGCTCGGCGGCCGTCTCAGCCGGTGCCGTCTCGGGCGCCGTGGCCTCAGCCGGCGCCGCCTCGGCCGGCGCGGTCTCGGCCGGCGCGGGCTGCGCCGGCGCGGCCTGGGCGGTCTCGGGCGTGGTCGCGGTGGCCTGCTCCTCCTGCGCGGTGGCAGCAGCCTGCTCCCGGGCTCGCGCCTCGGCCTCTTGGCGCTCGGCCTCGGCCGCCTCCTGGCGGGCTCGCTCCTCGGCCTCCTGACGGGCTCGCTCCTCGGCCTCCTGACGGGCTCGCTCCTCGGCTTCCTGGCGGGCTCGCTCCTCGGCCTCCTGACGCTCGCGCTCGATCCGGGCGCGCTCCTCCTCCTCGCGGAAGATGTTATGTCCCTGTGAGACGACGTCGCCGACCGCCCGCGTGATCAGCGCGCACGAGCGGATCGCGTCGTCGTTGCCGGGCACCACGTAGTCGATCCCGTCCGGGTCGCAGTTGGTGTCGACCAGCCCGATGATCGGTATCCGCAGGCGCTGGGCCTCGCGCACGGCGATCGCCTCGGTCTTGAGGTCGATCACGAACACGGCGTCGGGCAGGCGCTGCATGTTCTTGACGCCGCCCAGGTTCGCCCGCAGCTTCTCGAGGTCGGCCTGGGCCGCCATCCGCTCGCGGGTCGGGAGCAGCTGGAGCTGCCCCTCGGACTCGTAGCGCTCGAGGTCGTGCAGGCGCTTGATGCGCAGGGAGATCGTCTGGAAGTTGGTCAGCAGCCCGCCCAGCCAGCGATGGTTGACGTAGGGCATGTCTGCCGCCTCGGCGTTCTCCCTGATCGTGTCGCGCGCCTGCTTCTTGGTGCCGACGAACAGCACGGTGCCGCCGCGGCGGGACACCTCGGCGGCGAACTGGCGAGCATCCTCCAGCAGGACCTGGGTCTGGAGGAGATCGATGATGTAGTTCCCGTCGCGCTCGCCGAAGATGAAGCGGCGCATCTTGGGATTCCAGCGGCGGGTCTGGTGGCCGAAGTGGACGCCGGCCTCCAGCAGCTCTGTGATGCCGATTTGAGCCACGGTGCTACTCCCTTGGATTGTGTTGCATTTCACCCCGCTCACGCGTGCTCGTGGACCTCGTTCGATCGAGGCAGGGCACGATCCACGTGAACGGATCGGGGACGGTCCAACTGAGTTTACGCAAGTTTTGGCCCGCCGCTACGTTTTCAGGTGTAGCGGGCCATTCGCTTCCCCTACCTTCAGCGGTGGCTCGTGCGCGGGCCGAACCTCCCTTCCCCTACCTCCGGTGGCTCGGTTCGCAACGTCAGGCGGGGCGGCTGTGGACGGGCCGCCCCGCCTTCTATTTGGGCGGTCGTGCGCGTCTGGCACCCCTCGGGTTGGCCAACGTGCTCGGTCCGCGGGAACGTGGCGCGTGAGCCGCGGCGCGCAGCGGTTCCTCAAGGGGTGCCAGACGCGCACCGACCGCCGCTAGAGAAGCCCACGGGCCCTGACCGCCCCCAGAGAAGCCAACGGCCGCGCAGCCGACCGCGCCGGCGCGACTATCTTGCCACTCGGCACCCCGCAGACGGGTGAATGGCGATTCACTCGCGTATGGCGCGAGGATCGAGCCACTCGCGAGATCGTGGCCGGCGAGTGGCGAGAAACTCGCGCTAACCGGCGAGCAAGCTCCGCCTACGCGTCGCGCTCCGCGCGAGCCAACGCCGCGCTCAGGTCCTCCGGGAGCTCTGAGCGCACGTCGATCTCCGCCCCCGTCACCGGATGCACGAACGCGAGCCGGGCAGCGTGGAGGAACTGGCGCTCCAACCCGAACTGCCCGCGGGTTCCGTACTGGGGGTCGCCGCAGACCGGATGGCCGATGGCGGCCAGGTGGACGCGGATCTGGTGGGTGCGGCCGGTCTCGAGCGAGACCCGCAACAGCGCGACGGCCGGGAGCAGGCGCTCGATCTCGAAATGGGTGCGGGCCTCGCGCGGGGCGTCCGAATCGATCGACATCAGCTTGCGGTCGCGCCGGTGGCGCCCGATGGGGGCGTCGATCGTCCCCGTGCGGGCGGACGGATGGCCGTCCACCAGCGCCAGATACTCGCGTTGCAGCCGGCGGTCAGCCAGGAGCGTCTTGAGCGCGCGATGGACGGCGTCGTTCTTGGCCACCACGAGCAGGCCCGAGGTGTCGCGGTCGAGACGGTGCACGATCCCGGCCCGCCACGCGTCCTCGCCGCCGGCCGCCCGGCCCTCGAGCGCCTGGGCGAGCGTCCCGGACCAATGGCCTCGCGCGGGGTGCACCACGACGCCGACGGGCTTGTCCACCACCAGCAGGTACTCATCCTCGTAGGCCACCTCGAACGGAGCCGGCTCGTCCGCCACGGTCTCGCCGGACTCGACCGCCGCATCGTCGATCTCGATCGCCTCGCCGGCCGCCACCAGATGGCGCTTGGGCCGCACCGACCCGTCCACCCGGACCAGGCCGCCGTCGATCAGCGCCTGGGCACGTGCGCGGGAGCCGAGCGGGACGGCCAGGAAGCGATCCAGCCGGGTGCCGGCGGCCGCGTCGGGAACGCGCAGCTCGAGGCTCACCCTTCGACCCGCCTCTGCTTGCGGCTCACGTGTGTCCCGCGGTCCCGCGCCTCCGAGGCCCCTCGAGCACCCACAACAGCGCGAGCACGCCGAACGTGATCGACATGTCCGCCACGTTGAAGGCCGGCCAGTGAGGGAGCTTGATGAAGTCGGTCACCGCGCCGTTGGCGATGCGGTCGATCAGGTTGCCGATCGCGCCGCCGACCAGCATCCCGGTTGGCAGCCACAGCCACGGTCGGTCGGGATGAAGCGCGAAGTAGGCGACCAGCAGCGCCAGCGCGACGAGCGTGAACGCCAGCACCAGCGTGCCGCCGCCCGAGAAGATGCTGAAGGCCACGCCGGTGTTGCGAACGTGGACGAGGTTCACCCCCGGGAGGAACTTCTTCTCGTCGCCGGCCGCGATTCCGCTCGCCACCGTGTGCTTGGTCAGCTGGTCGAGGGCCAGCACGATCCCGGCCACGAGCGCCGCACGCGCGATCGCCGCCGTGCGGAGCGATGCCTTCGTCTGTGTCACCCCGCCGTCGCGAAAGCGCCCATCAGCCTCGGATCGCGTTGACCACAAGGGTCTCGACGACGTATAGGAGGATGATCGCGATCATCGGGGTGAGGTCGAACATGCCGATCGGCGGGATGAACCGGCGGAAGATCCTCAGGTAGGGCTCGCAGACGTCGCGCAGGAAGTTCATGACCGCGTCGACGAACCGCGAATAGGGTGGCCGCAGACCGAGCGAGAACATCATGTTGAGCAGGATGTAGACGAAGATCAGCAGGATGTAGACGAGGAACAGCGCCTCGACGTAGTTGGCGATGTCGCCCCGGGTGATCGCCGCGAGCGCCGTCATCGTCCCGCTCCCACCACGGCGTCGATCGCATCCTGGAAGGCGGGTCGGACGCCCGCGCGCTCGAGCGCGGCCAGGCCCCGGGCCGTGATTCCGCCCGGGGAGGTGACCTCGCGCCGCACGGCGAGCGTGTCGTAGTCGCGCTTGTGAAGCAGCGCGGCCGTCCCGGCCATCGTCTCGGCCACCAGCCGGCTGGCCAGCCCCGGTTTGAGCCCGTGCCGGACCGCCGCGTCGACCTGCGCCTCGACCAGCAGCGCCTGATAGGCCGGACCGACGCTCATGACCGCGCTGGCCGCGTCGATCAAGGCCTCCGGCACCTCCACGACGGTCCCGAGGCGCCCGAACAACTCGAGCACCTGAGCCTCAAGCCCGGCGTCGGGCTCGTGCTCGGGCGCATAGCAGACCACGCCACGCCGCACCTCGACCGGCGTGTTCGGCATGAACCGGAAGACCGGCACGTGGTACGCGTTGCGGAGGCTCCGGGCGTCCACACCACCCACGACCGACGCGACAGCCTTGGCATGCCCGGCAATTTCGCGGCGAACGTCGTTGAACTGCGCCGGCTTGTGGCAGAGCACGACGAGGTCCGCGCGATCTGCCACCTCGACGTTCGAGTCGACGGCCTCGCCACCGAGCTCGCTCACCAACTCGCGGGCGCGACCGGACCCGCTGTCGGAGCACAGCACCGGCTCGCCCCACCCGCGCGCGAGGGCGCGAGCCATGTTCCCGGCGCCGATCAATCCGATCTGCATGAAGGGAAATCTACCGCTGGCGCGCACCCCGGCCGGAGCGCTGCCTCAGCTTTGGTTGAAGAAGCCCTTCTCGAGCAGGCGAGCGCGCTCTTCAGCAGACACCTCGACGTTGCGCGGCGTGAGTAGGAACACCTTGTCGGCGATTCGCTGCATCCCGCCGTCGAGCGCATAGGTGAGGCCGCTCGCGAAATCGATCAGGCGCTTGGAGAGGTCGTGATCGGTGTTCTGGAGGTTCAGGATCACCGGGATCGCGTTCTTGAAATTGTCCGCCACGTCCTGGACCTCGTTGAAGTTCTTCGGCGCGACGAAATGGACCCGATCGGCACCGCCGCGCCCGTTGCCGCGGCCGGTCCCCACCGGTCGCAGTGAGGTGGTGCGCCGCTCGGCCTCGACGTCGTCGGCGAAGATGTCGTCGAACTCGTCGCGCCGGCGGCGCGAGCTCAGCCGCCGCACGTTCTCGCGACCGCTGTACGCGTGCTGGGCTTCGACCTCGGGCTCGTTGTAGGGCTCGAGGTCCTCCTCGTAGTCCTCGTCGTCCGCCAGACCGAAATACATCAGCGTGCGGTGCCAGGTGTCTCTCAGGGCCATCTCGGAATCGGTCTTTCGCTGGCTGGCGGTGATTCCCTGCCGTGATTATGACGCTCCGAGCGGTACAGGCTGGATCCGAGCCGCACGATGGTCGCTCCCTCCTCGACCGCGACCAGATAGTCCTGGCTGGTTCCCATCGAGAGCTGCGGCAGTTCGTGGGCCGCAGCGAGCTCGCGCAGCGCCGCGAAATGCCGGCGGCTGGCCTCGGGCTCGGGGGCGAGCGGCGGCATCGTCATCAGCCCGACCACCTTGACCGGGCAGCGCTCCAAGAACCCCGGCAGCTCCTCCGGCGCGATGCCGCTCTTGCCCTCCTCGCCGGCCACGTTGACCTCGACCAGGACCTCGGTGGATGGACCGCCATGGCGGCCGAGTTGCTCCAGCGCCGAGTCGCTGGCCACCGTTTCGATGTAGCGGACGTGCGGGAGGAGGAGCCGGACCTTGCGGCTCTGGAGCCGGCCGATGAAATCCCACGTGAAGACGTCGGGGTACGCCCCGGCCTTGGCGATCAGATCCTGGGCCCGGTTCTCGCCGACCAGCGTCAGCCCGGCCTCGGCGAGCACCCCGAGCTCCTCGACCGGGACGTACTTGACCGCGGCCAGGATCTGGACGGCCTCCGGGTCTCGCCCCGACTCGGCGATCTCGGTGCGCACGCGCTCCAGGTTCGAGCGGACGACGTCGGCGCGCAATCCGGTGATCAGTTCAACCACGCGAGCCCCGCCTGCCGGCCGGTGACGCCGCGGTCGCGCCGGTGGGAGAAGAACAGGGACCGATCGGAGCAGATCGTGCACAGCCCGACGTCGTGGACCGCATCCACGCCGGCGGCCAGGAGCTTCTCGCGGGCGATCCCCTTCAGGTCCAGGTTGTGTCCCCGTCGGACGTGCGGGCCAAGCTGGGCAAACTCCGCGTGCACCTCCTCCCCCACCTCGTAACAGCAGCCACCTGCTCCGGGGCCGATCGCGGCCGCGAGCGGACCGTGCACGCCGAGCTCGCGCAGGGCGCGTACGCCCGCGGCGACGATCCCGCCGGCCAGCCCGCGCCAGCCGGCGTGAAGCATCGCGACCGCCCGATCGCCGTTCGATCCACCGCGGCCGGCCACCGCGATCGGCAGGCAGTCCGCCACCAGCACCATCGGGGCGAGGCCGCGCAGCGCGGTCGCCTGGCCGTCGGCCTCCGGCAGCTCGATGCCCCCGTCCGGGAGCGGGCCGACTCCCTGGTCGGACACCGCGGCGATCAGCCGGACCTCGGTGCCGTGAACCTGCCGGATGTGGGTCGGCGGGAGGCCGACCTCGGCCTGCAGCCTGGCCCGGTTGCGCTGGACCGCCTCGGGCCGGTCGGCCGTGAGCCGGCCCAGGTTCAGGCTGGCGTAGGGGCCATCGGAGAACCCACCGCGACGGGTGGTGAACAGCACCCGGGCGCCCGGAAGGTCGATCCCGAGGTGCTCGCCGCGCTCGTAGAAGGGGTCCGGCAGGTCCAGCTCCACCCCTTCCAGGCTACTGGGGCCGCCCGACCTCACCCAGCGCCTCGGCGAGCTCCTGCTCGCGGTCGGGCGCACCGCCGTCGAGCTTGGCGGCGAGCGCCGCCCGGAGGCCGCGTCCGATCGCCGGGCCTTGTGGCACGCCCGCGGCGAGCAGGTCGTCCCCGTCGATCGACAACCGGACATGACGCAGGCGCTCGAGCCACGCCCGCGCCGGCCCCTCCGGCCCGTGCGCGCCGGCCAGCGCGACCAGCTCGGGCGGCGCGCTCCTCGCCGCCTCGGCGATCGCCGAGGGCGCCTCGGCGCCGGCGAGCGCTCGGGCGAGCTGCCCGGCCCGCGTGGCGGCGGCCACGATCGCATCGCGGTCCTCGGCCTCGAACGCCAGCTTGTCGAGCAGCCCGGGGAGCTCGGCGTCCGGAACGCCCTGCGCCGCGAGCGCCACGACCAGCCGGTCGGGCCGCCCATCGGCCGGCAGCAGCGCGAGGGCGCGCCGCGCGAGCTCCTCGTCCTCGAGCCCGAAGCGCGGGTGCAGGGCGCGGTCGAGCCCGAGCTCACGGACGGCGCGGAACGCCCTGACCGGATCGTCCTCCCGGGCGAGCAGGCGCAGCTCGGCGCCCACGCGCGTGCCGCTGACCGTGCCCAGGCCGCCGGCCTTGATCGCCGCGTCCGCCAGCGCGCGGGTGTTCGTGTCGATCTCGAAGCCGAGCCGGCCGGCGTAGCGGGCCAGCCGGAGCAGGCGGGTGGGGTCGTCGATGAAGCTCCCGTCGTGCAGGACGCGGAGCCGCCGCGCCTCGAGGTCCTCGAACGCGTGGGGCACCGCGCTCATCTCGCCGGGGACTTCGCCGGCGAGCGCGATCGCGATCGCGTTGACGGTGAAGTCGCGGCGGCGGAGGTCCTCGGCCAGCGTGGCCGGCTCGACGTCGGGCAGGGCGCCCGGGCGGGCATACGTCTCCCGCCGGGCCCGCGCGATGTCGTAGGCAAACCCGTTCAGCGCCACGGTCGAGGTTCCGAACCGGTCGTGCAGCCTGACCGTCCCCCCCAGCGAGGTCGCGAACGCCGCCGCGTCGCCTTCGACGACCAGATCGAGGTCGAAGGGCGCGCCGCCGAGCAGGACGTCCCGAACGGCGCCGCCGACGAGGTACACCGGCACGCCGTCGCCCAGGCGCTCGATCAGCGGTTGCGCGGCAGGCAAAGCCCGGACGCGAGCCAGGAGTTCGCCCATTTTGGGAGGAAACTCGGACATAGTCATAGTTTCTTCCCAACGGCCTTCCGGGGGGGTGCTGGCTAGCATGGCGGCCATGCCGAGTCCCGGTTCGCGGCGTTGGCTGCGGTACGGGCTCGTCGCCGTGGCAGTCCTGCTGGTGATGGCTGGAGGCGCGGTGGCGTTCGTCCTGGCCCACACCCCGCACAACGTTTCGCACCCCAACGTCGAGTTCATCCGACCCACGACGACGACGCCTCCGCCGCCACCGCCGAAGAAGAGGAAGAAGGAGGCGGTCGCCGTCGACAACTTCGCCTGGCCGCGCTATGGGTTCGACGCCGCCCGCACGCATGACTTCGGCGGCGAGGATCCCCCCAGGCTGCCGCTGCACGTCGGCTGGCGCTTCCAGGACTGGGCCCTCCTCGAGTTCCCGCCGGTCATCTACCAGAACCGGCTCTACCTGATCGACGACGACGGCTCGGCCAAGGCACTCGACAAGCACACCGGGCACAAGCTGTGGGAGACCAAGGTGGGCACGCTCGCCGCGGCGTCGCCCGCGCTCGGGATCGATCAGGGCCTGATGTACGTGGCGCTGCTCTCGACCAACCACAACGCCACGCGGACCCAGGTGCCCGGCAACGGGCTGTTCGCCGCGCTGTCGATGCAGACCGGCCGGATCGTCTGGAAGAAGCGGATCGCGCCGGGCACCGAGTCCTCCCCGATCGCCTGGGGCAACACCGTGTACTTCGGCGATCAGGGCGGGACGGTCTACTCGCTCAACGCCACAACCGGCCGCGTCAACTGGACCTACCACGCGAGCGGAGCGGTCAAGGGGGGCCCCGCGCTGTCGGGCGGAATTCTCTACTTCGGCGACTACGCCGGCCGCGCCTACGCGGTCAACGCGGCCAACGGCCACCAGATCTGGGCGGTGAACACCACCGGCGCGGACTTCGGGTTCGGGTCGGGCAACTTCTACTCGACCCCCGCGGTGGCCTTCGGGCGGGTCTACATGGGCAACACCGACGGCCGCGTCTACTCGTTCGCCGCCAAGACCGGTCAGCTGGCCTGGGCGACCGGCACCGGCGCCTACGTGTACGCCTCGGCCGCGGTGGCCAACACTCCCGGCCTCGGTCCGACCGTCTACCTCGGCTCCTACGACGGCAACTTCTACGCGTTCGACGCGCGCTCCGGCGCGATCCGCTGGCGGCATCCGGCCGGCGGGAGGATCTCGGGCTCGGCCACGATCGTCGGCGACGTCGTCTATTACTCCGACCTGGGCACGAGGACGACCACCGGCCTCGACGTCCGCACCGGGCGCAAGGTGTTTTTCTTCCCCGACGGCGTGTTCAACGCGGTCGTGGCCGACGACACCGGCACGATCTATCTCAGCGGCAGGACGATGCTCTACGAGCTGCTGCCGAAGAAGCGCGGTTGAACCTCGGGTGCCCCGAGCGCTAACTTAATCTCCACACGGCGCTCGCCGTCGCTCAACACAACGTCAGGAAATCCCCGCACACAGGCGTGCAATGAAGCTCGCACGGAACGTGCGTTCGAGAGCTTCTTGCTATCCTTATGGGTCTATGCGTTGTCGTAGTGGAAGCCACTGCCAGGAGCCGGCCGTTCAGGGCCGGCGGTTCTGCTCGGAGCACGCGGCGGAGCTTGATCGCATGCGCGAGGAGCTCAAGGACGCCGCGGCAGCCCGCATCGGCCGAGGTCGGCCGAAGCGGTCGTCGACGTGCTGCCGTCCTGGCTGTTATGAGCCCCGCGTCCCGCCGGCCGCGTATTGCGATGCATGCGCCGCCGCCGGATACGTGGAAGAGGCCGCGTAACCCGCGGCCGACTCACTCGGGCCAACATACAAGATCGAATTTGCCAGGCCGGCGCGGGTTTTTGCGCCCGCGGGTCGCTGCATTTGGGCCCCGTCCGGATGGGGCCGCCCTGGCCGCAAGCGGCCTCTAATCCACCGGCCTGACCGGTGCGCCGGCTGCTGCCAGTTGCGCCTTGATCTCCGGGACGGTGTGCTGGCCGTAGTGGAGGATCGAGGCAATCAGCACGGCGTCGGCGCCCGCCTCGAGCGCCTCGCTCAGGTGCTCGAGCCGGCCCGCCCCGCCCGAGGCGATCACGGGGACGTCGACCGCGTCGGCCACCGCGGCGGTCAGCCCGAGGTCGTAGCCGGCGTTCGTGCCGTCGCGGTCCATGCTGGTCAGGAGGATCTCCCCCGCGCCGCGCTCGACCCCCTCGCGCGCCCACCGCACGGCGTCTCGCCCGGTGGGCGTGCGGCCACCGGCCACGTACGCCTCCCAGCCGGCGTCGTGCGCCTTGGCGTCGATCGCGAGCACTACGCACTGCGCGCCGAGCGTGCCGGCCAGCTCGTCCAGCAGCTCGGGCCGGCTCAGCGCGGCGGAATTGACCGACACCTTGTCGGCGCCCGCGTCGAGCACCGCCTGCGCGTCGGCCACCGAGCGGATACCGCCGCCGATCGTGAACGGGATGAACACGTCGTCGGCCGTGCGGCGGGCCAACTCGACGACGGTCTCGCGCCGATCGGACGTGGCCGTGATGTCGAGGAACACGAGCTCGTCCGCGCCGTCCGCGTCGTAGCGACAGGCCAGCTCGACCGGGTCCCCGGCGTCGCGCAGATCGACGAAGCCCACGCCCTTGACGACACGGCCGCCGTCCACGTCGAGACACGGGATCACGCGCTTGTAGTGCACTGTCAGTGGCCGTCCAGAACGGCCTGGCCCTCGGCGACGGTGAACCGGCCCTCGTACAGGGCCTTGCCCACGATCACGCCGCTCAGGTTGACCTCGCGCAACTCGACCAGCGCGCGCAGGTCGTCCAGCGAGGACACCCCGCCCGAGTAGGTGTACGTGCCGCGCACGGCCTCCGCCACGCGCCGGGCCCCGTCGAGGTCCGGGCCACCGAGCATCCCGTCGCGGTCGATGCTCGAGTACACGAACCGCCGCACGCCTCGCGCGCCGAGCTGCTCGATCACCGCCTCGAGCGGGATGTCGGTCTGCTGCGTCCAGCCCGCTCCGGCCAGGTGGCCTTCCCGAGCGTCCAGGGATACCACGACCCGGTCGTCGAACTCGGCCACCGCCTGGTCCAGGAAGTCGACGTCGCGGTAGGCGGCGGTGCCGATCAGCACTCGCGTCGCGCCCGCCTCGATTGCCTCGCGGACCGCCTCGATCGTGCGCAGGCCGCCGCCCACCTGGACCGGCACCTCAGCCTCGGTCGTGATCCGGCGCACATGCTCGAGGTTCACCGGGGCCCCGCTGCGCGCCCCGTCGAGATCGACCACGTGCAGGCCGCGGGCGCCCTGCTGCACCCAGCGCCGGGCTGCCTCGAGCGGATCGGCGTCGTACACGGTCTTCTGGTCGAACTCCCCGCGGACCAGGCGCACCGCCTTGCCCTCGAGGATGTCGACGGCCGGCAGGAGGATCATGCCGCCACGCGCGCCTCGCCCCCGGCGCACAAGCCGACGAACCGCTCGAGCATGCGCAGACCGTGCCGCGAGGACTTCTCCGGATGGAACTGGACGCCGAACACGTTGTCGCGGCCGACGATGGTGGCGAACCGCTCGCCGTACTCGGTGGTGGCGATGACCGTTTCCAGATCGCGCGGACGCGCCGCGAACGAATGCACGTGGTAGAACGGGCAGCCCGGTGTGGGCAGGCCTGCGGTGAGGGCGCAGGGGCGCTCGAAGCGCACCTCGTTCCAGCCGATGTGCGGGATCCGGCGCCCGCCCGGTTTCACGCGCGTGACCTCGCCCCCGATCAGCCCGAGGCCGGCCGCGCCACCCAGCTCCTCGGAGGTGTCGAACAGCAGCTGCATGCCCAGGCAGATGCCGAGCAGCGGCTTGCCCTCACGGGCGAGGTCGCAGATCAATGGCGCCAGGCCGAGGGTGTCGAGGTTGCGCATGGCCTGCGGGAAGGCGCCCACGCCGGGCAGGACCAGCCCGTCGGCGTTGCGGAGGTGATTGACGTCCGCGGTGATCCGCGCCTTGGCTCCGACGTGCTCGAGGGCCTTCTCGACCGAGCGGCGATTGCCCATCCCGTAGTCGATCACCGCGACGAGCGTCATACCAGCGTCCCCTTCGTGCTCGGCACCCCGCGCTCGGCCTCGTCGAGCGCTGTGGCGGCCCGGAGCGCTCGGGCCAGCGCCTTGAACGACGCCTCGATCACGTGATGGACGTTGTTCCCGCGCTCGACGGTCAGATGCAGCGTCAGCTTCGCGTTCATGGCCAGCGCGCGCAGGAACTCCTCCAGTAGCTCGTGGTCGAAGTTGCCGATCGCGCCGGGCGGAAGCGCCGCCTCGAACGCGCACAGGCCGCGGCCGGAGACGTCGATCGCGCACGAGGCGCGCGCTTCGTCCATCGGGATCGTGGCCTGACCGAAGCGGGCTATGCCGGCGCGGTCGCCGAGCGCCTCGTCGAGCGCCTGGCCGAGGCAGATCCCGACGTCCTCGACCGTATGGTGCGCGCCGGTGTCGAGATCGCCACGGGCGCGGACGACCAGGTCGAAGTGCCCGTGACGGGCCAACAGGTCGAGCATGTGGTCGAAGAAGCCGACGCCGGTGGCGCGCTCGCCGGCGCCCTCCCCGTCGAGCCCGAGGCTCACGTGGATGTCGGTCTCCCCGGTCTTACGGTCGATCTGGGCCGTGCGGCTCATCGGGGGTCATTCTCCCGGATGCGTGCCTCCATCGACCGAGCATGCAGCGTGAACCCCTCAGCGCGGGCCAGCGGCGCAGCCGACTGCGCGAGCTCGGTCGCGTCGGCGATGCGGACCTCGCTGAAGCGCCGCATGAAGTGCTCGGGGCCGAGGCCCGACGCGAAGCGGGCCGCGCCGTTGGTCGGGAGGATGTGGTTCGAGCCCGCGATGTAGTCGCCGAACGCGGTCCCGGCGTTCGCGCCGACGAACAGGCAGCCGGCCCGCGTGACCCGGTCTGCGAGCGCCTCGGCGGCGGTGCCCACGAGCTGGAGGTGCTCGGGAGCGAACGCCTCGGCCAGGGCCAGGGCCCGCTCGGGGTCGGATGCCTCGATCAGCGCCGCGACCGCGCCGGTGTCGGCGCCATCGGCGAGGTGCCGGCCGAGGGCATCGAGCAGCTCGGGTGCGTCCGAGATGGCGATCACCAGCGTGCCCGGTCCGTGCTCGGCCTGGGCCAGCAGGTCCAGCGCGAGCGCCTCCAGATCCGCCCCGCGCGAGGCGATGGCCAGCAGGTCGCTCGGGCCGGCGAAGCCGTCGATGCCGACCTGGCCGAACACCTGGCGCTTGGCCTCCTGCACATACAGGTTGCCGGGACCCACGATCACGTCGACGGCGGACACCGAACGGGTCCCGAAGGCGAGGGCGGCGATCGCCTGCGCGCCGCCCATGCGGTACACGGCCGTCGCGCCGGTGAGCCTGCAGGCGGCGAGGATCACGGGGTCGACGTCGCCGTCGCTGCGGGGCGGGGCGCATACGGCTATGTCCGCGACGCCGGCCAGCCGGGCCGGGACGACGCCCATGACCACGGTGCTCGGGTAGGGCGCGCGTCCGCCCGGGACGTAGACCGCTGCCCGGGCGACGGGAGCTTGCCGCACGGTGACCCGATGGACGCCGAGATCGACCTCGATGTCCTCGGGTGTCCGACTCGCCACGAGGACCGCCTCGAGGTTCTCGATCGCGCGCTCGATGCCGCGGCGAACCGCGGGGTCGAGCGCCGCGCTGGCCGCGTCGAGCTCGTCGTCGCGCACCTCGATCGGAGCCGGGTCGTTGCCGGCGGTGTCGAACCGGCGGGTGTAGTCGACCAGCGCGAGGTCGCCGTGCGCGCGCACCTCCGCGATGATCTCGGCCACCATCTCGCGCACCGACTCGGGGGCGGGGATCAGATCCCTGAGCGCCGCCGCGGTGGCGGCCGGGTCGCCGGTCGGGCTCAGTCGCTCACACCGCATCGAGTCGCTCCAGCAGCGCGTCGACCGCCTTTGCCTTCAGCTTGTGGGACACCGGGTTGGCGATCAGGCGGGCGGTGCTCCTGGCGATCTCCTCGCGCACCACGAGGCCGTTCTCCTTGAGCGTCGTCCCGGTGGCGGTGAGGTCGACGATGCCCTCGGCCAGCCCGGTCAGCGGCGCGAGCTCGACCGAGCCTTTGACCTCGACGATCTCCGCCTGGCGCCCGGTCTCGAGGAAGTGGCGGGTGGCGATGCGCGGGTACTTGGTGGCGATCCGCATCACGCCGAGGCGGCGCAGCGCCTCGGCCGCCGGGTCCTCTCCGGCCACCGTGGCCAGCACCATCGTGCAGTGCCCGTAGCCGAGGTCGAGGAGCTCGTAGAGCTCGCGCTCCGCCTGCTCGAGCAGCACGTCCTTGCCGGTGATTCCCAGGTCGGCCGCGCCCGCTTCCACGTAGGTCGGGACGTCGGAGGGACGCATCGTGATGACGCCGGCGTCTTCGAAGAGCAGCTTGCGGTCGTTCTCGCGGACCTCGCTGGTGCTCAGGCCCAGGCGATCGAGCAGATCCAGGGTTTCCTCGAACAGGGCCCCCCGCGGGACCGCGATCCGGAGTGCGGGCGGCTCAGCCACCACGTTCCTCGCTGGTCAGCGCGATGTGCAGCCGCTCGACGTTCAACGCGAACCCGACGGCGGGCAGAGGCCGGCCGAACTGCCCGAGCAGGTCGTCGTAGCGTCCGCCGATCCCCACCGGCTCGCCGTAGGCCGGGTCGTAGACCTGGAACACCGCCCCGGTGTAGTAGCCGAGGCCGCGGACCAGGCCGAGGTCGAAGATGATCCGCTCGGCCACGCCGGGCGGGAGCAGGGCGTGGACCGCGCGCATCCCGGTGGCGGCGTGCTCGAGCGGCCCCTCGAGCGCTTGCAGGACCTCGGGTCCCCCGCGTGTCCGCGGCACGGTGACCAGCAGCGACGCGTCCTCGGGTGGCACGTCGAGGGCGTCTATTTCGGCCTGCAGGCCGACGAAGTCGCCGTCGGCCAGCTCGGTCAGGATCCGCTCGCGGCGTTCCGGGTCATGCACGTGCAGGCGATCCAGCAGCGTCGGATAGAGCGCGGCGTCGCCGAGGCCGACGCGGTAGTTCTGCAGGCCGGCGGCGTCGAGGGCCTGGCAGAGCACGGTCAGGACCTCGACTGTGCCCTCCGGGCCACCGGCCCCGATCAGCTCGATCCCGGCCTGGAGGAACTCGCGGGACTGACCCCGCTGCGGCCGGACGCCGCGGTAGGCGTGCGCGAAGTAGGAGAAGCGCAGCGGCGCCTCGGCGTCGTGGTAGCGCGTGGCCGTCAGCCGCGCGATCGGGACGGTCATGTCGGATCTGAGGACGAGCACGTTTCCGTGTTCGTCGAACACGCGGTAGGCCGGACGTGCGCTGTCCATGTGGGCCCGCGTGTAGGTGGACTCGTATTCCAGCGCCGGCGTGTACACCTCGCCGTAGCCGGCACGCTCGAAGATCGTCCGGACCCGGTCGGTCATCGCGCGGAGCTCGCGCATCTCGTCCGGCAGGAAGTCGCGCGTTCCGCTGGGAAGGCGGTCGACCATGTGCGATGGGCCGGTCAGTCGGTTTTCGCCGGGCGCCGGGGCCGGGAGCGGCTAGACCGAGACGGGCACGTCATCTTCGCGCTCGATCCGCGCGCCGAGGTCGCGCAGGCGCTCGTCGATGCGCTCGTAGCCCCGGTCGATGTGGCGGACGTTGCCGATCTCGGTGACGCCATCGGCGGCAAAGGCGGCGATCAGCATGGCCATCCCGGCGCGGATGTCCGGCGAGTCCACCCGCTGGCCGGCCAGGCGCCGCGGCCCGACCACCATCGCGCGGTGCGGGTCGCAGATCGTGATCGACGCGCCCATCAGGACCAGCTTGTCGACGAAGAACAGGCGGTTCTCGAACATCCACTCGTGGATCATCACCGACCCCTCGGCCTGCGTGGCGAGAGCGGTGGCCACGCTCGTGAGGTCGGCGGGGAACGCCGGCCAGGGGCCGTCCTGGACCTTCGGGGTGTACTCGCCCGCGTCGTTGCGAATCACCAGGCGCTGGTTGCCCGGGACGATCACGTCGGTCCCGCGCACCTCGGTGCGCAGGCCCAGGCGGTCGAAGACGAGCCGGATCATCCGCAGGTCCTCCGGCACGGTGTTCTTGACCACGAGCTCGCCGCCCGTGACCCCGGCCAGCGCCATGAACGAACCGATCTCGATGTGGTCGGGAGCGATTCCGTGCGTGCACCCGCGCAGGCTCCCGACGCCGTGGACGGTCATCACGTTCGAGCCGACCCCGTCGATGTGGGCGCCCATGGCCATCAGCATGCGGGCGAGGTCCTGGACGTGGGGCTCGGAGGCGGCGTTCCGGATCACGGTCGGGCCCCGGGTGAGGGCGGCCGCCATCAGCGCGTTCTCGGTGGCCATGACCGAGGGCTCGTCCATCAGGAAGTCGCACGGCCGCAGGCCCAGCGGGGCCTCGAGCCGGATGTGCCCGCGATCCTCCTCGACGGAGGCGCCGAGGGCACGGAAGGCATCGAGGTGCGGGTCGAGCCGCCGGCGCCCGATCACATCGCCACCCGGTGGGGGCATCTGCGTCCGCCCGAACCGGGCCAGGAGCGGGCCCGCGAGCAGGAACGAGGCACGGATGCGCTCGGCCAGCTCCTGGTCCACCTCCCAGCTGTCCACGCTCGAGCAATCGATCGAGATCTCGCCCGGGCCGAGCCATTGCACCCGCGCGCCGAGCTGCTCGAGCAGGAGTGTCATCGCCTCCACGTCCCGGATCCGGGGCACGTTGCGGAGGATCACTTCGTCGTCGGTGAGCAGGCACGCGGCCAGGATCGGGAGCGCGCCATTCTTGTTGCCGGCGGGGACGATCGTGCCCGACAGGGGCACCCCGCCTTCGATTACGAACTTTTCCATGGGTGGCCGGAGAGTAGCTTGTCGGGTGGGCGCGTCCGGTCCCCGGTGGTTGGCGGGCGCGGCTCGGCGCCCATCGCCCCGCGACTTTGTGCGCCTGACCACGATCTCGGCCGGAGTCGCTTGTGTCGCGACCCGATCACCGGGTTCGCCCGGCGGTGGACCGGTCCTCACCAGGCGCTCAGCTACGCTCCCGTCCATGCCAGTCCAGACTTCGCGCCAGGAGGCCTGGGACCTCCTTTGTGAATGGACATCCTCTGACTCGCTTCGGCGCCACATGCTGGCCGTCGAGGCGGCGATGCGCGCCTACGCGCCCCGGTTCGATGGGGACGTGGAGCTCTGGGGTCTGACCGGGCTCCTGCACGACCTGGACTACGAGCGGTATCCGGATTTGTCGGACGGGCACCCGCGCTACGCGCTGCGCGAGCTCGAGGCGCGGGGATATCCGCCCGAGCTGGTGCGGGCAGTCGCCTCCCACGCCGACTTCCTCGGCGTGTCGCGCGACTCGCCGATGGAGAAGGCCCTGTTCGCCGTCGACGAGCTGTGCGGGTTCATCCTCGCCGTCGCGTACGTCCGCCCCGAGCGACTCCAGGGCATGACCCCGAAGTCGGTCAAGAAGAAGCTCAAGCAGCCGAGCTTCGCGGCCGCGGTCAATCGGGAGGAGCTGCGCCACGGAGCCGAGGACCTCGGGGTTGATTTCGACGAGCACCTTTCGATCGTGATCGAGGCGCTGGCCGAGAAGCAGGACGAGCTGGTGCCGGCCGGGTCCGACGGCGCCGACTAGGCTCATTCACGGGCTCTGTCAGCGGAGCTGGTAGCCCGGTAGTCGGCGTAGCTCGACACGACGCCGAGCGGTTCGGCGAGTCGCGCCAGCTCGATCGCGTTTCGCACCGCACCCGGCGGGCAGATCACGACCAGCGTCCGGGCGTGGCGCATCAGACGGCGCTGAACGTTGAGCAGCGCGTGGAGCCCCATCGAGTCGATGAACTCCGCGTCGCTCAGGTCGATGACCACTTCCCCCTGGCGCCGGCGGATGGCGTCTTCAAGCCGGGTGGTCAGCTTCGAGACGGTGAGGATGTCGAGCTCGCCGCCGACGCCGATCACGGTGGCGTTCGGCTCATAGCGGGTGGTGAGCGCCAGCTGGATGGGCCCGCGGGGACGCAGCGAACCGCCGAGAGTCGGGTCGTCGGGGAATCGTCTCATGGCGTCTGGAGCCTTCCTGCCTGTACATGGGTCGCGGCCCCGGTGCTGCCGTGCCCGCTTCCCCGTGCGCATCCGTGAGTTGGGCGGCGCGAGCACTTTCTTCCCTGGTAGCGCTTCGCGAAACCTGCCGAGGCCACGCGTTCGTTCCCCCTGTAGTGCAGCGAACCCGATCCGCCCGGTCGGCTATGGTCCGCCGGCATGGCCGAGGCGGTCAAGATCGTCGTGCTCAAGGGCGACCAGACCGGGCAGGAGCTGCTCGACCAGGCGGTGCGCCTGCTCGACCCGGAGCTTCTCGGGCTGGCCCTGGAGCTCGAGCGCTTCGATCTGTCGCTTGAGCAGCGCCGCGCCACCGACAACCGGGTGGTGACCGATGCCGCCCGGGCGATGCGCTCGGCCGGGCTGGGGCTCAAGGCGGCCACGATCACCCCCGAGGGCGCCGACGACGTCGGCTCGCCCAACCGGATCCTCCGCGAGGAGGTCGACGGCAAGGTGATCGTCCGGACCGGGCGGCGCCTGCCCGGCGTGGCGCCGATCGCCGGCGTCCATTACCCGATCTCGGTCGTGCGGATGGCGGTGGACGACGCGTACGGGGCCAAGCAGTGGCGTGAGGGCCCGGCCGGCGACCCGTCGGAGATCGCCTACCGGACCGAGAAGATCACCCGCTCGACCTGCCGCGCTGTCGCCGAGTACTCCTTCCGCACGGCGGAGAAGATGAACGCCCGGGTCTACGGCGGCCCGAAGTGGACCGTGTCGCCGGTCTACGAGGGGATGCTGAAGGAGGAGATGGACCAAGCGGCCGCCCGCCACCCGGGCGTCGCCTACGCGCCGGTGCTGATCGACGCGACGTACGCCGGCCTGCTCTCGGGCGCCACCGATGTGCCGCTCGTGATCCCGGCCCTGAACCGCGACGGCGACTGCCTCTCCGATCTCGTGCTGCCGATGTTCGGCTCGATCGCCGGCGCCGAATCGGTCCTCCTGGCCTTCAACGACGACTACGAGACCACGGTGGCGATGGCCGAGGCACCCCACGGGACCGCGCCGGCGCTCGAGGGCAAGGACGTCGCGAATCCGCTGGCCATGATCCTCGCCTGCGGCGCGCTGCTCCGCCATGCGGCGGATCGCCACGGCGCCGCGGCCGATCGGGCCTCGCGGGCCGTGTACGAGGCGGCACTCGAGACGATCGCGTCGGGGATCAAGACGCCGGACCTTGGTGGCGCGGCCGGGACCACCGAGTTCACCACCGAGGTGGTCAAGCGCGTGGCGACCAAGATCGATGTGTGGTCGTCGCTGGGCTCTGCGGCGTGATCACCGGAGCCCACTCGATCGTCTACAGCTCCGACGCGGAGGGTGTCCGAGCCTTCTTCCGAGACGTCCTCGAGCTGCCGTCGGTCGACGCCGGCCATGGCTGGTTGATCTTCGCCCTGCCACCGGCGGAGGTCGCGGCGCACCCGACCGACGGCGGCGCTCGCCACGAGCTCTACCTGATGTGCGATGACATCCGGGGTACGGTCGACGAGCTCCGCGGAAAGGGGGTCGAATTCAGCCGCCCCATCGCCGAGGAGCGCTGGGGGCTCGTGACGGCGATCCGGCTCCCGGGTGGCGCGGAGCTGGGGCTGTACGAGCCCCGGCACCCCACGCCGCCGCGCTGACCGCCGGCGTGGACGGCGGCGGCCGCGGCGGCCGAAGAGCGGCCTCTGCAACTCTCGTTGCACGCGGACGTGCGGCGAGGCACTCCTGCCGGTGTGGTTCGGCCGCCGATCTCGCGCGGCATCCGCCTCGTCGCGCCGGAAATCCCCCGCGTTGCGGCGGATTTCGGGCCGTTCGGGGGCAAGAGACGGCGCGCCGATGCGGCGCTGTGACCAGCCGCCGCGACCGCCATTCCGTCCGGCCTCCCGACTAGGTTGTCGAACATATGTTCCAGTCTTTTCCGAAGCGTGTGCGCGCCTGGTTGGACCTCGTCGACGACATGCTCGTCGGCGACGAAGAACCGGTTGACGCGCGCCCCGAGGTGCCGCCGTGGGAGACGCATCCTCACCGCCGTCCGCTGCGCTGGCAGCGTGGACGGCGGGCCGGCAGCGTCCCGGCAGCGCCGGCTCACTGCCTCTCCCCGGTTCAGCCCGCGCAGAGCGAGGTCGGCGAGCGACCGTCGACGCGCGACAGCAGGCACGCCCTTACCAACTGAACAGCCTCACGAGATCACTCCCCGGGCCCGGCGGCGCACCTGAACGAGCGTGGACAGCGTCCGGCCGGGTCAACGTGGACAGCGTCCGGCCGGGTCCGCATGTGCTTCGTGTGGTCGGGCTGGCGGCCCCCTCAGGCGATCAGCCAGCGAACTGCCGCGAGGATCGTGTGCGCGCCCAGGATCGCCCCGCTGGGTTCGCCGGTGGTCTGATCGGAGCCGGCGGTGAGGAGCCCGAACAGCACGGCCAGGAATGTGCCGATTCCGAGCACGAGACAGATGATCAGCAGGACGAGCACCTGCGGGTTCGCCCGGAAGAAGGCCGCCACCGGGTGCGGGGGCCGCAACGCGCGGTCGCGACCTCCGGACGGCGCGTCACGGCGCTCTGGGGGCGCCGGCGTGCCGGGACGCTCGCGCCGTCGTGGTACGCCGTGGCCGCGCCCGTGCGCCCCGGGATCTGCTCCCGCGCCCGGCCGTGTCATGTCTCGCCAGCCTCCCACGTCGGAGTCACCCGCGCGCGCCGGCGACGAGTCACCCGCGGGCCATTGTGCCAATGTGCAAACAGCGCGCCGAGAGTGTCCATCCGAAGTTTCTCTCGTGCGCGCTGTGGATTGCTTGTGAAATAAACCGGCGGCGACCTACTCTCCCAGGCCCTTGCGGGCCAAGTACCATCGGCGCTGAGGGGCTTAACGGCTCTGTTCGGAATGGGAAGAGGTGTTTCCCCCTCGCCATAGCCACCGGAAACCGGTCGAGACCGGGCTAAGCCGCAAGCGGCTTAGCCTTAGGAGAAATCGCAGATTTCTCCCGCCCTTCCCGGGCCTTCAAAACCGCACAGTGCCAATGAACGGATATCAAAATATCCGTCAAGCCCTCGACCCATTAGTACCGGTCTCCTACGAGTGTCACCACTCTTCCAGATCCGGCCTATCAACCTGGTGATCTTCCAGGGGTCTTACTCTCTCAAGGAGATGGGAGAGCTCATCTTGAGGCCGGCTTCCCGCTTAGATGCTTTCAGCGGTTATCCGATCCGCACGTAGCTAACCTGCGGTGCCCTTGGCAGGACAACAGATACACCAGAGGTGCGTTCGTCCCGGTCCTCTCGTACTAGGGACGAATCCTCTCAACTCTCCAACGCCCACGGCAGATAGGGACCGAACTGTCTCACGACGTTCTGAACCCAGCTCGCGTACCGCTTTAATGGGCGAACAGCCCAACCCTTGGGACCTACTTCAGCCCCAGGATGCGACGAGCCGACATCGAGGTGCCAAACCGGGCCGTCGATGTGGACTCTTGGGCCCGATAAGCCTGTTATCCCCGGAGTACCTTTTGTCCGTTGAGCGACGGCGCTTCCACTTGCTACCGCCGGATCACTAAGGCCTGCTTTCGCACCTGCTCGACCTGTCGGTCTCGCAGTCAAGCTCCCTTGCTGCCTTTACACTCTACGCACGATTTCCGACCGTGCTGAGGGAACCTTTGCGCGCCTCCGTTACATTTTGGGAGGCGACCGCCCCAGTCAAACTACCCGCCTGTCACTGTCCAGCACCCGGATTCACGGCGTGCTGTTAGAGATCCAATACACCAAGGGTGGTATCTCAAGGTTGCCTCCACGCCAGCCGCAGCCGGCGCTTCCAAGGCTCCCACCTATCCTGAGCGAGATGCATCGAACCCCAATACCAGGTTGTAGTAAAGGTTCACGGGGTCTTTCCGTCTAGCCGCGGGTACTCGGCATCTTCACCGAGACTGCAATTTCACCGAGCCCCTCGTTGAGACAGCGTTCAAGTCGTTACGCCATTCGTGCAGGTCGGAACTTACCCGACAAGGAATTTCGCTACCTTAGGACCGTTCATTCTTGTTACTACGCGCAGCACATGGCCGCGCGTGGCTGACACATTTCTGGTCAGCTCTCATGGTCGCCCATGAGATCGGACTATCTCATCTCGCCGGCCAGGTCTGCCGGCGAGCTCGGCGTATAGTCTCTGAGGATTCTCTCCATCGTGTAGCGGCGTTTGCCACCACGATTCATCTGCTCACGGAGGAGCAGGACCCTTTTGTAGTCGGCGTCGGACATGGCTTCGTTTGCGAGCAGATTCGCCGCCTGGGCGAACAGCTCGAAGTCATGCGCTTTCGATCCGACGAGCGGGAAACAGCGAAAGAACGGGATGATCCGCGACCGGATTTCTGAGAGGCGGTTGACCTCCCAATACCAGCCGCCGTTCCCGGCCTTCCGCATGGTGCCGCACGTCAGCGTCTCCCGAAAGAGATCGAGCGGAGCCCGATCGGTCTGGGATACGTTGAAAGCCGCCGAGAGCTTCCAGCGTCTCGCGTAGTCGCCTCGAGGACGACACACGATCATGAAGCTGGCCTCTCCCAGCGCGAAACCGGCTAGGAAGTTCCCGAGCGAACTCGGGATCGAAGCGACAGAGAGTCTTTCCTGCTGATTGTCCGCACCCGTCACATTGTCACTGTACCGCCCGGTTCGGACGGAA
This sequence comes from uncultured Solirubrobacterales bacterium, assembly GCA_963811135.1. Taxonomy (GTDB): domain Bacteria; phylum Actinomycetota; class Thermoleophilia; order Solirubrobacterales; family Solirubrobacteraceae; genus Palsa-465. Next base: position 471,285 of record CAWEQG010000010.1, on the reverse strand, counting down.
CGAGTAGTGCGGGATACTCGGAGTTTCCAGCATATAGCCGAGTTTTATAACTACCTCGGTTGATAGTTACGGCCGCCGTTTACCGGGGCTTAGCTTCGGTGCTTCGGGTTGCCCCTAACACCTCCACGTAACCTTCCGGCACCGGGCAGGCGTCAGCCCCTATACGTCGTCTTACGACTTAGCAGAGACCTGTGTTTTTGGTAAACAGTCGCTTGAACCTATTCACTGCGGCCCTCTCGGGCTCCCCTCGCGAGGAGGTTCACCCTACTGGGGCGCCCCTTATCCCGAAGTTACGGGGCGATTTTGCCGAGTTCCTTAACGAGGGTTATCTCGATCACCTTAGTGTGCTCCACTTGCCCACCTGTGTCGGTTTTGGTACGGGCACGCGCTTTCTCCCTAGAGGCTTTTCTCGGAGGTATGGCATCCGGGACTCGCCGGCTTAGAGCCAGCTGCATTCGCACCTCAGGTTATGCGGCTCCGGATTTACCTAGAGCCACCCCTACATGCTTAGCCCAGGACAACCATCGCCTGGGATCCCATAGCCTTCCTCGTCCCCCCATCGGTCAAACGAAAGCGACGTGGTACGGGAATATCAACCCGTTGGCCATCGACTACGCCTTTCGGCCTCGCCTTAGGTCCCGACTGACCCTGAGCAGACGAACTTTACTCAGGAAACCTTGGGCAATCGGCGGAGGGGATTCTCACCCCTCTTTCGTTACTCATGCCGGCATTCTCACTTCCGCCGCCTCCACGGCTGGCTTACGCCGCCGCTTCGCTGGCGCCGGAACGCTCTCCTACCGCGCGAAGAACCCGAAGGTCTTCGCACCCGCAGCTTCGGTGACTAGCTTGAGCCCCGTTACATTGTCCGCGCTTGAACACTTGACCAGTGAGCTGTTACGCATTCTTTCAAGGATGGCTGCCTCTAAGCCAACCTCCTGGTTGTCTCTGCATTCAAACATCGTTTCCCACTTAGCTAGTACTTAGGGACCTTAGCTGGCGGTCTGGGCTGTTTCCCTCTTGACGCTGAAGTTTATCCCCCAGCAACTGACTCCCGGAGTAACCGTGACGGTCTTCGGAGTTTGCCTGAAGTCGGTAACCTGGTAGGGCCCCTAGTCCAAACAGTGCTCTACGGCCGCCACGGAATTTATCCGAGGCTATACCTAAATATATTTCGGAGAGAACCAGATATCACTGAGCTTGATTAGCCTTTCACTCCGACCCACAGGTCATCCGCCCAGTTTTCAACCTAGGTCGGTTCGGTCCTCCACGAGGTCTTACCCCCGCTTCAACCTGCCCATGGGTAGCTCGCTCAGCTTCGGGTCTACCGCCTACGACTATGTCGCCCTATTCGGACTCGCTTTCGCTACGGCTCCGCTCATCGCTTAACCTCGCCGCAGACGAGTAACTCGCCGGCTCGTTATGCAAAAAGCACGCGGTCACGGCACGAGGCCGCTCCCACCGCTTGTAGGCACGCGGTTTCAGGTACTATTTCACTCCCCTTCCGGGGTACTTTTCACCTTTCCCTCACGGTACTAGTCCGCTATCGGTCACCAAGGAGTACTTAGCCTTAGAGGGTGGTCCCCCTAGATTCAGTCCGCGTTTCACGGGTGCGGACTTACTCAGGTACGCCTGCGGAAGATCGTGCGATTTCGTCTACGGGACGATTGCCCTCTGTGGTGCGTGGTTCCACGCGCTTCGACTATCACACGATTTTGTGACTTCCGCCGGACCGGTCACGATCCGGACAGGCGCCCTACAACCCCCGACACGCAACGCGTGACCGCTTACACGTGCCGGGTTTAGGCTGATCCCTTTTCGCTCGCCACTACTCAGGGAGTCTCGGTTGATTTCCTTTCCTCGGGGTACTGAGATGTTTCACTTCCCCCGCTTGTCTTCGCCACGCCTATGTGTTCAGCGCGGGATAACGTCGCATTACCGACGCTGGGTTTCCCCATTCGGGAACCCCCGGGTCAATGGCTATTCAGCGCCTCACCGGGGCTTTTCGCAGCCGTTCACGCCCTTCATCGACTCTTGGTGCCAAGGCATCCACCGTGTGCCCTTACTATCTTGACGGTGATCGCGGTAATCTTGCGGGTGCGAAATCTACCCGTCGGAAAAATCCGCAAGGATTTTTCCAAGGCAATTCGCCGCCAGGCGACTTGCCCTGATACCCGTTTCATTGGCTACTGTGCAGTTTTCAAGGTCCGGGAAGAGGTGCGACTCGCGCGCAGAGGCCCGGGACCGATGTCCTCGAGCGCCGGCGGCGAGCCGGTCTCTCAAAACTCAACAGCATGCGAACCGCCTCGCGCTGGCGTAAGCCCGCGTGTGCGGCCTGCCGGTCCGGTCGACATTGCTAGGGCGATCGCTCGAAGGCGATCGCTGCCCATAAGGGCTCCCTAGAAAGGAGGTGATCCAGCCGCAGCTTCCGCTACGGCTACCTTGTTACGACTTCACCCCAGTCGCGAGCCCCACCTTCGACGGCTCCCTCCCAAAAGGGTTAGGCCACCGGCTTCGGGTGTTGCTCACTCCCATGGTGTGACGGGCGGTGTGTACAAGGCCCGGGAACGTATTCACCGCGGCAGTGCTGATCCGCGATTACTAGCAACTCCGCCTTCATGCAGGCGGGTTTCAGCCTGCAATCCGAACCGAGACGCGCTTTAAGGGATTCGCTCCACCTCGCGGTATCGCAACCCTCTGTACGCGCCAATGTAGCACGTGTGTAGCCCTGGACATAAGGGGCATGATGACTTGACGTCATCCCCACCTTCCTCCGGTTTGTCACCGGCGGTCTCGCATGAGTCCCCAACTAAATGCTGGCAACATGCGACGGGGGTTGCGCTCGTTGCGGGACTTAACCCAACATCTCACGACACGAGCTGACGACAGCCATGCACCACCTGTGATCCTGCCCCGAAGGGAGACCGTGTTTCCACGGCTGTCAGGAACATGTCAAGCCCAGGTAAGGTTCTTCGCGTTGCGTCGAATTAAACCACATGCTCCGCTGCTTGTGCGGGCCCCCGTCAATTCCTTTGAGTTTTAGCCTTGCGGCCGTACTCCCCAGGCGGGGCACTTAATGCGTTAGCGTCGGCACGGAGGGAGTCGACACCCCCCACACCTAGTGCCCATCGTTTACAGCGTGGACTACCAGGGTATCTAATCCTGTTTGCTCCCCACGCTTTCGCGTCTCAGCGTCAGTACCGTCCCAGCGAGCTGCCTTCGCCATTGGTGTTCCTCCTGATATCTGCGCATTTCACCGCTACACCAGGAATTCCACTCGCCTCTTCCGGACTCTAGCTCGACAGTTTCCACCGGCTTTCCAGGGTTGAGCCCTGGACTTTTACAGCGGACTTACCGAGCCGCCTACACGCTCTTTACGCCCAATGATTCCGGACAACGCTTGCCCCCTACGTATTACCGCGGCTGCTGGCACGTAGTTAGCCGGGGCTTCTTCTGAAGGTACCGTCACTCCGGCCGGCTATTCACCGGCGAAGCTTCGTCCCAACTGAAAGGGGTTTACAACCCGAAGGCCTTCTTCCCCCACGCGGCGTTGCTGCGTCACGCTTTCGCGCATTGCGCAAGATTCCCCACTGCTGCCTCCCGTAGGAGTCTGGGCCGTGTCTCAGTCCCAGTGTGGCTGATCGTCCTCTCAGACCAGCTACCCATCGTCGCCTTGGTGAGCCGTTACCTCACCAACAAGCTAATGGGCCGCGGGCCCATCCCGATGCGGAGGCCGAAGCTTCCTTTCCCCAGCGGCCTTATGGCCGGAGGGCACATTCGGTATTAGCCCGAGTTTCCTCGGGTTGTCCCAATCATCGGGGCAGGTTACCCACGTGTTACTCACCCGTTCGCGGCTTTGCCCCAGGCCGAAGCCTGGTTCGTCGCTCCACTTGCATGTGTTAGGCACGCCGCCAGCGTTCGTCCTGAGCCAGGATCAAACTCTCCGTGAAGAACTGCTGAGACGAGCCGCCCGAAGGCGACCCGCTTCACAAAGAGTCGTCAAGGTCCGGTCCGCCGGAGCGGACGCTCCACCTAACAAGGTGGCGGACCCAGGGCCTGCCCGCTGGTGGGACAGACCCACGCGTCCTCACGAGGGACCCATGTACACCACGGGTCCGGGACGCATGACGGGGTCAATCTGGCACCGTCGTCCGAGGCCCCGAGGGGCGAGTCGAGCGACGGCGTCGAACCTGGACACACATCTCGACCGAGGGGTCGGTCGAAGAGTGCGCATGCTGTTGAGTTTTCAAAGACCGTCGCACCTCTTCGGAAGGGATTTCCTTCCCGGGGCGCGTCCGAAACCGATCCGATTTCGGAGCGGACCGGTAAGTATAGCGCTCGGAAGGCGCCTCAAACGTGGCCCGCGGCGGGGGATCATGGCAGGTCCGGCCCCGGGGCGCGTTCCTGAGCGTCCTCGGCAGGCGCGAGTCGGGCTTGAGCGCCCCTCGGACAGGCCTCGAGCGCCCCTCGGACGGGGCTCGAGCGCCCCCCGGCCCCACGGGTGTGCGGCGGGTGCCGCACGGGGGTGTGCGGCGGGTGCCACACGGGTGCGGCGGCTTCGTGGCTCGGCGCTCAGGACAGGACCTGGACCGTGACCGTCCGCCGCCGCGGCCGGTCGTCGAAGTCGATCAGGACCAGCTGCTGCCAGGTCCCCAGGGCCAGTCGTCCGTCGACGACCGGGATCGACTCCGACGGGCCGATCACGGCCGCGCGCAGATGGGCGTGGGCGTTCGTGTCGTGGTTGCGGCGGTTGTGCTCGTACTCCCCGGCCGCGGGGACCAGCCGGTCGAGCAGGGCCTGGAGGTCGTGGACGCCGCCCGGCTCGTACTCCATGGTGGTGACGGCCACGGTCGAGCCGGTGGCGAACACCGTGACCACGCCGCGGTCGACGCCGGCGGTGGCGAGCACGCTGGCGACGCCCTGGGTGATGTCGACGATGTGGCCGTTGCCCGGCGTCTCGAGGCGCAGCAGACCTGCGTGGACCGTCACGGACGGTCGACCCGGACCCGCGCGAAGCGGCGCTTGCCGAGCTGGAGCACCTTGCCGTCGATCTCGGCGGCCGGCAGGTCGAGGGTGCCGCGGCCTACGACCTCGCCGTCGAGCTTGACGCCGCCCTGGGCCAGGGCGCGGCGGGCCTCCGAGGTCGAGATCCCGAACGCCTCGGCCAGCAGCGCCGGCAGGTGGACCTCCGAGCGGTCGGCCGGCCAGCTGATCGCGGGCAGCTCCTCGGGGGGGCGGTGCTGGATGTGCACCCGGTCGAACTCGGCCTCGGCCGTCGCCGCCGACGCCTCGCCGTGGAACCGCGCGACCAAGGCCCGGGCCAGCGCGCGCTTGGCGTCCCGGGGCGGAAGGTCGGTCGGCGGCGCGGCCCCGAGCAGGAGCTCGTACCAGGGCTCGATCGAGGCGTCCGGGATGCTCAGGGTCTTGCCGTAGATGTCCTCCGGAGCGTCGGTCACGCCGATGTAGTTGCCGACCGACTTGGACATCTTGATCTCGCCATCGGTCCCGGTGAGCAGCGGCATGGTGAGGATCACCTGCTCCGGCTGGCCGTACAGGCGCTGGATCTGGCGCCCGAGCAACAGATTGAACTTCTGGTCGGTGCCCCCCAGCTCGACATCGGCCCGGACGGCAACGGAGTCGTAGCCCTGAAGCAGCGGGTACAGGAGCTCGAGGACCGAGATCGGCTGGTGGGCGGCGAACCGCTTGGCGAAGTCGTCGCGCTCGAGCAACTGGGCGACCGTGGTGGTCCGGGCCAGCTTGAACAGGTCGGCCATCGACATGTCCAGCCACTCGCTGTTGTAACGGACCTCGAGGCGCTCGGAGTCGAGGACCTTGAGCGCCTGGGTCTGGAACGTCTGGGCGTTGGCGTCGATCTCCTTGGGCGCCAGCTCGGGCCGGGTGGCCGAACGGCCGCTGGGATCTCCCACACGCGCGGTGTAGTCGCCGATGATCAGCACCACGATGTGGCCGAGGTCCTGGAACTCGCGAAGCTTCTGGAGCACCACCGTGAACCCCAGGTGGATGTCCGGCGCGGTGGGATCGATGCCCAACTTGACGCGCAGCGGTCGGCCAAGCCCCAGTTTCCCCTCGAGACCCCCTTCCGGGAGGCAGTCGACGGCGTTACGGGCCAGCCAGGAGGCCGCCTCCTGTGGCCCGGCTCCGGCCGGTGGAGGCGCCGCGGGCAGCTCCGTCATGAGCTCGGGCTCCATCCGGGGCAATGCTAGACTCTCGCGGCCGACGGGACCCCTCGCCGCCACGTCCCGCTGCACGGCCGTAGCGGCGGCTGCGCACGTGGCCAGCTGCCGTTCGAAGCACCCCGCGATCGCATGATCGACGACGTGGACATCCCGACACAGGCCGATCCGCCGCCCGCCCCGGCGCCGCTCGAGGCACCCCGGCGTGGGCGCAGCGGCGGTGGCAACGGCAGGCGGCCGCCGCGGCGCCGGACAGGCGGGGGCGGCAACGGCGGCCTGCCGCCGAGATCTCGCAACCGATCGCGCTGGTGGTGGCGCCGGCGTCGGCGTCCCGGCAAGCCGCGGGTGAAGAAGCTGCGGCTGCTGTTGATCCTCTTCGGGCTCGGGATCCTGGCCGTGATCTCGACCGTGTTCGGGATGATGATGGCCGTCGCCTCGGATCTGCCCCAGATCGAGAACCGCCAGCAGTACAGCGCCGCCACGAAGAACTCGTACCTGTACGACGACCACTGGCACCTGATCGGGCTGCTGGCGCCGCCCAACCACGAGGTCGTCGACACCTGGCCGCGGCTTGGCTGGTGGACGACGCACGCGATCGTGGCCGTCGAGGACAAACGGTTCTGGAGCGAGCCCGGCGTCGATCTGCGCGCCATCGCGCGCGCGGTGGTGGCCGACGTGGGCGGCGGGTCGACGCAGGGGGCATCGACGATCGCGCAGCAGTTCGTCAAGCAGGCCCTCATCGAGCAGGGCAACCGCACGGTCTTCGAGAAGCTGCGCGAGGCTGCCCTGGCCTACCACCTCACGCGGCGCTGGAAGAGAACGAAGATCCTCACCGAGTATCTCAACTCGATCTACTTCGGCAACGGCGCCTACGGGGTGGAGTCAGCCGCGCGCGTGTATTTCGGGAAGGAGCACGGCTACAACCCAAGCGTGCCCCCCGGCCAGTCGAATTCCGGTTGCGGAGACGCGCCCAAGCCCTCGTGCGCGTCCCGGCTCGAGCCGTGGGAGGCGGCGATGCTGGCCGGGATCGTGAACGCGCCGAGCGCGTTCGACCCGATCACGAACCGCAACGCGGCGTGGGCGCGGCGCGACGTGGTGCTCCAGGACATGGTCACGCAGCACGACATCACCCGCTCGGAGTTCCTGGCCTGGCGGAACAAGCCGCTGCCGACCGCCGTGGACATACAGCAGCCGCAGGAGCCCACGGCCGCCCCGTACTTCACGAGCTGGCTACGGCCGCAAATACTCGCGGCTGAGGGCCTCGGACGCGGCGTGGCCCCGAACATCGCTGAGTACCGTGCCTACTACGGCGGGCTGAAGATCCGCACGACGCTCGACCTCCAGCTCCAGCAGGCGGCCGATCAGGCGATCTCGCAGGAGCTGCCGACCGGCGAGAACCTGCCCGGCGCCTCCCTGGTTGCGATCGACAACAAGACCGGTCAGGTCCGCGCGATGGTGGGAGGCCCCATCGTCAACGGGCAGGAGGACTACAGCCAGTACCCGTTCAACCTGGCTACGGAGGGACACCGGCAGCCTGGATCGTCGTTCAAGCCTTTCACGCTGGCAATGGCGGTTGAGTACGGCGGGTACGGGCCGGACTCGGTCGTCGACTCCGCGCCGCAGGACTTCATCGTCCCCAACAGCGGCGGCAAGGAGCACTTCATCGTCCACAACTTCGGCAACACCTACTCAGGCCCGATCTCGCTGGCCGCGGCCACCGACATCTCCGACAACTCGGTCTACGCGCAGGTGGGCATCCACACCGGTACAAAGAAGATCGCCAACTTCGCCAAGCGGGCCGGGATCCGCTCGCCGGTCTCGCACAACTACGCGATGATCCTGGGCGGCCTGAAGATCGGGGTGTCCCCGCTGGACATGGCCCACGCCTACGAGACCTTCGCCGAAGGCGGCCGCCGGGTGTACAACCCAGTGCTGGGCGCGCCCAACGAGGGTCCGAACGGGATCGCCCAGATCTACTGCCCCGCGGTGTGCCCACAGAAGAACTTGCTGGCCGACCCCCGCTACGAGCAAGTGCTGCCCGCCTCGGTAGCCGCCACCGTGCACGACATGCTGAACGGGGTCGTCCAGCATGGCACGGGGACGGCGGCTCAGATCTCGGGCGTCGATGTGGCCGGCAAGACCGGCACGACCACCAACTACGCCGACGCCTGGTTCGTGGGCTGGACGCCGGAGCTGACCACGGCGGTCTGGGTCGGATTCCCGAACAAGCTCATCCCCATGACCTCCGACTACAACGGCGCGCCGGTCGAAGGCGGCACGTACCCGGCCATCATCTGGCACAGCTTCATGGTCCAGGCGCTTCAGATCCTCGCCGCCGAGAACCCGTCGAAGAACAAATCGAGCACGACCACGACCAGCACCGCCACCACGGGCCCGGGCTCCAGCTCGCCCGCGGCCGTGACCTCGGCCACCACGACGCCGACGACGGGCGGCGGGGCGAGCGGCGGTGGTGCCGCTCCGGCCGCGCCGACGCAGAACGGTGGCGGGACGACCGGAGGCGGCGGCGGCACCGCGGGCGGCGGTACCGCTGGCGGCGGCGCGACCGGAGGCGGCGGAGGTACCACCGGCGGCGGTGGCGGGACGACCGGAGGCGGCGGCGGTACCACCGGCGGCGGTGGTGGCACGACCGGTGGTGGCGGAGGTTCGGGCGGCGCCGGCTCGGGCTCGGGCGGCGCCGGCCTCGGCGGCGGCTAACCCCGGCCCCAGGAACGCTCTAGACCCGCGACAGCGCCGGCCGCGACAGGCACCGGCTGCCCACGGCGCAGAAGCGCCACTCGAGCTCGGTCGCCTTGGTGATCCCGATGCGCCGACTGGCCGCCACCGGAGCCTGGCGCCACGCGCGCGGCTTGCCGGCGACCACGACCGGTCCGCGGGCGAGATCGCATCCGTTGTCGACGAGCTCGATCCCGAGCGCCTGGGTGAGCTTGCCCGGGCCCGAGCAGAGATCCTCGACTCGATCCACCCCGCGCCGCTCGCGCATCAGATCGAGCCCCTCGACCGGCTCGAGCGCGCGGATCAGCACCGCCGCCCCCACCCCGGGAGGCTCGCAGACCGCGTTCAGGCAGGCGTGGATCCCGTAGGAGCGATACACGTAGGCGTGGCCGGGCGAACCGAACAGCACCCGCGTGCGATCGGTCAGGCCGACGTAGGCGTGGCAGGCAGGCTCGGTGTCGTGGTAGGCCTCGGTCTCGACGATCACGCCGGCGCAACCGTCGTGGGAGACCAGGCAACCGATCAGGTCGTGCGCCACCTCGGCCACGGGGCGCTCGTAGAAGGCGGGCTTCATCTAGAGCGCCGCGCGGGCTCGTTCGAGTTGCTCCCGGACCCGGGCCAGGCTGGTCCCGCCCTCAGAGCGCTTGGTCTCGAGCCAGGCGCCCTGCTGGAGGAGCGCGTAGAACTCCTCGTCGAGCAGCGACGAAACCCGGGCGAGCTCCTCGCGCGACAGGTCAGACAGCGCCTTGTCCTGATCGAGCGCGGACCGCACCAGGCCGGCCACCACGCCGTGAGCCTCGCGGAACGGGAGGCCGCGCCGGACCAGCAGGTCGGCGATGTCGGTCGCGGCCAGCATCTCGTCGGCAGCGGCCGCGGCCAGGTTCTCCCGACTGAAGCGGATCGAGGAGAGCATGCCGACGGCCGCCTCGAGGCACAGCTCGATCGTGTCGGCAGCGTCGAACAGGTGCTCCTTGTCCTCCTGCATGTCCTTGTTGTAGGTGAGCGGGAGGCCGTGGAGGACGCCGTGGAGGGCGACCAGATGGCCGGCCACGCGCGGCGCCTTGGCCCGCAGCAGCTCGGCGGCGTCCGGGTTCTTCTTCTGGGGCATGATCGAGGAGCCCGAGGCCCAGGCGTCGGCCACCTCGCAGAAGCCGAACTCCTCGCTCGACCAGAGCACGACCTCGCCCCCGAGGCGCGAGAGGTGGGTGGCGCAGGTGGCGGCGGCCGCGAGGTAGTCGAGCACGAAGTCGCGGTTCGAGACGGCGTCGATCGAGTTCGGCGCCACCGCGGCGAAGCCCAGCTCACGAGCGACCAGCTCCCGGTCGGTGTCGAAGTTGACCCCGGCCAGGGCGCCCGCACCCAAGGGCAGCGCGCCGGTGGCGGCCGAGACCACGGCGGCGAACCGGTCACGGTCGCGGATCAGCATCCAGCAGTAGGCGAGGAGGTGGTGGCTCAAGTACACCGGCTGGGCACGCTGGAGGTGGGTGTAGCCGGGCATCGGCCAGTCGAGATGCGCCTGCGCCTGGTCGACCAGCGTCTGGGCCATCTGTTCGCACTGCTCGACCGCGCGGTACGCGTGGGCGCGGACGAACATGGCCACGTCGGTGGCCACCTGGTCGTTGCGTGAGCGGGCCGTGTGGAGCTTGCCGCCGACGCGGCCGGCCAGCTCGGTGACCCGGCGCTCGATCGCCATGTGGATGTCCTCGTCGCCGTCGGTATACGAGAACGCGCCGTCGGCCAGCTCGCGCTCTACCTGGTCAAGCGCGCCGTGCAGCTCGTCGCGCTCGGCCGCGGAGATGATGCCCTGGGCGGCCAGCATCGTCGCGTGGGCGCGCGACTGCTCGACGTCGTAGGGACCGAGACGCCAGTCGAACGACAGCGAGTCGTTGAGCGCGCGGAACGCCGCATCCTGCGGCTCGGAGAAACGCGACACGGCTAACGCCCGAATAAGGCGCCGCCGCCGACATTTCCAATTACCTCGCGCAGCGCCTCGGCCACCTGCTCGACCTGCCCTTCGGTCATCTCCGGGAAGAACGGCAGCGCGATCGACCGGGCGGCGATGTTCTCGCAGACCGGGAACTCGCCCTCCCGGTGACCAAAGCGCTCACGGTAGAAGCTCATCAAGTGGACCGCCGGGAAGTACGGCTTGGTGGGGATGCCGTGCTCGTACATCGTGCGCACGACCGTGTCGCGGTCGAAGCCGTGCGGCAGCTGGACCACATAGACGAACCAGCCGCGGCGGACCTGCCCGGTCTCCGGGCACGGGAGCATGAGCCCCTCGATGCCGCTGAGCGCCTCGCCGTAGCACGCGGCCACCCGGGCGCGGCCGGACAGCATCTCGTCGAGGTGCTCGAGCTGGGCCAGCCCGAGCGCGCAGGCCAGGTCGGATAGCCGGTAGTTGAAGCCGAGGCGGTCGTGGTCGAGCCAGTCCATGTCCGGCGCGCGACCCTGGTTGCGCTCGGAGTCGATGCGCTTCTTGACCTCGGCATCCGCCGTGGTGACCATGCCGCCCTCGCCAGTGGTGAGCTGCTTGTTGGCGTAGAAGCCGAACACGGCGGGATGGCCGCGGGCGCCGACCGGGATGCCGTCGGCATCGACGGAGCCGAGCGCCTCGCAGGCGTCCTCGACGATCGGTATCCCCAGCCTCTCGAACGCGGTCAGATCGGCCGGATAGCCGAACAGGTGGACCGGCAGGATCGCGGTGGTCCGCTCGGTGACGACGGCCGCCGCGGCGTCCGGATCGAGGTTGAACGTCACCGGGTCGATGTCGGCGAACACCGGGCGGGCCCGCTCGTAGACCGCCACGTTCGCGCTGGCCACGAACGACAGCGGTGTGGTGATCACCTCGTCGCCGTCGCTCACCCCGACGGCCCGGAGCGCGAGGTGCAGCCCGGCCGTCCCGCTCGACACCGCACTGGCGTGGGCGGCGCCCACGCGCTGGGCGAACGCCCGCTCGAACTCGCCGAGCGCCGGACCGAGCGACAGCCGGCCTGAGCGGAGCACCTCGAGCACCCGCTCCTCCTCGAGCTCGCCCAGCACGGGCTGCGCGAGGGGGATCGCCTCGCTGACCGGGCGGAGGCTCACGAGCGCTGGGCGGAGGCCGCTTCGCCGCCGGCGCGCCGCCCGGACACGCGCATCCCGTACTCGAGCGAGTCGACCAGCGCCTCCCAGGACGCCTCGATCACGTTCTCCGACACGCCGATCGAGCCCCACACCTGCTCACCGTCGGAGGCGTCGAGCAGCACCCGGGTGACGGCACCGGTGCCCTTCGTCTCGTCCAGGATGCGGACTTTGAAGTTGACCAGGTCGATGTCGCGCAGGTGGGGATGGATCTCGACCAGGGCGTCGCGCAGGGCGCGGTCGAGTGCGTTGACCGGGCCGTTGCCCTCGGCCGTGCGCACGTAGCGCTCGCCGTCGGGGCCGGGCGGGGCCCAGATCTTGATCGTCGCCTCGGTCTCGACGCGACCGTCGGCCCGCTTCTCGACGATCGTGCGCCAGGACTCCAGGATGAACAGCGGCTCGTACTCGCCCGTCTCCTTGCGGATCAACAGCTCGAACGACCCGTCGGCCGCCTCGAAGTGGTAACCGCGGTGCTCGAGGTCCTTGACCCGCTCGACCAGGTGAGTCGCCTGCTCGTCGCCCAGTGGGATCCCGGCGTCGCGGGCGCGGGCGTGCACGGTGCTCTTGCCCGACAGCTCGGAGATGAGCAACTCGCGCCGGTTGCCGACCACGTCGGGATCGATGTGCTCGAAGGTGGCGGGGTCGACATTGACCCCGGCCACGTGCATTCCGCCCTTGTGGGCGAACGCGTTGCGCCCGACGTAGGGCTGGTCGGGGTCGGGGGTGAAGTTGAGCAGCTCGTCGAGGAAGTGCGCGGTCTGGGTCAGCGAGGCCAGCTGCTCGGCGGTCACGCACTCGTACCCCAGCTTGAGCTGCAGGTTGGGGATGATCGTGACCAGGTTCGCGTTGCCGCACCGCTCGCCGTAGCCGTTGATCGTGCCCTGCACGTGGGTGGCGCCCTGCTCGACGGCGGCCAGGGAACAGGCGACGCCGCAGCCGGAGTCGTCGTGGCAGTGGATGCCGATGCGAACACCTGACGGCTCCAGCCCGGCCACGACCGTGCCGACGATCGCGGCAATGTCGTGCGGGAGCGTCCCGCCATTGGTGTCGCACAGCGCGATCGTGTCCGCGCCTGCCTCGCTGGCGGCCTTGATGCAGCGGATCGCGTACCCGGGGTCGTCGGCGAAGCCGTCGAAGAAGTGCTCGGCGTCGTAGATCACGCGCTTGCCCTGCGCGACGAGGAACGCGACCGACTCCGCGATCATGCGGAGGTTCTCCTGGCGGTCGACCTTGACCACCTTCTCGAGGTGAAGGCCCCAGGTCTTGCCGACGATCGTGCACACCGGAGCGCCGGAGTCGGCGAGGACCTTCAGGCCCGGGTCCGCCTCGGCCTTCGTGCCCCGCCGGCGGGTCATGCCGAACGCGGCGATCTGGGCATGGCCGAAGGGCTCCTCGCTCAGCAGGTCGAAGAGCTCGATCTCCTTCGGATTCGAGCTGGGGAACCCGGCTTCGATCAGATCGATCCCGAGCTCGTCGAGGCGGTGGGCGACCCGCAGCTTCTCCTCCGCGGACAGCGACATCCCCTCCCCCTGCATGCCGTCGCGGAGGCTGGTGTCGTAGAGCTCGACGTGGGTCACGCCCGGCCTCCTCTCGCCATCCGGCCTCGCCTGAGGGAGGCCGCGTGGCTCATCCGGCTGCCGCTTTCGTCGGGACCGCGACGAGATCGAGCCACTCGGCGTAACGAGCGTCGCGGCCGTGCAGCGCATCGTCGAAGACGCGCTGGATCTCGAGCGTGATCGATCCCGGCTCGCCGCTGCCGATCGTGTGGTCGTCGATCTCGCGGACCGGCACGAGCTCGGCGGCGGTGCCGGTCAGGAACACCTCGTCGGCCAGGTACAGCTCGGCCCGCGCCATGTCGCGCTCGACCACCGTGTGGCCGAGGTCGCGGGCGATCTGGATGATCGACTTGCGGCTGATCCCGTCCAGGATGCCGGCGGTGTGCGGTGGCGTGAGGATCTGGCCGTCGCGGACCGCGTAGATGTTCTCGCCGGAGCCCTCGCACACGAACCCGTGGTGGTCGAGCAGGATCGCCTCCTGGTAGCCGGCCTTGGACGCCTCGATCTTGGCCAGCACGCTGTTCAGGTACTGACCGGACGCCTTGGCATGCGGGATCAGCGCGTCGTGCGGGATCCGGCGCCAGCTCGCCACCTTGGCCCGGATGCCCTGCTGCTTTCCCTCCTCGCCGAGGTAGGCGCCCCACGGCCACACCGCGATCGACACCTCGACCGGGGCGTCGAGCGGGTAGAGCCCCATCTGCCCGTAGCCGCGGAACACGATCGGGCGGATGTAGCACTCGCGCAGCTCATTGGCGGCGATCAGCTCGTGGGTGGCGGAGCGCAACTCCTCGAGCGTGTAGGGGATCGGCATGTAGTAGAGCTCGGCCGACTTGAACAGCCGGTCGAGGTGGTCGTGGTGGCGGAAGATCGCCGTCCCCTTCGGGGTCTCGTAGGCCCGTATCCCCTCGAACACCCCGGTCCCGTAATGCAGCCCGTGCGTCAATACGTGGACCTTCGCGTCCTCCCAGGCAACCATTTCTCCGTTGTGCCAAATGAGGTCCGCTTGTTGCACTTGTACTCCCTTAGAGGTGTTTGAGGACTGCCCGGGTGGCCTCTTTCGTGTTTGCCGTGCCGCCCAGGTCTGGTGTGCGCAGCCCCTCGGCCAGCGCTAGGTCGACGGCCGATTCTACCGCCGCCGCCTGGGCCTCCATTTGCAGTCCGTGGCGGAGCATCAGGGCCGCGGACAGGATCATGGCCAGGGGGTTGGCCTGGCCGGTGCCGGCGATGTCCGGGGCAGAGCCGTGGACGGGCTCGAACAGGCCAGGCTTCTCGTCTCCCAGCGAGGCGCTGGGGAGCATCCCGATCGAGCCGGTCAGCATGGCCGCCTCGTCGCTCAGGATGTCGCCGAACATGTTCTCGGTGAGGATCACGTCGAAGTGCCGGGGGGCGGCGATCAGCTTCATCGCGGCGTTGTCGACCAGCAGGTGCTCGAGCTCGATGTTGGGGTAGTCCTTGCCGTGGAGGTCTCCGACGACCTCGCGCCAGAGGCGGCTGGTCTCGAGGACGTTGGCCTTGTCGACGCTCGTAACGCGTGATTTCGCGGTGTTGAAGGCGACGCGCGCGATCCGCTCGATCTCGGTCCGCGTGTAGACGCAGTCGTCCGAGGCGCGGTCGTCGGTGCGGGTCTTCTCGCCGAAGTAGATCCCGCCGGTCAGCTCGCGTACGACGATCAGGTTGGTCCGCTCGATCAGCTCGCGTTTGAGCGGGCTGGCGTCGTAGAGGGCCGGGATCGGCTTGACCGGGCGCAGGTTGGCGAACAGGTTCAGTCCCTTGCGCAGCCCGAGGAGGCCCTGTTCCGGGCGGGGCTGGTTGGGGTCGGTCGTGTCCCACTTGGGACCCCCGACCGCGGCGAGCAGCACGGCGTCGGCGGATCTGCAGGCTTGCAGGGTCTCGTCGGTGAGGGCGGTGCCATGGGCGTCGATCGAGGCACCGCCGAACTCGTGCTCCTCGTAGTCGAGGTCGGCGCCGACGGCGTTCAGGACCTCGATGGCGGGGCCCATGATCTCGGGACCGATCCCGTCGCCGGGCAGGAGGACGATTTTCGGGGCCATAGCGGGGCGGGACGCTACCAATCGAGCGTCGCGAGGAGTGGTGAGTGATCTGAGAACCCTGCCTCCTGGCGCCGGGCGCACATAAGCGCCTCGGAGGCGCTTATGCGGCGGAGGCGCCGGGGCCTAGGCGGACTTTCGCGCGTTGTGCACCCGACTGGCACCAGCCGGAGCGTCCGTGCGGACCAGCAGGACGGCCGTCGCCACGAGCACCGGCAGCATGGTGGCGTGGTAGATGAGATCGATCGCGTCGCCCGAGCCGAGCGTGAACGACAGGCCGATCAGGAAGCCGAAGATCGCGAAGACGACCGCGGCGAGGGCCGCGCGGCGCCCCCGACCCTTCCCCGGCGACCGCGCCAGAGACCACGCCCCCGCCGCCAGCGCGGCGCAGATCAGCGCCTCGGCGACGCCGGCCCCGTAGGAGGGCTTACCGGACGACGACCCGATCCGCAGCACGCCGGACAGGTGCAGCGTGGCGAACACGGCCAGGGTGATCGCCTCGAACCCCATCAGCGCGGGGAGCGAGACCCGTGGACGCGCCGGCCGGCGGCGATCCGCCGGCCGGCGCGGTGTCACGGTGGCGCTCAAGACCGCGCCTCGGACGGATCGCCGGCCCGGGCAGGATCACCGTGGCCGGCACGAGCAGGGTGCGGACCAGGAACGTGTCCATCAGGATCCCGGCGGCCAGGCCGAGGCCGATCGCGCGCACCTGACTGGCCTCGGCGCCCGAGCTGGCCACGGTCAGCACGATGAACGTGCCGCCCAGGATCAGCCCGGCCGAGGTCACGGTCGAGCCCGTCCGCCCGACCGCCTTGACCACCGCGTCGCGCAACGGAAGCCCCCGCGCCTCCTCGCGGATGCGGGTCATGACCAGGATGTTGTAATCCTCGCCGAGGGCGAACAGGAACACGAACATGAGGAACGGCAGGATGAAGCTGATCCCGCTGTCGCCCCCGATGTAGATGAACGCGATCGTGGCCACGCCCAGTGCGGCGAGATAGGACAGCACGACGCTCACGATCAGATACAAGGGCGCCACCAGGCTGCGCAGGACGAGAGCCAGCAGCAGGCCGATGGCCAGCACCGCGATCGGCACGATCACGCGGAGGTCGTGGTTGGCCGTCGTGTTGATGTCGTACAGGGAGGCCGCCTCGCCCGCGACGCCGCTCTGCAGGGCACCCGAGCGCTGCGCCGCCTGCGTGACCGCGTCGCGAATCACCGGAGTCGCATTCATCGCCTGGGTCGACTGCTGGCCGCCGGCGGTCAGCGTGGCCGCGAATTGGACGATCCGCCCGTCTGGGGAGACGAACTGCGCCTCGGCCCGGTAGCCCTCGTACTGCGCCCGTGGTACACCGAGGCCGGCCGGCTCACGCAGCGGCAGTGGTCCCGGGGGCCCGAGCTCCGCGTGCAGGCGGGTGAACTCGGCCGGGCTGAGCGCGACACCGCTCGGATCGAGCGGACCTGACAGCGCCGTGAACCGCCCCGAGGAGCGCAGCGAGGCCTCGGCCTGCACCAGCGGCTGCGGGCTCTGCCACACCGGCTGCTGGTAGGCGAAGACCAGATTGGCCGGATTGCTGCTGGTCTGGGGGAAGTGCGCGGCCAGCGCGGTGTTGCCGGCCGCCGCGTCGGTGCCAGCCGGCGCGTTGGTGGCGCCGCCAAAGCCCGACGAGTGGTAGCCGAGCGCCGCGGCCGCCAGCGCGAGGAACAGGATCAGGCCGAGGCCGAGGGTGACGGCCGGACGACGGACCAGACGGGCCGCGATCCGGCCCCACCAGCCCTCGCGCTGCGGACCCGGCTCGATCCGCACCGGCCAGAACACGGCCCGGCCGAAGATGGCCAGCAGCGCCGGGAGCAGGGTCAGCCCGATGGCCGGCATCACCGCCATCCCGACCGCGAGAGGCAACCCGAGATCGTGGTAGAGGCCGAAGCCGGCCAGGAGCAGCGTCAGCAGGGCGAGGATCACCGTGCCGGCCGAGGCGCTGATCGACTCCCCGACGCGGACGAGCGCGCGGACCACGGCCTCGCGGCCGCTGTGACCCTCTCGCAGCTCCTCGCGCACGCGAAAGACGAGGAACAGCCCGTAGTCGGTGCCCGCGCCGAGCAGCAGGACGATCAGGAGAACCTGGGTGATCGAGGAGATCTTTACGCCGTGCGCCCCCAGCTCGCCGATCACGCGCATCGAGATCACGCAGGGCCAGCCCAGCCGGCAGCAACGTGATGATGGCCGCCAGCGGCGCGCGGAATACGAGCAGCAGCAGCACGATGATGAACAGGATCGAGAACAGCTGGATCTGATTGCCCGACTTGTTCGAACTGGCCTGGTTGGCCACCTGGGTGGCGATCTGGCCGGCCAGGTGGAACTGAAGGCCGGCCGGCGCTCCGGCCTGGGAGAACGTGTCCTGCACCGCGGAGATCAGCGTCTTGGCGCTGGCGATGTCGTTGCGGGCCGCCTGGATCCGCACCCTGAGCTGCGCCGCCTGGCCGTCGGCCGACAGCACCGGCCCCTGCACGGCCAGTACGCCGTTCACTTTGCGAGCCGCGGCCGCCTCGCGAGAGACCGCCGCGAGGTCCTGGGCCGTCAGCCGCTGGCTTGCGGAGGCGACGACCAGGACGTAGCCGGTCTTGCTCGAGCCGAGGAGCGGCGCGGCCAGATTGGCCGCCTTCGTGCTCTGGGCGCTGGACGGGAGGAATGCGCTGTTGTCGTTGTTGACCTCGCGCGAGAGCGAGGGGAAGGCACCGCTCGTGACGACGGCGGCAAGCAGCCACAGCACCAGTACGAGCCAGCGGAAACGGACGACCGCGCGGGCGATCGTCTCGAACGTCCTGTCGATCGAAAAGCTGTTCATGGCCTAATAGTCGGCAGCCGGCGGCGATGTTTCGTCCCCCCAGAGGGGGAGATTGCCCCTCCCTCGAAAGGGTGAGGCGCGCTGGTCTATGCCACGAACGCGGACACGGCACGCTCCAGGATCGGCGCGTCCCGGGCCCAGCGGTCGGCCAGCGCTGCCGCGACGATCACGTTCCCGCCACGCGGACCGCGCACCAGGCAGGCGATCTCCTGATAGGAGGTCCGAGGGGTCGCGTATCGGTCGATCACGCACGAACCCTGACCATCTCGGAACCGGAGGCCTCGAGCCGCCGCAAGCACCTGAATGTGGCTGTCGCCCTCCTCCTTGTTGTGGTCGGGGCGGAAGGTCGACCAGTTCTTCAGGCTCTCGTCCCCCTGCTGCGGCGTCGCGTTCAGGTACTCCTCGACCAGGTCGGTGTGCTCGTCGGTGAGCGCGGCGGACACGGTGCCGGGATCCGAGTGGATCCGCTGCCAGGCGGCGGGATAGGCGAGCACGGCGCCTCCGGGGAGGCGAGCGGTCGACCAGCCCGGCCCGGCCGGCGCGGCATGAAGCCAGGCGAACGCGGCCTCGGGCGCCGGGCCGCCCCCGGTGGTGGCCGGGGTCGTGCGGGCCGTCGTGGTGGACGACGGGGCCGACGACGCCGTGGACGATGCTCCACCCCCTCCGCACGCAGCGAGCAGGATGGCGGCGAGCAGGCCCGGGGCGAGTGACCGGATCGATCTCATCGTCAATGCAGACTGCCTGATCGGGACGAACCTTCCAATTCCGCGGGATCCCCCGTTAGGGGGACGATGCCGCGAAGCCTCCTCGCTAGGCTGGGGCACACCGTGACCAAAGCGCCCGATGCTCGGTTGCCGTGGGCCGCCCGGCAATGGATCCTCGACGGCGCGATCGCCCTCGCCGCGTTCGCCGGCACGGTGTCGCTGCTGGCCCACGGGCTGGGCAGCTCGGGCGACGTACGCCACCACCTCGACGCGGCCGGTTGGCTGCTCGCCGCCTGCTCGTCGTTTCCGTTGCTCGTCTGGCGACGCGCGCCGCTGGCCGTATTTGTCCTGACCACCGCGGCGAGCGCCGCTTCGATGGCGCGCGGCTATCCGGGCGGGCCGCCCGTGGGCCCCACGATCGCGTTGTACCTGCTGGCGGCCAGCCGCGATACCCAGCGGCCGTGGACGCGGCAGGTCACCGAGATCGTCGTCGGCATGTTCTGCGTGCACATCCGGTTCGGCGGGCGGTCATGTTGAGGCGGACGTATTCGAGCACGAACGGCTCGCCGGAGCGCTCGAGCACCCGGTCCACGAACGGTCCGCGGAGCTCGTCGGGGAGCGGGTCGAGGTGCCGGACGAGACAGACGGTCCGGACGAAGGCCCGCGGATCGGCGGGCGTGACCGACTTCGGCTCGAGCCAGGTCTGCACGTCGCTGAACCCGGCTCGGGTCAACCGCTCCGCGGTGTCGGTGTCATTCGCGTAATTCCAGGGGCGCTGCCAGTCCGCGAAGTACGGCGCGAACGGCTCCTCCCCCGCCACCGTGTCGGCCAGCGTGCGAAACGCGTCGATGTTGCCGCGCCCGCCGCACTGGGCGACCAACCGCCCCCCGGGCGCCAGCGCGCGGTGAAGCGCGGCGAACAGAGCGTCGTGATCGTGGATCCAGTGGAAGGTGGCGTTCGAGAAGATCGCGTCGACCGGCTCGGGCAGCGCGAGGTCCACGAGGTCCTGGCAGAGCACGGTGGCCCGGTCGCCCAGCGCCTCGCGCGCGTGCGCCGCCATCGACGGCGCCACGTCGACGGCATACACGCGTCCGCGCGGGACGCGCTCGGCCAGCAGCGCGGTCACGCGGCCGGATCCGCAGCCGGCGTCGAGCACAACCTCGTCGCCGTTCAGCGGCAGGCGCTCGAGTTGCTCGAGCGCCCAGCCGAACTGAGGGTCCGAGACCCGGTCATAGCTCGCCGCATCCCAGTCGCGGGCCGATCGCCCGGGGGGCGATTGGCTTGGGGCGAACCCGTCGCTCGGGCCGGAGGCCATCAGATCGCCGTGGTGACCGGGCCGGGACGCTCGCGATCGCGCTCGTACCGCGTGATCGCCGCGTCCTCCCCCAGCGTGAGCGCGATGTCGTCGAGGCCGTTCAGCAGCCGGTGCTTGAGGTCGGGGTCGATCTCGAAGCGCGCGGTGCCGCCCGGCCAGCGCACCTCCTGCTCGGCCAGGTCGACCTGCGCCTCGCCGGCGTTGGCAATCGAGGCACATTCGTCGGGCGTGAGGCAGACCGGGAGCAGGCCGATCTTCGTGCAGTTGGAGCGGAAGATGTCGGCGAAGCTCGGCGCGATGATGGCCTGGAAGCCGTAGTCCTCGAGCGCCCACGGGGCGTGCTCGCGGCTCGAGCCGCACCCGAAGTTGCGCCCGGCTACCAGGATCGGGTTGCGCGGCAGCTCCCAGCCCGGCTCCTTGGCCCAGTCATAGAACAGGAACTCGCCGAAGCCGGTCCGTTCGATCCGCTTCAGGAACTGCTTGGGGATGATCTGGTCGGTGTCGACGTCGTCGCGCTTGAGGACCGACACCCGGCCGGTGATCGTCTCGATGGCTTTCATTTGGCCTCCCACTCCCGAATGTCCACGAAGCGGCCCTCGATGGCCGCCGCGGCGGCCATCTGGGGCGAGACCAGGTGCGAGCGGGCCCCACGGCCCTGGCGCCCCTCGAAGTTGCGGTTCGACGTCGACGCCACCCGCTCGCGCGGCGCGGCGATGTCCGGGTTCATGCCCAGGCACATCGAGCAGCCGGCGCCGCGCCAGTCGAAGCCGGCACGACGGAAGATCTCGTCGAGGCCCTCGTGTTCGGCCTGGGCCTTGACCTGCTGCGAGCCCGGGACGACCATCGCGTAGACGCCGTCCGCGACGCGGTGACCGTTGACCACCTCGGCCGCCGCACGCAGGTCGCCGATCCGCGCGTTCGTGCACGACCCGATGAACACGCGGTCGAGCTTGATCTCCTCGATCGGCGTGCCGGCCTCGAGCCCCATGTACTCGAGCGCACGCTCGTCCTGGTCGGAGTGCGGCTCGGGGACCGCGCCGGTCACCGGCACCACCATCCCGGGCGTCGTGCCCCAGGTGACCATCGGGCTGAGGGCCGACGCGTCCACCTCGATCTCCTGGTCGAACTGTGCGCCCTCATCGGTCTTCAACTCGCGCCACTGGTCGGGGAGCTCGGCCGGCGCTCCCGGACGCCCGATCACCCACTCGAACGTGGTGTCGTCCGGCGCGACCATTCCGGCTCGGCCGCCGCCCTCGATCGTCATGTTGCAGACGGTCATGCGGCCTTCCATCGACAGGGCCTCGATCGGCGCTCCGGCGTACTCGACCACATGGCCGGCCGCGCCGTCGACACCGATCTGGCCGATCGTGGCCAGGATCAGGTCCTTGGCGGTCACCCCGAAGCCGAGCTCGCCCGCGTAGCGGATCCGCATCGAGCGCGGCTTGGACTGCACGAGGCACTGGGTGGCCAGCACGTGCTCGACCTCGCTCGTCCCGATGCCGAAGGCCAGCGCCCCGAACGCACCGTGGGTGGCGGTGTGCGAGTCGCCGCACACGATGGTCATCCCGGGCTGGGTGACGCCCAGCTCGGGGCCGATGATATGGACGATCCCCTGGCGATCGGAGCCCAGCGAGTACACGGGGATGCCGAACTCCTCGCAGTTGCGCTCGAGCGCCTCCACCTGCTTGCGCGACAGCTCGTCCCGGATCCGCGCGGCCACCGGCGTGCCGTCGGTGGGCACGTTGTGGTCGGCCGTGGCCAGCGTCCGGTCGGGCCGCCGGACCTGGCGCCGGGCGAGCCGGAGCCCGTCGAACGCCTGCGGGCTGGTCACTTCGTGCACCAGGTGCAGGTCGATGTAGATGAGGCCGCGCTGCACCTCGTGCGCGTCCCAGATCTTGTCGAACAGCGTTTTCGGCATCGCTAACTCCTCCGTAGCCCGGCGGTCAGCACCGCCAGCAACACGGCTTCTTCTGGGCCTGGATTTTCAAAATGATGTGTCAAGTCCGCGTCGAACGTGACGCAGTCGCCATCGAGCAACTCGTAGCGCTGGCCGTCGCAATCCAGCACGACGGTGCCGGACTCGACCAGCGCGGTCTCACGGGCGCCGGGCTCGTGCATGGGCGGGTCGCCCGGCGTGCCGGTGACCGCTCCGGGCGCGAGCGTGTGGCGCGAGAGCTCGGCCCGCTGCCCCGGAAGCGGCGGGGTGAGGATCTCGTAGCGGTGGCCGGCCACCGCGTCCGGTCCCTGCCGCCGCTCGGCCCGGCGGACGATCGTCACCGCCCCGTCCTCGTCGAGGCGCAGCAGCTGCGAGAGCCGAAGCTCCAGCCCGGAGGCAATCCGAGTGGCGACATGGAGGGTGGGGCTGGTCTCGCCGCGCTCGACCTGCGAGAGCATCGGAGCGCTGACCCCCGACCGCACGGCCAGGTCGCGCAGCGAGAGGTCCATGGCCTCGCGGAGCGCCCGGATCCTCGACCCGACGCCGTTCTGGGTCTCTGCGCCCGTCAACATACAGACGTACGCTATCACATACACGGAGCGGGAAGCGGCGTCCGGGTAGCCTCAGACCTCGACGATGCGACCACGCCCGAGCTCAATGATCGGATCCGCCCCGTGCCGATGATGCGGTCACGCCCCGATGTCCTCGTGCTGGGCGGCGGCGGCGTTCTCGGCGAGGCCTGGATGATGGGCGTCCTGGCCGGGATCGAGGATGGCACCGGCTTCGACCTGCGCGACTGCGACTACTACGTCGGCACCTCCGCCGGCGCGATCGTGGCCGCGCACCTGGTCGCCGGCCAGTCCCCCCGCCGCCCGTCCTCGATCGACGGCGACGACGCGACCGAGAGCTCGAACGGCGCCCGACCGGTGGACGGCCTGGCCGCCGCGGGACTGGCCGCGATGCGCCGGGCGGGCGCCTGGGCCCTGGCCGCCGCGGCGACGTTCGCCCCGCTGGCACTCGGTCTGGCCGCTCCCGGTGGTGCGGTGGCGCGCGCCGTGCTCCTGCGCCGGCTCCCCCGGCCCGGTGAGCCGCTGACCGATCTGCGCCGGAACATCGAGCGCCTCGAGCCGCGCTTCGACGGCCGCCTGCGGGTCACCGCCGTCGACCGCGGGAACGGGCGCCGGGTGGTGTTCGGGAGCCCCGGCTCGCCCAGGGCCAGCGTTCCCGAAGCGGTGGCGGCATCGTGCACGGTGCCGTGGCTGTTCGCGCCGGTCACCATCGGCGGCCGCGAGTACGTCGACGGCGGCGTCTGGAGCCCGACCAACCTGGACGCCGCACCGGCCGGCCGGGACACGCACGTGCTGTGCCTGAACCCGACCGCGAACATCCCCGGCAGCTCCGGGCTGCTCGCCGTGGTGCGGGGCGTATCCCGCACCGCGGTATCCGTCGAAGCGCTCGCCCTGCGCCGGCGCGGCGCCGCGGTCGAGATGCTGGCCCCGAATCAGGAGTGCGTCGAGATCATGGGGACCGACTTCATGAACCGCGAGCCGCGCGGAGCGGTGCTGACGGCCGGCTACCGCCAGGGACTGGCGTTCGTCACGGCGTCTGCACGGGTGACCCCGAGGCCGCCGCAGCCGTCGCTTCCTCGGCCTCGGTCGTGACCCCCCGGTCGCGGATCGCGTTCGACAGCGCGCGCACGTAGGCGCGGGCAGCCGCCTCGAGGATGTCGGTCGAGACGCCCTGACCCGAGCCGCTGACGCCGCCCACCTCGAGCACCACCGACGTCTCGCCGAGAGCATCCTGGCCGCCGGTTACGGCGTCGACGCGGAATTCGCGTAGCCGCGCGTCGCTCCCGGTGGCCGCGTTGATCGCGCGGAAGATCGCGTCGACTGGACCGTCGCCGGTGAATGAGCCCGTGACCTCGTCGCCCTCGGGCGTCCTGATACCCACGGTGGCGTGCGGAGGCCGCCGCGAGGACGCCTCGACGTCGAACCACTCGAGTTGGTAGCCCGCGATCTCCTCGCGCAACTCGTCGGTGACCAGCGCCTCGAGATCCATCGCGGTCACGTGCTTCTTCTTGTCCGCGATCTCCTTGAAGCGCTTGAAGGCCGTGTTCAGGCCCTGTCCGGTGATTTGGAACCCCAGGTCGGCGAGCGCCTGCTGCAGTGCGTGACGACCTGAGTGCTTGCCGAGCACGATTGAGTTGGTCTCGAGACCCACCGTGGTGGCGTCCATGATCTCGTAGGTGGTCCGCTCCTTGAGCACGCCGTCCTGATGGATGCCCGACTCGTGGGCGAACGCGTTGCGTCCGACGATCGCCTTGTTCGGCTGTACCGGATATCCGGTAAGGCGGGAGACGAGGCGGCTGGTGCGCGCGATCTCGCGCGTGGTGATCCCGGTGTGCAGTCCGACGTCGGGCTCGCGGGTGTGGAGGAGCATCACGATCTCCTCTAGCGACGCGTTGCCGGCCCGCTCGCCGATCCCGTTGATCGCGCACTCGACCTGCCGCGCCCCGGACAGCAGGCCGACGAACGAGTTGGCGACGGCCAGCCCCAGATCGTCATGGCAGTGCACGCTGAGGATCACGTCGCGGAGATCCGGGACCAGCTCGTAGAGCTTCTCCAGATACGCGGTGAACTCCTGCGGCATCGTGTAGCCGACGGTGTCCGGGATGTTGATAGTGGTCGCGCCCTCGTCGATCGCGATCTGACACACCTCGGCCGTGTACTCGATGTCGGCGCGGGTGGCGTCCATCGGCGAGAACTCGACGTCGTCCACATACTGCTTGGCGTGCGCGACGGCGGCGCGCGCCTGACCCTTCACGTCATCCCGGGTGGTCTGGAGCTGATATTCGATGTGGATGTCGGACGTCGAGATGAACGTGTGGATGCGCGGCCGGGTCGCGTCCTTGACCGCATTCCAGGCCGCATCGATGTCGGCCACGTGGGTGCGGGCCAGGCCGGCGATGATCGGGCCTTCGACGGTGCGCGAGATGGCTTGCACGGCCTCGAAATCTCCCGGCGAGGTGATCGGGAAGCCCGCCTCGATCACGTCGACCCCCAGGCGCGCGAGCTGCTGGGCGATCTCGAGCTTCTCCTGCGTGTTCAGCGAGATGCCCGGCGACTGCTCGCCGTCGCGCAGCGTCGTGTCGAAGATCAGTACTCGGCTTGGGTCAGGCGGCTTGGTCATGTCACTCCTCGGTGATCTCGGCTTCGGATTCTTCTCGGTGCTGGTCTCGCGGCTACGTGCGGCCGCCGGCGCGCTATTCCCCCCGAGGGGGGAGGAGAAGAAGTCGAAGGTCGAGGCTGAGTGCCATGCGTCGTCTAGCGTACCAAGTAGCGCTGGGCGGGCGTCGGCGGGCCCCTGCGGCATGATTGCCCGGTGCGCAGACTCGCTTTGATCGTCAATCCGGTGGCCGGCGGAGGCCGGCCCGCGCGGGCGCTGCCTGCCGTGCAGGCCGAGCTGCGCGCGCGTGGGTTCGAGCAGCGCTTCGAGTACACGAAGAGCCTCGCCCACGCTCGCGAACTGGCGCTCGAGGCGGCCGCGGCGGGCGAGGTCGCGGTGGCGTTCGGCGGGGACGGGCTGATCGGAGCGGTGGCGGGGGCGTTGAAGAACTCGGACGGCGTGGTCGGCGTGCTGCCCGGAGGACGGGGAAACGATCTGTGCCGGGTGCTGGGGATCCCCCTGAAGCCGGTGGCGGCGTGCTCCGTCCTGGCTTCGGGCGTGGTTCGGTCGCTCGACCTGGGCGAGGCCGGGGGCCGCACGTTCGCCGGCATCGCGAGCTGCGGGTTCGACTCGGTGGTCAACCGGATCGCGAACGAAACGACGGTGGTGCGAGGCAGCCTGGTGTACGCGTTCGCGCTGCTCCGCGCGCTGCCGAGGTGGAAGGCGACCGAGTTCGAGGTCACGCTTGACGCTGGCTCGACGGCCTCTGTCCGACGATTCGCCGGCTACTCGGTGGCCGCCGCCAACTCGAGGCAGTTCGGCGGCGGGATGCGGCTGGCCCCCGATGCGTCGCTGACCGACGGCCTGCTCGACGTCGTCATCATCGAAGACATGCCAAAGCTCCGCTTCCTGCGCCTCGCCCCCACCGTGTTCAGCGGCCGCCATCTCCGTTACCGCGAGGTCGACGTGCTCCGCACGTCCGAGGTGCGGATCGCGGCGTCGGAGCCATTCACCCTGTACGCCGACGGCGAGGCGATCGCCGAATTGCCGGTGACCGTGCGCGTCCTGCCGGCCGCTGTCCAGGTGATCGTGCCGTCATGACGCTGCTGGGCGCGAAGGTCGCGGCGTCCCGGGCCGTGGGTGAGCTGGCCAGGCGAACCGGGCGCGGCGGTGGGACCAGCCTCCCGGGCAAGCTGCTGATACGCCTCGAGCCCGACGCGATCTCTGAGCTTTCGAGGCGCCTGGTCCGAGGTTCGGTCGTGATCTCGGCGACGAACGGCAAGACGACGACCGCGGCGATGGTGGCGTCGGTACTCGATCGTGCCGGGGTCCGGGTGGTGCACAACCGCGCCGGGGCGAACATGGCCGGCGGCGTCGCCACGGCGTTGGTGGCGGCCGCGGGGCCGGGCGGGCGAATCGACGGCGAGCTGGGGCTGTTCGAGCTCGACGAGTTCTGGCTGGACCGGGTCGCGCCGCAGCTGAAGCCACGCGGGATGCTGCTCGGCAACCTGTTCCGCGACCAGCTCGACCGCTACGGCGAACTCGACACGATCGCCGATCGGTGGGCGGCGGTGACCGCGTCGCCGGCCGGCCGGGAGACTCGGTTGGTCCTGAACGCCGACGACCCGCTGATCGCCGATCTGGGCCGGGATGCGCCGCACGTGACGTATTTCGGAGTGGAGGATCCATCGGTGGCGATCCCCGAGATGCAGCACGCCTCGGACTCGAAGCACTGCCGGCGATGTGGCGCGGCGTACGTGTACGACGTCGTCTACCTCGGCCACCTCGGCGTCTATCGCTGCCCGTCGTGTGGCGCCGAGCGCCCGGCGCCGGCGGTCGCGGCCGAGCACGTCTCGCTCGAGGGCACGCGGGGATCGTCGTTCTCGCTGGTGACACCGGGCGGTCGCGCATCCGTCGAGCTGCCCCTGCCCGGGCTCTACAACGTGTACAACGCGCTGGGCGCGGCCGCGCTCTGCCTATCGCTCGATGTCGGCCTGGACGTGGTCGTGGCGGGGCTGCGCTCGGTGCGGGCCGCATTCGGGCGCGCGGAGCGGATCGCGGTCGGGGACGTGGAGATCCAGGTGCTGCTGATCAAGAACCCGGCCGGGGCCAACGAGATCCTGCGCACGCTGGTGCTCGAGCCGGACGCGCTCGATCTGCTGGCGATCCTCAACGACCGCACGGCCGACGGGCACGACGTGTCGTGGGTGTGGGACGCGGACTTCGAGGTGCTGGCCTCCCGGGTGCGCCGGGTTACGTGCGCCGGCACCCGCGCCGCGGAGCTCGCGGTGCGCCTGAAGTACGCCGGCGTTCCGTCCGAGTGCCTGCACGTGGTGCCGGGCGTGGCGGCCGCGCTCGACGAGGCGGTGGCTAGTAGCGACGGCGGCCGGCTGTACGTCCTGCCGACGTACACGGCGCTGCTCGAGCTGCGTTCCGAGCTCGCGCACCGCGGGCATGCGGTGCCTTTCTGGGAGCCGGCGCCGGTATGAGCGTGGTCATCTGGCATGACGTGGAGTGCGCGAGCTACGTCGAGGACCTGCCGCTGTGGCGCTCGCTGGCGGAGGAGCACGGCGACCCGATCCTCGACGTGGGCGCGGGTACGGGCCGGGTGACGCTGGACCTCGCACGGGCCGGATATAGGGTCATGGCGCTCGATCGAGATCCAGACCTGATCGCCGCCCTCGACGCTCGCTTGGGAGAAAACTCGCGTATAGCGCGAGATATATCCCAAGCAGCCGTGACCACAGTGGTGGCTGACGCCCGCGAGTTCGACCTGGACCAGCGCCGGTTCCCCCTGGTGATCGTGCCCATGCAGACGATCCAGTTGCTTGGAGGCGTCGAGGGTCGGGTGCGGTTCTTACGCTGCGCCCACCGCCATCTGGTCGAGGGTGGCGTGCTGGCGGTGGCCATCGCCGAGATGCTCGACCTGTACGAGGTCGTCGACGACATGGAGATGCCGCTGCCCGACGTGCGTGAGGAGGACGGCTTCGTCTATTCGAGCCAGCCGACCGCGGTGCGGGCGGACGACGGCGGGTTCGTGCTCGAGCGCCGGCGCGAGACCGTGTCGCCATCGGGCGAGCGAACCGTTGAGGACAACGTCATCCGGCTCGATCGCCTCACCGCCCGCGGGCTCGAGCGCGAGGGCGAGGCCGCGGGCTTCACCCGCGGCGGCCGCGCCCACGTGCCCGCCACCGAGGACTACTCGGGCAGCGAGGTGGTGGTCCTGCGTGCCTGAGCTGCGCGTGTGCGCGCTGTACCCGGACCTGATGAACATCTACGCCGACCGCGGCAACCTGCTCGTGCTCGAGCGCCGCTGCCGCTGGCGGGGCATCGACTTCAGCGTGATAGCCAGCGGCCTGGGCGATCGGCTCGACCCGGACGGCGCCGATCTCTATTACCTGGGCGGCGGGCAGGATCGCGACCAGAAGCTGTGCGCGCTGGACCTTGCCGAGGTCAAGCGCGACGCGCTGCACGCCGCGGCGGGTCGGGGCGCGGTGATCCTCGCCGTATGCGGCGGCTACCAGCTGCTCGGCCACTCCTACCAGCTCGGCGAGGAGACCCTGCCCGGGATCGGCCTGGTCGATCTGGTCACGGTCCGCTCCGACGAGCCACGGCTGATCGGCAACGTCGCGATCGAGGTTGAGCTCGAGGCGGGCGCGCCGCGCGTACTGGCCGGATTCGAGAACCACGGCGGGCGCACTCGGCTCGGTCCTGCCGAGCATGCGCTCGGCCGCGTCATCAAGGGATACGGCAACAACGGCCAGGACGGCTACGAAGGGGTGCGGCGGGGCAACGTGATCGGGACATACCTGCACGGCCCGCTGCTCCCCAAGAACGTCTGGTTCGCCGACTGGCTGATCCACGCCGCGCTCGACCGTCGCGCCCCCCTGGGCCCGCTCGAGCCGCTTGACGACCGGCTCGAGACCGCCGCGCACGCCGAGGCGCGTCTGGCCGCCGGAGTGTGAGACTCTGCCCTTGATGGCGCGCGGGGCACGCTTCACCGCTTGCTGGCTCGGATCAGCTGTGGCCTGTGGCCTCGGCGCGACCGCCGCTGTCGGCGTGGCCGGGTGCGGAGCCGGCTCACGCCCGGCGAGCGCGGCGACCTCGAGCCCGCCGGCCGTGTCGACGACGACGGTCACCACGACGGCCACCACCACGACCACCGCGACCACGACCGCGACGACGACCGCCACCGTGACGCTGCCCGGCGTCGGCAAGCCGCCGGTCACGATCGGCGACGAGAACCTGCCCGAGCAGTTCCTCCTCGGCCAGCTCTACTACCAGGCGCTCAAGGCCGAGGGCTTCCAGGTCACGCTCAATCAGAGCATCGGCCCGACCCAGGTCGTTCAGCAGGCGCTGGCCACCGGACAGCTCGCCATGTATCCCGAGTACCTCGACACGTGGGACCGCGACGTGGCCGGCCTGCAGCAGCAGTTCCGCACCCGCTCTGAGGCGTACGCCGCCGGCCTGCGTTACGCACTGAAGCACGGGCTGACGCTGCTGGGTCCGACTCCGTTCAGCGACACCAACGCGATCGCGGTCCCGTTCGACTACGCGGTCGAGAACGACATGCAGTCGATCTCCGACCTGGTCAGCGTCACACCGCAGCTGACCCTGGGCGGCCCGCCCCAGTTCCAGCAGAGCCCGACCGGCCTGCCGTGGCTCGAGAGCACCTACGGCGTCACACCCGCCGCGTTCAAGCCGCTCGAGATCGGCGCCGAGTACCAGGCGCTCGACCAGGGCAGCGTGCAGGCCGCCGTGGTGAACACCACCGATCCCCAACTCCTGACCGGAAGCTATCCGCTGCTACGCGACCCGGAGGACATGTTCGGCTGGGGCAACGTCGTCCCGGTCGTCTCGGTCCGGGCGCTCGAAGCCGAAGGCCCCGTGTTCGGCGCGATCATCGACCGGGTCAGCGCGCTGCTCACGCTCGATGCGATGCGCGAGTTGAACGCGCAGGTGATGCTCTACAACCAGGACCCGGCGACGGTCGCGCAGCAGTTCCTCCAGGCCCAGGGAATCCTGCCCGCGCCGCCCCAGCCGAGTGGCGGCTGAGCGACCGCATCGGCCCCGGGCTCTCATCCACTCGAGCCGAAACCGGCGGCGCCGCGCTCGGAGACCGCGAGCTCCTGCACCTCTTCGACCTGGGGCGTCTGCACCTTCACGAGCACGAGCTGGGCGATCCGGTCGCCGGAGGCGATCTCAAAAGAGACCGACCGGTCGGTATTCAGCAGCAGCACGCGGACCTCGCCGCGGTAGCCGGCGTCGATCAGGCCCGGCGCGTTGACCAGCGCGATCCCGTGCCGGGCGGCCAGCCCGGAGCGCGGCAGCACCATCCCCGCCTCGCCGTGCGGGATCTCGACGGCGATGCCGGTGCGGATAGACGCACGTTGGCCCGGCGCGAGCACGCCCTCCTCGAGGGCATACAGGTCGAGTCCCGCGTCGCCCGGATAGGCTCTGGTCGGCAGCGTCGCGCGGGGGTCGAGCCGCCGCACCTTCAGCGTCATACGTAGGGCCGGCTCAGCGCGTAGGACTGATAGCGAGCGGCCACCGGCGCCGGCAGCCGCGCGATCACCCGGACGCCATCCGGGGTGTCCTCGCGCTCGAGATCCCCTGCGACCGCGTGCAGCTCGGCCAGGCGCGCGCCGTCCTCGTAGGGGATCAGCAGCTCGACGTCGTGGAGCGTGCGCGCGAACTCCTCCTCGATCCGCTGCACGAGCGTGTCGAGCCCCTCGCCGGTCACCGCCGAGACGAGCACGGCCCGCCGATGCCGGCGCTGCAGCTCGGACCGGCGGTCGTCGTCGATCTGGTCGGCCTTGGCCAAGACGAGGATCTCGGGCACTGCCTCGGCGTTTATCTCTTCCAGCACGTCCTCGACCGCACGGGTCATGGCCAGCAGCTCGTCCTCGGGGACCGAGGCGTCGACGACGTGCAGGATCAGGTCGGCCAGCCGCGTCTCCTCGAGCGTGGCGCCGAATGCCTCCACCAGCTGGTGAGGGAGCTTGCGGATGAAGCCGACCGTGTCGGTCAGCAGATAGTCGCGACCGCCGGCTCGCAGGAGGCGGGTGGTCGGATCGAGCGTGTGGAACAGGCGATCGCGGACCCCGACGTTGGCGCCGGTGAGGGCGTTCAGCAGCGTCGACTTGCCGGCGTTCGTGTAGCCGGCGAGCGCCACCGAGGGCAGATCCGTCCGTTCGCGCTCGGCGCGCATCACGGATCGGCTGGAGCGGACGTGCCCGAGCTTGCGCTTGAGCGCGGAGATCCGGTCGCGCGCCAGCCGCCGGTCGGTCTCGATCTGGGTCTCGCCGGGTCCGCGCGTCCCGATACCGCCGTCGATACGGCCGGCGCCGAGCCGCTCGAGGTGCGTCCACAGGCCCCGCATCCGGGCCAGGTTGTACTCGAGCTGCGCGAGCTCGACCTGCAGCTTGCCCTCGGCCGTGTGGGCATGGGAGGCGAAGATGTCGAGGATGATCGCCGTTCGGTCGATCACCGGCAGGCCGAGCGCCGCCTCGAGGTTGCGCTCCTGGCGCGGTGAGAGCTCGTCGTCACAGGCCACCAGATTGGCGTCCGAGGAGGCCAGCGCGGCCTTGAGCTCGTCCAGCTTGCCGGCGCCGAGATAGGTGTTGGGATGCGGATGGTCGCGCCGCTGGATCAGCTCGCCGACGCCGGCCACGCCCGCCGTGCGCAGCAGCTCGCGCAGCTCGGCGAGCTGGTCTTCGTCGCCGTCCGGGACTACCGCGACCAGGTATGCCCGCTGGCGCGCGCGGCCGCGCGGCCGCTGCCCGTTCAGCGCGGGCTGGTTGTTCGTTTGACGCTCTCGCTCCACAAAAGCTGATGGTAGCTGCGGTCGGGGACCCCACCTTGTATCCGGCCGGGCCCTCGATGTCCGTAGGAATGGTGTTAAGAACAGCCCGGCGCTAGAGGCGACGGATCCGCTCGACGGCCTCGAGCAGCCGATCGTCGGGCGTGGTCAGCGAGATCCGGAAATAGCCCTCGCCGCTCGTGCCGTAGGCGCCGCCGGGAGAGACCGTGACCGCCGCGTGCTCGAGTACGTGCTCGCAGTAGGCAGCCGAGGATTCGAAGCCATCGGGGATCGGGGCCCAGATGTAGATCGTCCCCTTGGGCGGCGTGACCTCGACGCCGGCCTGGGCCAGCGCGTCGCACACCAGGTCGCGCCGACGCTGGTAGACAGCGTTCATCTTGGCCTTCTCGGCGTCCACCTCGGGCGCGAGCGCGGCAGCGCCGGCGAGCTGGACGGCTTCGAAATTCCCGGAGTCGATGTTGGACTTCAGGTGCCAGTAGGCCTCGATCGCCTCGGCGTTGCCGACGATCGCCGCGCAGCGCCAGCCGGTCATGTTGTAACCCTTGGACAGCGAGAACACCTCGACCCCGACCTCCTTGGCTCCTGGCGTCTGCAGGAACGACGGCGCGACGTATCCGTCATAGGTCGTCTCGCTGTAGGCGTTGTCGTGGACGGCCAGGATCTCGTGCTCTCGCGCGAAGGCCACCAGTTCGGTGAAGAACCCGTCCGGGACGATCGAACCGGTGGGGTTGTTGGGGTAGTTGAGGAACATCAGCCGCGCCCGCTCGCGGTCGGCGGCTGAGATCGCGTCGAAATCCGGCGTGAAGTGCCGCTGGGCCAAAAGGGGCATCAGCACCGGACGGCCTCCGGCCAGCAGCGGCCCGCCCGTGTAGACCGGATAGCCCGGGTCGGAAGCCAGCGCCACGTCCCCCGCGTCGAGGAACGCGAGGTTCAGGTTGAAGATGCACTCCTTGGCGCCGATCGCCGCCATCACCTCGGTGTCCGGATCGAGCTCGACCCCGAAGCGCCGCGCGTAGAAGGCCGCCACGGCCTCACGAAACTCCTGCCGGCCGCGGTTGCTCGGGTACCGATGAGTGCTCGGATCGGCCACCGCGCGCTGCATCGCCTCGACGACTTCCGGGTATGTCGGCGTGTCCGGATCGCCGATCCCGAGGCTGATGACGTCGACGCCGGCCGCGCGCTTGGCGCGAACCTTCCGCTCGAGCTCGGCGAACATGTACGGGGGGATCAGGTCCAGTCGGCTACTTCGTCGCATGCAACTCCTCGAGGAAGGTCTCGGCGAGCGTCCCGCGATAGACGGGCAGCGCCCAGCCCGAGAGCTTGATCTGTAGGTCCTCCCCTACCTCGACCTCGAGCTCCCCGCCGTCGAGGACGACCGTGACCGGCGAGGAACCGCCGTCCACGACGTAGGCCACGGCGGCCCCGGTGGCGCCGGTTCCGCTCGCCTGGGTCTCCCCCACACCGCGCTCGAAGATCCGCGCGCGGATGCGGCCCGGCCCGAGCACGGCGTACCACGACACGTTGGTCCGGTTGGGGAATAGCGCGTGGTGCTCGATCTCGGGGCCGATCGCCGGCAGGTCCAGGCGGCTCAGCTCGCCCTCGTCCTTCACGCGGATCGTGCATTGGGGATTGCCGACCTGCACGTGCTGAAAACGCCAGCTCCGCCCGCCGGCGGTGAGCTCGCCCCGCCCGTCCTCCCTCCCCGCCGGGAACCCTTCGCTCTGAAGGCGGGCGCGACCCATGTCGACCGCGCACTCCGTGTCGGACAGGATCCGCGGGCGGATGTCACCCGCCGCGGTCTGAATCGCGAACGAATCCGCGTCGGTCCAGCCGCGCCGGCGGAGGTAGAGCACCGCCTCCCGTGCGCCGTTGCCCGACAGCTCCGCCTCGGATCCATCCGGGTTGTAGATGCGCAGTCTGGCCACATAGCTCGCGTCGTCGGGCTCCGAGAGAAGCAGGATCCCGTCGGCCGAGACGCCCGTGTGCGAGGCGCAGATGGCCCGGATGCGGGACGAGGTCAACTCGAACGGAAGCTCCCCCGCCTCGAGGATCACGTAGTCGTTGCCCAGCGCCTGCCACTTCTCGAACTCCACGGGGCGGCAGTGTATGTGTACCGTCGCGCGCGCCATGGTGACGCGCTCGCACGAACGGACTGTGCTGAGGCGCCCGCTGTGGCTCTGGTGTCTCGCGGCGCTGCTGGTGGCCTCCACGGTGGTGCGGCTGGCCTGGATCGCCGAGCCCTGCCGCGCCCCCTGCCGCTCGCCCGACGACCACATCCTGGTCTTCGACGAGGCCTACTACGTCAATGCCGCCCGGGTGATAGCCGGCATCCGGCCGCCGAACGGCGCGCCTTACGACAACGCGCCACTGGGGGCCGATCCGAACTCCGAGCATCCGCAACTGGCCAAGCTGCTCATCGCGGGCGGAATCGAGCTGTTCGGAGACGGACCCGTCGCCTGGCGGCTGCCCAGCGTGCTGTTCGGGACGCTGGCCATCCTCGGGATGTTCGTGCTCGTGCGCTCCGCGGGCGGCGGGCCGTGGCTCGGGGTGGGCGCGGCTGCCCTGATGGCGGCCGACAACCTGCTGCTCGTGCACGGCCGGATCGGGACGCTCGACATCTCCGCGACCGCGGCGATGATCTGGGGCGCGGCGTTATATCTGCGCCGCCGGCCGATCCTGGCCGGCGTGGTGATCGGGGTCGGAGCCAGCGCCAAGGAGGTGGCGCCCTACGTGCTGTTCGCGCTCGCCGTGCTGGAGCTCCTGCGCTGGTGGCAAACCCGGGGCGAAGGGCGCAGGGCGCTGCGCCGGCTGGCCATCTGCGTCGTGGCCTCGGCGGTGGCGTTCCTGGCGATGCTCCAGGTGATGGGCTGGATCGCCGCGCCCTACAGCCCGCAGACCGGAAAGCTCGTGCCGGATGGCGCGTTCGGACATGTGGCGCACATCCTGAGCTACGCCGCGGGCCAGACGAGCCCACACGGGCCCACGGGGATCGCCTCCTACCCGTGGGCCTGGCTGGTGGATATCAAGCCGATCACCTACCTGCGGATCAACCCCGGCAGGCCAACCGCCGCGCTCAACCAGGTCGAGCCGGCGGTTCACTTCCTCGGGCTGATCAGCCCGCCGATCCTGCTGCTCGCGATTCCCGCGCTCGTGTTCGCCGGCGTTGGCGTGGCGCGCCGGCGGCGGTTCACCGACGAGGTGGGCCTGGTCGGGCTGGCCTGGTTCCTCGGCACATGGCTGCCGTTCGTGGCCGCCAGCCTGATCGAGAGCCGGACGAGCTACCTGTACTACATGGTGATCGTGATGCCCGGGATCTATCTGGCGGTGGCGGACCTGATCGCGCGGATCGGTCCGCGCCGCAAGGTGGTCTGGGTGTGGATGGCCTGCGTCGTCGCCGCCGCGGTCGTGCTCTACCCGTTCACCCCGTTTCCGTGAGGTTCACCGGGAGTGGCCCGTAGCGGAGGAGAAGGGCGAGATCCTTCGCCGATTGCCTCGTGAGGTTTCCGCCGATGTCGGCGCCGTTGTCGCCGTTGATCCCGTCGGGGTACTGCCTGTAGTCGATCGACGGGACCGTGATCAGCCGGTTGTCGACCGCGATCGCGAAGTGCTGGTCGAGGGTCTGGCCGAGGCCGCTGACCAGGCTGCCGCGCCGCGAGATCGCCGCCGTGAGTGCCTGAAACTCCCGACGCCCGCTGGCGGTGAACTTGAACGTGACGCCGGCGCCGCCCCCCGCGAGTGCGACCTGGTGAGGATCGGTGATGTCGCTGCCCGAGAGCGCCGGGGAGTCGCGCAGCACGTAGTACCCAGCCGCCGGGTCCTGGGAGCCGGGCGGATAGCCCGCTCGCAGTCCAATCGCCTGCACCAGGATCGCCCGCGCGGACAAGGGTTGCCTGGCGGCCAGGGAGAGCGCCGCGTCAAGTGACAAGCATCCCGCTCCAGGATCGCCCGGCGCCGCCGTCCCCGAGCCCTGGCTGATCGTGAGCGCGGTCGGAGTCTGCGCTTGGAGCTGGCTGGCCACGGTCTTGCCGTTCGGCGCGATCGCGCTGGCCTCCCAGTCGTAGAACTCCAGACGCCCTGGTGCAGCGAGCGCAAGGATCCGGGCTTGGGCATTGCGGCTCGGATTTGACACGTGCACCACGAAGTGCCCGCCGGCCCAGGAGACCTGTGCACCGGGAACGGTCCCGCCCAGGCGCGCGCGCAGGATCTGGACCGTACGGTTGACCGCGCGGCTCGCGCCGGGACCCCCCGGCAATACCACTGGCTTGAACGAGACGGTGAGGCCCTGGGCCCCAGCCACCGGAGAGGGGGGGTGCGAGGGGCCGGCGCCGCGCGCGAGCAGGAACACGCCCGCGACCACGATCACCACGAGCACGGCGGCCGCCACCGCCAGGTGCCCGGATGCGATCCTCGCTCGCGACGTGCGCGGCGCGCCGGCCTCCACCCGCTGCACGATCTGGCGCTCGACCCGGTCGAAGTAGTCGCTCATCGCTCACCCTCCGTCAGTTGGTCCCGTAGCCGCGCGAGGCCGCGGCTCACCCGCTGGCGCGCGACCAGCTCCGAGCAGTTCAGCTGCCGGGCGATCTCGCTGTACTCGCGCTCCTCGAGCACCCGGGAGCGGACCGCGTCGCGCTGTCGCTCGGGGAGCTGCTCGACGAGCTCGAGGACCGGCTGATCGGTGGCGGCCAGCTGGTCGACGCGCGCGAGGTCGTCGTCGTCGAGCACCTCGGGCTCGAAGGCCAGCTGCCGCCGCGCCTTGGCCTCAACCCGGCCGCGGCGTCGGCTTTCGAGCAGCTTGTTGCGTGCGATCCCGAGCACCCATGGCCGTGCCGAGCCGCCGCCGCGGTCGCGAAATCGCCGCGCGACGAGGAACACCGCGGCGAACACCTCGGCCGTGAGGTCGGCGGTCGCCTCGCGGTCGCCGGTCTCGCGCAGGAGGAAGGCGACCACGGCCGGCAGATGGCGACGGTAGAAGACGGCGAACGAATGTCCGTCGCCGTCCAGGACCGCGGATAGCAGCTCGCCGTCGCTTGGTTGCTCGTGGGCGGGCATCTCGACAAGGACTTTGCTCGGGGGTGGCGTCGTGTGACGTTTCAGGCGTCGAGGCTCAGCCAGAGCTCGAGGACTTCGCCGGCCACGTCCGACGGCGGGCGGCCCGTGGTGTCGATCGTGTGGACGCCGGCCAGCTTCCGCATCCAGGTCAGCTGGCGCCGGGCGTAGTTCCGGGTCCGGCGCTTCATCGACTCGATGTCCCCGGTCAGGAGCTCCTCGAACCCCAGCGCCTTGCGCGCGGTGACCGACGCCCCGGCAGCGTTCGCCCGGCGCACCTCGTCCTGGGCGCCGGCGGCGACCATGGCATCGACCCGCGCGTCGATCCGCTCGTAGAGCCGTTCGCGCTCGAGCACGAGCCCGACCAGCAGCGTGCTGTGGCGCATGTCCTGCGTCCACAGCTCGGATTCCTCGGCGTGAGGCTCGAGCTCGCCGGCGTCGAGCAGCTCGAGCGCCCTCACGATCCGCTGGCGGTCGCCGGGGTCGATCTCGTCCGCCGCCCAAGGCGCACGTTCGCGGAGCACCCCGTGGAGCGCGGGGGCCCCGCGCCGATCGAGCTCGGCCAGCCAGCGCTCCCGCGCCCCCTCCGGCGGCGGAGGCCGCAGGCTCAGCTCGCCCAGCGCGGCCCGCAGATAGAGCCCGGTCCCACCCACCACGATCGGCCTGGCGCCGGCGTCGAGCAGGGCATCGATCTCGGCATGGGCGAGATCGGCGTACTGACCTGCGCTGAAGCTCGCGTCCACGGGCAGAAACGAGATCAGCCGATGCTCGAGTTGAGCGCGCTCGTGCGGCCGGGCCGCTCCCGTGAGCGTCTCGAGCCCCTGGTAGACCTGGAGCGCGTCGGCCGACACGGCGACCGGTTGCTCGCCGATCTCCCGCAGCCCACGCGCGAGTTCGATCGCCACGTCCGTCTTGCCCACGCCGGTCGGGCCGAACAGCGCGATCACCTCGGTGCGCGGCACGGCCCGCAGTATCGCGGAGGTAAACGGGCCGAGTGGGATCGAGCCCGCAGTATCGTGCAGAGATGCGCGCTGGAGCGATCGCTTGAGCATCCGGATCGGAACCGGGATCTCCACCGAAGCCGATCCGCTCGAGGCCGGGACGGCTGCCGGGCAGGCGGCGGCCGAGGCGCTGGGCGGCGCTCCGGCCGATCTGGCGCTCGTCTTTGCCAGCGGTTCCCATTTGATCGCCCCGGAGGCCACCCTGGACGGGATCCACGCGACGCTCGCACCGCGCGCACTCATCGGCTGCGGTGCCGGCGGCGTGCTGGGCCACGGCCGGGAGCTCGAGCGCGGCACGGGACTGGCGGTGTGGGCGGCGGCGCTGGATGGCGGGGAGGCGACGCCGTTTCACACGACGGTGGCGGGCGACGACCCCGACTACGAGGTCGCCGGGCTGCCCAGCCTGGAGGGGTCCAGCGGGGTTCTGCTCCTGTCGGATCCCTACTCGTTTCCCACCGACGCCGTGTTGGACCTGATCACCGAGGACGCGCCCGCGGTTCCGGTGCTTGGCGGCATCGCCAGCGCGCGCACCGGGTCTGGCGACGCCGCGCTGTTCCTCGGCGACGGCGTACTCGACGGCGGGGCCGTGGGGGTCAGCTTGCGCGGGATCGAGATGCTTCCGTGTGTCTCGCAGGGCGCCGCGCCCGTGGGTCGTGAGATCACGATCACCGCGGCGGAGGGCAACGTCATCCACGAGCTGGCCGGCCGTCCCGCGCTCGAGACCCTCCAGCTCATCGTCTCCGAGCTCTCGCCGCGCGAGCGCGGGCTGGTCGCCGGCGGCCTGCTGATCGGGGTGGTGATCGACGGCGGCAAGCCCGATTACGAGCAGGGCGACTTCCTGGTGCGAGGCGTGCTGGGCGCCGAGTCGGAATCCGGCGCGCTCGTCGTCGGCGCCCAGGTGGCGGCCGGGCAGGTGGTGCGCCTGCACGCCCGCGATGCCCGCTCGGCCGACGAGGATCTGCGCCAGGCGCTGAAGCTCCGGGTCGAGGCGCTGGCCGGCGAGCAACCCGCCGGCGCGCTCGTCTTCACCTGCAACGGTCGTGGCGTCGGCATGTTCGGAATCGCCGACCACGATGCCAGCGCGATCGATCGGGAGCTGGGCGGCGCGCCGACGGCCGGGTTCTTCGCCGCGGGCGAGATCGGTCCGGTGGGTGGTCGGAGCTTCCTGCACGGCTTCACCGCGACGCTGGCCGTCTTTCCCAAGGGTTCATGAATCCGCTGTCCGGCACGGTCCTGCTGACCGGCGCCAGCGGTGGCCTCGGGCACGCCATCGCCCGGGCGATCGCTCCGCTCGGAGGTGACCTCGTCCTGAGCGGCCGCCGGACGGAGGTGCTCGAGCCGCTCGCCACGGAGCTGGGGGCGCGCGCGGTGCCCTGTGACCTCTCCGTCCGGGAGGACGTCGAGCGGCTGGCCGAGCAGGCCGGCGCGGTGGACGTGCTGATCGCCAACGCCGGCGTTTCCGGCGGCGGCCTACTGGGCGAGCTCACCCAGGAGCAGATAGACCGCATGCTCGAGGTCAACCTGAGAGCCCCGATCGCGCTCGCCCGGGCCCTGACGCCGGGCATGGTGCAGCGCGGGCGCGGGCACGTCGTGCTCATGTCCTCGCTGCAGGGCAAGGCGGCCACCCCGGTCGCCTCGGTCTACTGTGCGACGAAGTTCGGCCTGCGGGGGTTCGCCCTCGCGCTGCGCGAGGACCTCCGTCGGGATGGGGTCGGCGTCTCCGTTGTCCTGCCGGGCTTCGTCCGCGACGCTGGGTTGTTCGCCGACTCCGGAGCCAAACTGCCCCCGGGGATCGGCACGCGCTCACCGCAGGACGTGGCGAACGCGGTCCTCTCGGCGATCGAACGCAATCGCGCCGAGATCGACGTGGCGCCGCTCGGGTTGCGCCTGGGCACCGCCGTCGCGTCGGTGGCGCCGGCGCTCAGCGCCGCCGTGAGCCGCCGTCTGGGCAGCGAGCAGATCGCGACCCGGATCGTCGCGGGCCAGCGGGCCAAGGAATAGATCGGCCGCTCCCGGTTCCGCGCTGCGATCGCTGGGTACGATCGCCCCATGGACGATGCCGCCTTCTGGCGCGAGCTCGGACAGCAGCTGCGCGTCGACTCGATCCGTTCGAGCGACGCCGCGGGCTCGGGCCATCCCACCTCATCGATGTCCGCCGCCGATCTAGTCGCCGTGCTGTTGGCCGGGCACCTGCGCTACGACTTCGGAGCGCCCGACGATCCCCGCAACGACCATCTGATCTTCTCCAAGGGTCACGCGTCGCCGCTCTACTACAGCGCGCTCAAGGCGGCTGGTGCGATCTCCGACGAGGAGCTGCTCACGTTCCGCAAGCTGGGCAGCCGCCTGCAGGGGCACCCCACGCCGGTGCTGCCGTGGGTGGACGTGGCCACCGGCTCGCTCGGGCAGGGCCTCCCCATCGGCGTCGGCGTGGCACTCGCCGGCAAGCGCCTCGAGCAGATTCCCTACCGCGTGTGGGTGCTCTGCGGCGACAGCGAAATGGCCGAGGGCTCGATGTGGGAGGCGTTCGAGCACGCCGCCTTCAACGGGCTCGACAACCTGACCGCGATCATCGACGTCAACCGGCTCGGCCAGACGCGGGAGACGATGCACGGCTGGGATCTCGACTCCTATGCCGACCGGGCGCGCGCCTTCGGCTGGCATGCGATCGAGATCGACGGGCACGACGTCGAGGCGATCGACGCTGCCTACACGCACGCGACCGAGGCCAACGACCGGCCGACCCTGATCGTGGCGCGGACGGTCAAGGGCAAGGGAGCGAGCGAGGTCGAGGACCAGCTGGGCAAGCACGGCAAGCCGCTGTCGGATCCCAAGAAGGCGATCGAGGAACTGGGGGGCGAGCGCGACCTCCAGGTCGAGGTCGCCAAGCCCGAGGGCGACGCCACACCGCATCAGAGCGATCTCGGACATGGCGTGGAGTGGCCGCGGTGGGGGCCCGACGACGAGGTCGCCACGCGCAGGGCCTACGGCGAGGCGCTGGCCGCGCTGGGCGCCGAGCGGGCCGACGTGGTGGCGCTCGACGGCGAGGTTTCGAACTCCACCTACTCCGAGATCTTCGCCAAGGCCCATCCCGACCGCTACTTCGAGATGTTCATCGCCGAGCAGCAGATGATCGCGGCGGCGGTCGGCCTGCAGGTGCGCGGCTTCCGGCCGTTCGCCTCGACATTCGCCGCGTTCCTCACGCGGGCCTATGACTTCATCCGCATGGCCGCGATCAGCCGCGCGCACATGTGCCTGTCCGGCTCGCACGCCGGCGCGTCGATCGGCGAGGACGGTCCGTCGCAGATGGCGCTTGAGGACCTCGCCGCGCTGCGCGCCGTGCACTCGAGCATCGTGCTCTACCCGTCCGACCCGAACCAGGCCGCGACCCTCGTTCGCCTGATGGCCGACCACCCCGGGATCGCCTACATGCGCACCAACCGCGGAGCCATGCCCACGATCTACGGACCGGACGATCGGTTCGAGATCGGCGGATCACGCGTGCTGCGCCGCACCGAGGAGGACCAGATCACGCTGGTCGGCGCCGGGATCACGCTGCACGAGGCCCTCAAGGCGGCCGACGAGCTCGGTGAACACGGCATCGCCGCCCGGGTGATCGACCTCTATTCGGTCAAGCCCGTCGACGAGGAGACGCTCCGCCAGGCGGCCGCGGACACCGGCGCGATCGTCACGGTCGAGGACCACTGGCCCGAGGGCGGTCTCGGAGATGCCGTGCTGGGCGCCCTGGCCGAGGTCGAGGGAGTCCGAGTACGCAAGCTCGCCGTGACCGAGATGCCGGGCTCCGGCAAGCCGGCCGAGCTGGTGCACGCTGCCGGCATCGATGCCGAGGCGATCGTCGCCGCGGCCCGGGAGCTCGTGCGCGCACCCGCCAGCGCCGGCGACTAGCTGGAGGTCACGTCGTCGGGGCCACCCGGCGACCATTGAGGCGGCGCGGCGGCGCCCGCCTCCTCCTGCGCGTGCCCGTTCGCGTCATCCGCGTTCCCGTTCGCGTCATCCGCGTTCCCGCGGCCGTTTCCGTCGCCGGCGACCGAGCGGCGGCCGTTTCCGTCACCGGCGACCGAGGGGCTGTCGTTTCCGCGATCCGGGACCGCGTGCTCGGCGGTGACGGTGGACAGCGCGTCGATCACCTCGTCGGCCAGCTGGGCGCCGTCGTCGGGGCGATCGGGGGTCGCCTGGACCCTGACCACGACCTCGTCGCCGTCGATCTCTTCGAGGATGACTTCGGCCGCTCTCCGCGTCGGCGTCCGGATCCGATCATCGAGGATTGCCTGCACCTGGCTCGGCCGGATGCCCCGGGTCAGGCGGACCCGGACGTTGACCGGAGCCGGCTCCCGGAGCGGCAGCACGGCGGCCGCCAGCACCACGTTGTTCGGCACCATGATCCGGTCCTCGCCCCGCGCCAGCGTGGTGTAGAGCAGGCCGAGCGAGCTGACCACGCCCTCGAGCTGTCCCGCCACCGCGCCGGCCTGGAGCCGGACGCGCTCGCCCACCCGGAACGGGCGCGCGCTGAGCAGCACCATGCCGGCGAACAGATTGCCGAGCGTCTGCTGGGCAGCCAGACCGAGGATCACCGCGGTGAAAGCGCTTCCGGCCACGATCGAGGCCGCGCTCACGCCGGCCACGCTGAGCACGACGAGGACGACGATCCCGACCGTTACCAGGCGGACGAGAAAGCCAACGGTTCCCGCCGTTCCCGGATCCATCCGCCGGAAGAACGTCGGCCCCGCCATGCGACCGATGTCGCGGGCGATCGCCCAACCGAGCGCGAGCAGCGCGAGGATCGTCGCGATCCGAACCGCCGTCACGACGCCGCTGTGGGTGTCGGTAGTGA
This sequence comes from uncultured Solirubrobacterales bacterium, assembly GCA_963811135.1. Taxonomy (GTDB): domain Bacteria; phylum Actinomycetota; class Thermoleophilia; order Solirubrobacterales; family Solirubrobacteraceae; genus Palsa-465. The sequence continues at coordinate 427,952 of CAWEQG010000010.1, read as the reverse complement.
CCGTCCTCACGACGCCGTGGCTCAGGACGTCTGTGGTCTTCACGAGGTGGAACCAGTGCTCGTAGTTGTTGAAGACCACGATCACCGCGATGAACAGCGCCACCTCGATGACCGCGCGACGTCGAGCGGTCTGCACGCTCTTCTGGTTCACGTCCACGGCCAGTCCGACCCGCTCCCACGCGTCGCTGTGGGTCTCGAACATCTGGTCGAGGCGGAAATCGGGCCGCGACGGCCTGAATCGATCTCGCATCTGTCTTGGCTGCTTGTCTTCCTCGTCGGTCACGCTGTTAGGTATCACCGCCTGTCGGCCGAGGTTTCACGTTTACGTTCAGAATAGGCGTCCCTGCTCCGGTGACCAGTCCGATGTAACAGTCTCACCCGGACGCCCAGGACTCTGACCCGGACGCCCAGGACTCTGACCCGGACCCCCTGGACTGTCCGCCTCGGAGCGTCCAGCCTCACCGTCCGGCCTGCCCACACCGCGCCGTCCGCCTGCACCATTCCGTGCACCGACGCCGTGCCGCTCGTTCCCGCCACGCGGCTCGAGGCGGCCGCGCATCCGCTCTCCCGGCGGGAGATCCGGGCCCTTCACGAGCTGGGCGAGCCGCCGGCGCTCGTCGGGATGCATGTACGCGCCCCGCTGGTACAGGCGCTTGTAGAGCGGGACGAGATCCGGCCGATGTGCATCAAGCCATTCGAAGAACAGGCTTCGCACATCGCCGCGGAGGTGAAGTGCGATACCGGTCACATAAGCCGCCCCGGCCTCCGATGCCATCTCCAGGATCGGCGCGATCTGCTCCGGCGCGTCGTTGACCCCCGGCATCAGCGGCGCCACCAGGATGCCGGTCCGGATGCCCGCCCGCGTCAGCTCCGCCACCGCCTCAAGCCGGGCCCGCGGGTTCGGCGAGCGCGGCTCGGTCGCCCGCCAGGCCCGCTCGTCCACCGTCGGCACCGAAAGCGCGGCGCCGAACTCCGTCCGCTCCGCGATCTGCTTCATCAGCTCGAGGTCCCGTAAGAGAAGTGGAGACTTGGTCAGCACCGAGCACGGATTGGCCGCATCGCGCATCGCCTCCCAGATCCCCGGCATCAGCTTGTAGCGCCCCTCCACCCACTGATAGGGGTCGGTGTTCGTGCCGAGCGCCACGTGCTCGTGCGTCCACGACTTGCGCGCCAACTCGGCCCGCAACAACTCGGGTGCGTTGACCTTGACCACGATCTCGCGCTCGAAGTCGACGCCCGGGTTGAAGTCCAGGTACTTGTGCGTCGGACGGGCGAAGCAGTTATGACTGACCACGCCGTTGGCGATGAAGTCCCCCGTCCCTGTCGTGATGTCATAGAGCGGCAACGATCGACCGAGCGGCTCGATCTCCGCCACTCTCAGCTTCGCGAACGTCTTGACCATCTCACCCTCTATGTCCCGCTTGCGGCTGATCGCCGGGTCGGTCAGGTGGAAGAAGCGAAGGTGCTCGGATAGCCCACCGCGGATGCGAACGTATTTGAGACCGTTGGCATTACCGGTCCGGTCCACTGCGGTGTCGAACCCGAGGCGACGGGCGCACGCTTCGGTCCAGAAGAGGATCTGTGGGTCGGTGTTGGCGATACGCAGGGCGAACGCGCCACGGCTCCCCTCAGCGTCGAAAATCCCGGCCAGGAATCCGCGACACCACTGAAGGCTCGGCATCACTGGCCACTCGATCAGATCTCGGACCCGATGGAACGACGAGGCGCTTTGGGCCGAGATGGCCACTACCTCGCGGGTGGCGGTGGCCGCCCGCTGAAACACGCGCTCGGCGGAGTCGACGTCGGCGGCGGCCAGGAATCCGCGCGCCCGGCGGAGCGCCTCGAGGTCGGCCATCGCCAGCCGGAAGCGATACCCGACGTACCGACCTCCGTTGCTCCGCCGGCAGTCATAGGAGCGGAGCATCCCGTCGCCGCGGACGATCCCGCACAGATAGCCGCGGCGGTAGTCGGCGTCGTGCACCGGCTGCGGCGCGAACGCGCCGGTTCCCACGAGCCGATTCCGCGTTGTCAGATGGGGACGATCCGGCTGGCTCCGGTCGCTGTTGACGACGTGCTTCCAGCCACGGTTGCTCAGCAGCCGGTGGTCGCCGCTGACGACCAGCTGCGTCCCGTCCTCCAGAGAGACGCGGTACGCCGGCTTGATAGTGATCCACTTGTCGATCACGGTCGTGCGCACGTACCGGCGGTACCGGGACTCGCCCATCTGAGTCCCGTAGATCGCCTCCCCCACCTCAAGATCGGCGATCGGTTTCTGACGTCCATCGGCCGTCAGAACAGGCGTTTCACCAGCCTGGCAATAGGTGCAGGCGTGCGTACATCCGCGGAAGGGGTTTATGGTCCACCGGAACGGCACCTGGGACGACTCGGGGACGCGGTTGAGGATCGACTTGGCGCGGACCTCGTAGAAGCGGGTCTCGATCGCCTCGGGTGCGTCGAAGTGGCGCACCACCGCCTCTTCCCGGTAGCCGGGCAGGCGGGCCCGCTCCTCCACGCCGATTTCCAGGTTGCTCCACCGCATACGAACGCATGTTCGCATACCCCGCGGACGGACCGCGAGACCACGGAACCACGGAACCGAGGAACCGCGGAACCGGGCTACGAGGACTTGCCGAGGCTCAAGAGCTGCCCGAACCGTCCCAGCTGGAGGGCCGAGGCCTCGAGCGAGAGCGCGATCTGCGCGTCGGGCTCGATCGTGTCGTGGGTGAGCAGCTCGAGCAGCCCGATCGTGCTCGGCCCGTTGCGGACGGGGAGCAGGAGGGCTGAGTTCATCCCGTGTGCCGCGGCCGTCTGCAGGCGGGCGTCGTCGACCGTGTCGAGGTCGGTCAGCCAGGTTAGGTGCGGGGCCTGGAGGGCCTGATCGAGCAGCGAGCCCTCTCGCTTGACCGGGACGTCCCAGGTGAGCGACTCGAACCGCTCCAGGCCGCGATGGGCCGCCCACGTGGCGGCGCAGCCCAGGTTGTTCGACTCGTCGGGCAGCCAGGCGGTCACCGTGTCCCAGCCTCCCTCCGAGCCGAGGACCTCGACGGTTTCCTTGAGCACGTTGCGCCACACCGACTCCCGGGCGAGCGAAGCGGAGAGCGCCCGCTTGGCGGTCGGCTGCCAGCTGACGCCACCCCCGATCTGACCGGAACCCGACTCGGCGGCCGACTCGAGCCGGGCCAGATCGGCTGCCGAGGGCGCCGGGCCCACCGCCTCCGGGTCGTCCGACGCGGCCGTCGCCTCGGCCTCGAGAACAGCGGGCGCGCCGGCTTGCACCGGGGTCGGCGCCTCGGCCACGACGGCGACGGGCTGTGCCCGCGCCTCCTCGAGCCGGGCCTCGAGGTCGGCGATCACGCTCTCGTGCTCCTGCGCCTTCGCCTCCGCGCGCTCCAGCTCGCCTTCGAGCTCGTCGATCCGGGCCCGATCCTGCCTGCGCTCGGCGTCGACCTCGACCGCACCGGCCTGCCCCTGGCGGAGCTTGTCCTCGAGCTCCTCGATCCGCGCGCGATCCAGCCGGCGCTCGGCCTCGAGCTCGCTTACGCGCGTCCGGGCTTCCTCGAGCTTGTCCTCGAGTGCCTCCACGCGGGCACGGCTGCGCTCGAGCTCTGGCTCGAGCTGATTGGCGCGAGCCTGCCACTGCTCGATCCCGGCCTCGGCCTTGTCGGCCCGTCCGAGGGCCAGTCGCAGCTCGCCCTCGGCCTCCTCGGCGCGTGCCTTCGCCGCCTTCAGGTCGCCCTCGGCCTTGTCGGCGCGGCCCGAGGCAACCTGGAACTCGACCTCCGCCTTGTCGGCGCGCATCGTGGCCATGCGGAGCTCGCGCTCGATCTCGTGGGTCCGCGCCTGCGCCTGCTCGAGCCCGGCCGCGCGGACGCGCTCGCGCTCGAGCCCGCCGGTCAGGTCCCGGATCAACTCTTCCGCCGCGCCGGCGCTCTCGCGCAGGGCGGCAACCTGGCTGCGCTCGTGCTCGAGTTCGCCGGCCAGCGCCGCGCGCGCCTTGATCGTCGCGTCGCGCTCGGCGATCGCGTCGGCCAGCGCGGATTCGGCGGCCAACCGCGCGTTGTCGGCGGCCCGAAGCTGAGCGGGCGAGGTGTCGGCGCCCTGCTGGCGCTCGAGCGTCGTGAGCTGATCCTGCGACTGGCGGAGCGCCCGCTCGAGCTCGGCGCCGGCCTTGGCCGCCGCCTCGCGCTCGGCGGCGGCCGTCGCCCGGATCGTGTCGGCCTCGCCCCGGGCCTTCTCGAGGTCGGCGCGGGCGGACTCGGCATCGGCACGCGCCCGCTCAACCTCGCTGCGGGCGGCGTCGGCGTCGGCCCGAGCGCGCTGCACCTCGGCCCGCGCGGCTTCGGCATCGTCGCCGAGTCGCTGGCGCACGAGGGCCAGCGAGCGTTCGAGCTCCTCGGCGCGCTCCCGCTCCCGGACGAGGGCGCGGTCCAGCTCCGCGGCGTGCTCGGCGAGCTTGGCCTCGGCATCGCCCCGCTCGCCGTCGGCTCGAGCGGCTCTCAGGGCGCGCTCGAGCTCGGCCAGCCGGGTCTGGGCCGCGGCGAGCTCGGCCGTCAGCTGGTCGTTCGCGCTGAGTGCGCTGTCGCGCTCAGCCACCGCGGTGGCGCGCTCGGCCCGCGCCTCGGCGACGGCCGCCTCTCGCTCAGCCGAGCCGGCCCCGGGGTCGGGGACGGTCGGCGCCGCCCCGGAGCGGCCGCGGGCGTCGGGGAGCAGCCCCCAATCGGCCAGTAGCTCCGCGCGCACGCTTTCGGCGTCGAGCCGGCTCCAGCGCTCGATCCGCAACAGCCGGGCGGCCTCGCTCCGCGCGACCTGAGCCTCCGACGACGGGGCCGCCACGCCGCACACGAGCGTCGGCACGCCCTGGCTGTCGCCGACCGGGAAGCGGAGGACGACGAGCGCCTCACGCCCCTGGTAGGGCCCGACCACGTACTCCAGCTGGAGCGGCTCCTCGACGCCCTCGTCGCGATCCTGGGCGCGGGGGCCGTCCACCGTCTCGGCCGGCGGCAGCTCGCCATCGGTGCGGCCGACGAGGCGCTCCTCCGAGGTCTTCAGGAACGTGGTGAAGCGGGAGTTGGCACGGACGTAGCGGCCGTCGAGGTCCTTCAACCAGACGAGCGCCGGACTCTCGTCGAGCGCCCCGTCGAGCAGCGCTCCGCCCGCGTCGCCCAGCGACGGCAGCTCGCCGGTCGGGAGCGTCATGAGGATGTGGCGCTCGCCGCTGCGGTCCGCCATCGCCGCGATGTCGACGGCGGTCCCGCCGAGCCTCAGCACCGCTGCATGGGCCTGACCTTCGAGCACGCGCTTCAGCTCCGGCGACTCGAGGCACAGCTCTTCGTTGTCCGCGTACCAGCGTCGGAACGGCTCCGTGCTCCGCTCCAGGCGGCCGTCCTCGCCCAGCAGCCCGTAGGCAGGCATGCTCGTGACCGCCGCCAGGGTGGCCATCAGCGCTCCACGGGTTCGCGGATTACTCCCACAGACAGCGTGTCGGCGGGGTCAGACCCCGAACCTTGCGCGCAATCGGCCTGTGGACATATGTCCACTTGACCGGATCGGCATAACTGGACGAATGTCGGCCGCGGATACGGGCCGGCGTGCCGAGGCCCTATCCGGCGGCGCGGCTCAGGATCGATTCCTGGCCGCTCAATGTCTGGCTCGTCGCCTCGAGGATCGCGACGTCGACCAGCTCTCCGGGGGCGCCCAAACCGGTGAAATTCACGACCTTGTTGTGCCGGGAGCGCCCTCGCAGGCGGGCCGGATCGGTGCGGGACGGACCCTCCACGAGCACGTCCAGCGTGCGCCCGATGAAGCGCGCAGCGCGCTCGTGGGCCCGGCGCTGCACGACCTCGACGAGGCGCTGAACGCGCTCGACCTTCACCTCGTGCGGCACCTGATCGGGCAGACCGGCCGCCTCGGTCCCCCGCCTGGGCGAGTAGATGAACGTGAACGCGCCGTCATAGCCGACCTCCTCGGCCAGCTCGAGCGTCTGTGCGAAGTCCGCCTCGGTCTCGCCCGGAAACCCGACGATGATGTCGGTGGTCAGCGCGCAGTCGGGCACGTGCTCGCGGATCATGGCCACCCGGTCGAGGTAGCGCTCACGCGTGTAGGTGCGCCGCATGCGCTTGAGCACGATGCTCGATCCGGATTGGAGCGGCAGGTGGATGTGCTCGCAGAGGGCCGGCAGCTCGGCGTGCGCCCGGATCACGTCCTCGCGCATGTCCTTGGGGTGCGGGCTCGTGTAGCGGATGCGCTCGATCCCGTCGATCCCGTCGATCCGCCGCAGCAGCTCGGCGAACGTGGTCCTGCCCTCGCACGGGAGGTCGCGGCCGTAGGAGTTGACGTTCTGGCCCAGGAGCGTCACCTCACGTACACCGTCGGCGGCCAGCGCCTGCACCTCGGCCACCAGCTCCCCGGCCGGTCGACTCACCTCGCGGCCGCGGGTCGACGGCACGATGCAGTACGAGCACACGCAGTTGCAGCCGACGCTGATCTGGACCCAGGCGTGGTAGTCGCGAGCGCGCTTGGCCGGCAGATGCCCGGTGAAGCCCTCGAACTCGAAGTAGCCCTGCGCCGTGAGCGAGTCGCTGACCAGGAACTCGGCCAGCTTGTGCACCTGGCCGGGGCCAAACGCGACGTCCACGAACGGGAAGCGCGCGAACACCTCCTCCTTGACGGACTGGGCCCAGCACCCACCGACCCCGACGATCACCTCGGGGCGCTCTCGCTTGACCCGCTTGGCCTCGCCCAGACGCGCCACGAACCGGCTGTCGGCCTTCTCTCGGATCGAGCAGGTGTTGAACAGGATCAGGTCGGCCTGATCGGGGGCCGGCGCCTCGGCGTACCCGAGCGACTCGAGCATGCCCTTCATCCGCTCGGAGTCGTGCTCGTTCATCTGGCAGCCGAACGTCGTGACGTGATAGCGGCGCATCGCCGCTAAGCGTAGCTACGCGCCAGAAAGCTGGCGTACGCTTGAGGCAATGCTCCAGGTGTCGATCGTCCGCATGGTGTGTGTCGCCCTCTTTGGCCTCCTTGCCTTTCGGCAGCGGTGTGCAAGGCCCGGCACAGCGGATCACGCGCAGCTTTGAGCGGTTGCAGCACGCGGCCGAGGTACGTGATGGACAGGCGCTATGCGAACTCATCTTCCCCTTCGGCCGCGATCTCTCGAGTGTGGAGCTTCAGCGCACGATTGCCCAGGACGATTCCCCGCGAGGACGAGCGAAGTTCGCGGCGTACGTCCGGCATTGCGCCACCGATACGAAGGATCACCCAGGCATCTTCACGCAATGGCACCACGTTCTCCGTGGCCTGCGCGTTGGCAAAGTGGTCATCGACGGGAATCTCGCAACCGCGCGCATGCGCTCCCCAACGCGCAGGCTGACGCTCAAGTTCGTCAAGGTCGCCGGTGACTGGCGACTGCTCTTTCGGTTCGCCTGAGACGTTCACGGTCTTTTAACAGGTTTGGCGCAGAACCGGGAAGCCTCTCGCCGCGATGGGCGAGCCGACACATCCGCGCGGGCGAATGACGCGCCGAGGTCTGCTGAAGCGCGGCGGCGCGCTCGGAGCCGCGCTGACCGTGCCCGGCCTGGGCAGCGCGATCCGGAGCGCGAGCGCGATGGCGGCCATCCGCCGCCCGGACAGCCTGCCCGACCCGAGGCGACCGGCTGGCACGGCGACGGCGGCCATGCCGTTCGACCACATCGTGTGCGTGATGATGGAGAACCACTCCTTCGACAACCTGCTCGGCGCGCTGCCGCGGCTCGGCCACCCCAAAGCCGACGGCCTCACCTTCGACAGAGCGGGCCAGGCGACCAACTCCAATCCGAGCTCGAACGGCACGGTGACCTCGTACGTGCTCACCAACACCGAGCAGCCGGGCAGCGTGGATCAGTCCTGGAACGCCACCCATCAGCAGATCGACGGCGGCAAGATGGACGGCTTCGTCGCGTCGGTGAGCTCGATCCAGCCGATGGGCTACTGGACCGACGAGGTCCTGCCGTTCGCCTACTCGCTGGCGTCGACGTTCTGCCTGGCCAACCGCTGGTTCTGCTCGGCGCCGTGCCAGACGTACCCCAACCGCCGCTTCCTGATGGCCGGCACCGCGTACGGAAACATCTCGACCGACGATCAGAGCCTCCAGGACCCGCCGCCCCCGAACGGCACGATCTTCGATCGGCTGCACGCGTACGGGATCACCTGGGCCAACTACTTCACGGATCTCCCGCAGACGGGGATCATCCCCTCGATCGTCGAGAAGTACCCGACGAACCTGGCGCCGATCGCGAAGTTCCTGGCCGATTGCGCCACGGGCACGCTTCCCGCCGTCAGCTTCGTCGATCCCGAGTTCGGCGTCCTGTCGGACATCGGCTCGCCACTGGCCTCGCTGCCCCAGGTGGCGTCACAGCCGATGGTGGCGGAGGTCATGCAGAACGCGAACGGGGTGGGCGGCGACCAGGAGAGCCCGCAGGACATGTACTACGGCGAAGCGTGGGCGTACGAGATCCTCCAGGCGGTATTGCGGTCGCCGGGGTGGCCGCGCACGCTGCTGATCTACACCTACGACGAGCACGGCGGCTACTACGACCACGTGCCACCGCCGGCGGCGATCGCGCCGGATTCGATCCCACCGGACCTGTCCCCCGGAGATGCGCCGGGCGGGTACAACCTGTACGGGCCGCGCGTTCCGGGAATCGTCGTCTCTCCCTATTCGAAGCCGAACGGGGTCACGAACGCGGTGCACGATCACACCTCGGTCCTGGCGACGATCGAGGCGAAGTGGAACCTGCCGGCGCTGAGCAACCGCGACGCGAACGCGGCGACCGTGATGGACTTTCTCGACGTGACCCGGCCGACATTCCTCGAGCCGCCCACGACGCTGGTGGCGCCGTCTCCGACCGGGCCTTCGGGGCCGGTGGGGACGTCGAGCTGATGCGCATGCGAAGGCCCCGATTCCTCCGTCGTCGCCGCAACGTCGTCGCGACCGGTTGTGCCGCCGCTGCGGCGGGCGCGAGCCTGATCCTGGCCCTGGCTCCCGCCGGGGCGCCGGCCGCCGGCTTCCAGCTCCCTCCGGTCCGCCACGTGTTCGTGATCATGCTCGAGAACGAGAACTACGCCTCGACCTTCGGCGCTCCCGCGGCCGACCCGTACCTGGCCGGCACGCTGCCCGCCGACGGGGCGCTCCTGACGGACTACTACGCCACCGGTCACGAGAGCAACGACAACTACATCTCGATCGTCTCGGGCCAGCCACCCAACCCGCAGAACCAGGCGGACTGCCAGATCTTCGACGACTTCGTTGGAGCGGACCTCGAGTCGAACGGCGTCGAGTCCGGCACCGGCTGCGTGTACCCGAGCGACGTCTCGAACATCGGGACCCAGCTGTCGGCCGACGGCCTGACCTGGAAGGCGTACGAGGAGGACATGGGCAACGATCCCAACCGCGAGACGGCCGCGTGCGGACACCCCAGCCTGGGCTCGCAGGATCAGACCCAGAGTGCGGTCGCCGGCGACGGCTACGCGACGCGCCACGACCCGTTCGTCTACTTCCACTCGGTGATCGACGACGAGACCTACTGCGACGACCATGTCGTGGCCATGGGCTCGCCCACCGGCGCGATGCCGGCCGCCGCGCTGGCCGGTGAGACCGGCCTGGCCGTCGACCTCAAGAAGATCTCGACCACGCCGGCCTTCTCGTTCATCACGCCGAACCTGTGCGACGACGGACACGACTATCCGTGCACGAACCAGCCGAGCGGCGCATCGGCGCCGGCGGATATCGACGCGTTCCTGCAGACGTGGGTGCCATTGATCACGAACTCGCCCGCGTTCAAGAAGGACGGCCTGCTCGAGATCACCTTCGACGAATCCGACGGCCCGCAGTCGGATGCTTCGTCGTGCTGCGGCGAGCAGCCGGGCCCGGGCGATTCGCCGCTGCCCGGCATCACCGGACCGGGTGGCGGCCTGGTCGGCGCGGTTCTGCTGTCGCCGTTCATCGCGCCCGGCACGGTCAGCGCGACGCCGTACAACCATTACTCGTCGTTGGCCAGCTGGGAGACGCTGCTGCGCCTTCCGCGCCTGGCCGACGCCGCCTCCGTTCCGGCGACGTTCGGCTCGGACGTGTTCACCGGTCGCTAGCGGCGAAGCCGGGCAGCACGAGCTCGATCGAAGCGCCACGACCGTTTCGTGGCTCGCGCACCCGAACGCTGCCCTTGTGGGCCTCGGCGATCGCGCGCACGATGGCAAGGCCCAGGCCGGCCCCGCCGCCGGCCCGCGTGCGGCCGCTGTCGGTGCGGTGAAAGCGCTCGAACACGCGCTCGCGTTCGTGCACCGGGATCCCGGGCCCGTCGTCGCTGACCAGGAAGCAGATCTGGTCTGAGGCGAACGGCCGGACGTCGAGGCGCACGAGACCCTCGCCCTCGGCCGTGTGCTCGATCGCGTTGCGCGCCAGGTTGCGCAGCGCCTGCGCCAACCGATCCGGGTCCGCTCTCAAACAGCCGTCGACGATCGTCCCGAACTCGAACCTCCGATCGGCCGTCAGGCTGAGGCCGTCCCAGAGGTCGGTTACGAACGGCCGCAGGTCGACGTCCTCGACCCGCAGAAAGTCCGTCCGTTCCGCCTGGGCGAGCACCAGCAGGTCGTCGACGAGCCGGCTGATGCGCATGATCTCGGCGCGCACGAGGCCCTCGACCCGAGCGACCTCAGTGCTCGACGGATTCTCCTGGGCCGCGAGCACCTCGAGCTGGCCGCTGATCACGGTCAGCGGCGTGCGCAGCTCGTGGGAAGCGTCGGCGACGAACTCGCCCTGGCTGGCGAACGCCTCCGCGAGCCTGTCGAGCATGCGATTGAACGCCTCGGCCAGCACCTTCACCTCGTCGACCCGTCCGCCCGAGATCTCCATGCGCGGACCGAGATCACCCGCGTCCACCCGCGCGGCGACCTGGGCCATCCTCCGCAGCGGGGCCGACACCCGGGCGCCCGCCAGATACGACGCGAGCAGCGCCAGCACGAGGACGACGATGCCGGCCAGGACGAAGGCACGGGCCACCCCGTGCTGCGCCCGTTCGACCAGGGCGAGGGGCTCGCCGGCTCCGGCGATCACCAGCACGCCCCCGACGCGCGCGCGCTGCTCGAAGATGCGCATCCGGCCCACGTCGGGCACCAGCCCGGTCGAATAGCCGAGGCGCGGCACCTGAAGCTTGCGACCCTCGGCGTTCTCGATGCGCTGGTCGTTCTCGGACTCCCCCGGCTGCGGCTCCCTACCGCCGAACACCTCGGGGTGGTTGCTGGTGGTTCCCACGCCCGGCATCAGCACGAACAGCAGCGTGGACGTCGCGGAGTAGGGCTGGCCGCGCACGTAGCGAGTCGCGGCGGCTCTGATGAGGGACGTGTCCTGGGCCCGGAGCGGTTGCAGCGACTGAAGCAGCTGCGCGGTGTCGCCGCTGATGTCGCGGTCGATCTCGCTCTTGAGCTGCGATCCGGTGTCCTGGTAGACGACGAGGAAGACGACGACGGCCGACACCAGCATCACGCCGGCCACCCAGGCAGTCAGCCGCCAGCGGAGCCCCGTCGGCACGGCCGAGCGCAGTCGCTCGCGGGCAGCGATCCGGGACCGTCGGGACCGGGCGCTAGCTGCTCGCATCGAGGATCCGGAACTGCCGGGACCGGGCGCTAGCTGTTCGCATCCAGGCGGTAGCCGACCGAGCGCACCGTCACGATCGGCACGTTGCTGTCGTGCGTGCGGAGCTTTCGCCGCAGATACCCGATGTAGACATCGACCACGTTGGTTCCCGGGTCGTACTCGTAGCCCCACACCGCGCGCAGGATCTGCTCCCGTGAGAGAACGTGCCCGCGGTTGTGCATCAGGTACGACAGGAGCTCGAACTCGGTGGTCGACAGGCGCACGAGCTCACCGCCACGCCTCACCTCTCGCGTGATCAGGTTCACCTCGATGTCGCCCGCGCTCAGCGTGGTGCGCGGGGCATGGGCCGCGGCGCGGAGCTGGGCACGGATACGTGCGGCGAGCTCGGTCAGGGAGAACGGCTTGGTCAGGTAATCCACGGCGCCGGCGTCGAGCCCGGCCACGCGGTTCTCGACCTCGCCGAGCGCAGTCAGAACGATGACCGGCAAGCCCGGCTTCGCGTCGTGCACCTTGGCCAGCACCTCGAGCCCGCTTCGACCCGGAAGCATGAGATCAAGGACCACGAGGTCGACGTCCTGGTTCAGCGCCGTGGAGGCACCGCTCAGTCCGTCCATGGCGGAGATCACGCCAAATCCCTGTGCGCGCAACCCGCGCTCCAGGAAGTCGACGATCCCCGGTTCGTCTTCGATTACAAGGATCTGTCCAGGCATGCCCAGCCTCCGGCGCCTCCGGCCTCAGGCGTCGGCCGATCATAGAACCGGCGCGCTCAAGCGTACTTACAGAGAAAAGAGCATTCTCATTCAGGGCTCACGTCGTCCTTCGACAGCGGCACGAAAATCCGTCCCGTGGGTACGAGCGACGATGTCATCCTGGCGCGCCCTGAACGCGAGCGCGTATCGGGTAGCTCTCGCCGGTTGCGCGCCCGTGGCACCACGCTGACCGGCGGCGGCACCGACGGCAACGAGCAGCTGACCACGATTACGGGGGCCATCCTGATCGTGCTCCTGGCCGTCATCGGGTTCACGATCCCGCAGCTACACCAGTTCATCTCCGTGCATCTGTTCGTCGGGATGCTGCTGATCGGCCCCGTTCTGCTCAAGATGGCCAGCACCGGGTACCGCATGATTCGCTACTACACCGGCGAAGCCGCGTACCGCGCCAAAGGGCCCCCCGAGCTGATCCTGCGGCTGATCGGTCCGATCGTCGTGCTCACCACCGTCGCGGTGTTCCTGACCGGCGTCGTCCTCCTGTTCGTGGGACCGAACCACCGCGATCCGTGGTTGATGCTGCACAAGGTGAGCTTCATCGCGTGGGTGGTGTTCATGAGCCTGCACGTCCTTGGGCACTTGCCCGCCGTGGGCCGCGCACTGGGAATCGGCCGGGCTGGCCACGAACAGCTGGCCGGAGCCGCCGCGGGCAGGTCGGGGCGGTGGATCGCGATCGCCGGAGCCCTCGTGGCGGGCCTGGTGCTGGCGATCGTGCTGATCCCGGACTTCGCTGCCTGGACCGCGCACGGCGTGTTCGTGCACCATCACCACCACGACGGCTGAGAACACGCGAACGGCTCACCGCGCGCCCGATGCAGGCGACGCGATGAGCCGTTGTCAGTCAGTCAGTGCCCTGGCGTGTCAGTGATCGTCAGCTGCACGTCGAGGCCCAGGTGCACTCGTCGAACCCGTTGGCGGTCGAATTCGGCGCCGAGGGGGCGCCGATCACGCCGCCGCTCGAGTCGATGAGATCCATCTCCTCGGATGACTTCAGACCGGCCGACGCGCCGTTGACGGTCGCCGACGTCCAACCGGGGTTGGACAGGTTGGGCAGCGCCGCGAAGCCGGCGTTCGTGCCGATCTCCAGCGGCGTCTCCTCGATCCACTCGGCGGTGGCGTGGCTCGAGCTGTACGGCACGGTCGTCGTGAAGGACTCCCCGCGCGTCAGATCCTGGATCGTGATCGTCCACGCGTTCGAGTTGTTCACCACCTCGGAGAGCGACGCGTGCATCGCATCCCCCGGCGCGACCGTCATGTTGCTGATCGTCAGCGATGGTGCCGGCACGAGCTCGTACCAGGCCGAGTACGACGCCGAGCCCGTCGAGGAGACGTCTTGCTCGGTGCCGGTTTGGATCAGCGTGGAGTCCGTGGTCGTGCAGCCCGCATCGATGCAGCCGCCGCCGATCCCGATCCAGTCGGAGGAGGCCTCCGCCTGCCCGGCGGTGTGCTGGGTGGCGGTGGGCACGGTCCAGTTACCCGAGATCGAGTTGAACAGCTTGCCGCCCTGCTCGAGCGAGCCCTGGTTGTAGCCGAACCAGTTACTGCTCGAGTTGGTGTTCAGCTTCAGAGAATGCGGCGCGAGTCGGAGCAACTGACCGTGCGACTTGACAGCCGCTGACGCGCTGGTGGCCGCGACCGCGAAGCCGGCCAGCGAAACCGACATTACGAGTGCCAGGCGCCGGACGACGCCCGGCGGTAACAACCGTCGATTCATGAGGTCCCTTTCTTCGGCGACTCGCGGGTCTAAGCCGCCGCACCTCCCGCTAGGGCGACCCGCCTGCTTTTTGGTATACCCGCGTCTCAGCGGGCGTATTCGACGGCGCGCGATTCGCGGATCACGGTCACCTTGATCTGCCCGGGGTACTCGAGCTCCTTCTCGATCTCCCGCGCGATCTCGTAGGAGAGCGCGGTGGCGGCATCGTCGTCGATGGCGCCCGGCGCGACCATCACGCGAATCTCACGACCGGCCTGCATCGCGTAGACCTTGTCGACACCCTTGTGGCGCGTGGCGATCTGCTCGAGGTCGCGCAGGCGCTTGACGTACTGCTCGAGCGACTCGCCGCGCGCACCCGGACGGGCGCCGGACAGGGCATCCGCGGCCTGCACGATCACCGCCTCGACGGTCTGGGGCTCGACCTCGTTGTGGTGCGCCTCCATCGCATGAGCCACCGCCTCGGACTCGCCGTACTTGCGGGCGAGCTCCCCTCCCACGAGCGCATGCGGTCCCTCCACCTCATGAGTGACCGCCTTGCCGATGTCATGCAGCAGGGCGGCGCGCCGGGCGGTCTTGGCGCTGGCCCCGAGCTCCGCGGCCATCATCGCGGCCAGACGCGAGACCTCGATCGAGTGGGCGAGGACATTCTGACCGTAGCTGGTGCGGAACTTGAGGCGTCCAAGCAGCTTGACCAGCTCGGGATGAAGGCCCTGCACCCCGGCATCGAAGACCGCCTGCTCCCCCAACTCGACGATGTGATTCTCGAGCTCGGACTTCGCCTGGTAGTACATCTCCTCGATCCGGGCCGGATGGATGCGGCCGTCCTGGAGCAGCTTCTCCAGCGTCAAGCGGGCGATCTCGCGGCGCACGCCGTCGAAGCCGGAAAGCACGACCGCTCCAGGCGTGTCGTCGATGATGAAGTCCACGCCGGTGAGGTTCTCGAGCGCGCGGATGTTGCGACCCTCGCGGCCGATGATGCGGCCCTTCATGTCGTCGGCCGAGAGTTGCACGACCGACACCGTGGTCTCGGCGGCGTGCCCGGCGGCGAGGCGCTGCATGCAGACCGAGAGGATGTTGCGCACGCGGCGCTCGGCTTCCCGCTTGGTCTCCTCCTCGATCTGACGGATGCGACGCGTAGCGTCGTGCTTGGCCTGTTCCTCGATCTCCTTGAGCAGCAGCTGCTTGGCGCGGCCCGCGGAGATCCCCGAGATCTGCTCGAGCGAGCGCTCGACCTCCTGGCGTGTCTTCACCACCGCGGCGCGCTGCGCTTCGAGGTCCGCCTCACGGCGGGCCAGCGCCTCCTCCCGGCGGGTCACCGCCGCGGTCCGTTCCAGCGTCTCGGCGTCCTGGCGCACCGGGTCGGGGGACACCACCTCGACGACCGGCGCGCTGGGCGTCGGGTTCCCGCCGGGCGCCGTCCGCGGGCCGTGCATCCGGCCGTAGATGACGGCCGCGAGCACGATTCCCACCGCGATCAGCGCTGCGGCAGCGATGGTTACCATGGTCGATCCTCTCCTGGAGGCTCCGGCCAAACAGCCGGATCCAGTTCAAAGCTTTAGTTTTTGGAGCGACCGAGCGGCCCGTGCAAGGCTGCACGAACGGATGCCGGCAAGGGCGATGCGCGCCTGCCTTCAGTCGGCGGCTAAGGGGCGGGTTCTAGGTCTTGTCTGAAGGGACCAGGAGGCCCGATGGTAATTGCCGTCAACACTAAGTCCGGAATCCAAGATATACGAAGTTTGCTGGTGTTCTTGTGGCCCGCGGGCCATTCGTTCGCTGACAGGATCGTAGTACCGGCGGCCTGCCGGCGCAATGACGCACCGCGCCCCAGGGCGTTGGCGAGCGGACCTGGTTCCCCGGCGCAGCTATCCCGTTGGCGAGCGCACTCGATTCTCCGGCGCGGCCGTCCGCTACACGTCGTCTGGATACCGGGTGTGGGCGGCGATCGCATCGAGCGCGAGCTCTGAGTCGTAGCCCTTGCGAAGCAGGATCCCGAGCGCGCGCTCTCGCTCGCGGCGGTCTCCCGCCGGCGAGGGAAAGCGCCGGCGCAGGAGCGCGACGGCGCGTTCGATCTCACTGCCGGAGTCCTGCTCGGCCAGCGCGTCGTCGATGACATCGCGTTCCACGCCCTTGGTGAGCAGAACCTGCCGGATTCGGTCGCTCCCCCATCCCTCGAGCTCGCGCTTGTCCTCGACGAACAGGCGCACGAACCGCCGGTCGTCGAGGTATCCCTGCTCGACGAGCGTCGCGACTGCGCGCTCCACGTCCTGGGCCTCGGCGCCGGCGCGGCTGAGTTGCGCGCGCATCTCCGCCTGCGTGCGCTCTCGACGGTTCAGGTAGCGGTAGGCGACGGCGAGCGCCTTTTCCAGGCCGGCGCCCGCGGGTTCGTCCGGCACGTCTCTGGGTGTGGTTGCCTGAGCGACGGCCGGTGCCTAGGCAGCCGCCGCTCCCTCGCCCACCGCCTGGAGAGCCGGCTCCTCGCGGGGCTCGACCGACCTGACCAAATCGCGGTTAATGCCCAGGGCGGCGTAGATCTTGGCCTCCACCTCCTTGGCCACATCAGGATGCTCGTCGAGGAATGCCTTCGCGTTGCCGCGCCCCTGCCCGAGCCGGTCCTCGCCGTAGGAGAAGAACGAACCCGACTTCGTGATGATGTTGTGCTCGATGCCGTAGTCGATCAGGCAGCCCGACGTCGAGATGCCCTTGCCGAACTCGATGTCGAACTCGGCCTGCTTGAACGGCGCCGCGACCTTGTTCTTGACCACCTTGACCCGGACGCGGTTGCCGACGGCCTCGGTCCCGTCCTTGAGCGTCTCGATGCGGCGGATGTCCAGGCGCTGCGAGGCGTAGAACTTCAGCGCCCGACCACCCGGCTGCGTCTCCGGCGAGCCGAACATCACACCCACCTTCTCCCGGATCTGGTTCGTGAACACGCACAGGGTCTGGGTGCGGTTGAGGCCACCGGTGATCTTGCGCATCGCCTGGGACATCATGCGGGCCTGCACGCCGACGGTCTGGTCGCCCATCTGGCCCTCGAGCTCGGCACGCGGCGTGAGCGCCGCGACCGAGTCGATCGCGATCACGTCGACTGCCCCCGAGCGGATCAGCATGTCGACGACCTCGAGCGCCTGCTCGCCGTAGTCGGGCTGGGAGACGAGCAGCTCGTCGATGTTGACGCCGATCTGCTGGGCGTACAGCGGATCCATGGCGTGCTCGGCGTCGATGAACCCGCACACCCCGCCGAGCTTCTGGGCCTCGGCGAGGATGTGGTAGACGAGCGTGGTCTTGCCCGACGACTCCGGACCGAAGATCTCGATGATCCGGCCGCGAGGGACACCGCCGATCCCAAGCGCGAGGTCGAGCGGCAGGGCGCCGGTGGGAATCGCGTCCACGGCCACGCGGGCGCCCGGATCCCCCATGCGCATGACGGTGCCCTTGCCGAACTGTCGCTCGATCTGCGTCAGGGCGCCCTGCAGCGCGGCCTGACGCTTGGCGTCCGCCTTCGGATCGGACGTGGCCCCGGGCCTCGTCCCGGCCTTGTCGTTCTCGCTCATGTTCGGTTCGGCTCCTTCTCTTCAGCTCTTTGAGTCCATCACGGTAAGCGGAGTGGCGGACGGAAACCGGCACGCTAGAACCGCGTCCTGCAACGGAACAAGACTCGTTCGTCACGGAAGGGCAACGACTTTGTGCCAATTGTGCGGCGGGGGCCGGATGGCGAGCGAAATGGGCGGGCCGTGGGATGCCGGCGCAAGGCCGGAAAGCTCAGCTTCGCCCGAGGACGTCACGCAGGGCGGGCTCGAGCTCGGGATGGCGGAAGCCGTAGCCGAGCTGCTCGAGGCGAGCCGGCACCGGGCGCTGGCCGGTGGTCACGATCTGCGCCATGTCGCCGTAGAGCACTTTGAGCGCGATCGCCGGCACCGGGAGCACAGCCGGCCGCTTCAGCACGCGACCGAGCGTGCGCGAGAGCTCGGCGTTGGTCACCGGGTTGGGCGCGGTCAGGTTGATCGGGCCGGCCGCCGCGGCATCGTCGAGGCAGAGGAGCATCGCGCCGACGACGTCGTCGAGATGAATCCACGGCACGTACTGGCGCCCGCCGGCGACGGGCCCCCCGATGCCGAGGCGGAAGAACGGAAGCATCTTGGCCAGCGCCCCGCCCTCGGGCGAGAGCACCACCCCCGTGCGCGTGACCGCGACCCGGAGATCCGACGCGGCGCGCAGCGCTTCCTGCTCCCAGCCGACGACGACGCCGGCCAGGAAGTCGGTGCCGGCGGGCGCGTCTTCGCCGAGCGGCTCATCGCCACGCGGTCCGTAATAGCCGCTGGCCGATTGCGAGACGAGCGTGCCCGGCCGGCGCTCGGGCGTGATCGCGAGGAGCCCGTTGACCAATGAGCGAGTTCCCTCCACTCGCGAGCTTCGGATCGCCTCCTTGGACTCAGCCGTCCAGCGCTGCGCCACCGGCGCGCCCAGGAGGTGGACGACGGCGTCCGCTCCGGCCAGCGCGTCCTCGGGCGGGGGCTCGTCGTTGGGACGGGGCCAGGCGTGGGCCTCGACGCGGTCGCCGAGCGCCTGGCGAGCGCGGTCGGCGTCGCGCGAGAGCGCCACCACCTCGTCGCCTCGATCGATCAGACCCCGCACGAGGGCTTGGCCGATGAGACCGGTGGCGCCGGTGACGACTACGCGCATGACAAGAAGAATCGCCGATCGCGGCGCGGGGCGTCGCGCCGGTGGCGCGCCGGCCCGCGTGGCGATGGCGAAGAACACGGCACTCGGCGCGTCGCGCAGATCGAATGCTCCGAAACTCGCGCGATCCGCGAGCGAACCGCCATTCACCTCCCGGGAGGGGAGCGAGTGGCGCGAAACTCGCGCGATCCGCGAGTGAACCGCCATTCACCGCCCGGGAGGGGAGCGAGTGGCGCGAAACTCGCGGTCGGGGCACAGCCAAGCCGGCCGGTCGCGGTCGGGTCGGCGGGCGGACTGACGACTAGGACCAGATGCGGTCAAACCCAGCCTGGTCGAAGGGGATCAGCCAGCACTCGGCGATCCGCCCGCGCTCGACGCGAAACACGCCGACGGTCTCCCAGGCGACCTCACGACCATCCCGCACGGCGGTCCCGCCGGCCAGCTGGACCACACGGCCGGCGATCATCGCGGCGCCATGCACCGTGACGCGGAAGGTCCCGTCCATGATGCGCCGGCGGGCGTCCATGTACGCGAGCACGGCCTCGATCCCGCGGTGCTCGCCGGCGATCGCGCTCCCACCCGGCACGTGCCAGACCACGTCGTCGCTCAGCAGCTCACGCAGCTCACGCAGCTCATCGGCCGAGCCCCCGGCATACACGCGAGCCTGCGAGGCGTGGAAGCGGCGCACGACCGACAGCGGGTCGGCGGCGCCGGGCGCCGAGCCGAGCTCGACGATGCGGAGCGGCTCGTAGCGGGCTCCGGCGGGGCTGAGCCGCGACCGGTACAGGGTCACCCGCGAGCAGCGGAACTCGAGGGCCGGCGGCGCCGGGAGCGACGGCGTCTTGATCCGTGTGTCCTTGGCCACCCTGGCCACCGTGACGTGGGCCAGCCAGGGACGCGACTCGGGCGCGTACCACCCGCCTGCCACCAGCGCGGAGGACAGGGCGGCCTGGACCCGAGCCATCACGCCCTCGTCATCCTCCAGCCGCACCGCGAGCACGCGAGGCCGGCGCGGCGGCAGCCAGACGGGCTCGACAAAGCGCGTCTCGGCAACCGGCTCGCCGGCCGCGACGCCGCAGGCGCCGGCGATCTCGTCGATCTCGTGCGCCGGGCGAGAGCCGAGGAAGCAGAGGGTGGCGTGGAGATCCCCGGGCCGCACCATGCGCAGCCCGGACAGGCCCGACAATGCACGCGATCGCCACTCCGCGAGTGCGTCCCGCGCCTCGGCCGGAAGCTCCAGGGCGACGAACAGGCGTGCCCGCTCGTCGGCCGGCTGAGAGGATGTTGTGCCCGGCTCGGCGCTCACGCCCGCCCGGAACCGGCCTCCGCCTCCGAGGACACCGCCACCCCCTCGCCCAGAAGCACACGGCGCAGCAGGTGCATGGCGACCGTCGTCGAGCGCTCGCGGATGTCCGATCGGCTGCCCGGCAAGCGCAGCCGGCGCGTCAGGCGGGCTCCGTCGCGAGCGCAGACCGAGAAGCAAACGGTGCCGACGGGCTTCTCCTCGCTCCCGCCGCCGGGTCCGGCGATACCGGTGATCCCGATCCCGAAATCGGATCCGAACCGGGTAACCGCGCCGGAGGCCAACGCCTCCGCCACCTCGTTCGACACAGCGCCGAATTGCTCGATCAGTCGCGGATCGACATCGGCCAGCGAGACCTTGGCTTCGTTCGAGTAGACGACCCCTCCGCCGAGGAAGTACTCGGACGAGCCGCCGCGTTCGGTGAGGCGGGCCGACATCAGACCGCCCGTGCACGACTCGGCCACGGCCACCGTCCACTCGGACTGCACGAGCAACGAGGCGACCTGCTCGTCCACGGTCGCGCCGTCCGGCGAGAACAACTCCGCGGGATGCCGCTCGGCCACGAACTCGACGAACGCCCGGTAGTCCCCCTCCGCGGGGGGCTCGTAGCGCGTGGCCACCTCGATCTCACCGCGCCGAAGGCAGGTCGTGATCTCGAGCGGTTCCAACGACAAGCCGGCGTCCTCGGCCGCTCGCAGGGTGTTGGCGATCTCGGACTCCGGAATCCCGTACAGACGAAGAACCCCGTGCCGGTACTCGGTGGCGCCGGCGATCGCGCGCCGGAAGGCCTCGGTGGCGACCGCCTTCTCCCACATCTCGTGCAGCTCACGCGGCGGCCCCGGAAGCACCACCACGGTGGGCCCCGACCCGGACTCAGGCGGGACGACGAGCCCGGGCGCGGTGCCGACCGGATCAAGCACGGTCGCGCCGACCGGCACCACCGCCTGCTTGCGGTTGGCCTCGCGGATGGCGTCCTCGTCCAACCCCGGCCAGCGGCTCATCAACGGCCGCAGGATCTCGGCGATGCGCTCCTCCAGATCGGCGTCGAGCACCATCTCTCGCCCGGCGAAGCGGCCCACGATCTCGGCCGTGAGATCGTCCGCCGTCGGTCCGAGCCCGCCGCTCGTGACGATCAGGGCCATCCCGGCATCCGCCATGAACCGCAGCGAGCCCATCAGGTCCTCGGGCCTGTCGCCGACGATGTGGATCATGGCCGCATCCACCCCGTGCTCGACGAGGCGCTCGGACAGCCAGGGGCCGTTGCGGTCGGTGATGATCCCGGTCAGGACCTCGGTGCCGGTGACCAGGATCCCGGCCCGCACGGCAGCCGCAGACGAGCCAACCGGGCTCATGCGCAGGTGGGACGCTGGGCGGCGGCCAGCGGCGTCGTCTTGCCGGGCGTCAGCGCGTACCCGACTGGCGCGCCCGGGCCCACCGTCACGTTCTTGCCGTTGACCTTCATCTGCACCGCGCTGTTACCCAGCGTGACGAGCAGCTTCTTCGCCGTCTCGGTGGGCACGGTCTGACCGGGTGAATAGATCACGCCCGAGATGAGGCGCTTGCCGTTTCCGTCCTCCACGCACACGTACACCGGGCTGGTCGGGACGAGCTTCATCGTGACCGTCGTCGGGTTGGCCGGCGGCGCGTGATGGTGATGCTTGGCCGGCGGCTTGTGGGCCGTGGTCGTGTGCGACGTCGCCGAGGTGGACGAGGTCGACGAATGGGAGGCAACCGAGCTCGACGGCGTCGAGGTCGTCGACGTGCTCGAGTTGTTGAAGAGCGTTCCGACCACGCCCAGCGCGACCGCCACCGCCGCCAGCGCGAGCACGATCACCCCGACCCGCCCGAGCCGGGGCCGCCGGCGCCGGCGCTCGCGCTCGCGCCCGAGCGGGGCAATCGGGCGAAGCTCCGAATCGGCCGGCCGCTCGTACCGGCGCTTGTACTCGTCGACCAGCAGCCGGCTGTCGACGCCCAGGAAGTCGCCGTACGTGCGCAGGAAGCTCTTCACGTAGACCGGCCCGGGGAGCAGGTCCCACTCCTCGTTCTCGATCGCACGCAGATACTTGGCGCGAATCTTGGTGCGCGCCTCGACTTCGCTGATGTCGATTCGCGCGCGGAGGCGCGCTTCCCTCAGTGTGGTGCCGATGTCCGCCATCCGCCTGCGAAGGCTAGCGTCGGAAGGCGGGCCAACCGGGCGTTTATCGCGTTCGGAGCGAGAGCCCCGCACGACGCCTCACGGCTGTTCTTCGATGTCGTCGGGGACCGGAACGGGTCGCGGGCCGCCAGCGCCGTCGGCCTCGGCCAGGTGAGACAGGATGCGCGGCACGTCGGCCTCGGCGATCAGGACCTGGCGGGGCTTGGAACCCTCATAGCCGGAAATGATCCCGCGGCGCTCGAGCATGTCGATCAGCCGCCCGGCCCGGGTGTAGCCGAGGCGCAGCCGCCGTTGCAGCATCGAGGTGGAGGCGGTGCCCATCTGGGCCACCAGCGCGATCGCCTCCTCGAGCAGCGGATCCTCGTCGGGACTGAACTCCGGGGACTCCTCAGACCCGGAGTCGCCGTCCTCTGAGGCGACCTCCTGCAGGAGCTCCTCGTGAAACTCGGGTTCGCCCTGGCGCCGCCAGGCGTCGGTCAGCTCGGCGATCTGCTCCTCGTCGATGTAGGCGCCCTGGATCCGCTGGAGCTTGCTCGAGCCGACCGGCGAGAACAGCATGTCGCCCTGGCCGAGCAGCGATTCGGCGCCGTTGTGGTCGAGGATCACCCGCGAGTCGGTCTGCGAGGACACCGAGAAGGCGATGCGCGAGGGCACGTTGGCCTTGATCATCCCGGTGATCACATCCACCCGCGGCGACTGGGTGGCGAGCACCAGATGAATGCCGACCGCCCGCGCCTTCTGAGCCAGCCGGATGATCGAGTCCTCCACGTCGGCCGGGGCGACCATCATCAGGTCGGCCAGCTCGTCGATCACGCACAGGATGTAGGGCAGCGGCGGCTCACCGCGCTTCTCGCGCGACCGGTTGAGCTCGGGCAGGCTCCGCGTCCGAGCCAGCGACATGATCCCGTAGCGCTGTTCCATCTCCCGCACCAGGTTCTGCAGAGCATTGGCCGCCATCCGGGGGCTGGTGATGACCGGCGTCAGAAGGTGCGGAATTCCCTCGTAATGATTCAGCTCAACCTGCTTGGGGTCGACCAGGACGACCCGCGCCTGGTGCGGCGTGGCGCGCAGCAGGACGCTGCACAGCATCGCGTTCACGCAGGCCGACTTGCCCGCCCCGGTCGTGCCGGCGACGAGCAGGTGCGGCATCTTGGCGAGATCGGCGCCGATCGCGCGCCCGGCGATGTCCTTGCCCAGCCATACGGTCAGCGGCGACCAGTCGGCCGGCGGCTCCTGGAACACATCGCCCAGATGGACGATCCGGCGCCGGGCGTTCGGGACCTCCACCCCGACCGCCTGCTTGCCGGGGATCGGCGCCAGGATGCGGATCTCCACCGCGGCAAGTGCGTAGGCGAGGTCGTCCTTGAGCTGCGCCACCTTGGAGACCTTGGTCCCCGGCGCCAGCCGGAGCTCATAGCGGGTGATGTGCGGTCCGGTCACCCGGCCGATCACCTTGGCCTGGATCCCGAAGTGTCCGAGGGTCTCGACCAGCGTCGCCGCCACCTGCTCCTGACCGGCGGTGTCTGGCTTCGCCGCCTCGCCCGTCGAGCGCACGAGGAACCGGGCGGACGGGACTCGCCAGACGAAGCTCGGGTCGTCGGTGATGCTGGCGCGGTAGCGGCCCTGCGGCGTGAGGCCGTCCTCGGAAACCGGTTCCTCGGCGTCCTCGACCGGGGCCGGAGCCGGAGCCGGGAACGCAGGCACGGCAGGTTCCTCGTCATCCATCGCGTCATCGTCGGAGATCGGGGGTGCCTCGACGTGCGTGGCCCGCACGACGAGCTCCGAGGTGTCGGGCTCCGGCGGAAACAGGGGCTCGGCGGGCTCTGAGGAGCCGTCCTCGCCGGGGCGAGCCGGCGCTACCTCGGCCTGCCCCGCGCGAGCCCGCGCGGCAGCCGTGGCCGGACGGCGGGGTACGGCCATCCCCTCGGTCGAGCGCCGGATCACACGCGTCGTGTCGGCCATGCGGGCGCCGGTGGCCCGGACTACGCCGGCGACCCCGGCCCCGGTGACCAGGATCAGTCCCGCCACGAACAGGAACACGGCCAGGATGTCCGCCCCGGCGGTGGAGATCAGGTGCGAGGTGACCCACAACTCGGCCTGCCCCACGACGCCGCCTCGGTCCTCGAACACCGCGGCCCGCCAGAACTGTGCCGACGAAGCCGCCCCGGGGCCGACTCCGAGGGTTCCCGCCGCCAGCGCCAGCGTGATCGAGGCGGTCAGGCACACCACGCCGGTGCGCAGCGGCCGGACAGGCGGGCGGAGCTCGCGGGCGAGCAGAAGCGCCCCGGAGACCACGAGCGCCGCCGGCACGACGTAGCCGAGGGCGCCGAGCACGAAGCGCATCGCGGTGACGGCGCCGTTGCCGAGCGTTCCGCCGTCCCAGCCGGCGTAGGCCACGCCGCAGAGCAGGACGCCCAGGGCGATGAGCCCGAGTCCGAGGATGTCGACGTGGTGGGGCTCGAGGTCCGGGCGGCGAGGATGGCCGCCCCGCAACGATGACAGGCCAGCCAGGAGCGAGCGCGTCGCGCGCTTGGGCGGCGGCTTCTTGGAGCGCTTGCGGGCGGCCATCTCGGGACACATGCCTTCGACGCGCGCACGCGGCTTCCTGCCGCCCGCGGTCGAGCCGGGTCCACCCTCGTACCATCTGAAAGGGCAGCCATGACCGAGTATGAGCGGACACCCCGAGTGCTGGTCGTCGAGGACGATGATGCGATCGCCCAGGTCCTCCAGCGCTCGCTGCGCATGGAGGGATACGAGGTGCGAATCGCCGGCGACGGGGTGGCGGCGCTCGACGAGGCTCATGCGTTCCTGCCGGACCTGGTGATCCTCGACCTCGGGCTTCCCCGCCTCGACGGCCTCGAGGTGGCCAAGACGATCAGGCGCAGCGACGACGTCCCGATCCTCGTGCTGACCGCCCGCGACGCGGTCGAGTCCCGGGTCGAGGGACTCGATGCCGGCGCGGACGACTACCTGGTCAAGCCGTTCGAGCGCCAGGAGCTGCTCGCGCGGCTGCGGGCGCTCCTCCGGCGCCGCCCGCCGCGCGGCCAGGCCACGCTGGCCATCGGCGATCTCAAACTGAATCCCGACACGCACGAGGTGACCCGCGGGGGGCGATCGGTCGACCTGACCCAGCGCGAGTTCGAGCTGCTCGAGTACCTGATGCGCAACGAACGGATCGTGATCTCCCGCCAGCGGCTGCTGGACGAGGTCTGGGGCTATGACCCGTTCTCGATGACCAATACGATTGAAGTGTTCGTCTCGAACCTTCGGAGAAAGCTGGAAGCGGGTGGCGAGCCTCGGCTCCTACACACGATCCGCGGCGCGGGCTACGTTCTCCGCGTATAGGCGGATCCCGATCAAGTGGCGGCTGGCCGGCGGGTCCGCGGCGCTGACCTGCGTGATCCTCGCCTCGTTCGCCGCGATCGTCGGGGTCCTCACTGACCGTGATCTCCGCGGGCAGTTCAACAACGAGGTGCGCAGCAACTCCGCCCAGCTGGCGGCCAGGTTGCACCTGAGGTGGAAGGGCGCGAGCGGCTATCTCAACTGCAACAACCAGCACGTCTCGCTCGAGGACTACACGAGCGCCGAGCACGCCCAGATTCGCCTCTACAACCAGGCCGGCGTGCTGGTGTGCACCCAGAAGGACGTCAAGGTCAAGGGCGTGAAGTTCGTGCCCAGCACGCCCCAGTTCCCGGCTCCCACCAAGGCGGGGACGTACAACGAGAACGGCTACTTCGTCGTCGCGCAGCAGCTGCCCGTGCCGTCCAGCCCGGTATGGCTGCTCTACGGCCGCCCCGTCTCGGACATCGACCAGGAACTCGCGCGGGTGCGCGTGATCCTGCTCCTGGGCGTGATCGGCGGCACCGTGCTCGCGCTGCTCGCCGGGCTGGCCACCGCCGCTCGCGCCATGCGACCGATCAAGCAGCTGACCGAGGCCGCGCGCGAGATCGAACGCACGGGCGATCCCGCTCTGCGCGTGCCGCAGCCGCAGTCGGAGGATGAGGTCGCCGAGCTGGCCCGGACCGTCGACGGGATGCTCGGATCGCTCGACGCCGCCCGCAGCGACACCCATGCCGCCCTCGAACGCCAGCGCGAATTCGTGGCCGACGCCTCACACGAGCTGCGCACGCCGCTGACGAGCCTGCTGGCGAACCTCGAGCTGCTGGGAGAAGAGCTCGACGGCGACCAGGCCGACACGGCGCAGGCGGCGCTGCGCTCGGCCCGGCGGATGCGGCGGCTGGTTGGCGACCTGCTCCTGCTGGCCCGGGCGGATGCCCGCCGGACCCAGTCCCGGGGCCCGACCGACCTGGCCAACGTCCTGCTCGAGGCGGCGTCCGAGCTGGGGCCGATGGCGGAGGACCACGAGCTGTCGATCGACGCACAACCCGCGGTCGTCCCCGGCGTCAAGGACGACCTCCACCGCCTCACGCTCAACCTGATCGAAAACGCGGCTCGGCACACGCCGCCCGGCACGCACATCCGCGCCGCCACCGCGCTCGACAACGGCACCGCGGTCCTCACCGTCGAGGACGACGGGCCCGGCATCCCGCCCGAGCTCGGCTCGCGCGTGTTCGACCGCTTCGTGCGAGGCTCCCAGACCGGCAGCCGCGGCTCGGGCCTCGGGCTGGCCATCGTCCGCGCGGTCGCCGAGTCGCACGGCGGAACGGTCACCCTGGAGCACCCCGACGCCGGCACCGGCGCCCGGTTCGTGATCAAGATCCCCCGCGCCCCGCTCGCCACCGGAGACCATCCTCGGACTCCGGCGCGGGTGGGACGAAGCTCCTAATCGGATCGCAGTTCCGCGAGGAGTCCGCGGATGGTCTCCGGCGCCCCGCTCAACGCTGCGCCCAGCGTCGGCGAAGCCCAGCGTGCGCGGTGCTAAAATTGCTTAACAGCAAGCAAGTATCTGTCGATAACCATGCCAGTGACCTCCGCTCCCACCCAGCTAGACCTCGAGACCACCGCGCGCCTGCGCGCGGTGATCGGCCGGCTGTCTCGCCGGCTCCGCCCGACCCCGACGGCGATCGCCGCCGGGCTGACACCGACGCGGATCTCGGTCCTGCTCACCGTGGTACGCGAGGGCTCGATTCGGCTGGCGGACCTGGCCGAGGCAGAGAGCATCAACCCGACGCAGCTCTCGCGCGCGGTGGCGCATCTGCTCGAGAGCGGCCTGGTCGAGCGCTCGGCCGACCAGGGCGACCGGCGCGCGGCGTGGGTCAAGCCCACGCCGGCCGGTAAGCGCATGGCCGAGCGAATCCGCCGCGAGCGCACGGACGCCCTGAACATCGCCCTGGACGGCATCCAGCCCGCCGAGCGCGAGCGCATCGTTGCCGCCCTCGATTCCCTCGAGCGCTTGGCCGAGCAACTTCGCCACGGAGAGCGGCCTTGACGCGGGTGATCCGCGCCGGCCGCGTCACGTTCGCAGCGCTCTCGGTACCGAATTACCGCCTCTACTACGCCGGCCAGGCCACCTCGCTGGCCGGGACCTGGATGCAGATGACCGCCCAGGCCTGGCTGGTGCTGACCCTCACCCACTCGAGCACGGCGCTCGGCGTGGTGATCGGCCTGCAGACCCTGCCGGTGCTCCTGCTCGGCCCCTACGGCGGCGTGATCGCCGACCGGGTCAACAAGCGCCGGCTGATGATCATCCTCCAGAGCCTGATGGGCGTGCAGGGGCTCATTCTCGGGGTCCTGACGGTCACCGGTGAAGTGCGGTACTGGCAGATCGGAGTGCTCGCCGCGCTGCTTGGCCTCAACAACGCGTTCGAGAACCCCACGCGCCAGTCGTTCATGCTCGAGATGGTCGGACCCGAGCACCTGCGCAACGCCGTCAGCCTGAACTCGGTGATGGCAAACGCCGCCCGCGTCGTCGGGCCGGCGATCGCCGGGATCCTGATCGCCACGGCGGGCATCGGGGTGTGCTTCCTGGTCAACGCGGCCAGCTTCGGCGCGGTGATCGCGTCGCTCGCGGTCATGGATCTCAGCGCGCTACACCCGACCACGCCGACCCCCCGCGCGCGCGGCCAACTCCGCGAAGGCTTACGCTACGTCCGCCGCACGCCCGACATCGCCATCCCGCTGGTGATGATGGCGATCGCCGGCTGTCTGACCTACGAGTTCCAGGTGACGCTCCCGGTGATGGCCAGCCGCGGGCTGCACGCCGGCGCCACCGGCTTCGGGTTCATGACCGCGGCGATGGGCGTCGGAGCCGTGCTCGGCGGGCTCATCGTGGCCGCGCGCGGCAAGATCGGTCTGCGAGGGCTGACGATCGCCGCGGGCGGCTTCGCGGTCGCGCTCACGCTGGCCACGCTCGCTCCCAGCCTGCCGCTCGAGCTCGCGGTCCTCCCGTTCGTGGGCTGGGGGAGCATCTCGTTCATGTCGATGG
Organism: uncultured Solirubrobacterales bacterium; assembly: GCA_963811135.1. Lineage (GTDB taxonomy): Bacteria > Actinomycetota > Thermoleophilia > Solirubrobacterales > Solirubrobacteraceae > Palsa-465. The sequence continues at coordinate 399,322 of CAWEQG010000010.1, read as the reverse complement.
CGAACTCGACGCTCCAGCTCACGGCCGCGCCCGAGATGCGCGGGCGGGTCATGTCGCTGTGGTTCGTCGGCTTCCAGGGATCGACCCCGATCGGGGGTCCGATCGTGGGCTGGCTGATGGCCGTGGCCGGCGCCCGAGCCGGCCTGGGGTTGGGCGCCGTGACGATCTTCGTGGTCGCCCTGGGCGGCCTGGCGGCGATGCGGCGCCGGCGCTCAGACCTCGACCACGACCGGCAGCACCATCGGCCGGCGCCGAAGCCGGTCATAGACGAACGCAGCCAGGTCGTCGTGTAGCTCCTGCTGGAGCAGGTCGATCTCGCGTACGCCGTCGTTGGCCGCCCGCGAGAGCGAGCGCTCGACCTCGTCGCGGATCTCCTCGACCAGGCTGTCGGCCTGCTCGACGAACGGAACGCCGCGGAAGATCACCTCGGGCGGCACGACCGACTCACCGCTCTGCTCGGACACGGTCGCCACCACGATGAAGATCCCGTCGGCCGAGAGCATGCGGCGGTCGCGCAGGGCCACGTCGGCCGGGTCTCCGATGTCGACGCCGTCGACGAAGATCATGCCGGACTGCTCGGGTTCGCCGTAGCGCGCGCCACCCTCGTCGAGCTCGAGCGGGAGCCCGTTCTCACCCCGGAACACGTCATCCGGGTCGATCCCGACCGCGGCGGCCAACTCGGCGTGCAGACGGATCCGCTTGTAGTCGCCGTGCACCGGCATCACGTAGCGCGGCTTGACCAGGTTGAGCATCAGCTTGAGCTCCTCGGCGTAGCCGTGGCCCGAGGCGTGGATGGGCGCCTCACGCGGCGTGATCACCTCGCAGCCGATGTGAAACAGGCGATCGACGGTCTCATTGACCGCCCGCTCGTTGCCGGGGATCGGCGTGGCGGAGAACACGACGGTGTCGCCCCGGTGCAGCTTGATCATCCGGTGGTCGTTGTGGGCCATCCGGCGCAGCGCCGACAGCGGCTCGCCCTGGGACCCGGTCGAGATCACCACGATCTTCTCGTCGGGCCAGTCCTCGACCTCCTGGGGCGGGATCAGCGTCCCCTCGGGGAACTCGATGTGGCCGAGCGAGCGGCCGATGTTGACGTTCTTGCGCATCGAGCGGCCGACCAGCGAGACCTTGCGCCCGAGCTGGGAGGCCGCGTCGATCACCTGCTGGACGCGATGGATGTTCGACGCGAAGCTGGTCACGATGATTCTTCCGGTGGCGCGCGCGAACACCTCCTGCAGGTGCGGGCCCACGCCACGTTCGGAGGGCGAGAAGCCGGGCCGGTCGGCGTTGGTGGAGTCGCCGCAGAGCAGCAGCACGCGTTCGCGGCCGAGCTCGGCCAGGCGCGAGACGTCGGCGGGCAGACCATCCACCGGAGTCTGGTCGAACTTGTAGTCACCGGTGAGCAGCACGGTCCCGAGCTCGGTCCGGAGCGCCACCGCGCATGAGTCGGGGATCGAATGGGTCATGTGCACGAGCTCGAGCGTGAATGGCCCGAGCTCGATCTGCTCGCCGGGGCGCACGTCCTCGAGCTCGACGTCGCGCAGCTTGTGCTCGTCGAGCTTGGACCGGGCCATGGCCATGGTCAGGCGGCCTCCGTACACGGGCGGGGTGTCGTCGAGCTCGCGGATCACCCAGGGCAGCGCCCCGAGGTGGTCTTCGTGCCCGTGCGTCACGACGAACGCCTCGATGTCCTCGGCCCGGTCGCGCAGGTACGCGAAGTCGGGGAGCACCAGGTCGATCCCGAGCATGTCCGTGGTCGGGAAGCGCAGCCCGGTGTCGACCACGACGATCCGCCCGTCGTACTCGACGACGGTCATGTTCTTGCCGATCTCGCCCAGGCCGCCGAGCGGCAGGACCCGGAGAGTGCCGGTAGTCACGCGCGGGAGGCTTGCAGCAGCCCGTGGCGCTCGAGCATCGAGCGGATCACGTCCAGCTCCTGCTCGTCGAGCTCGACATACGGCAGGCGCGGCGCGGCGCTCGGCAGGAGACCGAGCAGGCTGAGTGCCGCCTTGGTGGCGCAGGCCAGCGGCGCGACCGTCATGTCGCGGTAGACGTCCTTCAGGCTCTGATCGATCTCCCGGCGGCGCTCCGGCTCGTCGGCCATCCGGTGCATCTCCTCGCCGAACAGGTGGCTGGCCACGAGGATGCCTCCGGCCTCCCCCATGTCGAGCACGTCGGCCAGCAGGTCGTCGTTGCCGGCATAGATCCGCAGCCCGTCGACCTTGGCCAGGTTGGCGGCGTTGGCCTGCTTGACCGCGACTACGTTCTCGAGCTGGGCCAGCTCGGCCAGCAGGTCGTTCGGCATGTCGGACCCGGTGCGCTGGGGGATGTTGTAGAGCACGATCGGCAGGTCCGTGGCCTGGGACACCTCCTCGAAGTGCCGGACGATCCCGCGCCGGCTGGGCCGGTTGTAGTACGGGTTGGTGTGCAGCAGGGCGTCGGGGCCGATCTCGGTGGCTCTTGCGGACATCTCGACCGCATGCCGGGTGTCGTTCGAGCCGACGCCGGCCACGATCGTGCACCGGCCGCGCATCTCCTCCACGGCCAGGCGGATCATGCCGAGGTGCTCCTCGTCGTTCAGCGTCGAGGCCTCGCCGGTGGTGCCGCAGATGACCAGTCCGTCCGAGCCGTGCTCGAGCAGGTGGTGCATCAGCGCGACGGCGGCCTCCTCGTCGACGGCCCCATCGGCGTCGAAGGGGGTCACCATCGCGGTCAGGATGGTGCCGAGGTTCACGGGCATCGATCGATTATCGCAGGGGAACCCGCGGCAGACCGGTTCCCGGAGCTGACTCCGGGCCCTCAGTGCTGTTTGCGCGCGCCCCAGGCCAGCACCGACAGCGGGCCCATGCCCGTGTCGGGGTGCGCTGGCGGCGGCGCGGTCTCCGGCTCGGGCCGGGGCGGCTGCGAGACCACATGGATGACCGGGGCGTCGGTCAGCTTGCCGATCCGCTCGGGCAGCCCGGCGTGCAGCCACTTCGAGAAGCGCATCGGGAGCGTCGAGACGATGATCTCGTCGTAGCGCTTCGGATCCCAGGCGTCGGTCACGGCCAGGATCGGGTCGGCGTTGCCGACGCTCCCCTCGGCCTCGAGACCCGCGTCCCTCAGTTGCTCGAGCGCTTCGCTCAGTTTGGTCAGCGCGGCCTCGCGACCACCGCCGAACGGCGTCGCCGGGATGACCAGCGTGAAGCTGGCCGGCGCGCGCGCCTTCAGTGCCTCGATCAGCTCGTCAGAGGTCGCAGTTACGTTTGCCACCACGAGAAAGCTCCGTTTCCACGTCATGACCGACCTCCTAACCCTGTTAGCGCTCTCAAACCTCAAGATAGCGCGCGATCCGGGGGACGAAAGCGGCCGGATGTCCACTCTGACCATCCGCGTTTAGGCCACGTGGACTACCAGTATCAGCTGACGCCGGCCACCTCGGGCACGGGTCGCTCGCCCTTGCCGCGGACCAGCGGGCCGTCGTAGGCGCCCGGCTTCGTTCGCACCTTGCCGCCCGGGAAGGCCAGGCGGAGGATCGTCCGCTGCACCATCCCGAGCTGCTGGTGGAACGGCCCGGAGTTGTAGGGCAGGCCGTAGCGCTGGCAGATCTCGCGCACCTTGGGCGCGATCTCGCCGTAGCGCGTGCTCGGCATGTCCGGATACAGGTGATGCTCGACCTGGTAGCCGAGGTTGCCGCTGATCACGTGGAACAGCGGCCCGCCGTCGATGTTGGCCGCGCCGGTCAGCTGGCGCACGTACCAGGCGCCGCGGCTCTCGTCGTCGGTCTCCTCCTGGGTGAACGTGTACGTCTGATCCGGGAAGTGGCCGCAGAAGATGATCGCGTAGGACCACACATTGCGGATGATGTTGGCCGCGACGTCGGCGGTCAGCGTGCGCATGAACGGCTCGCGGAACGAGCGGCGCTCAACCATCTGCCTCAACACGTTGCCGCGCGGCTTCTCGCGCCCCCAGCGCAGCTTCTTCAAACCGTAGGAGACCGACAGCCGGCTGCTCCGCCGCCGCTCGAGCTCGGCGCGGGCGCTGAAGTAGGCGAGCTCGGCCAGGGTCATGACGATCCCCGAGATCAGCGGCCACGCGATGTAGTCCTTCTGGATCTGGGTGCGCGCCTTGCCGGCGATCCCCTTCAGCTCCTTGCGGACCTGCTCCATGTCCTTCTCGCCCTTGCGGATCGCCTCGAAATCGAGATCGTGAACGGCCACCCCCCACTCGAACAGCATGGCCAGGAGGACGTTGTAGAAGGGCTGGAGGAGGTAGAACGGATACCACTTCTGGTGGGGGTCGATCCGCATGATCTCGTAGCCGAGGTCGCGGTCCTTGCCGAGGATGTTGGTGAACGTGTGGTGGATGTAGTTGTGCGAGTGGCGCCACGCGTCCGACGTGGACGCGGTGTCCCAGTCCCAGGCGCGCGAGTTGATCACCGGGTCGTTCATCCAGTCCCACTGGCCGTGCAGGACGTTGTGGCCGATCTCCATGTTCTCGAGGATCTTGGCCAGGCCGAGCGTCGAGGCGCCCAGGATCCACGGGATCCGCCACCGGGAGGCGACCAGCTCGAGGCGGCCGAGGAGAGCCAGCCGCCGCTGGAGCGCGATGATCGAGCGGATGTAGCGTGCATCGCGGTCGCCGAGGCTGTCCTTGACTTCCTGGTGGAGCTCGTCGAATTCGCGGCCGATGGCCTCGATCTGCTCCGGGGTCAGCCGGCGCAGCGGGTTCTCGGGCTCGTCGTCGATCGTGACATGGCCGTTGGTCAGGTGGCCGTTGTGGGTCGCGTTGGCCATATGTCGGTCAATCCCCCTGGGTGGTTTCCGGGTTACAGGTCGATTTCGATGGGGCCTTCGGGCGCGCTGATGCAGGTCCGGATGACCTCGCCCTCCTGGCCGTAGACCTCGCCGGTGCGCAGATCGCGCACCCGGCCTGAGCGCAGCTCGCCCACGCACGTGTGGCAGATGCCCTCGCGGCAGCCGAATGGCAGGTCGAGGCCCTTCTCCTCGCCGGCGACGAGGATCGGCATCCTGCCGTCGGACGCGGCCTCGCACTCGGAGGCCAGGAACTTGATCGCACCGCCCTCGCCTGCGCCGTTCTCCCCCAGGCCCAGCTTGGGCTGGAAGCGCTCCATGTGCAGGCGATCGCAGTCGCTCTCGCGCTCGAAGTGCTCGGTGAACGCGTCGAGCATGTCGTTGGGGCCGGAGATGTAGGTCTCGCGCTCGCGCCAGTCGGGGCACATGCGGTCGAGGTCGTGTGGGCCCATGCGGCCGTTCTCGCGGGTGAGCTGCTCGTGCAGCCGGAAGCCATCCCGCTTGTCGGCCAGCCCGCGAAGATCGTCGCCGAACATGACGTCGTCGGTGTGGCGCGCCGAGTGCAGCAGCACGGCGTCGTTCAGCTGGTCGTAGTGATCGAGGTGGCGCAGCATGCTCATGATCGGAGTCACGCCGCTGCCGGCGCTGATGAACAGGAGCTTCGGGGGCGGCGGATCGGGCAGCACGAACTCGCCCTCGATATTGCTCAGCGAGACGATCGTGCCGGGCTTTGCCTCCTCGACCAGGTACGGTGACACCTTGCCCTCGTCGACCTTCTTGGGCGTGATGCTGATCAGCCCGTCCTCGCGGTATGGGTCCGAGGTCAGCGAGTAGGCGCGCCAATGTCTGACGCCGTCGATGTCGATCCCGATCCGGACGTACTGCCCGGGCTTGTGGCCCGGCCAGCGGTAGCCCGGCTTGATCAGGATCGTGGCGGCGGTCTCGGTCTCGTGCTCGACCCGTTCGATCCGGCCGCGCAGCTCGCGCGTGGACCACAGCGGGTTGACCATCTCGAGGTAGTCGTCGGGCAGGAGCGGCGAGCTGAGCGCTCCGAGCGCCTTGAGCACTCGTCGCTGGACCGGATGGACGTTTGGGGGAGCACCTTTCTCGGGCATATCTACTCGTCAGTAATATCCAGTCCGACGAATTCCTAACGGTTCGTGCCAGGAAATATCTCCAGCGCCGGCAAAAGCGACTCCCGGAGTCGTGTCAGAGGCGGAACGCGCGGGATGCCGCGCGAGCGGCGCGAGCAGCTGATCCTCGACGTGGCGGGACATGTGTTCGCGCGCGCGGGCTATGAAGCCGCCCCGATGGACGAGATCGCCGAGCGCGCCGGCGTCTCGAAGCCGATGCTCTACACCTACTTCGGTTCCAAGGAGGGGCTGTATCTGGCCTATGTCGAGCGCTCCGGCGGTGAGCTGCTCGAGCGGCTGGTGAACGCACGCCCGTCCGATTCCCGGCCCGCCTCGGCGCTGCGGGCGAGGATCACCGAGTTCCTCGCGTTCGTGGAGGAGCACGGCGACGGGTGGCGGGTGTTGTTCCGCGAGCTGGGGTCGACCCGGCCGTTCGCCGAGCGGGTGGGCGAGGTGCGCGAGCGGATCGCGCGCGCGATCCGCGTGATGCTCGAGGACGGGGCCGGCTCCTCTTGCTCGGGCTACGCGCCGGCGGCGGCGGACGGTATCGCCCACGCGCTGGTCGGCGCCGGTGAGTCGCTGGCCAACTGGTGGCTCGACCATCCCGAGATCCCGCGCGACCAGGTCGCCTCGTGGTACTTCGGGGTGGTCCAGGCCGTGGTGACCGGCGCGACCCGGCCCTAGACCGGGTGCGTCACGCGCGCTCGAGCAGCTTCTCGAGGCCGACCGTCGGGGACTCGCTCAGGCTCTGGACCCCGCGGATGGCCAGCAGCACGCCGGGCATAAACGACTCTCGGTCGGTCGAGTCGTGGCGGATCGTCAGCGTCTGACCGACGTCGCCGAGGATGACCTCCTGGTGGGCGACCAGGCCGGGCAGCCGCACCGAGTGGATCGGCGGGGTGGCGTGGCTCGGCGACGCGTCGGCGATCAGCGCGGCGGTCCGGGCGGCGGTTCCGCTGGGCGCGTCAACCTTGCGATCGTGGTGCAGCTCGATGATCTCGGCCTTCGCCATGTGCCGTGCCGCCTGCACGGCGAACTGCATCATCAGGACGGCGCCGATCGCGAAGTTCGGCGCGATGAAGATGTTCGCCCCGGTGAGACCGCGCAGCTCGGCCGGGTCGAACCCGGTGGTGCCGATCACGACGTGCACGCCGGCGGCCACCGCCTCGCGCGCGTTGGCGACCGCGCTGGTCGGAATCGTGAAGTCGACGAGGACGTCGGCGTTGGTCAGGACCTCGGCGACCGGCGTGCCCAGCGCGGGGTCGGCCCGGCCGGTCAGCTCCATGTCGTCCGCCGCCTCTACCGCGCGGCACACGGTCTCCCCCATCCGCCCGGCCGCGCCGGCCACGGCGACGCGGATGGGCACCGTCAGTGGTCTCCGACCGTGTTTGCGGGGTGGTTCACTAGCGCGTCTCCGCCAGCGCCGGCGCGAGCGAGCCGAGAGCATCGTCGAAGCGGTCCTCAGCGGGGCCGATGCCGGCGGCCGAGAGCCGGTCGGGCGACCACAGCTCCTCGACCAGCGCGCTCAGGTCCTCGAGCGAGACGGCGTCGATCCGGGCGACGGTTTCATCGAGCGACAGCAGGGGCATGCCGGCCAGCAGCTCGGACCCGAGCCGGTTCATGCGAGCCCCGGTGGACTCGAGCGCCAGCACCACGCGGCCCTTGAGGTTCTCCTTGGCCCGGGACAGCTCCTCGCTCGTGGCCGGCTCCTCGCGGAGCCGGGCGAGCTCGGAGGCGACCACCGACAGCGACTCGCCGAGGTTGTCGGGACGCGTCCCGACGTAGAGACCAACCTGGCCGCTGTCCTGATAGGCGCTCGTGAACGAATAGACCGCGTAGGCCAGACCGCGGCGCTCGCGGATCTCCTGGAACAGGCGTGAGGACGAGGTTCCGCCGAACACCGTGTCGAGCACGCGCAGCGCGAACCGGCGCTCGTCGTGGCGGGCCAGGCCGCGCCCGCCCAGGCACACGTGGTACTGCTCGGTGTCCTTGCGCTCGAAGCACCGGCGAGCCGTGCCGTTCGGGGGCGCGGTCGTGGCCATCGGCGGCTGGCCGTTCGTCCGCGCGGCGATCGCCTTGGCCGCCAGCTCCGCGAACTGGTCGTGGTCCACGGCGCCGGCGGCCGCGATCACGATGTTCTCGGGCCGGTAGCGCTCGGAGTGGAACTGGGCGATCCGCTCGGCCGGGGTCTCGGCGATCACCTCGGATCGGCCGATGATCGCGCGGCCCAGCGGGTGCTCGCCGAACACCGCCTCGCCGAACAGGTCGAACACCTTCTCCTGAGGATCGTCCTCGTACATGGCGATCTCCTCGAGGATCACCGCCCGCTCGGAGTCGATGTCGTCGAGCGCCGGGCGGAACACCATGTCGGCCATGACATCGAACGCCTCCGGCACGTGCTCGTCGATCACGCGAGCGTAGACCGAGGTGGTCTCCTTGCCCGTGCCGGCGTTCAGCTCGGCGCCCATCCCGTCGAAGATCTGGTCGATCTCCAGCGAGCCGTACTTCTCGGAGCCCTTGAACAGCAGGTGCTCGAGCAGATGTGAAAGGCCGGCCTGCTGGTCGGCCTCGTGACGGGAGCCGGTGGCGATCCAGAATCCGACCGACACCGAGCGGACCGAGGGCATCGCCTCGGTCACGACTCGGACGCCAGATTCGAGAGTGGTCAGCCGGTGTTGCTGGAGCACGTGGCCCTACGAGCGGGGCCGCTCGGGGTCGCGGTCGCGCACTCGCCCGCCGCGGTCGCCGTCACGAGGACGGTCCCGATCACGACCGTCGCGGCCTCGGCCCCGATCACGACCGTCGCGCCCGCCGCGGTCACCGCCGCGATCACGGTCGCGCCGCGGGGGTCCGCTGTCGCCGGTTCCCACCGCGGCCAGCTCCTCGACGCTCTTGCCGACGATGTCCGGATCGTCAGCCAGGCGCAGGCCGATCCGGCCGCGCTCGCGGTCGACCTCGACCACGCGCACGTGGAGCTCGTCGCCCTTGTTCAGCACCTCCTCGACCGACGCGATGCGCCGGCCGGGCGCCACGTTGGAGATGTGGAGCAGCCCGTCGGTGCCCTTGGCGAGCTCGATGAACGCGCCGAACGCGGTGGTCTTGACCACCTTGCCGGTGAACTCGTCGCCGACCTCGACCTCCTTGGTCATCGAGCGGATGCGATCGACGAGCGCGTCGCCGCGTTCGCGGTCGGCGGCGTAGACGAGCACCATGCCCTCGTCGTTGACGTCGATCTGGGACTCGAACTCCTCCTGCAGCGCGCGAATGGTCTCGCCGCCCTTGCCGATCAGCAGGCCGATCTTCTCGGGATCGATCTGCACCGAGGAGATGCCCGGCGCGTACTTGGACAGCTCGCTGCGCGGAGCATCGATCACCTTCGCCATCTCGCCGAGGATGAACGTCCGGGCGGTCTTCGCCTGGGTGAGCGCGTCGCGCATGATCTCGAACGTGACGCCGGTGATCTTGATGTCCATCTGGAGCGCGGTGATGCCGTTCTCGGTGCCGGCGACCTTGAAGTCCATGTCGCCCAGATGGTCCTCGACCCCCGCGATGTCGGTGAGGACGATGTAGTCGTCACCCTCCTTGATCAGGCCCATGGCGATGCCGGCGACGGGCCTTTGCAGCGGGACCCCGGCGTCCATGAGGGAGAGGCTCGAGCCGCACACGGAGGCCATCGAGCTTGACCCGTTGGACTCGAGGATGTCCGACACGACGCGGATCGTGTACGGGAACTCCTCCTGACTCGGGATCATCGGCACGAGCGCGCGCTCGGCCAGGGCCCCGTGCCCGATGTCCCGGCGCTTGGGACCGCGCATCGGCCCGGCCTCACCGACCGAGAACCCGGGGAAGTTGTAGTGGTGGAAGTAGCGCTTGGCCGTCTCGAGGCCGAGCGTGTCGAGGCGCATCTCCTCGCGCGTGGTGCCGAGGGCGACAACGCTCAGGGCCTGGGTCTGTCCTCGCGTGAAGAGAGCGGACCCGTGCGCCCGGGGGGAGACGCCGACCTCGATCGAGATCGGGCGGATCTCGTTGGAGGTGCGGCCGTCGGGGCGCTTCTTCTGGACGGCGATGCGCTCGCGGATCAGCGTCTTCTCGAGCTTGTCGAACGCGCGCTGGGCGTTTGCGCGGTACTCGGCGTAGGTGTCGGCCTCGGGGTCGCCCGAGTACTGCGTGAGCACCTGTTCCTCGACCGCCTTGCACGCGTCCTGGCGCTCGAGCTTCTCCTCGACCTGAGTGGCGGCGTCGAGCGCGGCGCCGTGCGAGGCCTTGATCTGCTCGTACAGGTCGGCGCTGACCTCGGGGATCTCTACGACGGTCTTCTCCTTGCCGGCGCGCTCGGCGAGCTCGCGCTGGAGCGCGCACAGCTTCTTGATCTCGCCGTGGGCGATGTCGAGCGCGTCGAGGATCTCCGCCTCGGGGATCTCGTTGGCGCCGGCCTCCACCATCAGGATCGCCTCGTCGGTGCCGGCCACGATCAGGTCCAGGTCGGTGTTGTCGACGAGGTCCTCCTCGGACGGGTTGACCACGAAGTTGCCGTCGACCTTGCCGATCCGCACCGCCCCGACGGGCGTCGGGAACGGGATATTCGAGACCATCAGCGCAGCCGACGCGCCGTTCATCGCGAGGATCTCGTACGGGTTCACGTGGTCGACGCTGATCGGGAGCGCGACCAGCTGGGTCTCATACCGCCATCCCTTGGGGAACAGCGGCCGGATCGGGCGGTCGATCATGCGTGCGGTCAGCGTCGCCTTCTCGCCCGCGCGCCCCTCGCGCTTAAAGAAAGAGCCGGGGATCTTCCCGGCCGCGTACATCCGCTCTTCGACGTCGACGGTGAGCGGGAGAAAGTCAACGTCCCGCAGATTGCCGGCGGTGGCCGTACAGAGCACCATCGTGTCGCCCGCGCGGACGACTACGGCGCCGGAGGCCTGCTTGGCCAGCTTGCCGGTCTCGAACGAGATCTCCTTGCCCTCGATCTCGACGGACACGCGCGTAACGGCGTCAGACATATTCAGTTCCCTTCCTGCTCCGCCCTTCGGTCGGCGGAGTGCTTCTCGATCTCTATCACTTGGTTCCGAACCCACGTGATGGTAGCGGCGTGTGGTGGAGACATGCGTCGTCTGGCCGCCCTGTGCGCCCTCGTGATCTACGCGGCGGGCGACTGGATCGGGCGCGAGGGCGGCCAGACGCGCATCGCCTCCACCCTCCACAGCGTGTGCGGGCCGGGGGCCGACCCGATCTTCGCGGGCCGCGTGCGGCGAGGCGCCGACCGTGCATAACTCCCGAAATCGCCCCAGGTGGCGCCTCTTGGGGGGACATAAGCGCCGGGGAGGCGCTGATGTGCGGCTGGCGCGGCGCGGTCGGGGCGCTTTTGGGCGTTTTGCACCGTGCCCGTGCCCGGGGCTGTCCAGCCGGTGGTCGCCCCACGGGGTCGTGGCCCTGTCCAACGGGTCGCCGCGCCACGGGGTCGTGGCCCTTGGCGGTCCGGTACGGGCCCGGCGGCCGCGAATTCGCGCGGTCACAAGAAAATAACCGGACCGTCCGGTCCGCTTGTGGTAGCTTAAGCGGACCGCCAAGTCCCAGATTACCACCCGCGCCCCAGGAGACATCCCATGCCTGATGCGACCGCCGCCCCCGGCGCCGCCCCGCTGACACCTACCGAGGCCGGCGTTCCCGCCACCACCCGACCCGCCGCCACCGGCCCCCGCGACACCAACCGCTGGCTGATCCTGGTGATCGCCTGCCTGGCGCAGTTCATGGTCGTGCTCGACGCGACGGTGGTGAACGTGGCGCTGCCGTCGATCCAGAAGGGCCTGCACTTCTCGCCGGCGAGCCTGCAGTGGGTGGTCAACGCGTACACGCTGATCTTCGGTGGCTTCCTGCTGCTGGGCGGCCGGGCCGGTGACCTGCTCGGTCGCAAGCGGCTGTTCGTCGCCGGCGTGGCGCTGTTCTCCGCTGCCTCATTGCTGAACGGCCTGGCGCAGACCTCGACGATGCTGATCGTCGGCCGCGGCCTGCAGGGACTCGGTGGCGCGCTGCTCTCCCCCGCCGCGCTGTCGATCATCACCACGACGTTCACCGAGCAGAGCGAGCGCACCAAGGCACTCGGCGTCTGGAGCGCGATCGCCGCCGGCGGTGGCGCCGTCGGCCTCATCATGGGCGGGGCGCTGACCCAGCTGGCCTCGTGGGAGTGGATCTTCATCGTCAACGTCCCGGTCGGGATCGCCACGCTGCTGGCCACCCTGCGCTTCATCCCCGAGTCCCGGGCCGATCTGGAGCACCGGACGTTCGACGTGGCCGGCGCGATCACCGTAACCAGCGGCCTGGTGGTCCTGGTCTACGCGATCGTGAAGGCCCAGTCCTACGGCTGGGGCTCGGCGCGCACCGTGGGGTTGATTTCCGCCTCGCTGGTCCTGCTCGCGGCCTTCGTGGCGATCGAGCGGCGCAGCAAGGCGCCGCTCATCCGCCTGAGCATCTTCCGCGTCAAGACGCTGACCGTGGCCGACGTCGTCCTCCTGCTGGTCGCCTCGGGCATGTTCGGCATGTTCTTCTTCGCCTCGCTGTACGTCCAGGAGATCCTCGGCTACAGCCCGCTCAGCGCGGGGCTGGCGTTCCTCCCGGTGACCGGCGGGATCGTGGTCGGCGCCGGGCTCGCCCAGCAACTGGTACGGCGCCTCGGCGTCAGGAACACCGCGCTGCTCGGGATCACACTGGCCACCGTCGGGATGGTGATCCTGGCCGGCGTCCCGGTGCACGGCACCTACGCCGCCGACCTGCTGCCGGGGCTGCTGCCGATGAGCATCGGGATGGGCCTGACGTTCGTGCCGATCACGCTGATGGCCACCGGTGGCGTGGCCGAGAACGACGCCGGGCTCGCCTCCGGGCTGTTCAACACCGCGCAGCAGGTGGGCGGCTCGCTCGGGCTGGCCATCCTCTCCACCCTGGCCGCGAGCCGCACGAGCGATCTGCTGGGCGGCCTGCACGGTCCGGCGCTGCTCGCCGCGAGCACCGCCGCGAAGGTCTCCGGCTACCACGTCGCGTTCATCGCGGCCGCGATCATGCTCGGCTCGGGCGCCATCATCCTCGCCGCGGCGGTGCGCCAGCGCGACGTCGAGGCCCTCGGCGTCGAGGAGCTGGCGCCGTCCACGGTCGCGGCGTAGGACAATCCCCGGGCATGACGCATACCGAGCGTGCGCTGAGGGCCGACGCCGAGCGCAACCGTCGCCGGTTGCTCGACGCGGCCCAGGTGCTGTTCCGGGAGCGCGGACTCGACGTCGGCGTGGCGGAGATCGCCCAGCACGCCGGCGTCGGCCGCGGAACCCTGTTTCGCAACTTCCCGACCAAGCAGGACCTGATCGCCGCGATCGTGATCGAGCGCATGGGCGAGGCCAGTGAGTCCGGACGCACGCTCCTCGAGGCGCCGGACGCGGGCGAGGCGCTGTTCGGCTTCCTGGACGAGATGGTCGGCCGTCAGCAGCTCGACCGCTGCCTGTTCGAAGCGGTGGCCGACACGTTCCTCGCCAACCAGCAGATCCGGGCCGCCCACGCCGACGTGGTGGGCAGCCTCGAGGAGCTGCTTTCCCGTGCCAAGGAGGCCGGCGCCGTGCGTTCCGACGTGGGCGCGATGGACGTCCTCATGCTGCTCAAGGGCGTGTGCGAGGCGGCCAGCGCGCTCGCCGGGTCCGAGCCCGGCGTGATGACGCGCCAGCTCGACCTGGTCCGGGCGGCGATCAGCGCCGACGGCGCCCGCCGGCCGCTCCGCGGTCGGACGCCCACGCTGGCTGACATCGAGCGGGCATTCCCACAGCCCGCCGACGTGCCCGCCGCCGAATCGGGCTGATCGCCGGCCCGGCGTTCCGTACCATCAAGGCCACCCCGACGTCGGACGCGGCCGGGGATCTGGCGCACGGCGAGCATGGACATCAAGCGATACGTCAGGACGGTCAGACGGCTTCCCAGCGCCTTGTGGTTGGCGGTGGCCGGCGTGGCGTTCGCCGTGATCGTGGTGGGTGGCGTCGAGCTCACCTCCAGCGGGCCGCAGCCGGCGGGCGACACGTTGCAGAGCAATCCATACCTCGACCCGGGGACGCACCTGACGGGGCCGGCGCCCGATTTCACGCTCACCGACCAGTTCGGCGCGCGCGTGTCGCTGCGCTCGTTCCGCGGCAAAGTCGTGATCCTGGCCTTCAACGACTCGGAGTGCACGACGATCTGCCCGCTGACCACGACCGCCATGGTCGACGCCCAGGCGATGCTCGGCGCGGCCGGGTCGCGCGTGCAGCTGCTGGGTATCGATGCGAACCCCACCGCTACCCGGGTCGCCGACGTGCGCTCCTACTCGGAGCTGCACGGCATGGTTCATCGGTGGCACTTCCTGACCGGCTCGCTGTCGGCGCTCAAGCAGGTCTGGAAGGCGTACAAGATCGACGTCGCGATCGAGCAGGGGCAGATCGACCACACGCCCGCCCTGTTCATGATCGGTCCGGATGGGCGCCTGGCCCGGCTGTACGTCACCCAGCAGTCCTACGCGGCGGTGGGACAGCTCGGACAACTGCTGGCGCAGGAGGCATCCCAGCTGCTGCCGGGTCACCCCCGCCTGCGCTCCCACCTCTCCTACGCGCAGATCTCAGGCGTCGCGCCGAGCGTGACCGAGGAGGTGTCGCGGGCGGGTGGCGGAGCGGTTTCGCTGGGTCCGAGCCGGACGGCGCGGCTGTACCTGTTCTTCGCCACCTGGGACCGTCAGGTGACCAACCTGGCCGGAGCACTCGACGCGCTCGACGCATACCAGTCCGCGGCCGCCGGCGGGCGGGTGCCGGCGCTCACCGCGGTCGACGAGGGCAGCGTCGAGCCCTCCGCCCGTGCCCTGCCGGCCTTCCTGACAGCGCTCCCCCACCCGCCCTCGTATCCGATCGCGATCGACCGGGATGGGCGCGTGGCCGACGGCTACGGCGTGCAAGACGAGCCGTGGTTTGTGCTCGTGTCCCCGAGCGGCCGGGTCCTCTGGTACTACGACGTCTCGACGCAGGGCTGGCTGAGCCGGCCGACCCTCGAGCGGCAGGTCCTCGCCGCGCTGGCGCGCGCCCCGAAGGGCCCGCCGAGCGCTGCCGCCGTCCAGGCGGAGCTGGCCGGCTCCCCGCCCCCGCTCGCGGCCGTCCACGCCCAGGCCAGCCAGCTGCTCGAAGGCGAGCCGGCGCTGGCGGCCAGGATCCGCTCGCTGCGCGGCTATCCGATCGTGGTGAACGCCTGGGGCTCCTGGTGCGCGCCGTGCCGGGCGGAGTTCGGGCTGCTGGCCACCGCGGCGGCCGAGTACGGACGCCGGGTCGCCTTCCTCGGCGCCGACGTCAACGACGCCACGGCCGACGCTCAGGCCTTCCTCTCCCAGCATCCGGTCAGCTATCCGAGCTACCAGATGAACGCCGACCAGCTGACCGGGGTCGTCCCGCAGGGGCTGCTCGGCACCCCGACGACGATCTTCATCAACCAGGCGGGTCGAATGACCGTGCACACCGGTCAATACGACTCGCAGGGCACGCTGGACGCGGACATCGAGACGAGCGCGCTGGGAGGCTGAGCCCCCGGCCGGTGGGGCCTGGCTGCCACCCCGAAAACGAAGGCGGGCCGCCGCGCCCAGCGCGGCGACCCACCGCATCGGTCAGGAAAGTGCGTGGAGGCTACGCGCCGAGGTCGATCGCGCGACGGAGCGGGCCGCGATATCCGGATACCTCGCGCGGGGCACGGTCGGCCCGCGCGGTCAGGGATCCGCTCGGCACGCGCAATCGCGCGGTTCGTGAGAAACGCCGCAAACGGTCGATCAGTGATGATTCCCCAGGCGCAAAGTCCGACGATGGCAAGCACGATGCCTGCACAGAAAACCATGTTGAGAATGATCATTATGGTCGGCATTCGACGACGTCTCCCTTCTTGGCGCATCTGGACGGGTCCCTCTTAGCCTTCCCCAGCCGCGCAAGCCGAGTGTCGGAGCTGTATAAGAGCTATGTGAGCGAGCTGTGAGGGACCGGCGGGTCAGACGCTCTGGCCCGGACCATGTCCGTCCAGACGCCGCGCACTCTCGGGGTCCGAGGTGGAGTCCAGCCGGTAGCCGAGGCCGCGCAGGGTCACGATGCTGACCGCGGAGCCGAGCTTGCGGCGCAGCGCCGCGACGTGTCCATCGACGGTCTTGGGGCTGATCGAATCGGTGCCCCAGACCAGCTCGAGCAGCTGCTCGCGGGTGTGGACGCGGCCGGGGTAGCTAAGCAGCGCGCCCAGCAGGTCGAACTCGCGGCGTGTTAGCGCCACCTCGCACCCCGAGATCGTGCAGCGCCGCGCATCGAGGTCGAGCTCCAGCCTGTCCGTGCGCAGCACGGTCTCCTCGGACTCGAACGCGCGGGCACGACGCAGCTGCGCGCGCAGGCGGGCGGACACCTCCACCATCGACAGCGGCTTGACCACGTAGTCATCGGCGCCGGCGTCGAGTCCGGCGATGGGGGTCGCCTCGTCGCGGCCGGCGGTCAGCATGATGATCGGGACCGTGGACTCACGCCGAACGCGGCGAACCAGCTCCAGCCCGTCGATCTCGGGCAGCATCGGGTCGACCAGTGCGATGTCGACCGTTCCCCGACGCAGAACGAGCAGCGCCTCGAGCCCGGTGCCCGCCTCCAGGACCTGAAACCCGTCCCGTCGCAGATACGTCGAGATCACCTCCCGAACGCGGCTACTGGACTCGGCTACCAGCACGCGGCCCCCGGCGGCGCTCATCTCCTACCCGACCATCGGCTTGTCATGGTGTCCCACACCCCCCGCGGGGTAATGGCGCACCATGACAACGACGGTAATCCTGTTGAACCTGGCCATGTCGGTGCCCGCCGCGCTCGTGTTCGTGGGCCTCATGCTGCTCGTGATGCGGCCATGGCCCGGAGGGCCGGGCGAGGAGGGCCGCGCTGACCGGCGCGGCCCATCCCGCCCTGGTTTCGCCTGCCGTCCGCGTCAGCGCACCGCCGCATCGATCGCCACGGCGACGAACAGCAGCGCGAGATAGAGCAACGAGAAGTGGAACAGCACCCCGGCCCTGGCCGGCGAGCTGTCGCGCCACAAGCGCCACGCGAGCACGCACAGCACCCCCCCGAGGATCGCGGCTCCAGCCACGTACACCAACCCGAACGTGCCGATCACACCCGGAACCAACGTGACAGCCACGAGCACGATCGAGTAGGCGAGCATCAGCCGTGCGGTGGCGCTCGGCCCACGCACCACCGGCATCATCGGCACGTCCGCCGCGGCGTAGTGGCGGACTAGCAAGAGCGCCAGAGCCCAGAAGTGTGGCGGTGTCCAGAGCAGCACGATTCCGAACAGGAACCCGGCGCCGAGACCGAGGCTGCCATGGGCGGCCGCCCAGCCCGCCAGCGGCGGGATCGCTCCGGCCGCCCCGCCGATCACGATGTTCTGCGCGGTGGTGCGCTTCAGCCAGTACGTGTAGATCCCGACGTAGAAAGCACCCCCGCTCAGCGACAGGACCGCCGCCAGGAGATTCGTCGAGGCGACGAGCACGGCGAACGCGAGCACGGTGAGCACGAGCCCGAAGGCGGTGGCCCGCGCGGGCGAGATGCGCCCTGCCGCCACCGGTCGCGAGGCGGTCCGCGGTCCCATGAGCTGATCGATGTCGCGGTCGAGCACGTGGTTCAGCGCACTCGCGCCGCCGCACGCCAGCGCGCCCCCCACGACCAGCCCGAGCAGCGGCGCCAAACCGGGCGTTCCATGCGCTGCGGCGATCATCGCGCACACCGAGGTCAGCACGAGCAGCGACATGATCCGAGGCTTGGTCAGCGTCAGGTAGTCGCGCCAGGTCGCGCTCGCGCGGCGGATCGGAACCGTTGCCGGAGCCGGCAGCGCCTCGACGTAATCGGTCACGGCCACGCTCAGGCTCCTCCGGTCCTGGCGATCGTCCGCAGGTCGCTGGTCACGTAGCCGGAAACGAACGGATACATGTATCCCGACCGCATGTAGCCGCGCCGGTCGACCAGGTACGCCGCCTCGGTGTGCTCGATGTCACCGTTCACCGGGTGCGGCGAGACATAGATGTGATACGCAGCCCACACCGGCGCGAGCTGCTTGCGCGTGCCCATCAGCCAGTGCCACGGCGCCACGGCCGCCAGCCCCCACGCCTTGGCGGCGCTCGCCGCGCTGGCCGGCGTATCGAGCGGATTCACGCTCACCGCCACCAGTACCGGCCGCTGGGCGGGCGCAAGCGACTGCTCGGCCGCCGCCAGCTCACGCCCCTCGAGCGGGCATTCCTGGTGACAGTGGGAGTCGAAGAACACGATCGCGACCGAGCGGCCGTGCAGCGAGACCAGCGAGAACAGCTTCCCGGACTGGTCGCGCAGCGTGTCGATCGCCGGCGCGGGCTGTGTCCCTTCGGCCCAGGCCGCCTCGCCGTGCATGCCGAAGCGGGTGGACACGGTCGCGGGCGCCGCGGCCGTGCCGGCCGTGAGCCGGTGTACCCCGACTCCCACGCCCAAGCCCACGACGATGGCGAGGAGCAGCCCTCCGGCAATCCAGGAAGGGCGCAGGATCGCGGGCCGCGAAGGCCACCGAGTGCCCGCGTTGGCGCTCATTACACCCCGGGCTCTGGCGGCAGGTCCTCGGGGATGGCGGGCCCCGGATTCACCGTGGCCGGGTCGTGGCCGGGCACGGGTCCGCCGCCCGTTTCGGGGACGCGCACGGAGAACCACCAGTACCACACCACGAGCGCGATCAGCAGCAGGACCGGAAGCAATAGCGTGAGCAACGCGCCGGCCATGAAGGTTGCGAAGGGAACCAATGGCAAGTCTGTCTCTCCTCAGGTCGTGAACGCCGCCGGAGCTCGGCCGGGATTACGGTCCGGCTCCAGCCACCGGTAGAAGCCCAGGATGAACGTGATCGCGTAGGCGGCCGACCCGGGGACCCACATCACCCCGGCGGCGAGTTGCTGATCGGTCAGAGCCGTGATTCCGCCGGGTCGGGTGGCGAGCGCCGAGTAGTAGCCGTAGATCGCGTGCGGCTCCAACGCCAGTGTGATCGCGAGTATCCAACCGACGACCATCGCGCTGGCCGCGTAGACACACCGCACCGGCCAGACCAGTCGCGGGCGCAGCGGCCCCGGATCGATCACGCGCGCCCAGAAGAGAAGCCCGGTGAAGAAGAACATCGCGTGCTCGATTGCGTGGACGATCCCGTTGGTCAGCGTCGCGTTATAGGCCGCCGGGATGTGCCAGCCGACGATCGTCACGTTGAACAGGATCCACGCCGGAACCGGCTTCGCGAGCGCCCGTACCGGCGCGACCCAGCGCGCACGAGCCAGCGTGCGAGCCATCTTCGTCCGCGGCCGAAGCGGGAGCGCGCGCCACATCCGCGGCCACGGCCTCCCGAGCAGCATCAGAGCCGGGGCGGTCGTGAGCAGCAGGATGTGCTGCACCATGTGCACCCAGAACAGGTCATCGGCGTAGTCGTCGATCGGCGAGCAGAGCGCGATCACGATGATCGCGAGGCTCGCGAAGAACGCGAGAGCCTGCCGGGGTTGCGGCCGATTGTTCCGCCCCCGGCTGCCGAGCACGTACAGCGCCGCGGCGATCGTGACGTATACCAGCGACGGGTCCAGCGACCAGGGCGAGAGCGGCATGGTCAGGCGACGAGATACAGAAGGATGTAGGCGAGCACGCCGATCGCGACGAAGAACGCCCAGTAGAACGAGGAGGCCTCGATCCCGGCCAGCAGCAGCGCGGTCTCACTCGTGGGCACTTCGGTTTCGCGCATCCTGCCCTCTCGCCGCACCCGCCACAGGCTCGCCACCTGAATCTCGATCCAGTACAGCCCCATCAGCGCCACGACCGCGTACGTCGCCGTCCATCCGAAGAACACCGCGGCATAGCCGCCCTGGGAGGCGCCGAAGTCGAGGACGATGTACTCGATGAACTGGAGGACGACCGCGGCGAGCCCCATCAGAACGGCGATCGTCCCGGCCGCCATCGAGTCTCCGGCCGGACGCCTCGCCGCCAGCCGGTAGATCACGGCGCTGGCCAGAAACAGGGCGGCTATGGCGGCGCCGATGCCCCCGTCGGGGGTGACGTTGCCGATCTTCCAGTTGTGGTTGACGTCGAGCGCCTTCAGATAGAAGAAGGCGAACACGAACGAGGCGAAGAAGAAGACGATCGCGCCGCACAGCAGGCGCCCGCCGACCCAGATGGCGCGAGGCTGCCACTCCGGGGGCTCGGGCTGGATGTGACCGCCGACGGGAGCGGAGGCTGAGGCTTCCATGACTTAGGCGCTCCCTCCTGCCGGTGCGACCAGCGGCGTTCGGACCGTTGCCGGCTCGACTCCGTACGGGTACGGGTCCGCGTCGAACACGGGAATCTCGTCGAAGTCGTGCAGGGGCACCGGCGTCGGCAGCGTCCACTCGATGCTCCTGGCGTTCCACGGGTTGACCGCGGCGGGCTCACGCTTGAACAGCAACGACCACACGACGTTGAACAGGAACACGAGCATCGACAGCCCTATGAAATAGGCCGAGATCGATACCCAGACGTTCAGCGGTTGCCATGACGGGTTGTAGGACACGACCCGGCGCGGCATGCCCATGAAGCCGACCGCGAACAGCGGCGCGAACGTTGAGTTGAACGCGATGAACAGCGTCCAGAAGTGGATCTTGCCCAGGCGCTCGCTGAGCTTGAAGCCGTACATCTTCGGCACCCAGTAGTAGATCCCGGCGAAGAACGCGAAGATCAGGCCGCCCATGATCGTGTAGTGGAAGTGCGCCATCACGAAGAAGCTGCCGTGCGTGGTGATGTCGCTCGGGACGTCGGAGTTGAACACGCCCGAGATCCCGCCCCACAGGAAGTTGAACATCCAGGCCAGGCAGAACAGCATCGGCACGCTCAGCCGTATTCGCCCGCGCCACAGCGTCCCCATCGCGCAGAGGAAGATGAATCCGGTCGGCAAGGAGATCAACTCGGTGGAGAGCATGTAGAACGGCCGCAGATCGGCGTTGATGCCCGATACGAACAGGTGGTGCTGCCACACGAACCAGCTCAGGAACCCGATGCCGAGCATCCCCGCCACGGCCAGCCGGTAGCCCCACAGCGGTTTTCGCGAGAACACCGGCATCAATTCGAGCACGATCCCCATGCCGGGCAGGGCCAGGATGTACACCTCCGGGTGGCCGAACACCCAGAACAGGTTCTGGAACAGGTAGGCGCTGCCGCCCTGTCCCGGAACGTAAAACGCGGTCTGCACGGTCCGGTCGCTGGCTGCCATCAGCAGCGCAGCGATCAGCATCGGCGCCGCCAGCATCATCAGCCACGCGGTCGCATAGGCGCCCCACACGAAGATCGGCAGCCTCGACCAGGTCATCCCCGGGGCGCGCATCGTGGTGATCGTCACGACCAGGTTGAACCCGAACAGCGTCATAGACAGGCCGACGAGCGCGAAGAAGCAGATGTAGGCGTCGTAGCCGGCGGTCCCCTGCCCCCCCAGCGGCTGGTAGCCAGTCCAACCGGTCTGGAATCCGCCAAACAAGATCGTCGTCAGCAGGATCACTTCGCCGGCCATCAGGAGCCAGAACGTGAACGCCGAGAGCCGCGAGAACGCCATCCGCCGCGAGCCGATCATGATCGGCACGAGGAACGTGGCCAGCGGCCCCAGCAGCCCCGAGGTCATCGTTCCCATCATCATCGACCCGTGCATGCCGACCAGCGTCAGGTACTGGTTGGCGCCGAATACGTGGACGTCGGGCTGGAGCAGCTCGGTCCGGATCAGCATCGCGTTCAGCCCGGCGACGAAGAAGAACAGCCCGATCCCGACCATGTACTGCTTGGCGACGACCTTGTGGTCGGTCGACAGCGTGAAGTACCGGAAGACGCCCTCCGCCTCGGATTCGCGCTCGGCCAGCGACGGCGGATGCCCGAGCAACCGCTTCACTGGGTAGTTGGCGAAGCCCAAGCCGATGATGAAGCCGACCACGCCGAGGAAGTAGCCCAGCATGATCGCGATGTCGTTCTCGCCCGCCTGCGCCGAGTAGTAGGCGAGGTTCGCTCCGGTGAAGCGATCGCCGAGCCAGTGACCGACAAACCACCCCACGATCCCCAGGATGATCCCGGTCACTATGTTGAAGCCGATCAGCCTTCGCCAGCCGGTGCGCGGGGCCGTCGGCTCCGAGACTGCAATCGCGCTCATCCGGCCCTCCTCTGCGGGTCTGGGAAGTAGGTCTTCGAGTACGGCGGCAGGGTCTTGGTCGCCGGCGCGAGCTTGACCCTCTGCTGGGCGATCCAGGCGGCGAACTGAGCCTTTGGAACGACCCGGCCCTGGTTGAACATGTAGCCATGCCAAACGCCGCAGAGCTCGGCGCACCGTACGTGGAAGATCAGCGGTCCCTTGGTTGTCGCGTAGGCGACGTTGTTGATGCCCGGGTTGGCGTCCGCCTTGACGCCGAGCTCATACGCCCAGAACGAGTGGATCACGTCGAGCGAGGTCACGTTGAACTGCACCAGCGTGTTCTCGGGCAGCTCGATCTGGTTGGTCTCCACTCCCCCGTAGCCCGGGAAGCGGTAGTTGAACTGCCACTGCTGCGCGACCACCTGGACGACCAGCCGCTTCCCGCCCGCGGGCACCGAAGGCGTCGCGATCGGGTTCGGCCCCTGCCCGCCGCCAGATCCGTCGGCCAACAGCCTGACCGTGCCATAGCCCGCCAGGAACAGCACGAGCGTCGTCGTGACAATCAGCCACCAGAACTGGACGCTCGAGTCGCCGCGTATCGCCGGTCCGTCGAGGACGGCCTCCGGCTCGCGCTCGCGGAAGGCAAAGAGCACGTAGCCCAAGTACACAAGTACGCCGAGGGCCACGGGCGTGGCGGTGGCCAGCAGCACCGTGTTGTCGGTGGTCTGTCCCGACGCCTCGACGCTTCCGTTGCCCGGCGGAAGGCCCGGGCCGATCAGGAAGACCACGATCGGCACCATGATCACGCTGGCGATGAGCCACAGCACCACGACGTTGCGCCAATGGCGGGTTCCTTCCACGTTCACTGCCCCACCCTGCGCGCTCATACGACCTTGATGAAGCCGTCCATGTAGCCGACGGTCTGCATCGGCCCACCGAAGCCGGCAATGTATCCAGCGGCGCAGGGTACGAAGCACTGCCAGCGGTACAGGCCCTTGCCGGGGGTCCGGAACGTGAATGTGGTCACGGTGTGGTCGTACGACAGGCTGCAGGGCGCATTGCTGCACGGGTTCTTCGCGTTGTCGGAGACCCCCTGGATCGGCACGGCCAGCCCGATCTGCGGGATCGAGAACACGTGCGAGGCGCTATCGGGATCGATCCCCTGCATTGTCTTGCCGTTGAGCGCCATGACGCCGCCGACCGTTCCGGTGGCCTGGCCGAACCAGTTATTGCGCAGCGCTGAAGCGCTGTCGAAGTTGTAGATCGTCACGTGCACGAGCGTGTTCGCCGGCAGTACGTACGTCGTCTTGTGCTGCCAGTTCTGGTCGTTGGCGTCGACCGCGTAATAGGAGACCCACGTCGGGTGCGGATCGCTCAGCTCAGCGGCCGGCACGGTCCCCAGGTAGAGCGACGCCCCGGAGGCCGTTTGCGTAGCCGCCACCGAGCCGGGCACGTTCATGAGGTAGAGCCCGATGTAGAGCCCGATCACGACGCAAACGATTGCTGTCGCGGTCGTGACTAGGGCGATTCTCGTTCCAGCGCTACTCATCTCTCTCGGTCTCCTCGGCGCGGTGTTATACATCGCCCAGCGGCGGGCGCCAGGGCAGATGACGGCAATGTCATCCAGCTGTCATTTGCAAGTCATCTCCGTCGGCCGGCGAGATCCGACCGACGTCTGGGCCGATGCGGTCCCGAGGGCCCGCCTGGTCGACGTGGTCGCCCACGAGGAGACCTGCGTTGGCGCAATGCGCGAGCTGCGCGAGTTGGCAAATCGACCCGGGCCGAGGCCCGGGTCGTCGTGCTCAGAAGTCGCGCGAGACCGCCTGCACGACGGTCGCCGTGTCGGAGACGTCCTCACCGAACGCCTGATAACAGCCGGCGTTGATCGCATTGATCACACCGACCGGCGCGGGCCCCCAGCGGGCGGAGACCGGACCGTGCTCCTTGACGTACAGCCTCGCGTAGGCGTCCTGCTGGTTCACGTTCGCCGAGCCCCACTGCGCGCACGTCGTGCTGTCCGTGACCGCGCCCGCCTTCGGGCCCAGGAGCACCATGGCGAGCACCGCGACCGTCACCGCGCACAGGGCGGCTGCAACCAGCGAAGCCCATTTGTGGGAAGCGACCAGGCTCCGCAGGGTCCAGGGCGCGCTCTCCGTCGGCCTCTGTGTTGCCAAAGGGCTAGTGCTCATGATGGAAAACGAGTTCCTCTCGTTACGGCCGGTCCCCAACCGCCTCGCCTGCGACCGGCCCGGACTTATAGCCCACCGCTCCCCGGGCCGTCAAGGCGAGATGCGTATGGCCGGGGGTGGTGGTATATGTTTTCGAGCGGCGGCAGGGGCATATGACAGCGATGTCATCTGGCCGACATTTACAGGCCATCTCTGGAGAGGTATCGTCCGGGCGCAAACGTGGGGGCTCGAAAGAGCAAGTGCGCATATTGATTGTGGAGGATGAGGCGCGCATCAGGGCGTTCCTGGGGCGCGCATTTGAGGCCGAGGGGTTCGGCGTAGATGTCGTCGGCGACGGCGAGCAGGGTCTCGCGCGGGCGCTGACGGGGCATTACGACCTGGTGATCCTCGACCTCATGCTTCCCGGCCGCAGCGGCCTGGAGGCGCTGCGGGAGCTCCACAGCGAGCGATCCGATCTTCCCGTGCTGATCCTGTCGGCCCGCAGCGACCTGCCGATCAAGCTGCGCAGCTTCGAGCTCGGCGCCGTCGACTACGTGGCCAAGCCGTTCTCGCTGGACGAACTGCTGGCGCGCGCTCGGGTCCAGCTGCGACGCGCTCGCGTGACCGAGGGCAACACCGAGATCCGGGTCGGGCGACTCGTGCTGGATCTTGCCAGCCGGCAGGCGCGGGTCGGGGACAGCGTGGCAGACCTGTCCGACCGGGAGTTTCGCCTGCTGCACTTCCTCATGCTGCACGTCGGCGAAGTGATCAGCCGCGAGCGCCTGTTGTCAGAGGTCTGGGGCTATGACTTCGACCCGAGATCGAACGTGGTCGACGTGTGTGTGAGGAGGTTGCGCCGGCGGTTGGGCCCGGACGCCCCGATCGAGACCGTGCGTAATGCGGGCTATCGCGCTGCTGCCTGACGTCGAGGCGTGGGGCAACCGCGCGTCGAGGCTGAGCGGCCTGCGGACGACGGTCCGGCGCTATCGCGTCGAGTTGCTGTGGGCGGCGTTCGCCGCGGCCAACTACGCGGCGATGATCGCGTTCCCGAGCTGGGAGACGATCCCGTTTCACTTCGTGTGGATCAGCCTGACGCTGCTCTACGGCTTCCGCGTCTGGCCGATGGGCGCCACGCTGTTCGTGCTGGGGATCGTGATGGCGTTCACGGGCGGGTCGATCATGCTCGACGCCTTCCGGGGCATCCAGCTCTGGGGCGAGCTGTTCGAGGTGCCGCTGATGACCGCGATGTTCCTGGCCATGGTGTGGCATGCCCGCCGCCGGGCGGACGCGCTGGTCGTCGCCGAGGCCGAGGCGGAGCAGCGCCGAGCGATGCTCGAGAGCCAGGAGCGGTTCATCCACAACGCCTCGCACGAGTTGCGGACACCTTTGACGATCGCCCGCGGCCACCTCGAGCTGCTATCAGACCAGGGTCGGGCCGGCGAGCTCGAGATCGCGCTCGACGAGTTGGGTCGGATGGACGGGATCATCGAGCGGCTGCTGCTGCTGGCCGCCGCCGACCAGCCGGACTTCCTCCGGGTGGAAGAGGTCGAGCTCGAGCCGTTCCTCGAGGACGTGTTCATGCGCTGGTCGGAGGTGGCTCCTCGCGCCTGGCGGCTCGGTCCGCTCGCACCCGTCAAGCTGCTGGTAGATCCGGAGCGGCTGCGCACGGCACTCGACGCGCTGCTCGAGAACGCAATGAAGTACACCGACGAGCACGACGCGATCGAGTTGCGCGCCCGTATCGCCGGCCCGGGAGAGGTGCTGATCGTGGTCGAGGACGAGGGCTGCGGCGTGCAGGACGAGGCGCTCAGCCGGATCTTCGAGCGCTTTGCCAGGGCCGATGCGGCACGCGCGCGCTCAACCGGAGGCGTGGGTCTCGGGCTCGCGATCGTTGACGCGATCGCCAAGGCCCACGGCGGCCGGTGCATGGTCTACAACACCGGGCACGGGTCGATCTTCGCGCTGCAGCTGCCGACCGCCCCGCCGGTTCGTACCAGTCAGCGCCTGCCCGAGCTGAGCTCCTCGAGCAGCTGAGCGTCGAGCTGGCCGGCGTACCGCGCCTCGCCCACGATCAGCGTCGGCGTGGTGACGATCCCCGCCCGCACCCCGGACTCGAAGTCCCGGCGCACCCGGGTCTCGACCGCCGGGCTGCGCCGGTCGGCATCGAAGCGCTCGACGTCCAGGCCCAGGGTGCGAGCGTGCGCCCACAGGTGAGGATCCTCGAGCCGGCCCTGGTCGGCGAACAGCAGGTCGTGCATCTCCCAGAAGCGGCCCTGGAGCGCCGCCGCCTCGGCCGCGCGCGCCGCCGGCCAGGCGCGGGGGTGGCTGGTCCGCACCGGGAAGTGCCGGAAGGCCACGCGCAGCCGGATCCCGGCCAGCTTGGCGGCTTCGGCCGCACAGTAGGGGCACTCGAAGTCGGCGTAGAGCAGCGCGAGCGGAGCATCGACCGGACCCCGCACGTGATCCTCGTCCGACAGCCCCGGAAGCGGCGCGGAGCTCAGTGGGACCACTCGGTGGCTCAAGTGCGAGCGGAGTCTGCGGCGACTGCGTCCAGGCCGTCGAAGATCAGGTTGGCCCCCGGCAGGTCGGTCACCGCAGGGGCCTGGTAGCTCCAGCCGACGACGGCATCGGGGCCGACGATCACCAGCGCGCGCTGCGGGAAGCCACCCGGGTGATAGACGCCGAAGGCACGACACGCCGCGCCCTTGGGCTCGAAGTCCGAGAGCTGCGGGATGCTCACCCCGAGCTTCTCCCGAAATGCGGTCTGCGACCAGCGCGCATCGCAGGAGACGCCGTACATGGTCACCCCGCGCTTGGCCAGGTAGTCGCCGAGCACCTCTTCGTAGAGCCCGATCTGATCGGTGCACACCGGGCTGAACGCGAACGGGTAGAACACCAGGATCGTGGTGTTGCCCTCGAGGTCGGCCCGCGTGAACTCGCTTCCGTCCTCACGCTGCAGCGTGAACTCGGGAACCGGTGTGCCGGCGGCGATCGGTCCGTCCGGTGCCGACCCGCTCACCGGCGCAGGCCGAGCTCGCGCAGAACCGTGCGGTAGCGCTCGAGATCGCTGTCACGCAGATAGTTGAGCAGCCGGCGGCGCTGGCCGACCAGCATCAGCAGCCCCCGGCGCGAGTGGTGGTCCTTGCGGTGCTCGCGCAGGTGCTCGTTGAGATCGTTGATGCGCTCGGTCAGCAGCGCGACCTGCACCTCGGTCTTGCCGGTGTCAGCCGGTCCCGCGCCGAACCGCGAGATGAGCTCCTGCTTGCGTTCCTGGGTGATAGTCATCGGCCGAATGAGGCTAGCAGGCCGCTCGTGAGCAGAGCTCGCGGGTTTGCTGGACGTCGATTCGCATCTGCTCGATGAGCGCCTCGGGCGAGTCGAACCGGCGCTCCCCCCGCAGCCTGGCCAGGAAGTCGATCCGCAGCTCGCGGCCGTAGAGATCCTGGTCGAAGTCGAGCAGGTAGGCCTCGACGAGCAACGCCCGTCCGGTCCCGAACGTCGGCCGCACCCCGATGCTGACCGCCGCGCAGGCCTCGGGCGTGCGGGCGGCGTAGATCCCGTGCCCCGGGCATACGAGCGCCTCGTCGGGGATGAGGTTCGCGGTGGGGAAGCCCAGCGTGCGACCGCGTTGGTCTCCCTCGACGACCGGGCCACGCATCTGAAACGGGGCCCCGAGGAAGCGGGCGGCCGGCTCGACCTCACCGGCCAGGATCAGACCGCGGATGTGGCTCGAGGAGACGATCTCGCCGTCGACCTCGACCAGCGGCACGACTCGGGTCTCGAAGCGCCCATCGGCGGCGAGCAGGCCCGGATCGCCCGCGGCGCGGTGGCCGAAGCGGAAGTTCTCCCCCACCGACACCCGGGTGGCCTGCAGGCGCTCGACGAGGATGTGGTCGATGAACTCCTGCGGCGTCTGGTGGGCGAAGCCGTCGTCGAACGGGATCACCACGAGCTCCTCGACCCCCAGTGAGGACACCAGCTCGACCTTGGCGTCGAGGCTGGTCAGCAGCTTGGGCGCCGCCTCGGGCCGGACCACCCGGAGGGGGTGGGGCTCGAAGGTCAGCACGGTGTCGCTGCCCCGGATCACCTCGCGGTGGCCCAGGTGGACACCGTCGAACTCGCCGACCGCGACTCGCCGCGGCCGCCCCCGGACCTCGGAGAGCATCGTGACTTGCATCGGCCGGGAAGGCTACTCAGCCGCGTAGCCCGACGACCGGAGCCAGGCAGCCTCCGGGCCGTCGCTCGGCCAGCGCGATGAGCCCGTGCTCGTCGGTCAGCCGCACCACACCACGGGACGCGGCCTCATCCGGCACACCGCCCGACGTGGCCTCATCCGGCACACCGCCGGGCGAGGCCGCGCCCGGCACCACGCCGCCATGCGCGGCCCGGCGAGCCCGTTCGGGATCGAGGCGCACCTCGGGCAGGAAGCCCAGCGCCTCCGCCACGCCCACGATCCGCTCCGGGTCGGCGTCCGCCACCGCGAACGGCCCGATCCGGGTGCGACGCAGCTCCTCGCAGTAGGCATCGCCCAGGTCGGCGATCAGGCTCCGCACGTACGTGCCCGACGAGCAGTCGATGAGGAACGCGCGCCGGTCACCGGATCGCCAGCGCTCCTCGAACCGGTACACGGTGACCTCGCGCTCGGCCAGCTCGACGGTCTCGCCCGCGCGGGCCAGCGCGTAGGCGCGGCGGCCGCCCACCTTGAGCGCGGAGTAGGCGGGCGGTCGCTGGCGGACCGGACCGGTCGGCAGCGCCAGATCGCCCTGCGGAACGATGCCGGTCGAGGTGATCTCCCCCTCGGGATCACCCGTGCTCGACACGGCCCCGAACCGTGCCGTCACCTCGTAGGTCTTGCGCAGCTCCATGAGGAAGCGCTGAACGCGCGTGGCCCGGCCGACCAGGATCAGCAGCAGCCCCGTCGCGAACGGATCGAGGGTGCCCGCGTGGCCGACCTTCACGCGCCCGGCGCCGCGGTTGCGCGTCCCCAGCGCGCGGCGCATCAGGGCGACCACATCGTGCGAGGTGACCCCGGCCGGTTTGTCGTAGAGGACGACGCCGTCGGTCACGTAGTGGCGGCCAACTGCTCGGCCACTTCCTCGCGCAGGAACGCGACCAGCTCGTCACGTCCGAGCGAGGTGGAGAAGCCGGCCGCCTGGCGGTGGCCACCGCCGCCCTGGGCGCGGGCGATCGCGGACACGTCGACGCGCTCGTCGCTGGCCCGTAGCGAGACCTTCCGCGCCGGCCCACCGCCGTTGTCGGAGATTCGCTCGCGGATCAGCGCGGCCACCGCGGTGCCCTCGACGGCGCGCAGGTAGTCGATGACGCCCTCCGAATAGCTCTCCTCGGCGCCCGACTCGGCGAAGTCGACGGCGTCGAGCTCGGTCACGGTCAGCCGCCCGCCGTCATAGCGAGCCACCTTGGACAGGCCGCGGGCCAGCAGCGCAAGCTTTCCGAACGGCATCCCCTCGTACACGCGCCGGTAGATCTCGTGCACGTCGACCCCGGCCTCGATCAGGTCGGCCGCCATCGCGTGCGCCCGCGGGCTGGTGTTCTCGTACATGAACCGGCCGGTGTCGGTGATCAACCCCACGTACAGCGCCTCGGCGATCTGCAAGGTGGGCTCGACTCCCAGGCCCTGCATCAGGTCCCACACGATCTCGGCCGTGCACGACGCCTCGGGCAGCACGTAGTTGACGGTGCCGAAGCGGGTGTTGTCGTGGTGGTGGTCGATGTTGACGATGCGCGCTCCCGGCCGCCGGAACGCCTCGGCCGGATTTCGCTCGAGGTTGCCGCAGTCGAGGAACACGATCGTGCGCTCCTCGAGGTCCTCGGGCGGCGACTGCACCAGCCCGGAGAGCGTGAAGAAGCGATACTCCTGCGGCAGCGGAAACTCGCCGCCGTCGATGAACATCAGGCTGTCGCGGCCCTGCGCCTCGAGGATCTCCTGCATCGCGACCAGCGACCCGAGCGCGTCGCCGTCGACGTTCTCGTGCGTGACGACGATCAGCTTCCGGGCCGAGCCGAGCTCGGCCACCACCTGGTCCCGGGTTGCCGCCGCTGCACCGTTGTCACCCATCCGCGTCGGGCCCCTGATCGATCAGGCGCGAGATCCGCATGCCTCGATCGATCGACTCGTCGTACTCGAAGGTGATCGCCGGCGTGTGCTTGAGCGACAGCTCGGCCGCCACGCGCCCCTGGAGGAACCCGTGGGCCGAGCGCAGGCCGTCCAGCGTCTCGGCACGCGCCTGCTCGTCCCCCAGGACGCTTACGTACACGCGCGCATGGCGCAGATCGGGGCTGGTCTTGACGGCGGTCACGGTGACGAAGCCTACGCGGGGATCCTGGAGATCCTTGCTGATCGCATCGCTGAGGACAGCCCGGACTGCCTCATCGACCCGACGCATCCGGCCGCTGCCCATCCTAGCCACTCCCCCGCGATCGTGGGACGGCAGGGCTCACGGCCACTCCGCCAGGTCCTGCACCGAGGTGACGATCCGCTGGACCGAGACGTGATCCGGCCAGCGCGCCTCGAGCCAGCGCTCCACGTTGTCGGCCGCGCCGGCGAGCACGGCAAGCGATCCGCCGGTCAATGCCGCGGTCAGCCTCGAGCGCTGCCACAGATCCTGATGGTCGACCTCGGCCACCGCCGCGCCGAG
Source organism: uncultured Solirubrobacterales bacterium (assembly GCA_963811135.1). Lineage (GTDB taxonomy): Bacteria > Actinomycetota > Thermoleophilia > Solirubrobacterales > Solirubrobacteraceae > Palsa-465. The sequence goes on along the minus strand of CAWEQG010000010.1, from coordinate 368,399 downwards.
CCGGCCGTGGAGCTGGGCCTTGATCGAGGAGAGCTCCTTGCGCTTGCTCTTGAGGCTGCCGGCGTCGGGGAAGTGAAGGTCGATCACCAGCACCGCAACGAAGCCGCTGTCCGACATGCGCGGCACGCGCTCTCGTTCAGTAGCTGGCCGCCACTAGACGAGCTCCCGTTCGACCTGGCGGGTCGTGTAGGCCTCGAGCACGTCGCCTTCCTTGATGTCGGCGAAGTCGCGGAGGACGACGCCGCAGTCGTAGCCGGCGGCCACCTCGCGCACGTCCTCGTTGAACCGGCGCAGGCTCTGGATCTCCCCGTCGTAGATCACGGTGCCGTCCCGCACCAGGCGGACCTTCGACCCGCGGGTGACGCGACCGTCGGTCACGTGAGAGCCGGCGATCGTGCCCACGCGCGAGGCGCGGAAGATCTGGCGCACCTCGACCGTGCCAAGCGTCTCCTCGACCTCCTCGGGCGCCAGCATGCCCTGCATGGCGTCGCGGAGCTGCTCGATCGCGCGGTAGATCACCGAGTAATGACGGATCTCGACGCCCTCGCGCTCCGCCACCGCGCGCGCGTCGCCGACCGGGCGCACGTTGAAGGCCATGATGATCGCGTTGGACGCGGCGGCCAGCATCACGTCTGACTCGGTGACGCCGCCGACGGCGCCGCGGATCACGTTGACCGACACTTCCTCCTGCGGCAGCTTGGCGATCTCGTCCTCGATCGCCTCGAGCGAGCCCGCCACGTCGGACTTGATGAGCAGGTTGAGCTCCTGCACGCCCGACTTGAAGATGTCCTCGAGCGAGACGCGCTTGCCGGATCGCCGCGCCAGCGCCTCGGCCTTCAGCCGGGTGGCACGCTCGGTGGCCAGCTGACGGGCTCGGCGCTCGTTCTCGACCGCGCGCACGTGCTCGCCGGCCTCGGGTACGCCGTCAAACCCGAGCACCTCGACCGGCTCGCCGGGCAGTGCCTGGCCCACGCGATGACCCATGAAGTCGTTCATCGCCCGCACCCGGCCCCAGTGGGCGCCGGCCACCAGCGAGTCGCCCACCTCGAGGGTGCCGCGCTGGATCAGGATCGACACCACCGGGCCGCGCCCCGGGTCGAGCTTGGACTCGATCACGCTGCCGGAGGCGGGGGCGTCAGGGTTGGCGCGCAGCTCCTCGACCTCGGCCATGACCAGGATCGTCTCGAGCAGGTCATCGAGCCCCTGCCGGGTCTTGGCCGACACGTCGACGAACTCGGTGTCGCCACCCCACTCGACCGGCTGTAGCCCGAGCTGGGCCATCTCGGCGCGTACGCGATCGGGCTGCGCGCCCTCCTTGTCGATCTTGTTGACCGCGACGAGCATCGGCACCGCGGCCTCCTTGGCGTGATCGACCGCCTCCTGGGTCTGCGGCTTCACGCCGTCGTCGGCGGCGACCACGATCACCGCGATGTCGGTCACCTTGGCGCCGCGCGCGCGCATGGCCGTGAACGCCTCGTGGCCCGGCGTGTCGAGGAAGGTGATCTCCTTGCCGTCGCTCTGAACCTGGTAGGCGCCGATGTGCTGGGTGATGCCGCCCGCCTCGCCGGCGGCCACGTGGGTCGAGCGGATCGCGTCCAGCAGCGAGGTCTTGCCGTGGTCGACGTGCCCCATGATGGTCACCACCGGCGGACGCTCGACGAGCTGCTCCTCGGCGTCGTGGAACACGGGCTCGGCCGCCGCCTCGTCCTCGGAATGCGTGACCTCGATGTCCTTGCCGAGCTCCGCCGCGAGCACGTTGACGGAGTCGTCGGACAGCGTCTGGGTGAGCGTCTTCATCTCGCCCAGCGCCATCAGCTTCTTCATGATCTCGGGCACCGGGACGTCGAGATACTCGGCGACGTCCTTGACCGTTGAGCCGCTCGGAATCCTGATCGCGTCGGGCTCGGCGAGCGCCGTCTGGCTCGACGGACGCGATTCGGCTTCCTCGTCGTAGACGCCACGACGGCGGCGACCCCTGCGCTGACGGCGCGGAGGCTGGTTGGTCTGAGCCGGAGGGCCGCCGGTGTTGCGGCGCGAAGCCTGCGAGTCGATCACCACGCGCCGACGGCCGCCGGCGTTGCCGGGGGCGCGCTCACCCTGAAGCGAGTCGCGGGTGGGGCGCTTGTGCCCCGTCTCTGAGTCGCTGCGACGGGCCGGGCCGTCCGGCGCGGGCCGCGCGGCCGAATCGGAGCCCTCGGGGCGCGCTGCGGGAGCGTCGGCCCGTGGAGCGGGAGCGTTGGCCTGCGCGGCGGGGGCCTCGGGGCGAGCGGTCGGTGCCTGGGCGCGCCCCTGAGGGCGTGCTCGCTGGGGCCGGTCATTGCCGGCATCGGAGCGTTGCGCGGCGCGTGGCTGGCGCTCGCCGTCGAAGCGCGGCGCCTCGGGCTGGGCCTTGCCGTCGCCGTCACCGAGCACGCGGCGTGCGTCCGCCTCGTCCACCGAGGACGAGACGGCCTTCACCTTCAGGCCGGCCGCCTGCAGTCGCTGCAGCACTTCCTTGGGCGGAAGCCCGCGCTCCTTGGCGATCTCATGCACACGTTTGCTCATCTGTACGTCCAGTGTAGGCGCCTACGCCAGGCGCCTACTCGCCCCCGTTGGAAACGGCCTGGACCTGGTTGGTGTCCTTGCCCTCGAGCGCCTGGTGAGCCTCGATGCCGCAGTAGTGCGAGCCGGGCAGCGCGGCGTTCGGGCAGCGCCGGCCGTTGGAGAGGATCGCGTGGCAGCGACCCTGCGTCTCCTCCTCCTCATAACCGTGCCGCGCCTCCTCGGCGGCGAACTCGGTCTCGGAGCGGATGTCGATCCGCCAGCCGGTCAGGCGGGCGGCCAGGCGGGCGTTCTGACCCTCGCGGCCGATGGCCAGCGACAGCTGGTCGTCGGGGACGATCACCGTGGCCTGCTTGCCGGCATCGTCGACGAGCACCTCGCGCACGCGCGCGGGGGACAGCGCCTTCGCCACGAACCGGGCCGGCTCGTCGTTGTAGGGGATGATGTCGATCTTCTCGCCGCGCAGCTCGGAGACGACCATGCGCACGCGCGAGCCGCGGGGACCGACGCAGGCGCCGACCGGGTCGACGCCGTCGACGTGCGAGACGACCGCGATCTTCGAGCGGTAGCCGGGCTCGCGGGCAACGTTGGTGATCTCGACCAGCCCATCGGCGATCTCGGGCACCTCGAGCTCGAACAATTGTTTGATCAGCTCGGGATCACGGCGCGACACGATGATGCTCGGGCCCTTGGTCGAGTTCGAGACGTCCTTGATCACCGCCTTGATCCGCTGCGAGTGGTCGTAGCGCTCGCCCTCGACCTGCTCTGACTTGGGCAGCAGCGCCTCGACCCGCTCGCGCAGCTGGACCAGCGTGTAGCGCGAATCGGACTGCTGGACGATCCCGGTGATCAGCTCGCCGACGCGGTCGCGGTACTCCTCGAACATCATGTCGCGCTCGGCCTCGCGAATGCGCTGGAGGATGACCTGCTTGGCCGTCTGGGCGGCGATCCGGCCGAAGTCGTGCGGGGTGACATCCTCGGTCTCGATCTGGTCCTCGTACTCCTTGAGCTTCTCGAGGTCGATCTCGGGCTCGGGCGGCTCGCGCATCTCGCCGGTCTCGGGGTCGACCGTGGGCTGCTGCTCGGGCGTCGCCTCGACCAGCAGCTGCTCCTCGAGCTCGGGCGGGATCTTCAGCTCCCACACCTTGAAGTCGCCGCTGTCACGGTCCATCTCCACCTTGGCGTAGCGGGCCGCGTCGGGCGTCTTCTTGTAGGCCGACAAGAGCGCGTCTTCGAGCGCCTCCATCAGCTTCTCGGAGGAGATGTTCTTCTCCGCGGCAAGGCCGCGAACGGCCTCGACGATCTCTCTCGACATGACTTCAGTCTCCAGGTACGAGGTTGGAGCGGGCGATTTGCTCGTAGGCGATCGTGACCACGCCCTCCTGCGCGGCGATCGTCACATCGCTGTCCGATGCTCCGACCAGCTCGCCGGTCACGCTCCGGTGTCCGTCCCGCGCCTCCCGCAGGCGCACTCGGGCATGGCGCCCCAGGAAGCGCGTGTAGTGCTGCGGCTTGGTGAGTGGACGATCCTGTCCAGGGGAGGACACCTCGAGCGAGTAGCGGTCGCGATACTCGGTCAACTGTCCCGAGACGCGCTCGCACAACTCGAGCGTGACGCCATCGGGATGGTCGATGAACAGTCGCAGCGTGCCGTCGGAGAGGACTTCGGCGAGCAGGACCTCGACGTCCGGCTCGCTCGCGGCGAGTCGAGACTCGATCTCAGTCTGGAGGCTTGCGCCGCCGTCCTGTCCGCTCACTTCGGTCTCCTCCGTCGGAATTTCCAATAAAAAAGTGGGCACTCAGCGCCCACTTTGGGTACTGCCGCCGGACAGAAACCCGGCGCTCGACTTCGGGTTTCAGATTAGCACCGCTAGGCGGGCCTGAGCACCCAATCGGGCCTCCCGGGCTCCGTTTGACGAGGGTCGGCTGGTGATCGCGATTCACGCGAGGGAGGCCCGATGGGTGCTTCAGGCCCGCCCCTTCGTGCGTCCCGCGGTTCGTCGGCGCCGGGTTCTGCGGCGGCCGTGGCCTCGTGCCGCGCTTCGTTTCGAGCATGGCGCCCGCCTTCGCGCGGCGATCCGGTCGGGACCGCGGTGCTCCGTCCGGACGGGGTTTGGCTAGGAGTCGGTGGCGTGCCCGGCGGCTCGGGCTCGGGCTCGGTCGCGGTAGATGCGGTAGTCGCGCCGGCCGGGCTGCATGCCGGCGGCCTGGGCGAGCGGCTCGCGGGCTTCGGCGTGGCGGCCGAGCATCTGCAGGGAGCGGCCCAGGCAGAACAGCGCGTAGTCGTTGGTCGGCGCCCGGTCGATCACGGCCCGGAACTCCTCGGCGGCCTGCTCGTAGCGCTGGGCGCCGAACAGGGCACGACCGAGCGCCTCGCGGATCGAGGTCTTGTCCGGGGCGAGATCGCGCGCCTTCTCGAGCGGGATCGTCGCCTGGTGGTTGTGCCCGGCCTCGAGCAACTGTGTGCCGCGGACGTACAGCTCGTAGACGTCTTCCATCACGGTCAAGTGTAGAGCGGGCTCAGGCCGCGTCGTGGCGGGCACGCCGCTTCGGACGGGGCGGAAGCGCCCACAGCGCCCGGAGGGCGCCACCCAGCCCGAGACCGGCCCGGAGTTGGGCCCGCAGGGCGCGCCGCTGGTGCAGCGTCGGCAGCGCGCGCTCACCGCCGAAGCGGGCCATGCGCAGCGCGCGGACGTACGAGGCCGCCTCGGGCGAGGTACGAAAGCGGCGCTCGAGGGCGACCAGCGTGACGCCGTCCGAGATCGGCCGTCCGCTGCGGGCCAGGGCGCGCTCGAGCTCGGACAGCATGGCGTCGGCGTCGAGCGGAACCGACCGAAGCCAGGTGATCAGGCCCGCGACCATGAGCACCAGCAGCACGCCCAGCGCGCCCAGCAGCACCGGCGTCGCCGAGCCGCCCGAGTGCGTGGTCGGGCCGCCGATCGCGACGCCGCGTGGCGTGCCCGTGTTCCGGCCGCCGAGCTGGTTGCTGGCGCCCGCGCCCGCGAGGTTGCCGATCGAGGTGATCGCCGCGCGGCCCCCGAGCGCCGGCGCCGCCGCGGGCGTGGGATCGAACGTGACCCAGCCATAGCCCGGGACCCACGCCTCGACCCAAGCGTGGGCGTCGATGTCGGAGACCAGCCAGCGCTTGGTGGCCGAGTCGTAGGTGCCGGTGGTGAAGCCGGTGGAGACGCGGGCCGGCACTCCGCCCATCCTGAGCAGGAGGGCCATCGTGCCGGCGAACTGCTGGCAGTAGCCGATCCGGTTGACGAACAGGAACGTCTCGAGCGGATATCGGCTGGCCGGCGGAAACTCGTCGTAGCGGTAGCCGCCGGCCAGGAACGCCATCACGCGCTTGATGTACGCGTACGGCGTGCGGGCGCCCCGGGCCAGCCGCTGCGCGAGTGCGTACGCCGGCTTGTAGGGCGAGTTCTCGATCGCCGCCGCTCCGCTCACCCCGTCCGGGCTGGTCTGGTTCTGGGCGTGTCCCCCTGCGAGCCGAACGCGGGGAACAGGATGGTCTGCGGCGCCAGGCCGGCCACGCCTCGCACCTGCGGCATGTCGAGCGAGAGATCGCCCAACTTCGCCTGGACCGGGTAGTCGTCGCCGGCCCGGGCCATTGCCTGGGCGCCCGGGTGCGGCACGTAAACCCGCACCGTGTAGCTGTCGCCGGTGACGAGCGGGGTCGAGACCTCCCATGTCCCGACGCTCGCCCCCGGCAGCGCCGGGCTCGGCACGTGCTCGGGCGGTTGGGCGAACCCGGCCTCGATCACCTGGTTGATCGTCATCGCCCTGAGCGTGACCGTGAGCGTCTGGGTGTACTGGTTAAACGTGTGCGAGCTGACGCCGAGCGGCGATGCTCCGCTGCTGGCGCCGGCGGTCCAGGCCGCGCCGTCGAACGTGTCGAGGTTCTCGGCCTTCCAGTACTCCCCCTTGAACACCTGGGGTGAGGCCTGCACGTCGAGAACGGCGTTGCCGGTCCGCGGCCAGACCAGCGGTCCGTAGCGCTGGGTCCAGTCGAAGCGTTCGACGTGGGCGGGCGTGAAGCCGCGCGTCAGCGCCTCGTAATTGATCCACGGCGAGTGCTGGTCGAGGGCGGGAGCGACGATCATCCCGATCGCCCCGGTCGCGGCGCAGGCCAGCACGACCGCGCCGCGGCGGTCGGGGGCGATCCGCTCACCCCACATGAAGAAGGCCAGCAGCGCGAACAGGATCAGGCCCTGTAGGTAGGGAACGCGGGGATGCACGAGCGTGGCCGGGACGACCACGAGCGCGATCAGCGGCAGCGCCGCGCCCGCCCGGCGCACGTCGCCCAGCGCCGCGGGCGCGAAGGCCAGCAGCATGCCGGCATCGAGCAGCAGCACGGCCGCGCCGAGCAGGACCACCACTCGGGCCCAGTCGTTGATCCCGGCGTAGGGAACGAGGATGCCCGGTAGGGCCGACAGCCCCTGGCCGATCCCGTCGGCCGTCACCGCCACGCGCAGGTGGATCAGCCAGCCCAGCGAGATGCCCGCGATCGGGAACACCGCGACGATCGCGAGGAGCGCCAACGGGCCGCCCAGGACGCTGACCGGCTCGGGGCGCCCGGCCGATGCGGCGACCGCGCGTTCGCGCTCGAGCAGCGCTGGGCCGATGCCGCCCAGCGCCACCGCCACCGCTAGGAGGCCGAGCAGCCGCCAGGTGGGCGCCGGGTTCAGCAAGGTTCCCCAGCGGAGCACGCCGTACAGGCCGAGAGCGGCGAACGCGACGAGGCGCACAAGCGGCCGGTCGCCGGTCCGGGCCGAATGGCTGGTGTCGGCCCCCCGGCCCAGATGGGCGAGAACGGCGACCTGAGTGTTGGAGCTCATGCGATCCGCTCCCGCGCCCGCTCGCGCGGCCGGCGTCCCACCCCGACCACGAACCCGAGGCACCCGGACACCTCGAAGGTGGCGTCCTGCGGCGTCTGACCGATCAGCGGCTTGGGGACGACCAGCACCGCGACCCGCACGCCGGCGCCGACCAGTCCGGCCGGCAGCCGGGCCATCGGGGTGGCCGCGACATACAGGACCTGCGAGGAGCGGGCGCCGGGAGCGAGGCCGGGAGCGCGGGTGTCCGGTCCACTCTCCACGAGGGCCAGGCGGGCGTGCGCCACCGGCCAGGCGGTCAGGTCCGGCTCCACCTCGAGCGGTCGGTGCTCGCCGGGCAGCAGCAGGCCGCAGCCGGTCCGGCCGCCGAGCTCGAGCACGAGCGAGGCGGCGGCCCTGACCGCGGCGTCGAGATGCTGGGGCTCGGCCGGTGAGCCGGGTTGGCGGGCGTCGAGGACCACCAGCGGCCGGCTGTCGGTATCGGCCTGCAGGCGCCGCTCGAGCAGGCCCGCCCCGCGAGCCAGCGCCGGCCAGTGGATGCGGGAGGCCGGCGTGCCTTGGCGGTAGGGCCGCAGCCCGTCGACCTCGGTGGCTCCGAGTGGCTCGACCGAGGCGAATCCGGCCGCCCGGCGCCACTTCTCCCCCGCGCCTGGCACCCACCGGACCCGTTCGGTGCGGGGCAGCACGAGGATCTCCTGCGGGCGTGACGGGCTGACGCGGACGATCCGGGCCAGCTCGAGCGCATCGGACACGATCAGCGCGGGAGGATCGATCCGCCGGATGCCGCGACGGGGAAAGCAGGCCACGATGCGGACGCTGGCGCTCCGGCCACCGGAGATCAGCGACATCGCCGCGTGGATCGGCACCGGCGCGCCGGCCAGCGGGTCGACGACGGTCGCCCCGGGCAGCCCCCAGTTTCCCCGCCGTACCTCGATGGTCGCCTCGATCGGCTCGTCCTCGACCACGCGATCGGAATCCAGCCGCCGCTCGATCCGGGCGCTCTGGGCGGCGAGCATCACCCACGCCGGGGCGGTCAGGGCGAGCGCGACGAGCGCCACGCCGGGAACGAACAGGGGCGCGGCGTCGAACAACAGCCCAACCAGGATGAGCGCCGGCCCGGCGACCCCAACCGCGGCCGCTCGCCTCACCGCGGGTGCTCCTCCTCCCCCACGAGCGCCACGGTCATAGCGCCCTCACCGACGCCACCGCATCGGTCACCACGTCGGCCGCCGCACGGCGCGCCGACTCGGGCGCGAGGACCAGGCGGTGCGCCAGGACGGGCTGGGCGAGCCCCTGGACGTCGTCGGGCAGGGCGTGGTCGCGGCCCTGCATCATCGCGTAGGCCTTGGCCGCGCGCAGGAGCAGCAACCCCGCCCGCGGACTGGCGCCGAGGTCGACGCGGGGATCCTCACGGGTGCGCCAGAGCAGGCGGACGATGTAATCGCGCAGCGGCTCCGATGCCCGGATCCGCTTGGCGGCGTCCTGGGCGGCGAGCACGTCGGCGGCGGTGGCCACGGGCGAGAGGGTCAGGACCCGGTCGCCCGCCTCGTGGTCGGCGAGCATCCCGGCCTCGGCGCCGCGCGAGGGATAGCCGAGCGAGATCTTGACCATGAACCGGTCGACCTGCGCCTCCGGGAGCGGATAGGTCCCCTCGTACTCGATCGGGTTCTGGGTGGCCAGCACGAGGAACGGGCGGGCCAGCTCGTGGGTGTGCACGTCGACGGTCACGCGCCGCTCCTGCATGCACTCGAGCAGCCCGGACTGCGTCTTGGGCGAGGCCCGGTTGATCTCGTCGACGAGGACGACGTTGGCGAACACCGGCCCGGGCCGGAACTCGAAGCGCTGCTCGCGCTGGAGGTACACGTTGGTCCCGACCACGTCGGCCGGCAGCAGGTCCGACGTGCACTGCACGCGCGCGAACTGGCAGTCGATCGAGCGCGCCAGCGCCCGGGCCAGGGCGGTCTTGCCGACGCCGGGATAGTCCTCGATCAGCACGTGCCCCTCGGCCAGCAGCGCGACCATCAGCTGCGTGAGCGTCTCGGTGCGCACCTGGACGGCGGTCGCGATGTTGGCCGCGATCCGCCGCGCCAACGCGGCGAACGCCTCAGACTCGTGCGGGGCTACTGGTGCCTGCTCGGGTTCCATCCGTTCCACCCCTGGCTGCGCGCAAACGCTCCACTTCATCGAGGACGGCGTACGCCACTTGTTCCTTCCGCGATCGCGCCACGTGCCGCTCCTGGCCGTCGGCAGTCAGGATCGTGACCTCGTTCTCCTCGGACTCGAATCCGATCCCCGCGCGTGAGATGTCGTTGACCACGATCGCGTCGAGCCGCTTGCGCTCGAGCTTGCCGCGGCCCAGCTCGACGGCGTCCTCACCGTGCTCGGCGGCGAAGCCCACGATGACCTGATCCGGCCGTCGGTGCTCAGCCACTGTGCTCAGCACGTCCTCGGTCGGCTCGAGCTCGAGCTTGGGGACGCCCTTGTCCTTCTTGAGCTTGCCGGTCTCCGGTCCGGCGGGGCGGAAGTCGGCCACGGCAGCGCTCATCAGCAGTACGTCGCATGCGGCCAGCTCGTTCCGGCACGCCTCGGCCAGCTCGGCCGCCGTCTGGACCGGCAGCAGGCGGGCGCCGGCGGGCGGCTCGAGCCCGACGTTGGCGGCGATGACGGTGACCTCGGCGCCGCGCCGGCCGGCCTCGCGGGCCAGCGCGTAGCCCATGCGCCCCGACGAGCGGTTGCCGAGGAAGCGGACGCTGTCGATCGGCTCGCGCGTACCGCCGGCGGTGACCAGCACCCGCAACCCGGTGAATGCCACCCCGCCCGCCCTCGGAGAGAGCATCGCCTCGCACGCCTCGAGCAGCTCGGCCGGCTCGGCCAGCCGCCCGATCCCCTGCTCGCCGTGCGAGGCCAGCGAGCCCTCGGTGGGCGGGACCACGGTGACCCCACGCTGCTCGAGCAGCTCGAGGTTGGCGCGGGTGGCGGGGTTCAGGTACATCCGGTTGTTCATGGCCGGCGCCACCGCCACCGGGCAGGCGGCGGCGAGCGCCGCCGCGGTCAGCAGGTTGTCGGCGTGGCCGTGGGCCAGCTTGGCCAGCGTGTTCGCGGTGGCCGGCGCGATCAGATAGAGCTCGGCCCGTTCGACCAGGGCCAGGTGGCTGATCGGCGCGCGAGCCGGAAGCGGCTCACCGGGATAGGAGCCGCGCGCCGGGTCGGGCTCGAACTCGCTGCTCAGCACCGGGGCTCCCGTAATCGCTTCGAACGAGGCCCGGCCCACGAAGCGCTCGCTGGTCGGCGTCTGGATGACCCGGACCGCGTGTCCCCGCTTGACCGCGAGCCGGGCCGTCTCCAGCGCCTTGTACGCCGCGATCCCGCCGCTCACGCCAAGGAGCAATCGGGCCACGGCCGCTGGCCTACCGGTAGTGGTACTTGAGCTTGCCCTGGGCGACCTCTTCGAGCGCGATCGTCAGGTAGTTCTTAGAGCGAGTCTCGACCATCGGGGGCGGAAACTCGTCGAACGTACCCTCGCCCAGATTGTGGTAGTAGGAGTTGATCTGGCGCGCGCGCTTGGCGGCGACGATCACGCTGGCGTAGTCGGAGTCGACGTGCTCGAGAAGCTTGTCGATACGGGGTGAGATCAAGGCAATGCCATCCTTCGGGAGGAGTGTTGACTAAAGGTTAGCGGGGCCAACCGGTCTGGGTGCAGGGTGGAACCCGGTGGTCGAGGCGGCCACTAGTCGGGCGCGAGGTTGCGGGTCACGACGCTCAGCAGCTCGTCGGTCGCGTCCTCCAGGCGATCGTTGACCACGACGTGCGCGAACTCGGGCTGCGCCTCGAGCTCGTGCTCCGCGGTCCGGAGGCGCGCGTCGACCTGCTCGGGGCTGTCGGTGCCGCGGCCGACCAGCCGTGCCCTGAGCGCCGGTCGCGAGGGAGGAGCGATGAACACCGCCACCGCCTCCGGCATCGCGGCGCGCACCTGACGGGCGCCCTCGACCTCGATCTCGAGCACCACGCCGGTGGCGTTCTCCAGGCGCCGCTCGAGATCGGAGCGCAGCGTGCCGTAGCGGTTGCCCGAGTACTTGGCGTGCTCGACGAAGTCGCCCGCCTCGACATGCGCCTCGAACTCCTCGGGCGTGAGGAAGTAGTAGTCGACGCCGTCCTGCTCCCCGGGCCGGGGGGCGCGCGTGGTCGCCGAGACCGACAGCTCGAGCCCCGGCACGCGCTCGAGCACGCCTCGGATCAGCGTGCCCTTACCGACCCCGGACGGGCCGGTGATCACGAACACCTTGCTCACGTGCCATCCACCGTCGCGAGGTCAGCTCGCGGCGGCGCTAGAGAGCGTGGCCGAGCACCACTCAGCGCCGCCGCATGAGCGCGACCAGCTCGCGCCGTTGGCGCTCGGACAGGCCGCCGACCGTCTTGCTCGGCGAGATCTTGCACTGGCCGAGGATCTTGTTCACCTTCACGCGGCCGTACTTGGGAACGGCCAGCAGCAGGTCGAACACCTTGGCAGTGGCGAGGTAGTCGGGGGGCTCGAGCAGGAGCCTGTCGATCGGCTGGCGGCCGGCCTTGAGGTCGCGCTTGAGCTGCGCCCGGCGAGTGCGAATATCGTTGGCCCGTTGGAGCGCCTCCATGCGTTGCACGAGAGAGCGCTCGGGCGCAGCGGTGGCCTTGGTGGGCGATTCGCTGACCGGCGACATGGGCGGCGACTATACATCCTGGCGCAGGCCGATCAAGCCAAATCGTCCCAATTCAACTCGACCTCAAGCTGAGCTAGAGCATTGTCGAGGATGGTTTCGGCAATACCCTAAGTTTGCAGGGGGTTTTTGCAACGGCTGCAAAATGTTCACACAGCGAACGGAGGGCGGTCGAACGGCGCTCCGACGCGGGTCTACACGGCGCTATTTGCGAGGGGTTCCGAGAGCTCCGCGGCGATTCTCGACCCGGCGGTCGGGTCGCGGAAATTCTCGGTGCCGACCGCCACGAGACTTGCGCCCGCACGAATCAGATCCAGAGCGTCCGCGGCGCGCTGCACGCCCCCCATGCCGACGATCGGGATCTCGACCGCCTGGGCCACCGCGTGCACCTGGGCCAGCGCGATGGCGCGGACCGCCGCTCCGGAGACGCCCCCGGTCACCCCGCCGAGCCACGGCCGCCCGGTCCGAGGGTCGAGCGCCATGCCGCGCAGCGTGTTGATGAGCGACACGGCATCCGCCCCCGCGAGCTCGGCCGCACGGGCCACGGCGGGCACGTCGGTCGCGTTCGGAGTCAGCTTGACGATCAGCGGCTTGACGGTCAGCGGCCTGACCCGATCGAGCAACCCGGTGATCTCGGCCGGGTCGGCCCCCATGGTCAGCCCGGTGTGGACGTTGGGACACGACACGTTGAGTTCTAACGCCGCCACCTCGTCGCGCTGCGCGAACGCCTCCACGAGCTCGGCGACCTGGTCGCGGCTCGAGCCCATCACGTTGACGATAAGCGGCACGGGGAGCCGCGCCAGCTCCGGCAGATCGTGCTCCAGGTAGCCGCGCAGGCCCTTGTTCGGCAGGCCGATCGAGTTGATCAGACCACCCGGCACCTCCCACAGGCGTGGCGGCGGGTTTCCCTGCCGGGGCTCGAGCGTCACGGTCTTCGAGACGAAGGCCGAGAACGGGAAGCGCTCGATCAGCTCCTCGCCGAAAATCCCGCGGGCGGCGATCGCGTCGAAGGTCCCGGAGGCGTTGATGATCGGGTGCGCGAGCTCGATCCCGCAGAAGCCGAAGCTCATTGGGACCCGCCCCCGGGAGTTCCGCGCCAGCGGAACTCCCAACGGAACTCGCGTCAGCGAGTTCCGCCGCTCCCACCACCGCCGCGGTGACGAGACGCTCCCCACGGAGGACCGGGCCGTCGAGGCAGAGCCGCACGTAGCCGTCGACGGTCGGCACCACGCAGCCGAAGCAGGCCCCGAACCCGCACGCCATGCCGGACTCGAGCGCGAGCTGGGCCGGGACGGCGCGCTCCGCGCAGATGGCCCTGACGGCCTCGAGCATCGCCGGGGGGCCGCAGGCGTAGACCTCTAGCCGCTCGCCGCGGTCATCGAGCGCATCCTCGAGCAGCTCGGTGACCAGGCCGTGGTGCCCGACGCTGCCGTCGTCGGTGGCGACCGCGGGCGCGGTGAGGAGATCCGCCCCGGCCGCGTGCACGCGATCCCGAAAGCCGACCATGACGGTCGCTGCCGGCCGGTGGGGGGATGGTGGGTGGGAATCCAATTGGTCCTGCCAGATGGCCAGCGGCGCGATCCCCACGCCGCCGCCGACCAACAGCGGCTCGCGATTCTCGTGGGGATCGGCGAAGCCGTTGCCGAGCGGCCCGACCAGGAGCAACTCCTCGCCGGGCTGCAGCTCGCAGAGCCGATTCGTGCCCGGGCCGACATCCTCGATGAGAAACTGGAGCTCGCGCTCGCGCGCCCGCAGCACGCTGAAGGCGCGGGGCAGGAACGGCCGCTCGCCCTCTCCCCCGCCCCACCGCTCCGCCGCCTGGAGCATGTAGAACTGCCCCGGGCCGGGAGTCGGCCCGGTTGGGTCGCCGCAGCGCAGCACGACATAGGCACCGTGGGTCTCGCGCGCGGTGACGGTGGCCGCGCGGCGGCCGAACGGAGCGGTCGGCCGGCTCATGCGACCTCGGTGGGCCGCGGGTCGGGCTGGGGCCCCCTCATCCCGTGGATCTCCTGGAGCGAGAGGACATCGGGCTCGCCACGGCGCGCGGAGGCGATCGCCCGAGCCGCCGCCATCCCGCCGGCCATCGTGGTGATGCAGGGGATCCCGCGCGCGATCGCGGCCGAGCGGATCTCGTAGCCGTCGGTGCGCGCCCCGGTGCCGACGGGCGTGTTGATCACCAGGTCGACCTCGCCCCGCTCGATCCAGTCGACGACGTGGGGCGAGCCCTCGCCGATCTTGTTGAGCGTCTCGGCCGGGATGCCCATGCGGCGCATGGCCCGCGCCGTCCCGCGCGTGGCGATGATCTCGAAGCCGAGGTCGTGCAGGAGGGTGGCGATGCCGGTGGCGGCCGGCTTGTCCCCGTCGGCCACCGTGATGAACACGCGCCCGCGGGCCGGCAGGGTGGCGCCGGCGGCCGCCTGGGCCTTGGCGAACGCGGTCGGGAAGTCGCGGGCGATCCCCATCACCTCGCCGGTCGAGCGCATCTCGGGCCCGAGCAGGGAATCGGCGCCCGCGAACCGGTCGAACGGGAGCACGACCTCCTTGACGCACACGTGGCCGTTGCTCGTGTCGGCGGGAAGGTCGAGATCGGCCAGGCGCTCGCCGAGCAGCACCCGACAGGCCAGCTTGGCCACCGGCAGGCCGATCGCCTTGGAGACGAACGGGACGGTCCGCGAGGCGCGCGGGTTGGCCTCGATCACGTACAGGCCGTCCTCCTGGATCGCGAACTGCACGTTGAGCAACCCGACGACCCCGAGCGCCTTCGCGATGCCCTCGGTCTGAGACCGGATCCGGGCCAGCATCTCTTCGCCCAGCGCATGCGGGGGCAGGACGCAGGCCGAGTCGCCCGAGTGGATCCCGGCCTCCTCGACGTGCTGCATGATCCCGGCGATCCAGACGTCGGTGCCGTCGCAGATCGCGTCGACGTCGACCTCGATCGAGTCCTCCAGGAAACGGTCGAGGTAGATCGCCGGGGTGGGTGAGCCCCCTTCCGGACTGACTCGATCGAGGTAGTCCTCGAGGCCGGCCACGCTGTAGACGATCTCCATGGCGCGGCCGCCCAGCACGTAGCTCGGCCGCACGAGCAGCGGGAAGCCAACCTGCTCCGCCTTGCCGACGGCGTCCTCGGCGGATGCGGCGGTCGCGTAGGGCGGCGCCTTGTAGCCGAGCGCGTCGAGCAACGGGCCAAAGCGCGAGCGGTCCTCGGCCAGATCGATCGCCTCGACGCTCGTGCCGAGAATCGGCACGCCGGCCTCGCCCAACCCCGCGGCCAGCTTGAGCGGGGTCTGGCCGCCGAACTGCACGATCACCCCCTCGGGCCTCTCGACCTCGCACACGGCGAGCACGTCGTCCAGCGTCAGCGGCTCGAAGTAGAGGCGGTCCGACGTGTCGTAGTCGGTCGAGACCGTCTCCGGGTTGCAGTTGATCATGACCGCGTCGCGGCCCTGCTCGCGCACCGTCTGGGCGGCGTGCACGCAGCAGTAGTCGAACTCGATCCCCTGCCCGATCCGGTTGGGCCCGGAGCCGAGGATGACGACGCTCGGGCGCTCGCCGCGATCCACCTCGCTCTCACCGGCTCGCTCCCACGCCGAGTAGTAATACGGCGTGCGCGCGGCGAACTCGGCCGCGCACGTGTCGACCGACTTGTACGTCCGCACCTTCCCGAGTTCGCCGCCAGGCGAACTCGCAAGGGAGTCGGCGCCAGCCAATTCCGCAAGCTCGCGCAGGAACCATGGGTCGATGCTCGTCCGCCGATGCAGCTCGTCTCGGTCCATGCCACGGGCAAGCGCCTCGAGCAGGTAGTCGAAGCGCTCCGCCCCGGGCTGCTCGAGCATCTGGAGCAGCGCCTCGTCGTCCTGCGGCGGGCGAGCCCCGGCGTCGAGCTCACGCGAGCGCAGGGCCTTGGCGAACGCCTGCTTGAACGTCCGGCCGATGGCCATCGCCTCCCCCACCGACTTCATGTGCGTGGTCAGACCGGCCTCGGCGCCAGGGAACTTCTCGAACGCGAAGCGGGGCCACTTGACCACGCAGTAGTCGATCGCGGGCTCGAAGCTGGCCGGCGTGGCCCGGGTGATGTCGTTGGGGATCTCCTGCAGGGTGTAGCCGACGGCCAGCCGGGCCGCGATCTTGGCGATCGGGAACCCGGTGGCCTTGCTGGCCAGCGCGCTCGAGCGCGACACCCGCGGGTTCATCTCGATCACCACGATCTCGCCGCTGGCGCGGTTGACCGCGAACTGGACGTTCGAGCCGCCGGTCTCGACGCCCACCGCGCGGATGGCGGCGATCGCCTGGTCTCGGAGGCTCTGGTACTGCTTATCGGTCAGCGTCTGCTGCGGCGCCACGCACACGCTGTCGCCGGTGTGCACGCCCATCGGATCGAGGTTCTCGATCGAGCAGACGATCACCACGTTGTCGGCGCGGTCGCGCATCACCTCGAGCTCGAATTCGCCCCACCCGAGCACCGACTCCTCGAGCAGCACCTGCGAGATCGGCGAAGCCTTGAGGCCGCGGCCGACCACCCGCGCGAGCTCCTCCTCGGTGCGGACGACGCCACCGCCCTTGCCGCCGAGCGTGAAGGCCGGCCGCACGATGAACGGCAGCCCGATCTCGGAGACGGCTCCGCGCGCGTCCTCGATCGTGTGGGCGATCGCGCTGCGCGGCACCCGCAAGCCGGCCTCGGTCATCGTCTCCCGGAAGCGCTCGCGGTCCTCGGCGCGCTCGATCGCGTCGTAGTCGGCGCCAATCAGCTCGACGCCGTAGTCCTCGAGCGTCCCGTCCTCGTGCAGCGTCTTGGCCAGGTTGAGCGCGGTCTGGCCGCCCAGGGTTGGCAGCAGCGCGTCGGGTCGCTCGCGCTCGATCACCTGGCGCACCGGACCGGCCAGCAGCGGCTCGACGTACGTCGTGGTGGCCACCTCGGGATCGGTCATGATCGTCGCCGGGTTGGAATTGACCAGCACGACCTCGTAGCCCTCTTCCATCAGGACCCGGCAGGCCTGGGTACCCGAGTAGTCGAACTCGGCCGCCTGACCGATCACGATCGGGCCGGAGCCGATCAGGAGGATCTTGTGGAGGTCGTCGCGCCGTGGCATCGCCTCACGCGGCCTTTCGGATCTCGTTCACGAAGCGGTCGAACAGGTGAAGCGCGTCGTTGGGGCCCGGGCCCGCCTCCGGGTGGTACTGCACGGTGGCGCCCTGGACGTCCTTGAGGGCGAGTCCTTCCACGGTGCGGTCGTACAGGTTGATGTGGGTCAGCTCGGCGGCACCGAAGTCGGTCTCCCAGCGGACCGCCTCGTCGGTGTCGATGGTCTTCGCGCCGCTCGGGCCGAGCACGGCGAAGCCGTGGTTCTGGCTGGTGATCTCGACGACCCCCGTGGTCAGGTCCTTGACCGGGTGGTTGGCTCCGTGGTGGCCGAAGGGCAGCTTGTAGGTCTCGAGGCCGACCGCGCGGCACAGGAGCTGGTGGCCGAGGCAGATCCCGTATACCGGCCGCTTGCCGATCAGCTCGCGGACCGTCTGCACGACGTAGTCGAGCGAGGCGGGGTCGCCCGGGCCGTTGGCCAGGAAGATCGCATCGGGATCGTTGCTCAGCAGCTCATCGGCGCTCGCCGTGCACGGGTGCAGCTCGACGACCGCGCCCCGGTCGACGAGGTTGCGGACGATCGAGCGCTTGACCCCGGTGTCAACCATCGCGATCCGCGGGCCGTCGTTTTCCTCGCCGAGCACGATGCGCCGGTCCGGCGTCACCTCGCGGACCAGGTCGCGCCCGGCCATGTCGGGCTCGGCGTCGATCAGCTCGCGCGCCCGCGTAACGGGCATGGTGGCCGGGAACAGCCCGCCGCGCATCGCACCCTGGTCGCGGATGTGGCGCACGAGCGCGCGGGTGTCCACGTCGGTGATCGCCGGGACGCCGTTCTCGGTCAGCCAGGTGAGCCAGCCCTGCTCGGCCCTTTCCGGCTCGTGGTGGTCGACCGCGGCGCGCATGATCGCCGCCCGGGCGTGTACGCGATCTGACTCCATCGCCTGCTCGGAGACGCCGTAGTTGCCGATCTGGGGATAGGTGAAGGTGAGCAGCTGCCCGGCATAGCTCGGATCGGTCATCGCCTCCTGGTAGCCCGACATCGAGGTGGTGAACACGATCTCCCCCACGGCCGGAGCGTCGGCGCCGCAGCCCAGCCCGTCAAAGCGAGCCCCGTCCTCGAGCAGCACGTAGGCGGTCGGGTCGCTCACCGTAACGCCGGAGCCTCGGCCAGCATGGGCGCCCGGAAGGCGACGGTCCCCGCCGCCACCGTCAGCAGCACCCTGCCCTGGAAGGTTCGCCCGTGGAAGCAGGAGTTGGCCGAGCGGCTGGCGTAGCCCTCGGCCCCGACCTCGAAGCTCGCCGCGAGATCGACCAGGCACACCTCCGCGCGGTGACCGCTGGCGATCTGCGGAACCGGCAGGCCGTACAGCGCCGCACCCGCCGTCAGACGCTCGATCAGCGTGCTGAGCTCGAGCTCGCCGGGCCCGACGAGCTCGGTGAACAGGGCGGCGAACGCGGTCTCCAGTCCGGTGGTGCCCATCGGGGCCTGCTCGAACGGCACCTCCTTCTCGTGGCTGGCGTGGGGAGCGTGGTCGGTGGCCACGCAGTCGATCAGGCCGGTCCGCAGCGCCTCGACGAGCGCCCGTCGGTCGTCCTCGGTCCGGAGCGGCGGGTTCATCTTGAAGCGGCTGTCGAGCGACCTGACTTCCTCGGCGGTCAGCGTCAGGTGGTGCGGGCACACCTCGGCGCTCACGCGGGCGCCCGCCCGCTTGGCCTGCTTCAGGGCGTCCACCGATTCCACGCACGAGAGGTGCTGGAAGTGCACCCGCGCGCCTTCGTAGGCGGCCAGTGCGGCGTCGCGCGCCACCATCGTCGACTCCGACAGCGATGGGATGCCGGCGAGGCCGAGCCGGGCCGACACCGCCCCCTCGTGCATCGCGCCGTCGCGCGAGAGCTCCGGATCCTCCTCGTGCAGCGCGATGACGCCCCCGCACAGCCGCTGGTACTGCAGGGCCTTGCGCAGCGTGCCGGCCGACACCACCGGCTTGCCGTCGTCGGTGAAGCCGAGCGCCCCGGCGTCGCGCAGCTCGGCCATCTCGGTCAGCTCGCTGCCCCTGAGGCCGCGCGTGATCGCGGCCAGGAAGCCGACCGGCACGCTCGCCTCCCGCCGCGCCGTCTCGGTGAGCGACCCCAGGATCGCCGCGTCGTCGACCACCGGGTGGGTGTTGGGCATGGCGATCACCGCGCAGAAGCCTCCGGCCGCCGCGGCGGCGGTGCCGGATTCGATGTTCTCCTTGTACTCCTGTCCGGGGGTGCGCAGGTGCACGTGCGGATCCACGAAGCCGGGGAACAGGTGCATGCCGCCGGCGTCGATGATCTCGGTCTCATCCGCCGGATGCACGGATCCCGGCGCGGCGAGCTCGGCGATCCGCCCCTGGCGGATCAGCACGTCCTTGGGCTCATCCAGCTCGCCGCGCGGATCGAGCACGTGGGCGCCGCGGATCAGGAGCTCGGCCGGCCGGCCCGGGTGGTGGAACAGGCGCTCGGTGCTCATCACGCCACCGCCGCCAGGGTCGGAGCTCCCACCAGCAGTTCGTAGAGGACGGCCATTCGCACTGCGACGCCGGCCCGGACCTGGGCGCCGATCAGCGCCTGGGGCGAGTCGATCGCCTCCCCCGAGAGCTCGACCCCTCGGTTGACCGGACCGGGGTGCATCAGCAGCTGGCCGGGTCGCAGCCGGGCGGGTGTGAGCTGGTAGCGGACCGCGTACTCGCGCAGCGAGGGCACGAACGAGTCGCGCATCCGCTCCTGCTGCATCCGCAGCACGTACACGACGTCCGCCTCCTCGATGCCGTCGAGCGTCGTGGCCGACTCGCAGCCGAGCGCCTCGATCTCCCGCGGGATCAGGGTCGGGGGTCCGCACACGGTGACCGCTCGCGCCCATCCGGGTGAAGGCCAGGATGTCCGAGCGCGCCACCCGGGAGTGGAGCACGTCGCCGACGATCCAGATCCGGACGTCGTCCAGCGAGCCGAGCCGGCGACGCAGCGTGAACACGTCGAGCAGCGCCTGCGTCGGGTGCTCGTGCTTGCCGTCGCCGGCGTTGATCACCGCCGCGGACGTCCAGCCGGCGACCAGGCCGGCGGCGCCCGCGTACGGCGAGCGGATGACGATCGCCGCCGGGTCGTAGGCCGACAGGGTCTGCACGGTGTCCTTGAGCGACTCGCCCTTGTCGACGGCCGAGCCCTGCGAGCGGATCGACACGACGTCGGCGCTCAGCCGCTTGGCGGCCAGCTCGAACGACGAGCTGGTCCGGGTGCTCGACTCGTAGAACAGGTTGACGATCGTCCGGCCCCGGAGCGCCGGGACCTTCTTGATCTCACGGCCGGAGACCTCGTCGAAGGACTCGGCGCGATCGAGGATCCGCTCGATGGCCGGCCGGTCGAGGTCGTCGATCGAGAGCAGGTGGGGTCCGATGCCGCTCATGCCGCCGCCCGATTCGCCTTGGCCGCGGGGCCGATCGTCACTTCGTCGACTTCGTCGATCTCCTCGACGCACACGTTCACGCGCTCCTCCTGAGAGGTAGGGATGTTCTTGCCCACGTAGTCGGGGCGGATCGGCAGCTCGCGGTGGCCGCGGTCGATCATCACCGCCAGCTGGACTCGCGCCGGCCGGCCGTAGTCGAAGATCGCGTCGATCGCCGCGCGCACGGTGCGCCCGGTGTACAGGACGTCGTCGACGATCACGATCGTCCGGCCGTCGATCGGGAAGTCCAGGTGGGTCGAGTGGACGACCGGCGCGCTCGGGCGGATCGCGATGTCGTCGCGGTAGAAGGAGATGTCGACGTCCCCGAGCGGCACCGCCGGCTCGAGCAGCTCGCTGGTCAGCGTCTGCAACCGGCCGGCCAGCACCGCCCCGCGGCGGTGGATCCCGACGAGCGCGATGGCTCCGTCCGGGTTCTTCTCGACTATCTCATGAGCGATCCGCACCAGGGTGCGGCGCATGTCGTCGCGGTCGAGTACGACCGTGGTCATCTCTACGTGCTCCTTCCTGGCCTCACGGGACCTGGTTAAAGGGGCCGACTTGATCGAGGCTAACAGAGGCCCCGGCGGATGAGCGCCGGCGCTCACCTCCCCCAGCCCGCTCGATGGCGACCACGCCCGGCCACCGCGGGCTTGGGAAGTTTCTCTGAATTATTCGGAGTTTCTTCCCAACCCCCGATGTCGGTAGAGGACGTGCGGCAGACCGGCGTGGACGATCCCGCGCTCGTAGACGAAGCCGGACTTCTCCATCACCCGGCGGGATGCCACGTTGTCGGGCAGCGTGAAGGCGACGATCTCGAGCAGGTCGAGCTGGTCGAAGGCGGCCTCGACGCAGGCGTGGGCCAGCTCGGTGGCGAGCCCTTGCCCCCAGCGCTCGGGGACGATCGCCCAACCGGCCTCGACGTCGTTGAGCCCGGCCGTGTAGGTGTACTGGAGGCCGCCGCGCCCCACCATCTCGCCGCTCTCGCGATCGCGCGCCAGCCACATGCCGAAGCCGTGCCGGTTCCAATGGTCGACCTTGGCGGCCAGGCCGTCGAGCACGTCGGCCTCGGTCGGCGCCTGCGACCGGGGCCACAGGGTCGCCGACACGCGCGGGTCGAGCAGCAGTTGCAGCTGCTCGGCGGCGTGCTCGGAGCGCAGCCGCTCGAGGATCATCCGCTCGGTCTCGACGCGGTCGATCGTGCCGGTGCTCATCGCGCGCTGTCGCCTACGGGCTCGCTCTCCTGGGCGTCGGCCTCGGACGCCGGCCGGCCCTCCCAGCGGATCAGCTCGGGTTCGCCGCGCTCAGGGAACGGGATCTCGATCGTGTCGAAATCGCGCGGGAGCACCGTGCGCGGGAAGATCGCCCGCGCCTCGTCGCGCAGCAACCCGACCGGGTAGCGGGTCGAGAAGTGGTTCAGGGCGAGCATCGTCACGCCGGCATCCCGGGCCAGAGTGGCGGCCTGGCCGGCGGTCGAGTGACCGGTCTCGGCGGCCCGGTCGCGCTCCTCCTCGGCGAAGGTGGCCTCGTGGAGCAGCAGGTCGGCCGCGTGGCTGGCGATGGCGAGCGACTCGCAGGGCGAGGTGTCGCCCGAGATGACGAGCTTGCGGCCCGCCCGCGCCGGGCCGAGCACCTGCTCGGGTCGCACCCCGCGGACCACCGCGCCACGCTGCAGCTGCCCGAACTCGGGCCCGGGCACGATGCCCAGGGCCGTGGCCGCCTCGGGGTCGAACTCACCCGGACGGGGATCCTCGTAGAGGACGTAGGCGAACGCGTTCGCGACCCGGTGGGCCACCGGCACCGGCGCGATGTTGTACCCGTCGCGCTCGAGCACGTCGCCCGGCGACAGCTCCACCAGCTCGAGCTCGAAGCGGACGCGCCCGGCCAGCCGCATGGCCAGCGTGACCAGCTCGCGCAGGCCCGGCGGCCCGTGGATGGCCAGCGGCCGGTCCCGTGAGCGCAGGTCGAAGGTCTTGAGCAGGCCGGGGAGGCCGAGCCAGTGGTCGGCGTGGAAATGGGTCAGGAACACCTCGGTGAGCTCGGTCAAGCCAACCGATTGCACGAGCTGGCGCTGGGTGCCCTCACCGCAGTCGAACAGGATTCGGTCGCCGCCACGGCGGACGAGCACCGCCGGCAGCCCGCGCCGGGCGGTCGGGATCGAGCCCGCGGTGCCGGCGAAGAAGACGGAGAGATCCATCGGGTTCAGTCTGTCAGCCGAGCTCGATCAGCTCGAACCCCGCGCCGCCGTCCTGAATGCGGGCCATCCCCATCGTGTGCGCCGGCGACCGCCGGCGCTCGGTGGGGCTGCCCGGGTTGAAGATCTGGAATCCGTCCTCGGCGCGCTCGTGGATCGGGATGTGCGAGTGCCCGAACACGACGGCGTCGGCGTCGGGGAAGCGGCGGCGCAGACGGGCCAGCCGGCCCTTGGCCGGGCCGGCGTCGTGGATGACGGCGATCGTCGCGCCCACCGCCTCGATCGAGGCGGCGGCGGGGAGCGCCGCCCGGACCTCCGGATCGTCCACGTTGCCGTGCACGGCCACCACCGGCCCGTAGCCCTCGAGCTCGCGGAGCACCGCGAGCGTGCTCAGGTCGCCGGCGTGGATGATCAGATCGGCGGCCTTCAACCGCTCGACGCAGGCGTCGGGCAGCCGGCGGGCGCCGCGCGGCAGGTGCGTGTCGGAGATGATCGCGATCTGCATGGCGCTCCGTTCGCCTCGTAATTACCCGCACCCGCCGGGGGCGATCGGGTCGTCCGCGAGCCATCGGGCCACAGCCGCGGCGGGGCGCCAATAACATTGAGGGCCCGGCGCCCGTAGCTCAGGGGATAGAGCGTTCGCCTCCGGAGCGAAAGGTCGCAGGTTCAAATCCTGCCGGGCGCGCTACAGGAAGCCCTGCTAACGAGCAGATTCCCGCCTCACCGGGGCAGCCGCGGCGGCCGCCTCGAACCCCTCAAAACCGCTCTGGCTGCCCATCGGCTGCCCGGAATCGCCCCCAATCGCCCCGAATCCCGCCGCATCGAACGACGCCCGATCGGAGAGCCCGACCAGCTCGCGCCAGCCCGTTTCGATGCTGGATCGCGGCGCATCCCGTGCCGGTAGACCCGCATCGTGAACGCCGCGTCCGTGTGCCCCATCTGATCCATCACCGCGCCCGGGTCAACGCCGAGCGCCACGAGCACCGAGCAGAACGTGTGCCGCAACTTGTGCGGCGTCAGCCCGTCCGGCAGCGGCACGTCGTCGACCGCGGCGAGCCGCTCGTTCGCGCGCTCGACGGCCTTGTCGAGCACGCGGCGGCGGATGTTGCTCGCGCCGAACTGCTTACCGTTCGACGTCGGGAACACGAGCTCGCCAGGCGCCCGCTTCAGGCTCGCCTTGTACTCCCGCAGCGCGTCGCCGAGGGCCGGCAGCAGATCGACCGTCCGCACGCCGGCGTCCGTCTTTGACTCGCGCACCGTGATCCGATTGGCAGCTAGGTCGACGTCGCGCCAGCGCAGCCCGGTCAGCTCGCCGATCCGCAGCCCCGCGAGCACGAACGTCGCGAGCATCACACGACGCGGAACATGCCGGCGACCGTAAGGCGCCTCGCGGTCGAGCTCGCCCGCGGCGTCCAGCAGCGCCGGGGCGTGCTCGGCCCGGTCGATCCACACCGGCGGCGCCTTCTTCACCTTCAGGCGCCGATTCTTACCGCGAGCCGGGTTGTCCGGGACGATCTTGTACTCCCTGGCCACCTCGAGGATCTGCCCGAGCCTGGTGATCGTCTTGTTGATCGACGCCGGCGAGATCCCGGGCAGCTCCCGCGCCCGCCGCAGCTTGCGCTCATCATCGCCCGCGGCCTCGATCGCCTCCGCTCTACGCTGCGCCTCGGCCACCTTCACCGCGCGATAGCGGTCCACCTCCCTGATCGTGATCTGTGACAGCCGATGCTCACCGAAGAACGGCAGGAGGTGGTTGCATAGCTGCCACTCGTAGTCGACGCGCGTGTTCGGCCGCCACTCCCCCTGGTGCGCCGCAAGCCACTCCGAGGCGAACTGGCGGAACGTCGGGTCCTCGTGCAACTCGGGCGCCGGCGCCGGTTGCTTCGCCGGCGGCTGCCAGATGCCGCGCTCGACGTCGGCGAGCAGGTGGCGCAGCGCGGCCTCGGCCTCGCCGACGCTGATCCTGCCGAGGCCCTGATAGCGGCGCTTGCCGTAGGCGCGGAAGCGCAGCCCGTACACGCCAGGGCGGCGGGGGTCGGGGACGACCTGGCCGGTTGGACGGCGGGCCATCACTCCACCTCCTCTCGGGAGAGATGGTCGTCCGACGCGACCATCGTTAGGAGCACGAGCGCCGTGCGGGCGCCGGCCGGGTCGTCAAGGTGACGACGGTGTAGGGCTAGTCTGCCCATGTCAGCCTCCTTTACAGGCTGGCCATGGCCCCGGACGGTGACACGTCGCGGGGCCGCTTGGTTTGTACTCCACAGTCTACGCCAACCCCCTTGACATATCAACCCCCTTGACGTAGCCTGCGAGGCATGCCCAGACCGATCTCGATCCCCCACCAGGTGCTCAACGCCGCTGAGAAGGTGCGCCCGGCGCTCAACGCCGCCGAGAAGATGCGCCCGGCGCTGAACGCCGCCGAGGAGGCGCGCCCGGCGATCGACGCCGCCAAGAAGGCGCGCCAAGCAGCGCAGATGGCGGAGCAGCTCAGCGAGGCCGAGCGCCGCGTCAGCACCCTGCGCGGTCAGCTTGATGGGAAGCTGTTCGACTGGCACGAGCAGGGTGCCTCGATCGCAGCGCTCGCGCGGGCGACCGGTCTCAGCCGCGAGACGGTCTACAAGTCGATCGACCGCTACCGGTCTCAGTTCGGGACCTGACGCCTGGCCCGGCGCCCGCGATCGGCCAGCAACGGCACCTCGCTGCCCGGCGTGCGCCGGCGGTGACCGGCCTGGTTACCAGCGCCAGCGGGCGGATCGGCGGTCTGGGAGCTTTCGCTTGCCTGGCGAGCGCTCTGAGCCGCGAGCGCCTTCTCGACGTCGAATCGGAGCCTCGAACCGCCGTGCTCAGAGCGCGGCCCGTCGCCGCCGAGCCGCACCGCGCCGAGCTCCTCCGCGTGCCGGTAGACGTAGTCGCGCGACGTGCCCAGGATCTCGGCGAGCTCGCCAGCGCTTACCAGCGGTGAGCGGCCACGCGGCGCGGCGCGCTCGGCGAGCAGCTCGAGCACGCGCTCGGCGATCGCGTCGACGAGCGCCAGGTCGCGCGGCGTGAGCAGCGGGTCGCTCACGAGGCGAGCTCCAGCCGATCGCGCGGGTAACCGGTAACCGCAGGTAGTCCTCTATCGCGCGCGTGTGCGCACGCACACGCGTAGGACCGGTTACCTGCGGTTACCTGGAGTGGTCGGCTCACTTACTCGTCCCACCCCTGCGGGACGGTGTAGAACCGCCAATTCAGCGACCGGGGTGCCCCCGGGCACGTCGCCTTGATCCGCCCCTCACTGCCGCTGCGCTGCCAGCCGACGCGCTCCATCTGCGTGCCGAGCGACGCCGGCGAGTACATCCCGCCAACCTCCCGCCGCACGTAGCTGAGGAACCAGCCGCAGCGAACGAGCCGCACGCCCGTGCCCGGGTCGACGAGCACAACCGATACGG
This sequence comes from uncultured Solirubrobacterales bacterium, assembly GCA_963811135.1. Lineage (GTDB taxonomy): Bacteria > Actinomycetota > Thermoleophilia > Solirubrobacterales > Solirubrobacteraceae > Palsa-465. The sequence goes on along the minus strand of CAWEQG010000010.1, from coordinate 342,167 downwards.
ACGCCAGCGCGTGAGCGCTCCGGTCCTCGCCGCAGTCGCTGGCCGGGTTCCGATGCTCGAGCGCCGAAAATGCACGCCACCGCTCGGCCTGATCGTCGAGATTGACCTCTCCGATGGCGGCGAGCCGCAGGAACTCACAGCCCCACTCCCGAGCCACCGAGTCCTCGCTCTCAGTCTCGTGGTGGCGCGCGAGCCGGGAGATGAGCGCGCCGACAAGCGCCGCGTCCTTTCCGGTGAATGTGCGAGCGATGCCGATGCTCGCGAGGTGTGTGGTCAGGGCCGGCGGCTTCGTGATGTCGCCGAACCCAATCGTCAGCTTCAGGTCGCCCGACAGCTGCAGATCGACGCTCGCGCTCGGCCCGCGGCCGAACATCTGCACATCGACGACGGTTGCGCCGATCTGCTCGAGTCCGAGCATGGCGGCCGATCGCTCGCGCATCGCCTCCGGCGGCTCGCTGAGGATCGTGCCGTTGTCCTGGCGGTCGGCGTCACCGCCGAGCTCGACGCTCACCGTCACAGCCGGACCCGCAGCCCGCGGATGCGAGCGACAACCTCAGCCTCCGAGCATCCGCTCTCGCAGCTAAGGGTCATGCGCAGCGCGGTGCCGAAGAAGCGAACGCCCACCGGGTAGGCGCAGATCGGGCACGTCCCGACGAAGCAGTCAGCGTCGATGACGCCGCGGAACGTCAGGTCAGCGCCGGGACGTGGCTCGCGGAACCCGATCGACTCCGCGAACCCGACGTGGTCCCACAGCGCATCGATGACGACGTCGCGGAACACCATCCAGTCCGGACGGGAATCCCTCCGCGCCGGTCGAGATCGCTGCGGCGCGGACCCTGGCGGCACCGTGTTCTCGGGATGGCGCTCCAGGTAGTGCCGCAGGCAGAGCCACACGCCATCGCGGTCGAGGTTGACCTCGACGCGATCTCGGCCGCAGTCGTTACATCGACGGCCGGGAGGCTCGCTCATGCGGCTTCCCAGTCGTGCAGCGCCGCGCTGAGCGCCGCCGGCTCGAACAGCCGCTGGGGCTCAGGCTGGCTCGCCTCGCGCAACGTGAGCGCCACGGCGGCCGCATCCCTGACGAGGATGTAGTCGACCGTCTTGTCGCGCCGCTTGCGGGTGTTGAACCAGTGGCCCTGGCGCCGCAGCTCGTCAACGCGGGCCGCCAGCCGGCGGATCGGCTTGCCGCCATCGGCCGTCTCGCCGGCGCGATCGAAGTCCGACATGTGGACGCCGGCGCGGCCGCGCTTGCGGGCCAGCTCGAGAACGCGCTGAGCCCCACTCCGGCCAGCGACCGGCCCGGCTGCCCGATTCGGGCTGACCTGGGGTGGCGCCGAAGCGTTGCGCTCGCAGGGGTTTGCGCCTGGTGCGAGCGCTTGCTCAGCGAGCGGAGGGTCGGCGTCCGGCGTCGTATCGTTCGCGGCACTTGCGATGCTCACGGCCCGGCGAGTTCTACGCCGGGCCGTCGCACGCGCAACTAGAACCTGTTGCGGGTCCGCTTCCTACGCGCTCAGCAGGTTCTAATAATTCCGCCGCGGCCGTCCGCGGCCGCCGCGCCGGGGAAAGTCGAGCTCCCGAGCGATCTGGGCAACGCGGCCCTGCGTCACGTGGAGCTCGTCGGCGATCGCCGCCTGTGTCGCGCCGGTGGGCCACAGCTCGGCCACCTTCAGCTCGAGGGTTCGCGTCCCCTGCGATCGGTCGGTCGCCGCCTGCGCGCGCCGGCGCGCGTCGCGCGCGACCTTGCGCGGGTCCGAGAGCGGGTGACCGTAGCGCGCCTGGGTGCTCGCCTCTGCCCGCTTGACGGCCTTCTTCGGCGAGCGCCAGTCCTAGCGCGTGCTCTCGCCGAGCTCCTCCTTGTCGCGCTTCCCCTCGGCCCACTGGGCCGTTATCGCGCGGCTGCGCTCTGGAGCGTTGTAGCGGCTCGGCCATTTCTGTCGGCTATGAGCGAGGCTGCGCGCTTCGGGCTTGGCCCAGCAGTCCGAGCAGAAGACGAGCAGCTCGTCGCTCTCAGCCGCGGCGGCCACCTCGCGGGCCCTCTGCGCCTTCGAGGCCTGCATGGTGAACGGCTGCCCGCAGAGCGAGCACCGGACCGTCTCGGGCGGCTGACGTGGCGTCGGGCGCTTGTGCGCGGTTACCTGCGCCTTGTCGAAGAACCAGAGGCCGCCGATCTTGCGCGCGCCGAAGCGGCCGCGCTGTATCCACTTCCGCACCGCGCCGATCGTGACGCCGGCCAGCTTGGCCGAGGCCTCGACGCTGACGAGGCCGTCGCGCTCGGCGCGCTTGACGATCGCCTCGACCGTGCGGCGGTGGTAGTTGACCGGAGGCTTGTCCGTGAACCCCTCGGCCGCAAGCCTGTCGCGCAGCGCGAGGACCTCGGCGCGTGACCAGTAGCGCGGGCGCCTCGGGCCGAGCTTGTACTCCGTGAGGCTGCCCTGCTCGGCACCGCGCACAAGCCGCTGCTGGTGGCGGACGTAGGCCGTCGCGGCCGGGTGGGCCCTCGAGGGCGGCTTGAGCGTCCTGTCCGCGAGGACCGCGATCGCCTCGCCGGTGCTGATTGCGTCGGCCGGCAGCGGCGCCGGCACCGGGCTCGGCTCTGTCCTCACGATCAAGCAGTTAACGCCTCTGGTCGGATGGTCGTCGTGGGCGGCTGCGAGAATCGCCGGGCCCTGTCCTCACAGTTCCGGGGCCCAGGCGCCGCCCCTCGACTGACGGGCGGCGTCTTCCAGTCGCGACCCTACGCTTTCCGGTGCGATGCCTGCCATCGACCGCCGACGCAACCAGCTTAGGCTTGCCTCGTGTTTCCCCGGCGGCGGGTCGCATCTCGCGCGTTCCAGCGCACCGAGGGATGGCTCACGAATCGCTTGGGCGCGCTCTCCGTGCTCGTGATCGTGACCATTCTGGTGGGCGCTGCGGCAGGCGCGGCCGTCGGGACGACTGTATTCGCAGCTTGCGTCGGCGCGCTTGCTGCGCTCCTGGTGGTCGTCGGCGGGAAGTTCGCCTTTGAGCTAGCGCGCTATCGCCTATCGGGCTGGAACGACCCGCTATGGGAAGCAACTTGCGAGTCGGCCAACCCTGGATCGGTGATCTTTGGCCTGAACTGCAAGGTGCAACCACCCGAGCCGATCCCCCACCATCTGGAGTGCGCGGTCAAGGTTCCCTCTGGCGAAGTGGTGGACGTACCGGGCTTCAGCCTTTACCCGCGCCGCCCTATGGGTGTGCTGTTCGACTTCGCCGCAGCGCAGGCAGGGAGCTATGAGGTGCGCTGGTATGGGCTGAGTGATCGGCGCAAGCTCTACGAGATCACCAGAGGCAAGTTTTGAGGTCCCGGCGGCGGTGACAGCGCCCAACGGAACCGCCTGAGGGCATCTGTCGCGTACGACCTCCTGCGAGGACAGCGAGAGCTCGCACGCAGCGAATACGCCCACGGCCGTTGTCGATCAACGCTACTAGCGCGAAGCCGAGCGAGGCAGCCGACCGTCAGGCTGCCCTCACCATCTGCCGTCCAGCGTCGCCCATCCATCCGGGGCTTTGTGGATCATGGCCCCGGCAAGGTTGGCTGATGATTCCGGCGGACCACCCGGTGGGGATCGGGTGGTCCGCCTCCCTTTTCTGTCTGGACCAACGCCGATAATCGACGCCCAATCATCAGCAAACCTCGCTGTTGCTAATCCCCCTCAGAGTGACAGCGCGTCCCAAAGGAGTCTTCGATGGAACTGGACCATGTCGTCCTTGCCGACGTCGTCTCGCCGCGCCCTGACGGAAAGCTCGACCTCCACGGTGTCGGCTGGGACACGATCTTCGCGTCGGCTGTTCCCGCCACGCACCCTCGAATGGACCTCGTCGTCCGCTTCCTGCTTTCGGCTCAGGAGCTTGAGGCCCCCCATCGTGTGGTTGTGACGTTGCTCAGCGCCGACGGCGCCGAGCTCGCTCGGATGCAGGCGGATGCGGCTCCGCTTACACCTGAACAGCGCGCTTCGATCCCTCCCGGTAAGCGGGTTGGGCTCGGGATCGTGCTCACGCTCGCTGGCGTCACGTTTCCGGAGTTCGGGGCGTACTCGCTGGTGATCACGTGGGATGGCACCGAGGCGCGCGAGCCAATTCGGCTGTTTGTCGAGCCACTGGTGATGACCGGCTGAGCGCGCGTTCTGCGATCGCAATGCGCCTGTCAACGCACGCCGCGAACCGAGCTTCCGAGCGTGGGATCACACGCGCTCAGATAGCTGCCGTCGTCGGCAACCCAGATATAACCTTTACTGACCGCAAAGGGAATCCCTGCTATATAGCCGGGATCGACGGACGTCGGATCAAGGTGGTTGTTGCCGCCGACGATACGGAGTTCGTGATTACCGTGATCGATCTAGACGCGTAAAGGGGTAGCGAATGGCCATCACCGCAGAGTACGACCGCGAGGCGGATGCCCTGTACGTGCGGCTGGCCGAAGGCCTGCGGGATCACGCGATCGAGATCGACGAGTCGACGTATGTCGACGTCGATGTTGATGGCCACGCCTTGGGGCTCGAGTTCCTCTATCCCTCGATCGGAATCGATGTTCACGGAGCAGCGCGTCGGCTTTCGCTCGAGGAGCAGATCCCGGCCATCGTCGCCGCAATCACGCGCGCCGGGGCACCGATCTCTCCTCAGACCATGACCGGCGGTCAGCACCTCGCCTCGACGTCGATGGTGATGGTCGCGGTCGAGGGAACGGTTCCAGCAGCCCGCGAGACCACTTCTCCGACGGTCGGCCATGCCGACCGTGTAATTCACGGCGCCGTTTGCGCCTGATCTGAAGCTTCCTTAGCGGCAAAGCCGCGGCAGACGTCCGTGGGCAGCCACCCGGGCAGCGCGGCCAGTACCTGCACTCCGGAGCCCAGCATTGGCGCCTGACACCGTGACGATTGCGACGGTACGAGCGCTTGCGTCCGATGCGAGCGGCCCCGCTTCGGGCTCAATCCGCAGTCCCGCTAACCACAGCGGGCCAGCCGGCACGCGACGCGATCGCCCGCGCGAACTTCTCTCGCTGATCCGGGTCCTCGTTTCCGTCCCGTCCCATGTACAGCGTGCCTGTGATGTCCCGCCACTCGTCGCGCGAGGCGCCCTCTGCTCCGGCGACATAGCGGAACGTCCAGCTCGTTTCGCGGACCCTCTGAGTCTGAGTCGCGCTGACCACTTTGGTTTCCATGCCCACGATGAGCTTGTGCCCGTCCAGGGGACGACTCTCTACCGATACCGGCTCACCGGCGCTGACGCGGACGGTGAACACCGTGTTCGCGGCCGAGATGGCGAAGATCTCAGGCACGCGTTTCGCGACTGCCCACTCGTCAACGTCAGGAAGCAGCCCCAGCATCCGCTGCAGCTCCCAGTACTGATCGTCGCCGTCTGGGAGTGCCTCACGGTGCTCTGTGAGCAGCTCGGCGGTGATCGCGTTGATTGTTGCGTCGTCCACCGTGCCGGGACACTCTAGCCGCCAGTCATCCGATCGCGGCGAGCCTCGTTAGCGCCATGCTCGTTCAGCCTCCTACCCGGGCGCGTACGGGGATGAGCGCGAGCACCTGTCCTGCGGGCCCGGCGCCGAGCAGCTGCTCGAGCGCGTCGGCAAGCGCGGCCGCGTGCTTCGGTGATGGGCGCAGCGTGCCGCGTAGCCACCGCCTGACGGTGCCTGGCTGCGCGGGGATCAGCGGCGCGAGGTCCTCGGCGGTGGCGCCGGCGGCGTGGAGCGCCTCTACAGCCGGGCTGGCGGGCGTGCGGGCGCGGGGATGCTGTGGGATGCCGTCGATGACGACGGCGGCCTGGTCGACGCCGACCAGGCGCTCGAGCGCGGGGCGCAGCTCGGGGGGCGCTCTCGTCTGCCCGTTGAGCACGGACCATGCCTTGCGCCGGTCGATGCCGAGCTCGAGCGCGACGTCGGTGACGCTCGCGCCGGCGTCGGCGAGCGCGGCCATCGAGGGCGCGGCGCCGCGGCGGCCGTCGAGTCGCCCCCGTTCACCAGCGGCCAGCCGCGCCACTCGCGGCGGGAGCTCGATCGAGCGGAGAACGGCGAGCATCGCCGACACCTCGACGTGCCGGCCACCTCCGACCGGGCATGTCAGGGGGACCGCCTCGACGTCAGGCCCGGTGGGGAACGATGCCAGTAGCCATTCGAGCTGCGCGAGCCGCATGGAGACGTAGCCGGCGAGCACCTCGGCCCGGGCGATCATCCGGTGAAACTCGCGGTGGTGCTGCGCGGCTTTGCGGGCGATCTCGCGCTCGAGCGCATCGCCGTGCCGGTCGACGATGGTGATCAGGCGTTCGGCGCTGATGATCCCGGCCTTGTAGCGGCGGATCGCGCTTCGCGCCCGATCGACGGGGAGGCTGCCGGGCGGGAGGCCGATTGCCCGGGCGCCGTTCGAGAATGCGACACGGGTGCCGTATTCGGGGCTCGGCGCCTCGGTCGGACGCTCGGCGATCGCCGCCACGGTTCCGATTGTGGCGGCCGCCGCGAACGGTTAGCGGCGAAGCCCCTGCAAATCGACGGGTACGCGGGCTATCAGCGGTGGGCCCGGAATGCCGCGTAGCTGGCGGCGTCGAGCTGCCGCAACCGCTCGGCGAGCGCCTGGTGGCGCTGGTTGACGCGCAGTTCCTCCTCCGCCTTGGCCTTCTTCGTCGCATGTGGCGGCGTCCGCACAGCGGGCGGGTCGGGCTGCGGGGCGCTGCCGTTGCGGGCGGACCAGGCGAGCTTGGATGCGTGGGCGAGACAGCACGCGCCGGTCTTACCCGGGCCACGCGGCTCCGAGCAGCCCGGCAGGGGACATTCGGCGCCCGGCTCCGGGGCGGGGGGTTCGGGTGTCGGTGGCCGGCCGGCGCGGGCGGCCGCGGCGAGGCGGTTCGCGTGGCTCTTGGAGCACGCGCCGGTCTTGCCCGGGCCGCGCGGCTCCGAGCAGCCCGGCAGCGGGCAGAGCGCGGGATCGTCCGCCCGGACAGCGAGCGCTCGCACGGGCCCGGAATCCCCGGGGGCGCTGGTAATCGGAGGCCCGGGGTCGGGCGCCGAGGCTGGCAGCCGGTCCCGCGGCTGCCCGGTGGTGACCGCGTTCATGCCTCCCGCGAGCCTATGCCGGGCGCTCGCGGGTCAAGGCATCCGGCCGTTGCCGGCGACGCGGGCGCGCGCCCGCCTGGTGAGCTCGTCGTTGATCGCGCTCGAGCGGCGGCTGTCCTCGGCCGCGCGGGCCTGGTCAAGTAGGCCCTCGCCGCGCGCCCGGTGCGTCGCGATCGCGTCCGCGCGGTTCGCGTCGGCGAGCTGGCCGACGAGGTCCATGCCTTGCTCGGCACCGGCCTGCCACGCGTCCCTGTCGACGTCGACACCGGCCGCGTTCGCGCGTCGCTGGTCTCGAGCCCAGTCCTCGTCGGACCATGGGCGGGGCGGCGTAGCGAGCGGGCGCGTGTCCAACCACGGCGCATCTCCCGCTCCGGTGCCGGCCTCGAGCTGGTTGAGCGCGGCCAGGTGGTCGATGTAGGCCATCGCGTCCATCCACCCGATGCCGGCCCTTATCGCGAGGGCTCGGCCCGCGGTGTACTTCGCCGCCTGCTGGGCATCGAGCCCCTGCTGTTGGACCAGCGCCGGCGGGATGTCCGACAACGCGGCGTAGCCTGGCTGGCCGGTCACGGCCGCCATCGCATCGAAGTAGTGCGTGCCGGTGCTGGCTGCGCGGTTGGCGATCAGCCCGTGCAGGGCCCGGCCCGCGTCGTCGAGGCCCAGAGGCACTCGCCCGGCGTCAGTCGCCGGCGGCTGCCAGTCGACCATCCCCGCGTGCTGGACGCCGTCAGGTGCGAACTGGGCCAGCGTGATCGCAGTCTCGGGGCTCAGACCGGAGATGGCCGGCGCGCGGGAGAGGCCGGCGGCGGCGCCGTTGGCCAGCGTCATGTCGACCAGCTTCCGGCGCTGCTTGGAGCTGAGCCTCTTGAGGCCTCGCACGATCTCCTTCCGGTCCGTGGAGCGGCTCAGCGTCACCAGCTCCTGGTTGCTCACCTTGTTCATCTGGCGTCCCTTCTTGCGTTTGCGGGCGGTGGCGACGCCGTCGAACGGGTCGCGCGAGAGGCTGAGGCAGGGCATTCCCGCCCGGAGCACAGGCCGGTTGGTCAGCGCCGCGCCGATCAGCGCCTTGCCATGCTTCTGGCCGTGCTCGTCGGAGTAGTTCGCTACGAAGGTCGGCGAGATATAGCGGTAGTCGCCGTTGCGGATCGACTTCGCTCCGCGCGGGGTGAACTCGACGTCGGCGGTGATCAGCTTGCCGTCCCGGTGAAGGCCGGTGATCCACGCCGCCGCCCGCGTCCCGCCGCCGCGATCCGAGCTGTGGTCGTAGTCGATCGCGACCCGGCCGCCGAACACGCCGGTCAGATTGCGCTTCCAGCCGTCGACGTCGTCCTGGGTGATCTTGAAGGACCCGTAACGGGGGTCTCGGAGGTTGTCGTCGAGGCGGGCGACGACGATCGTCGTGCGGTTCTTGCCGGCCGCCGGTGCCGGCAGATCGGCCAGGGTGACCAGGCCGGGCTTCATCACGCGGCCTCGTCCGGCTGGTCACGCTCGAGCTGATCGAGCACGCGCTCGACGCGGGCCAGCGTCGCCGAGTGCTCGGGCGTATAGCCGCGGTCGAAGAGGCGCACGACCGACAGCGAACAGTGCGCGCGCTGCGCGAGATCCTGCTGGCTGAGGCCGGCGGCGCGCCTCCGCGAGCGGACGTCGGTCAGGGAGATGAGCTGAGAGGGCATGCCCGCGACTATCGCGCGGCGAGCCCAGATTGGCGCTAACGCCAGGAGCCGATCGTGCGAGCGCCCGCCACAGCCGCAAGCGCTCGCACGCTCGCTGATCCCCGTGGCCACTGGTGATCGGATGCCTCGGCAGCCGCGCCGGGCATGGCAGCCGCCCGGCAGGCTGCCCAGAAACAGACTTCAGGCGGCCGCGCCTGGGCCCGTCTCGAGCCCCGAGGCGGCCGCGCCTGGGCCCGTCTCGAGCCCCGAGCCTGCCGCCATCACCGCCACCATGACCTCGGTCGACAGCTTCGCGCCGGCGCCTAGTTCGGTCACGATCGCCTCGGCTGCCCGCTCGGTCTTAGTGGGAGCCGGTCGCTTGCCCCACCAGCTCCTCGGCTGACCTGCGGCTGGGGCACGATCTCCTTAGCTTCGCCGCGCGGTCACTGGCGACTGTCTGTGGTGAGCTGTCAGGGCAACGAGCCGTTGCCCAGCTCGCAACCTGAATCAAGCAGCTCCTCGTCCCTCTCCACGAAGCCGATGATGTGTTCGCGGCGGAACTTGACCTTGTCGCCGGGCATCAGCGGGATGAACACCGGTTCGTTGAACAGGATGCCCACCAGCTTCCGCCTCCCCACCTTGACGACATCGACCCACATGCGCTCGCCCGAAGGCTCCCCCGGCGCGGTCTTATTCATCTCGAACCCCAATTTGACTCGGTCTCCTGGCCTGATTGAAAGCCGAACCCCCTCGCTCGGGATCTCGAAGCTATCCGGATGGAGGCGGTTCCGCTCGACGCCGTTGGCGAGGTGCCAGCGCCAGATGATCCGGCCCGTCGCGGCCCACCGGATGCGACCGCCCAGGCCCTCGACCAGGGCCACCTCGAACTGCTCGAGAACCCAGAAGGGGCGCTCGACTCGCGGAACGGCGTGAATCTCGGCGAGTAGTTCGTGTCTCCGAGGATCGTCGCGCGGAAACGCGAGCACAATCAGCCGAAGCACGAAGCCGGGCGCGAACCCGAAGGCGATCAGCGCTATCAGCGCCGTGTGCCAGCTGAGGACTAGTTCCAACATCAGACCGGCCGCTCCGCAAGTCGCCGGAATGCCTCATCGGCCGGCGCGTCCGCGAGCAGGCGAGCCAGGGCAACCTCACCCTCGGGCGTGAGTTTGTAATAGCGGCGCGGCGGGCGCTTCTCCGAGATCTCTTCCCGATCCTCCCATCCATCTTCGAGCCATCCCCACTCGAGCAACCGCCCCAGGATGGGATAGAGCACGCCAGAGCGGATGTTGGCGCGACGGAGAACTTCGTAGCCCCAGTGCCGCTCGTGGGGCTCCTCCATGAGTACGTCGGCCACCTTGATCAGTGCGTTGGTGCGTCGCATAGGCCTTATTCTACATAGGTAGCGTAAGACCTCGACCGCTCGCCCGAAGCGAATCAATCGGAGCCCGGCTGCAGCGCCCGTTGGATGAAGACGCACGTGGCGGTCGTCAGACGATCCCCGTTGGTAGCGAACGGGCAGCCGGGTCAGCCACGACCTGCCGACGGTCGCGTATCCGCCCGCGGGCGCTGGGCTTTCCGACCGTGCGACCCTCTGCCGCCGTAGCGAGAGCTCGCGCTTCTAAAACGCTCAGCAGCATGGCCTCGGTCCGATCCCGACCGCGATCCCGCGAGGGGCTCTCATGGCATTCTGATTGAGACTGCTGCCTCTCGATCGATGCAGCAGTGTGCGGCCTTGCTGCGACCGATGCTGGGCCTCGGTGTAGGAGAACGCTTGCCGGAACTTCCTGTGCGCCCCTGATGATGCGGTCTTCCGCCCGGTCTACCGATTGAAGCCGTTCTCCGGCGTGCTGAGTCTTTACGGAGTGGGGTCGCATGCTTGTACGGATGCCCGAGGCCGATCCCAGGCGTAGCGTCGTTGGTGCCGAATCCCCGGCCTAAAGGGAGCAAGGCCATGGCTCATAAAGGCTCCTCTGAAGCGAATAGTGACGTGAGTGTGGAGCGTCGGCACCGAAGCGACGAGACGGTCGTCGCGCTGTTGGACGCGGAGGCGGCCAAGCGCGGAGGCAGGCTCGCGATCGAGCGGGTCGATGGCCGCTGGCGAGTTGGATTTGCCGTCCCAGACGAACTCGGCGAAATCGTCATCCGGCAAGCCACCGCTGGGCCAGACCCAGTCAGGGCCATGCGAAAGCTCTTGGAGCTTGTGGCCGAGTCGCCCGAAGCACCTGTCGACGACCCACCCGCCGTCGATGATCACGGTTTCAAAGAAGACGACGCTCTTCTCATCGTCAGAGAAATCCTTGGTCTGGAATTGGCGACGGAGATCCGTCTCCACCCGACCTACGGATACAACGATTTCAGGACGGTCAGGGTCCGTGTCCGTTGCATGCCACCAGACCGTGTGAGCGCACCACCGATCGAACTCGCAATAGTGGCCGCCCGGTGGGAGGCCAAGATCATCGTGGCCGACGGTTGGTTCGTCTTTCGACCCAGCGATCGAACATAGCGACGACGAGCGCGTTCAATCGGTCCACCTCCGACGAATCTCCGGCCGTGCTGCTTCGGGCTAAGAGCGAAAGCGAGGCAAGTCCGTCGGCCCGTGAACCATGGAATGGTGGCGGTTTCCGCTCAGCGCCTACCGGAAAATTCGGTCGGCATCGAGCGTTTTTGCTCATGCGGGGGCGTGCCCCGGCGGACTGTTCCTCACAGGGCGATCGCCTCGCCGCTCCCGCCCATGGATGTCCAGCAGTTCCCGCGCGTGCCGTTCGACCAATCATGGAAATGGTGGCCGCGACACACGCTGAGGATCGCGACCATGCGGCGGGAAGGCTCCGAGCGGGCGGTCCGGCTGGACGTTGAAACCGACAACCTCCCTCCGACCGTCGGCTCGACGAATGTTCGAGCTAGCGCGCAGCAACCTTCGTCCGTTAGGTGGGTTCTGAACAGCGGGGGCAGGGGCGGCACCGAGGGGGCAATGATCGAATGCTTGGTGCCGCCCCGATTCTTTATTAGACGGAAGTTTTTGAGGGTCTAGGGCCCGATCTTCAGTGTTCACGGGGGTCGGGCTTTTGTTTTGCTGGCTGGTTGTAGCCAAAGTTATTTCTTGGTTCTGTCCGGTTGATGGTTTAGCTTTGTTGGCATGGCGAAGCGTGGTGGTTCGGCTCACGTAGCCACAATCAAGACGAAAGGGAAGGGCGGGGTGGTGTACACCTCGCAGCTGCTGCGGCGCTCCTACCGCGACGAGCGGGGCAAGGTCCGTCACGAGAACCTCGGGAACCTCTCGCACCTACCCCCGGAGATCATCGACACGATCCGCGCGATGCTCGCCGGCCGCCGGCTGGTCGATCTGGACGAGGATTTCGAGATCACCCGGTCGCTGCCGCACGGCCACGTCGCCGCGGTGCTCGGGGTGCTGCGCGACTTGGATCTGGAGCGGTTGCTCGGCCGCGACGCGTGCCGGGAGCGTGACCTGGTCGTCGCGATGATCGTCCAGCGGCTGATCGCCCCGGGGTCGAAGCTGTCAGCCACCCGGCGGTTCGCGCAGACCACGCTGGCCGACGAGCTCTCGCTCGGTGAGGTCACCGAGGGCGAGCTTTTGGCGGCGATGGATTGGCTGCTGGAGCGCCAGAACCGGATCGAGCGGACACTCGCGCGCCGCCACCTCAAAGACACGGGCCAGGAGGGTGACGGGTTCGTGCTCTACGACGTGTCCTCGAGCTACGTCGAGGGTCGCTGCTGCCCGCTCGCGACGCTCGGATATTCCCGCGACGGGAAGAAGGGCAAGTTGCAGGTCAACTACGGGCTGATTTGCAGCCCGGACGGCCGCCCGGTCGGCGTGCGCGTCCACGAAGGCTCAACCCAGGATCAACAGACCGTCCCCGACACGGTCCGCACGATCCGCCGGGAGTTCGGGATCGAGGGGGTCGTGTTCGTCGGCGACCGCGGGATGATCACCCACGCCCACGCGGCCGCGTTCAAGGAGCAAGGGGTCGATTTCATCAGCGCGCTGAAGTCCGCCCAGATCCGCTCGCTGGTCAACTCCGGTGAGCTCCAGCTCTCGCTCTTCGACGAGGTCAACCTCGCCGAGATCACCTCGACCGCGTTCCCCGACGAGCGCCTCGTGGTGTGCCGCAACCCGGCCGTCGCGGCCGAACGCGCCCGCAAACGCGCAGAGCTCTTGGCCGCTACCGAAGTCGAGCTCGAGAAGGTCAAGACGATGGTCACCGGACCCCGCGGAACCCTGCGTGCGGCGAACGCCGGCACGATCGGTCAACGCGCCGGGCGCGTGATCAACAAGTACAAGGTCGCCAAGCACTTCACCCTCGAGATCACCGACGGCCACTTCGCCTACCAGCGCAACACCGAGCAGATCACCGACGAGGCCGCCCTGGACGGCCTCTACGTGATCCGCACCACCCTCCCCACGACCCGGCTCGGCGCGCCCGCCGCGGTCCGCGCCTACAAACAGCTCAAGCTCGCCGAGCACGCGTTCAGAACGATGAAGGACACGATCGAGATCCGCCCGATCCACCACCACCTCGAAGACCGCGTCCGCGCGCACGTGTTCCTCTGCATGCTCGCCTACTACGTCGCCTACGAACTCGAACAGCGCCTCACGCCCCTGCTGTTCACCGACGACACCCCACTCACACCCACAGACCCCGTCGCCCCGGCCGCTCGCTCCCGCTCTGCCCACGCGAAGGCCGGCAGCGCCCGCACCGCCGAGCACTTCCCCACCCACACCCTCACAGACCTACTCGCCGACCTCGCCACACTCACCCGCAACCAGATCAGCACCAGCACCAGCGAGCACACCTTCGCCCGGCTGACCACACCAACCCCGCTCCAAGACCGCGCGCTCGACCTCCTCGACATCAAGCTCCACGCGTAGCCAAAGCCAAACCAGCAAGAAGGCCACGAATCCCGCACCAAACCGCGGGATTCAACGTCTCAACAGTGAAAACTTCCGATTAGAACGCGACCCTTCCGGGCCGTCTGTCCAGCGCGATCGGCTCCGGTCAACCCGGGACCACCGTCCGCCGAGAAGACCAAAGACGACAACGCCCCGCGGCCACTCCAGCGTCCATGCCGGCTGCGGGCCCACAGAGACCCAACTCAATCGGACGGGGGCGGGCAGCGGCGAGCTGCCCGCTCCCCGCGTCCCGGTGCTCCGCTCGCCCCCACGAGCCCCGACCTACAGCACCGCTGGCGTGGCCTGCTGCGATCGATTATCGGCGCTTCCGGTTTGGGCTAGAAGAGGCAATGCCGCAAGCTGAGCGAAGCACCCATCCACACGCACGATTGTCGGTTTATCGCGCCGGCGACGACGGACTTCACACGAAGCCTCAAGCGCTGTCGGCGCGGCCGTGAAGGCGCACGATCGCGATGCCCTCGACCAGGCGATCTCGACGCTGGCGGACGCCGCTCGAGACATCCCCTCGTAAGGCGGCAGCGACGAACGTCGCCGGTCGCCTGCAGTCGCCGATTCGCCCGCGGCACTAGGGCGCTTCTAATGGTTCCACCCCCTGCCGCCGTTGCGAGAGCTCGCGTTTACGCAGCCTCGCGCGCACACGCGCGAGGGGGCACGCCGTGTCCGGAGTGTCCGGCCTCGCGCGCGCACACACGCGCGAGCGCTGTGTCGAAACTGTCGCCTCACCCGGCGATCACCCCCCCGCGGGTAGCGGTCCGGCTCCACGAACGGCTCATCCAGCGGTTCAGCTGAGAGCGACGGCTTCGCTTGGCCCCACCACGACGGCTTGAAGTGGCCCCACCTGGTGATGGTTGGTGTGCTGGTTGGATAGTGACTGATGGATGGGGTGGGCGCGGGTCGTGAGGAGCCGTCGCCCGTAGCGCGGCGGCGACGGCGATCGGCGCTGTGCGCCTCCGGGCGGGGGTCAGGTCTCCTTTCTTGTTGCGGGTCGAGGCCGTGGCGGAACCGCCAGCTCTCGTTGCCGGTGTCGATGATGTGTGCTCGGTGGGTGAGGCGGTCGACGACCGCCTTCGCGAGGCGCGGGTCGGGGAACACCTTGGTCCACTCAACTGCTCTTGGCACACGTTCGTGGTGGGCGGATATCGCTAGGTGCAGCGCTCTTTCTGCTGTCCGGGCGAGTCCATAGGTTTCAAGGTGTTGGCAGCGTTTGTGTGGCGCTGCCTTCTTCTTTGAGGCGATGTGGAGGTGTGCGGGTTTGGCTGGGAGAAGGCTGCGGGTGGTGCAGGGAGTGGGCGGGCTCGTCGGAGCGGAGGCCGTAGGCCGACGCGACGATGGGCCTGCCCACTGCGCGCCCGATCCGGGGGTCTTCCAGCAGGAGTGCATCGACGCGTTCGTGGGCTCGCAGGTCGCGCAGGGGTTCTCGCAGATCACGATCGATAACGGCGCTGGCGTTTTGGAGCGGTTCCTCGCGTTGGCGGACAGGCCGGCTTGGGAGATCACCGAGCACGATGTCGACCGGGTGATCGCCGCGCTCGTGAAGCGTGGGGTGACGCAGACCACCCGCCGCGGGTATGTGCAGGCGTTCCGCGGCTTCTTCGGGTTCCTTGAGGCGCGCAAGGCGGTCGAGATCGAGGCATTGTTCGGTTGCCGGCTGCGGGATCCGCTGGATCGGTTCAACAGCGCCCGGCACGTCACCTCGGAGACACCGGGGCTGGTCCCGCCGCCGACGGTCGAGCGGGTCGAGCCGTTCTTCGACTTTCTGCGTGACCGGCTGGAGACGGCGCGGAAGTGGGCGCCGGCGGCGCGTGACTATGCGTTGTTCCGCACGCTGTATCACGCGGGGTTGCGGGCGCAGGAGGCAGCGGCCCTGGAGATCCGGGATGTGCATTTCAACCGTGGCCCGTTCGGGAAGCTGCACGTGCGGCTGGGGAAGGGCGCGCGCGGGTCGGGCCCGCGGCCGCGATGGGTACCGATGCTCGACCAGCTTGATGAGCTGTTGCGCTGGTATCTGGCCGAGGCGCGGCCGCTGTTTCGGGAGAAGGGGCCGGTGCTGTTCTGCGATGAGTCGGGAGGGGCGATGGCGTTCGGGACGATCCGCAACCGGCTGGCGTATCTGCAGCAGCTCGAGGGGTCACCTGTGGAGGAGCGGTTCTCGCCGCACGCGTTGCGCCGGGCGTGCGCGACGCGTAACTATGAGCGCGGCGTGGACCTGGTCGCGATCCAGCAGATGCTCGGCCACTGGCATGTCGGCACCACGATGCGCTATGTGCAGCCGTCCTCGACGTTCGTGGAGGACGCGTATGTGCGCGCGGTCTCGGACACACTGGCCGAGCTCGAGCGAGAGGAGCACTGACGTGGAGGTTCGTTGGAAGCTGCGGATGGCCGCCGCGCAACGCGAGATCTGGACCGGCGCGCAGCTGCGCCGACTGCTCGCCGAGCGCGCCGGCGTTGAGATGTCGGCGGCATCGGTGTCAGCGTTGATGCGCCAGGCACCCAAGCAGCTCAAGCTCTCCACGCTGCAGGCGTTGTGCGTGGCGCTCGACTGTCAGCCTGGCGAGCTGATCGAGGTCGACACCACCCCGATCGCCAAGCCCGCCCGCGGCGGCAAGCCAGCCCGGCAGCGCGCGTCGCGCGGTCAGACGCGTTCGCGCACGCCGCCACCGTTCTGATCCGATGGACGGCGTCTGCGCCGACTGCGGGCACGACGGGAAGCTCCACGCCCGCGATCGGTGCCAACCCTGCTATTGGCGCGCCAAGCACGACTCCGCCAAAGAGACCTGCCCTGGCTGTGGCGAGCGATGGCGGCTTCGCCCGACCGCGGAGGGTCCGCGCTGTCATCGCTGCATCCGTCGCGCTCGGCCGCGCAAGCAGCCCACTCCGAGACGCTGCCGGCGCTGCGGTCAGGTTCGCCGCCACGTCGCCCACGGTCTCTGCACCGCGTGCTATCAACGCGATCCGCTGATCGTCGGCGTCTGGGTCCAAGGCGCCCAAGATCGACTCGGGGAGCGCTGCCCGGCATGGTTCGGCGCGTTCGCCGACTGGCTGCTCGAGCGCTCCGCACCAGCGGTCTGCCTGCGGCACCTGCGCCGTGTGGAGGGGGCGCTGCACGCCGGTATCGAGCGACCCTCAGCGCTGATTGCCGCGGTCTCGGACGGCGGCCGTTCCGGGCGCAGCCCGGGTGACGCCGCCAGGCTGCTCGAAGCGTTCCTCGTCGCCCGCGGGCTGGTGCTCGCCAGCGATGAGCGCGGACGCCTCGCTCATGGCCGACGCGCGCGCCGGATCGAGCGCTGTCCGCTGCCGCTGCGCCCCGCGGCCGAGCGATACCTCGCGTGGCTGCTGACCGGTCGCGAGCGCGCCCGCCGGATCGGCGAGCAACCGCTCACCGATCACACGATCGAGCAGCGCCTCGCGGTCCTCGCCCAGTTCGCCACGCACCTCGACCGCGACGACGTCACCGACTGGGCGACGTGCTCGCGCGCGTCACATCGAGAAGTTCCTCGCCACGGGTCGCGATCGCGGCTTCCGACTGGCGGCGCTGCGCGACTTCTTCCGCTTCGCCCGCAAGGAACGGATCTGCCTCACCGACCCGACCGCGGGTCTCGCGCACCGACCCGCCCGCGGGTTCCGCGGCGGCACTCTCGCCAGAGGACGACCAAGCCAGGCTGCTACGACGCTGGGCGGCCGGTGACTGCCACCCGCACGAGGCGCTCGTCGGGCTCCTCTCGCTGCTGCACGGCGCGTCGGTCAGCGAGCTTCGACCGCTCACCGTCAACGACGTCAACACCGCAACGAGGAACGGTGCGGCTCGGGCGCCGACCGCACCCGGTGCCGCTCGACCCGGTCAGCTTCGCCGCGCTCGAGCGCTGCCTCGCCCACCGAGCTGGGCTCGGCACCGAGAACCCGCATGTGATCGTCACTCGCGGCACCCGCGCGCACCGCGCCCCCGCCTCCCAGCCCTATCTCTCACACATACTCGACCCCGCCGGCGTCAGCCCGAGCCTGCTCCGCCAGACGCGCCTAGCCGAACTCACCCATCGCTTCGACCCGCGCCTCGTCGCCGCCGCGTTCGGGATGACACCCGAAGGAGCGCTGCACTACCTGATCGGCGCCGTCGAGCGCGAAGCGGCCGCGTTCGCGAACGTGTGAGCGCTGCAAACGACAGCCCACACCTTCACTCGAACCTGTGCGCTTTCCCGAACGGCAGGTTCGTGGTCACGATCAGGCTGCCGCGTTCGTGGCGCTCGGAGAGGACTTGGAAGACGAGCTCGGCGGCGCCGTCGGGCAAGGCGAGGTAGCCGAGCTCGTCCAGGCAGACAAGCTCGGTCCGGGCGTAGCGGCCGACGACGCGGGCGAGCTCTTTGCGGCTCTCCGGCTTCTTGGAGTTCGTTCGCGAGCGCGGCGAGCGTGGTGAACCGGACGCGTCGGCCTTGTTGGCAGGCGCAGACCGCCAGCGCGGTCGCCAGGTTTGTCTTGCCGGTGCCGCTGTCGCCGATCAGGATCACGCTCTCGCGGTCATCGATCCAGGAGCCCTCGGCGAGCGCGGCGATCGTGGCCTGCGGGATCTTCGGGTTGTCGGCGAACCGGAAGTCCTCCAGCCGCTTGATCGCGGGGAACCGCGCGTCGATCAGCCGGCGCTTCTCGCGGCGCTCGGCGCGTTCGGCCATCTCGGCTCTCCAGCAGCGCGGCCAGGTACGCGATCGGGGTCTGCTGCTCGCGGACGGCCTCCTCGGCGAGCTTCCGGAACCGGCGGCGGACGGTCGGGAGCTTCAGCTCGATCGCGTGCGCCTCGATCAGCGCCTCGAGCGCCGCGGTGCGGGCGTTCTTCGGGGCGCTCATCGTGCACCGCCGATCAGCTGGTCGTAGTCGGCGAGGTCGGGCTCGGGCCGGTCGTGCGCTGCGAGTCGGGCTTCGAGCCCGTCCAGCCGCGGTGCCGGCCCGGCTGGGCTGGTGCGGCGGGCGAGCACGGCGACCGCGCGCCCGTCGATCGCGCCGGCCGCGAACGCGCCGCGGACGGCCAGCTCGACCCGGGCGGGGCCGTGCTCGCGGCACAGCATCAGCACGTCGACCATCTGCCGGTCCGCCTCTGAGTCACCCCATTTGCCCGCAGCGCGGTCCACAGCTCATCGAACCGCTCAGGCCATGTCCCGCGGTCGCGTTCCTGGGCCAGCGGCAGCGAGCGCGCCAGCCCGCCGGGCTTGCGGGCGAGCAGCTCGAGGTAGTGATCGAGCACCGCCCGGGTGCCGTATTTGCCGTGCAGCCGCTCATGCCGGGCGACCTCCCGATCCCGGTGCGAGATGCGGATCTCGCCCGCTCCGATCGCCGCGGTCACGCGCAGCCCGGCCAACGCGACCGGGACCGAGTACCGGTTCTGGCGGACCGTGACCAGCGCCTTGCTGTCAACCCGGACGGTGGTCGTCTCTGTCGAGTCGAACGGCTCGGGCAACACGCGCAGCAGCGGCCGCTCCGCAGCGAGCTGCTCGGCGACCGTGACCGGCCGCCCCGCGATCCGCCGCGTCAGATCCTCTCGCACGCGTCGACCAGCAGCCGGTTCAGCTGCCCGATCGACCCCACCGCCGGGACCGGGACCAAGTGGTTGCGGCGCAGCCGGCCGACCTCGCCCTCGACACCGCCCTTCTCATGCGCCCCTTCGATGCCCGGGGTCGTGAAGATCGAGTCGAACAAGTAGTGCGAGCGCATCGCGATGAACCGGTCCGTCTCGACCCGCCGTCGGCCCTTGAGCACCTTCTTCACCGCCGAGCCGAGGTTGTCGTATCTGACCTCGCCGAACACGCCGCCGAACCAATCGAACGCCAGCGCGTGCCCCTCCAGGAACGCCTGCTGGGTCTCGACCGGCGACGCCATGCTGAACGCCGCGCCCGAGAAACACGAGCGCATAAAGAACAAATGCACCCGCGTCCGCGCACCGCCGAGATCGACCTCGGCCTCGCCCCAATCAACCTCCGCCGTCCGCCCCGGCGCGTGGACCTGCGGCACGAACACCTCCCCGACCGTCAACCCCAGCTCGCGCCGGCGCTTGCGGACGTGATCACGAACCGTCGTCTCCGCCACCTGAACGCCCTGCTCGTCAACCAGCCGCCGCCAGATCCGCTTCGCCGTGTGCCGCTGCTTGCGCGGCGCCACCTGATCGGCGATCAGCCACTCATCGATCAGCTCGCGATACTCGCCGAGCTTCGGCGCCGGCCGCCACACCGGCCTACGCTTCGCCGGCGGGACCGACGACTCCAACGCCTGCCTGACCACCCGCCGATGCACCCCGTGCCTCACCGCCAACGCCCGGATCGAGAGCCCTCCCGATCCCTGTCCCGTCTGATCTGCTCGAACAACTCCACTCTGGAACCCACTTCCTGGCCGCCTCCGATCCACGCTCGATGAGCGCCGGATCCTCAGCCGCCGGTCGGACGAAGTGGGGCCAGTTGAGACCGTCGCAGTGGGGCCAGTTCAGACCGTCGTTCCTATTCAGCCTCATCCGGCGCTTCGGGCCCTCCTGGCACGTCCGGCCAAGGGCAGTCGCCGCCGCCGGGACGGTGCGGCCACGGATACGCCTTGCAGCGACATGGCGGGTAGGCGGCGTGTTGCACGCCACCCCAACCGGCCAATCTCGCGAGCTGCTCGTGTGACGCGCCGGCCTGCAGCGCCGCCATCACCGCCTTGTGGCGTTCGATGAATCGCTCCCAGTTCGCCGCGGTGCGGCCCGCGTGCGTCGAGCACAGCTGGTCGGGATCGTCCCAGCACGCCCAGCAGCGACACCGCGCGCCGACCCTCGTCGTCGCCTGACAGCGGCGCAAGGCTATGGCGTTCGGCGTGTAGGCCATCGACGATCACCAGCTCGACCGCTCTGGTGAAACCTTGCCGAATCTGGTCACAAGTCGGCCGGGCGGCCTCGGCAGCGCGCTGCTGCTGCCGACCCCTTGACGCGAGCGAGATCCTCGAGCGCGCGGGCGGCCGCCGCTTGGCCGTTCCGCGCAGCGTGCCGCGAGTTGCGCTCGTGTCGGCGGGCCATCAGGCCGCCTCGTCTGGCGGCCACAGCGCGGCCACGTCCAGCTCGAGCGCCCGGGCGATTACTGCCTTGCTCGACCGGCGCGGCTCGTGGCGTCCGCGCTCGGCATCGAACACGGTCCTGATCGAGACGCCGGCCGCGCTTGCGAGGTCCTCGAGCCTCAGGCCACGCGCCTCGCGGACGCGGCGAAGCGGCGTGCATGCGGACGCTTCTGGGGTCGCCATTGAGTGGGACTATCCCGCTGAACAATTGCCGACCCGGGCCCCGGTTGGCTGCCCAATGCTGCCCAGAATCGCGCCGAATCGCCCCCATTCGCGCCGTATCGAGGACCGCCGCAGAGGCGCCCAAACGGCCCGAAACCCCAGTGTTTACAGGGGTTTCGGGCCTTGGCGAGTCGCGTCCTCCGGAGCGAAAGGTCGCAGGTTCAAATCCTGCCGGGCGCGTTCGAAGTGTGCTGTGAATCGAGCGCTCGAGCAGCGTTTTTGGCCGAGCGTATCCTGGAGATGGTGTCCGGGCGGATCGCCCTCGAGACCACCGCGACCGAGCTCGCCGGCGACGTGGAGGCCCAGCCGCGCTATCTCGGAGTCGAGCCGCTCGTCGCGCCGGCCCGAGTCATGCTTCCCCGTAACCACGACGCAAAGGAATCCCGATGACCGGATCGATCGCAGACGCCGTCGGTGTGCCGGACACCGGCCAGCAAGGGCTGGCGCCGCTCCATCAGACCGCGCTCACCGCCACCGACTATTGGAACGACTCCTGCTCGATCGAGGAGCTGACCTATGCGATCGAGCGCGGCGCGGTCGGCGCGACCAGCAACCCGACGATCGTGGGCGAGGTGCTCCGCAAGGAGATGCCGCTGTGGCGCGACCGGATCGGCGAGATCATCGCCGAGCATCCGACCTGGAGCGAAGACGAGATCGCCTGGCAGCTGATCGAGGAAATGGCGGTGCGCGCCTCCGAGCTGCTCCTGCCCGTCTTCGAGCGCGAGGGCGGGCTCAAGGGGCGGCTCTCGATCCAGACCAACCCCAAGCTCTACCGCGACACCGAGCGCCTCGTCGAGCAGGGTCTGCGCTTTGCCTCGCTGGCCCGCAACATGCAGGTCAAGATCCCGGCCACGCGCGCCGGCATCGACGCGATCGAGCAGCTCACCGCGGCGGGAGTGAGCATCAATGCGACGGTCTGCTTCACGGTGCCGCAGGCGATCGCCGTCGCCGAGGCTGTCGAGCGCGGCCTGACCCGCCGCGAGGCGGCCGGCGAGGACGTCTCGACGATGTCGCCCGTGTGCACGATCATGGTCGGCCGGCTCGACGACTGGATGCAGGTCCTCGTCAAGCGCGACGGCATCGTCGCCGATCCGGGCGCGGTGCACTGGGCGGGCATCGCCTGCTTCAAGCACGCCTACGGGCTGTTCCGCGAGCGCGGCTACCGCGCCCGCCTGCTCGCCGCCGCCTACCGCCACCATCTGCACTGGTCCGAGCTGATCGGGGGCGACATCGTCCTCACCATCCCCCACGCCTGGCAGCGGCTGTTCAACGACTCCTCGATCGAGGTCGTGCCGCGGATCGACAACCCGTTGCCCGACGGTGTATTCGAGCAGCTCTACGAGAACTTCCCCGACTTCCGGCGAGCCTATGAGGCCGACGGGATGACGCCGCAGCAGTTCGACAGCTACGGCGCCACCGTCCGGACCCTGCGCGGGTTCATCGCCTCCTACCAGGACCTGGTCGCGGTCATCCGCGACTTCATGCTGCCCGATCCCGATCGTCGTTAGCGGCAGGCCCTACTCGGCTCGCAGGGCGGCGGCCGTCCGCGACTGCGCCGCCCACCCGGCCGGGAGCAGCGCGCCGGCGAGGGCGATCACCAATCCGGCCAGGGCGAGGGCTGCAAGCTCCCCCGCGCCGTACACGTCCTGCAGGCTGGCCGGGACGCCGAGGCCGGCGGCCCCGGCCATCGCCGGGATCACGTACCGGTGCACGGCGATGCCGGCGGGGACCGCGAGCACGCCGGCGAGCAGGCCTATGCCGGCGACCGAGCAGAGCACCATCGCGACCGTCTGGCGTGGCGTCATCCCGACCGCCTTGAGCACGCCCAGGTCGTGGACGCGCTCGCGGATGTAGAGCACGACCGTGTTGAGTACCCCGAGCCCCGCGGCGATCGACAGGAGCACCGTGAGCGTGCCGGCCAGCGCGATCGCGATCGCGGCGCCGCCGTTCTGGTTGATCGAGACGCCGTAGCCCGACCCGAGCTTTGGCCCGAGCGCGCGAACGTATGCGGTGGGATCGGTTCCGGGCCGAAGGCCGATGTCGTACTGGGCGTTCAAGGGGTCGAGTGTCAGGCCCGGGTCGGCGGCGGCGAGTGTCCGCCAGTCGGTCAGCATGGTGAGGCCGTCGTGCTCCTGATCGAACACCTCGCCGACGATCCGGACCGGGATCGCGCGGCCGCCGGCGCCGCTGATCGTGACGGTGTCACCGACCGCGGCGTGGAGGGTGGTGAGCAGGCGCTTGGGTACGACGGCCTGACCGGGGCCCGTGTACCAGTGACCGCTGGACATCGCGTAATCGATCCAGCGCGCATCGCCGAGGAACGCGGTCACCGCGATCGGCTGCACCAGCCCGGACACTTTGACGTACTGGTCATCCTCCTCGACCGCGTAGTGGGCGGTGCCGGGAAGCGACCGGAGCGCTTCGGCAATCACGCGCTGGGGCTGGGCGGTAGGCGACTGGGCCGTCCCCGGTCGCTTCGGACCCACGGGGCCCGCCCCGTTGAAGTAGACCTGCACCTGCTCTGTCTTGGTCAGGTTCAGATCGGCCACCGCGCGTCTGAGCGAGGTGACGAGACCGACGGCGAAGGTCACCGCGGTCACGCCGAGCAGGACCGCCGCGAGCGTAGCCGCCATGCGCGCCGGGCGGGCGAACGGTGACGCGAGTCCGATCGTCACCGGCCGGGGCAGCGCCAGTCGACCCAGCAGGCGGTGCGCCAGGTAGCCGCGGCCGGTGCGCGGCGCGCGACCTGCGGCCAGGGCCTCCGTCGCACTGAGCCGACCAGCGCGGAGCGCGGGCAGCACCGCGGCCAGCACGACCAGGCCGCACATGGCGAGCGGCACGCCGACGTTCACCCACAGCGGCACGCCGAGCCGCCCGACCCCGTACACGTCCGCAGTCTTGTGAAGCACGGACACCGAGAGCAGGTTCCCGAGCGCCACGCCGCCCAGGCAACCGCCCACCGCGGGCACGATGACCTGACCTGTGTAGGCGGCGATCACCTGGCCCGGAGTGAAGCCGATGCTCTTGAGGATCCCGATGCGGTAGTAACCGGCGATCACGGCCCCGCTGACCACGTTGGCCACGATCAGCACCGACATGATCAGGCCGATGACCGCGAAGGCGACGACGAACGGTGCATACACGGCGACCTGATTCTTCTGCGCGGCCCGGAGATCGAGATACGACTGCGTGCCGGTCACCCCCCCGGCCGGCAGCGCCCTGGTCACGGCCGCGGCATCCGCGCTCACCTCGGCCGCCGTTCCGGCGCTGCGGAAGCGATAGAGCATCTCGGCGGTGGCCGGCGCGCCCGCCGAGCGCAGCGCCGGGATCGCGCCCGGGAGGACCCAGCCGTCGGCCGAGCGCGACACCGAGGTGGCGAGGCCGACGACGGTCAGCCGTGGCTTGCCCGGCGCGCTGGTGACGGTCACCGTGTCACCGATGCCGACCCCGAACCCATCCGTGTTGGACTCCACCGCGATCTGACCGGTGTGCTGCGGCCAATGGCCGGCCTCGAGCGTCACGTCGTCGACCGCGCCGCCGGCCGTGCCGCGCCCGGCCAGGGTCAGCGGCGGCAGGACCGTCACCGGCGCCCCGGGAGAGGAATCGGTCGCGGTCACGTTCGCCTCGCTGAACGGTCCCGCCGCCGAGGTGACCTGCGGCAGGCGCGCGGTGGCGAGGAGTTGCGCCCGTGTCTCGCGTGCGGCGTTGACCGTGACCACGAGATGCGCGCCGCGCTGCGCCGAGAACGCGCGATCGAACGTGGCGTGGGAGTCCGCGACCAGGGCAAGGCCGAGCACCGAGGAGGCGGTGGATACGACCAGCACCAAGGCGATGACGATCGTCTGGACCCAGCGCCGCGGGCCGATGCCGCCGCGCACCGCGCGGAGCACCGCGCCCGGGCTCATCGCCGCACCTCGGCCGCGTGGGTGATCGGGAGGCGATCACCGGTGCGTCCGGCGATCCGACCGTCGAGCAGGTGGACGGCGCGGTGGGTGTAGCGCGCCGCCAGCTCGGGGTTGTGAGTGACCATCACGAGCGTCTGCCCCGACCGGTTGAGCTCCAGCAGCAACTGGCCGATCTCCTCCCCTGTGGCGGTGTCCAGCGCCCCGGTCGGCTCATCGGCCAGCAGCACCACGGGACGGTTGACCAGTGCCCGCGCGATCGCCACCCGCTGGCGCTCGCCGCCGGAGAGCCGGCCCGGGTAGGCGTCCCGATGGCGCTCGATGTGGAGCGCGGCCAGCAGTTCGCGGACCCGCGCCCGTGCCTGGGACCGGCGCATCCCGGCGAGCTGCGCCGGCAGCAGCACGTTATCGGCGACGGTCAGGTCATCGAGCAGGTTGAAGAACTGGAAGATCATCCCGATCTGACGCCGGCGGGCGCGCGCCATCCCGGTCTCGGTGAGCCGGTCGATCCGGTTGCCGGCGACGGTGATCGTGCCGTTCGTCGGCCGGTCCAGACCTGCGATCAGGTTCAGGAGGGTCGACTTCCCGCTGCCCGACGGGCCCATCACGGCCACCGCCTCACCCGGCGCTACCTCGAGCGTTATTCCGTCCACGGCGCGCTGTCCGGCGCCGTCGTAGCGCTTCGTTACGTCGTTGATCTGCACTAGAGCGTCCATGGCGAGAACGTACGCAGCGCGGGGTGATCTGTCGTCGGCCCCGGTATGTAACTTCGCGTACCGCGTTGGGCGTACCCGGACCGCGGATCATCCTTTCGAGGTAGGCGAGTACGCAGCGAGACCGATGACGGCACGGCCGGGCGGGGTGATAATGAGCTGGTGGAGGAGCACACGCCCACGACCATGCGCAGCCGTCTGCTCTCGGCGTTCGAGTTCGCGCGGTCCGTCGAGCCGCGCTCGTTGCCGTCCCGGCACGACCTGTACGCCGACGCGGCGCTGGCCGTCCTCGTCGTTCTCGCGGCGCGGCTAAGCGCCCACGGCGGGGGAGCCATGGCCGCCCTGCTGATCGCGACCATGTTGCTCGCGGCCCGCCGCCTGTTCCCGCTGGCGGCCTGCCTGCTGCTGGTGGTCGAGGTGCTCGCAACGAGGTACAGGGCCGAGCCGATCGCGGTTGCCATCGTCGTCATCGCGGGTTACTCGGCGGTCAGGTACAGCCGCTTCCGGGGTGCGGCGCTCGTGACGGTCCCCTGGCTCTGGGTGATCGTGGGCACGTTCCTGTGGGGAACGACAGCGCTGCTGATCCTGGTGTCCCTGGCGTTGACCGTGACCGTCGGGTACGCCGTGTACGCCGTCGCCGAACGCGACCGGATGCTCGCCGAGCACGAGGCCGCCACCCGCCGCGCGCTCGAGCTCGAACGGGCCCGGATCGCCTCAGAGCTCCACGACGTCGTCACCCACAGCGTCAGCGTCATGATCGTGCAGGCCGGCGCGGCGCGGCAGGTGCTGGCCGAGGCGCCCGGCGAGGCCAGGGCGGCGTTGCTGGCCGTGGAGGCGAGCGGGCGCGCGGCGATGACCGAGCTCCGTCACCTGCTCGGGCTGCTCAGCCCCATGCAGGCGCCGGGCGAGGCAATCGACCCACTCGCCTCACCGCACGGCGCGACGGCCGCCGAGCTCGAGCCGCAGCCGGGGCTGGCCCAGCTCCCGGTGCTGGTCGACCGGTTGACCGCGGCCGGGCTGCCGATCGAGGTGCACGTCGAGGAGCTGCCCCAGGGTCTCTCGCCGGGACTCGACCTGGCGGTGTTCCGCGTAATCCAGGAAGCACTCACGAACGTGATCAAGCACGCCGGCAAGCCCGCCACGACCGTGAGCCTCACCCATCGCGACGACCAGCTCGTGGTGGAGGTGGCCGACGCCGGCCGGCCGATCCTCGCGGCCGCGCCCGCTGTCCCACCCGGCGCCCGGCGAGGGCTGATTGGACTGCGCGAACGGATCGCCCTGTACGGCGGAGTGCTGGACGCCGGACCCGGGAGCAGCGGCGGGTGGGTAGTCCGCGCCCGCTTCCCCGTCGACTCCCCGGCGCCCCGCCGCGGCATCGGCACGCAGGTGGGCCGCGATGCGCTCCTCGCCGCGACTGGGGGCCCGTGAGCGATCCGGCCACACCACCTCGTGTGGTGGTCGCCGACGATCAGGCGCTCGTTCGCAGCGGCTTCCGGATGATCCTCGGTGCGGCGGGCATCCCCGTGGTCGGCGAGGCATCCGACGGCGGGCAGGCGCTGGCGGCCGTGCTCGAGCACCGGCCGGATGTCGTGCTGATGGACATCCGGATGCCGGCGATGGATGGCCTGGAAGCCACCCGGCGGATACTCGCGGCGCCGGCCGGCGCCGGGTGCCGGATCATCATCCTCACCACCTTCGACCTCGACCAGTACGTGTACGCGGCGCTCACCGCGGGCGCGAGCGGCTTCCTGCTCAAGGACGTCTCCCCGGAACAACTCGTCGACGCGGTGCGCACGGTCCGCTTGGGCGATGCGATTCTGGCGCCCTCGATCACCCGCCGGCTGGTCGAGCGGTTCGCAACGACGGCAACCGCGCCGCCGGTCCTGCACGGCGACCTGTCTGAGCTGACGCCACGAGAACTCGAGGTCCTACAGTTGCTCGCGAGGGGCCTGAGCAATGCGGAGCTCGCCGCCGAGCTGGTGCTCAGCGAGGCAACCGTCAAGACCCACGTGGCGCGGATCCTGCGCAAGCTCGGGCTGCGCGACCGCGTCCAGGCCGTCGTCCTCGCCTACCAGACCGGCCTGGCCGCGGCTCACTCGGGCACCGGAAGCTGACGCCTCGCCGCGTCTGAAACCGGGCCGGCAGGTGACGCAGACGCGCGTCATCCATCTCCGCCCGCCTCGTCAGCGCCGGAGGCGAGCAGGAAGACCCAGGCGTTCAGCAGCCCGGTGAGCAGCGCGCAGACGTGCACGCCGAGTAGCCAGTAGAGGCCGCCGGCGTGTCTGGTGATCAGTGACACGCCGGCGACGAGCAGCCCGGTCCCGGATCGCCTTCGATGACCGGAACCAGGCGCTGTTGACCGAGACGGCTACGAACAGCAGGCCGGTGAGGGCTGCCGCCCCGCTGACGACGGCAACCCCGTAGTTGCTCCACGCCGAGATCTCGAACCCCATCGGTCCGTGCACTCTGACACGGCAGTGCGTGCGTTTCGCCTGTCGGCACCGATCGTGCGCGCACCCGGCTTGCAATGAATGCGGCCCAAAACCTGTGCCATTCGCGCACCCCGCTCAAGCCGGGCGCGGCGAGGGCCGAGAACCTCGGACGGAACCGGAGGGACCCCCCAGCCCGTATCGCACGGTGACCTGCTGCAGCTTCCGCGGGCAAGGGCATGGGCCGGAACACACCTGCCTCGGACACGGACGTCCGAGGCTTTGTTCTGCTCGTGCGCCCAGCCTTGCTTGACCACTCACGGTTAGCGCAGCCGTGCACCGTGGTTTCGTCCATTCGTTGAGAGCCGGCCGCGCGCTGCGGCGGGTCGCAGCGCCCGGCCGACACGGATCCCATGGTGGGCAGGCTGATCGTGCTCGGGACCGTGCTGGTCGCCCTCGTCGGGGCAGCGCCGGCCCGCGCCGCCGTGACCTGCTCCGGCGCCGTCCCCGCCCAGACGATCACCGTGGTCAACCAGGCCAGGGTTCGGGCCCGGACGCTGGCCGCAGTCGAGCGGGCGGTGTCCGCGCAGTCGCTGCAGGTGCGCGGCGCGTGGGGTACGCCGTGTGCGCAGTTCGGACCCGGCGGGTGGAAGCTCTACCTGAAGATCGGCGGCCCCGAGCCGCACGGGGAGCATGACTTCTACGCACAGCCCTACGCGCTGGTCTGGACCTCGGGCGGCAGCCTGCAGGGCTGGTCGCGGGACTTCTCGCACGAGGTGATCGAGATGCTCGAGGACCCGAATCTCGACGCGCGCTACCTGCACGACGGCTCGACCTGGCAGCGGGAGATCGCCGACCCGGTCGAGGGTCTCGGCTACCGGCTGGACGGTGTGTACGTCAGCGACTTCGTGACGCCGCTCTGGTACGCGGGCGCCAGCACCGGCGCGGACATCCGCTGCCAGGGGGTCAGCTGCGCCGACGACAGCCCGCTGATCGCACCGGCGGTCAACGCCGGTCCGTGGGATCAGATGCGGGCGCTCACCGCGCCGTGGGCCGTGTTCGGCCCGAGAACTCGGCTGAGCGCCGGCTAGTCCGGCTAGTCCGGCTACCCTCCGCCGGGATGTCCGGGCGGCGGTGGGCCGAGAAGCTCGAAGTGGTGCGCCGGCGCCTCGAACGCGCGGCCGGCCGCGATGCGCTGCGCTACGCGGACCTCTCGCCCGACCGGCACGACCTGTTCGCGCGCGTGCAGCCGTATACCCAGACCAGCCGCGAGCGGGTGACCACGCTGGCCGACGCCGTCGAGTACGTGGTCACGGCGAAGCTCGACGGCGATTTCGTCGAGTGCGGCGTATGGCGCGGCGGGAGCTCGATGGCGATCGCGCTGATGCTCCTGCGCCTCGGCGCCAACGACCGGCGGCTGTGGCTGTACGACACGTTCGGCCGGATGCCGGAGCCGGGCGCGCGTGACCGCGACTACGCCGGGCGAGAGGTGGCCGGCCATGAGGCGTCGATGCTCGGCCAGGACGGCCTTTCGCTCGCCGATGTGCAGACGGCGATGCGCACGACGGGCTATCCCGAGGAGCAGATCCGCTACGTGCCGGGCAGGGTCGAGGAGACCATCCCGGGGTCCGCGCCGGCCGAGATCGCGTTGCTGCGGCTGGACACCGACTGGTATGAGTCGACCCGCCACGAGCTCGAGCACCTGTACCCGCGGCTGGTCAGCGGCGGCGTGCTGATCATCGACGACTACGGCCATTACGCCGGCGCGCGCCAGGCCGTCGACGAGTACTTCGCAGGCCGGCCGATCCTGTTGGCCCGGGTCGACTACACCGGCCGCATGGCGGTCAAGCCGTAGCCGCGCGGGAATCGCCAGGTGGCGCGAGTGAACCGCCATTCACGGGTGCGGGGGGTCCCGAATGGCGACAACGTCGCGCTATGCGCGAGTGAACCGCCGTTCACTGGTGCGGAGAGTCTCGAGTGGCGAAAAACTCGCGCGTGGGCTGCCCGACGGCGCATGACCGCCTGAATAGATCCCCTACAGCGAACGGAGCGCCGGCAGGAGCTCCTTCTCGGCCCAGGTCGTGAACTGCTCCTGGTGCTCAGCGCCGATCTGCACCACCGCAACCTCGTCGAAGCCGGCGTCGACGAAGGCCTTGATCGCCTCGACGTGCTCGTCGACGTCCGGCCCGCAGGACAGCGCGTCGGCCACCTGGTCCGGCGTGACGAACTGGGTGGCGGCCTCGAACGAGTCGGGGTTGGGGAGATCCGCGTTGACCTTCCAGCCCAGTCCGAACCAGCGGAACTGCTCGTGGGCACGCTCGACCGCCGCGTCCTTGTCGGTGTCGTAGGCGATCGCCACCTGACCGACGCGTGACTTGCCGGCGCCGCCGGCGCGGTCGAACATCTCGCCGAGCTGCGCCTCCGGCTCGACGGCGATCATCAGATCCGCCTTCTGGCCGGCGAGCTGGCACGAGTCGGGGCCCGACACCGCTACGCCGATCGGCACCCGCTCGTCGGGCAGGTCCCACAGGCGCGCCGACTCGATGTCGTAGTACTTCCCGCGGTAGTTGACGGTCTCCTCGCCATCGGTGTCGAACAGCTCGCCGATGATGTCGACGGCCTCGCCGAGCATCTCGTGACGCGCGCCGACCGACGGCCAACGTTCACCGACGACGTGCTCGTTGAGGTTCTCGCCGGCGCCCAGGCCGAGCCGGAACCGGTTGCCGGACAGGATCTGGACGGTCGCCGCTTTCTGGGCCACGACCGCGGGGTGGTAGCGGAGGGTCGGACAGGTGACGTAGGTCATCAGCGGAATGCGCTCGGTGGCCTGCGCGGCCGCGCCCAGGATCGACCACGCGTATCCGGAGTGCCCCTGGGAGGACAGCCACGGCTGGTAGTGGTCGCTGATCACCGAGAAGTCGAAGCCGGCGTCCTCGGCCTTCTGGATGTCCCGCACCAGCTGGTCGGGACGGGACTGCTCGCACATCATCGTGTAGCCGAATTTGGTCATGGGTTCCCGCCTACCCATGGCCGTGGGCCGCTAACGACCGGCTCGCCGGACGTCAGTCGTCCAGCTTGTCGCGCTGCTCCGGCTTGACCTGCCCGGCCTCGATGTCCTGATCCGGGTGCGGCTCGCTGGTGCTGATGGCTCCGGTCGAGGTGTGCGACTCGTCGCCGAACGGCTCGTCGCTGGCCGCGGGATCGCGCGGGTCCGGCCGCTTCTCGTAGGGATCCGGCCACTCGGTCGGGTCGGGATCGGTCGCCGGGTTGTTCAGGACGTGGTGGGGGTCCGGCGGCTGGCCGGATTCAGAAGGCTCGTTTGGCATCGTGGATTGAGGCTACTAGCCCCGCGACGGCGGGCTCAAACCGCCGCCGGATGGGGCGCTCAATGGATCGGGGCGTGGGCCGGCGTGGGTATGTCGAGCTCGAACAGCCAGAAGTCGCGGGCGATGACCGGCACCGACACGTTGTAGACCGGCACCGTCCCGATCGCACCCTGGAACGTCCCGGCGTGGGCGTGGCCGTGCAGCACGAGGTCGGGCTCGTGCTCGGCGATCGGCGGGGCCAGCCGATCGGTGCCCAGGTAGCCCCAGATCCCGGGTGGCTCGCCGGCGATCGTCTGCTCGGTTGGCGCGTAGTGCAGCAGCACGATGCGCGCCGGGCACATGGCGATCTCGCGCAGGCCCTCGTCGAGCGCCTGCACGTCCAGCGTGGTCTCGTGGTAGACGGAACGCAACAGCGGCTCCCCGAAATCCGGCAGGTGCGAGCCCGGGAATCCGCCCACGAAACCCTTCAGGCCAACGATGCCCACGTCCAGACCGCCCGCTTCGCAGATATGCCAACCGCGGTCGAGCACGCGGATGCCGGACGCCTCGAGCACCGCGACGAGCTCGTCCCGGCGGTTGACGTGCCAGTCGTGGTTGCCGAGCACGGCGTACACCGGGATGTCGAGCGCGGCGCAGGCGTCGGCCAGCACGGCGCCCTGCTCGGGCTCGCCGTGGGTGGTCAGGTCGCCGGCCAGCAGGAGGAGGTCGGCCACGCCGTTCAGCGCGGCGATCGAGCGGCGGATCTCGTCACGCTTGGCCTCGGAGCAGTGGACATCGCCGGCGGCGGCGATCCGCAGGCAGTGCGTCCCGGAGCCGTCGGGTTGGTCTCGCATACGGGCGTCCAACTACCCACTCGTGGGTATTTCCATAGGGCCGTGCGCCACCGTGACGCCTTCAACGCCCTGATCGACCTGATCTTCTGCCCATCGGGCCTGACGCTGACCGACGAGGTGTTCGCCCGGGCGGAGCACATCTCGGTTATGGCGGTGGGCACGCCGGTGATGGCGCTCGAGGACGTGCTGGTGACCATGCTCTACGCACTCGACGAGCACGCGCTCGACTACTCGCGGCTGCTGCTCATCGCCCGCGCGCTGCGCGAGCAGATCGACTGGCCGCAGTTGCGCGTGCGAGCCGCCGGATCGCCCTTCGCCAAGGCGTTCCTGACCATGGTCGAAGAGCTCGGAATCGCGGCGCCCCCGGCCCGCCCGCGCGAGCCCGGCGCGAGCGAGGCCCACGCTCGCGTGCGCGTCGTGGGCTCCGTCGAGTAGCGCGTCGTGGGCTCCGGCGCTACCGCGAGGATCTCGACGACCGCGAGATCGCCGAGCGCTTCGGCCGCCCCGTCGATCACGCTGCGGTGTAGGCGCGCTCGCCGAGCCGCCGCAGGAGCAACGTGGCGTTCGCGGTGGCGAACCCCTGCCAGTCGTTGTTGAAGTACGCGTAGACCGCCTCGCGCCGGCGCCACTGGGCGATCCGGCGTGCCCACGTGTCGATCTCGCTCGCGGAGTAGTTGCCGGCGCGCCCCCGCGTCCCGTAGTGAAAGCGCACGAAGCGCCAGTCCGCGGTGGCCTCGTGGGACTGAAACGGACGCGAGGGATGATCTCCGATGGTCAGCGCCACTCCGCGGTCGCGAAGCCGCGAGAGCACCTCCGGCACGAACCAGCTCTCGTGGCGGAACTCGATCGTGTGCCGGCCGGGCGGGAGCAGCTCGAGCCACCCCTCGAGACGCGCATCGTCGCGATGGAAGTTCTCGGGCAACTGCCACAGCACGGGCCCGAGGCGACCGGCCTCGATCATCGGTTGCAAAGGCTCATAGAAGCGCCTGATCCCGTCGCCGATATCGACCAGGCGCTTGATGTGGGTCAGATACCGGCTCGCCTTGACGGCGAACTCGAAGCCGGCCGGCGTCTGCTCGATCCAGCCGGCCACCGCCTCGCGCCGGGCCAGCCGGTAGAAGGTGGAGTTCACCTCCACGGTGTCGAATACCTCCGCGTACCGCTCGAGCCAGCGCCGCTTGGCCAGCTTGTCCGGGTACAGGCGGCCGCGCCAGGAGTCGTACATCCAACCCGAACAGCCGATGCGTACCGGCCTCATCAGCGGGGTAGTCGCCGAAGTGGATGCCGACGGTCGACCTTCCCCCCGCCCCGGTCCCCCAGCGCCCGAGCCTGAAGAGCCTGCGCGAGGCCGTGCGCGACTGCCGCGCCTGCGACCTGTGGGAAGGCGCCACCCAGGCGGTGATGGGCGAGGGCGCGCGGCACGCGAGCCTGATGTTCGTCGGCGAGCAGCCCGGCGATCGCGAGGACGTCGAGGGCCATCCGTTCGTCGGCCCGGCCGGCCGGATACTCGACCAGGGCCTCGAGCGGGCCGGCATCGCCCGCGACGACGTCTACATCACGAACGCGGTCAAGCATTTCCGCTACAAGCTCCGGGGCAAGCGCCGGATCCACCAGAAGCCCGACCGCTGGCAGGTCGCGGCGTGCTTCCCGTGGCTGGAGGCCGAGCTCGCCGTGGTCGAGCCAGACGCGCTGGTGTGCCTGGGCGCCACCGCGGGCCAGCAGCTGCTCGGCTCGCACATCCGGATCGGTCGCGACCGGGGCCGGCCGATCGAGTCCGATCTGGCCGAGCTCGTGACCGTGACCACCCATCCGTCGGCCATCCTGCGAGCTGAGGACGAGGATCGCGAGGACGCCATGGATCAGTTTGTCGACGATCTGAAACACGTGGCGAAATGGCTGGCCGCGAGGTAGTCGCGGTCACCGGTGCCTCGGGCGGCGTGGGTCGTGCGATCGCGCGCGAGTTCGCCAAGCACGGCGCCGCCGTGGGCCTGATCGCGCGTGGCCGCGCGGGCCTCGACGCCGCGGCCCAGGAGGTCGGCGAGCTCGGCGGGACGGCGTACGTGCACGAGACCGACGTCGCCGAGTTCGACGAGATGCAGGCCGCCGCCGCGGCTATCGAAGAGCGCCTGGGTCCGATCGACGTCTGGATCAACAACGCGATGACCACCGTGTTCGCGTTCCTCGACGACATCGAGCCGCGAGAGTACGAACGCGCCACCCGGGTCACCTATCTCGGCGCGGTGTGGGGCACCAAGGTGGCGCTCGAGCGCATGCTCCCCCGCGACCGCGGCACGATCGTCCAGGTCGGCTCGGCGCTCGCCTACCGGGGCATCCCGCTCCAGGCGCCCTACTGCGGCGCCAAGCACGCGATGAAGGGCATGTTCGAGTCGCTGCGCTGCGAGCTGCGCCATCGTGGCTCGAACGTGCACGTCACGATGGTCCAGCTGCCCGGGATGAACACTCCCCAGTTCGACCACTGCCTGAGCAAGATGCCCCGCCACCCGATGCCGGTGCCGCCGATCTTCGAGCCCGAGGTGGCCGCCCGTTCGATCCACTGGGCCGCGCACCACCGCCGGCGCGAGCTGTACGTCGGCTTTCCCACCGTCTACACGATCATCGGCAACAAGCTCGCGCCGTGGCTGGCCGAGCGCTACCTGGCGCGGACCGCGGTCGACGGCCAGCAGACCAAGGAGCGCTTCGACGGGACCGCCGCGGCGAACCTGTTCGAGCCGGTCGACTCCGACCACGACGAGGGGGCGCACGGAGGCTTCGACGCCCAGGCCCACCGGCGCAGCGCGCAGGCCTGGATCAGCCGGCATCGGCTGCCGTCGGGGCTGGCGGCCGTGGCGCTCGGCGCAGCCGGCGCGGGCGCCGCGCTTGTGAATCGCCGCTCCGCTTGAGCGCGAGCCGCTCGGCCAGGCGCGAGGCGAGCGCCATGATCGTCAGCGCCGGGTTGGCCGAGCCCTGCGTCGGCATCACGCTGCCGTCGGCGATGAACAGGTTCGGCACCTCCCAGGCTCGATGGTCGGCGTCGACCACGCTGCGCTCGGGATCGGAGCCCATCCGGCAGCCGCCCACCAGGTGGGCGTAGCGGTCGGTGATCAGGAGATCCTGCGCCCCGGCGGCCTCGAAGATGTCGCACAGCGTCTGCTTGGCGTAGGCGATGTTCTTGCGGTCGTTCTCGCACTGCGAGTAGTCCATCCGCGCCACCGGGATTCCGTTCTGGTCGGTCACGTCACCCGCCACCGTCACACGGTTCTCGGGCGCCGGCAACAGCTCGGAGAGGATCCCGAGCGTGTACCAGTGGTTGTAGTCGCGCATGTACTCGCGCAGTGCAGCGCCCCAGTGCCCATGACCGAGCACGTGCTGGGCGTGCTCGATCGGGAGCGGCCCGACGGTCTGGATCGAGAACCCGCGCGCGAAGCCTCGCGTGAGGTCGGTCTCGTAGAACTGCTCGGAGGAGATCTCGGGCGGTGGCGCCTTGTACATCCGCATCTCGTCCGGGAACCGTCCCGCCACCTGTGGCGCGCCCTGGACCATCACGCAGCGACCGACCTGATCGTTCTGATTGGCCAGGCCGTGCGGGAAGCGGCGGCTGGTCGAGTTCAGCAGCAGACGGGGCGTCTCGATCGAGTAGCCGGCCACGGCCACCGCGTCGGCCCGCTGGAAGCGCTCGGTCCCGCCGCTCAGGTAGCGGACGCCGGTCACGCGTCCGCTGGAATCGTCGATCTCGACCCGGGTAACCATGCAGTCGGCGCGGATCTCCGCCCCGTGCTCGATCGCGTCCGGAATGTGGGTGACCAGCGGCGAGGCCTTCGCGTTGACCTTGCAGCCCTGCAGGCAGTAGCCGCGATAGATGCAGTGGGGGCGGTTGCCGAAGGCTCCGTTGGTGATGCCGGTCGGGCCCACGCGCATCTCGATCCCGAGCTTGCGCGCTCCCTCGCGGGCCGCATCGGCGCCACCGGCGATGGGATGCGCGGTGTGCGGGTAGCGGTGGGGATCACCCCACGGCCAGTACTCGCCGGCCACCGGCAGCTCGAGCTCGAGCCGCTCGTAATGAGGCTTGAGGTCGTGGTAGCTGATCGGCCAGTCCTCCCCCACCCCGTCGCGGGTTCGCACTTCGAAGTCAGAGGGATGAAAGCGCGGGCAGTAGCCGGCGTAGTGGACCATCGAGCCGCCCACTCCGTGCCCCGAGTTGTTCTTGCCGAGCTCGACCGGATCGGTTCCGCCCGTGACGCGCTGGTCGGTCCAGTAGAGCCTGTGCGACCCGGCCTCGTCGGACACCCAGTCGCGGTCGGGGTCCCAGAACGGTCCGGACTCGAGCACCACGACCTTCCAGCCGCGACGGGCGAGTCGCTGCGCCAGCGTCCCGCCGCCGGCGCCCGCGCCGACGATCACCAGGTCAACCGAGAACGAGTCGTCGTAGCGCGCCATCCGCTCCTGCGGGACCGCGCGGCGGTGGACGTCGAGCAGGAACGCCGAGTCGTTCTCCGGCGGGCGCAGGGCGCCCCGCGCCAGCGTACGCAGGTTATGGCGCAGGCTCATCCTCCCCGCCCCGGGAGTTCTGCGCCAGCAGAGCTCCCAACGGAATCGCCGTCAGGCGATTCCGCGCCCTCCCAGCTCTCGCGCTGCCCGGCGCCCAGGCGCGCGTAGCCGCGCGGGTACGCCGGGCCGCCGAAGCCGATCTCGTTCCAGGCCCAGGGGTGCGAGTAGAACGCGCTGAGAATCGCGCGCGAGACCACCTTCCACGTCTTACTGGGCGGCATCTCGTCCCACACCTCGCCGTGCAGCTCGCCCTTGGCCAGCGCGTCCACCACGCGCATCTGGACATCCGGCGCCGCCCCGGCGAAGTCGCCCGCGCCGTGCTGGCGGGCCGCCGCGTCGAGTCCGGGCGCGAGCCGCCGCCACGTCTCGCGGTCATCGGGCATGTCGGCGAAGCGAAAGCCGTCGAGCTCGCCGGCGAACAGCTTGGCGTCGACCATGTTCAGCACGGGGATCTTGGGTTCGCGATCCTGCGCCAAGACCAGATCGCAGAAGATGCCGAGCGTGTCCGCCTCGGGCTTGGTGAAGAAGCGGATCGCCGGTGTCTGCTCGACGCGCTCGGACACCAGCCGCCGGGTCACCTCGTCCCAGTGGTCGGCCTGGTCGAGGACGTTGTAGTCGGGATAGCGCCCGTGCATCTGGGGCGTGACGCCGTTTCGCTGCCGCGGAAGCTCCTCGGGCGAGGCGGGCTGCCGGTCCGCCCGGAGGTTCGGAAGATGCTCGGCGCTGCGGAAGTCGCGCGGCGGTGACATCAGTGGGCGACCACTAGCGTTCGCGGCCGAAGGCGGCGGCGGCCAGGCCCATCCCACCCACCAGCGCCAGCGAGCCCGGGGCGAGCAGCGGCGGCCCCATCACGATGTTGAACAGCGGCTCGTCGAAGCCGCCGGGCTTGCGGGCCACCCCGCGCACGTGCGTGACCACGCCGATCACGCCGTCCAGGCAGTACAGGGCCGATATCGCGGGCAGCCACGTCTTCGCCGCGCGCTCGGAGCGGACCCCGGCCATGCCGGCCAGCGTCAGCGCCGGCGAGAGCGCCACCGGCGTCCACATCCACTTGTCGCCGAACGACCCCCGGAAGTGCTCGAAGTAGATCTCGATCCCGAGCGGCAGCGCGCTGAACGCGGTGGCCGCGGCCAGCGTGCGCTGCATCCGCCCGCTGCGGACGTTGTGCCACCAGCGGGTGGCCGCCCGCTCGGGCGTGGTGGTCCGGCGGAGCGGACGGGCTGCACTAAGCGGCCGCATGACGCTCGGCCTCCGATCGCTTGAGCTCGAGCCCGTTGCCCGGCCGCTCCAGGTCGGGCACCAGCGCGCCGTCGCTCGGCTCGACCACCCCGTCGAACAGCATGTGCTCGATCCGTACGTGATCGTGGAAGTACTCGAGATGGATCAGCTGCTCGAGCGCGGTGGCCGGATGCAGGTGGATGGCCGGACCGCAGTGCAGCGAGAGCGGCAGGCTGTGGGCACGGCACAGCGCACCGACCCGGAGAAGCTCGGTGATCCCGCCGCAGCGGGTGGCGTCGGCCTGCAGCACGTCCACGGCGCCGGCCTCGATCATGCGCCGGAAGTACGGCGCGTCGTCACCGTATTCTCCGGCCGCGATCTCCATGCCGGCCGGCGCGCGGTCGCGCAGCAGGCGCAGCCCCTCCAGGTCCTCGGAGGACACCGGCTCCTCGAACCAGCTCACCCGCGCGTCGTCGGCGAAGCGCCCGGCCAGGTCGAGCGCCTGCTTGCGCGAGTAGGCGCCGTTGGCGTCGACGAACAGGCGGGCGTGCGGGCCGATCGCGGTCCGCGCCACCTTGACCCGCTCCGGATCGCGGTCAGGCTCGGAGCCGACCTTCATCTTGACCCGGGGTATCCCCTGCTCGACCCAGCCGCTCAACTGCTCGGCGAGCCGCGCGTCCGAGTACGCGGTGAACCCGCCCGAGCCGTACACGGGCACCCGCTCGTGCGCCATCCCGATCAGCTTGCAGAGCGGCAGCCCGAGCACCCGGGCCTTGAGATCCCAGAGCGCCGCGTCGACCGCCGCGACGGCCATCGAGGTGATGCCCGGCCGTCCCAGGTTGCGCGTCTGCTCGATCATCGCCTCCCAGGCCGCCTGGGGCGAGAACGCGTCGCGCCCGGAGACGATCCCCGCCAGCTTGGACTCGACCAGCTTGGCTGTGGAGACGTCGGCGTAGGTGTAGCCGAGCCCGGCCTCGCCGGCGCCGTGCGCGTGCACCACGACGATCGTCGTCGAGTCCCAGGCCAGCGTCCCGTCGGCTTCGGGCTGATCGGTGGGAATGGTGTAGGCCGCGACCTCGAGCGCGTCGACCGCGACCTCCACGCGGACCGTCGTGCTCATCGCCCGGGCAGGAACTCTTGGATCTTCTGTGAGAACGACTGCTTCACGATCCGTCCGGCGTCCGGGTCGCCGGCCAGGAGCGCCGAGCTGAGCGCCTTGGCCTGCTCGATCGTGATGTGCGGGGGCAGCGGCGGGACCTCCGGATCGGTGATCGCCTCGTAGACGACCGGGCGGTCGGCGTTCAGCGCGTCGTCCCACGCCGATCCGACCTGCTCCGGCGAGTCGACACGGATGCCCTTCAACCCGAGCAGCTCGGCGTAGCTCGCGTACGGGAAGTCCGGCAGGTCCTGCGAACCCTCGAACTTGGGGTTGCCCTCCATCGCTCGCTGCTCCCAGGTGACCTGATTCAGGTCGCGGTTGTTGAGGACGAGCACGACCAGCCGCTGATCGGGCCACAGGTGGCGGTACTTGGCGATCGTGATCAGCTCGTTGATGCCGTTCATCTGCATCGCGCCGTCGCCCACCAGGGCGATCACGGGGCGATGGGGATAGGCGAACTTGGCCGCGATCGCGTACGGAACGCCCGGCCCCATCGTGGCCAGCGTCCCCGATAGCGAGGCCATCATGCCCTTGCGCAGCTTGACATCGCGCGCGTACCAGTTCGCGGAGGAACCGGAATCCGACGACAGGATCGCGCCGTCCGGGAGGCGCTTGGAGAGCTCGTGGAAGACGAGCTGCGGATTGACCGGATCGGCGGCCAGCTGGGCGCGGTGGTCCATCAGGTTCCACCACTCGGCGACCTCGCCCTCGATCTGCTGACGCCAGGAGCGATCCTGCTTTCGCTCCAGGCGCGGCAGCAGCGCGCGCAGCGTCTCGGCGCTGTCGCCCACCAGGTTGACCTCCATCGGGTAACGGATCCCGAGCATCTTTCCGTCGATGTCGATCTGGACGCCGCGGGCCTTGCCCTCCTCGGGGAGGAACTCCGAGTAGGGGAAGCTCGAGCCGACCATCAGGAGCGTGTCGCACTCCTGCATGAGCGTCCAGCTCGGCTTGGTGCCGAGCAGGCCGATCGACCCCGTCACGAACGGAAGGTCATCGGCCAGCACCGCCTTGCCGAGCAGCGCCTTGGCCACGCCGGCGCCGAGCACCTCGGCGGTCTCGATCACCTCGTCGGAGGCGTGCAGCGCGCCCTGACCGACGAGCATCGCGACCTTGCTCCCCGCGTTCAGCGCCGATGCGGCCCGATCGAGATCCGCGTCAGCCGGGATCACCCGCGGGCGCTGGTAGCCAGGCCCGGAATGGACCGTGCCGTGCTTGTGCGGCGGCTGCGCCACCGCCTCGGCGTCCTGGAGGTCGTTCGGGATGATCAGGGCGGTGACGGTGCGCTCGGCCAGCGCGATGCGGCAGGCGCGATCGACCAGATGGCGGATCTGCGCGGGCACCATGGCCATCTCCACGTACTCGTGCGCGACGTCCTTGAACAGGCTCTGGAGGTCGATCTCCTGCTGGTAGTTACCGCCCATGCCGGCCCGCGCCTGCTGGCCGACGATCGCCAGCACCGGCTGGTGGTCGAGCTTGGCGTCGTAGAGCCCGTTCAGGAGATGAACCGCGCCGGGACCCGAGGTCGCCAGGCATACGCCCAGTTCGCCGGTGAACTTGGCATGCGCACAGGCCATGAATGCCGCCATCTCCTCGTGGCGGACCTGGATGAACTCCGGGCGGGACGGACCCTTGTTTCCGTTGCTCGAACGCCCGAAGGCGCCCAGGATCCCGTTGATCCCGTCGCCCGGATAGCCGTAGATGCGCTTGATGCCCCACGTGGTGAGGCGCTCCAGGAGGAAGTCTCCAACCGTCTCGCTCATGCCGTTCATTCCTTTCCTCGTCTGCCCGCCTCACGTTCCCGCTACCCGGCCTACTACGGGCGCTAACGGGGAGCCGTCCGCTCGGCTACACGCGATCGCCGGCCTGAGCCAGGGCCACGGCGGCGTCGATGTGGGCCAGATGGGTCAATCCCTGCGGGAAGTTTCCGAGCAGCTCGCCGGTCTGCGGGTCGACCTCCTCGGAGAACAGCCCAAGGTCGTTGCCGCGGGCCACCGCCTGATCGAACACGGTCCGTGCCTCATCGAGCTCGCCCGCCTGCGCCAGGCACTCGGCCAACCAGAACGAGCAGCACAGGAACGCGCCCTCCTCGCCCTCGATCCCGTCGTCGCGGCGGTAGCGGTACAGCAGCCCGTCCCCGGCGTCGAGCTCCTCGCGGACCGCCGCCACCGTTCGCAGCATCCGCTCGTCGTCCCAGTCCACGTACTCGACGGTCGGCAGCAGCAGCAGTGCGGCGTCCATATCGGTCCGGTCGAACGCCTGCACGTACACCCCGCGCCGGCTGTCGTAGCCGCGCTCCTCGATCGTCTCGCGCAGCTCGTCCCGCGCCTGCTTCCAGCGGCGGGTCGGGGCCCGACGCATGCACTCGTCGGCCAGGCGGATCCCGCGGTCCAGCGCCGACCAGCAGAGCACCTTCGAATGGACGAAGTGATCCGGCTCGCCCGGCCACTCCCAGATCCCGCAGTCGGGCTCCATGCAGCGCTCGGCCGCCAGATCGATCAGCGAGACCAGGAACCGCCAGTCGTCGTCGCTCGGGGAGTGCCCGCGACGGTGCCAGCGCCAGGTCAGGTTCACCAGCTCGCCGTAGGCGTCGAGTTGCGTCTGCCCCGAGGCGTCGTTGCCGACCCGCACCGGGCTCGACTTCCGGTAGCCCTCGAGGCCGTCCACCACGTCGCCGCGCAGGCGGCGCTCGCCACCGACGCCGTAGACGACCTGGAGGTCCTCGGCGTGGCCGGCCGCTGAGCGCATGATGAAGGCGCGGAAGGCGTCCGCCTCGTCAACGCACCCGAGCTCGGTGAACGCCCGGGAGCTGAAGCTCGAGTCGCGGACCCAGGCGTACCGGTAGTCCCAGTTGCGCACCCCCCCGACGGCCTCGGGCAGCGCCATCGTGGGCGCGGCCGCCACCGCACCCGTGGGCGCGTAGGTGAGCGCCTTGAGCACGATCGCCGAACGCCGTGCAGCGGGCTCGTCGCGGGTTCCCAGTCGCACGGTCTCGGCCCACTCGCGCCACCACTGCAGCGTCTGCTCCAGCCGCTCGTCGAGCGCCTCGGCAGCAGGCTCCTCGGGCGGCCCCGCGTCGATTTTCTCCGGTGGGCAATAGGAGAGGACCAGATGGACGCGATCGCCCGGACCCACCGAGGAGCGCCCGACCAGCTCGTGCTCGGGGTCCTCGACCAGCTCCTGCTCGCACCACACGAGCAGCGCGTCGTTGCCGCCGATCGCGCTGTGCAGGCGGTGACCGTGACGGCGGATCCAGGGCCGTACCTGCCCGTAGTCGAAGCGCGGCGCGATCCGCACGCCGAACTCGACCGACCCGCGCACCCCCTCGATCACGCGGAGGATCTGCCGCCGCTCGGTCTCGAGCGGGCTCCCCGTGATCGGGAAGCAGTCG
The DNA here is from genome assembly GCA_963811135.1 of uncultured Solirubrobacterales bacterium. Classification (GTDB taxonomy): domain Bacteria; phylum Actinomycetota; class Thermoleophilia; order Solirubrobacterales; family Solirubrobacteraceae; genus Palsa-465. Next base: position 299,725 of record CAWEQG010000010.1, on the reverse strand, counting down.
AGCAGCTTGGCCTCGCCGCCGGGGCCCCGCACGGTCGTCTCGAGCACGAGCGTGTCGTCGAGATACCGGCGCGTGTATTCCCACGGGCCCTCGCCCACCGGCCGGACCTCGCAGTGACCGCCGCCATCGCGGTCGAGCAGCCGTCCGAACGCGCTGCCGGAGTCGAAGCGCGGGAGGCAGCACCAGTCGATCGATCCCTCGCGGGCGACCAGCGCGGCGCTGTGGCAATCGCCGATCAGGGCGTAGTCGGCGATCGGCGGATAGGCGCTGATGTCGGTCACGGATGCGTCCTACCCACAACGGTGGGAGCTGTCGCCGGCGCCGTTTGCCGGACCCACCCGCGGGTAAGCCATGACCTATGTGGTTCTACATGATCGCCGTGTTTCTGATCCTGGTCGGGATTATCGGCGGAGTGGCGTCCGGCGGCATCTTCACGATCATCTTCATCCCACTCGGAGCCATCATGCTCGTAGTCGCGGTGCTCAGCGGGATGTGGCACCGCTCGCAGGCGGATAGGGCCGGGGGGCAAACGGAATGGTCCAAGACCAAGCAGGCCCCGCTCCGGCACACCCCACCGCAGGGAGCTCCGACGCCGGCCAGGCCCGAAGAGCTGGCCGACGCTCGCCGCATCCAGCAGTAGCGAAGCTGAGGGCGTGTCGAAATCTCTCGTCGGGGTAGCGACGGAGTAGACAACCCGAAACGAGAGGAGTTCGACCATGGGTCTCACTGACAAGGTCACAGGCAAGGTCAAGCAGGCGGCGGGCGACATCGCCGGCGACTCCAAGCTGCACCGCGAGGGTCGCCAGGAGGAGCGCAAGGGCGAGGCCAAGGACGAACTCGCGCGCGACCAGGAGAAGGCGGATCGCAAAGCCGAAGAGGTAGCGAACCTCGAGCGTAAGACGGCTTAGCAGGGATCGCGCCCGCCCCCGGCACCCCGTGCGCCGTCCACCCCTTCCCGAGGGGCATCGGGACCGGGCGCGAGGGGTGCCGGAGCGGGCCGCGTCCCTCTTGGCGAGCCGGTAAGCGCGCGACCCCGGCGGTCTCTACGGCGCCGCTATTGTGGCTGCCGTGTCCCGTCGCGCCAGTTCCCGTGCTCGCCCCTTGCGTGGGGAGAGCGCTAGGGAACCGAGGGTTGGGGTTTCCAGGGAAGCGTGGCTGCGGTTGGCGGCCTGTACGGGGGCGGCGGCACTGCTGCAGCTGGATGGGACGCTGATCACGGTGGCGCTGCCGTCGGTGGCGCGTGGGCTGAAGGTCTCCAGCGCATCGACGGCGGTCGTCTTGAGCGCCTACTTCGGCGCGTATGCGCTGGTGCTGCTGCCCGGTGGCGAGCTGGTGGATCGGTTTGGGGCGCGGCGGCTGGCGCTGGTTGGCCTTGGAGTGTTCGCGCTGGGGGCGGGGCTCGGTGCGCTTGCTTCGAGCATCGGCGCGCTTGTCGCCACGCGGGTGGTTCAGGGCGTGGGCGCCGGCCTGGTCAGCCCGGCCGCGCTGGCCGGCGCGGTGAGCGGCTTTCCGCCCGAGCGCAGGGGAAGCGCGCTCGGGATCTGGGGGGCCAGCGCCGGCGTCTCGAACCTGGTCGGGCCGCTGCTCGGCGGACTGCTCACCGTGTGGCTGGGCTGGCGGGCGGACTGGTGGGCGCTCGTGCCGCTGGCGATCGTCGCAGCGGTGGCCATCGCCCGGCAGGTGCCCGCGATGCTCCACGCGGGCGAGGCGGGCATGCGGGAATCGCGCGTCAACAAGGTGGTGATCGCCGCCACGCTGGTCGCGGCGCTCACCTTCGCCGTGATGATCGGCTGCTTCTATCTGGCTTCGCAGTATCTGCAGCGAGCGGCCGGCTATTCCGCGCTCGGCGCTTCCGCAGCGCTCGTGATCGTGGCGCTGCTGGTCGCGGCGGCCGCTCCCATCGCGGGCCGTCTGGTCGACCAGCATGGAGAGCGGATGCCGGCCGTGCTCGGGTTCGTGCTCGCGGCCGGAGGGCTCGCCGTGCTCGCGATTCCTGGGCTGCCGCTCGACAGCCTGGTCACGATCCTGCCGCTGATCCCCGTCGGCCTGGGCCTGGGGATGCTGTTCGTCCCGACCTCGCGAGCCGCCCTGAACGCGACGCCACGGGCTTCGCACGGGCGCACGTCGGCGATCCTGTCGATCGGGCGCCTGCTCGGCGCCGGTATCGGCGCCGGCCTGGGCGGCCTGGTGCTGGCCGGCGGGACGACCGCCTCGACCGTGCACGGCGCGATGCTGCTCGCCTGCATCCTGTGCGTGGTGGTGGGGATTCCCGCCGCGACCCGGCTCGGGGCGCCGCGCGGCGGGGTGCCCGCCCCCGCCCGACCCACCACCTGAGCCGATTCGGACCGATTGCCCGTTTTCCGGTCAGGCGGGCCGGGAATCCCTATAGATGTGGTCAGCGGTCGTCCCCCCATCCTGAACCTGCGTCTGAACAGCCGGCCCGACAGCGCCGGGCTGGCCCGTGCCGCGCTCGGCGGGCTGGCCGCGCCGTTCCGGCTGCGCGAGGAACTGGTGGGCGACCTGAAGACGGCGATCAGCGAGGCGTGCAACAACGCGGTCGAACATGCCTACCGCGGGCAGAGTGGCGCGATCGCCGTCCACGTGGACGTAGGGCTCGAGCACGTCGACGCGTCGGTGCGCGACTGGGGCGGCGGCTTCCAGCATCTCGCGCCGGCCGGCGATCGCCTCCGGGTTGGGCTGCCCGTGATCAACGCGCTGGCCGACCGCGCCGAGTTCCTGACCGCGCCCGGAAGCGGGACCGAGGTACGAATGAGCTTCGACATCCGCCACGACCCGCGGCGCGATCCGGTGCTGGCCCAGGTGGAGGAGAGCGAGGACCTCGAGGCGTGGGCGCCGTGGCGGCGGGGCCTGGCCGGCGACGTGGTCGTGACGCTCCTGCCCCGGGAACTGCTGCCCGGCGTGCTCGAGCCGCTGACCAGGGCGCTGACGGCCCGCTCGCGCTTCTCGCTCGAGCGCTTCTCGGACGTCTATCTGGTCACGCGGGCAATCGCTGCACACGCCCAGGCGGCGGCCTCGAGCGGCCGGCTCAGCTTCGCGCTGCAGGCCGACGAGCAGCAGCTCAACCTGACGATCGGGCCGTTGCACCCCGGCGCCGGCAGCGAGCTCCGTGGCATGGGCTCCTCCGATCGCCTGGAGGCGTCCGTCGCGCGTCTGGCCGACGAGCTCGTCTGCGAAGCGCTCGACAGCTCGGAGCTGCTCAGCGTCGTGGTCAAGGACCACGAGCCGGCGGCTGGCGGGGGGAAAGCCGCCACACCCTACTCCTCGAACTCGTGACCCGACACGGTGCCGACCGGCGGCTCCGTCACCGGAGGCTCGATCCGGTCGGGGCTGTCGGATAGAACCTCGAAGCCGCCATCCGGCCGACGGCGGATCACGTTGCCCTGCCAGGCCCGCAGCGGGTGCACCCCGCTGTGCTGGAGTGACCGGCACGCGCTGCGGGTGATGAAGAAGACGATGATCGGCAGCACCCAGACCCCGACCCGCCACACGTGGATCTGGAGCGTGTAGTTGATACCCAGGCGATAGAAGATCCGATCCGTCGAGCCGACCGCGAATATGACCACCACCCAGCTGAGGAAGGCCGCGCCGATCGCGGTTCGTAACGGCCGGTCGCGCGGACGGTCGAGCAGGTCGTGGCGCTTGACGTCGCCGGTCACCCGGCGCTCGATGGCCGGCCAGGCGAACATCACCGCGAACACGAACAACGGGAACGCGGCGCCGCCCCAGAATGGGTTAGGGATGATCGTGCGTCCGGCGATCACGAGCTCCCAGTTCGGCATCAGGCGCAGCGCTCCGATCAGCCACCCGATGTACCAGTCCGGTTGCGCGCCGTTCTCCGACAGATACGGGTGGAATGGCCCCCACTGCCAGATCGGGTTGATCTGTACCAGCCCGCCGAGCAGGAACAACACCCCGGCCACGGCCAGCATCAGCCCGACCGAGCGGAGCGCGTAGGCCGGCCACATCGGCGTGCCCACTACGTTGCGCTCCCGGCGTCCGGGACCGGGGAACTGCGAGTGGTGCTGGCGCATGATCATCGCCAGGTGCATGGTGATGAGCACCGCGAGCGCCGCCGGGATGATCAGCACGTGGACGATCTCGAGCCTCGGCCAGAACGTGCTGTTGCCGGGGAACGGGCCGCCCCACACCAGCGAGGCGAGCTGCCCGCCGATGCCCGGGATCGACAGGGCGACGGCATAGGCGATGGCGAGACCCATTCCGGAGAGCAGGTCGTCGACCAGCGAATAGCCGGCGAAGCCCTCGAGGATGGCCAGCATCAGCATGGTCAGCCCGATGAAGTAGTTCAGGTCGCGCGGCTTGCGATAGGCCCCGGTGAAGAAGATCCGGGTCAGGTGCAGGACGATCGAGGCGATGAACACGTCGGCCGCCCAGTGGTGAACCTGTCGGAAGAGCAGGCCGGCGGGCACGCTGATGCTCAGGTTCAGCACCGAGCGATAGGCCTCGGACATCTGCTCGCCCTGGAGCAGCGCGTAGGGCCCGTGGTAGATGACCTGCGAGTCGCTCGGGACGTAGTAGAGGGTCAGGAAGATCCCGGTCCCGACCAGGACGATGAACGAGTAGAGCGCGATCTCTCCCAGCAGGAACGACCAGTGGTCGGGGAACACGTAGCGCAGCGCCCACTTGATTCCCGCGGCCAGGCCCACGCGCTGCTCGGCGGCCCGGCTGGCCCGCACGAACCGGCGATGGACGTAGCGCTCGACCAGGTTCACGACTGGTTCCGGTGAACGCCCCACCAGGAGGGACCGATGTCCTCGTGGAAGCCCGCCGCGGCGCGCAGGTAGCCGTCGCCGTCGATCATCAGCGGCAGCTGGGGCAGCGCGCGCCCGGCCGGCCCGAACACCAGGCGACCGCCCTCCCCCGGCAGGAAGGTGGAGTAGTGGCACGGGCAGGTGAAGGCCGGCGTCTGGCTGGTCGGCGCGTACGTCGGGTAGCGATAGAGCGAGATCGCGCAGCCGGCGTGCGGGCAGATCTTGGAGTAGGCGAGGATGCCGTTGGGCGCCCAGTCGCGGCGCGCCTCGGGGAGGTGGATGAGCTCCGCCGGAAGGCGGACCACGAGCAGTCCGGACCCGAACGACTCCGGATCGCGGTGCTCGGGCAGCGCGGTGTAGAACGTGCCGATCTGGATGTCGCTGGCCTTGTAGGGCCGCGCCTCGTCATCGACCAGGCGCACGCCGCGGGCCCAGGGCGTGTAGTGCAGCGGCCCCGCCGTCGGCCCAAGCGAGGCCAGGGGAGTGGCGGCCGCGGTGACCAGAGCGGCACCGGCCACACCGCCGGCGCCCGTGAGGAGCGCGCGGCGCGAGATGCCCTCTCCCCCCTTCTCGATCATCCCGACGACCTCCTCGGTCTTCTCCTCGTCGAGCAGCCGCCCGCGCTCCTCGACGTGCGTCTCCTGGGGCACGACGAACTTGCCGGCGACGATGCACGCCGTCGCCAGCAGCAGCAGGGCGCCACCCATTGCGATGCCGAGCAGCTGGGTGTCCCCCGACAGCACGATGTAGAGCACGGTGAAGGCGAAGCCGAAGACCGCCGCGACCAGGAGCAGGACACCGACGAGCGTCTCGGCTCGCCGGCTGGCCGGCACCGTCCGCTTGCTCGGGTCGAACTCAGACTCGGGCACCGGCGGGGGCGGCTCCGGCTTTCTACTGCGCGCGGCGCGGATGATCGCGCGGAGCGCGACAAGCCCGCCGAATACCTTGGCCGCACGCCTGACGGGCTGGGGATCGTCAGGGCTCATGCGCGCTCGTCCATCCTTTCTCCGATCAACCGGGCCACGATGACCAAGGAGGCCAGGCCGATGAACCAGGCCACGATGCCCTCGGGGATCGGGCCGATGTTGTAGATCCCCCACCCACCCGCGTTGACGGGATGCCGCGTCCACAGCACGTACCGGGCGATCGAGTCGAGCGCGTGCTGGTCGATCTGCGTGGCGTCGAAGTGGGGCATCAGGTAGGGCCCCATCCGGACCGCCTCGGCGATCTGCTGAGGCGTGGCCTCTCCGAGGTCCGGGACCTGCGCGTTGACCGTGATCCCGCCGCGAGCCACGATCTGATGACAGCCGGCGCAATTGAGCGTGAACTCGTGCAGGCCGTAGGCGAAGTCACCCTTGGCCGGGTCGGCGGTCGGCGCGGCCGGGCCGCCGAACGAGCTGACGTAGGCGATCAGGGCATCGATGTCGGTGTGGTTGAACAGGGGCGCATTCCGCAGCGGCTGAGCCCGCGGCTGATCGAGCGGCATGCGGCCGGTCGACAGGTAGAAATCGACCGGTCCGGGGCCGACGCCGCGCAGCGACGGCGCCGCCCCGGGCGTGCCCTGCAGCGCGATCCCGTGACAGGAGGAGCAGCTCCCCTGATACAGCGTGTATCCGAGCGCGCGGAGCCCCGGCGAGTCGGGGAATCTCTTCGTGGGGTCTCCCGGGCCCGGCGGATCGGGCGACTTCGTCGGCGGATTGAACTCCCGCGTCGGGCCGCCCGGCGTGGTCGGCGTCGTGCTCAGCCCTCGTGAGCTCGGCGCCGCCAGCCCGACCAGCGCCAGGGCAGCCAGCACCACCGCCGCGGTGAGGCGCAGCACGAGTGGCGTACGCGAGCGGCGCGTCAGCCAGCGTAAGAACACGCGCTTCACGCCGGCGCCCCCCGATCTGGTGTGGTCAGCGCACTACCTCCGTCCGGCATCGCCGCCGCTGCGCTCCGCGTTTCGCGCGCCACCAGCCGGCGCTCCTCGGCCACCATCGCGGCCATCGCGCTCCACAGCCCGATCGCGGTCATCACCACGCCGCCGAGGACCCACATGATCGCGCCGGCCTGGGCCTGGTCGTCGAGCGCCGAGATTCCCAGTGCGCGGGCCGGGGGCCCGTACGCCGGATAGAACAGCGTGGCATGCCGGTTCAGGTACGCGCCGACGAGCGCCATCGGCATCATCGCCACGATCAGGTACACGAGCTTGCCCAGCCCGTTCAACCGGCGCCGGGGAAGCGGATCGCCATCGAGGAGCGGCGACCACATGACGAGGCCCGCGCCGAGGTACAGCGCGTGCTCGGCGTCGTGCAGGAGCGGGTGGCGAAGCGTCGCGTCGTAGAACGACGGCAGGTGGGTCATCAGAATCACTCCCGCGAACACGGCGAGCGCCGGGACCGGTGCTGTGACGCCCCGTGTCCGATCGAGTACGCCGGCGGCCCATCGGCGCCGACGCGGCGGGAGCGTGCGTAGCGCCAGGATCACCGGCCGTCCGGCGAGCAACAGGGGCGGTGCCGCCACGAGCAGCAACATGTGCTGGATCATGTGGACCGAGAGCAACTGGTCGTCCTCGGTGTCGATCCCCGACTGCAGCGCGACAATGACGCAGCCGGTCCCGGCGAGTAACGAGATCGTGCGGCGAGCCGGCCAGTGTCCCGCGGCCCGCCGCGCCGCACCCACGTACACCGCACCGAGCGCAACGGCCGGCACGACGACGGTCGGGCTCAGCATCCAACGCGAGACGAGCAATGACGGAAGCGACGGGGCGCTCACCGCCGCTCCCCCTCGCGCTCCAAGCGCGTGCGCGTGGCGCGCTCGGCCCGGAACTCGACGACCAGGCGCCCGAGCGAGAGCGCGAACATGGCGATCCCGAAGTACAGGAGGAACTTGGCCCAGGCCAGGCCGAACAGTGCGCACCCAGCCGACAGGCCGAGCATGAGCGCGGCGACGCTCATCTGCGGCACCTGCTCAAGCTCGTCGCGGGCCTCCGGCGGGCCTCGGCGGATGGCCTCGCGGCGCAGCAGCCAGACGACCACACCGAAGCCGTAGATGATGAGGACGGCGGCGCTGGCCGCGCCGCTGCCCACCGTCTTGCCGTTCCACACCCAGTTGCCGACCGCGAGCACGAGCAGGATCGTGCCCCAGGCGAAGATGGGGATCGCGCCGCCTCTCATCCGCGCGCGGTCACCTCCGCGCGCTCGCGCGCGCGATCCATCTCCGCCTCGCGCAGGTCGAGCAGCGGCGCGTAGGTGCGAATCGGCGGCAGCGGCGTCTCGAAGTTGAGCGGCGGCGGCGGCGAGGTGGTGGCCCACTCGAGCGTGTGACCCAGCCACGGGTCGTTTCCGGCCGGCACGCGCCGCCGCAGCGACGTCGACACGTTGAACAGGAACACGAGCACTCCGAGCGCGATGATCCCGGCGCCGATCGTCTCGAGTTCGTTGAGCGTGCCCCAGCCCGGATGGGCCGGATACCGCGAGACGCGTCGTGGCATCCCGTCGTTGCCCAGGAAGAACATCGGGAAGAACGTCAAGTTGGTGCCGACGACCATCAGCGCCCAGTGGAGCTTCCCGAGCCGTTCGCGCAGCATGGCGCCGGTGATCTTCGGGAACCAGTGGTAGACCCCGGCGAAGAAGCCGAAGATGCTGCCGGCGAACAGCGTGTAGTGGAAATGCGCCACCACGATGTAGGTGCCGTAGGCCTGGTAGTCGAGCACCGGCGAGGCGACGAAGATGCCACTCAGGCCGCCGATCAGGAACTGGATGAAGAACGTCAGCCCGAACACCATCGAGGTGCGCAGCACGATCGAGCCGCCGATCAAAGTGCCGACCATGTCGAAGTACTCGATCCCCGCCGGCACGAGCAGGAGCGTCGAGGTGAACGCGAAGTACTGGTTGGTCACCCCGCCCGTCACATACATGTGGTGTGACCACACCGCCATCGACAGCGCGGCGAACATCATCATCGAGGCGACGAACGCGGTGTAGCCGAACCAGCGCTTGTGGGCGCTGACGGCGATTGCCTCGGCAGCGGACCCCAGGTAGGGGAAGAACATCACGTAGACGACCGGATGGCCGAAGAACCAGAACAGATCCTGGTAGTCGATCGAGCCGGCGAACCCGGTGAAGACGTGCCCACCGTGGCGATCGATATAGAGCAGGATCATCACCAGCACCAGCATGGGGAACGACGCGACGACCATCAGCACGCTGACCAGTGACGTCCAGGTGAACACCGGCATGCGCAGCAGTGACATCCCGGGCGCCCGCCGGCGCGCGATCGTCGCCACCACACAGCCGCTCATCAGGAGCATGCCTGCCGCGGCCAAGATCACTCCGATCACCCACAGGTCCATCCCGACCCCCGGCGTGTTGGCACCGTTCGACATGGGCGCGTAGGAAGACCAGCCGGCCCGCCCGGGGCCGCCGGACGAGAACCAGCCCTGTTGCATGACCAGGCCGCCGCAGACCCACGTCCACATCCCGGCCAGGCACAGGCGGGGCGCCGAGACGCGCGTGGCGCCGATCTGCAACGGCACCAGGTACAGCGACATGGCGATCGCCATCGGCGTGACGAACAGGTAGATCATCGTCGAGCCGTGCATCGTGAACAGCTCGTTGTAGGAGTTGTCCGAGACGAACTGCATGTTCGACTGGGCCAGCTGCGTGCGCATGAGCAGCGCGAACACGCCACCGAGGAGGAAGAACAACAGCGAGCACACGCCGAGGGTGAGACCCATGCGCTTGTGATCGGTGCTGGTCAGGGTGCCCAGCCACCCTCCTACCTGCGGCACGCGCGGGGCGCGGCGCGTCGCCACGCTCATGGTGTCGACCCTCTTCCCCGGCTGCGCGCCCACGTGGCGAATGCCGCCGGGCTGACCGCATGCGCGACGAGCACCATGTCCGAGTGGCGCAGCCCGCAGAACTCGGCGCACTGACCCTGGAACACGCCCGGCCGGAAGGTCAGCGTCACAATCTGAACCGAGCCCGGGATCGCATCGTGCTTGTAGCGCAGCGCGGGGATCCAGAACGAATGGATCACGTCGGTCGAGCTGATCCGGAAGCGGACCGCCACCCCGGCCGGAACGACCAACGGCTGCCGGCCGACCGTGCCGCTGCGCACGCTGAAGCGGAAGGCGGGATAGGTGAAAGTCCACTCCCACTTGGAGCCGGTGACGTCGACCACCACGGCGGCCGGCTGGCGGTTCGCCACCGTGTCGACCCTGTGCTCCGCGGTGAAGGTCAGGTACAGCAGGAACGCGGCCACGCAACCCAGCAACACCGCGTAGGTGCCCTCGATCGGGTTGTGCTCGTACCACCGCGCGGCACGCTCGGGCGGGCGGCGGCGGAAGATCACCACCGCGACCAGCACCACGACGAAGATCAGCGCGAACACTCCGACCGCGATCGGCACGTAGATCGAGAACAGGTGGCCGTACTCGCTGCGAGTGCTGACCAGGCCCCAGGTCACGGGCACTACGCGGTGAACTCGACAGGCGCTGTGGCCGGCGAGCCCTTGCCGGGCCGGACCTCGTGGACGTTCGCGGTGCGGCGAGCGGCACCCTGGCGCTCGCCCCGCTCGATCTTCCTGCGTTGCGGCCCAACCACGTACTTCGGATCGGCGGCGGACTGGAACCCGGCCTTGTACGTGCTCCACCGGGCGCTCATCGCGCCGGTGCACAGGAGCGCGCCGGCCACCGCCGCGGCCACGCGAGAGCGTGCGCCGCGGCGAGCGAGGAGCGCCGCTCCGGTCAGGTTGCAGGCCCGGCTGACGTGCCCGAACCGCGCACCGGCGCCTTTCTTGTAGGGCTCCCCCACGTCACCCAACTGGTGGTGCATGACCTCCTTGACGCCGACCTCGATCAGCGCGCCCGCGATGGCCAGCCGCCGGGCTGGGGCGGCGTACTCTGGCGGGGTGCTCGCAACGGCAAAGGCCGCCGCGGTCTGAGCCGCGCCCGATCCGTAGACGAACGGCAAGAGCCGGTGGGACTCGTGCCACACCGGGACCGCGGTGTTGGCGACCAGCGCAGCGGTGTAGGTGGAGAGCGGCAGGCCGAGCAGCGCCGCGGCCGGCCGCGCGACCTTGGCCGAGCGCGGGAACAGCCCCGTCCACGCGTTGGCCGCCGCCACGGTCGTCGTTGCTCCGCTCGCGCCGAGAATCCACGAACCGACGCTCATCGGCGACGTCACCTTGAACATCCGGAACATGTTCAGGAAGCGCATCGGACGGCCGAGATCGGAGATCAGGAACAGGGGGCTGACCGCGATCCCGGCCAGCGCGCCGGCCCAGGCACGGCGCGCCAGCACCTCGTTGCCGCGCAGGCTCGACAGGTAGGCCAGCCCTGCGGACGCACCCGCGAGGCCGCCGGTGAAGAAGTACACCGGGATCTCCCACGTCCAGATCGGCTCCTTGATCACCGCCTGGCCGTGGTAGGACGTCGTCTCGCTCATCTCTCGCCTCCAAACACCGCAGCCACCAAGCCGGCTCCGAGCGCCACCGCGGCCGCGCCGGCCGCGGCCCAGATCGACCTCAGGTCGCGCCGGGTATCGACCGGATCGGGTGGCAGCCCGTACACCTCGGGCTCGTCGAGCAACAGGAAGAACGCGCCCGCGCCGCCGATCCCGTCGTCCGCGTCGGCCAGGTACAGCTGGGCCTTGCCCTGCCCGGCCTCCTGGAGGTGCGCCAGGCGGTGCTCGGCGCGTTCGCGCAGCTCGGCCAGCTCGCCGAACTGGATCGAGTTGGTCGGGCAGGCTAGGGCGCAGGCCGGCTCCTGGCCGTCCTTGAGGCGGTCGTAGCACAGCGTGCACTTCCACACCCGCCCGTCGTCCTCGCGCTGGTCGAGCACTCCGAACGGACACGCCGGCACGCAGTAGCCGCAGCCGTTGCACACGTCCTGCTGGACCACCACGGTGCCGAACTCGGTGCGGAACAGCGCCCCGGTCGGGCACACGTCGAGGCAGGCGGCGTGCGTGCAGTGCTTGCACACGTCCGAGGCCATCAGCCACCGGAACCCGTCTCCCTCCTGGTAGGTCTGAACGCCCCCGTCGACCGCCTCGCCGCGTGCCGCGACATCGACCAGCGATGCGCCGTCGGTGGCGTCCACCGGGAGCGTCTGCTCGATGAAGGCCACATGGCGCCAGGTGTCGGCGCCGAGATCGATCGTGTTGTCATAGGACTTGCCGGTGAAGGTGAGTGGGTCGGGCCCGGATCTCATCGGGATCCGGTTCCACTCCTTGCAGGCCACCTCGCACGCCTTGCAGCCGATGCAGACCGACGTGTCGGTGAAGAACCCCATGCGCGGCTTCGCGTGCTCGCCGTAGCTGCCGGGCCAGGCGACCGTCTCGAGCTGCGGCCCCGCCGAGGTCAATCCTTCACCCCCGCGCGCTGCCGGTACTGCTCCACGAGCCGTAGCCGCGCCGGTCCGCGGGGCCGGCGCCCGGCACGGATGTCGCAGGTAGCCGCTTTGTACTCGCTGATGTGGACGTTGTTGTCCAGGGCGATCGGAAGCAGGTCGTTGGCCGAGTCACCCGTGACGATGCCCACTCCGCCCCAGTGATAGGGCGTGCCGACGAGATGCATGGTTCGTCCTTGCACCTGGAGGGGCTTGATCCGATCGGTGACCATCACGCGCGCCTCCACCGCCTGCCGGGCCGTCACGATCGTGGCCCAGCCGCCGTGCTCGAGGCCGCGCTCGGCGGCCAGCTGCGGAGAGACCTCGCAGAAGAACTCGGGTTGAAGCTCGGCCAGGTACGGCACGGTCCGCGACATCCCACCGGCCGTGTGATGCTCGGTCAGCCGGTAGGTGGTCAGCACGAACGGGAACACCTCCGCCCCCGGCTCGCCGTCCACCGGGTGGTAGGGATTCTCCGGCCGGTGGAAGACCTGGCGCGTCGGGTTCTGCTGCTGTGCGTAGAGCGGATTCCTGAACGGCGTCTCCTGCGGCTCGTAGTGGGCCGGCAGCGGGCCGTCGACCAGGCCGGTCGGCGAATAGATCCAGCCCCGGCCGTCGGGGTGCAGGATGAACGGCTTGTCACCCGCGATCCCCTCCATCGCCTTGGCGTTCTTGCCCGGGCGGTAACCGGGCTCCTTGGTCGGCGGGAAGTCCGGTGAGTCGCCGAGGCCCATCCACTTGCCCTCCTCGGCGTCCCACCACACGTAGCGCTTGCGCTCCGACCACGGGTTGCCGTCCTGGTCGGCCGAGGCGCGGTTGTAGATGATTCGGGTGTCCTTGGGCCAGGCCCAGCCCCACTCATGCGCGATCCAGTTCTGCTCGGTGTGGGGCTTCTTGCGCGCCGCCTGGTTGAGCCCGTCCTTGTAGATCCCGCAGTGGATCCAGGATCCGCAGGTGGTCGAGCCGTCCTCCTCGAGCTCGTCGTAGCTGGCCAGGAACGAGCCGTCTGGCCTGCGGCCGGAGATCTCCATCAGCACGTGCTCGGCATCGGGCTCGTCGTGCGGACCGACCAGCGGGTAGTCCCAGGTCAGATCCAGGATGGGTCTGTCCTTGGGGTCCTCGGACCCGGCCAGCTTCTCCCGGATGCGCTTGCCCAGGTGGTAGATCCAGTGCAGCTCCGAGCGGCAGTCCTCCGGCGGCTCGCAGGCCTTGTGGTGCCACTGGAGCAGGCGCTGGGTGTTGGTGAAGTTGCCGTCCTTCTCGGTGTGCGCCGCGGCGGGCAGGAAGAACACCTCGGTCTGGATGTCCTGCGCGCGGGCCTCGCCCGACTCGTGCTCCTGTGAGTCCTTCCAGAACAGGCCGGACTCGGTCGGCTGGAAGTCGCGGACGACGAGCCAGTCGAGCTTGGCCAGGGCCAGGCGCATCAGCTTGGAGTTGGCCGAGCCGACGGCGGGATTCTGGCCCACGCAGAACATGCCCTTGACCCCGCCGTCGAGCATCTTGAGCATCATTGCGTAGTGGGAGTGATCGCCGTTGATGCGCGGCAGGGAGTGGAAGCAGAACTCGTTCTCCTCGGTCGCGGCGTCGCCCCACCAGGCCTTGAGCAGGGACACGATGTACGGCCTGAGGTTCCCCCAAGCTCCCGTGTCCGGCCCGTTCAGCTCGACGAACTTGTCGAGACTGGGGTGCGACTGCGGATGGGGCATCGGGATGTACCCCGGCAGGATGTTGTAGAGGGTCGGGATGTCGGTCGAGCCCTGGATGTTGGCGTGGCCGCGCAGGGCCAGGATCCCGCCGCCGGGCCGCCCGATGTTGCCCAGCAGGAGCTGGACGATCGCCGCCGCGCGAATGTTCTGGACGCCGACCGTGTGCTGGGTCCAGCCGACCGCGTAGACGATCGCGGCGGTGCGCTCGCGCCCGGAGTTCTCGCACATCGCCGCCGCGACCGCGACGAATTCCTCGGCCGAGCAACCGCAGATGTCGGCCACCACCTCCGGTGTGTAGCGCGAGAAGTGGCGGCGGACGAGCTGGATCACGCAGCATTCGTCCTGCATGGTCTCGTCGATCTCCGGCGGCTGCCCGCCCCGGAGCTTCATGCCGTGGGCGCCGTGGGCCTGCTCACCGGAGACGTCCGCCTGCTGCTCTGATTTTCCGGCGGTGGCCACGCCACCCGCCTTGTCGTAGCCCCAGGTCCTGATGGCGTACGCGCTGTGCCCGGGGTTCCAGCCCGAGAAGAAGCCCGAGGCATCCTCGGTGTCCTGGAACTCGCGCTCGATCACCACCGGGCCGTTGGTGAAGTGCTGGACGTACTCCTTGAACCACGCGTCGTGCTCGAAGATGTAATTGATCAGCCCGCCGAGGAATGCGATGTCGGTTCCCGGCCGGATCGGCACGTGGCGGTCGGCCATCGCACTGGTGCGGGTGAAACGGGGATCGACGTGGATCACCTTGGCGCCGCGCTCCTTGGCTTCGATCACCCACTGGAAGCCCACGGGGTGCTGCTCGGCCATGTTCGAGCCCATGATCAGGATGCAGTCCGAGTTCTGAAGGTCCTGCTGGAAGGTGGTGGCCCCGCCACGCCCGAACGATGTCCCCAGACCGGGGACCGTCGAGCTGTGTCATATGCGGGCCTGGTTCTCGATCGAGATCGCGCCCGCGGCGGTGAAGAACTTCTTGATCAGGTAGTTCTCCTCGCTGTCGAGCGTGGCCCCGCCCAGGAAGTGGATCCCGAGCGTGCGGTTGAGCTGCTCGCCGTCCTCGGTCTCGTCTTCCCACGTGTCCTCGCGCGCCCTGATCACCCGGTCGGCGATCATGTCGGTGGCCTGCTCGAGGCTGATGTACTCCCAGTCGGCGGCGCCAGGCCGGCGATACTTGACGCGTGTCTCGCGCATCGGCGAGTTGACCAGCTCCTCGGAGGCCGAGCCCTTCGGGCAGAGCCGTCCGCGGGAGATCGGCGAGTCGGGATCGCCCTCGATCTGGATGACCTTCTCGTCCTTGACGTAGACCTTCTGTCCGCACCCGACGGCGCAGTAGGGACAGATCGATTGGACGACCCTGTCCGCCGGCCGGGTCCGCGCCCCGAGCGCCTCGGAACGCACGGACTGGGCAGCGCGCCCCAGACCGTACGGATCGCCGCCCAACTGGCGCAGGAGCGGCAGGATCAGACGGCGCCTGTTCATCGCAGCCCGATCGTTACCCGGCCCGCCCGCGGAAAAACGCTCGCCGTGGGACCGGTAACCGCGCGGACACGATGCTTGCACCGGGAGGCAGCGGGTAAGGGCTGCCAATGGTGAGCAACGTGGAAATCGGCCGGGCGCTGGCCGCCGTCGCCGCAACGCTCAACGACCAGAAGCTCGAGCACTTCGATACCCGCCACGTCCAGCAGATCGTGACCGAGGCGCTCGGCGGCGAGCAGAGCCTGACCGTCGACGACGGTGGCGGATTGCACGACGACTCGGGCGCGCGCGTGGGCGCCATCCGGCGAACGCCGAGCGGCGAGTGGATCACCGAGCGCCAGAACGAGGCAGCCGAGGGTGCAACCGCGGCGATCCCGGCCAAACGTGAGCAGACCGGCCTCAAGGGCCTGGTCTCGAAGCTCAGGGGCTGAGTGGGCGCCCCCGTGTTTGCGGGCCGACCACTAATCGTCGTCGCCCTTACCGCTCGGCGCGCCGGTCGGGGGTTCCCCGTCCTCTTCCGCCGCCGGGGGGTTCGCGCCGGGCACACTCGGGTCTGAGCGCTTGGCCTCCCACTCCTGCGCGACATCGTGGGTCTGCTCACCGAGCTTCTCGCTTCGCCGCTCGAGGTCGTCGGCCTCGTCCTCGAGGTGGTCCGCCAGCTTTTCCGGGTCGGTTTCGGCCATATCCGCGAACTACCCGGGAGGCCCGCGGCGCACACCAGTCCGGATCGCGCCGGGGGCCGTCAGCGCCGGACGTGCACGGCCAGCCCCTCGTCGGCTGAGCGACGGATCTCCTCGACCGGCGCGCGGGCATCGCGGCGCTCGAGTGGCGTCGTCCACAGCTCGTCGACGAGGATCGTGAACGTGGCGATGATCGGGACCGCGACCAGCAGGCCGATGAATCCGAACAGCTGATCAACCGCCACCACGCCGATCGCCACCACCGCCGGGTGGAGCTTGACCGTCCGCGCGACCACGAGCGGCTGGATCACGTTGCTCTCGAGCTGGTGGGCGCCGACGTAGATGATCCCGACGAGGATCGCCTTCTGGGGAGAGATCGTCAGCGCGTACAGGATCGGTGGGATCGAGCTGGCCAGTGCGCCGAAATATGGGACGATCATGGCCACGGCGGTGAACACGGCGAAGAACGCCGCGAAGTTCAGCCCGACCACCATCAGCCCGATGTACGTGAGGCCGCCGAGCACCACCATCCCGACGAACAGGCCCCGCAGCCAGGCCAGGTACGCGGTCCGCAGGCGCATCAGGATGTGGTGGACGTGCGGCCGGCGAGGTATCGGGAACAGCCGGATGAGGCCGCTGACCAGCGGATCTGGATGGATCGCCGTGTAGAGGGCGGTCAGCAGCACGACGATGATCGCGGCCACGCCGGCGGCGACGCTCGCCCCGACCGAGGCCACGGGACCGAGCAGCTTGGCGGGATCGTGCGTGTAGTTGTTGACGAAGTGCTGGATCTGGGCGGTGATGTGAGCCGGCGAGGACCCGGTCAGACGGCCGAGGCGGCGCTCGAGCGAATCGCCGATCGACGGCAGCGAGTGCACGAAGTCATTCACCTCGCGCGTGAACACCGGGACGATCAGGGCCACGAGTCCGGCGACGGCCCCCAACCCGAGGAGCAGCCCGAGCGCGGCGCCGATCGCCCGCGGGCAGTGCCAGCGCGCGAGCAGGTCCGCGAAGGCCGACAGAGGCGTCGCGACGATCACCACGATGAGCAGCCCCAGGATCAGGCTCGAGAGCGCGCGGAAGATCATCGCCGCGATGACCAGCCCGAAGGCGAGCAGCACGGCCTTGTAGATGACCCCCGGGGTGATCCTGGACTCCGGCATGTTGCACCAAGGCTGCCCGGTAATCGGCCTCCTTACCCCGATTGGCACGCCGCGGCCAGGGCCGACGCCAGGTCCCCGCGTGGGGTAACGAGCACCTCGCCCAGCCCCAGCCAGCCGGACACCGCGCGAAGCTCCTCGGCCAGCTCGCCCGCAATCCGGTCGGCGTCGACCCCGGGCTCGGCGAAAGCGCCCTGAACCAGCAGAGCGCCGCGCGCGCGGTCGGACTTGAGGTCGACCCGGGCGACGAGCGCTTCGCCGAGCAGGAACGGCAGCACGTAGTAGCCGTGGACGCGCTTGGCCGCCGGTGTGTAGATCTCGATGCGGTAGCGGAAGCCGAACAGTCGCTCGGTCCGCGGGCGAAACCAGATGAGGGAGTCGAATGGTGAGAGCAGCGCGCGGGCGTGGACCTTGCGCGGGCGCCGCGCGTCCGGCCACAGGTAGGCGGGAGCGGACCAGCCGTCGACCTCGACGGGGATCAGCTCACCCGCGTCGACGAGCTCCGCGACCCGCGCCTTGGAGTCCCCGCGAGGCAGCCGGAAGTAGTCGCCGAGGTCGGGCTCGGTGGCCACGCCGAGGGCGCGCGCCGCGATCCGCACGAGCTCGCGCTGGGCATCGTCCGGGGCGGGCGTCGGTCGCTCGCGGATCTCCGCCGGGATCACCCGCTCGGCCGTGTCGTACAGCCGCTCGAAGTTGATCCGCCGGGCGGCCGCCACCCGCCCGGTGAAGAACAGCAACTCGAGCGCCACCTTACCCTCGTGCCAGTTCCACATGTGCCCGGGTCGAGGTGGCGCACGAACGGCGCCGGTGTCCCGCGCCCGGATCGGCCCCTGTCGGGCGACCAGCTCGAACGTCTCGGCCACCAGTTCGGGCTGCTCGTGCATCACCCGCCAGATCGAGCCCCAGGCCTCCCGTTCGACGTCGGCCATCCGCCAGCGCAGGAGCGGATGGAGCTCGAGCGGTATCAGCGATGCCTCGTGCGCCCAGTACTCCACCAGCCGGCGGTCGATCCGCCCCTCGCCGTGCCCGGCGATGCGGTCCAGGCGCGCGCGGTCGTAGGGGCCCAGGCGGGAGAAGACCGGCATGTAGTGCGCGCGCAGGAAAACGTTGACCGAGTCGAGCTGGAGCACGCCGAGCTGCTCGACGAGCTTCGCGATCCTCGTGGCGCTCGGAGGACGAGCCGGACGCGGGCGGCCGAAGCCCTGGGCGGCCAGGGCGATCCTCCGCGCGGCGGCGAGGCTCAGCTTGCTCGGGTGCGGGCTCACGCGTGGGTCAGCGTACGGCGAGCACCTGACAACGTTTGTGTCGTGCCCCGGGCGCGTACCAAACCAAGCGCGATCGCCCGGCGCGGCGAGCTCACCGCCGAGCGCGATCCGCGGCGCCCCTCCGGACGTCTGCTGCGCCAGGGCGACATGGACGCCTCGTACGTCGACCTGGCGGACCCGTCGCACCTCGAGTTCGACTACATGCGGTGGATGCGGATCGTGCTCCGCGCCGCGCGGGCGCGGCGGATCATCCACATCGGGGGCGGCGCCTGCGCGCTGCCGCGGGCGCTGGCCGCCGAGGATCCGGGTGGACGGCAGGAGGTGTGCGAGGTCGATCCGGACGTGCTCGCCTTCGCGCGGGCGCACTTCGGGCTGCGCCGGGCGCCGGGGCTGCGGGTGCGGTGTGCCGAGGGGCGGGCACACGTGGCCCGCCAGCCGGACGCGAGCTGGGATGCGGTGGTGATCGACGCCTTCATGGCTGCCATCGTGCCGCGGCGGCTGATCACGGTCGAGGCCCTGTCCGACGTCTCGCGCGTCGCGCCGCTCGCGCTCCTCAACGTCCTCGACGACCGCTCGGCCCGCGAGGTCCACGCGATCGCCGCCGCGTTCGCCACCGCCTATCCCCACGTGTGGACGCTGGGTGGCCGCGCCGGCAACGCGATCGTGGCCGGGTCGGCGACCGAGCTCGGCCTCGACACCATCGCCGCTCGCGCCGCCGCCGACCCGTCGCCGGCGCGCCTCACCGCGCCGGCGGAGATGGCGCGCCTGATCGCCGCAGCGGTTCCACCCCGCGATCAGGGGGTAGAACCGGCTGGCCCATGACCGTGGCCATCCTCGACATCGACGGAACGCTCGTCGACACCAACTACCACCACGCGATCGCCTGGTACCGGGCCTTCCGCCAGCACGAGATCGTGCTGCCGATCTGGCGCATCCACCGCCACATCGGGATGGGCGGCGACCAGCTGGTGGGCGCGCTGACCGACGAGCGCACCGAGCGGGAGAAGGGCGATGACATCCGCGCCGCCGAGAAGACGCTGTACCTCCAGCTGATCGAAGAGGTGCAGCCGATGAAGGGCTCGCGCGAGCTGATCGAGCAGCTCAAGGCCCGCGGGCACACCGTCGTGCTCGCCAGCTCGGCCAAGGAGGACGAGGTCGAGCACTACCTCGACCTGCTCGACGCCCGCGAGCTGGCCGACGACTGGACGACCTCGGCCGATGTCGAGGCGACCAAGCCGGCGCCGGATCTGGTCAGCGCCGCGCTGGAGAAGGCGGGCGCCTCGCCCGACGACGCGGTGATGGTGGGCGACACGACGTGGGACGTCGAGGCGGCCGCCCGGGCGGGCGTGGCGACGCTCACGGTTCGCACGGGCGGGTTCGGCGCCGACGAGCTGAAGGAGTCGGGCGCCGAGTCGGTGTTCGAGTCGGTGATGGAGCTGTGCCAGCAGCTCGACCAGACGCCGCTTAGCTGATCGGGAGAAATCCAAGGATTTCTCCTGCGGCTTTGCCCGCTCACCCGGGGAGCGTCACCCACAGCCGCGGGGCGAGGTCGACGAGCACGTCCGGCTCGAGCTCGCCGACGGCGCTCGCGCCCGCCCGATCCATGGCCATCGCGAGCTCGCGCCAGGCCCGCGCGACCGGAGCGACCCGGGCGGTCGGCCCGAAGCCGACCGCCGCGCTCAGCTCGTCCGCTCGAGATCTGGCGTCATCGGTCGTGACCTCGCCGAACGGCCGGTTCGCGCCCCGGATGAACACCTGCTGGTCGAGGATCCGGTGCACATCGCTCATGCCAGCAACGCCGCCGCGACCGCAGCCTGACCGTAGGCGATCCCGCCGTCATTCACGGGCAATCGTTCGGGCACGACCACGCGCAGGCCCGCGTCGGTGAGCGCGCCCGAGACCTTCTCGAGCAACAGGCGGCTCTGGAATACGCCGCCGGACAGGACGACCAGGTCGGTGGCGTGGTCGGCCGCGAGCGCGATGCAGGCGTCCACGGTGGCGCGTGCGATCGTGCGGTGGAACCGGCGGGCGATCGCCCCCGCCGACGCCCCCGCGGCGGCGTCCGTGGCCACCGCCCGGATCGTCTCTCGCGGATCGATCACCAGCGGCGCCCCGGTCACCGAGAGCGGATATGCGCCGCGCTCGGTGAAATCACAAGCTGCCTCGAGCTCGATCGCCGCTTGCCCCTCGTAGTTGACCTCGGCGCGAATGCCGGCGAGCGCAGCGACCGCATCGAACAGACGGCCCATGCTCGTCGTCCGGGGCGACGCTAGGCCAGAGCGGGCCAGCTCGGCGATCGGCCGCCAGGCCGCCGGCGGCTCGACTGCGCTCGCCACGAGCCAGGCGCACGCCATCCGCCACGGTTGCTTGATCGCGCGCGCACCGCCGGGCATTGGGACCGGCAGCAGCGACCCCACGCGGCGAAACGACCGCAGGTCGCCGAGGAGCAGCTCCCCGCCCCAGACCGTCCCGTCGAGGCCGTACCCGGTGCCGTCGAAGATCGCGCCGATGGCCGGCCCGGTCTCGCCGTGCTCGGCCAGGCAGGCGGCCAGATGGGCGTGGTGGTGCTGGACGCCGATCACCTCGACCTCCTCGCGCTCGAGCGCGTACTTGGTCGAGAGATACTCGGGGTGCAGGTCGTGGACGACGACCTCCGGCTCGACCGCGAACAGCCGCCCGAAGTGCTCGATTCCCTCGACGAAGGAGCGGAGCGTCTCGTAGTTCTCGAGGTCGCCGATGTGGTGGCTGACCCACGCGCGGGTGCCCCGAGCCAGGCAGAAGGTGTTCTTGAGCTCGGCGCCGCAGGCCAGAAGCGGTCTGCGCGTGCCGTCTCCCGGCAGCGACAATGCGCCGGGAACGTAGCCTCGCGACCGCCGGAGAATTGTGCGACCCCGGACGACAGAGTCGTCGGTCCGCGTCTGGATCGGGCGGTCGTGGACCAGGAACAGATCCGCGATCGCCGTGAGGCGCTCGAGAGCGTCCTCGTCGCGGTAGGCGATCGGCTCGTCGGACAAGTTGGCGCTCGTCATCACGAGCGTCGTGCCGACGTCCGCGAGCAGCAGGTGGTGAAGCGGCGAGTACGGGAGCATCACGCCGAGCTCCGGGGCGCCCGGCGCGACCGACTCCGCGACCGGCGCGTCACGCCGTCGCGGCGCGAGCACGATCGGGCGCGCGGGACTCGTCAGGAGCTCGCGGGCTGCCGCGCCGAGCGACACGAGCCGATCGGCCGCGCTCAGCGACGGGGCCATCAGCGCGAACGGCTTGTCCTCCCGGTGCTTGCGCGCGCGCAACGCAGCGACCGCGCGCTCGTCGCGGGCCAGGCAGGCGAGGTGGTAGCCGCCGATCCCCTTGATCGCGAGGACCGCACCGGTGGCGAGCGCGGTGGCGGCCGCAGCGAGGGGATCGCCGGCCACGGGCTCACGCTCGCGAGAGAGCAACCGAAGCGACGGACCGCACCTCGGGCACGCGTTCGGCTGAGCATGGAAGCGCCGGTCGGCCGGGTCCTCGTACTCGTCGTGGCATTCCCGGCACATCGTGAAGCCCGCCATCGTG
Organism: uncultured Solirubrobacterales bacterium; assembly: GCA_963811135.1. GTDB lineage: Bacteria > Actinomycetota > Thermoleophilia > Solirubrobacterales > Solirubrobacteraceae > Palsa-465. The sequence goes on along the minus strand of CAWEQG010000010.1, from coordinate 277,733 downwards.
GTCAGCGGACGGTCGTAGGGCACGCCGCGCACGATCGTGAACCGGGGCCCGCAGTTCGTGCAGTTGATGAACGGGTAGCGGAAGCGGCGGTCGGCCGGGTCGAACAGCTCACGCAGGCAGTCCTGGCAGGTCGCCGTGTCGGGTGTGACCGGTGCGTCCGGCGTCGCGCCCTCGACGCTCGCGCGGATCACGAACACGCGGTCCTCGATCGGACTGCCCTCCACGACCGTCACCCGCTCGAGCACGGCGAGCGGCGGCGCCTCTGCCGGAAGCCGCGCGAGGAACCGGTCGACCGCCGCCCTGCTGCCCTCCACCTCGATCAGAACCCCGTGTGGATCGTTGAGTACGTATCCGCCCAGGCCGAGCTCGCCCGCGAGGCGATACACGTAGGGACGAAAGCCGACGCCCTGAACCGTGCCGTTGACCCGCACACGCGCACGGCGGCGACCGCGCGCCGGCGCACCCAGGGCGTTCATCCCACCAACTCCCGCAGCGCGTGGTACGCGCTCGCCTGAGCCTCCTGGATGCGTGGGATGTGCTCGGAACGGGTGATGACGACGTGATCGGCGAGCTCCTCGGCGGCGACGCGGCCGCCGTCGTAGCCGACCATCGCGATCGTCACGAGGCCGCGTCGCCGCGCCTCCGCCAGCGCGTGGATCACGTTGCCCGAGTTGCCCGAGGTGGAGAGGGCGAGCACGACGTCGCCCGTGGCACCGTAAGCGATCACCTGGCGCGAGAAGATCGCCTCGACGCCGATATCGTTGGCGATCGCGGTCAGGATCCCCGGGTCCTCGGTGAGGTCGATCGCGGGGCGGCCGCCGGCACGAAAGTCGGCCACGACGTCCATCGCATCCGTGGCCGATCCGCCGTTGCCCAGCGCGAGCAGCTTCCCGCCCTGCTCGAAGCTCGCGCGCAGCGCGCCCCCCGCGGCCACCAGCACAGATGCGTTCTCGGTCAGCGTCTGTTCGCGCAAGGCCCCGACCTCGTGCGCCTTCATGAGCACCGACCGGCGCACGTCCTCGAGCACCGCGTCGAGGTCGCTCTCGCGCTCGGCGAGGAACGGATACAGGAAGCTCGACGCGCCGGCATCGTGCACGCGGCGCTCGGTACGGCCGTCGAGGAGGCCGCGATGCTCGAAGAACACGTGCACGAGCTCCCAAAGCACGTGGTAGAGCGTCTCGACCAGCTCCTGGCCGATATACGGGTCGGCCGTCGGGGGCTCGAACTCCCACTCGGCTCCCGACCGTGCGAACGCGATCGTCAGGCAGCCCTGGCGGCGGGCCGCCGCGATCGCGTCGTCGCAGTCCGCCCCGAAGCCCATCGCCACGTCATCGGGACCCGCGATCAGCGAGACCTGGGGCGCGATCTCGCCCCCCTCGGCGGTGAGGCCGATCGCGGGCAGCGCGCGCTTGCCGACGATCACCGGATGAACGAACTCGACCGCGACGTGGCGTGCGTCCGACCGCGCAGCGGGCGAGCGGCCGAAGGCGATCAGGCGGCCCCCGCGGGCGAACCGCTCGGCCATCAGATGACAGACGCGTGCCAGCCCGTCGGCCGACTCCTCGAAGAACCGCGCGTTGCACTCCGTCCGTTCCGAGAGCAGCGCGGCGACGGTCAAGCGAGTGCCTCCGTGCGGGCGGCGATCCGCAGCAGCCAGTCTCGCCACTCATCGACACCCTCGCCGGTCCGCGCGCTCAGCACGAGCCGTTCGACGTCGGGATGCACGACGTCGATGTTGTAGAGGAGCTTGTCGAGGTCGAAGTCGAGGTGGGGCAGCAGATCGATCTTGTTGACGATCACCAGCTCGCAGGCGCGGAACATCAGCGGGTACTTGAGCGGCTTGTCCTCGCCCTCGGTGATCGCGCTCACCATCACGCGCGCGTCCTCGCCGATTCGGAACTCGGCCGGGCAGACCAGGTTGCCGACGTTCTCGACCAGCAGCAGATCGATCTCGTCGAGCGGCAGGGCCGGGATCGCCGAGCGCACCATGTTGGCGTCGAGGTGACACTCGCCGCCGAAGCCGGCGCCGGTGTTGAGCTGGGTGACCGGCACGTGCAGGTGGGCCAGCCGATCGGCGTCCATCGAGCCCTCGACGTCGCCCTCGAGCACGCCGACACGCACCCCGGGTAGGTCGGCGACCACCCTCTCGAGCAGCGTGGTCTTGCCGGCGCCGGGAGCGCTCATGAAGTTGACGACCTTGACCCCGGCTCGGTCGAAGTCCGCACGGTTGGCGCTCGCGATCGTGTTGTTGGCGTCGAGGGCGTCCTCGACGATCCTCACCTTGGTGCGATGCATTCGGCCTCCTCTCCGAGATCGCCCTCAGGGCGATCTCGCAAGGCCGCCGGAGGCGGCCCATCGATCTCGATTGCTTCAACCTCGAACTCGTTGCCGCCGACGACCTCGACGTCCCCGCCGGCGCACTGAGGGCACCGAAACGCCGGGATCTCGATCTCCCATTCGCGCCCGCACTCGCGGCAGCGAAGCCGCGCCTCGATCAGCTCCTGCTCGAGCCGCGCCCCTTCGCACACCGTGCCGCGCGCGACGAACTCGAAGTAGAACTCGAGCGTGTCCGGGACCACCTGACGCAGCTTGCCGACGCGGAGCTCCACGACCGTGACGCGCCTGCCTCGGGCGTGTTTGACGACGGTGTTGACGATCGCGCTGCTGAGTGAAAGCTCGTGCACGAAGTCACTCAGCGTACGCCCCGGAGCGGAGTTCGGTCACCGTCTCGACGACCAGGTCCACCGCCCGCGCGATGGCGTCCTGGACCGGCTCCGACAGGCCCCAGCCCATTTCCTCGATCTGAGCGGGCTCGCAGGCGATCACGACCACCTTGCCCGGCCACGCTCCGACCGACTTGACGAACCGGAGCACCGTCTGCGGGTCCATCGCATGCGGGTTGATCACGTCGCCGTCCTCGATGGCGCCCGGGACCGAATCCTCGTCGGGCTCCATCACGTACAGCGTCCCGGGTTGGCCGCCCTGCTTGGAGACATCGAGGATCACGAGCGCGTCGTAGCCGCGCATGACCTGGTAGGCCAGGTCCAGACCTCCCGTGCCCGCGTCCATCACGTCGACGCCGGGGGGCAGCGCCCGGTCGCAGAGGCGCCTGGCCACCTCGCCGCCGAAGCCGTCGTCCCGGAGCCAGGCGTTGCCCACGCCGGCGATCAGGATGCTCCGCAGTGGCTCCTCGGTCATGAGTCGATCACCTCCACCTCGGGGGCGAAGAAATAGAGAAGGCGCCCGGTCTCGCGCAGGAGGTCCTGGCCCGGGTCGTCGTCGATGGTCACGCCGAGATGGGTCTTGCCGTCGTAATCGGTCAGGATCCGCTCGATCGTGGCGCGGCGTCCGTCGAGCATCCGCGCGTGAAGGTCGGCATCCGGTCCCGGACGGAGCAGGACCTTGGCTCCGCGCGCGAACCGCACGCCGTCGACCACCGCCTCGGGCTGGCCGGCGGAGGGGTCAGGCAGTCCGGGCGGCTCGGTCGGCGGCTCGAGCGTCTCGGGGTCGCGGAGCTCAACCCGGCCGTGGAGCGACATGATGTCGTGCGGCGTCGCCGCCGCCGCGCGCGCGATCATCTCGCGCACCGCCGGATCCGCGCCCTCGATCTCGGACCGCTCGGCGTCGCTCAGGACGTGCACGTGGAGAAGCAGTGCCTCCTCGATCTCGGTGGAGTCGAACAGGACGCCACGGCTCTCCGGTGCGATCTGGGGATGATCGGGCAGCACGTACGACGTTCCGAGGACGGCGTCGTCGGCCTCGGTAGCGAGCACCGGGTAGATGTTGACGCTGGTCGGGGCGCCGTCGAGGGGTGACCGGAACCGCCCCTCCGAGATGCGCACCACCACCTGCGTGGAGATCAACGACTGCGCGAGCGCGCCGGCGCGGTCGAGTCCCACCGGGGCCTCGCGGGTGTTGTGCACGCAGCAGCGGACGAACGCCGAGCCGTCGCCGCGTGGCTCGGAGCGCAGCGTGAGCCGCCCGCCGTTGAACTGCGTGCTGACGCGCTCGCCCACGGCCGCCGGCCCGAGGTCGACGCGGTGCTCGGCGGCCTCATGGCGCTCACCACTCGGGGCCAGATAGCACAGCGTCGCCGTCAACGTGGCGTCGGGAGCTGGATCGGCGACACACTCGAGCCGCGCATGGTCGAACGCTCCCGGGCATTCGGCTGCGTAGGTCGGCGGATACACGATCCCGAACGGGGTGGGCGTCGCGTTCTTGGTCGCGCCGGGGGTGTACGGGTAGAGCGCGTACCCCTCCCACAACAGCGACGTGACGAGCTCCTCCAATGGATCAGTCATGGTCCAGCAGCGCCTCGACGCACGCATCGAGGGTGGCCAGGCCCCGCGCGAGCTTTTCGCGCTGGAGAGCCTCGAACGTGCCCGTGCGGACCGCGATCCAGGTGGTGCCGGGGTAGTAGTGCGCGATCGTCTCGTGCCACACCGACACCGGCATGCGGAAGTCGATCGACTTCGACCACGGGATCAGCGCCATCTGAAGCCCGCCATCGTCACCGGGGTAGTACACCATGCCGTTGAAGTGGAGCGCCAGCGGCGCCTCGCCGTCGGGGAGCGAGTGCAGGTACTTGGCCGCGGCGAGCTCGAGGTCGTAGTGACATGCGATCGGAACCGTCACCGTGATCGCCCCGGTGAACGCGGGGACCAGCACGTCGAGCTTGGCCCACACCAGGCTGCGAGTGGTGACCGCCCACCGCTCGGGCGGCCCGAACAACTCGACCAGCCGCTGGCGGGTGGCTTCGTCGTAGCGGCGACGGGCCGGCTCGATCATCAGCTGGATCGTCAGCGCGATCATGTACACCGGTGCTCCGGCGCTCTCGGTGAGGTGCAGATCGAGGGCCAGCATCGGCGCGGCGGCGTACTTGATCGGGCGTGCACCGACAACCTCGAAGTCGACGTCGCGCGGACCGTCCCGGTCGAGCGGGCCGGTCGACTCGGCGCCAACCTCGACGCTCACGCCGGGACCGCCCGAGCGCGCAGCGTCTCGAAGAACTCCGTGACCGCCGCCTCGACGCCGCGGCCACCCGAGATCCCCTCCCAGCGCGCCTTGACGGTACCGGTGAGCTCGTAGCAGCGATCGATCGGCGCGATCGCGTACAGCGGCGGGTCGACGAGCCGGTTGACGATCAGCCCCTCGATGTCCGGCTCGAGTCCTTCGAGCACGGGATTGAGCTTGAGCATCCGGCTCCACGTCTCGAAGTGCAGCTCTGACTCGGTCGCCCCTCCCGGGCTCGGATACATCGCGACCACGCATGAGGTGACCGTCGAATCCATGAAGAAGGCCAGCCCGATCGGGATCTGGAAGCTCGCCCACAGTTCGTCGGGGACCTCGAGGCCGGGGAGCCACACCGTCCGGTTACCGGTCGGCCGGTAGTCGCCCTCGCCCGCGCGCATGGCCCAGCACGCCTCGCATGCGCAGACGATCCGCCGCTCCGAGAGCGCGAGCAGATGGCGGTGGTCGTCGGGAATGCCGACGCCGCACAGATCGCAGATCTCGTCGGACTCCATCGGTGCCGGCGGCGTTCCCGCGGGCGTGCGGGCGAGACCGCGCAGGCCGGTCACGAGTCCCGCCCGGCGGCGCGCCGCGACCGCATCGTCGAGGAGGCGACGCGCGGGCTTGGGGGCCGGTGGGCGGGACCCCGTCATCCCGACAGCGCCACCTTCACCCGTCCGTCCTCGCGCAGCAGCGGCACGGGATCGAGTTGGAGGCGATCGTCATCCATCGAACGGCCCGCGCGAGGGAGGAAGAACGATCGCGCGCACTCCGGGCAGGACAGCGTGCCCGCCAACAGCAGCCCGTCGTGCAGGCGGGCGCCGCAGCTCGCGCAGCGGTCCCGGTACGCGAGCAGGCTCCCGTCGATGTTGGCGACCACCAGATCGGAGCCCCCCACGCTGACCGCCGCCAAGGATCCGTCCGTTAGCGACGCGACCGAGTCCACGTCGAGCCACAGCGGCGCCGGCGCCGGCCCGGACATCACGACCGGGAGCTCCATGCCGGCCGGCGCCGCCCCAGGGGCCATCCCCTCGACCTCCAGGCCCTCGAGGTCGGGCGCCATCTCCTCGAGGGCCTGCTTGATCGCGAGCTCGAGCGTGACCGAGGAGGCCGAGCAGTCCGAGCACGAGCCGCGCAGATGGATCCGCGCCACTCCGTGCTCGAGCGCAAGCAGCTCGACGTTGCCGCCGTGCGACTCCATGTACGGGCGCACCGAGTCGAGCGCGGCCTGGACGCGCTGCTCGAGCGGGATCGGGTGGAGGTCGTGGATCAGCAGCAGGGTCGCCACCAGCGGGTCGCCGGCGAGCGAGGAGGTGATCCGCTCCCCTTCCGATCCGGCCGCCATCATCGCGGCGAGGATCCGCTCGAGGCCGGCGCCGTACAACTGCACGATCGCCGACACGAGCTCTTCGGCCAGGTCCCGGGCAGACGAATCGGGACTCGACTCGAGCCGCGCCTGGAGCTCCTGGACGCGCTCGACGAGCTCCCGGCCGTCCTCGGTCGAACGTTTGATGGCCGTGTCCATCCGGGTCAGGACAACGCCGTCGGCGTGTGCATGACCTTCCGGACCTTGCCGCCGCCGGTGTACATGTGCACCCCGCACGGAAGGCACGGGTCGAACGACCGGACCGCCCGCATGATGTCGATTCCCTTGAAGTTCTCGGGTCCGTTCTCCTCGAAGATCGGCGTGTTCTGGACGGCGTCCTCGTAGGGACCGGGCGTTCCGTAGACGTCGCGCGGGCTCGCGTTCCAGGGCGTGGGCGGGTACGGTTGGTAGTTGGCGATCTTGCCCTCCTGGATGACCATGTGATGCGACAGCACGCCACGCGCGGCCTCGTGGAACCCGCAGCTGACCGCGCTCTCGGGGACCTTGAAGCGGTTCCAGCTCTTCGTCCGGCCCGCCTGCACCTCCTTCATCGCGCGCTCGAGGTTGTGCAGCGCGATCAGCGCGCTGTACGCCTGGTGATAGGTCCGGGCGCGGTCGCGCTCGACCGCGTTTGACTTCTCCGGCACGTTCCACTCGAGCTCCATCTCGGGCATGTTGGGGGAGCGCGGAAGCACCATCTGGATCGAGTGGCCGGTCGCCTTGGCATAGCCGAAGTCGACCAGGCCCGCCTTGGCCGTGCACCACTGGCGGGCGAACGGGCCGCCGCCGGTGTCACAGCACACGTGTGTGTCGGTCCGCTTGTCGTAGATCCGCGGAGACACGACCCACGTGTACTTGTCGGTGAAGTCGCGCTTCTGCGGCCGCGGCAGCGTGACCTTGTTCCAGGGGTGGTTCTTGTCGACCGGGTTGCCGAGCGGGTCGCTGGTGACGAACGTCGGCTCGTTCTCCCAGCCGTCGAAGTACGAGCTGCCCAGCAGGATCCGGATCATCAGGTTGATCTCGACGAGGTCGGTGGAGATCAGCTCGCCGCCGATCGCCACTCCTGGCGTGATGTAGCGCTTGCGACCCCAGTTGGTCATGTTCCGGTAGTCGTAGTCGACGTAGTCCGGGTCGTCGAACGAGCCCCAGTTCACGAGGTTCGTCTCGCGGAAGCCGACCATGTCGTACCCGGGCAGCTCCTGCAGGAAGAAGTCGTACAGGTCGTCGTGCATCGGCACGCTGCGCTTGACGTAGTCGAAGTACCGCATCAGGCGCACGTAGTAGTCAGTGCAGGTCTGATGGGTGATGTCGGCGCTGCAGCCGCCCGGCATGATCGTCGAGGGGTGGGTGTGGCGCCCGCCGAACAGGCAGTACATCTCGCGCGTGTAGCGCGCCACGTGCAGGGTCTCCAGGTAAAACTCGCCTGTGAACGGGTTGAGCGCGCGCATGATGTCCGCGATCGTCTTGTAGCCGTGGATGTCCTGTCCCGGCGCCGGGGTGCTCTCGGCTTTCGCCAGCAGTGTCGGGTTGGTCTCCTTGACCATCTGCTCGCAGAAGTCGACGTTCGCCATGCAGTCGTTGAAGATCGCGTGGTCGAAGATGTAATCCGCGGTCTCGGCCAGGTTGAACGCGAGGTCACCGAGCGGCGGCGGCTTGACGCCGTAGGCCATGTTCTGGTTCAGGCACGAACAGGTGCAGTGGTTGTCACCGCAGATGCCGCAGATCCGGCTCGTTATGAAGTGGGCGTCGCGCGGATCGATTCCCTTCATGAAGATGTCGAAGCCGCGGAAGATCATCGAGGTGCTGTAGCACTTCAGCACCTGCTGGTTGGTGAAGTCGATCTCGGTGTGGATTCCGAGGCTCCCGACGATCCTGGTAATGGGATCCCAGGACATCTCCTTGACCATCACCCTTTGCTGCGGGGGCGTCTCAGTCGCCATCTGTGTTTCTCCTCAAAGTTCGATCTCCAGGGGTGATGGGCGCTACCAGCGCTTGACGTAGCCGGTGGTGAGGGTTGGTCCGCGCCGACGCCATTCGGGCTCGACATCGTGCTTGTCGGCCATCCGGTGACGGAAGTACTTCACGATCGGGCCATACGTGTACTTCGTGATGGTCGCGTTGATCCCGCCCAACTTGTCCTCGTCCATGAACGGCATGAACTGGTCGGGGAAGCCGGGCATCGTGCACGCCATGCAGATCCCGCCCACGTTCGGGCAGCCGCCGACGCCGTTCACCCAGCCACGGACGGGAACGTTGCACTTGACCACCGGGCCCTTGCAGCCAAGCTTCACCAGGCAGCGATGGTCGGAGCCGTATTCGCGGGCGAACTGGCCCTGCTCGGTGAAGCCGGCGCGGTTGCAGCTCTCGCGCACCGTGCGCCCGAACAGCCACTTCGGGCGAAGAGCGTCGTCGAGCTCCGGGGCCGGCGCCAGTCCGGCCAGATGCAACGCAAGGTACAGGAGGGTCTCGGTCATGTTGTCGGGCTGCGCCGGGCATCCGGGGATGCACACGATCGGCAGACCGGCTTTCGACTTCCACTTCCAGCCGAGATAGTCGGGCACGCCCATGGCGCCGGTCGGGTTGTTCCTCATCGCCGGGATCCCTCCGTAGGTGGCGCACGTGCCGACCGCGACGACCGCGGCCGCCTTCGGCGCGAGCCGGTCGATCCACTCGTTCATCGTGATCGGCTGGCCGTTCTGCGGGTTCACGGCGAAGCCGGTCCAATGGCCTTCGCCGTTGATCTCCTCGTTGCCGAGCGAGCCCTCGATCACGAGCACGAACGGGTCGAGCTCACCCTTCTCGGCGTCAAACCACGCCTGGGCGTACTCCTGGCCGACGGCGTAGTCGACCACCTGGTTGTGGACGACGACCTTCGGCATGCCGGGGATCGCCTGCAGGACGATGTCCTCGAGACTCGGGTTCGTCGCCGAGGTCATCGCGACCGAATCGCCCTCGCAGCTCAGGCCGGTGGTCATCCACAGCACATGCGCGGTGACGGCCTCCGTCTCCTTCTGCTTCGCATACGGATTCGCCAACGCCGACATTCCGTCTCCTCTCGCTCTCTCAACAAATCCGCGGCAGCGGGTCCCCCACGAGCTGATCCATCACCCGCTTGCCGCCAAAGCTCGTCTCCACCAGCACCATCCCGGGCGGCTCCGTCCGCACCTCGCCGATCTCCGCCGCCTGCTCGCAACCCGGAACCGAGCGCATCGCCTCGAGTGCCCCGGCTGCCGCGTCGGCGCTCACGAACGCGACCAGCTTGCCCTCGTTGGCGACGTACATCGGATCGATCCCGAGAATCTCGGCCGCGCCGGCGACATCGGGCCGGACTGGGACTGCGCGCTCGCGCACGATCATCGCCACCGAGGACGCGCGCGCCAGCTCGTTGAGGACCGAGGCGACCCCGCCGCGGGTCGCGTCTCGCAGACAGCGCACCTCGGATCCGACCGCGCCGAGCAGCGAATCGACCACCGGCCACAGCGACCTCGTATCGGACTCGATCTCGGCGTCGAGCTCGAACTCCCCGCGCGCGAGCATGATCGCCGTGCCGTGCTCGCCGATGCTGCCCGACAGCAGGATCCGGTCGCCGGGTCGGAGCGCCGCGGGCGAAAGCCGGGCCCGCGGGTCGCGACGGCCGATCCCGGTCGTGCACACGTACATGCCGTCGGCGTGACCGCGCTCCACGACCTTGGTGTCGCCTGTGATCACCTCGACACCGGCCTGCCGCGCCGCTCCGGCGATCGCCGCGATCTCGGCCTTAAGATCCTCGGCCGCGAGGCCCTCTTCGAGGATCAGCGACAGGCTGAGGGCCAGCGGGCGCGCGCCGGACACGGCCAGGTCATTGACCGTTCCGTTGACCGCGAGCTCGCCGATCGAGCCGCCCGGGAAGCGCATCGGCTTGACGACGTAGGAGTCGGTGGTGAACGCGAGCTCCATGTCGCCGACCGAGATCGTCGCGGCGTCGGCGAGCTCGTCGAGCGTCTCGGACGCGAAGGCCGGCACCAGCAGGCCCTCGATCAGGCTCTGGGTCGCCTTGCCGCCGGCGCCGTGGGCCATATTGATCCGCTCGTCGCGGAACTTGGCGCGCTTGGAGCGGGCCGTCTCGATGATCCCAAGGATCTTCTGCTCTCGCTCGGAGACGGCGGCGGGCTCGGGGGTCATACGACCTCCCTCTCGCGGGCAAAGCGGCCGAAGTTGTAGTACGCCGCGCAGGCACCTTCGGAGGAGACCATGCACGTGCCGATCGGTCGCTCAGGCGTGCAGGCCGTCCCGAACACCTTGCACTCCCACGGCTTGATCACCCCCTTGAGCACCTCGCCGCACTGACACGCCTTCGGATCGGCGACCCGGACCCCGGGGACGCTGAAGCGAACCTCGGCGTCCAGGTCGGCGTAGGCCTCCGACAGCTTCAGGCCGCTGTGCGAGATGAACCCGAGTCCACGCCATTCGAAGTGCGGACGAAGCTCGAACACCTCGGCCATGACCTCGAGCGCGCGCAGGTTGCCCTCGTACGGGACCACGCGCTTGTACTGGTTTTCGACCTCGCGGCGACCCTCGGCCAGCTGACGCAGGATCATCGCGATCGCCTGAAGGATGTCGAGCGGCTCGAACCCGGCGATCACGACCGGCCGGCCGTAGTCCGCCGGAATGAACTCGAACGGCCGGCCGCCCACGACGGTCGAGACATGGCCCGGGCCGATGAACCCGTCGAGTCTCAGATCCGGCGACTCGAGCAGCGCTCGCACCGGCGGGACGATCGTCACGTGGCTGCACATGACCGAGAAGTTCCGGAGCCCTTCGGCTCGGGCCCGCCTGAGTGTGAGCGCCGTCGACGGGGCGGTGGTTTCGAACCCGATCGCGAAGAAGATCACCTCGCGGTCGGGGTTCTGCTTGGCGATCCGCAGCGCGTCGAGCGGCGAGTAGACCATCCGGATGTCGGCACCCGCGGCCTTGGCGTCGAGCAAGCTTCCGTTCGATCCCGGGACGCGCATCATGTCGCCGAAGCAGGTGAAGATCACGCCGTCCTGATGGGCCAGTGCGATTCCGTCGTCGACCCGTCCCATGGGGATCACGCACACCGGACACCCCGGACCGTGCACGAGCTCAACGTTGGCCGGCAGGAGATCGTCGATGCCGTACTTGTAGATCGAGTGGGTGTGGCCCCCGCACACCTCCATCAGCTTGTAGTGACGACCCGGCTCGATCAGAGACAGGATCTCGCCGGCGACCGCGCGGCCGAGCTCGGCGTCGCGGAACTCGTCGACGAACTTCATGCGGCGCCCACCAGTCGCGTGAGTGCCGTCCCGGCGTGCACGAGTAACACGTCACCCGGCGCCACGGGGTCGACGAGCGCCGTCTCGACCGTCTCTCTGGACCCGTCCTCGTGGGCGCACAGCGCGAGCCCCCGGATCTGATCGATGCGCACCACCCGCATCGGCACGCCGTCGTCGCCGCACGTGATGCAGTGGTCGGCGACGACTACTGCGTCGTCGCTTCGAGTTCGACTGGCGTCGAACTCGCGGTCGGCGACCCGGCACACGCGCGCGTCGGTCACTCGATCACGCTGGCCTTCAGCTCCTCGAGTTCCTGCTCGTAGTCGGCCCCCATCCGCACGAGCAGATCGCGGGTCGCCCGCGCCTCCTCCTCATCGACCTTGGAGATCGCGAAGCCAACGTGGATCAGGACCCAGTCACCTGGCCCGACGCCCCCGTCCTCCGCGTCGAGGAGTCCAACGTTGACATTGCGGCGCACTCCTGCAACGTCGACTTTGGCCAGCCTATTCAGGTCATCGACGATTTCGATGACCTGGCCAGGAATCGCCAGGCACACGCGGCGTGTTCTATCACCGGATCGAAGTAATTTGCGAAGCGTGGTAATCGGAGTTACCAACCAACACGGCGGTTGGTGCGCAGCAAGATCCAGCGGGCATAGACTGGGTCCCGACGTCGGGAGGTCTTGAGACGAAAGAGACTGTGCCGTTGTCCGCCGAAGACCCACGGGTAGTCGAAGCCGGGCCTATGCGGTGGTCCCGCCATCCGCAGCTGGCGGGGGACCGCCCGGAGTCGATCGCGCTCTTCACCTACCTGCTCGACGCCGACCGCGAGCTCGCGGAGGAGTTCGACGTGCGCGCGCGTGTCGCCGCGCGCCAGCTGGCAACCGCTCGCGTCCTCCAGGTCGGCGTCGGGGCGTGCGACCTGGCGCCGTGGTTCCGGAGCACTGCGGACGGCTTCGGGCTGCTGATCCTCGACGGCATACTCGCGCTCGAGATCCGGGTCGGCGGCCGCACCTCGGCCGAGCTGGTCGGCTCCGGGGATCTCCTGCAGCCGCTCGGGCCGGCGTCGGATCACCTGCTCATGCGAACCTGCGGCTGGCGTGCGCTGCGCCCGTCCAGGCTCGCGGTGCTCGATGGTGACTTCGCCGACCGCGTCCGGCCGTTCCCCCAGGTGACCCGCATCCTGGCGCGCCGTGCCTGCCGGCGCCCGCTCGAGCTCGACGTGCTCCGGGCCATCACGTCCCAGCCCCGGCTCGAGGTCCGCCTCGTCCTGCTGCTCTGGCACCTGGCGACGCGCTGGGGACGGGTCGAGCCCTCAGGCGTTCGCCTTTCGCTGCCGCTCACGCACCGCCTGCTCGGGCAGCTGGTGGCCGCCGAGCGGCCGTCGATCTCCCACGCGCTCAAGCGCCTGGCCCAAGCCAATCTCGTCACCGGCCCGACCGATGATCTTCATCTGCGCGGCAGCCTCGAGCACCAGCTCGGGCTGTTGACCGAGCGCGAGCCGGCGGTCGTCGACCGGCCGGTCACGCATTCACAGAGGGCTCGACGACCGATCGGGTAGCTGGATGGTCACCGGCGACCGGAATCCCGTGAACGTGCTCTGGCTGACCAGCGGGCTCGGCTGCGACGGGGAGTCGGTGGCGATGACGGCGGCGCGCAACCCGACCTTCGAGGACCTGATCCGAGGATGCTTCCCGGGGGCGCCGCCGCTCGTCATCTACAACCCGCTGCTGGCCTACGAAACCGGCCAGGAGTTCATGCGGGCGTGGTTCGACGCCGCGGCAGGCAAGCTCGACCCGTTCGTCCTGGTGATCGAGGGCTCCGTCCCAAACGAGCAGATCAGCGGCGATGGGTACTGGGCGACGCTGGGCCTCGACCCGGATACGGGCGAGCCGATCTCCACCTGCACGTGGATCGACCGGCTCGCGCCCCGTGCCGCCGCCCTGCTCGCCCTCGGCACCTGCGCGGCCTTCGGCGGAATCCCCGCGATGCGGGGCAACCCAACCGGAGCCATGGGGCTGCGCGATTACCTGGGTTCGAGGTGGAGGTCGCGCCTCGACGTCCCGATCGTCAACGTGCCCGGCTGTCCGACGCAGCCCGACAACATCACCGAGACGCTGCTGCACCTGGCGCTGCACGTGGCCGGCGCGGGGCCGATGATCGACGTCGACGAGCATGGCCGCCCGGCGTGGCTGTTCGGCCGGACCGTCCAGCAGGGCTGCGGTCGCGCGGGGTTCGCCGAGCAGGGCGAGTTCGCGCGAACGCCGGCCGACCACCGAGGATGCCTGGTCAAGCTCGGCTGCAAGGGCCCGGTGGCGAGGTGCAACGTTCCCCTCCGTGGCTGGGTCGGCGGCGTCGGCGGGTGCCCGAACGTGGGAGGGATCTGCACCGCGTGCACGATGCCCGGCTTTCCGGACAAGTTCATGCCGTTCATGGACGCCGATCCGCTCGGCCTGCTCGCGGCCCGCGGGGCTCGTTTCACCTACGGACCTGTCTTCCGGCGGCTCCGCGCCCAGGCGATGAGGCGTCACTACGACCGTGAGCCGGGCTGGCGTGCGCCGGGCGAGATCAAGAGCGGCTACAAGCCGAGGTGGTGAGCTGAGATGCCGGTATCGGTCGTGTTCGAATGCGAGATCTGCCGGGCGCGGCCAGACGCCGAGACGCAGGTATCGCTCGAGCGCCAGCTGCTCGACCTGCGCCACGGCGAGTACGTCGACGCCGAGCCCGGCCGCTGGCTGACGTGGCACGGGCGCGGGATGTACGGGCCCCAGCGCTACGCCTGCGGCGCGCACCGCGGCGAGCTCAAGGCGCTCGTGCGCGAGCACTACGGGACGCTCGGCTGGCACCCGTGGGCGACGGGGCCTCACCCGTGGGCCGGGAGGCGCGGCACCGACCGCGCCCGAGCACTGGTTCGTGCCCTGCGATCGACGTTCGGGGCGCCGGGGTCGTGACGCGTCAGCGGTGGTCGGCCGTTTGAGTCGGGCGCGGCGCACCCGGGTCCAGCCCGGCCGTCCACTTCTCTTCGATCTTCCCGAGCCGCCAGACCGCGAGCGCGACGGTCCACGTCACGACGAACATGCTGACGATGATGAACCCGGCGGTGTTGATGTTGAAGTTCTGAAACCACTCGGCCACCGAGCCGCGCAGGCCGAGCCTGTCGGTGAACAGTCCGACCAGCTCGATCGTGCCGATGAACAGGGCGACGGCGACCGACAGCCCGGTGATCGTGATGTTGTAGTAGACCTTGCGCACCGGCTTTGAGAACGCCCAGTCGTACGCGAAGTTCATGAACGACCCGTCGATCGTGTCGAGCAGCGACATTCCCGCGGCGAACAGGATCGGCAGGCACAGGATCGCGTAGAACGGCAGGCCGGCCGCGCCGGCGCCGGCCGCGAGCACGAGCAGCGCGATCTCGGTGGCGGTGTCGAACCCCAGGCCGAACAGCACCCCGAGCGGGTACATGTGCCACGGCTCGCGGATCCTGTTCACCCGCTTGCCCAGTAGCCGGTTGATCAGCCCGCGCGAGCCGAGCTGCTGCTCGAGTTGCTGCTCGTCGTAGGCGCCGCGGCGCATCTGGAAGAAGATCCGGACGATCGAGACCAGGATCAGGATGTTGAGGATCGCGATCGCGTACAGGAATGACCCGGACAAGGTCGTCCCGATCACGTTGGTCGCGCTGTGCAGCGTCGAGCCGCCGTTCTGGACCGGGCCGCTGAGCGCCCGGACCCCCACGGCCAGGAGGAACGTGAGCCCGAAGACGATCGACGAGTGCCCGAGCGAGAAGAAGAAGCCTGTGCCCAAGGGGCGCTTGCCTTCGCTCATCATCTTCCGGGTGGTGTTGTCGATCGCCGCGATGTGATCGGCGTCGAACGCGTGGCGCAGACCCAGCGCGTATGCGGTGATCCCGGTGCCGATCGCGAACGTCCCCCCCGCTCCGAGGCTGTAGTGCCGGGGCACGACGACAAAGATCAGGATCCCGAAGCCGATCACGTGCAGCGCCACGATCACCGCCGCCATCGCGCCGGCGCGGCGCCACTCCGCGCGCGTCAGCGATCCCGTAAGCCGAGTCAGCGCCGACCTTTGCACCGCCCGCGAACGTACCGTCTGGCGACCTGGGGATACAACTCGTGGTAACTGGGATCACACCGACGTCGCCCGGCGGAGCGTCTGCTCGGCCTGGGTGAGACCGCATGCACGGAGCATCTCGATCGCGTCGACGACGATCTGGCGCACGGTCTCGCCCTGGTAGATCCACGCCGGGTTGCCGTGGTAGACCGAGGCCAGGCTGCGGGCGCTCTCGATCGCGTTCGCCTCGAGGTTGGCCAGGTCCCTGCGGTGATCGCCGCCGAACGCGGTGACCTGGTAGCTCAGCCCGCACTCGGTCGAGATGTCGCTGGTGGCGGCGTCGAGCTTCTTGGCCTCATGCGATGGTGCCTGGGGCGGAGTGGCCCCGCAGGCGCTCAGGACCAGAGCCGCGGCGAGGCCGGCGAGCAGCGTCCGGAATGTCGATCGAGCGCGCACGTCAGAGGAGGATCAGCGACGCGCCCCCGAGCAAGGCGGCGGCCAGCGTCCACCACGCCACGTAGTCCCCGATGTGGCCGCTGTGGAGCTCGCGCAGCCCGGTGAGCGCGCGCCGCGGGGGGCGCACGAGCGCCTGCGGAAGGCGTTCGTGCAGGGTCGCACCGAACAGCGTGAGCGCCGCGATGGCCAGCGCCCCGATGGTCCCACCGGCGGCGTAGAGGTAGTCGAACGTCTCGACGTGCGTGTGCGAGACCGGCGGGAAGTGCGGGGCGACGTCGCGCAGGACCCAGCCGGCGTAGGCGGCCCGGTCGATGAAGTGCGCGGCGGCGGTCTCGATCCCCGGAACGGCGCCGGGGATCAACCCGACGACGATCGCGCCGATGAGCAGCACGGCGGGGACGAGCAGCATCAGCGGCGGCGTGAAGTCGCGCTGCACCTGCTCCTCGTCCTGCTCCTGTTCACCGGGTCGCCGAACCTGCACGTCCTCCGCGCGTTCCGACGCGCCCCAGCCCAGGAACACGCGACCGGTAGCCCGCAGCACCGCGCCGCCGGTCAGGATCGAGGAGGTCACGAACACCGCGGGCAGCCAGGCGTAGTGGCCCTCGAGCGCCGCGCCGTCGAGCAGCGACTTGCCGAAGAAGAGGGTGACGCCCGGCAGCGCGCTCAGCACGAGGCCCCCGACGCCGAGCAGCGCTCCGGCCAGCCGCAGCTCGCGCCCGCGGCCGTGCAGGGCGAACTCGTCCACGGTCCCGAAGCGATGAAGGAGCACGCCCACCAGCATGAACAGGGCGCCCTTGGTGAAGCCCTGGCCGATCACGTACGTCGCGGCGCCGGCCAAGCCGTGCGCGGTCAGCAGCCCGACGCCGCACGCGAGCACCCCGACGTGGCTGATCGTGGAGAACGCGAGGAGCCGCTTCAGGTGGCGCTGCGCGTAGCACATGACCCCTCCCCACAGGGCGGTCACCGTGCCCAGCGCGATCAGGATCGCGCGCAGCGCTTCGATGTGCGGGCCGAGCGGACCGGCGAACACCGTCCAGTAAAGGCGCGCCACCGCGTACAGGCCGAGCTCGGCCATCACGCCCGAGAACAGGACACACACCGGCGTCGGCGCCACCGCGTGCGCGTCCGCCGACCAGAAATGCACGGGCACCGCCGCCGCCTTGGTCAGGAAGCCCACGAACAGGAGCACCATCGCGACGATCACCAATGGATCGGCACGATGGCCGTCGAGCGCGGCGCCGATCTGCGCCAGGTTGAGCGCGCCGGTGCGTGCGTAGAGCAACGCGGCCCCGATGAAGATCGCGTAGGCGGCCACGCTGTTGGTGATCGCGAAGTTGATCGCGCCCTGGATCGGGCCGCGCTCCTCGATCTGATACGCGGTGAGCGCGTACGCCACCGCCCCCATCAGCTCGAAGAACACGATCAGGTTGAACAGGTCCCCGGTCAGGCAGAAGCCGACCATCGCGGCCAGGAACACCAGCATCAGGGCGTGGAACAGCCCGTCGGCGCTGTCGAAGTAACGCCACGAATAGACGAGCGCGGCGATCACCATCGCGGCGGCGAATGTGGCCATTCCCGCCCCGATCGGATCGACCGAGAGCGAGATCCCGATCGCCACCATGTGGCTGGGCCGCCATCCGCCCATCCAGTAGGCGAACGGTCGGTGGATCGTGCGCGCGAGCAGGATCGCGGTGATCGTCACCACGCTCAGACCGACGGCGCCGGCCACCAGGTCGTTGAGCAGCCTCGGCGACCAGTGCCGGCCGGCGACCAGGACGGCCGCCGCGATCATCGGGACCACGATCGCGAGCGCGGTGATGTGCATCCCGGGAGGTCCGTCTAGTCCCGAAGGGCGCGGAGGTCGTCGGGGTCGAGGCTGCCGAAGCGCTTGTGGGCCTGCACGGCGAGCGCCAGGAGCATCGCGGTGACCGTCGCGCCGATCACGATGTCGGTCAGTACCAGCACCTGGACGACCGGGTCGACCGCCTTGCTCACCTGGGGGATGTCGGCGAAGATCGGCGCGTGGCCGCCGCGGCTGTAGCCGACGCCGAGGAGCACCAGGTAGGTCGAGGCCTGGACGATGGTCAGGGACAGGATCGTCCGGATCAGGTTCCGGCTCGACACGATCCCGTACAGCCCGATCAGGAACAGCCAGGCGGCGATCGCGAAGGGCAGGAAGCTCATGACTTGCCGCCGCCTTTGATCACGATGGCCTGATCCAGGAACTCGCTCCAGGCGACGAGGAAGGCACCGGTCACCTCGAGCCCGACCGCGCAGCTGGCCACGTCGATCTGCCCGGCCGAGAGCAGCTGACCGGGGATGCCGAACGGGAGGAAGTTCTTGAGGAGGATCCCGGCGAAGATCAGCCCCCCGAGGCCGACCAGGGCGTATCCCCCGGCGCCCGCCGCGTCGGCGATCTCCTCGAGCTTCTCGGGCGCCAGCGCCCGCATCCGTATGTAGCGACCGGCCAGGAAGATCGCGAGCGGCCCGGCGGCCAGGATCAGCCCACCCTGAAAGCCGCCTCCCGGGGTGATCTGACCGTGCACCACGATGTACACGCCGAGGGCGATCAGCGAGGGGATCAGGATCAGCGACAGCGCCCGGAGCGCCTCGCTGGCGCCGGCGAAGGTGTGCTCCTCCGCCTCGCGCTGATTCGGGCGCTCCTGCTCGCCGCGCAGCTGCCGGAGGATCAGCACCACCCCGAGCACCGAGCCGAACAGGATGAACTCCTCCCCCAGCGTGTCGAAGGCGCGGATGTCGAAGTTGAGCGCGGTGACCAGGTCGGTGGCGTGCCGCTCGGTCACGCCGATCCCGTTGACCACCCGACCGTAGACCCCGCTGTAGTCGCCGAACGCGGGCAGTCCGGCCAGGCCGATGACGAGCACGGCGCCGAACCCGGCCGCGCCGATGGCGAACATGACGAGCCGCGCGCGCCGGCTCATCGGTCCTCCTCCCCCTCCTCGCGCTCGCGCTCCTGCTGGTTGACCTTGCGCAGCGCCAGCAGGATCATCACCGGCAGGCCGACCGTCGAGACGACGATCTCCGACAGCGCCACGTCCGGCGCCTGGAAGACGAAGAACAGCATCGTCAGCGACAGGCCGAAGACTCCGAGCACCAGCGTCTGGCGCAGAGGATCAGCCGCGGCGACCACGGCGCCACCGGTGATGGCCACCGCGGCGAGGGCCGCGATCTGGAGCATGGTCACGGTTCGGCCCGCTCTCGGGCTCGCTTGCGCCAGTCGCCCAGCTCCCGGATCAGCAGGCTGCGGACGGTGGTCTGGAGTAGGACCGGGCCGGCCAGGACGAGCACCACGCCGATCAGCAACGCCTTGTCGCCGATCAGCGAGAACGACTCGCGGACGACGATCGCCACCGAGATGAGCAGCGCGCCGAACCCGGCCAGGCCGACGTAGTGCAGCCGGTCATACGCGTCGCGCATGACGCAAACCCCGAGCACGGCGATCAGCTCGAGCAGCCCTCCGGCGATCAGCAGGATGACCGCGGCCACCGCCCGCCAGCTCACAGGTCTCGCTCCATGAGGCGCGCGAACACGAGCGATCCCACGAGCGAGAGCGGCGCGAACACGACGGCCAGATCGATGAACGGCTGACGGTGAAATCCCTCGGCCAGCAGCATCAGGATCGTGCTCAGCAGCACCCCGCCGAGCTCGAAGGCGGCCAGCCCGCTCGGCGGGTCGGCCAGGAGCGCCACCCCGACGCACGGGATCAGCGCAAAGCCGAGGACGGTGGCGGCTATCTCCCACTCGTTCACGGCTGCCCCTCGTCAATCGCTTCCGAGCCCGAGCACGTCGATCGTCTCCGGCCCGCCGCGCGGCCGGAGCTGATGGCCGAGGATCAGCTCGCGCTCGCCATCGACGCCGACGATGATCGTGTTGGGCGAGAACGACCCGAATGCCTCCGCCATCGCGCGTCGCCCGGTTTCGAGCTCCTCCTCGTCCCCGCAGCGGAAGGGGACCGCCCTGAACGTGCCGTTCACCTGCCGGGGGCGCACGAGCTGGCGGACGGCGAGCAGCGACAGCAGCGCGATGTCGGACGGCACGGTCTTCAGCGAGCGATGCAGGGTGGCCAGCCAGCGCATCCGCGCCGACAGTCCACCGGCGATCTGCTCCTCGCGCGCGAGCTCGAACGCGCTCGCCGCGAGCGCCACCGCGACCGCGCCCACGATCAGCTCGGGCAGGGTGGTGATGTCGATCAGCAGCAGGTACAGCGCGCCGGCCAGGACGAACCCGGCGGTCCAGGCGACGACGCGAGGCCCAGCGCGCCGGGCCGGATTAGTGGAGTCGGGGGAGGACATCGGCGTCCCTCCTCCCCTGAGCCACGTGTCCGTAATCAGGCTCCCCCGTCCCCGAGCTCGGCGCTTGCAATCAGGAGGCTTGGGTAGACCAGATGAAAGAAGCCCTCGGAGGGAGGTCGATCTGACGTGGATGAGCTTCAGATGAAGCGGCAGCACCAGTCCGGTTCCGCTCGGACGAACGGGCGGACGCGGCGGGCGACGCGGACGAACGGACGGACGCCACAGAGCCAGAGCCAGGCCGCGAGACACGCCGAGCAGGCCAAGCGAAAGGTTTCCGAGCGCCGCGAGCAACAGTCGGGCGTAGCCGGGTGGGTGGCCGACCGCGCCTCGCAGTGGTCGCTCGACGGACCCGACTGGCAGTTCATCGACCGGCAGAAGTACCTGTGGAACCCGCTGATGGACTTCTGGTTCCGGATGGAGGTCGAGGGCTGGGAGAAGCTCCCAGAGCCACCGGCGTTGCTGATCGGCATCCACTCCGGCGCGCCGTTCGTGTGGGACGCCTGGACGGTCGGCGTTCAGTGGTGGCGGCGGTTCGGCGAGGACCGACCGCTGCACGGCACCGCCCACGACGCGCTGATGGCAATGCCCGGACTCGGGGCCTACTTCCGGCGGATGGGGGTGTTGCCGGCCGCGCCTGACAGCATCGCCTCTGCGCTGGCGGCGGGGCGCGACGTCGCGCTGTGGCCCGGCGGCGAGCGCGACTCGCTGCGTCCCTGGACCCAGCGTGACCAGGCCGTGCTCGCGGGGCGCATGGGGTTCGTGAAGCTCGCGATCCGCAGCTGCGTGCCGATCGTGCCGATCTCCACCGTCGGCGGGCCCGACTCGATGCCGGTCCTGGCCACGGGCAAGCGCCTCGCGCGGTGGCTGGCCCTCGACCGTGTCGCGCGGCTGAAGATGTTCCCGATCGCGATTCAGGCGCCCTGGGGGATCTCGCCGGCGCTGCTGCCCGAGATTCCCCTGCCGACCAAGATCCGGACCGCCTTCCAGGATCCCATCTCGCTGGATTGCGATCCGGAGCGGGCCGAGGACGACGACTACGTCGAGGCCAAGTACCGCGAGGTGTGCTCGAGCATCCAGGGCGGGATGGACGCGCTGGCGCGCCGCCGGCGATTGCCCTTGTTCGGCTGACCGGCGGCGCGACGTGGGCGCGCTACGCAGCGACCTTCTGTGCGTGCTTGCCCTCCGCGAACTCCTCGATGATCTTCGCGCAGAAGGCGGGTAGGTCGTCGGGCTTGCGGCTCGTGACGAGGCCGTTGTCGACCACTACTTCCTCGTCGACCCACTCGGCGCCGGCGTTGCGCAGGTCGGTCTGCAGGCTCGGCCACGAGGTGACCTTACGACCCTTGGCTACGCCGGTCTCGACCAGCATCCAGGGGCCGTGGCAGATCACGCCGACCGGCTTGTCCTGCTCGAAGAAGGCGCGAACGAACTTCACCGCGTCCTGATCGGCGCGGAGCTGGTCCGGGTTGGCCACGCCGCCCGGCAGCACGAGACCGTCGTAGTCGGAGGCGTCGGCGTCCTTCACCGCCTTGTCCGCCTCGACCTTGTCGCCCTTGTCGAAGTGCTTCCACATCTCGACCTCGCCCTTCTCGAGCGAGACGATGTCGACGTCGGCGCCGGCCTTCTTTATGGCCTCGAGCGGCTCGACCACCTCGGCCTGCTCGGCGCCCTCGGTGAACAGGAACGCCACCCGCTTGCCCTTGAGCTCATCAGCCATAGCCTGGCTCCTTTCTTCTCTCGTTCAGGTCCTGGCTGATGGCTACCCGAGGCGGTAGCGCGAAAACGGGCCGCCCGCAGGGACTGCTGCGAGGTCAGCTGCTGATCAGCGTGGGGGTTCCGAGCGGGATGTGGGCCAGGAGCCAGCGCCCCTCGGCCAATGTGACGCGCACGCAGCCGTGGCTGGCCGCCTCGCCGATGCTGGCCGAATCCGGGGTTGAGTGAATGGCGATCCGGTCTCCCCCCGTCCAGCCCTGGATCACGTGCGGCGAGTGCGCCGACAGGGCCAGGATGCAGCAGCCGTACGGGCCGCCGGGATTCCCGGTGAGGAGCCGGTCGGTCACCGCGAAGCGGCCGGTCGGCGTCGGCGCGCCGGGTTGCCCGATCGCCACCGTGTAGCGCTCGATCACCCGGCCGTCGTTGAGGATCGTCAGCCGGCGGTCCGACAGCGACACCTTCAGCTCCCACGTCTCGCGGCTGAGCGACGCCGCGCCCTGCGCGATCCATGCCGTGCGGCCGTTGCCGGCCTGGGTGGCCACGACGTCCAGCCATCCCGGCACACGGCGGACGACGAGCAGGGCCTCCGGAGAGCCGAACTGCGTGCGCGTGGTCAGATGGGCCAGCGACCGTCCGCCCGGGGTGGCGCGCAAGGTCGTCGGATGTTTCACGAAGGCGACGAGTGCGCCCGGCCCGGTCGGGACCGCCGGCAGAGCAGGCGCGCGCGGCTTGGCCGGCGGCGGGCTGGGGCTCGAGGCGACGGGCGTGAAGCCGGCAGTGGTGGTGACCGCGGCCGCCCTGCCCGACCCGGACTGCGCGAGGCCGATCGCGACGCCGATGGCCACCGGCACGGCGGGGATCAGCACGGCCAGCGCGACTACGAGTCCGCGCCGCACCCGCCCCGGCCGCTCTCCTTGCTGCGCGTCGCCCATGCCTCAACGGTACCGCAGCGTTCTCGAGGAGTTCATGGGTTGGGACGCGACCTGCAGCTACCCTCTGGACCATGTTCGGCCTGCGAGGCAAGAAGACGATGGTCGAGCCGGAGCGGGCCCTGGCCGGCCGCGACCGTGAGATGCCGGTGCCCGCGCGCCACGCGGTGCTCGGCACACCGCTGAAGCCGCCGTTCCCGGAGGGGTTCGAGCAGGCGATCGTGGGCATGGGTTGCTTCTGGGGCGCCGAGCGCGTGTTCTGGCAGGCGCCCGGCGTGTACACCACCGCCGTCGGATATTCGGGCGGCACCACCCCGAACCCCACCTACAAGGAGGTGTGCTCCGGACGCACGGGGCAGACCGAGGCTGTGCTCGTCGTATTCGATCCGGCCAAGACCAGCTACGAGGAGATCCTCCGCCTGTTCTGGGAGAACCACGACCCTACGCAGGGCATGCGCCAGGGCAACGACGTCGGCACCCAGTACCGCTCGGCGATCTACTGGACGACCGAGGAGCAGCACGCGATCGCCGAGTCGACGCGGGCGGCCTTCGCCGAGCGCCTGCGCGCGGCCGGCTACCGTGAGATCACGACCGAGATCGCCCAGGCCGGGCCGTTCTACTACGCCGAGGAGTACCACCAGCAGTACCTCGAGAAGCACCCCGGCGGCTATTGCGGGCTCGGCGGCACCGGCGTGAGCTGTCCGGTCGGGATCCGAGTGGCGACGCCGACGCCCGGCGACTAGCGATAACCCCTCGGCTCGGGATCGACGGCCGAGGTCAGCCGCCGGCGACGGCCGGCAGGATCGTGAGCTCGTCGCCGTCGGAAACCGGCGTGTCGAGCCCTTCCTCGAAACGGATGTCCTCGCCGTTCTTGTACACGTTGACGAACCGGCGCAGCCCACCGTCCTCGGCGATGCGGCTGCGCAGCTCGCCGTAGCGGTCATACAGGGCGTCGAGCACCTCGCCGACCGTGGCGCCCTCGACGCTGGCCGAGGCTTCCCCGTCGGTGGCGGCTCGTAGCTGGGTTGGGATCTTGACCTTGACTGCCATGCGCCGCAGTCTTATCACGCCACCGCGACGACGCGCTCGGCGGCCCGCTCGAACGCGTCGATGTTGGCGTCGATCTCCCACGCCTCGAACGTGCCGCGTGCGCAGTCGAGCGTCTTCAGCCCCTCGCCGGTGACGTAGGCCACGACCCGCTCGTCCGGGTCGATCGCGCCGCGGGCGGCCAGCTTGGCCAGGACGGCGACCGTCACCCCGCCGGCGGTCTCGGTGAAGATGCCCGTTGTACGTGCCAGCAGCTTGATGCCCTCGCGGATCTCGTCGTCGGTCACCGCCTCGATCGAGCCGTCCGTGCGACGCGCCAGGTCAAGGGCGTAGGGACCGTCGGCCGGGTTGCCGATGGCCAGCGACTTGGCGATCGTGTCCGGCTTGACCGGGCGGCAGAAGTCCTGCCCTGCCTCGTAGGCGGTGGCCACCGGAGAGCAGCCAGCCGCCTGCGCGCCGTGGAAGGTCGGCAGCTCGCCCTCGAGCATGCCGAGCTCGATCCATTCCTCGAACCCGCGCGCGATCTTGGTGAACAGCGAGCCCGAGGCGATCGGGGCCACCACGCAATCGGGTAGCTCGAACCCGAGCTGCTCGGCGGTCTCGAAGGCGAGCGTCTTGGACCCCTCCGCGTAGTACGGGCGCATGTTGATGTTCACGAACGCCCACTCGTGCTCGGCCGCGAGCTCCGTGCAGAGGCGGTTCACGTCGTCGTAGTTGCCCCGCACCTTGACCAGGTTGCCTCCGTAGATCCCGGTGGCGAGCACCTTCTGCTCCTCGAGATTGGAGGGGATGAACACGTAGGACTCGAGGCCCGCGGCCGAGGCGTGCGCGGCCACGGCGTTGGCCAGGTTCCCCGTCGAGGCGCAGGCGACGGTCTGGAAGCCGAGCTCCCGGGCCCTGGCCAGCGCCACCGAGACCACGCGATCCTTGAACGAGTGCGTGGGATTGGCCGCGTCGTTCTTGATCCAGACCTCCCGAAGGCCGAGCTGGTCGGCCAGGCGGTCGGCCCGGAGAAGCGGCGTCCAGCCCGCCGGGAGCACCCCGCGAGGCGGGGCCTGCACGGGCAGGAAGTCGCTATAGCGCCACAGCGAGTGCGGCCCGGCTTGGATCCGCCGGCGAAGCTCGCCGGGATCGACGCTCGTCCGCTCGGGATAGGCCACCTCGAGGGGGCCGAAGCAGCGCTCGCAGACGTACCGCGCGTCGAGCGGATAATTTGTCTTGCATTCCTTGCAACGAAGAGACTCTGGCGGCATATGAAAAAACCTCCGCCGGGGTCAGTGGTCGGAGGTCCAGGAAACCGCCCTATCCACATCTCCCAGGCTTGTCGTTGGAGCCTGATGGAATTGGCACCGTTCCCTTGCGGGCGGTTGCCGGGGTTTCACAGGGCCAGTCCCTCCACCCCTCTTGATGCGTACAGCTATGTGCAGCGAATTATATCCACAGGTTCGCCAGACTTCGCCCAGGCTTGAGCGCAGCGACGCTCGGCTAGACGATTGACCGTCCTTTCCGCGTTCAAACCGCACCATGCCGGCCACCTCAACTGATCCGCTCGAGCGCCTGGAGGCGATGCTCGCCCTGAGCCGGAGCGCGCCGAGCCGGCGGATGCTGATCATCGTCAACCCTTACGCCACGACGGTGTCCGACCGGTTGAAAAACCTCGTCGTGTACGCGCTCAGAGGCCGTTACGAGGTGGACGCGATCGACACAAATGCCCGCGGCCACGCGACCGAGCTGTCCCGAGAGGCGGCGCGGGAGGGCTACGACGTCGTGGTCGCGTTCGGCGGGGACGGGACGGTCAACGAGGCGGCCAACGGGCTCGCCGGCTCGGACACGCCGCTGTGCTGCCTGCCCGGTGGACGGGCCAACGTCTACTGCCGCATACTCGGCATCCCCACCGACGTGGTCGACGCCACCGAGCACCTGCTGCTCATGGCCGACGACTGGCGGCCCCGGCGGGTCGACCTCGGCTCGCTGAACGACCGGGTGTTCGTGTTCTCGGCCGGCGTCGGGCTCGACGCCAGCGTGGTCGAGCAGGTCGACGCGCACCCGCACCTCAAGGCGCGGTTCGGAGAGTGGTACTACACGTGGGTGGGGATCCGGACGTTCACCCGGCGCTACCTCCTGCATCCGCCGCGGCTCGAGGCCTGCCTGGGCGGGGAGGGCTTTCGCGAGCAGACGATCCCCGGCGTCACCGTGATCGTCCAGAACGCCGCGCCCTACACGTACTTCGGCGCCCGCCCCGTTGAGATGGCCGAGGGCGCCTCGCTGCACAGCGGCGACCTGGCCGGCGTCGTGCTCGACCGCGCGCGGCCGATCGACGTGCCGACGATCATCGTCCGCGCGCTGTCGCCCCGCTGGAAGCTCAGCCGCCACCGGCACGTCCATCCGTTCTCGGGAGCCACGCAGTTGCGGATCGTCACCCGCGACGAGCGGCCGCTGCCCCTCCAGGTCGACGGCGACTACATCGGCGAGGCTGAGGAGGCGGTGTTCGGCGTGCGGCCGAACGGGATCGCGGTAGTGTCCTGACGCGTGCTGCGTCTGCGTCTGCGACTGCGTCTGGGTCGCGCGGCGATCGCGCTGGTCGGCGTCCCGGTGATCGCCGTCTTCGCACTGATCGTCGTGCCGGGACTGGTCTCGGCACGTCCGCTGCCGGGCGCCGCGAGCTGTCCGGTCTTCCCGGCCGACAATCCGTGGAACCAGCCGGTCGACCGGCTGCCGGTGGCCAAGGACTCAGCCCGCATCATCACGCGGATCGGCCTGAACAACCCTGTCCACCCGGACTTCGGGTCCGGGCTCTACAACGGCCAGCCGATCGGGATCCCGTATGCGGTGGTATCGGGGAAGACCCCGCGGGTGCCGGTCAGCTTCCAGTACGCGTCGGAGTCCGACCGGGGGCCCTATCCGCTTCCGCACGGGGTTCCGATCGAGGGCGGCTACGGCTCCACCGGGGACAGGCACGTGATCGTGGTCGATCGGAGCTCATGCCTTGACTACGAGCTGTTCGCCGCCTATCCGCACGACGGCGGCCGGCGCTGGACAGCCGGCTCGGGCGCGATCTTCAACCTGCGATCCGACCATCTGCGGCCGGCCGGCTGGACCTCGGCCGACGCCGCCGGCCTGCCGATCCTCCCGGGTCTGGCCCGCTACGACGAGGTGGCAGCGGGCCAGATCGGCCACGCGCTGCGCTTCACGGCGCCGTGCACCGCGCCGCGCTACGTCTATCCGGCGCGCCATGAGGCCTCCACGTGCAGCGGCGCGGGGCTGCCGCCGATGGGCCTGCGCGTGCGGTTGAAGGCGAGCGTGAACATCTCGGGGCTCCCCTACCAGGCTCGGGTGGTCGCGGAGGCGCTCAAGCGCTACGGGATGATCCTGGCCGACAACGGCTCGCCCTGGTTCATCTCGGGCGCCCCCGACCGTCACTGGAACAACGACGCGCTGCACCTGCTGGACCGCCTGAGCGGCCGCGACTTCGAGGTCGTGAACACCAGCTCGCTTCCGCACCCCGGCCTCTAGCCACGCGTCTGTCACCCGCCCCACCACCTCGTCGACCGGGATCGGTCCGCGTGGGGGGAGGAAACGGGGCGTCCCGAGGCTCATTGAGGGGTGGACGATCGTCCGGCCAAGCCGCCCGCGCGTGCGCCGCAGCGACCGATCCGGCTCGGCGAGCAGGACCTCGCGCTGCTGTGGTTCCTGGCCGAGCACCGGTTCGCGCTGCCTGAGCACGTCGCGTCGCTCCTCGGCGTGACGGTCGGGACGGCGACGGCGCGGCTGTCGAAGCTGGTCACGGCCGGCTACGTGCGCAAGGACCAGCGCTTTCGCCAGCGACCGGCGATGCACCTGATCGCGCCGGATGGCCTCAAGGTGCTCGGGAGCCGTCTCCCGGCCCCGCGGCCCGACGTCCACACCTACGTGCACGACGTGGGCGTGGCCTGGCTGTGGCTCGCCGCCGCCCGCGGGACTTTCGGCCCGCTGCAGGAGATCGTCGGCGAGCGCCACATGCGTTCGCACGACGGCGGCCGCGACCCGGCCTCCGAGCCGCTGGCGGTGAAGCTGGGCTGGGTCGGGCCACGCCGAAGTGACTCGCTGCACTATCCCGACCTGCTGCTGCGGACCTCCGACGGCCGGCGGGTCGCGCTCGAGCTCGAGCTCTCCTCCAAGCCGCGGGTGCGGCTCGAGCGCATCTTGACCGGGTATGCGGCCGATCCCCGCATCGACGGGGTCGTCTATCTGGTGGAGAGCGCGGTGCTGGCCAGATCGGTCAAGGCGGCGGCGCGCCGTGTCGGGATCGCCTCGCGGGTTCACATCCAGCGCGTCCGCTCGACGGTGTCGAGCCCTGCGGCCACGGCGGCCCTCGCCGCACAGCGGCCGGCGCCGCGGTGGCGCCGTCGAAGCTCGGAGACGTCGAGGTGAGCGGCCGCGGCTGGCACCGGTACTGGCTGGCTCCGGTCTTTGTCGGGCTGCTGCTCGCCTCCGCCCCTTGGGGCGCGATCGTGGCCGTCGGCGCGGGCGCCGCGGCCATGGTCTGGAGGGCAGGACGGGCGATTGCCGTACGCCGGGCCAACGCCGCGGCCCATCGTCGCGCCGCGGTGGTGCTCGGACGCGATCCCCGCGGCAGGGCGGTGCTGCTGACCGACCGAGAGCTGTCGGCCCACGGGCTCATCGTCGGGGCGTCCGGCGCCGGCAAGTCGACCACGCTGCTCAAGATCCTTTCCGATCAGATCGCGCTCGGGCGCCCGGTGGTGGCGATCGACATGAAGGGCTCGCCGGCGTTCGCGAACGTTCTCGGCGCCGCGGCCCGCGCGGCCGGGCGTCCGTTCGCGGTCTGGAGCATCGACGGACCCTCGCACTGGAATCCCCTCCAGCACGGCAACGCCACCGAGCTCAAGGACAAGCTCATGGCCACCGAACGCTTCACCGAGCCGCACTACCAGCGCGCCGCCGAGCGTTACGTCCAGCTGGTCCTCCAGGTCCTCGCGGCGGCACGCCCGGGGCGGGCGCCGGTGCTCGGCGAGGTGGTCCAGCTGATGGATCCCGCCCGGCTGCCGAGTCTGTTGCGCCGCGTCGACCCCGCCCTGCGCGACCGGGTGCGGGACTACCTGGCCGGCCTCACGCCCGACCAGGTGAGCGCGGCACGCGGCCTGCAGACCCGGCTGGCGGTGCTCACCGAGTCGCACACGGCGCCGTATCTGGCGCCGGCGGGAGGGGGTGGCGCCGGGGTGGGCGTGACGATCGATCTGCGCGAGGCGCTGCGGGGCCCCCAGGTCGTGCTGTTCAGCCTGAACTCGAGCCGGTACGGCCAGCTCGCCTCGCAGATCGGCACGCTGGTCGTGCAAGACCTGGTCAGCGCGTCCGGCGATCGCCTGAGCGGCAGCCGGCCCGGACGGGCGGCCGACCTGGCCATCATCGGGATAGACGAGTTCTCGGCCCTGGGCGCCGACCACGTGATCGCGCTGCTGGCCCGCGGGCGTGAGTCGGGGCTGTCGGTCCTGGTCGGCACGCAGGAGCTGGCGGATCTCGACCGGGCGGCGCCCGGACTGCGGGATCAGGTACTCGGTGTCACGGCGCTCAAGATCGTCCACCGCCAGGAGGTGCCCCAGTCGGCCCGCACGATCGCGCAGATGATCGGGACCGAGCGGGTGTGGGAGGTGACCCGGCAGATGGCCGGCAGGTTGTTCGGCGGCTACGACACCGGCCGCGGTACCCGGCAGCAGGTCGAGCGCTTCGTCGTGCACCCGAACGAGATCCAGACGCTTGCGACCGGGCAGGCGATAGTCATCTCGAAGTTGGGGGACGAGGGGCCGCAGCGGGTCGGGATCACCCCGACGCGCCCCGCTGAGCCGCCGCGTCCCGCCGACCCAGCGCGCCCCGCCGACCCAGCGCGCCCCGCCGACCCAGCGCACACCGCCGACCCGCCGGCCGCATCCGGGCACACGGAGATGCCGCCACGCGAGGTTGACCCGCGCCGCCCGCCCCCGCGAGCCCAATCGCCCTCGCGGCGCCCGCGGTTCGGGCCAGCGCGCCGATCTCCCCCGGACTCACCAGCCCGGTGAGCGCCGGCCCGCCGTCGCGCCTACGCGGCGGCGGGCGTGACCCGGTAGGCGTCGAACACCGCGTCGATGTTGCGCAGCCGGTTGATGGCCTGATCGAGCGAGCGCGTGTCGCCGACCTCGACCACGAACCGGTTCTTGACCATCGGGTGGTTGACGGTGCAGCGGGCCTCGAGGATGTTGATGCCGGCCTCGGCGAACGTCCTCGACATGTCCTCGAGCAGGCGGTGGCGGTCCCAGCCGTCGACCTCGATCTCGACCCGGAACGAGGTCTCCGGGTCGCCGTCCCAGGACACCGGGGTGAAGCGCTCGGGATCCTTGCGCAGGACGGCGACGTTCGGGCAGTCCTCACGGTGGATGGTGATTCCGCGGCCGAGCGAGATGTAGCCGACGATCGGATCCCCGGGCACCGGCCGGCAGCATTTGGCCAGGCGCAGCATCACCTCGTCGATGCCCTCGACCGAGATGCCGAAGCGAGACGACGAGGTGGTGGCGCGCGAACGCCGGCGGCGGGTCTTCAGCAGGTCGTCGGCCGCGGTCGGCTCGGACTCGGCCGTCTCGCCCTGCTTGAGGCGCTGCATGATCTTGTTGACGACGACCTTGGCCGAGATCTTGGCGCCACCCAGGGCGATGTAGAAGTCGTCGGCCTTGCGGAAGCCCATCTCGCGGATGACGTCGGCCAGGAGCGGCGAGCCGACGATCTTCTGCGCCGGCAATCCCTGCTTCTTCAGGTGGTCCTGGAGGAGCTCGCGACCGGTGTGCTCGGAGTCCTTGCGCGACTCGGCCTTGAACCACGCCTTGATCTTGTTGCGCGCCCGGGTCGTCTTGACCAGCGCCAGCCAGTCCCGCGACGGGCCGCGCTCGCGCTTGGAGGTGAGCACCTCGACGATGTCGCCCGAGCGCAGCTGATAGGAGAGCGGAACGATCTTGCCGTTGACCTTGGCTCCGACGCAGCGGTGGCCGACATCGGTGTGGATCTCGTAGGCGAAGTCCAGCGGCGTCGCGCCGGCGGCCAGCGACTTGACCTCGCCCTTGGGCGTGAACACGAACACCTCGTCCTCGAACAGGTCGACCTTGAGGGTCTCCATGAACTCGCGCGGGTCCGCCTCCTCCTGCTGCCAGTCGAGCAGCGAGCGCAGCCACTTGAGCTTGTTGCCGTCGGAGCTGTGCGGTCCGGGCGCGCCGCCGTCGCGGGGGGCGGTCTCCTTGTACATCCAGTGGGCGGCGATCCCGTACTCGGCCAGATCGTGCATCTCGCGGGTGCGGATCTGGATCTCGAGCGGCCGCCCCTCGGGCCCGATCACCGTCGTGTGCAGCGACTGGTACATGTTGAACTTGGGCATCGCCACGAAGTCCTTGAAGCGACCGGGCAGCGGCTTCCACAGCGAGTGGATCACGCCGACCGCGCCGTAGCAGTCCTTGACCGAGTCCACGATCACGCGCATCGCGGTCAGGTCGTAGATCTCGTTGAACTCGCGCCCCTTCTTGGTCATCTTGGCGTAGATCGAGTAGAAGTGCTTGGCGCGGCCGGAGATCTCGGCGTGGATGCCGAGCTCGTCGAGCTCCTTGTTCACGTAGCCAGCGGCCTGGTTGACGTAGCGCTCGCGTTCGGCGCGCTGCTGGGCGACCAGGCCCTTGATCTCGTTGTACTTGCGCGGGTGCAGGGTCTGGAAGGAGAGATCCTCGAGCTCCCACTTGATCGCATGGATACCCAGGCGGTGGGCGATCGGCGCGTAGATGTCGAGCGTCTCGCGCGCCTTCTCGATCTGCTTCTGCTTGGGCAGCGCCGAGATCGTGCGCATGTTGTGCAGCCGATCGGCCAGCTTGATCAGGATGACCCGGATGTCCGTGGCCATCGCCACCATCATCTTGCGGTAGTTCTCGGCCTGCGCCTCGTCCCGGGACTGGAAGGTCAGCCCGGTCAGCTTGGTCACCCCGTCGACCAGCCCGGACACCTCCTCACCGAACGCCTCGCGCACCTCCTCGAGCGACGCCGAGGTGTCCTCGACCGTGTCGTGCAGGAGCGCGGCGCACAGCGTCTCGGTGTCGAGGCGCATCCCGGCGCAGATCTTGGCCACGCCGACCGGATGCACGATGAAGTCCTCGCCCGAGCGCCGGCGCTGGTCGGCGTGATGCACGCAGGCGTAGACGAACGCCTCCTCGACCCGATCGCGGTCGATCGAGGCGGCGGACTCGTGGGCGTGCTCCTCGACGATCGCGAACAGGTCACCGAGCAGGCGCCGCTCGGGGGCGGTCAGCTCCGTGTGCTCGACCTCCCCGCGCACGGACGGATCGGCCACCCGATCGACCGGCGGCCGCGAGGTGGCGAACACCGCGGAGCCGTCCTCGCCCGCCGGCGGAGTCGATCCGTCCTTCTGCCGAGCCCGGCTCAGCCTCCTCGGAGATGGTTTGCGCTGTTCAGGAATCGTCGTCCGTCCTCGTACCGCTGTGCGTAGACCCTGTAAGCCGCTGAGCGCTCGAGCGCCGTCGGCGCTTCGCCCGCGATTACCAGGGCCGGCAGGTCCCGGTCGAGGCTGACGAGCTCGAGCTCCGCGAGGACCTGGATCAGCCTGGCCGCCAGACGTGCCGGTCGACCGTGCGGACCGTCTCCGCGAAGCAGGTGCTCGAGCTCCTGGCCGGTCACCCTCCTCCGCAGCCTCAGGCTCCGATAGAGGGCCACGAGCGAAGCACGCAGTCCGTACTCCAGCTCATGCATCTGCTGTGCAAAGCGTAGCTCAGGTGGGCCCCACGCCAAATGGGTAAAGCCCCGGCCGGCGTCCAGTAACGCGCCCGCCGCCGGGCTCCAGGGCGGATCCAGTGCGACGAGCTGGGCGAACGACTCGGCGATCGACGGGTCGCGCGAAAGCGCGTGGTAGGAGATCAGCGCGAAACCGCCGGTCCGCGCGCCGAGCCCGGCCAGCCGCCGGGTCGCGTCGGCGCACACGGCCAGCACCTCGCCGCCGGCCGCCCGGGCGTCGCGCACCACGGCAAGCGGGCTGTGCCCTCGGTGGTCGAGGATGGTGCGGGTCCTCGCCACCACCGGCGCCGGCTCCGCCGGGTCGATCTCGAGCTCGGCGAGCACTCCGGCCAGGTAGTCGTCGAGCTCTCCCAGGACCTCGATCGCCTCCGGCCGGCACGGCCGCGCGTGCCCGAGAACCAGTCGCGGCTCGACCGCGCCGTTCCAGAAGTTGCGCTCCAGCCGGAACGTCGCATCCACCGGCTCCTCTGGCTCGACCCCGAGCCGTCCCCCACAGCCGAAGGCCACCGCCCGCGCGCTGATCCCGCCCGACCCGACCGAGAAGCGCAGGTGGCGCCCCTCCCCCATGGGGCGCGGGTCGCGCAGGCGGGCGCCCGCCACCAGCAGCCGGGGCCGCGGATTGCCCATCCCGCACGGCTCGAGGCGCTCGAGCTCCTCGGCCAGGTCGAGCCCGAGCTCGCAGCCGGACGCAATCGCATCGACCCGCTCGCGGGGCACCAGCAGATCCGGGCTGAGGACCGCGTGGGCGTGCTCCTCGAGGGCCGCCCGGAACGCGTCCAGCCGGTCGCGCCGGATCGTCAGGCCCGCCGCCGCCCGGTGTCCGCCGTAGCGCTCCAGATGCTCGGCACCGGCGTGCAGCCCGGCCAGGAGATCGAAGCCGGGGATGCTGCGGGCCGAGCCCGAGCCCAGGTTTCCGTCAAGCCCGACCACCACCGTGGGGCGGTGGTGGCGCTCGACCACCCTGGAGGCGACGATCCCCACCACCCCGGGATGCCAGCCGTCGCCCGCCAGAACATATGAGCGGCGCTCCCCCTGCTCGGCCACCTGCGCCTCGGCCTCCCACACGATCCGCTGCTCGACCGCGCGGCGCTCGGCGTTGACGCGCTCGAGCTCCGACGCGATCTGGGCGGCGCGCCGATCGTCTGGCGTGAGCAGCAGCTCGAGCCCGGCGTCCGCTCGCCGCAGCCGGCCGGCGGCGTTGATGCGCGGCGCCAGGCGGAAGGCGAGCGCGTGGGTGTCGAGCGCGCTCGGATCGACGTTCGCCGCGCTCATCAGGGCGCGCAGACCCGGCCTTGCCGTGCGGGCGAGCGCACGCAGCCCGTCTCTGACCAGTCGGCGGTTCTCCCCCACCAGCGGCATCAGATCGGCCACGGTGGCCAGCGCGACCAGCTCGAGGTCGTCCTCGACCCCGGGGGCGCCCAGCGCCTGGGCGACCTTATAGGCGACGCCGGTGCCGCACAGGTCCGGGCAGGGATACGCGCACACGCCCGGATGCACGATCTCGCACTCGGGCAACCGCCCGTCGGCCCGCGGCGCATGGTGGTCACACACGACCACGTCGAGACCCGCCGCCCGGGCGGCGGCGACCTCGTCGACCGCGGTGATCGCGCAATCGACGGTGATCAGCAGGCCGGCGCCGCCGGCGGCCAGCCGGCTGACCGTCGCCGACGACAGGCCGTACCCGTCCTTGAGCCGGTCGGGCAGGTACCAGCCCACGTCGGCGCCGCGGGCTCGCAGCGCGCGGACCATGATCGCAGTTGCGCACACGCCGTCGACGTCGTAGTCGCCGTGCACGACGATGCGGCCGCCCCGCTCGATGTGGCGCTCGATCACGCTCAGTGCCCGATCGATCCCGGCAAACGCGCTCGGTTCGTGCGCCTCCTCTGGATCCAGGAACCCGCGCGCGGCGTCCACTTCGCCGAGCCCGCGGCGCACCAGCACCTGCGCGAGCACGTGACTGATGCCGAGCCGGCGCCGAAGGGTGAGCGCGGCGGTCAGGTCGTAAGGAGGGATCTCCAGCCGGGGCACCGGTGGCGGCAGGTCCGGAACCGCGTGCAGCGGTACGTCCGGGCGGTCGGGCGTGCCGGGGACGAGGAGGCTGTCGGCCGAGGGGAGCTCGGCCGGAGCCAGCTCGGCCGAAACGAGCTCGGCCGGCTCTGAGCGGAGAACGGCTGCCTCGGGCATGGTGGCAGCGTATGGGCCGCTCCCGACGGAACCGCCTGCTTTTCAGCCGGATTCAGGCCGGGCGCAGGCCGATTTGGCAGCACAGATGCCGAATTGGCACAGAGTCGTTACGCGGCGTTGCGAAGCCGGAAGTCGTTCAGGCCAGGCCGGGCTCGCCGTGGCCCGCCGCCTGCTCGTTACGAACGCCCACGAACCAGATGATCGCCAGACCGATCAGCGTCCCTGGGATCGCCTCGAGCGCCGTGGCCAGATGGGTGTCGTGGCGCCCCGGAATCGAGAAGCCGTTGACGATCCAGCCGAACAAAGCGGACCCGATCAGCGCGCCGAGCAGCGCGCCCACGATGCCGCCCCAGAATCGATCGGGCAGCCAGATCGTGAAGTGCCAGATCGCGAGCCCCATCATTACCCAAGCGAGCATCCCCATTTCAGCCGCTCCTCGGTCCGTTCTGCGGATGCTCGCCAGCCGGCATGCCCATCAGCGTCGTCTCCCGTGCCGGCGGTTGCGAGGCTTGGCCGGACGCTTCGCCACCGGCGCGACGCCCTCGTTCTCGGCGACGTCCGGCGCAGGCCTGACCTCGTCGGGACGCCGTGGCTCCTCGCCGGCGCCGGGCGCGCCGTTGCCGGCCGCGTCCGAGCCGTCGCGTGGCTGCGGGGCGGCGCCCGCATCGGACTGGGTGCGGTGGACGGGCGCCTGCGCCGGGCGGCCGGGCGCGGGTTTGGGGCGCGCTTTCTGCCCACGCTGCGCGGGGGCGTCGGGCGCGGGCGTGTGGGCCAGGCGCTTGGTCAGCGTCGAGGTCCGGCGGGTCGTCTCCTGCTCCTCCTCCTGGATGTCGCGCTTCATCTGCTCGAACTCGGCCGCCGACACGCCCTCGGCCTCGGGTGTGGTGACCCGGCCGGTGCGCCGGCGCCGCCTCGGCGCGGGCTCGACGTCGGCGCCCGTCGTCGCATAGGCGGGCACGTAGCCGAACTCGCCCTCGATCCGCTCGCGACGGTGGCGGTACTGGGCCTCGCGCTCCTTCCAGTGCGTGAGCACAGGGGAGGCGATGAAGATCGACGAGTAGGCGCCGGAGGCCACGCCGATCAGCAAGGCGAACGCGAAGTCGGTCAGCTCGCTCGAGCCGGGGACGCCGCCGAACAGGAGCAGCGCGATGATTGGCATCAGCGTGCATCCCGTGGTCGCGAGCGACCTGGTCAGCACCTCGGACATCGAGCGGTTGACGATCTGCGAGAACGCGGCGCGCGGCATCCGCGGGATGTTCTCGCGCACCCGGTCGAACACGATGATCGTGTCGTACATCGAGTAGCCGAGGATCGTGAGCAGTGCGGCCACGGTGGCGACCGTCACCTGCCTTCCGGTCAACGCGTAGACGCCGCTGGTGATCAGCAGGTCGTGCGCGAGGGCGATCAGCACCGGGATCGCGAACTTCCACTCGAACCGGAGCGCCACGTAGGCCGAGATCACCAGCAGCGACGCGATGATCGCGACGATCGCGCTGTTGGCGATCGACTGCCCGAAGGTCGGGCCGACCGACGTCGAGTCGAACGACCGAAGGCCGAACCGGTTCTGGAGGTTGCGCTTGACGGTCTGGATCTGGGGCGGCTGGAGCTGCTTGGAAGAGACCTGGAAGACGTTGGTGCCGAGCTTGGAGTTGGACACCTTCTGCACCTGCGGGTTCGTCGCCCCCGAGGAGACCATCAGCGAACTCAGCTGGTTCTGACTGGCCGGGTGCACCAGGCTCGTGGTGATGCGCGTGCCCGAGGTGAAGTCGATGCCGAGGTTCAGGCCCCTGGCGCCGATCGCCAGGGCCCCGATCAGCAGGATCACGCCGGACATCGAGAAGAAGTACCGCGAGGCGCCCATGAAGTCGAAGCGCCACTCGCGCTTCTTGCCCCCCGCACCCAGCGCTGACGGGCGGTGAATCAGCTTCGAGCTGCCCATCGTGGTCAGGATCGCCTGGGTGGCCATCACGGCCGTGAACAGCGAGACGAAGGTGCCGATGCCGAGCGTGAAGGCGAAGCCCTGAACGTCGGAGGTGGCGAGCACGAACAGGATGAACGCGGTCATGATCGTCACCACGTTCGCGTCGATGATCGCGGTCAGGCCCTTCTTGTAACCCGTGATGATGCCCTGGCGGATCGAGCGGCCGCCCCGGATCTCCTCCTTGACGCGCTCGAAGATGACGATGTTGGCGTCCGCGGCGACACCGATGGTCAGGATCAAGCCGGCAATGCCCGGGAGGGTCAGCGTGATCGGGATCAGCTTGATCAGCGCGTAGAAGTACAGGCCGTAGACCGCCAGTCCGGCCACCGCGATCAGGCCGAGCACGCGGTAGTAGGCGACCAGGAAGATCGCGACGACCAGCAGGCCGATCAGGCCCGCGACCAGGCCCGCGTGAAGCGCCTGCTTGCCCAGCGTCGCGGACACCTGAGACTCGGAGATCAGCTTCAGCTTGATCGGCAGCGCACCCAGTCGCAGCTCGTTGGCCAGATCAGTGGCCGAGCTGATCGTGAAGCCGCCGGTGATGTCGGCGCCGTTGTCGCCGTTGATCCCGTCGGGGTACTGCTTGTAGTCGATCGACGGGACCGTGATCAGCTGGTTGTCGAGCGCCACCGCGAAGTGCTGCTGGAGCGACTGGCCGAGGCCGCTGACCAGGCTTCCCCGCCGGGCGATCTGCGCGGTCGTGTTCTGGAACGCGTTCTTGCCCTTGCCGCTGAAGCCGAATGTGACGTCAGGCGAGCCGGTGTTGGGGTCGTTGCTCTGCTGCGGGTTGGTGATGTCGCTGCCGCTCAGCGCGATGTTGTCCTTGAGGACGAAGAACTGCGCGCTCGGACTGCCCGTCGGAAGTGGATGGGCGAAGCTCGTCGGGATCGCCTGGAGCACGACCCAGCCGCGCGGGATGGTGAGGATCTGTCCTTCGGAGGCGCTGACGCCGGCCGGCAGGCTCGAGCGCAGATCGGTCAGGTTGTCATCGGGCCCGTTGAGCAGGCAGTGCTGGCCGGCGACCGGCACCGTGCCCTGATCGCGGGCCAGCGCCGCGCACGCGGCGCTGCCCGGCGCGCCGAACATCCAGTACTGCGGCCCGGTGCGCGAGTTCGCCCCGCTGGCCCAACCCTGCTGCTTGGAGGCGAGCTGCACCGCCTGGTAGAGCGGCATGCTGCCGGCGCCCGGGTTGCCGGGGCCCCCGGTCGTGCTGCCCTGGCTGATCGTGGTCGCGGTCGGGTCCTGGGCCTGGAGCTGACTGGCCACGCTCTTGCCGTTCGGGGTCAGCGCGTTGGCCTCCCAGTCGTAGAGGGCAAGCTGCGCGGTGGTCCCGACCTCCTGTTCGGCCCGGGCGGTGTCGCTCACGTTCGGGAGGCCGACCACGATCTGGTTGCCGCTCGAGGTCTGGATCTGCGGCTCGGTCACGCCCAGCTGGTCGACGCGGTTGCGCATGATGTCGACCGCACGCTGGAGCGCGTCCTGGGTGACGACCGGCGTCTGCGCGCTCGGCTGGCCCTGGTAGACCAGCTCGACGCCGCCCTTGAGGTCGAGCCCGAGGACGGTCTTCTTGGCCTTGACGGAGCTGCCCGGGATGCCGGCGATGACGACCAACGATCCGAGAATCAGCCCCAGGACGAGGAGCAGGACGAAACCGTTGCGCTGACGATCGGTCATCGCTCGATACGGATGCTAGAGGTAGAGGACAGAGGTGTGGCGGTCGCTGGCTCGGCTCTCACCGATGGTTGGTCGGCGTGAGCACCACCAGGACGCCACCCTCCTCGTCGTCGTAGGCCGGAAAGATGTCGGCCACGGCACGGGCCGGAAGGTCGCGCTCGGCGTTCACCTCGACCGGTTTGCTCTTCACGCGAACCTCCCATTCGAGGGCTGTGTGCACGTGGTCGGTCCCATCGTCGAAGCGCAGGCCGAGGACCTCGCTGAGCGGACGCCCGATCACCTGCTCGGTCTTCAACCCGGTCAGCTCGAACGATCCGCGACCGCAGTCGACGATCCGCCCGTCGCCATCGCACGCGAAGAAGGCCGCGTTGGGCGCCGGGTAGTAGTCGTCGAGCAATTCGTAGAGATAGGCAAACCCGCACTTCTCGCAGCCCCGCGCCTCGCGCCGGAAGCCGGCGTTTCGGTCGATTCCCATCGACCGGTTGCCGCAGTGCGGGCAGATGAAGTAGTGCTCGTGACTCATGCGCCGTGACGCCGGACCTCGTCACCCGCGGGCGCTCGGTGTGAAAGCCCTCATGACGGTTCCGGCGCTCTGAGGATAGCCGTCGGCCCTCCGCCGAACCTGCTGCTCTTCATCAACACTTAAAGGAGCGAGAGGGGGCCCGGCGGCTCCAGCCCGAGGTGGGTGAACGCGTGCTTGGTCGCCGCGCGCCCTCGCGGGGTGCGCTCGATCAAACCGCGCTGGAGCAGATACGGCTCGTACACGTCCTCGATCGTGTCCTGCTCCTCCCCGACCGCGACGGCCAGGGTGGACAGGCCGACCGGTCCGCCGCCGAACTTCTGGCAGATCGCGCGCAGGATCTCCCGGTCGAGACGATCCAGGCCGGCGTGATCGACCTGGAGCAGGTCGAGTGCCTGCATCGCCACCTCGCCGGTGACCACGCCGGTGCCGCGCACCTCGGCGTAGTCGCGCACGCGCTTGAGCAGACGGTTGACCACCCGCGGCGTGCCGCGGCTGCGCTCGGCGATGGCTCGGGCGCCGGCGTCCTCGATCGCCACCTCGAGCAGGCGGGCCGAGCGGTGGACGATCGTGGCGAGGTCCTCGAGGCCGTAATGCTCGAGGCGATGCTGGATCCCGAAGCGGTCGCGCAGGGGGGTGGTGATCAACCCGGCCCGGGTGGTGGCGCCGATCAGCGTGAACGGCGGTAGCGGCAGCGTGACCACGCGCGCGCCCGCCCCCTGCCCCACCGTGATCGGCAGCATGCCGTCCTCCATGGCCGGATAGAACGTCTCCTCGAGCGCGCGCGGCAGCCGGTGGATCTCGTCCACGAAGAACACCGCGCGCGGTTCGAGCGCGGTGAGGAACGCGGCGACGTCGCCCTTGCGCTCGAGCGCGGGCCCGGCGGTCTGCACGAAGGGGACGTCGAGCTCGGCCGCCACGATCTGCGCCAGCGAGGTCTTGCCGAGGCCCGGCGGCCCGGCGAGCAGAACGTGGTCGAGCGCCTCGCCACGGCTCGCGGCGGCGGCGATCGATACCGCGAGCTGATCCTTGACCGCCTCCTGGCCGACGAAGTCGTCGAGCCGGCGGGGGCGGAGCGAGCGGTCGAAGTCGTCGTCGGGGAGCAGCTCGGGGTCCTGGATTCGCTCGCGTCCTCCGGCCGGTCGTCGCGGATTTCGCGTACGGGGCTCATCGCCGAGCCATTCCGAGGGGGAGGACGGTCATCGCCGGGCCATCCTCAGGGCGTGCGCGATCAAGTCCTCCGCCCGCTCGCCGTCGGCGCCGTCGAGCAGCTCGTCGGCCTCGATTGGCGTGTAGCCGAGGCCGAGCAGCCCGTCGCGGGCGAGGATGCGCGGATCGTCGGTGGCGGCGGCACTCGAGACCGCCGCCGGGATCGCCGCGGTGGCACCCACCTTCTCGCGCAGCTCGACGATGATCCGCTCCGCGGTCCGCTTGCCGACGCCGGGCGCGGCCTGCAGACGGGCGGTGTCGCCGGCGGCCACCGCCTTGAGCAGCTCCCGCGGGGGGCCGCCCGACAACACGGCGAGCGCGACCTTCGGGCCGACCGACTGGACCGAGATCAGCATCAGGAACAGCTCGCGCTCCTCCTCGGTGGCGAATC
Source organism: uncultured Solirubrobacterales bacterium (assembly GCA_963811135.1). Classification (GTDB taxonomy): domain Bacteria; phylum Actinomycetota; class Thermoleophilia; order Solirubrobacterales; family Solirubrobacteraceae; genus Palsa-465. The sequence continues at coordinate 236,798 of CAWEQG010000010.1, read as the reverse complement.
CGTACAGCAGCAGGGCGTCGTCGCGCACGACCATGTGGCTGTGGAGGAGAACCTGCTTGCCGACGGCAGGGACGTGCCTGAGGGTCTCGGCTGACACCGACAGGCGGTACCCGACACCGCCGCAGTCGATGACCACATGATCGCCGCGGCGAACCGCGACCGTGCCGGAGACCAGCGCGATCACCGGTGCGCCTCCGCCACCGCGTGGGCCAGCGGCGCGCGGTTGAGGTCGCAGATGGCCACCGCCAGGGCGTCGGCCGCGTGGTCCGGAGAGGGCACGCCGGCCAGGCCGAGCAGCCGCGCCACCATCCTCCCCACCTGTTCCTTTCCGGCGCGTCCGTGGCCGCACACGGCATCCTTGACCTGCTGCGGGGTGTACGACCGCGAGGGGACGCCGCGCTCGCCGGCGGCCAGCAGCACGACACCTCGCGCCTGTCCCACGGCGAACGCGGTGCGGACGTTGGCGCCGAAATAGAGCTCCTCGATCGCCACCGCGCTGGGGCTGAAGCGCTCCAGCAGATCCTCCACGTGGCTGTGGATCTCGGCCAGGCGGCGCTCGAGCGGGACGCCGGGATGGGTCTCGATGACCCCGGCGGCCAAGGCAGACAGGCGGGAGCCGGCGCCTTCGACCACGCCGTAGCCGGTGCTCGCGGTGCCGGGATCGATGCCGAGGACGATCATGCCGACACCATTCTGCGCAGCGGCCCGGACGCCTCCCCGGCTCGGGACGATCGCGAGAGCCGACGCCGCTACGCCGCTACGCCGCCGGATCGGGCGGACGGTCTCCGGCGCGCTCCTCGGCGATGATCTCGGAGCACATCCCGACGCACTCGTTGCAGATCGCGACCGCCGGCGTGGGCCCGGCGATGATCCGGTCCACCTCGGTCCCCCGCTTGCCGCAGAACGAGCAGCGGATCGAGTCGAGGGACGGGAGCCCGTCACGACCGCCCGGCGGAGGCGGAGCGGCAGAGGTCATGGGTCCACGGTACCGGCCCGCACCCGCGGCTCGACGTGCACAACTCGTCACGCGAGCCGCGAACGCTGATCCGTGACGCGCTAGGCGTCTGGGAGACGCTTAAGTCGTCACGACTGCCGGGAGGGCGCGCGCGTGACGAGTTATGCATGCTCCGGCCGGCGCCGAGCCCGGCGACCCGGGCGCACCGGCCGCACCGGCCGCCCGGCCGCACCGGCGGCACAGCCGCACCGGCTGCTACGAGCCGACGCAGCGCTGATCGGTCCCGGGCTTCGTCACCCGGTAGACCCGCCACGCCCCCACGTGCGCGATCTGCTGAACCTGCGTCAGATCCGACTTGACCGGCGCCGCCTCCCCGTCGATCGTGTCGTGCGGACCGACGAACATCACGCCCTGGTGGCGCATCGAGGTCCCTACTCGCCCGAGCGTCACGTGGAGCTTGTAGGCCAGCGCGGTCTGGACCCCGTGGTTGACGGCGGCAAACGACGACTGGCAGGGGTACACCCGATCGTGTCCGCCGACCGCGGCGACCGCCGCCGAGAGCTGATCGAGCCGGGTCACGGCCTGACCCGCAACCCGGTCCTGCCGGCGAGCCTCGTTCACGCGACCCCCGGTGAACGGAATGGTCAAAGCCACCAGGCCCGCGATCACGCCGGCCGCGACCACCACGCGAGAACCCGACACGAGCTCGGCGAACCGCACGATCCCCACGCCGGCCAGCACGCAGGCCAGGCCGGCAGCCGGCAGGTAGAACCGCTCCAGCCCCGGATAGCCGTCCAGCGTCATCCCCACCACGACGACCCACCACGCCAGGGCGCCGGCCCCCAGGGCCAGCGTCAACCGGTCCCGCGGCTGGCGCAGCCACGCGAGCGCCACCGCCAGCACCGCGAACACGAGTATCGGGATCGTCTGGATGTCCAGCCCGCGCCCCAGCACGGTGAGGAAGGGATCGGAACCGAGCGCGCCGTTGTACTCCGCCGCATGCTGCGCGGCCAGGAACGGGTTCCCCGAGCCGATCCACGGCGGCACGAACCAGAAGAACGGGAGCGAGAACAGGCCCAGGACGACGAGCACCCGCAACCGAGGCGCGCGGAACCAGAGCCAGCCGGCGTAGACGATCAACAGCGGCCACGCCTCCGGGCGCATGAGCCCAAGGGCCACCCCCAACACGAACGCCCAGCCGTACCGCCGGTCGAGGTGCCGATCGATTGCCCACAGCGCACAGGCGACCAGCATCGGCTCGGAGGTGCCCCGGAACATGTAGTAGAACCACTCCTGGCTCACCACGACGCCGCCCGCGGCGAGCACCCCGGCCGTGACCGCCGCCCAACGGGGTGCCCCCACGAGCCGCGCCGCCAGGCGATACGCGGCGACCAACCCGAGCAGGCCGCCGGCGCGCGCCGTGATCACCCACAATGTCGGCGCGGCCGCGCTTCCGAACAGCGCGTAGACGATCGTGAAGAACCACGGCAGTGGCTTCCACGACGGCCCCCCGCTGATCGCGAAGCCGATCTGGGGATCGACGACCTCCCGGCCCCACGAGATCCACGACCAGGGGTCGTAGCTGGGGACGGTCGGGAGCACGGCGGCCGACAGCGCGGCCAGCACCGTGCACACCACGGTCGCGGTGATGAACGGATAGCGCTGCGCCCAGGACCTCCAGTCCCCCCGCCGGGACTCCGAGGACGCCCGGGCGGGCGCCGCCGAAGCAGCGGGTGTCTGGGTGACGCTCAACGCTTGAGGGGATCCGAGAAGCGGCAGCGCAGCAGCGTGCCGAGCACCCGGAAGCCGTCCACCGCGGTCAGCTTCTTGCCCTCGTCGGTGGCGCGCGCCCGGTAGTGGACCGGCACCTCGAAGATCCGCTCGCCCCGCTGCACGAGCCGCGCGGTGATCTCGGGCTCGATCGCAAAGCCCGGCGAGCGCAGCGGCAGGCTCCGGAACACGTCGGTCCGGATCATCTTGTGGCAGGTCATGATGTCGTGCAGGTACACGTTGAACAGGACGTTGCAGGCGAACGTCACGCCCTTGTTCCCGAGCACGAACAGGAACGAGTGGCTCGTGTACCCGTCGAATGCTCGCACGCCAAAGCAGGCGTTGGTGCGGCCGTCTAGCAGCGGCGGCATGAGCAGGCCCAGGTCGGTCGGGTCGTACTCGAGGTCGGCGTCGAAGATCGCGGCGAACTCGCCCTCCGCGTGACCCAGCGCGGTCTGGATCGCGGCGCCCTTGCCCCGGTTCTCCGGGTGCTCGAACAGCCGCACGCGGCCGGGTGGGAGGCTCTCCGATAGACCGCGCAGGATCTCCCGCGTCCCGTCCGTGGACCCGTCGTCGACCACGATCAGCTCGAAGTCCGTGGGCAGCTGCGTGTCCAGGACCTCGGCGATCGCCCGCTCGACGCGCTCGCGCTCGTTGTAGACGGGCATCAGGATCGAAAGCATGTGAAGGGGCGGGGTCGGACGGGATCAGTGAGCGGGCCCACCAGCGACAGCGATGCACGCCGGCCGGGATGACACCCGCGAGGGCGTTCGATGCTAGCCGATAGCCCGGATCCACAGTCGCGCGCGACTCGATCCGCGCGCTCGCGCAACGCGGTCCACACCCGAGCGCGACCCGGTCCGCGCGCTCGCGAAACGCGGTCGACACCCGAGCGCGACCGGCGACGGCCCGTTTGCGCAACCATCCCGCCGTGGATTTCGAAGCGGCCGGCCTGCTCGACGGACTCGAGGGCGAGGATCGCGCTGCCCGCGAACGCCTCCTGCAGCGCCTCGTGGAGCAGGACTACACGCTCGAGGACCTCAAGCGAGCGGTGCGGGAGGACCGCCTCGCCCTCCTGCTCGTCGACCGGGTCCTCGGCGGCCACTACACGGCCCGCGAGCTCGAGGAGCAGACCGGTCTCGCGGCCTCCCAATTACTCCGGATCCGCCGGCTGCTGGGGTTGCCCGAGGTCGCGCCCGACGACCGGGTGTTCGGCAAGGAGGAGATCCAAGCCGCCCAGTCGACCCGGCTGTTTCTCGACGTCGGGCTGGGCGAGGAGGCGATTGCCGAGATCACCCGCGTGCTCGGGGAGGGCATGGCCCGCCTGGCCGCCACCACCGCCGCCGCGTTCGTGGACGCGTTCCTGGAGCCGGGCGACAGCGAGGAAGAGGTCGCCGAGCGGTTCTCCTCGGTGGCCGAGCAGCTGATCCCGGCCATCGACCCGGTGCTGGTCGCGGCCTATAAGCAGCACCTGGCCGAGGCGGTCCGGCGCGGCGTGCTGAGCCAGGACGAGCTCGCGGCCGGGGAGGCGTGGCGCGCGCAGCAGGTCAGCGTCTGCTTCGTGGACATGGTCGGCTTCACGCGCCTGGGGCAGCAGATCGACCCGCAGGAGCTCGGCGGCCTGGCCAGCAAGCTGGCCGAGGTCGCCAACGAGGTGACCGAGCCACCGGTTCGACTGGTCAAGACCATCGGCGACGCGGCGATGTTCGTCAGCTCCGAGGCCGGTCCGCTCGTCTCGGTGGCGCTGTCGTTGCTCGAGGCCGTCGAGGCCGCTGAAATGCCGAGCATGCGGGCCGGGGTGGCCTGCGGCAGCGCCCAGCAGCGCGCCGGCGACTTCTACGGCCACGCGGTCAATCTGGCCAGCCGGGTGACCGGCGCAGCGCGCCCGGGCGCCGTGCTCTGCACCGAGGAGGTGCGCGACGCCGCCCCGGACGAGTTCGACTGGTCGTTCGCCCGCAAGCACCGGCTCAAGGGCATGTCCGACGCCGTCCCGCTCTATCGCGCCCGGCGGCTCGAGGGGGGCGAGGACGGCAAAGCGAAGAAGTCGCGCGCCGGCGAGAAGCCTAAGCAGAAATCGACAGCAGATCGACGACGAACACGAGCGCCGAGTTAGGTGGGATCGTCGGCGGCCGGCCCGCCTTCCCGTAGGCCTGCGCGGCCGGGATGATCAGCTCCCGCCGGCCTCCCACCTTCATCCCGGGGAGGCCATTGACCCACCCGGCGATCACGCCGCCGGTCGAGAGCGGGAAGGTGGCGGGCTGGCCGGTCTTCCAGGAAGAGTCGAACTCCTTGCCGCCCTTGTAGAGGACGCCGACGTAGTTGACCGTGACCGTGTCGCCCTTCTTGGCGGTCTGCCCGGTACCCACGACGAGGTCGCGGACGATCAGCTTGGTGGGCGCCGGCCCCGTGGGGACGGTCACCACCGGCTTCTTGGCCAGGGCCGGCGGCGGCTTGGGCGTGGTCGCAATCTGGGTCTCGGTGGGTCCGCCCGATGGCGCGGTGTCGATCCCCGCGGCTTTGGAGGAACCGCCGCAGCCGGCGACCACGACTGCCGCGAGCAGGGCGAGCAGGGAAATGAGCAGGCTTTTAGTCTTCATGGAGCGCACGAGGGTAGCGGCCTCGGATAAGGACCGTGTTACTTACTGGGCCACGCGCTCGAGGACGGCGCTGTCGACGTCGAAGTTGGCGTGCACGGCCCCCACGTCGTCGGACTCCTCGAGCGCGTCGATCAGCTTCATCAGCTTGGCCGCGTCCGACTCGCCCACCGGCACGCGCGCACGCGGCCGCTGCGTGAGGTCCGCGCTCTCGATTTCGATGCCCGCCTGGGCGAGCGCTTCGCGGGCGGCGGTCAGGTCGGCCGGCTCGGTGATCACCTCGAACACGTCCTCATCGAGCGCGATGTCCTCGGCGCCGGCGTCGATCGCCGGCATCAGATCGTCCTCGCTGTAGCGATTGGCGTCGACGACGATCACGCCGCGCTTGTCGAACAGATACGACACGGACCCGGGTTCTCCCAGGTTCCCGCCGTGCTTGCCCAGCAGGTGCCGCATCTCGGCGCCGGTCCGGTTGCGGTTGTCGGTCAGCGCCTCGATCAGCAGCGCCACGCCGCCGGGGCCGTAGCCCTCGTAGAGGACGGTCTCGATCTGGTCGGCGTCGCTGCCCTCGCCGGTCCCCTTGGCGATCGCACGCTCGATGTTGTCCTTGGGCATCGACGCGTCGCGGGCCTTCTGGACGGCCAGCGCAAGCGCCGAATTCCCGGTCGGATCGCCGCCGCCCTCACGCGCCGCGACGCTGATCGCGCGCGCCAGCTTGGTGAAGTGCTGACCGCGCCGCGCGTCGACGACGGCCTTCTTGTGCTTGATCGAAGCCCATTTGGAATGTCCGGACATGCCGTTTCATTTTAGTTCGGGCGCAGTCCACGGAGCGCGGCCGCCGGCCCACAGGTCGTTCAGGGTGACCCAGTCCTTGTAGGTGTCCATGCACTCCCAGAAGCCCTCATGGCGGAACGCGCGCAGCTGGCCGGCGGCGGCCAGGCGCTCGAGCGGCTCGCGCTCGAGGGTGCTGCCGGGCCCAAGCATGTCGAGCGCGGCGCGCTCGAAGCAGAAGAAGCCCGCGTTGACCCACAGCTCGCTTCGGGGCTTCTCGGTGAAACCGAGCACCGCGCCGTCCCCGTCCAGTCGCGCCACGCCGAACGGAAGCCGTGGCTGCACGAGCGCCATCGTGGCGGCCTGCCCGTGGCGGCGGTGGTACTCGAGCAGTCCCCCCAGGTCGATGTCTGCCACCCCGTCGGCATAGGCGAGGCAAAATCGCTCCTCGTCGAGTGCCGACGCGGCGTGTCGCAGCCGCTCACCCGTCGGCGTGTCGATGCCGGTGTCCAGACACGCGATCTGCGCCCCGGCCGGCCATGGCGCCGCGGCCGCGAACGCCTCCACCTGGTCGGCCAGGTACCCGGTCAGGAGCAGGAAGCGGCGGAACCGGTGGGCCAGGTACATCTGGATCACGTGCCACACGATCGGCCGGCCCCCCACCTCGACCAGCGGCTTGGGTACCGACTCCGATTGCTCCTGCAGGCGTGTGCCCCGCCCGCCACACAGGATCACCACGATTGGCTTCACGAGCCGCGCATATTCACAGACCTCCCCACGGGTAGGATCCGCCGCTATGAGCGTCGCCAATCCCGAGATCTTCAAGGCGTACGACATCCGCGGCCTGTACGGCTCGGACATCGACGCCGCCCTGGCCGAGCAGATCGGGCGAGCGTTCGCCCAGGTCATCGCCGAACTCGAGGACAAGCCAACCACCGAGCTGCGCCTCGGCCTCGGGCGGGACATGCGGCTCACCGCGCCCGAGCTCTCGGATGCCTACCGCAAGGGGATGTGCGCGGAGGGCGCCGCCGTGATCGACGCCGGCGAGATCGGCACCGAGATGCTCTATTTCCTGGTCGGCTCCCGCGATCTGGACGGCGGGCTGATGTGCACCGCCTCGCACAACCCGCAGCGCTACACGGGCGCCAAGCTGGTCAGGCGCGGGGCGATCGCGCTGTCGGGCGATGCCGGCATCGGCGAGATGCGGGCGAAGATCGACGCCGGTCTGGGTGACGCGCCGGGCGGCGGCTCCGTCCAGCACGTGGAGCTCTACGACGAGTTCCAGGAGGCCGCGCTCAAGTTCATCGATCCGGACGCGGTCAAGCCGATGCGCGTGGTGGTGGACGGCGGCAACGGCATGGCCGGTCCGATGGTCGGCCCGCTGCTGCACCGCTTCGGGCTGGACCTCCAGGAGCACTACTTCGAGCCGAACGGGCACTTCCCCGATCACGAGCCGAATCCGCTGCTGCCCGAGAACCGCGAGTTCATCATGCGCGAGGTCGTGCGCCGCACGGCGGACCTGGGCATCGCCTGGGACGGGGACGCGGACCGCTGCTTCTTCATCGACGACCAGGGCGCGTTCGTGGATGGCGACTTCCTGACCGCGCTTCTCGCGGAGTCGATGTTCGAGAAGAACCCCGGGGCGACGATCCTGTACGACGTTCGGGCCAGCTGGGCGGTGAAGGATGTCGCCGAGAAGGCGGGTGGCCGCGCGCTGATGAACCGGGTCGGCCACGCCTTCTTCAAGACCCGGATGCGCGAGGAGCATGCCGCGTTCGGCGGCGAGGTCTCCGGCCATTACTACTTCCACGATTTCTACTGCGCGGATTCGGGAACGATTCCGGCGCTGCTCATCCTCGAGCTGCTCTCGCACCGCGGCAAGCGGATGTCCGAGCTGCTCGAGCCCTACCGGTCACGCTACTTCATCTCCGGCGAGATCAACTCGGAGGTCTCCGACGGAGAAGCCAAGATCGAGCAGCTGGCCTCGAAGTACGCAGACGGCAAGCAGTACCGCCTGGACGGGCTCTCGGTCGAGTACGACGACTGGCACTTCAACGTGCGTACCTCCAACACCGAGCCACTGCTGCGCCTGTGCCTGGAGTCACTGCGCTCGCGCGAGGACATGGAGCGCCGGCGTGACGAGGTGCTGGCCGTGATCCGTTCGTGACCTCGCCCGAGCGCCGCGCCACAAGCGCCGACGACGCGTTGGCTCTGGCGCAGCGAGCGGGCATCCACCGGATCGCCCTGCCCACGCCGTTCCTGGTCGGGCGGGTCAACTGCTACCTGATCGAGGACGAGCCGCTGACCCTGATCGACACCGGGCCCAACTCCGGCAAATCGCTCGACGACCTCGAGCGTGCGCTGGCGGCCCGCGGCCACCGAATCGAGGACCTGGGGCAGATCGTCCTCACCCACCAGCACATCGACCACGTCGGCCTGCTCGAGATCCTCGCCCGGCGATCGGCGGCGCAGGTCGCCGCGCTCGACCTGCTCGTGCCCTACCTGGCCAACTTCTCGCGCAGCTCGGCGGCGGACGACGAGTTCGCCCAGGCGGTCATGCGGCGCCACGGCGTGCCCGGTGACCTGGCCACGGTGCTCGGATCGCTGGCCGCGGCGTTCCGGGCCTTCGGCTCGAGCGGCGCAGTCACGCGCCCGCTTCGCGACGGCGACGAGCTCAAGCTCCGCGACCGGACGCTCCGGATCTTCCACCGTCCGGGACACAGCCCGTCGGACACCCTCCTGTGGGACGAGGAGCGGGAGATCCTGATCGCCGGCGACCACCTGCTGGGGCGGATCTCGTCGAACCCGCTCATCTCGCGGCCATTGACCACCGACCCCGCCCACCCGTCGGAGCCGCGGCCGCGCGCGCTGCTCCAGTACATCGATTCGTTGCGCGCCACGCGCGAGTTGCCGGCGCGGCTGGTCCTGCCCGGCCATGGCGACCCCGTCCTCGACCACGCCGAGCTGATCGACGAGCGGCTGCGCATGCACCGCCGGCGAGCCGCCCGGGTCCTTCAGATTCTCGACGGACAACCCCTCAGCGCATATGAGATCGCGCTGCAGATGTGGGGGAACGTGGCGGTCACGCAGGCCTATCTGACCCTGTCGGAGGTGCTCGGACACCTCGACCTGCTGGTCGAGACGGGCCAGGCCGTCGAGCGCGAGGCGGATGGCGTGTCGCTGTTCGAGTCCGTCGAGGTGTAATCAAACGGACAAACGGTTGCTGGCGCTCACGCGTCCGGCCGGGACTGCCGATTAGCAGGGAACATGGTCGGGGACAACGACGGCGTCGCCATGCCGGGGGCGCACAGCGACGAGCCAGGAATCGCCGAGACAGTCGGGTCGAGCTATCGCGAGCTGCTCGCGCGCGTCCCGGCGATCGTCTATGTCGCCGACGCCGGCGAGACCGGGCGCTGGCACTACGTCAGCCCCCAGATCGAGCAGATCCTCGGCTACAGCCCCGCCGTCTGGCGTGCCGCCCCTGAGCTGTGGCTCGAGCGGCTGCACCCTGACGACCGCGATTGGGTCGTGGCGCGGGAGACGGCGCAACCCGCGGACGATCCCAACGGTGCGGCGATCGAATACCGGATGCTCCACCGGGACGGACGGGTCGTCTGGATCCGCGACGACGCCGTGCTGACTCGTGAGCCGAACGGCGAGTTGCGCTGGCACGGGGTCCTCTCCGACATCACCGAGCGCAAGGCGGCCGAGGCCGAGCTCGAGCGCCGCGCCGCACAGCAGGCGGCGGTGGCGTTGCTGGGTGAGCACGCCCTCGAAGGCACCGGGACAGTCGAGCTGATGCATGAGGCGGTGAGCAGCGCCGCGGAGCATCTCGGCGTGGAGATCTCGGCGGTATGGGAGCTCCTGCCGGCTGAGAGCGCGCTGGTCCTGAGGGCCGGCATCGGCTGGCCGGACTCGGCTTTCGGCAGCCTGCGCTATCCGGCGGCCGACGGCTCCCAGGCCGGTTACACCCTGCTCACCGGCGCGCCGGTCGTGGTCGAGGACTGGGATGCCGAGATCCGCTTCGAGCAGCCGGCCTTCGGCGGCCGGCGGACGGGAGCCGGGCTGTCGGTCAAGATCGAGGGCCGCTCGCGCGATCCGTTCGGGGTGCTGGTCGTCCAGTCGATGGCCAAGCGCTCGTTTGCCCCCGGCGACATCGACTTCCTCCAGGCCCTGGCCAACGTGCTGGCCGACGCGCTCGAGCGCCAGGCGATCGAGGACGCCATCCGCGACCGGGCGCTGCACGACCCGCTCACGGGGCTGCCCAACCGCGTCCTGTTCGTCGACCGCCTCGAGCACGAACTCGCCCGCCTGGACCGCCAGCAGTCGATGGCCGCGATCCTGTTCCTCGATATCGACCACTTCAAGCTGGTCAACGACAGCCTCGGCCACCAGGTGGGGGACGAGCTGCTGGCCGCGGCCGCCCCTCGCCTGAAGCAGGCGCTGCGCTCGAGCGACACGGTCGCCCGGTTCGGCGGCGACGAGTTTGGGATCCTGCTCGAGGACATCGCCTCGGAGCGGGACGCGATCGAGACGGCCGAGCGAATCGCGGCGATCTTCGCGCGGCCGTTCGTGCTTTCGGGCTCCGAGCACTTCGTGACCACCAGCATCGGCATCGCGCTGGCCCGTGGCGGTGAGCAGGCCGACGAGCTGATCCGCGACGCCGACGCCGCGATGTACCGCGCCAAGGACCTGGGGCGCGCCCGCTACGAGGTGTTCGACGAGGGGATGCGCGGGCGCGCGATCGAGCGCCTGCGGGTCGAGAACGATCTGCGCCGGGCGCTCGCGCGGGACGAGCTCCGCCTCGAGTACCAGCCGGTGGTCTCGCTGCGCGACTTCGCGATCGTCGGCGTCGAGGCGCTGCTGCGCTGGCGCCACCCCGAGCGAGGCGAGATTTCCCCGGCCGAGTTCATCCCGATCGCCGAGGAGAACGGGTTGATCGAGCCGATTGGCCGGTGGGTCCTCGAGCAGGCCTGCCGCCAGGCCGCGCAGTGGTACCACGCCCGTCCCGACGCCGCTCCGCTCACGATGTCGGTCAACCTGTCGGCGGTTCAGGTGACGCGCCGCTCCCTGCCGGACGTCGTCGCCTCGGTCCTGCGCAGCACCGGCCTCGACCCCGCCTGCCTGAGCCTCGAGATCACCGAGACCGTGATGGTGCGCGACGCGGATGGGCTGGGCGAGGTGCTGAAGGCTTTGAAGGCGCTCGGGGTTCGGCTGGTGTTGGACGACTTCGGCACCGGCTATTCGTCCCTGAGCTACCTGACGCGCCTGCCGCTCGACGTGCTCAAGGTCGACCGGTCGTTCGTCGACGGGCTCGGCTCCGAGCCGCGCGACACCGCGATCACCGAGACGATCATCGCGATGTCGCGCGCGCTGTCGCTCGACGTGGTGGCCGAGGGGGTCGAGACCGTCGACCACGTCCGCGAGCTGAGCCGGCTGGGCTGCGGACTGGCCCAGGGCTTCCACTTCTCCCGCGCGGTGCCCGCCGAGGAGATCACCCGCGCGCTCGAGCACGGGCCGCAGTGGCTCGCCACGCCCGGGGTCTGATCCCCGTCCGGGCTACGGATACGCCGCGGTGCCGGCCCTGAGTGGGGACACGTTCGCGTCCCGGCACTCGTAGGAACCCTCGGGGATCGCGGTGCGGAGGGTCGCCGTGTCGTTGGGCGGGATCACCTGCAGGGCGTACGCCGTGGCGCAGCCGTTCGACGTCGCCACCCCGTGGCCCACGTCGAGCCGGAACGACGCGCTCTGGCCGGGCGCGATCACGAGGGGGACGGCCGGCGTCGCGCCGAAGAAGTCATTAGTCGTGTGGTGGGGGATCGTCGGCAGCGGGCGGCCCTGCTGGTCGAGGAACTGGATGCCCGGATAGCCGTAGGTGCGACAGCTCGTCGAGCTCGTGTTGCGCAGCTCGAAGCCGATCTCGCCGTGGCCCATCCCTCCCTGCTGGCCCAGGAACGAGAGCGACAGGCCGCCCGCCCGGCACGGCGGCGGACCCGACGTCGTGGTCGCGGTGGTCGACGTCGCCGTCGTCGTGGTGGCGCTCTTGCTGGTGGTGCTCGACGTGCTCGTCGTCGTGCTCGGGCCGGCCGTGGCGGCCGTGCCGGCGGCGTCGGTGGTGGTCGCGGGGGTCGAACCGCCCCCGGCGCTCCCGCACGCGGTCGTGAGCAGCGCGAGCACGAGTAGTGGCGCTGCGAGCGCTTTCTTCAACACGGATTGTTCGGGCATGGTCAGCTCGGCTCCTTCCCCTGGCACTCCACCGGCAGGCGCGTGCCACTATCCCGGACGCGACCATGGACCGTAGCGAGGCGTCCCGACATACGCCCCGTCACCGGCGGGGCCCGCTCGGCTGGGTGGAGCGCTGGCTGCCGTTCTGGGAGCCGCAGCTCGTCGTCGCGTGCGCCATCGCGCTCCAGCTATCGCTCTCCGAGCAGGTCACGCTGGGTCCCAACTGGCTGTTGCCGGCCCTGGAAGGCGCGCTGCTGATCGGCCTGGTGATCGTCTCGCCGCACCCGAACGTGCGTCACTCGCCGCTTCGGCGCCACGTGGCGATCGGCATGATCGGCCTGGTCAGCGCGGCCAATGCGGTCTCCCTGGTGATGCTCTCCCATCGTCTGCTCAACGGGGGCAAGGAGAACGGGCATCAGCTGATCCTGTCCGGGATCGTGCTCTGGTGCACCAACGTGTTGCTGTTCGGATTGTGGTACTGGGAGGTTGATCGCGGCGGCCCGGCGGCCCGGTCCCGGGGGGACCGGGACACGCCGGATTTCCTGTTCCCGCAGATGGCCGATCCGAAATGGGCGCCGCCGAACTGGATGCCCAAGCTGATCGACTATCTATACGTTTCGCTCACGAACGCGACGGCCTTCAGCCCCACCGACACGATGCCCCTGACGCCGGCGGCGAAGTGGCTGATGGGCGCGCAATCGATCATCTCGCTCGTCACGATCGGACTGGTGGTGGCGCGGGCGGTCAACATCCTGGGGGCCTGATGAGCGCGCCGCCCAACGACGCGCGGGGCGCCGCCCTCGAGCGCTCGATCCATGAAATCGGGACTGATCTGGCCTCGGCGTTTCCGTCCGGCGCCCGTCACCCCCTGCGGACGTTGGACGCGCGCGCCATGGACTTGGCCTCGGCCGACCAGGAGCTGAAGGCCGCGCTGTTCCGGTTCGTCGACGTCACCCCCGCCTGCCGCTCGCTCGACGATCTCGCCCGGCATCTGCAGCAGTACCTGCGGGAGGTGCCCGAGACGCCGCCGCCGTTGGCCGCTGCCATGCGAATCGCCGACAACAAGGCGGCGCGACGCGCGATCGGCGCCGCCGCGGCCGCGGGGGTGCGCCACATGGCCCACCGGTTCATCGTCGGAGAGACGCCGTCGGCGGCCCTCGGCGTGCTGCGCGATCTCTGGAACCACGGCGTGGCCAGCTCGGTCGACCTGCTCGGCGAGGCGACCGTCACCCAGGCCGAGGCCGACCGCTACGCCTCGCGCTGTGAGGAGGCGCTGGTCGACCTGTCGCGGGCCCAACGCGGGTGGTCGGGGCGCGACGGGCTCGAGCGCGACACCATCGGCCCGATCCCCCGCACCAACGTCTCGGTCAAGATCTCGGCGCTGACGCCGTTGCTGCGGCCCGACGCGCCGGCGCGCGGGCGTCAGGACGCCGCCGGCCGTCTGCGCCCGCTCCTGCGCCGCGCCGACGAGCTGGGGGCGCACATCCACATCGACATGGAGTCGCTCGACTCGCGCGAGGCGGTGCTCGACCTGGTCCTCGAGGTCCTCTCCGAGGAGGAGTTCCTGAGCGGCCCGTCGGCGGGCCTCGTGCTCCAGGCCTACCTGCGCGACTCACCCGAGCAGCTCGAACACGTCTTGGATTGGGCTCGTAGCTCACGCCGCACGCCGCCGCTGACCGTCCGGCTGGTCAAGGGCGCCTACTGGGATCACGAGCTCGTCCAGGCCACGCAGCACGGCTGGCCGACGCCGGTGTTCGACGTCAAGGCCGAGTGCGACCGCAACTTCGAGGCGCTGACGCGGCGCCTGCTCGACTCCCGCCCCGCGCTGCGCGTCGCGGTGGCCTCGCACAACCTCCGCTCGGTTGCCCACGCCATCGCCTACAACCGCTCGGTGGGCGGCGAGGACCGCGACCTCGAGCTCCAGGTGCTGCGCGGGCTGGGCGACCAGTTGCAGGATGCCCTCGCCGCCCGCGGGTTCCGGGTGCGGACCTACTGCCCGATCGGCGACCTGGTGGCGGGCATGGCCTATCTCGTCCGCCGGCTGCTCGAGAACACCAGCAACGAGTCGTTCCTGCACGAGCAGGCGCGGGGAACCTCGCTCGACGTCCTCCTGGCGCCCCCGTAGCCCCGTTCAGGGGCTGGGCTGGGTGGCCGACAGGCGGTTGCTGAGGCGGACGATGCTCCCGTGGGTCCGCTCGATCTGGGCGGCCACGATGTCGGCCAGGACGTGCATGAACCGCAGCTCGGGCTCACCGAGACCGGTCCTTGGCTCGTTGCTCGCGCAGCACAGCGACCCGTGCACGCGACCGTCGGACAGCTTCACCGGCACGCCGATGTAAGCGCCGATGTTGCGGATTATCGTCATCTTGCGGAGCTCTGGCACGGCAGCGGTGTCCGGCACGACGTGGGGATCTGGCCCGCGAGCATCCGGGCGCAGTAGGTCTCCTCCACGGGGATCACGGCGCCCTCCACCAGCGCGTCCGCGTTGGTCACCCCGATCATCGCTTCGATCGTCTGCTGGCGGGAATCGACCGTCGCGATGTACGCGGCGCCCATGTGCAGCTGCTCCCGCGCCGCGCTCAGCGCGCGGTCGATGATGTCGCTCTCCTGAGCGGCCTTGATCCGGCGGACCGCCTCGGCTTAGTCCGGCGGCATCGCGGGTTCGGCGCTGCGACCCCGACGGAAGCGCTCGGTCAGGCGGCCGAGGTCCCCGCGGACCCGATCCAGACGCGTGCCGACGATGCCGGCCAGAATCTGCATGAAACGCAGCTCCTCGGGCCCCAGGTCCTCCCGCGGCCGGCGACTCACGCAGCAAAGCGTCCCGTGGACGCGGCCGTCGGCCAGCTTGACCGGCACGCCCACGTAGGCATGGAACTCGCGCGTGACCGGCAGGTCGCGGATCGCCGGCTCCTGTGGCGTGTCCGGGACGACGTTCGGGATCTCGCCGTTCAGCATCCGCATGCAGTACGTCTGCTCGACCGGGAATACCGTGCCCTGGTAGCGGGCGACCGCGTCCTCGTCGCCGAACAGCGCGTGGATCGTCTGGTGGCGGTCGTCGATCGTCGTGATGTACGACGCGTCCATGTTCAGATGCTGCTGGGCGGCGGCCAGGGCCTGCTCGACCACGTCGCTCTCCTGGGCCGCCTCGAGCTTCTCGACCAGCTGGGCGTATTCCGTCGGCTCGCGCTCTGTCGCCCCTCGCTCCACGAAGCGATTTAACCAGCGTCGGCGCCCGCGATGTGAACGATTGGGGCAAGCGCTCTGCGACTGTGCAAGAGCTGGTGCATGCAGGGCGTTTTCCGCGATTTAGGCCATAGTTTCAGCCCAGCGATGAAGCGCACGTCACGCTGGAGGCGGAGGCTCTCTCGACTGGTGCTGCTGATCGCGGCGCTGGTCGCGCTGGCCGGTGTCAGCGCGTTGGTGATCCGGTTCGCTCCGCCCTGGCTCGTTTCCACGAAGGGCCTGACCGGTGCCGCACGCCTGAACGAGCTCAGTCGCGTTCGGATCGCGTTGGTCGTGATCATCCTCGGGGCGCTGGCCGGTGCGGTGGCGATCTATCTGCTGCGGAGCTCGACCAACGAGCGGCGCGAGGAGAACCGCGAGCGCCTGCTGATCGAGCGCTTCATGCGCGCGGTCGACCAGTTGGGGCATCCCGCCCTTGACGTGCGCCTCGGTGGCATCTACTCGCTCGAGCGCCTCGCGCGCGAGGCGCCGGAGAACCACCCGCCGATCATGGAGATTCTCGCCGCGTTCGTCCGCGAGCACGCGCCCGCCGGGACGCGGCCCGGCGGACGCGCCGGCAACGGCGCCCGGCCCGGCGCGGGCGTCACGGCCGGCGGCCACGCCGACCCCCGGCCGCGGCCCCCCACCGACGTGCAGGCCGCGCTCACCGTGCTCGGCCGGCGCGATATGACGCACGACACCGACGCGCCGATTGCGCTTTCCCACACCGCGCTGGCCGGCGCCACGCTGACCGGGGCTCATCTCGAGCGCGCCTTGCTCAGCGGGGCTCACCTGGAGGGCGCCGACCTGTTCAAGGCCAATCTGACCGCAGCGGACCTGGAGGGAGCCAGCCTCAGAAGCGCCGGACTGCTCCTGGCCAACCTGAACGACACGGTGCTGTGGGGAGCCAACCTCGAGGGAGCGCGCCTGTATGGCGCGAACCTCGAGGGCGCAGCTCTCAAGGGCGCCAACCTGAAGGACGCAGGCCTCACCGGGGCGAATCTCAAGGACGCCGGCCTGCACGGCGCGGTGCTGAGCGGCGCCGACCTGACCGGGGGCAACCTGGAGGGGGCGGGCCTCGAGGGCGCCAACCTCGAGGGCGCCAACCTCCAAGGGGCGAACCTGAGGGGCGCCGTGCTGCTCAACGCGCTCTACGACGAGGCGACGATCTGGCCCGGCGGACTCGACGCGGCCGCTCAGGGCGCGGTGCGGCGGGCCTGGCCGCCCGAGCCGGCCCCGTGGGCGCGCCGGTCCGAGGAGCCCGTGCGGCGACCGTCGGTGGGCTGGCCGCACGAGGCCAGGGCGGCGCCCGAGGAAGTGCCCGAGGAAGTGCCCGAGGCGGTGCCCGAGTCAGTGCCCGAGGCGCCCGTCGGGTGGCCCGAGCCGCCGGCGACGGCCTGGCCGCACGACCCCGAGGAGGTCTCCCACCCCCAGGAACCGTGGCCGCCGACGCCCGCCCAGGCTCCCCCCGCCCCGCCGGGCGGCGAGCCCTCCGCACCAGAGTCCGCGGAGCCCGAAGCCGAGGTGCCTCCGCCCGGCGGGCCGAGCGAGACGCCCGAAGATCCCGGCGAGGCCGCGCACGAGGGCACGAACGGCGAGTAGCGCCTGTTAACGTCGGATCGCGTGTCGACGCTCTCGCCGTTTGCCAACGAACCCATCCTCGAGCTGCGGCGCGCTCCCGTGCGAGTCCAGCTGGACGAGGCCATGCAGCGCCTTTCCGGACGGCTGCCGCTGCGCGTCCCGGTGATGATCGGCGCCGACGAGCGAAACGGCGCGGAGCTCGTCTCGACCGACCCGGGCGACCCCGAGCGCGTGGTGGCGTTGGCCACGCGGGGCAGTGAGGCAGACGTCGACGCGGCCGTTGCCGAGGCCGAGCGGGGCCTGCGCGCCTGGCGCGCGGTGGGCGCCGCCGAGCGCGCCGCCGCGCTCCTTCGCGCCGCGGCGTGGCTGCGCGAGCGGCGGGCCGAGATCGCGGCGCTCGAGGTGCGCGAATGCGCCAAGCCGTGGCCGGAGGCCGACGGCGATGTGTGCGAGGCGATCGACTTCCTCGAGTACTACGCCCGCGGTGCGATCGAGCTCGAGGCCGGCGCCGAGCTGCTCCAGGTGCCGGGCGAGCGCAACGAGATGCGCTACGCGCCGCGAGGAGTGGCCGCGGTGATCTCGCCCTGGAACTTCCCCCTGGCCATTCCCTGTGGGATGACCGCGGGCGCCCTGGCCACCGGCAATGCGGTCGTGCTGAAGCCGGCCGAGCAGTCGCCCGGATGCGCGCTCATGCTCGTGCAGGCGCTGCGCGCGGGGGGCGTCCCGCCATCGGCGATCTGCCTGCTTCCGGGCGAAGGCGACGTGGGCGCGGCCCTGGTCGCCCATCCGCGCGTTCAGACGATCGCCTTCACCGGCTCGCTGCCGGTCGGACTCGAGATCAGCCGGGCGGCAGGCACGGTCGGCCCCGGCCAGCATCACATCAAGCGCGTGGTCTCCGAGCTCGGCGGCAAGAACTGCGTGATCGTCCACTCCGACGCCGACCTCGACGATGCGGTGCCCGCGATCGTGTCCTCCGCGTTCGTCTACGCCGGACAGAAGTGCTCGGCGGCCGCGCGGGTGCTGGTCCACGAGGCGATCGCCGATCAGCTGATCGAACGGGTGGCGGGCGCGGTGCGGGTGCTCGTGGTGGGCCAGGCCGATGAGCTCGGAATCGATGTCCCGCCGGTGATCGAGGAGGCGGCCCAGGAGCGCGTCGAGCGCTTCGCCGCCCTTGCCCGTGAGCAGGGCGAGATCGTCGCGCGCGTCGAGCCCGTCCCTGACCGCGGCTGGTTCTGTCCGCCCACCGTGGTCGCCGGCCTGCCCCGCGACTCAGCCGTGCTGAACGAGGAGATCTTCGGCCCGTTGCTGGCCATCGACCGGGTGACCGACGTGGAGGAGGCCTGCGACATGGTCGATGGGCTGCCCTTTGCGCTCACCGGCGGGCTGTTCGCCCGCGATCCGGGCGTCGTCCGCTACGTACGAGAGCGCTCGCCGGTCGGCAACCTCTATGTGAACCGCGGCATCACCGGCGCGATGGTCGGACGTCAGCCGTTCGGAGGCAACCGCCTGTCCGGCACCGGGAGCAAGGCCGGTGGCCCGGACTACCTGCTGCAGTTCGTCGAGCCGCACGTCGTGACCGAGAACACGATGCGCCACGGCCTCGTGGTGTAGCGCCGCATCGCGGGCGCTCGGCCCGCTCCTGGCCGTCCGTGGGTGCGAAATCGGACGCCCGGACGACGTTGTTAGGCGACTAGGCTTGATTTGGCCGCATCTGAGGTCGATGATCGTCCTGGAGATGCCTTTGCCGCCGTCGATCGC
This sequence comes from uncultured Solirubrobacterales bacterium, assembly GCA_963811135.1. Taxonomy (GTDB): domain Bacteria; phylum Actinomycetota; class Thermoleophilia; order Solirubrobacterales; family Solirubrobacteraceae; genus Palsa-465. The sequence goes on along the minus strand of CAWEQG010000010.1, from coordinate 217,922 downwards.
GTGGAAGCTGGTGTTGGTGCTGGTCCTGGTGGGCGGGATCATGCTGAGCGCCCTCGCCCGGGCGCCCCGGAGGCCCCTCCCCCGCGGTGAGCTGCGCCGCCTGGTATTGGCCGCGCTGTCCCTGTACGCGGTGGGCGTGTTCGCCTCCCTGACCCATCACGCCGCCCTGGCCGGTGTCGTCTACGTGTCCGGGATCGCCGCTTGCGCACTGGCCGCCTGGCTTTCTAGGGGCAGCGATTCGGAGGATCCGCCGGACGGTGGCGAGGATCCCACCGAGCCGGGCCCGCCGCCCGACGACCGGGACGGATTGCCCACGTTCGACTGGGCCGCCTTCGAACGTCAGTTCAGGGCGTACTCGACCCGGCCGCGCGATCCGGCCGGCGCCGGGCACTGAGCAGCTAGCCCGCGCCGTTCGTGGAGTGCATGCCCAGCAGCAGCTGATGCAGCCGGGCGTCTCCGGACAGCTCGGGATGAAACGACACCGCGAGCATGTTCCCCTGGCGGATGGCCACCGGATGCCCCTCCACCCGGCCCAGAACCTCGACCTCCGGTCCGTGCTCCGCCACCCACGGCGCCCGGATGAACACGGCGTGCATCGGACCGCCGTCGACGCCGGTCACGTCGACATCGGCCTCGAACGAACGGATCTGGCGGCCGAAGGCGTTGCGGCGGGTGCTCACGTCGAGCAGCCCGAGATGCTCCCGATCGAGCATGATCATGCCGGCGCACGTGCCGAGCACAGGGGTGCCGGCGCCGATCAGGGCGCGGAGCGGTTCGGCCAGGCCCTCGCGCTGGATCCCCAGCGTCATCACCGTGGATTCGCCTCCGGGGATGATCAGCGCGTCGAGACCATCGAGATCGGCCGGAACCCGCACCTCGCGCGCCGCGGCGCCGAGCCTGCGAACCATCTTGGCGTGGGCCTCGAAGCCACCCTGGAGCGCCAGGACGCCAACCACATGGTCGTGACTCTCGCGCGATGTTTCGCCCCCAGGCGAAACTCGCACCGGTGACGAAGTCACCGCCGACGTTTCGCCGCCAGGCGAAACTCGCAATGCCGACGCAGTCGGCACTACCAGCCGCGTGGTGCGAGCAGCTGCTCGGCCTCGAGCTTCGAAGTCTCGAGGCTCACCATCGGCTGACCAAGACCGGTGGAAGCGGCTGCGATCCGGGCGGGATCCTGGAAGTGGGTGGTCGCCTCGACGATCGCCCGGGCCCGGCGCTCGGGATCCTCGGACTTGAAGATGCCCGAGCCCACGAACACGCCCTCGGCACCGAGCTGCATGACCAATGCGGCGTCGGCCGGGGTGGCGATCCCTCCGGCACAGAAGAGAACCACCGGCAGGCGGCCATCCTGGGCAATCTGGCGGACGAGATGAAGCGGCGCCTGGAGCTGCTTGGCCGCGGAGGCCAGCTCGGCGTCGTCGAGCATGGTCAGGCGGCGGATCTCGCCTCGGATCATCCGCAGATGCCGCACGGCCTCGACGATGTCGCCGGTTCCGGCCTCACCCTTGGAGCGGATCATCGCGGCGCCCTCGCCGATCCTCCTCAGGGCCTCGCCGAGGTTGGTGGCGCCGCACACGAACGGGACGCTGAAGGCCCACTTGTCGATGTGGTTGGCCTCGTCGGCCGGCGTCAGCACTTCGGATTCGTCGATGTAGTCGACCTCGAGCGCCTCGAGCACCTGCGCCTCGACGAAGTGACCGATCCGGGCCTTGGCCATCACCGGGATCGTCACCGCCTCCTGGATGCCCTGGATCATCACGGGGTCGGACATGCGGGCGACGCCGCCGTCCCGGCGGATGTCGGCCGGCACGCGCTCGAGCGCCATCACCGCCGCCGCCCCGGCGTCCTCGGCGATCTTGGCCTGCTCGGGGGTGACGACGTCCATGATCACGCCGCCCTTGAGCATCTCGGCCAAACCGGCCTTGACGGTGAACGTGGCCTCGTCGCGGGGGGTCTGCGAGCTGTCGTCCATCGGGCCTGAGTGTAGCCGGGCGATAGCGTTCCCCGCGATGTCCACCGAGCCAGTATTCGAGGCGGCAAATGGACGTTTCGTCGCGTCCGAGTACGCGCGCGGTCCGTGGGACCCGAACGCGCAGCACGGCGGCGCGCCGGCCGCCCTGCTCATGCGCGCGTTCGAGCGTCTGCCGTCCGCGGACGGGCTCTCCCTGGCCCGCGTGACCTACGAGCTTCTGCGCCCGGCGCCGATCGGGCCGGTCGAGGTGCGGGCCGAGATCGTCCGGCCGGGACGGCGCGTTCAGCTGCTCGAGGGAGCGATGGTGACCGAGGACGGCGTCGAGGTGGTGCGGGCACGGGCGCTGCGCGTGCGCCGTGCCGAGGCGGGCGATGCGGGCCCAGGTGGCGGTGCGGCGCCGGAGGGCCCCGACCACGGGCGGCCGATGTCGCTGGCGCTGCCCCACCGCCCGATGTTCGCCCCCGACGCGGTCGAGATTCGCTTCGTCGCCGGCGCCTGGGGCGACAATCCCTGCGTCGCCTGGTTTCGCCTACGCCGGCCGCTCGTAACCGGCGAGACCCCCTCTCCCCTTCAGCACCTGGCCGCCGCCGGCGACTTCGGCAACGGGATCAGCGCGACGCTGTCCTGGGACGACTACCTGTTCATCAACCCGGACCTGACCCTCTACGTCGAGCGCGAGCCGGTCGGCGAGTGGATCTGCCTGGAGTCCCAGACGCGGATCTGGGCCGGCGGGATCGGGATCGCCGAGAGCGTCCTGTACGACTCGCGCGGGCGCGTGGGCCGGGCGACGCAGGCTTTGCTGGTAGCGCCGCGGTGACTTCGCCCGCGCGCCGGCCGGCGGTCTGACCCGGGGTCCCGCCAGCGTGACCGCCGGTCTGACCCGGGGTCCCGCCAGCCTGGCCGCCGGCCTCAGCCCGGCGTGCGTTGCACCTTTTTTCGGTGGCGAGAAACGTCACACTCGACGCCGTCTGGCGGGCGAGTGCGCGGAAACTGCCGGCTTAGCGCGAGTTTCGTCACACTCGTCCGCGGCGCGCCGCCGAGTGTGCACTTATTCGCGTTCGTGACGCCCGGCGCGCGTCTACTCGTGATGCCCGCCGACGCCCTGGCCTGATTCGCGGATCACGCCCGAGCCGTTGCCGGCGCCGTCCTCTGACTCGGCCCGTTCGCCGGCGTCCTTCTGCTCGGCTCGCCCCCCTCCGCCGGACTCGGCCCCGGTGCCGTTGCCCGACTCCGAATCGCGGAGGTAGGACAGCAGGCCGCCGGCGAGCAGGATCTCCCGCTCGTGCTCGGAGAAGTCGTGGGTCAGCGTCAGCTCGTCGCCGTCGTCGATCTTGGCCGTGATCGTCTCCGAGCCATTCTCGAGCTCCTCCCGAAGCTTGGGTAGTGACCATGTCTGCCCCACCTCGGCCTTGTCGTAGTCGGACTCGTCGGAGAAGGTGAGCGCGACGATCCCCTGGGCGATCAGGTTGCGCCGGTGGATGCGGGCGAACGACTTGGCGATCACCGCCTTGACCCCCAGGTGCAGCGGCGCCAGGGCGGCGTGCTCGCGCGAGGAGCCCTGGCCGTAGTTGTTGCCGGCCACGATGAACCCACTCCCCCACTCCTTCAGCCGCTTGCGGAAGTCGGGGTCGCGGTGGCGCAGGGTGAACTCGGCAATGGCCGGCACGTTCGAGCGGAACGCCATCACCTCGACTCCGTCGGGTGCGAGGTCGCCGGTCGAGATGTCGTCGGGCTGAACCGTGGCCACGCAGGCCTCGAGCGAGTCGCCGAGCGCCTTGTGCTCGGGCGGGCGCTTGATGTTCGGCCCCCGCGGAATCTCGATCTTCTCCGCCTCGGACTCGTCGGCCGGCGCGAAGATGTGGACGTCGTCGACGTACGGGCGCAGCTCGGGCATCGGCAGCAGCTCGGGCGGCTCGCCGTACTCGCGCGGATCCTCGATCTTCCCGCTCAGCAGCGAGACCGCCGCCACCGCGGGAGAGCACAGGAACACGGAGTCCTCCGGCGTGCCGGACCGACCCGGGAAGTTCCGGTTGAACGTGCGCAGGGAGTTCGAGTCAGACGGGGGCGCCTGTCCCATGCCCACGCACGGCCCGCACACCGGCTCGAGCATCCGCACGCCGCCGTCCGACAGCTGCCGGTACACGCCGGACTCGGCGATCGCGGCCAGGATCTGCCGCGAGCCCGGCGTCGCGGTGGCCGTGATCGACGGGTGCACGATCTGCCCGTCCTTGTCGGCGAGGATCGCGCCGGCCAGCGCGAGGTCGTTGTAGCCGGAGTTCACCGAGGAGCCGATGCACACCTGGGCGATCTCCGTCCCGGCGACCTCCTCGACTCCAACCACGTTGTCCGGATTGTGGGGCTTGGCCACCAGCGGCCCCAGCTCGCCGAGGTCGATCTCGACGCGGTCGTCGTACTCGGCCCCGTCGTCCGGTCCGGCCTCCACGAAATCGTCGGGACGTTCCTGGCGCTCGAGCCATTCCTTCGTGTTCTCGTCGGGGGGAAAGACGGCGGCGGTGGCGCCCAGCTCCGCGATCATGTTGGCGATCGTCGCCCGCTCGGGGATGCTCAGATCCGCCGTCCCCGGACCCGTGAACTCAAACACCTTGTTCTTGCCGCCGCTGGCGCTGAGGCGGCGCAACAGCTCGAGGATGATGTCCTTGGCCTGGACCCACGGTCGCTGCAGCTCGCCCTCCAGGTGCACCTCGACCACCTCGGGGCAGGCGATCTCGTAGGGGTGCCCTCCGAGCACGACCGCCACGTCGAGCCCGCCGGCGCCGATCGCGATCATGCCCAGGCAACCGGCCTGGACCGTGTGGGAGTCGGCGCCCAGCATGGTCTGGCCCGGCTTGCCGAAGCGCTCCATGTGGATGTAGTGGCTGATCCCATTGCCCGGGCGCGAGAAGTGCAGCCCGTACTTGCGCGCCAACGCCTGCAGCATGCGGTGGTCGTCGGGGTTCTTGTAGTCGAGCTGGACGACGTTGTGGTCGATGTACTGCACGGCGCGTTCGACCTTGACGCGCGGTTCGCCCAGCTCCTCGAACTGCATCAGCGCCATCGTCCCCGTGGCGTCCTGGAGCAGCGCCTGGTCCATGCGGATCGAAATTGGTCGGCCCGGTTTGAGCTCCCCGTCCTCGAGGTGCTCCTGCAGGATCTGGCGGGTCAGGTTGAGCGGCATGTCGTTCTCTCCTCGGGCGGCTCCGGGGTCACGCCCTGTAGCTACCCCGCGCCTGCGCGACCATGCGCCCGTCCGCGGTAGCGGCGGCGGCGGCGTAGGAGATCGGACCGTCGCGGCGCTCGACGTGCGCCTCCAGTTCGAGGAAAGTGCCGATCGGCGCCGGAGCGCTCAGCGTGACCTCGAACGAGACCGCGCGCGCCGCGCGACCGCAGGCGAGCGCCATCGCCTCGGCCAGCGCGGCGGCCACAACGCCGTCATGGGCCTGGCCGCGATCGGCTCCCTGATGGTCCTGCTTGACGAAGCAGCGCCCGGCGACCGCACCGGGCGCCACCTCATCCACCTCGAGCAGCAATCCGAAGAGGTTGACCCGCCCGCACCCGAAGCAAAGCTCGTGGTGGACGAGCGGCACGCGCGTGCCTCCAGCTATTTCAGGCGGAATGCCTTGATCCGAACGTCGTACTGCTGGGCGTCCCGGGAGTACACCCCGTAGGCGAGTGCCTGGATCAGCGACAGCAGCGCTGTGTGCGAGCGGACGAACGCCGGCGTGTTCGACGAGTAGTAGAGGCGGATGCGCGCCAGGCGGGCCACCTCCGACAGGGTCGCGTCGGTGATCGCGAGCGTGGTCGCCTTGCGATGGCGCGCGAGCTTCATCGTCCGCGTGATCAGCGGGTGCGGCCGCCCGGCCGAAAGGCCGACGACCAGCGTCTGCTCGTCGATCCGGCTCAGGCGCCCGAGCGCCTCCTGCGACGGGCTGGCCACGATCTCGGCGCGCAGGTCGAGCAGCATCAACAGGTGGCGCAGGTAGCTGGCGAAGAACGCCATCTGGTCCGTGCCGGCGATCAGCACCTTGCCGGCGGACACGATCGCGTCGATGGCGGCCTCGACGTCGGAGCGTGAGAGCTTGTGCGCGGTGTCCTCGACGTTGACGTGGTCCGCGGCCAGGGCCGCCTCGAACTCGGTGTGGTCGAGCGAGAACAGCGGCGTCACTGTCGCGCTCGGCGTGCCGGCCAGGCCGGGCGGCCGGCGGCGGTACTCGTCCCGCGCCGCCTGCTGGAGCTCGGGGAAGCCCTCGAAGCCGAGCGCCTGCGAGAAGCGCACGACCGTGCTCGACGAGGTGTTGGCGCGGCGGGCCAGTTCCTCCGCCGTCTGGAACGCCGCCTCATCCAGATGGTCGACGATGTACTGGGCGACGTCCTTCTGCGAACGCGAGAACTCGTCGAAGCGCGACCGGATGTAGGCGGACAGCGCCTGATGGCCGGTGGGCGTGACGGTCGCGGTGGGAGCGGCTGGCTGCTTCATCGGCAGGCGTCTGATTCGACGCCTACCGCCCGCGTCCTTCACGGTTCAGTTCGAGCGGCCTCCCCGCACTACACGTCGGTCTGCCGGCGCTGCTGGTTCTCCTTGCGCTCGGCCATGACCTGCGCGACCACGTAGATGATCAGCACGTTCGCGATCACGCCGATCCCCAGAAACGTCAGCAGCAGGGCGATCGTCTGCCCCGTCGAGCTGGGGCTCTGGCCGAGGATTCCGCTGATCGTCAGCATCGCCACGGGAGGCTACCGGACCGCAGGACGGAGCGGGCCCCCACCGGGGCGCACGGGTGCTAGCGTCGCGCCCGATCGTGGCCTTGAAGCGATCCCGGCCCTGTAGCTCAGTCGGTAGAGCAGCGGACTCATAATCCGTCGCGCCCAGGTTCGAGTCCTGGCAGGGCCATCGCGACCTGGCTGGTAATCGGCGGGTTGCGATCGACTCTGGATGAGGCACCGCGTGGTGTGTTTGCCCGGGATGAGCCGCTCCGGCGGTGGCGTCGCCACCAGACGCCGCGAGGTCCCCGCCCGGAAGAGCGATGAGCTCGACGCCTGGACCGGTCACATTCGCCACGGCAAGCGTGTCGCCGGGCAGCGCAAGCGACATCCGTAGAGGCCCGATGCGCCCGGCGTACCTGCCCACACAGCTGTTCGGCAGGCGATTTCCGTACTAACCAGCCGAGCCGCCACGTGTCAGGGTGATCGCCCGTCGGTTGCCGCCACCGGCCGGATCCTTCGCTTAGAACATCCGTCCAGGAACGCGCAGACGTGCTGATGTCCGGTTTCGCCCCGCGCGCCACGATCGCCGGCGCCGTTCATGTCCGGCGGGTGACAAAACCTCCCGAAAAAGGCTAAAGGTCGATGCCGGGGCGCCGATACCAAGGCCAGATTGAGTTGTCAAAGGCAAACTCGCCGTGAGGCGGGGACGCAAAGCCAGAGGTCTCGCGCCGCGAGATAGCTCGGCTACCTGCTCAGCGTGTTCGATTCAGTTCCAAGCACCAACGCTAGGAGGACAAGGATGTCCAAGTTCAAGTTCCGTCACGCTCAGCTGATGATGTCGATCATGTCCCTGGTCGCGCTCGTCGTGGTCTCAGGGGCCAGCTGGAAGTTCTAATCCCGAACGGTTGGCCGGGCGCTCCGGCGATCCGTCGGGCGCCCGGACCGAACTCATGAAACCCCGCAACCTGGAGTCCGTTCGTCTCTACTGCGTTGTCGTCGCACTGGTCGGCGCGGCGCTGCTGGTTCCGTTAGTTGCGGGGGCGTCGGTCGATCTCGACAGCCCGCGCCGGATCATCGAGTTCGGCGCGCTCGCCGTATGTGTACTGGTCGGCGAGCTGTTCCCGATCGAGGCGCCGCGGCGCTCGGGCGACGGCGAGATCACCGTCTCGGTGATGTTCTCGTTCGCGCTGCTGCTGGGGATGGGACTGATTCCCGCTCTGGCCGCCCAGCTCGTGGCGTCGGTCGTGCAGGACCGGATGGCCGGCAAGCCCTGGTGGCAGATCGGCTTCAACGTCGGGCAGTACACGCTCTCGCTGGCCGCCGCCGGCGGCGTGCTGGCCTGGCTCGGCGCCTACGGGGCGCTCAGCGCTCCGGGGTTCGGGGCGGTCGATCTGCTGGCCGTGCTGGGCAGCGCCGCCGCCTACTTCGCCGTGAACCTGCTGCTGGTCACGCGAGCCACCACGCTGTACATGGGGACCCGGTTCTCGGAGGCCCTGCGCAGCGATCTGATCTTCGGCCTCTCGGTGAGCGCGGTGCTCCTGTGCCTCGCTCCCGTGGTCGTCACCGTCTTCGACTTCAGCCCGATCCTCTACCCGCTGCTGCTCGTCCCGCTGGTCGGCGTGTACATCAGCGGCCGCCAGACCGTCCGCACCGCCACCGCCGAGCACCTCGCGAGGCACGACAGCCTCACCGAGCTGCCGAACCGGCGCTGGTTCATGGAGGCCGTCGGCGCGGCGGTCAAGAGCCCGTCGCTGCAATGCGGTGGGCTCCTGCTGGTTGACCTCAACGGCTTCAAGGAGGTCAACGACACGCTCGGGCATCACCGCGGCGACCTCGTGCTCCAGGCGGTCGGGCCGCGGCTGCGGGCCTCCTTCCGTGCCGAGGATCTCGTGGCACGCCTCGGCGGCGACGAATTCGCGGTGTTCATGCCCGGCGCGGACAGCGGCGCCGCCGAGTCCGCCGTGCAGCGGCTCCAGGATGCGCTGCACACGCCGGTCGACGTCGATGGGATCAACATCGAGCTCGGCGCCAGCATCGGACTGGCCTGGTACCCCGAGCACGGCACCGACGTCGACACGCTCCTTCAGCGGGCGGATGTCGCGATGTACCGCGCCAAGGCCAGCCACCGCTCGCTCGAGACCTACCGCACCGAGGACGACTACCACACGCCGGAGCGCCTGGTCCTGGCCACCGACCTGCGACGCGCGCTGGCCGACGACCAGCTCGTACTGCACTACCAGCCGCAGGTGGAGCTCGACCACGGGCGGCCGGTCGCCGCCGAGGGACTGGTGCGCTGGGAGCATCCCCAGCGGGGTCTTCTCGGCCCGCTCGAGTTCATCGAGATCGCCGAGCGCAACGGCCTGATCAAGGAGCTCACCCACCGCGTGCTCGAGCTCGGCCTGCGCGACCTGCGCACCTGGAGCGACGCGGGACGCCACCTGTCGCTCTCGCTCAACGTATCGGTGCGCAGCCTGCTCGATCGCCACTTCCCCGACGAGGTCGAGAAGCTGCTCGCCGACCACGGCATCGATGGACGCGCGCTGACCCTCGAGCTCACCGAGAGCTCGCTGATGGTCGATCCCGAGGTCGCCCGGCGAACCATGCAGGAGCTGTCCGAGCTCGGCGTGGCGGTCGCGATCGACGACTTCGGCACCGGCTACTCGTCGCTGGCCTACCTGACCGACCTGCCGATCGGCGAGCTCAAGATCGACAAGTCCTTCGTCCGGGCGATGAGCTCCGACACGCGCAACGCGATCGTCGTGCGCTCGACGATCGAGCTCGCGCACAACCTGGGCCTGCGCACCGTCGCGGAAGGGATCGAGGATGCGTTCACCTTCGAGCGGCTGCGGGCGCTCGGGTGCGAGCTCGCTCAGGGCTTCCACATGTCAAAGCCGCTGCCGGCGGCCGGGCTGGTCAACTGGTGGGATATCCACGCCGAGCACGCCGGGGTGCCGGACGCCGGTGAGTCGAGAAGCGGGATCATCCTCCCCCGTCTGAGCGTCGCCTGATGCTGCTCGTCGTCACCGCGCTGGCGCTGCTCGTGACCGTGCCGCTCGCCGGTGGCAAGCTCGGCCGCCTGGCCGAGATCCGGCCGCGGGCGGTCTGGGCCGTCCTCCTGGCGGCGGTCATACAGGTGGCCATCACGCAAGCCTCCGGCGGAAGCCATGCGCTCCATGCCGCCCTGCACGTGTCCTCCTATGTGCTCGACGCGTACTTCCTGTTCGCCAACCGGCGCCTGGTCGGGGTCCCGCTGGTGGCGCTCGGCGCCGCCCTGAACGTCGCGGCGATCACCACCAACGGAGGCGTCATGCCGGCCAGCGCCACCGCGCTGCGGATCTCGGGCATCGCCAGCCGCCCCGGGTTCGACAACTCCGCGGCGCTGGCCCATCCCCACCTTGGCTTCCTGGGCGATGTGATCCCGGTCCCGGGCCCGTGGCCGATCGGCAACGTCCTGAGCGTCGGCGACCTGATCATCTTCGTCGGCGCCTTCGTCGTGCTGCACGTCGCCTGCGATTCGCGCCTGTCGGCACTGCGTCCGCGCCGCAGGAGCGCCAGAATCTCGCGCGATGCGCGAGGTTCGACTGCCGGAATCTGATCTTCCGCTCGAGGCGGCGTCGTTCCTGGCCTGCCTGGCCACGATTCTCGAGCTCCCGTTCGAGGAGCTGCCGAGGCTGCGAGCCGGCGAGGACCCCGCCGCCGGCTGGACGGTGAGCCGCTGGCTCGGCGGCCTGGGGCTCGGGCTCGCCCGCATCGCCGACCCCGGAACGTTCACCTGGCCGGGTCCGTGGATCGGCCGCGCCGAGGGACGGTTCGTGGTCATGTACGGCGTGCCGTCGGGCGTCGTTTGGGATCCGGCCGGCGGCTCCGAGCTGGCCCGGGAGGCGATCGAGGAGGGGTTCCTGATCGCGGCCAGCGACATCGCGCTGGCCCGACCGGCGCGCCCGACCGCACCGACGAGCGCCGGGACGGTCGAGACGATCGCGGTCGCGCCCTCCGCCGGTGATCCGGCGCGGCTTCTGCACAGCGCGCGGGCGATCCCCGGCCAGGGCCTTGACGGAGACAGACATGTGGCGGGCACGGGCACCTTTCCCTCCGGGATGCCGGGCAGCGCGCTGACACTGATCGAGGCCGAGGTGTGCGAATCGTTCGACCCGCCGCTCGAGCCGAGCCAGCACCGCCGCAACGTGGTCACACGGGGCATCGACCTGAACGGCCTGGTCGGGAGCGAGTTCACGATCGGCGAGGTGCGATGCCGCGGGATGCGCCTGTGCGAGCCCTGCACGGTGGTTCAGCGTCACGCCGGGCGGCCGGTGCTGCGCGCGCTCGTGCACCGCGGCGGTCTGAGGGCGGACATCCTGGCCGATGGGGAGATCCGGGTCGGCGATTCGATCCGGGTGGCGGGAACGCCGCCGGGCATGGACGCCCGGCGGAACGGCCCCAGGGATGCCGCCGCAGGCGGCCCCTAATCCAGGTACTCGTACGCCGGAATCGTCAGGAACTCGATCAGCTCAGGCGACAGGGCCACGAGCTCGAAGATCTCGCGCGTGTCGTCCGGGCGGCCCGACTGCCAGACCTCGTCGCCGACCGCCTCGCGGATCTTGGCGGTCTCCTCGTCGAGCACCTGGCGGACCAGCTCGGGAGTGACGGTCTCGCCGTTATCGAGCTGCACCCCGTGGTGGATCCACTGCCAGATCTGCGAGCGTGAGATCTCCGCGGTGGCGGCGTCCTCCATCATCGAGTTGATCGCGGCGGCGCCGCGGCCCGTGAGCCAGAACGAGATGTACTGGAAGCCCACGTTGACGTCGGTGCGCAGCCCCTTCTCGGTTACCTCGCCGGGCGTCGCCGCGAGATCGAGCAGCTCGGCGGCGCTCACGTGCACGTCATCGCGCCGGCGATCGAGCTGGTTGGGCTTGCCGTCCAGGCCCTTCTCGAACACCTCGCGCGCCACCGGCACGAGGTCCGGGTGGGCCACCCAGGTTCCGTCGTAACCCTGGGAGACCTCGCGCTCCTTGTCCTTGCGCACACCGTCGAGGGCCTTCTCGTTGGCGTCCTGATCGCCCTTGCGGCTCGGGATGAGGGCGGCCATGCCGCCCATCGCATGGGCACCCCGGCGGTGGCAGGTGGCGGCCAGGAGCTCGGTGTAGGCGCGCATGAACGGCACGGTCATGGTGACATCGGCGCGGTCGGGGAGAACCATCTCGCGGCGCTCCGGGAAGCACTTGATCGACGAGAAGATGTAGTCCCAGCGGCCTGCGTTCAGCCCGGCGGAATGCTCGCGCAGCTCGTAGAGGATCTCGTCCATCTCGAACGCGGCCGGCAGCGTCTCGATCAGCACGGTGGCCTTGAACGTGCCACGCGGGACGCCGAGGCATTCCTGGGCGAACACGAACACGTCGTTCCAGAGCCGCGCCTCCAGGTGCGACTCCATCTTGGGCAGGTAGAAGTACGGCGCCGAGCCGCCCTGCATCAGGCGGTGCGTGCAGTGGAAGACGTACAGACCGAAGTCGAACAGCGCTGCGGTGACGGGCTCGGAGTCCACCAGCAGGTGGCGCTCGGGGAGGTGCCAGCCGCGCGGGCGGACGAGCAGCGTGGCCGGATTCTCGCCCAGCCGGTAGTCCTTGCCCTCGGAGTCGCGGTAGGTGATCGTGCCGTCGATCGCGTCGCGCAGGTTGCGGTGCCCGTCGACCATGTTGTGCCAGGCCGGCGCGTTGGCGTCCTCGAAGTCGGCCATGAACCCGTCGGCGCCCGAGTTCAGGGCGTTGATCGTCATCTTGCGGTCGGTCGGCCCGGTGATCTCGACCCAGCGCTGCTGCATGTCGGGGCCGACGGGCGCCACGGTCCAGTCGGCTTCGCGGATCTCCCGTGTGTCAGGGAGGAAGTCGAGCATCTCCCCGGCTCGGAGGCGCTCGCGCCGGCGGGCGCGCGCGTCCAGGAGCTCCCGACGGCGGGGCCCGAAGCGATGCTCGAGCTCGGCCACGAACTCCAGCGCGTCCGGGGTGAGGACTTCGTCGAAGCCGACCTCTATGGGACCGTGCAGCTCGAGCTTTGCGTGTGTGGTCATCCGGTCATCCTCTCATCCGCGGTACTTGATCGTTCCCCGGCCCGGCCGCCGATAACCCGGCGCACCGTTTCCGCCTCGGCCACGCACAGGCCGCCGAGCAGCGCCGTCACCGCTCCCGCCACGACCCAGGCGGGAAGCGCCGAGGACACCGCGTAGAGCACGAGCAGCGCGGCGGCCACCGCGAGCTTCTCGTACTCGAGCGCGCCGAGCAGGCGAAGGGAGAAGGCCGCATTGCCGACCAGGTAGAGAGCGACGCCGCCGCACAGGGCGAGGCGGGCGGGCCCGGGCAGGGGCGATGAGACTGAGTCGCGCGTGAGGACCTTGATCCCGACCGCGAACGTGATGATCCCCGCCACGATCACCAGGTGCAGGTAGCTGTAGGCGTCGGCGGCGGCCAGCACCGGGTCGGCGTGGCGGCGCAGCCGTTCGGCGGCCGTCTCGGCCAGCCCCTCGAAGTAGGTCCACCACATCGCCACGGTGATCAGCAGCCCGAGTGCCACGGCCACCACCAGCTGATAACTGAGCGGCCGCTCCGCGCTGACGCCCAGCGCGCCGACTCCGATCGCCACGATCGACTCGCCCAGGCAGATGATCACGAACAGGCTGTAGCGCTCGGCGAAGTGGGCGACGGCGACCCGCTGCAGGCCGCGCAGACGCTCGCGGGTGAGCCACGCCGGGCCGGCGTAGTCGATCGCCGCCGCCGCCACCCAGAGGACGATCTGGGCCGTCCCGCCGGCGAACGAGCCGGCGATCAGCAGCGCCATCCCGATCATCACCGTGACCGCGAAACCGGCGATCGCCGACCACTTCGCGTTGCCCCTGCGTGAGGCGTCGGCGTACAGCGCGAGGTGCAGGAAGCGCACGATCGCGTAGGTCACGGCAAACAGCGTGGCCTCCGAGCCGAACGCGTGGGGAACGGATAGACCGCTGATGAAGATCGAGATCGCGGAGATCAGCAGGCAGGCGCGTAGGGTCGGCGAGGCCGCGGTCTGAGCGTTGGCCGCCCACACGTAGGCCGACCACGCCCACCAGACGAGCGCCAGCACCAGCATCGCGCGGCCGAAGCCGCCCCAGGTGAGATCCCGCCACAGCAGCGTGGTGACCTGGGTGATCGCGAACACGAACACGAGATCCCACAGGAGCTCGACGGGCGTGGTGCGCCGCTCGTCGGCGATCTCGAGCGCGGTGGGTTGATCGGGTTCGCTCACAAGACGAGTATCGCGGGCGGCTCGTGCGGGGACCGGGTTTGATCCAGGACGTCAGCCGGCGCGGTGGCGACGACGAAGCGTGAATCGAGGGTCGGGGACGCCGGCCCGCTGGGCGCGCTTGTACGCGGCGTAGAGCGGCGGCCGGAGGTGCCGGCGATACGAGTAGCGAGACCGCGGCTTCAGGGCACCGTTCGCCGCGGGATAGGTCGAGTATCGCGGGGCTCATCGCGCATCGGCTCGTTCGCGTAGGGTTCACGGCGGCCATGAAGCTCGGCGTATCCCTCGGCTACCTGATCCCCGGCATGACGCCGGCCGACCACCTGGAGGTCGTCCAGGAGGCCGAGCGCCTCGGCTATGACTCGGTCTGGGCGGCGGAGGCCTACGGATCGGATGCGGCGACCGTGTTGGGCTGGCTGGCCGCAGGCACGAGCCGGATCAAGCTCGGCTCGGCGATCTTCCAGATGCCGGCGCGCAGCCCGGCCATGACCGCGATGACGGCGGCCACGCTCGACGTGCTGTCGGGCGGCCGGGTGCTGCTCGGGCTCGGCACGTCCGGACCGCAGGTGGCCGAAGGCTGGCATGGTCAGCGCTTCGGCCGCCAGCTGAAGCGCACCCGCGAGTACGTGGCGGTCCTCCGCCTGGCGTTGGCGCGCGAGCGCGTGGAGTTTCACGGCGAGACGATCGAGCTGCCGCTCCCCGACGGGCCCGGCAAGCCGCTCAAGCTGATGATCTCCCCCGTGCAGGAGCGGATCCCGATCTACCTGGCGGCGATCGGTCCCAAGAACACGGCGCTCGCCGGTGAGATCGCCGACGGGTGGATCCCCATCTTCTTCTCGCCCGAGCACGTGTCCGAGGTCCGCGCGCCGCTCGAGGAAGGGGCCGCGCGATCCGGGCGCTCGCTCGACGACTTCGACATCGCGCCGACGGTTAACACGTATGTGTCCGACGATCGCGACGCGGCCCGCGACCGGATGCGCCCGTTCCTGGCCCTGTACATCGGCGGGATGGGCTCGCGCGAGCAGAACTTCTACAACCAACTGGTTCAGCGCTACGGCTTCGAGGACGCCGCCCGGCAGGTCCAGGACCTCTACCTGGAGGGGAAGAAGGAGGAGGCGGCCACCGCGCTGCCCGCCGAGCTGATCGATTTGATCACCCTGTGCGGTCCCAAGGAGCACGTGCGTGACCGCCTGGCCGCCTTCCGCGAGGCGGGGGTCGGCACCCTGACGATCGGCCCGACGGCGTTCACGACCCAGGAGCGGATCGAGCAGCTGCGCGCGGTGGCCGAACTGGTCGCTTGACCCCGGTTCCGGATCGGCTGCGCTTCTTCCTGGGCGCATTCGGGGAGCCGGGGCACGCCTTCCCGATGCTCGCGCTCGGGGCGAGGCTGGCCGAGCGCGGCCACGAGGTGACGTTCGAGACCTGGTCGCGCTGGCGCTCGGAGGTCGAGGGCGCGGGGATGCGCTTTCTGCCGGCGCCCGAATACCCGCTGTTCGGCGACGACTCGAACCTGGGATCCGAGATGTACGAGGCGGTGGTGCTCGCCGCGGCGCACACGCGGACCGCGGTGGCCGAGCTGCGCCCACACGCGCTCGTCCACGACATCCTCACGCTTGCCCCGGCCATGGCGGGGGAACTGGAGGGCGTCCCGGTGGCCACGCTGATCCCGCATCTGTATCCGGTCGGGGCGCCCGGTTTCCCACCGTACGCGCTGGGCGCGCGGCTGCCGCGCACGCGGGTTGGGCATGCGCTGTGGAGCGCGGTCGGGCGGGGAACGCTCGGCGGGCTGCGCCAGGGGCGCGACCAGCTGAACGAGACCCGGCGCAAGCTCGGACTGCCGCCGGTCGAGCGCCTGCACGGGGGGCTGAGCGAGCGGCTGTGCCTGGTCGGGACGTTCCCGCAGCTCGAGTACCCGCGGAAGTGGCCGACCGGAACGCATGTGGTGGGGCCGCTCATGTGGGAGCCGCCGTTCGAGTTCGTCGAGCCGCCGGCCGGCGACGCCCCGCTCGTGCTCGTGGCGCCCTCGACCGCGCAGGACCCCTCGCATCGGCTGCTCCGGGCCGCGCTGGCCGGTCTAGGGGATCTGCCGATCCGCGTGCTCGCGACGTGGAACCGGCGGCCGCTGGGCTCACGCGTCGCGGTTCCCGTCAACACCCGGCTGGTGGAGTGGGTGTCCTACTCCAAGACGATGCCCTCGTGCGCGCTGGTCATCTGCCACGCCGGGCACGGAACGATGGCCCGGGCGCTGGCCTGCGGCGCTCCGGTGCTGGCGGTTCCCCATCGCGGCGACATGGCCGAGAACGCCGCGCGGGCGGACTGGGCGGGTGTCGGCGTTCGATTGCCCTGGCGATTCCTGAGCCCGGCAACGCTAAGGCTCGCGGTCCGCCGGGCGCTTTCGGACCGATCGCTGGTCTGGCGGACGGAGCGGATGGCGGCCTGGGCGGCGGCGCATGACGGCGCGTCTCGAGCCGCGGATCTGGTCGAGTCGCTCGCCGCTCAGGCCTCGCGGCGGACGCGGACGAACTCGATCAGCTCGGGCGAGTCGCCCTCGACGACGTCCATCGGCTCCCCCGAGCAGCTGCACAGCTCGACCACGGCACGTTCGTCGGTCAGCTCGAGCGCTCGCCAGATCGCGCCGTGAAGCTCCCAGTCCTCGAGCTCGGCGACGGTCAGCCCTGCCCGCATGATCAGGCGCCCGCGTCGGCTCCGGCGCCGTTGGGTGCCGGGTGCTCGGCCGCCCATTGCACGATCTGACGCGATCCGCTGACGACTGCGCCGTCGTCGGTGACGAGCGCGGGGACCCAATGATCGCCGGTGAGGCGCTTGACCTCGCGGCGTCCCGGCGTCTGGTTCACGAACAGGTTGGAAGGCAGGGCGCCCAGGCCGAAGCAGCGTTGCACCTCCGGGTCATAGCCAGCATCCCTGAGCGCGTGGTAGGCGCTGCCACACGGGTGGCCGCCGGGTCGGGGCGCCGGCTTCCAGGTGCCGTAGCAGACGAACAGCTTCATGTGTCTCTGGTTGGCCGCGGTCGGCCGGGCGGCAGCTCCGGGGGTGGGACTCGAACCCACAACATTTCGGTTAACAGCCGAACGCTCTGCCGGTTGAGCTACCCCGGATCGTCCCGGATGGGAAGCGCCAACTCTAGCGGGAAGTCCGGTCGCCGCAGCGCAGCGGCCTAACCGAACGTCAACCGGATCCTCGGCCACGCCAATCGTCGGCCAACCGCGGGACACGATGTCGCGTCCTCTCTTCACCGGGCCGTGACGCACGGTGGGGTTCGTACGCATAGCATCGCTGCGCTTGCTGCGTTCAACTGTGGGCATGAGGGCGTGGTCCTGACCGGCCGGCGTGGCCGTCCGCTGGTCCGTGCTGCCCGGCTCTCGGCCGGGCTCGTCACCATGTGCCTGCTCGTGACCGGTTGCGGGGGCGGATCGGCAGTCGAAGGCTCGGGCTCGACCGTCGGCTCGTCGTCCGGGTCGACTTCGGGGTTGACTTCGGGGTCGGCGACGAGCTCCTCGACCGCGCCGACGACCGCCACGGTCGCGCCGGGACCCCCGGAGGTCGGGATCCACAAGATCCGCCACGTGGTGATCATCATGCAGGAGAACCGCTCGTTCGACTCCTACTTCGGCACCTACCCGGGAGCCGACGGGATTCCGGGGCTCGCCGGCAACCCGGGGGCGGTGCCGTGCGTGCCCAACCCGGCCACCGGGGGGTGCGACCGGCCCTACCACGATCGCCAGAACGAAAGCCTGGGCGGGCCCCACAGCTACAACGCGGCCCAGGCCGACATAAACGGCGGGAAGATGGACGGCTTCATCGGCGAGCAGGAGAGCGGGATGGCGGGCTGCGCGCAGACGTTCAACCCGGCCTGCGGGAACTCCGGCGGCACGCCGGACGTGATGGGCTACCACGACGGCTCGGACATCCCCAACTACTGGAGCTACGCGCACGACTTCGTGCTCCAGGACCACATGTTCGAGTCCGACGCCTCGTGGAGCCTCCCCTCTCACCTGTACATGGTGTCGGAGTGGTCGGCCTACTGCGCGCTGAAGAACGACCCGGAGAGCTGCCGCAGCGCGCCCGAGGACCCCGGCTACCCGCCCGACTTCGCACGCCGGCTCGGCGTCGCCGTGCCGACCGACCCCAACTACGCGTGGACCGACCTCACCTATCTGCTGCACAAGAACCGCGTCAGCTGGGCCTATTACGTCTACAAGGGAAGCGAGCCCGACTGCGACTCGAACGCGGCCATGTCGTGCGCTCCGGTAGGCCAGAGCGCCAAGACACCGGGCATCTGGAACCCGCTGCCCTACTTCACCACCGTCCAGCAGGACAACCAGCTCGGGAACATCAAGTCGCTGTCGAACTTCTTTGCCGATGTCAGGCGAGGAGATCTCCCCGCGGTCTCGTGGATCACCCCCAACGGCCGCGTGTCCGAGCACCCGCCGGGATTGATCAGCGCCGGCCAGACCTACGTCACCGGCCTGATCAACGCGATCATGCAGAGCCCCGACTGGAGCAGCACCGCGATCTTCCTGGCCTGGGACGACTGGGGCGGCTTCTACGACCACGTAACGCCGCCGCAGGTCGACGATCAGGGATACGGCCTGCGCGTCCCCGGCCTCGTCATCAGCCCGTACGCCAAGCAGGGCTTCGTCGACCACCAGACGCTCAGCTTCGACGCCTACGTGAAGTTCATCGAGGACGACTTCCTCGGCGGCCAGCGCCTCAACCCGCGAACCGATGGGCGTCCCGATCCGCGTCCGGACGTGCGTGAGGACGCGCCGCAGCTGGGGGACCTGACCGCCGACTTCGACTTCAACCAGCCGCCGCTGGCGCCGGTTATCCTGCCGGTGCGCCCGCCGACCGACCTGATCGCGCCGGCCCGTGCGGCCCGGAGGACGCGCGCGGCCGGCCGGACGCTGGCGCTGCCGGGCAGCGGGCCGCTGCGGGCCTTCGAGCTGCGGATCGTGGCACGGCGGTTGGGCATCACGCCCGCCGCCCTGCGCCAGGAGATCGCCGCCGGGGAGTCGCTCGGCCAGATCGCGCGGGCGAACGGCGTCACGGTGGCCGAGCTCCGCCGGGCGGTGCTTAGCGCGGTCGACGCTCAGGTCAAACAGAACATCCGCTGAGGGCCAGAACATCCGCCGCGGGCCGGCCGCACGGGAGGCTGGTCAGACCGCGCGCTCGAGTCGGGCCGCCACGTGGTGGATCTGTTCGCGCACGGTCTCGCGTTCGCGCGCGAGATCGGGGATCTCCGTGGCGCCTTCGGCCCGAGCGCGCCGGATGGCCCGTTCGAGCCGGTCGAGCTCGAGCACCAGCCGGGCGTGGGCGAGCTCGTCCTCGCTGACGCGGCCGCGGCGGCCGGCCTCCTCGACCAACCCGGCGACGGTGCGCGCGAGCATTTCGTCGTCGGCCGGAAGGTCGGCCAGCGGTGAATGCGTGCGACCCGCGATGTGCCGGGCGGCGCGGCGCAGCGGCTCGCTGGTGATGAGCTGATCGGGATCGAGCTCGAACAGGGTCCGGGCGCCCGCGTCGGGGAGCGCCAGGCACAGCGCGAGGAAGGTTCGCTCCGAGCGGGCACCCTGATCGATCATGTGCGCCGGCACCGGCTCGGTCGCGGTGCCTGTCGCGGTGGAGGCGGCGGGGGCTCCGTTCTGCCGGGCGGCGCGTTCGATCAGCGAGCCGAGCTGCGCCTCGTTCAGCTCGAGCCGGGCGGCCACGCGACGCAGCAGCGCATCTCCGAACAGTCCGCGCCGCAGACCCTTGAGCGCCGGGAGCAGCTGACGGAACGCCTCGTCGCGTCCCTCGGCGCTGCGCGTGTCGTTGCGCTCGAGGATCCGGTCGACGTGGAAGGAGACAAACGGCACGGACGCCGCCACCTGTTCGCGAAGAGCGTCCGCCCCGGCGCGCTCGATCAGCTCGGCCGGATCGGCTCCCTTGGGCAGCGGCACCACGCGGAGTTGGAGGTTGCGGTCGTCGGTCAGCTTGGCGGCGCGGAGCATCGCGTCCTGCCCCGCCACGTCGGCGTCCAGGCACAGCACGAGGACCTTGGCCACCCGCTCGAGCTCGTCGATCTGCTCGTCGGTCAGAGCGGTGCCCATGATCCCGACCGAGTTCTCGAGCCCGGCCTGATGGAGCGCGAGCACATCGGTGTAGCCCTCGACCAGGATCACGCTGCCCGCTTTCGCGGCCGGCGCCCGCGCCCGGTCGAGCCCGAACAGCACGCGGCGCTTGTGGTACAGCTCGCCGTCGGCCGTGTTCAGGTACTTCGGCCGCTGGTTCTCGCGCATCGCGCGGGCTCCGAAGCCGACCACGTTGCCGCGCGCGTCGGTCGCCGGGAACATGATCCGCTCGCGAAAGCGATCGTAAACCTGGCCCGGCCGGTTCTGCGAGCGCTGAGCCAGCCCCACGGTCAGGAGCTCCTCGTCGCTGTAGCCGACCCGCCGCGAGGCGGTGAGCATCCGGTCCCAGGCGCTGGGGGCGTAGCCGACGCGGAACGAGCGCAGCGTCTCCTCGTGTAGTCCGCGCGCTCGCAGGTAGTCGCGGGCGGCCTTCGCCTCGTTTGCCTCCCAGAGGTAGCGCGCGTAGTAGATGGCGGCCCGGCCGAGCAGGCTGTGCAGACGCTCGCGCCGTTGGCGTCTCTGAGCCGCTCGCGGGTCCTCCTGCTCGGTCTGGAGCTCGACGCCGAACCGGTTGGCCAACGCCTCGAGCGCGCCGGTGAAGTCGAGGCCCTCGGTCTCCATTACGAACGTGAACACATCGCCGGAGGCCTGGCAGCCGAAGCAGTAGTACACCTTCTCGATCGGGTTGACCCCGAACGAGGGGGTTCGCTCGTCGTGGAACGGACAGCGCCCCACGTACTCGGTGGCGCCGGCGCGCCGCAACTCGGTGCGGTCCGAGACGACGGCGATCATGTCGACCGCGTCGCGGACGCGGTCGCGCGAGTCGGCGGTGTAGCGCGTCACGGTGCGAACGCCACAGGCACGCTCAGAGTCTCGAACGTGCGGATGCAGAACCGGTCGGTCATCCCGGCCAGATGGTCGGTCACCCGGCGCGAGAGCTCACCCGGCGGGATCGACGCGGGGATCGCCTCGGGATGCGCGCAGTAGTGATCGAACAGCGAGCGGATCACGAGGCGGATCTTCTCGTGCTCGCGGGTCGCCTCGGGACCGAGGTACACCCGCTCGAACATGAATTCCCGCAACTCCGCCATCGCCGCACCGACGGTGTCGCCCTGCACGATGTCGCCTTCCCGTTCGGAATGCTCGACCAGGTCGTGCACGAGCGCGTCGATCCTTTCCGGTCCGGTGTCGCCCAGGATCTCGATCGGCTTGGTGGGCAGGTCCGCCGGGGAGAGCAGGCCGGCGCGCACGGCGTCGTCGATATCGTGGTTGATGTAGGCCACGCGGTCCATCAGCCGGACGATCTTGCCCTCGAGCGTGGCCGGCTCGTGCGCTCGCCCCGAGTGGCTGACGATCCCGTCGCGAACCGGAGCGGTCAGGTTGAGCCCGAGACCGTCGCGCTCGAGCGTGTCGACCACCCGCAGCGAGTGCTCGTGGTGCATGAACGACAGCCCGAATCGCTCGCCCAGGCACCGGTGCAGGGCGTCCTCGCCGACGTGTCCGAAGGGCGGATGGCCCAGGTCGTGGCCGAGCCCGATCGCCTCGACGAGGTCCTCGTTGAGGCGAAGGGCCCGCGCCACTGTTCTCGAGATCTGCGTGACCTCGAGGGTGTGGGTCAGCCGGGTCCGGTAGTGATCGCCGGCCGGGGAGACGAACACCTGCGTCTTGTACTTGAGCCGGCGGAACGCCTTGCAATGCACGATCCGGTCGCGATCGCGCTGGAACGGGGTGCGCAGGCCGCAGTCGGGCTCCTCGCGCTGGCGCTGGGCCGGGTAGGAGCGGGTGGCCAGCGGCGAGAGGTCGCGCTCCTCGCGGGCGCGGATGCGCTCGGCGAAGCGCTGGGCCACCGGGCCGGTGGGATGCTCGGAGGCCGAGGTGAGGACATGCCCGCTCATCGTCCTTCGATTCTGACAGCCGCCGTGCGGGCCGAGGCGCGTTGTGACGAAGGCGTGACAGGTGGCGCGTGGCGGGACGGTCCAGGGCCTCCGGCGCCGACGGTGCAGCGGCTGCGGCGGGGAGGGTCCAGCGCCTGCGGCGCCGACGGTCAGTGCCGGCCGACGGTCAGTGCCGGCCGACGAGCGGGCGGAGCCGCACGTGGGCGTGGTGCTCGGCGGTCTCGGTGATCGCGCGCTCGGCCTGGGCCAGCGCGCGGTCTGAGGCGTCGGGCGCCTCGGCTAGCGGCCGCCCGAGTGCCCCCACGAGGAAGTCGTGGGACTCCTGGCCGAGCGGGAACGCCGCCGCCTCGCACGAGCCGCACACGACCCCGCCGGCGGCGGCGGAAAAGCCCTGCAGATGCTCGGATTCGCCACACCCGGCGCAGGACGCGAGCTGGGGCACGATGCCCGCCGCGAGCAGCAGCTTGAGACGAAAGGCCAGCCCCGTGGCCGGCCGAGCATGCACGGCGCCGCAATCGAGCAGCGCCAGCTCGTTGGCCAGCAGGCGGAACACCTCAGGATGGGGCTCGGGGGTCTCGAACAGCCGCGCCACCGCGTCGCACGCGCGCGCGGCGGCATCGAGCGTGGCGGCGTGGTCGCGCAGGCCGGCGTGGGCGGCGATCGTGTCCACGCTCGTGACCGTGTGCAGATCGCCGCGACCCTCGTGCAGGATCATGCGGATGTGGAAGAACGGCTCGAGCCGGGCCCCGAACCGGCTGCGGGCTCGCCGCGCGCCCTTGGCGATCGCGGCCAGTCGCCCGTAGCCCGGCGTGTACACGTGAAGGATGCGATCCGCCTCGCCGTAGCGGATCGAGCGCAGCACGATCGCCTCGGTCCTCAGTGTTGCCGGCATGCCGCACCCCGCCCGGTATTCAGGCGCTCGCCATAGGCGCACACCCCAGCGGCGTCTGACCCGCCTGCCCCGGTCGGAAGCCCGGTTCCGGAGTCACCCGCTATACTTTCTGAAGCAATGGCGCAGGTCACGCTGTACACCACCGAAGCCTGTCCCTTCTGCACGAGCGCAAAGACGCTGCTGGCCAAGCGCGGCGTCGCGTACGAGGAGATCAATCTGGCACGCGACCCGGACGGTCGAGCCAAGCTCCAGGAGCAGACCGGCATGTTCACCTTCCCGCAGATCGTGATCGGTGACCACTCGCTGGGCGGCTTCACCGAACTGCTCGCCGCCGATCGCGCCGGGCGCCTGAACGAGCTGCTGGCGGCCTAGAAGTCCGCCCGGTCCCGGGGTCGCTCCGGGTCATGCATAACGTGCCAATCGAGGCCGGAGCGGCCGAGCGTGTCAGGTTATGCATCCCCCACATGCATAACCTGCCACGGTGGGCCGGGGTCGCGCCGAATGGCAGGTTATGCATGTGTGACCGGGCGGGCCGGGATTCGGCGGCGCTTCCCGGCGGGCCGGGACCGGCGGCGCTTCCGGGTGCTTCACGACCGCGCAGCGCCGGCCGGCGCGTCCCGGCGTTTCCCGGCGCTTTGGTGCATCACGACCGCGCAGCGCCGGCCGGTGCGTCCCGCCCGCCCCGCCCGCCCCGGCGCGGACGTGGGCGCGGCTGGCAGCGCTCGCACACGTACGTCCCCCGCCCCCCCACCACGATCTTGCGGATCGCGCTCCCGCACCGCGGGCAGGGCTGCCCGGCGCGACGATGGACGAGGAAGCGGTCCTGGAAGGAGCCGCGGGCGCCGTCGATATGGCGGAAGTCGTCGATCGAGGCGCCCTTGGCCTCGATCCCCTCGGCCAGCGCCTCCTCGATGCCGTCGCGCAGGCGCTCCCAGTCGCCGGCGGTGAGCCGGCCGGCGGGGCGCAGCGGATGGATTCCCGCCCGGAACAGCGCCTCGTCGGCGTAGATGTTGCCCACGCCGGCGATCCGGCGCTGGTCGAGCACGAACGCCTTGATCGGGGCGGTGCGGGCGCGCCCGAGTTCGCGCAGATGTCCCGCGGTGAAGTCCGGCGTCATCGGCTCGATTCCGATCCGGGCGGTCAGGTAGCCGTCGCGGGCGGCCGCTCCGTGGAGCAGGTGACCGGTACCGAACCGGCGCGGGTCGACATAGACCAGGCGATGTGAGTCGTCGAACTCGAGCAGAACCCTGCTGTGCGGCGGGGGCGCCGGGGGGTCGAACAGCAGCGTCCCGGTCATGCGCAGGTGCATGAGCAGGTAGCGATCGTCCGACAGCGACCACACGAGGTACTTGCCGGCGCGCCCGAGCCGCTCCACCACCGCTCCCCGGAGCTCGGCCTCGACCGCCGCCGGTGGGTCCGGACGGGTCCAGCGCGGATCGAGGATCTCAGCCTGGACGATCGTCCGCCCGGTCACGTGCGGCGCCAGCTGGCGGCGGATCGTCTCGACCTCGGGCAGCTCAGGCATGCGCGCTGGCGACAGCGCCGGGACGGCGCGGCACCCCGTCAGGACCGCTCGGATTCCGGCCAGACGAAGCTGGATGCTGCGAGCGGACGGTGCTCAGTCCTCGCCGTCCCAGTAGTCGAGCCGCTCGATCCGCGCGATCACGCCGAGTCCGCGGAACGCGATCTTCCGCGACCGCGGGTAGTAGCAGACGTCGGCCGGATTGCGCATACCGTAGGCGAGGTAGGTGAGACCGCCGGCGCCGGCCCGGAAGACGTGCGACACGCCGGTGCCCGCCGGCCGCGCGATCACGTGGCCACGCGTCACCGGTGTCTCCTCCTCGCCGAGGACAACGACGCCGTCGCCGTCGAGGATCACGAAGATCTCCTCCTCGACCGAATGGCAATGTGGCGGCGCGGAGTCCATTCCAGGTTCCACCTCGACGTGCTGGATGCCGGTGGTGATCGAGCCGGCCGCCCGGCCCAGGTTGCGCCGGGTGCGGGCCACGCGCGGGCGCTCCACGGTGACCGCCTCGACGTCCTCTACATTGACTATTGTGGGTGGCCGTGGCCCGGCGCCCTCCGGGGGGACCGTTGGGGGGCCGAGCCGGGACTCGCGCACGAACTGGGTGGGCGCATCGTCGTCGTCGCTCCACCCGGGCAACGATTCCACCATCCGCACGCCGACGTAGGACATGCCGAGCCGCGGGAAGCTGATGCTCTCGTCCTCGTTGCGCTCGCCGAAGACCAGCGCGTCGATCGGATCGATCGCATGCAGCGTGTGGGCTCCGCCACGCGCCAGGTAGACGATGCAGTCCCCGGGGCCGACCTCGCTGACCTCCCCGTCCTGCCAGGACAGGCCGCGGCCGCTCACGACGTAAAAGATCTCCTCATCCCGGCCGTGCTGGTGGGCCGGCGTGGACCAGGCCCCGGCGGGCACCTGGAGGCGCCGCACCCCGACCTTCAGGCACCCGGCGGCGACGCCGACCATCGTCCAGCGACCACGGATGTGACCCAGGTCGTACTCGCGTACCGGCGCGTGGTCGAAGTGAGCGATCCCCACGCAGGGGACTCTACGACGGCCGGGCGATCTGGGCCCTCGGGTGGGCGTCGAAGTAGACGTCGCGCAGGCGCTCGGTCGTCAGGTGGGTGTAGATCTGCGTGGTGCCGATGTCGGCGTGGCCGAGCATCTCCTGCAGCGAGCGGAGATCGCAGCCGCCGGTGAGCAGATGGGTGGCGAACGTGTGGCGAAGCGTGTGCGGGCTCATGCGCTTCTCCAGGCCCGCGCTCCGGGCGTGCCGGCGGACGATCTTGTAGAGGCCCTGGCGGGACAGCCCACCGCCCCGCAGGTTCAGGAACACGCGCCGCTCGGGGCGCAGTCCGACCAGCTGCGGTCGCGCTCGCTCCAGATACGCGCCCAGCGCCTCGATGGCCTTACCTCCGATCGGCACGATCCGCTCCTTGGAGCCCTTGCCGCGGGCGCGCAGGATCCCGCCCTCGAGGTCGAGCTCGGACAGCTCGAGCCCGATCGCCTCCGATGCGCGCAGGCCGCAGGCGTACATCGTCTCGAGCAGCGCGCGGTCCCGCAGCGCCGCCGGGGCCGTCCCGCGGGGCTGTTCGAGCAGCCGGGCCACCTCATCGCGACTGAGCACCTTGGGCAGCCGGGCCCGGGAGCGGGGCGCCCGCAGATCGGACGCGGGGTCGTGCTCGAGGATCTGCTCGCGGCGCAGGTGACGGTAGAACGAGCGCAGGCAGGCGATCTTGCGCTGGAGCGTGGACGGCGCTGCGGCAGCTCGCTCGGGCGTCCCGGTGGCGAGCTCGGAGATGAACGCGGTCAGGTCGGTGGTCTTGACCGCGAGCGGATCGAGCTCGTGGCGCTCGAGGAAGTCGGCGTACTGCTGGAGATCGGAGCGGTAGGCCTCGAGCGTGTTGCGCGACAGCCCGCGTTCGAGCTCGAGGTGGCCGAGGAAGTCGAAGGTCAGGTCGGTGATCCGCCGGGTCTCGGGGACACTGGGGGCGGTGGCCATGCACCGGGTATTCGGGGCGCGGGATGGCGCTCCTGCCCCGGAAGGAGCGGCCCGGATGCCCTCCTTCCGCGGCCACTCAGCGGCGTTCGTAGACGTACGCCTCGGTCGTGTAGCCGAGGCGGACCGAGCCGCCGGCCCCGGCCGCCACTGCCCGGACGCGGGCGAGGACCTCGGCGCGCTCGGGATCCGGGAGCGCGGCGATGAAGCTCGTCGAGCCCACGCGGTCGACCAGCTCGTCGGCGTCGAGCTCCTGCTCGAGTGGCGCCTCCAGTTCGGCGATCGGCGCGAACAGCGCGGTGGAGTCGACCGACCGGCGCCACTCGCCGCGATGATGGGTCGGGGTGTCACGCCGGTGAGGCTCGGTGATCTCGCTGATCGCGCGCCACACGGGCTGATCGCGAAGGCGGCGATTCCAGATCAGGGCGACGCGGCCGCCAGGCCGTAGCACGCGATGAAATTCGGCCAGCGCCGCCGGGCCGTCGAACCAGTGAAACGCCTGCGCGACGACGATCGCGTCGACCGATCCGTCGTCCAGCGGAAGCGCCTCCGCGGTTCCGTCCAGCGCCCGGGCCGCGGTGACCGCGCGCTCGAGCTGCGCCCGCATGGCCGGGACCGGCTCGATCCCCACCACCTGGGCCCCGCTCCCGACCAGCTCGCGGGTCAGCTTCCCGGTGCCGGCGCCGACATCGACCACCGTCCGACCGGGCGCCAGCCGAAGCTGATCCGCCAGCCATTCGATCGCCTCCCGCGGATAGCCGGGACGGCCGCGCTCGTAGGCCGCGGCCCCGGCCTGGAACCCGCGCCGCGCCTCGTCGTGGATGGTCACCGGCTACGCCGCTCCAAACGCGACGAGCCGTTGCGAGGCGAGCCACAGCAGCGCGATCAGCGACTTGGAGTCCTCGCACTGATCGATCGCGTCGTCGAGACGATCGAGCGGCCAGGGCACGATCTCGATCCGCTCGTCCTCGTCCGCCGCGCCGGGCTCGGGGTCCTCCGACAGGTCGGTGGCCAGGAACAGCCACACCCGCTCGTCGCTGAACCCGGGGCTCGTGTAGAAGGCGAGCAGCTCCTGCCACGTCGAGGCGCGCTTGCCGATCTCCTCGCCCAGCTCGCGCTTGGCCGTCTCGAGCGGCGGCTCGCCCGGGACGTCGAGCTTGCCGGCGGGAATCTCGAGCGACGCCGCGTCGCCGATCACCTCGCGTGGCTGGCGCGTCAGCCACACGCGTTCGTCGTCCACGGCGAGGATCCCGACCGCGCCGGGGTGCCAGACCTTGTCGCGCGTGACCTCGGTGCCGTCGCTGTAGCGGAAGCGCTCGCTCCCGGCGCGGACGACCGCACCCTGCCAGGCGACCTCCGAGCCGATCGCTTCGAACTCGGCGCTCACGCGGCGGCTCCCGCGAGCGCCCGGCCCGACTCCTCGACGAGGGCGATCGCCAACTCGAACAGACCCTCGAGCGCGTCGACGCTGATGCGCTCGGTCGGCTCGTGATTGTGCTCGGTCCCGTCGGCCAGGTTCGTGCACGCCAGCCCCGCCGCCTCGAAGGCGTTCGCGTCCGAGGCACCCCCCGTGATGATGTGCCTCGGCTCGTAGCCACAGGCCCGCAGCGCCTGCTCGGCGACCGTCAGCTGGATCGCCTTCGGGCGTGTCCGGTAGCCCTGGATCATCCGCTCGACGGTGACGTCGAGGTCGCACTCGGCGGCGTCGGCGGCGTCCTGCATGTGGTCGATCATCTCGGTGGCCAGCGCCTCGACTCGCTGCTGGTCGACGCTCCGCACCTCGGCCTCGATCCGGCAGCGCTCGGGAACCACGTTGATCGCAGTCCCCCCCTCGATCGTCCCGACGTTGGCCGTCGTCTCGGGGTCGATCCGGCCGAGGCGCATGGCGGCGATCGCGCGCGCGGCCGCCGCGATCGCGCTGCGCCCGTCCTCGGGCCTGACGCCGGCATGGGCGGCACGTCCGCGAAACTCGGCCACCATCCGGTGCAGCGTCGGCGCGGCGATCACGATCTCGCCGATCGGCGTGGCATGGTCGAACACGTACCCGAAGCGGCTCCGCAACCGCCCGGCGTCGAACGCCCGCGCCCCGAGCAGCGATATCTCCTCGCAGACGGTGAACAGCAACTCGACCCCGACGGGCGATCCGCCCTTCCCGTCTGCGCTGGTGAGCCGCCGGGCTAGCTCGATCATGACCGCCGCCGCCGTCTTGTTGTCGGCGCCGAGAATGCCCTCCCCGGCGTTGGTCCAGCCGCCGTCCACCCGCACCGGCTCGACGGGCGCCGTAAGCGGGACGGTGTCCAGGTGAGCGCAGAGGAAGATGCTGTCGGGGCCGGCACCCGGGATGCGGGACAGGAGGTTGCCCGCATCCGAGCCGACGCTCGGGCCGGCATCGTCCTCCTCGACCTCCAGGCCCATGCCGCGCAGCTCGCCGGTCACCCAGTCGGCGCACGCCCGCTCGTGGCGTGACGGGCTCTCGATCCGGCACAGGGTGGCGAACGTCTCGTGGAGGCGCTCGCGCTCGGCGTCGGTGGCGCGCCTCACCGCGCGGCGGCAGGCTCGCCGCGCGGCTCGCCCGGCGTGGCTGCCTCGGCGTACTCGAGCGCGGCGCCGACGAACTCGCGGAACAGCGGCGCGGGTCGCTCCGGGCGCGACTTGAACTCCGGGTGGTACTGCGAGGCGACGAAGAACGGATGCCGGTCGGCGGGCAGCTCGATCGCCTCGACCAGGCGCTCGTCCGGGCTGGTGCCCGAGCAGATGAGCCCGGCCGCCTCGAGGCGCCGGCGCAGATGGTTGTTGACCTCGTATCGGTGGCGGTGGCGCTCGTAGACGACCGGCTCGCGGTACAGCTCGCGGATGCGCGTGCCGTCATGGAGCTTCACCGGGTCGGCGCCCAGCCGCATCGTGCCGCCCATGTCGGCGATCTCCTTCTGCTCGGGCAGCAGGTCGATCACCGGGAACGGAGTCTCCAGGTCGAACTCGGTCGAGTTGGCGCCGTCCATGTCGGCCACGTGGCGGGCGAACTCGGCCACGGCGAGCTGCATGCCGAGGCAGATGCCGAGATACGGGATCCGCTTCTCGCGGGCGATGTGGGCCGCCTTGATCTTGCCCTCGATCCCGCGCCCGCCGAAGCCGCCCGGGATGAGGATCCCGTCCGCGCGCTCGAGCCTGGCCGCGACGGCCGGATCGGCGACCTCCTCGGAGTCGACCCAGTCGATCTCGACCGTGCAGTCGTGGTGGATGCCGGCATGGCGCAGGGCCTCGACCACCGACAGGTAGGCGTCCTCCAGCCGGACGTACTTGCCCACGAGCGCGATCCGCACGAGCCGGGTGGCCTCCTTGGCCCGCCGGGTGATCGCCTCCCATCCGCTCAGATCCGGCTTCGGGGCCTCGATCCCGAAGTGCTCACCGAGGATGTAGTCATCGGCGCCCTCGTCGCGGAACGCCAGTGGCACGCGATAGATGTCGCTGACGTCGTAGGCCGACACAACGGCCTCCACCGGCAGGCTGGCGAACAGCGCAATCTTCCGCCTGATATCGGCCGACAGCTTCGATTCCGAGCGGCAGAACACCATGTCCGGGGCGATACCGATGCGCCTGAGCTCGTTGACCGAGTGCTGGGTCGGCTTGGTCTTGAGCTCGCCGGCGTGCGAGATGTAGGGGACCAGCGTGAGATGGATGAACATGCAGCGCCGGCGTCCCACGTCGACGGGGAACTGCCGGATCGCCTCGAGGAACGGCAGCGACTCGATGTCGCCCACCGTGCCGCCGATCTCGGTGATCACGAAGTCGACGTCGGTCGACTCGGCCATCAGGCGAATCCGCTGCTTGATCTCGTCGGTGATGTGCGGCACCACCTGGACGGTGGCCCCCAGGTAGTCGCCCCGGCGCTCCCGGCGAATCACCGTGTTGTACACGCCGCCGGCGGTCACGTTGGACGCCCGGCTCGTGTTGGCATCGGTGAAGCGCTCGTAGTGGCCGAGGTCGAGGTCGGTCTCGGCCCCATCCTCGGTCACGAACACCTCGCCGTGCTGGTAGGGCGACATCGTGCCCGGGTCGACGTTGATGTAGGGGTCGAACTTCTGGAGCTGGACGTCGAGCCCGCGGGCGACGAGGAGGCGACCGATCGAAGCGGCGGCGATTCCCTTGCCCAGCGAGGAGACAACCCCGCCCGTGATGAAGATGAACCTGGTGTCGCCCGAAGCCATTGGGTCGCTGTCCGAGTGTAGTCGGGATCCGATGGTTTGAAGTTAGCGGCCGTCCCGGACGACCCCGGAGGCTGCACGAAAAAGTCAACCAGGGGGACACTTTCTCGAGCCGCCCCCCGGAGAGGCGACGGTTCAGGCGGCCCGCAGGAGGTCGCGGGCGTGCCGGGTCGCCCCGCGGTCGCCCTCGGACGCGCCGAGCATGCGGACCAGCTCGCCGACCACGCCGTCACCGTCGAGCACGCTGACCATCGTCCGCGCGGGCGTCGCCGAGGTGTCCTTGGCGATCGTGAAATGGCGCGCGGCCATCGCCGCCACCTGGGGCAGGTGCGTGATGCAGAGGACCTGGCGCCCGGCGGCCAGGACGCGCAGGTGCTCGCCCACCGCGCGGGCGGTGTGACCGCCGATGCCGGCGTCGATCTCGTCGAACACGAGCAGGGGGCCCGCGCCGTCCCGCCCGCCGTCCCGCCGTCCCCGCCGTCCCCGCCGCCGTCCCCGCCCGTCCGCTCCGACCGCGATCGCGACCGCGACCCCGACCCGCCGCCCCCACCCGAGCCGTGCGCCACGCTGAGCAGCGCCAGCATCACCCGCGAGAGCTCGCCGCCCGAGGCGATCTCCCGCAGCGGTCCGGCCGGCATCCCGGGGTTCGGCGCGATCATCAGCTCGACGGCATCCGCTCCCCGCGGCCCGCACCCGCCCTCCCGGCACGCCAGCTCGACCGAGAACGTAGCGTCGGGCATGGCCAGCTCGGCCAGCCGCCCGCGCACGGCCGCGGCGAGCTTCGGCGCCGCTCGCCGGCGCCGCTCGGACAGCTCGCGCGCCACACCTTCCATCTCCTCGCGCGCCGCGGCCAGCTCGGACTGGCAAGAGCCGAGCGAGACCTCGGCCCGCTCGAGCTCCTCGCGCCGGCGCCGGCAGCGCTCCGCATGGGCGAGCACCTCGGCGACCGACCCGCCGTGCTTGCGCTCGAGCCGGGCGAACATGACCGAGGCGCTCCTCGACCTCCTCCAGGCGCCCGGGCGATCCCTCCAGCCCGTCGGCGTAGGAGCGCAGCGCCGCCCCCACGTCCTGCGCCTCGTAGCCGAGCGAGACGATCCGCTCGGACAGCTCGTCCAGGCGCGGGTCGATCCCGGCGGCAGCCTGCAGCTGCGCCGCGGCGCCCGCCAGCAGCTCGGCGGCGCCCCCGACGCCCCCGTCCGGGGCGATCGCCTCGGCTCCGGCGAAGGCCGAACCCCGCAGCGTCTCCAGGTGACGCAGCCGCTCGCGCTCGCCGGCCAGCTCACCGGCCTCGGCCTCGCTCGGCGAGACCCGCTCGATCTCCTCGAGCTCGAACGCGAGCAGGTCGAGCTCGCGCTCGCGCCCATCGGCGATCTCACGCAGCTCGGCGACCCGCCCCTCGAGCGACCGGACCCGCTCATGGGCCGCGGCCGCGCGCGCGAGCAGACCGGCCTGCTCGGCCCCGCAGTGGCGGTCCAGGACGTCGAGCTGCACGGCCGAGAGCATCAGCCGGCGATGCTCGTGCTGGCCGTAGAAGGCCAGGAGCGCGC
Organism: uncultured Solirubrobacterales bacterium; assembly: GCA_963811135.1. GTDB lineage: Bacteria > Actinomycetota > Thermoleophilia > Solirubrobacterales > Solirubrobacteraceae > Palsa-465. The sequence goes on along the minus strand of CAWEQG010000010.1, from coordinate 185,792 downwards.
TGCCCAGCTCGCGGAGGTCGGCCACCGTGGCCGAGCGCCCGCACACGTAGGCCCGGGTGCGACCGTCCGGCCACACGCGGCGGGCGAGCACGAGCTCCTCGGCCCCGTCAGGCAGCAGCTCGATCTCCGACAGCGAGGCCGGAACCGAGAACACCCCTTCCACGTAGGCCTCGGCCGCGCCGCGCCGCACCACGCCGCTCCCCGCGCGGCCCCCGAGCAGCAGGTCGAGCGACTGGGCGAGCAGGGTCTTGCCGGCGCCGGTCTCGCCCGTGACCACGTTCAGCCCGGGCGTCAGGCGCAGCTCGGCGCGGTCGATCAGCAGCAGGTTCTCGATGCGCAGCTCATGCAGCATGGACGAGACGGTGTACCAGGCGTCCCCGACGGATCGCCCCAGTTGTCGACCGCCGGTCAAGTAGACTTCGCGGCCGAGGGCCGATGACGACGTCCAACACACCCGCCTACACCCGCCTGCAGGTCGACGAGCGCCGTCGACAGCTGCTCGAGGCCGGCGCCGCGCTATTTGCCGAGCACGCCTACGAGGAGATCTCGATGCGCGACATCGCCAAGGCGGCCGGCGTGTCCAAGCCGCTGCTCTACCACTACTTCCCGTCCAAGATCGACCTGTTCAAGGAAGCGGTTGCCGAAAAGGCGGCCGAGCTCGCGCACCTGATCGAGCCGGCCGGCGAAGGGACGCCGCTGGAGCAGCTCTCGAACAGCCTCGACGCCTATCTGGCCTGGATCGAGGCGAACGCGCGCACGTGGTCGAAGCTCGTCCAGAGCGCCGCTTCGCTCCCCGAGGCGCGCGACCTCGTCGAGGGCTTCCGGCAGCGGACGATGGACATGGCACTGGCGCGCCTGAGCGGCGGCGGAACACCCCGGCCCGCGCTTCGCAACACGATCAGCGGCTGGCTCGGCTACATGGATGCCGCGATCCTCGACTGGACCCGGTACGGGGACCTTCCACGCGAGGACGTGCGCGACCTGCTGATCGCCGCGTTCGTCGCCGCGCTGCTGTCCGCCCAGGAAGCCGACCCCGAGATCCGACTCGATCTGAGCGGCTGAGGTACGGTAACGGCCCGCACCACCTAGGAAGAGGAGAGCGATGGCCACCACCGCGTCGAAGCCCGAGCGGCGCCAGCTCACCACGGGCCCCAGCGACGTCGACGTCACCGCCCTCAAGCGGGCCCTGGGCGGCGCCGTCGCGGGCGAGGTGCGCTTCGACGCGGGCACGCGGGCGATGTACGCCAACGACTTCTCGATCTACCGCGCGGTCCCGATCGGCGTGGTCATCCCGAAGGGACCCGAGGACGTGATCGCCGCGATCGCCATCTGCCGAGAGCATCACGCTCCGGTCCTCCCCCGCGGCTGCGGTACCGCCCCGAGCGGCCAGACCACCAACGTGGCCGTCGTCTTCGACTACTCCAAGTACTACAACCAGATCCTCGAGCTCGACCCGGAGAACCGCCGAGCCCGCGTCCAGCCGGGCGTGATCTGCGACCAGCTGCGCAACGCCGCTGAGGAGCACCACCTCACCTACGGCCCCGACCCGGCGACCCACGAGTACTGCACGTTCGGCGGGATGCTCGGCAACAACTCGTGCGGGACCCACTCGATGATGGCGGGCAAGACCTCCGACAACGTCATCGAGCTCGACGTGCTGCTGTACGACGGCTCCCGCATGCGGGTCGGCGCCACCTCGGACGAGGAGCTCGAACGGATCGTCGCCGCGGGCGGGCGCCAGGGCCAGGTCTACGAGCAGCTGAGAGCGCTCCGAGACCGGGTGGCGGACCGCGTCAGGGCCGAATATCCCGACATTCCCCGCCGCGTCTCCGGCTACAACCTCGACCAGCTGCTCCCCGAGAACGGCTTCCAGGTGGCGCGCGCGCTGGTGGGGTCCGAGGGCACGTGCGTGAACGTCCTCGAGGCCACCGTCCGGCTGGTCCCAAGCCCCCAGCACCGGCGCCTGCTCCTGCTCAGCTATCCCGACGTGTTCCAGGCGGCAGACCACGTGCCGGCCCTGGTTCAGACCAACCCGATCGGCCTCGAGGGATACGACGACCAGTTGATCAAGAACATGATCGCCAAGCACCGGCTGGCCGCCGAGCGGGCGGTCCTGCCCGACGGCCGCGCCTGGCTGTACGCCGAGTTCGGCCATGACGATGCCGACGAAGCCACGGCGCTGGCCGAAAGCGCGCTGGAAGCCGTCAAGGACGGCCCGCAGCTCGAGGCCAGGCTGATCATCGACAAGGCCGAGCAGGCCGCGGCCTGGAAGGTGCGCGAGTCGGCCGTCGGCGACAGCCGCGCCCCCGGCTACATGGACGCCGAGGGCAACTGGGAGGACGCGGCCGTGCACCCGGACAAGCTCGGGGCCTACCTGCGCGACTTCCAGAAGGTCCTCGACGACCACGGCTACCGCTGCGTCTACTACGGCCACTTCGGCCAGGGCTGCGTCCACACGCGGATGGATTTCGACCTCAAGAGCGCCGCCGGGGTCAAGACGTTCCGCTCGTTCATGGAGAAGTGCGCCGACCTGGTGGTGTCCTACGGCGGATCGCTGGCCGGCGAGTACGGCGAGGGCCACGGCCGCGCCGAGCTCCTGCCGAAGATGTTCGGCCCCGAGCTGATGGCCGCCTTCAACGAGTTCAAGCGGATCTGGGACCCCGACGTCAAGATGAACCCCAACCGGCTCATCGGCGACGTCAAGCTCGACGAGGGCCTGCGCCTCGGCCCGGACTATCGCCCCCCCGAGCTCACCACCCACTTCGCCTTCCCCGACGACGAGGGCTCGTTCGCCACCGCGGTCGAGCGCTGCTTCGGCATGGCCAAGTGCCGAAACCTGGGCAGCCTGACCATGTGCCCGAGCTTCCACGTCACCCGCGAGGAGCGCCACTCGACGCGCGGCCGCGCGCGGCTGCTGTTCGAGATGCTCAAGGGCGACCCGATCTCCGACGGCTGGCGCGACGACGCGGTCAAGGAGTCGCTCGACCTGTGCCTGGCCTGCAAGGGCTGCACGGGCGACTGCCCGGTTCAGGTCGACATCCCGACCTACAAGGCAGAGTTCCTCTCGCACTACTACTCGCGGCGCCGACGACCGCTGAATCAGTACGTGCTCGGACTGCTGCCGTGGTGGGGACCGGTCGCGGCGCGCACCCCACGTATCGCCAACGCGCTCTCCCAGACCAGCGCGATCGCCCGGCCGGCCAAGCGCCGGCTGGGCCTCGCCGAAGAGCGCGATCTGCCGCGCTTCGCCAACGAGACCCTGCGCGCCTGGCACCGGCGCCGCCAGCCGTGGCACCTGGACCCCGAGCGGCCACCGGTCATCCTGTGGGGGGACACCTTCACCAACCTGTTCGAGCCGGGCATCGGCCGGGCAGCGCTCGAAGTGCTCGCCGCGGCGGGGTTCGCCCCCCGGCTCTCGCCACCCGGGCTGTGCTGCGGGCGGCCCCTCTACGACTTCGGCATGCTCGGCACCGCCAAGCGCGCTATGCGCAAGGTGCTCGACGGGATGTCACCGTACATCGAGCTCGGCTGGCCGATGGTCGTGCTCGAGCCAAGCTGCGCGTCGGTGTTCCGCGACGAGCTGCGCAAGCTCCTCCCCCATGACGAGCACGCCCGGCGGCTCGTCGCGCAGACGTTCACGCTCGATGAGTTCCTCGAGCGTCACGCGCCGGATTGGGAGCCCCCACGGCTGCAGCGCCGGGCGCTGATCCACGGACACTGCCACCAGAAGGCGGTGATCGGGGCGGGCCCGGACCTGCTCAGGCGCGCCGGCGTCGATGCGGAGATGACGAAGGCGGGCTGCTGCGGCATGGCCGGGTCGTTCGGCTATCACGCCGGCGAGCAGTACGAGGTCTCGATGGCGATCGGCGAGCATTTCCTGCTGCCGCAAGTGAGGTCGGCGCCTGCCGACACCCTGCTCGTCGCGGACGGCTTCTCGTGCCGCACCCAGATCGCCGCCGGCACCGGCCGGCGCGCCCTGCACACCGCGGAGGTCTTGGCGTCCGGCCTGCAACCGATTGCATGAGCGTCCGCCCGCACGGGTAACTAACGGCCGAACACGACCCTCCCGGCGCGCCCGGGAGTCAGAGGGAGGTCACCCGTGTACAGGCAGGTACTCGATCCGGTGTCCCATTCGCTGGGACTCACGGCGATCTTCGCCGTCATGCCACTGGTTGTGCTGTTCATTCTCCTCGGTGGGTTCAGGATGAAGGCCCAGTGGGCCTCGCTGATCGCCCTGGGGGTGTCGATCCTCATCGCGATCATCGTGTACTCGATGCCGGTCGGGCAGACCGCCGACGCGGCGCTCGAGGGGGCGGTGTTCGGCTTCTGGCCGATCATGTGGATCGTCATCAACGCCCTGTGGATCTTCAACATGACCGAGGCCACGGGCTACTTCGCGGTGATGCGAAGAGCGTTCAACAGCGTCTCGGACGACCCGCGCGTGCAGGTCGTGGTGATCGCGTTCTGCTTCGGCGCCCTGCTCGAGGCGCTCGCCGGGTTCGGCACCCCGGTGGCGATCTGCGGCGTGATGCTGGTCGGCGTCGGGTTCTCGCCGCTGCGGGCCGCCGCGCTCGCCCTGGTCGCCGACACCGCGCCGGTCGCGTTCGGCGCCATCGCGATCCCGATCACCACGCTGGCTCAGGTCACCGGCCTGCCCGCCCACGACCTGGGCGCGATGGTGGGCCGCCAGACGCCGTTCCTGGCCCTGCTCGTCCCCTTCGCGCTCGTGTTCATGGCCGACGGCCGGCGCGGCGTGCGGGCGGCGTGGCCGGCCGCGCTGACCGCCGGCGTCGTGTTCGCCGCCCTGCAGTTCGCCACCTCCAATTACATTTCGACGCAGCTGACCGACATCGTGGCGGCGCTCGGGTCGGCCGCCGCGGTTGTGGCCCTCGTCCAGATCTGGACGCCACACACCCCGGCCGCCGGCGCGGGCGCGCCACCGATCGGTCCGCGTCCCGCCATCGCCGGCGGCGCCGCGACGGACGTCGCGCTCGAGCGCCGCACCATGGCCGAGCAAGGCCCACCCCCCAGCCGGCGCGAGATGTTCCTGGCCTTCGCCCCCTATCTGATCATCATCGTGGTGCTCGGCGTCACCAGCATCAGCGGGATCACCAAGGAACTGGACACCGTCACGAGCAAGTTCACCTGGCCCGGGCTCCACGTCCTGAACGCGAAGGGCAAGGCCCCGTCCAGCGAAACGTTCAAGCTCAACTATCTGACCGCGGCCGGCACCTGGCTGTTCGTGTCGGGCATCCTCACCGCGATCGTGCTCCGGGTGCGTCCGAACTACGCGGTACGGATCTACGGCCGCACGCTGGTCCAGCTGCGCTGGGCGATCGTGACCGTCATGGCGGTGCTCGGGCTCGCCTACGTGATGAACATGTCGGGCCAGACGATCACGCTCGGCACGTGGGCGGCCGGCGCGGGCGGCTTCTTCGCCTTCCTCTCGCCGCTGATCGGCTGGTTCGGCACCGCGGTCACCGGGTCGGACACCTCGACCAACTCGCTGTTCGGCGCGCTGCAGGTGGCCGCCGCCCACAAGGCGAGCCTGAACCCGACGTTGATGGCCGCGGCCAACAGCTCGGGCGGAGTGTTGGCCAAGATGGTCTCGCCCCAGAACCTGGCCATCGGCGCCGCCGCGGTGGGCCTCGCCGGCAAGGAGGGCGACCTCTTCCGCCAGGTGATCGGCTACAGCATCGTGTTCGTGCTGCTGATGTCCGGGCTCGTCCTGCTCCAGTCGGGAGCGCTGTCGTTCATGGTGCCCTGACGCACCCCTGCTTGGGAAGAGACTTCAGCATGGACGCAGTTTCTTCCCAAGCGGGCGCCGCGGCTCAGGGCCCTTAGCGGATCGACGACAGCCGGCCGAACTTCTCGCGCAGGCGGTGGTAGAAGCTCGCGCCGGCCACCTGGGCGAGGTTCCCCTGCCCGTCCACGAAGCGCGCCTCGATCTCCTCGCCGGGGGGGAGCGTGCAGACCGGGCGGCCGTCCACGGTGACGTCGACCGATTCTTCGCGCGAGCGGTTGTGCACGGTCAGCGCGTCGGTCGGGGCGACCACCAGCGCCCGCGCGGTCAGTGAGTGGGGCGCGATGAACGACACCACGAAGCCGGCCACTCCCCAGGCCATCACCGGGCCGCCGTTGGCCAGGTTGTAGCCCGTCGAGCCGGCCGGGGTGGCGACGGCCAGCCCGTCGCAGCGGACGCGGCCGATCTCGTCCTCGCCGACCGCGTAGGCGAGATCGGCCACCCGGTTGCCGGGCTGGCGGTGCATGGAGACGTCGTTGATGGCCAGCCAGTCGCCGGACGCCCCCGACAGCGCGATGCCGGGCAGTGAGAGCACCTCGAAGGCGCCCGCGAAGGCCTGCTCGATGCCGCTGCGGGCCTCCTCCCGGTCGACCGTGGCCAGGAAGCCGATCTCCCCGAAGTTGACCGCGAACACCGGCACACCGGTCCCGGCATAGCGGCGCAGGGCGGTGAGGATCGTGCCGTCCCCACCGAACGCGAAGCACAGGTCGACCTCGAGGGGGCCCTCCACGTCGACCTCGAGGCCGGGGCCGTGCTCGAGGCGGTGCTTGCGCGACTCCTCCGGATCGACGTACAGGACGGCGCCGGCCTCACGCGCGATCTCGATCAGCGCGTCGAGCGCCGGCCGGGTCTCCGACGGCCGGCGGTGGGTCAGCACGGTGGCCGTACGGACCGGATTCATGGCTCGACCTCGAGCGCCGCCCGTTCGACGTCGACCTCGCCGCGCCCGGCCTCGGCCAGCCACACGAACGTCTCGAGATTGCCCTTCGGCCCGGGCAGCCCGGAGCTGGCAAAACCGAGCACGGATGCCCCGAGCCGCAGCGCCTCCGAGCCCACGGCGACCAGCGCGCCGCGCCGGGCCGCGGCGTCCCGGACCACGCCGCCCTTCCCGACCGCCGAGCGCCCCACCTCGAACTGGGGCTTGATCAGGGCCAGGCAGTCGAACCGCTCGGCCGCGCAGGCGAGGACGGCCGGCAGCACCTTGGTCAGCGAGATGAACGACACGTCCATCACGATCAGATCGGGCGCGTACGGCAGCCGGTCCGGTCCGAGCGCCCGCGCGTTGGAGCGCTCGATCACGGTCACCCGCGCGTCCGAGCGCAGCTTCCAGTCGAGCTCGCCGTAGGCCACGTCGAGGGCGACCACGTGCATGGCGCCGGCCTGCAACAGGCAATCGGTGAACCCGCCGGTCGAGGCGCCCACATCGAGCGCGCGGCGCCCGTCCACCGAGACGCCGAACGCGTCCAGGGCGTTGCGCAGCTTGATCCCGCCGCGCGAGACGAACGGCGGGGGCGCGACCACCTCGAGCTGGACGTCGTCGGGCACGAGCTGACCGGGCTTCTCGGCCCGCCGGCGCCCGGGGAGCAGCAGCACGTCGCCGGCCAGCACCGAGGCGGCGGCCGCCGAGCGCGACGGGAACAGCCCGCGCGCGGACAGCAGCGTGTCGATCCGGACCCGCGTCATCTCAGCGCGGAACGGTACGGGATCGGCCCGACCGGCCGCTCAGGGGTCGCTGCGAGCTCAGTTCACCGAACTGACCGTCTGCACGGCCCAGCTGAGCGCATCGCGATACGAGGTGGCGATGGTCGGGGCGTGCGACTGGAGGCTGGCGGCGTCGAAGTCGCCCTGCTCGTAGCTGACCACTGCGTCGAGGATCGCGCCGGCGGGTCCGTCGCGCCGGAGCAGCGCCGCGCCCACCTCGTCGGCCAGCGGCAGCTCGTCGACGATCGTCTGCAACGGGACTTCGAGCAGCGCGTCGGCCACCGACAGCAGGCCGACCGTGAACAGCTCGTCTCGCGCCACGTCGTTGCGATCGGAGCCGAGCAGCTCGCACATGCGCGCGCGGGTCAGCCCCACCACCGAGAGCTCCCGGGGGGCGCTCGGGCCTCCGGTCAGGGCGACCAGCAGGGCCCAGCGCGACACTCCGCGCGATCCGAGCATCATCACCGCCTGCCGGATCGACGTGATACTGCCCCGCATGCCGATGTAGGCGGAGTTGATGTAGCGCAGCAGCTTGACGCTCAGACCGACGTCGCGGTCGATCACCTCCTCGAGCTCCTCGATCGTGGCCGATCCGCTCTGCATCGCGGCCAGCGAGACCAGCGTGCCCATCTCGCCGACCGGCACCTTGCGGACCGCCGCCTTGTGGCGGCTGGCATAGAACGGGCCGGCGAACAGCTGGAAGCCGAACATCTTGGCCTTCTCGAAGTCGTTGTAATCGCCCAGGCCGGCGGCCAGTGCGGTGGCCCGGCCGGCCTGGATCCGTGGCGCGGCCAGGGCCGCATCGTGAGGCGAGGCCTCCGTGAAGTCGATCTCGACCGTCCCGAACCGCTCGAGCAGCGAGGCGTCGAACTCGGCGCCCGGCAGGTCGTAGAGCGAGAGCGCATAGCCGCGCACGGTCAGCGCCTCGATCGTCGGCGCCACCTCGGGGTCGAGCGCCACGTCGTAGGCGATCCGGAGCATCACGCGGTCGGGGCGGACCGGGGGGACGCCGAGCGCCAGCAGGACCTCGCGAGATAGGGGCAGGTGGGCCAGCGCTTCGCCCACCAGCTCGTCGAGCCCGACGCCGCTCAGCACGTCGCCGAGGAGTCGGGCGGACGAGACATCGCCCGGCTCGGATCCATCCGCGGCCGAGTACGCCACCCGGTACCCGCAGACGCGCATTTCGCCGTCGACGACGGGCTGACGGGAGATGTACAGGTCCGGCGCCGCCGCGGGGCGCTCGACGTCGCTATCAAGCTCCTGCGTTGCCATCAACCATATGTCGGCTACCTAGGGCCCAGACCCTAGGCCGGGAGCCTCAGATCAACCGTTTCTGGACGCTTGGCCCGCCAGGGACCTGGGCTACCCGAGGGGAACGCCGCTGTACTCCGCGACGGCCGATTCGATCCGCTCCGCGATCCGCTCGCCGGTGAAGCCGACCTCCTCGTGCAGGAGCTTGGGCGCACCGTGCGTCACGTAATGGTCGGGAAGGCCGACGCGGAGGATGCGAGGGGACCCCAGTCCAACGTCCGAGAGCCGCTCCCACACTGCAGAGCCGAACCCGCCGGCCAGTACTCCCTCCTCGACCGTCACGAGCAGCTCGTGCTCGGCGGCCAGCTGGGCGGCCAGGCCGACGTCGATCGGCTTGGCGAAGCGGGCGTCGGCGACGGTGACCGACAGGCCGTGCTCGGCCAGGATGTCGGCCGCCTCGAGCGCCTTGCCCACGCCGGTCCCGTAGCCGAGCAGGGCCACCCGCGAGCCCTCGCGGAGGATCTCGCCGGTCCCGATCTCGATCGGCTCGGGCCGAGCCGGCAGCGGCACCCCCTCGGCCTCGCCGCGCGGATAGCGCAGTGCGACGGGGCCGTCGTCGTAGAGGAGCGCCGTGCGCAGCATGTGCACCAGCATCGCCTCGTCGCGCGGGGCCATCAGCACGATGCCCGGCAGGCAGCGCAGGTAGGCGATGTCGAACGCGCCGTGATGTGTCGGTCCGTCGTCCCCGACCAGCCCGGCCCGATCCATGGCGAACACCACGTTCAGCTTCTGCAGGCAGACATCGTGGACGATCTGGTCGTAGGCGCGCTGGAGGAACGTCGAGTAGATCGCGGCCACCGGCTTGCACCCCTGAAGGGCCAGGCCGGCGGCGAACAGAATGGCCTGCTGCTCGGCGATGCCGACGTCGAAGTAGCGGTCCGGGAGCTCCCGCTGGAGGAGGTTCAGGCCGGTCCCCGAGTTCATCGCCGCCGTGATTCCGATCACCCGGTCATCGCGCCGGCACTCCTCGACCAGGGCGTTGCCGAACACCTCGGTGTACTGGGGCGGCGACGGCTTGGTGCCCGGCGGCTTGCGCGCCGCCACCGCCGGCAAGCCGTTGGCGATCGACTTGGGCTTGGCGGCATGCCACTTCTCCATGCCCTCCAGGCCGCCCTCCTCGGCCGGGGCGAAGCCCTTGCCCTTGACCGTGGCGCAATGGACGACCACGGGGCGCTCGGCGGCGAGTGCCTCGCGCAGCGCGCGGCGGATGGCCCGCACGTTGTGGCCGTCGATCACCCCGATGTAGGCGAAATCAAGCTCCTCCCACCACAGGCCCGGCGCCCAGAACGCCTTGAGCGACTCCTTGACGTGGGGCCCGACCCGCTCGAACGTCGCGCCGATGCCGACCGGGAGCTTGGTCAACCCCTCTTCGAACTCCTCGCGGGCCCGCCACAGCTTCGGGTTCAAGCGGATGCGGTTGAAGTGGCGCGAAAGAGCGCCGACGTTCGGCGCGATCGACATCCCGTTGTCGTTGAGAACGACGACGATCGGGGTCCCCTCACCGCCGGCCTGGTGGACCGCCTCGAAAGCGACCCCGCCGGTCATCGCGCCATCCCCCACCACGGCGACCACGTGCCCGTCCTCGCCCTGGCCGCGCCGCATGGCCTCCTTGAGCCCGACCGCGTAGCCGATCGCGGTCGAGGCGTGTCCGGCGCCCATGATGTCGTGCTCGGACTCGGCGATCGAGCAGAACGGCGCAAGTCCGCGGTACTTCCGGATCGTGTGCAGCTGGTCGCGCCGGCCCGTGAGGACCTTGTGCGGGTAGGCCTGATGGCCGACGTCCCACAGGATCTTGTCGCGCGGCGAGTCGAGCATCGAGTGGAGCGCCACGGCGATCTCACACGTCCCCAGGTTGGCCCCGAAATGGCCGCCGATCTCCCCCACCGTGTCGATGATGTGCTCGCGCACCTCCTGGGCCAGGAGCTGGAGCTCCTCGTCGCTGAGCCCATGCAGGTCCTGGGGGTGGTCGATTCGCTCGAGAAGCGTCATCAGAAGGATCGGGTGGCGATGAAGTCGGTGATCTGCGCGAGCTCGGCAGCAGTGGCCGGTGCGGCCTCAGCGAGTGCGGCTCTGGCCCGTGCGTGCGACTGTGCCGCCAGATCACGGGCGCCGTCCAGGCCGAACTCTGTCACGTACGTGCGTTTTCCGAGTCGCTCGTCTGATCCCTGCTGTTTGCCGAGCGTCTCCGGAGAGCCGGTGACGTCGAGGATATCGTCCACGATCTGGAAAAGTACCCCCAGCTCCCGGGCGAAACTGGTGAAGCTGACAATTCTCTCAGGCTCGACGTCTCCCGCCAAGAGCAGCACGCACTCCACGCTGGCCGCGATCAGCCGGCCGGTCTTGAGCGCGTGCAGCCGGCGCAGGCCGTCGGGGCCGGCCTGCGCGGTGGCGGCGACGTCGATGTACTGGCCGGCCACCATGCCCTGAGCGCCGGTGGCGCGGGCCAGCGCCTCCGCGGCGACCAGCAGCCGCTCCGGGGCCGCCTCCTGACGGGAGAGCAGCAGCACGAATGCCTCGGCGTAAAGCCCGTCGCCGGCCAGGATCGCCACGTCCTCTCCGAACGCGCGATGGCAGGTGGGCCTCCCGCGGCGCAGGTCGTCGTTGTCCATCGCGGGCAGGTCGTCGTGGATCAGCGAGTATGTGTGGATCAGCTCGATCGCCGCCCCCAGCGGCAACACCCAGTCCGGGTCGCGGCCGATCGCCGAGGCGGTGGCCAGGGCGAGCACCGGCCTGATCCGCTTACCCCCGGCGAGCAGCGAGTAACGCATCGCCTCCTCGAGCCCGGCCGCCTCGTGATCGACGCCGAAGCGCAGCGCCTCGAGGTAGCCCTCGACCGCGAGGCGCAGGTGCTCGGGGTAGGCCGGCGCCGGGCTCGCCGTGACCGGGGCCCGATGCTGCTCGCCCGCCGCCGGGGGCACTACGCGGTCGGGAGCGGGAGCTGACCGGGCAGGTCCGGCAGCGGCTCGAGCGCCGCCCGCGTCCGCTGGTCGACTTGAGAGCTGGCCTCGTTGGCCAGCCGCGCGCATTCCTCGATGAGAGCCAGCGCCTCTTCGACCTCGAGGCCGGGGGCACGAAGCTGCTGCGCCACCTCCTCGAGCCGGGCGCTCAGCTCGGTCAGGGGATCGTTCACGGTCGAGAGGGTAGCGGGCGCGCGGGCCCGACCGGGTGAGCAGGACGCCAGGAAGCTAGAACCGGACAATCGCCCCGATGCCCTGGAGGCCCGAGATCGGGGTAGTGGCGGACGATCATGACCTCGGCGCCCTGGGCCGGGCGACCTCGATCACGCGTCCAGCGCCCGGTTGACCAGCTCGTCGGCCCGGGCGTTCTGGGCCCGGGGCACGCTGCGGATGCGCCAGCCGTCGAACCCGCGCAGGGCCGCGATCGCCTCGGCGTAGAGCGGCTTCATCGCCGGGTGCTTCACCTTGTAGGCGCCGGTCAGCTGCTTGGCCACGAGCTCCGAGTCGTTCACGATCTCGACCTCGGTGGCGCCGAGCGCGCGAGCCCGCTCGGCGCCCTTGAGCAGGGCCCTGTACTCGGCCACGTTGTTGGTGGCCACGCCGATCGTTTCCCCCAGCTCCTCGAGCACCTCGCCCTCGGGACTCGAGATCACGACCCCGATCGCCGCCGGCCCCGGGTTGCCGCGCGCACCACCGTCGACGTGCAGGATGACCTTCACGAAGGACGCCGGCTCCGCCGGCCGAAAGCGTGCCTCAATCCGTGGCCAGGTGAGGAAGCTCGCCGGTCACGCGAGGACGACGGCGGTCGCGTACGGCGCGATTCCCTCCGCCCGACGAGCTGCGACCACGCCGCGAGGTCTTGCGGCGGTCGACGATCACCTCGACGTTAGGGTCCTCGGCGTAGTAGCTCTCGAGCTTCGGGAGCAGCTCGTCGGCGAGCTCCTCTGGTACGACGCAGTAGATCACGCGATTGATGCTAGACGCGGTTGCCGAGGTCCACCATCGAACCTTTGTCCAGGGCTCAAAGCGGCGCCTCAGGGGACGCCGAGGGCACCGTGCTCGTCGTAGGAGGCGTTCGCCTCCCGCTCCCGCGGGCGGAGCTCGTCGAGCTCGTAGCCCTGCGCCGCCACTCGGACCACCGGCACCTCGTCGGAAAGATCGACCTCGTAGCGATACCAGCAGAGCTCCCAGGCGGCCACGATGTCAACCAGGCTGGGATGCTCCTCATTCGGGTGTATCGAGACCTCGGGCGGCCCGAGCGAACGGGCCACGCCCGCCACCGTGCGCCGGTGCTCGGAGTTGTTGAACACCTCGATGGCCGAGGCGATCTTCTGGCCGGCGCCCATCGGGACCGCGCGGACATGCCGGGGCTCGCGGCCCGGCTCGCGCGTGCGCTTGCGCGGGGCCCGCGGCCGCGAAGCGGGCGCATCGGGCTCGGGCGCAGGAGGCGGCGGCTCGGCGGCCTGGCCATCGGTGCCGTCGGCCGCCGCGGGCGGTCTCTCGCGTCGCCGGCGCAGGCGGCTCAGGAACGAGCCGCGGCGGTTCGCGGTGGTCTCGCCGGCGTCGTAGGTCGGCACTGTCCCCTCCCGGATCCAGCCCTCGTGCAGCGCCCGCGACTTGCACAGTTCGCACACCTCGCGGCGCGCCCCGCCGTCGATATAGACCTCGGAGCGCTCGCCGCGCAGCAGCGTGCGGCCGCACACGTCGCAGATCGTGTAGGCCGTCGAGGGCCGGATGTCTCTGGTCGCCACGCGCTCCGACTCTACCGGAGGGGTCACGCCTTGACCGCCTCCTTGTCGGCCCTGGCCTCCTCCACCACCTTGCCGGCGAGATGACCGGGGACCTCTTCGTAGCGCAGGAACTCCATCGTGAACTCCCCCTGCCCGCCGGTGATCGAGCGCAGATCGGGGGCGTAGGAGAGCATCTCGGCCATCGGCACCTCGCACTTGACCTCGGTCATCCCCGCGCCCACCGGCTCCATGCCGAGCGGGCGTCCCCGCCGCGAGTTCAGGTCGCCGATCACGTCCCCGACCGCGTCCTCGGGGGCGGACACGGTGACCAGCATGATCGGCTCGAGCAGCACCGGCCCGGCCTGCTCCATGGCCTGTTTCATGGCCAGTGAGCCGGCCAGCCTGAACGCCATCTCGGAGGAGTCCACGGTGTGGTAGGAGCCGTCATACAGGCGCACACGCAGGTCTTTGACCGGATAGCCGGCGACCACACCCGACTGCATCGCGTCCTGGACGCCCTTCTCGACCGCCGGGATGAAGCCCGTCGGGATCACACCGCCCTTGATCGCGTTGATGAATTCGAATCCGGTGCCCGGCTCGGCCGGCTCGATCTCGATGTGGCAATCGCCGAACTGACCCCGGCCACCGGTCTGCTTCTTGTGGCGGCCGTGGGCCTTGGCGTGCTTGCGGATCGTCTCCTGGTACGGCACGTGGGGCGGGTTGAGGTTGACCTCGGCGCCGAAGCGTGACTTCAGCCGCTCGACGATCACCTCGACGTGGACCTGCGAGAGCCCGGCCACGATCTGCTCGCCGGTCTGCTCGTCGCGGTGCAGGTCGATCGTCGGGTCCTCCTCCTGGAGGCGGCGCAGCGCGGTGAACACCTTCTCCTCGTCGCCCTTGCTCTTCGGCTCGACGGCGAAGGCCATCACCGGCGCCGGCAGCTTGATGCTCGGCATCTCGATCGGCTCGTCGCGGGCGGCCAGCCAGTCGCCGGCCTTGGTCTCCTTGAGCTTGGCCACCGCGCCGATGTCGCCGGGCCCGAACTCGGTCGGGTGCCCGGTGCTCGAGCCTTCGAAGGTGAGCAGCGTGCCGATCCGCTCCTTGGTGTGACTGCGCGTGTTGAGCACCTGGGAGTCCTGCTTGACCGTGCCCTGGTAGACGCGGAACAGGTTGATCCGGCCGGCGAACGGGTCGGCCCGGGTCTTGAACACGTAGGCGAACATCTCCTTGTCCTCGACGGGCTCGAGCGTGACCTCGCCAGCGTCGAGGCCGCCGTGCTTGACCGGTGAGGGCAGGTCCTCGACGATCGCGTCGAGCAGCCGGTTGGTGGCCAGGTTCTGGGTGGCCACGCCGCAGGTGACCGGGAAGATGTCGCCGTGGTTGGTGCCGTCCTTGAGCGCGGTGACGATCTCCTCGTGTGAGATCTCCTCGCCCTCCAGGTAGCGCTCCATCAGCGCGTCGGAGTTCTCGGCCACCTCGTCCATCAGCTTCTCGCGGTACTCCTGCGCCTGACCGGCCAGCTCGTCCGGGATCGGGATCTCCTTGCAGTTCTCGCGGCCGGCGCCGTCGTACTCGTAGGCCTTCATGTCGACCAGGTCGATCACGCCGCGGATCTCGTGCTCGGCGCCGATCGGAATCTCGGTTGCCACCACGTGCGGGCCGAAGGCGGACTTGAGCGACTCGAGGGTGCGGAAGAAGTCGGCGCGCTCGCGGTCGAGCATGTTGACGAAGATCAGGCGGGCGAGATCGAGCTCGGCCGCGCGCTGCCACAGCCGGTTGGCGTGCACCTCGACCCCCATCACGCCGTTGATCACGAACACGGCGGACTCGCACACCCGCAGCGCCCCGAGCGCGTCCGCGATGAAGCTCGGGTCCCCCGGCGTGTCGATCAGGTTGACCTTGCGGTCCTGCCACTCGAAGCTCGACATGGCGGCCGTGATCGACATCTGCCGCGCTTTCTCGTCGGGATCGCTGTCGGACACCGTGGTCCCGTCCACCACGCTCCCGATGCGGTTGACCGTCCCCGCCTGGAACAGCAGCGCTTCGTGCAGCGAGGTCTTCCCACTACCCCGGTGGCCGACGAGCGCCACGTTGCGGATGCGATCCGCGGGCTTGTGCATGCCTTGCTCCTCTCCTCGAGTGACCTTTGAAGCCGACGATACCGGGGAATCCGCCGCGACGCGGTTGGTCGCTCGTGTTGAGATCGGGGCGGATTCCCTTAGGGAATTCGGCGCGACCACGTCACGAACGCCAAAATCGACCGGCGCCGAATTCCCCCGCCCGCCGGGCATGGATGCCCGGCGGAACCGGCCCCAGGGACGCCGCGAAGCGGCCCCTAGTCCAGTTCGCCGGCCAGCTTGCCCCGCAGGCGGAGCACGGCCTTGGTGTGCAGCTGGGAGACGCGGGACTCGGTCACGCCGAGCACCTCGCCGATCTCGCGCAGGGTCAGGTTCTCGTAGTAGTAGAGCGCCACGACCAGCTTCTCGCGCTCGGGGAGAGCGGCGATCGCGTCGGCGATCCGGTCGCGCAGCTCGGACTGGTCCATGAGCTGCTCGGGATCGGGCGCTCCGCGGTCGGGCAGCGTGTCGAGCAGCGAGATCGCGTCGCCCGTCGAATCCGAGACGCTCCACAGCTCGTCGAGCGCGACGATCGTCGAGTTGGAGATCTGCAGCAGGGCGTCCTGGAAGCCCTCCACGCTGACGTCGAGCTCGGTGGCCATCTCCTCGTCGGTCGGGGCGCGCTGGAAGCGGGCCTCGAGCTTCATGTTGGCCCGCTCGATCTCCCGGGCCCGGGCCCGCACTGAACGGGGAACCCAGTCCAGCGTGCGCAGCTCGTCGATGATCGCGCCGCGGATCCGGGTGATCGCGTAGGTCTCGAACTTGATCTCGCGGCTCAGGTCGAAGCGCTGGATGGCGGAGATCAAGCCGCCCAGACCGTAGGAGATCAGGTCGGACTCCTCGACGTGGGCGGGTAGCCCGGAGCTCATCCGCCCGGCGACGTACTTGACCAGCGGCGAGTAGGCGACGACCAGCCGCTCGCGCGCGCGCTCGTCGCCGGTCGCTTTGAACCGCCTCCAAAGATCCTGTAGCTCAATCGCTTTGACGTTGGTGTCCAAGTTCCCCCAGTCGTTCCCGGCCCTTCTAAGCGCGGGGATGAGCTCGTGAATAGGCGGACCTAAGGCGGGCCGACTCAACGCGAGTGTAGACCTGAGTTGTTGAAATGGTTGCATGACCGAGTAGCTCCTGGATGGCTCTGAGGTCGGCGCCGCCGTCCAGCAGATGTGTGGCGAAGGAGTGCCGAAGCGCATGCGGATGAGCCCGGGCCAGCGCCGGCGAGGTGGCCATGGCGCGCCTGGCCCAACCGGCGAGTCGCCGTCGGACGTCTGATGTCGACAGACGACGGCCAGACTTCGAGAGAAATAGTGCGGGATCGCCATCGGCGGTCTCGAGCAGCGGGCGGGCCCTGGCCAGATAGCGCTCAAGCGCTTCGCGGGCGTGCTCGCCGAGCGGGACCAGCCGGGTCTTGCCGCCCTTGCCCTCCACCCGGACCGCCTCGGCGTCGAAATCGAGTGCGTCGAGGTCGAGCGAGACGAGCTCCTCGGCGCGCAGGCCGCAGGCGTACGCCAGCTCAAACAGCGCCCGGTCGCGCAGTTCGAGGGGCGTGGCGCCGGGGATCGAGTCGAGTAGCGCCGCGACCTCGCCGGACTTGAGCACGTGAGGCAGGCGCTGGGGACGCTTGGGCGAGCTCAGCAGCTCGGCCGGGTTCTCATCGCGCGCGCCGGCTTCGATCTGAGTCCGGAACAGCCCACGCAGGGCGGCCAGCCGGCGAGCAATGGTGGCCGGCGCGATCCCGCGCTCGGCCAGGCCGGCGGCGTAGCGGCGAAGCATCCGGACGTCCACCTGGCCCGGGTCGGCTCCGTGGTCGACAGCCCAGGCGGCGAAGTGCCTCGCGTCGCCGGTGTATGCCGCGCGGGTCTTCTCGGCCACGGCGCGGCGGCGTAGCTCGTCCTCGAAGTCCGCCAGTGCGGCGTCCCAGGGAGACGTTTGCGCCGGGGCAGGAATCATCGAGGCCACCGTATTCGCCGCCCCCGCGGTCAAGCCCTCCTGGCCAGGGCTTACTGGACGTCTACGAGCGTGCCGATCGGCGTGTACTGGTAGACGTCGTGTGCCTCGGAGTACGGCATCTCGACGCAGCCCAGGCTCTGAGCGGAGCCGTAGGAGCCGCGCAGGAAGCCGTGCAGGGCATCTCCGCCGTTGAAGTAGCTGACCCACGGGACGCCCGGGTCGCTGTAGTGGCTTCCGTCCGGGTTGGTGCCGCTCATCGTCACCGACGGCGCGTGCTCGAACACGGCGAACACGCCCTGCGCGGTCGGCGCCTGCGGGATACCCGTGTTGACCGGCCCGGACACGACGGTCTTGCCGTTGTGCCACGTGGACTGGCTCTCGGGGCTGCCCTCACTGACCTGCACGAACGTGTAGCCGAAGGTGTTGTTGTGGTTCGCGACCGCGGCGGTGATCAGCGCCTTCCAGAGCTCGGGCCCCGGGTCCCCGTCCGCGGTGAGGCCGTTGGCGTTCTGGAAGGCCATGATCGCGCCCTTGGTCATCTCGCCGAACGTGCCCGGCGCCCACATGTGTCGGAGCGCGCTCGGGATGTTCGGGTAGCGCCAGCTGTAGCTGCCGGCCGGCGCCTGGACCGCCGCGGCCTCCTGGCCGGCGATCGAGTGCTCGGGGGGCGAGCCGGCGTAGGTGAAACGCAGGGGCAGGTACCCGAGCACGGCGAGCAGCTGCTGCAGGCGGGCAGTCGAGCCTGCCGGCACCTTCCAGGTCCCCCAGCTGGGGTCGCCCACCGGATGGCTGCCGACCAGGTTGACCCCCTTGGGCAGGCCGATCATCACGTTGGCGCCGAGGCCGTAGCCGTAGCCCTCGGGCCGGAACACGATCGTGTGGTCGTTGACCGCGTGCCAGGTCCCCTGGGTGATCGGGGTGACCGGCGGCATCGCGTTGCCGAGCGCCTCCTTGTAGGGCTTGGAGAACGTCACGCTGATCGGGGTGTCCGAGCGGATGTTGGAGCCTGGCGCCGGGCTGGCCACGGCGCTCGTCGCCGCGCCGGCCGGGAAGAAGCTGACGAGCGCGGCTTGCGAGGTCTCCCAGGAGCGCGGCGCGGCCGCCACCCAGACCGTCCCGGCGGCCGCGGTGCGCGCCAGCGTGACCTGCGACTGGGGCTCGCCGAAGGTCTGCCGGTGCAGGGCGGTCGGCGAGGCGCCGGAGGAGAACGTCGCCACCGGCTGGACAAACTGCAGCCGCAGCGGCTGGTTGGCCGCTACGGTCAGGAAGTGGCTTCGCAGGTGCGCCGTCGGGGCGGTCACCTTGAGCTCCAGGCGTTGGGACTTGCCGGTCAGCCACGCGTTCCAGCCCGGGCGCTTGAGGACGACGTCCACCGTCAGCGTCTCGCCGGCATGGATCTTCTTGCTCGGCCAGATCTGGTGGCCCGACAGGTAGACCGGCACCTGGTCGTTGGCCGGACCGGTCACCGCGCTCACGCTCTCGATCTTGGCCCCGCCCAGCGGAAGGGTGATCTTGGCCAGCGCGGCCGGGTCGTTGGCCAGGCTCGGCTTGGACTGCTTGAGCGCCACCGCCGCGGCGGCCATGACGGCAATCACGATCAGCACGAACGCC
Source organism: uncultured Solirubrobacterales bacterium (assembly GCA_963811135.1). Lineage (GTDB taxonomy): Bacteria > Actinomycetota > Thermoleophilia > Solirubrobacterales > Solirubrobacteraceae > Palsa-465. The sequence goes on along the minus strand of CAWEQG010000010.1, from coordinate 166,615 downwards.
CCGGTGAAGTACGGCCACCGCCGGCGGGACGGCCGCGAGGGCAGCGGGGCCGTGCGGCCCGGACGGCGACTAGGCCTCGCCGTGCTGCGCTCAGGGCGTAAATAGGAAACTCGGGCCAGCGGTGATCACCCCACTTTCGGGCTCACATCGTAGCGGTCGTCTACCCGGACTCTTCGGGCCCCCGCGCCCGGGGAGGCGAAATGCAATGAGCGTTTCATCACTTCGGCCGCTTTGGTCAGCTGACGGACCCGCACCATTTTCGGGTGATTCGGGCCATGCGCCCGCGCGTCGTGGCTAGCTGGTGACCGCCCCGAGCGAGGCGCTCGAGACCAGCTTGGCGTACTTGGCCAGCGCGGCGGCCGGCGCCGGGCGCTCCGGGGGTCGGTAGTCCTTCGCCCGCGCGGCGATCTCGTCGTCGGAGAGCGCCACGTCGAGTCGCCGGGCGTCGACGTCCAGGGTGATCTCGTCGCCGTCGCGCACGATTCCGATCGGGCCGCCGCGGACCGACTCGGGGGCGACGTGGCCGGCCATGAGGCCGTGCGTGGCTCCCGAGAAGCGCCCATCGGTCAGGAGCGCGACGTCCTCGCCAAGCCCCTCGCCCACCAGCGCGGCGGTGACCGCGAGCATCTCTCGCATGCCCGGCCCGCCGGCCGGGCCCTCGTTGCGGATCACGACCACGTCGCCGGCCTTGATGCGCTGGTCGCGCACGGCGGCCATCGCCTCCTCCTCGGATTCGAACACCCGCGCCGGGCCCGTCTGCTTGCGCCGCTCGTAGCCGGCCACCTTGACCACGCACCCCTCGGGCGCCAGGTTGCCGTGCAGGATGACCAGGCCGCCGGTGTCCTTGAGCGGCTTGCTCAGCGGCCGGACCACCTCCTGGCCGTCGGTCTCGACGGCCTCGTCGGCGTGCTGGCCGACGGTCTTGCCGGTCACCGTCTGCGCGTTCTCGTGGAGGATCCCGGCCTCCTTGAGGCGCTTGAGCACGAGCGGAATCCCGCCGGCCGCGTAGAGGTCCGGGGCGACGAACCGGCCGCTCGGCTTGAGGTCGCAGAGCAGCGGCGTGCGCTCGCTGATCCGGTCGAAGTCGTCGATCGACAGCTCGATGCCCATCTCGCGGGCCACGGCGAGGAGGTGCAGAACGCCGTTGGTCGAGCCGCCGCTGCAGGCGATCGCCGCGATCGCGTTCTCGAGCGCCTCGGTGGTGATGATGTCGCTCGGCAGCTGGCCGCGCCTGAGCACGTCCATCACGAGCCGGCCGGCCTCCTTGGCCACGTCGACCTTGTGCGGGTCGGTCGCCGGGACCCCCGAGGAGGTCGGGGAGATCCCGAGCACCTGGAACGCCATCGCCATCGTGTTCGCGGTGAACTGTCCGCCGCACGCGCCGGCGCCGGGCGACGCGGCCTCTTCGATCTCGGTGAGCTCGTCGTCCGTGATCCGGCCGGCGGCGTGGGCGCCGATCGCCTCGAACACCTCCTGGATCGTGATGGGCTGACCCTTGTACTGGCCCGGGTAGATCGAGCCGCCGTAGAGCATCAGGCTTGGCACGTTCAACCGGCACAGCGCCATCACGGTGGCGGGGATCGTCTTGTCGCAGCCGCTGATCGCGATCACCGCGTCGAACGCCTGGGCGAACGCGACGAGCTCGATCGAGTCGGCGATCACCTCCCGGCTCACGAGCGACGCCTTCATCCCCTCGGTGCCCATCGTGATTCCGTCCGAGATCGCGATGCTGTTGAACTCCATCGGCGTCCCGCCGGCCTCGCGGATCCCCTCCTTGACCTTGGCCGCCAGCGCGCGCAGGTGGAAGTTGCACGGCATCGTCTCGATCCAGGTGTTCGCGACGCCGATCAGGGGCTTGGCGAGGGCCTCATCGTCGTAGCCGATGCCCTTCAGCTGAGCGCGGGCGGCGGCGCGCTCGGGCCCTTCGGTCAGCGCGCGGCTCTTGTGTTTCAGATCCACGGGGCGCGGAAGGTTAGACGGTCCCGCTTCCCGGGGGCGGCTCGAGAAAGTGTCCGATGAGGGCACTTTCTCGAGCCGGCTTGGGTCAGGCCGCGGACTGGCGATCGCCGGCGGCCGGCGGACCGTCGCTATCCGCGAGCTGGCGCATGCGGGCGCGCTCCCACTGGGACAGGCGCCACAGGTCGCGGCGCACCTGCGCCGGGTCGAGCTGGCGGCCCGGCAGGTGCATGTTGGCGGTCGAGATCAGCCGGCGCTCGTCGCCGGTCAGCGCCATCCACTTGGCCAGCACGTCGTCGGAGTCGGGCAGACGGCTCGAGCCATACGGGCGCGTCTCGTCCGGGAACGTGACGCAGTACTCGTTGAGCAGCCGGTGGGTCTGCGCCAGGTAGGCCAGGATCGGCCGGTGCGGGTAGATCAGGTACGCGTAGGGGGCGCCGCCGGTGCCGCCGGCGTCGTCGGGACCGTCGGCGAGGGTGCCCCATACGCGCAGGAAGCCCAGGTCGCGGTACATCGCCCACTCCTCGTCGTTGACGCACGAGCGCAGCAGCGCACGGGCGCGGGCCTCGGCGCGGCGCTCGCGGCCGGGGTCATACGACCAGGTCGGCGTGCGCTGCCGGTGCGAGCGAAAGCGGGCCCAGAGGTCGTCGAGCCGGGGGACGATCACGTCGGAGAGCAGCGCAAGAGCGACCAGCACGGTCGCTGCGAGCGCCAGCACCACGGCGCCGGCGTCCTACCTGCCGCCCGCGGCCCGCGGGAAGAAGATCACGCGGTCGGCGTCCCAGGGAATCTCTTCGAACGAGCGCACCATGATCGACTCCCGCCGGCCTTCCTGGTCGGCGACCGGCACGGCCGCCCACAGTCCGGCATCGAGTTGCCGGCGGAACTCCTCGATCAGCCGCTGCTCGTCCTCTGCGCGCTCGATGTCTCCCTCGGCGATCAGAACCTCTCCGTGGCCTGGCTTCATCCTCAGGAATCGCACGGGCGGATTATGTCAGAACCCTGCCGGCGTCCCGGGCCGCCGAGGCCCCCGATGTGGGGGTTTTATGCGCTTTGGAGGCAATCCTCAGGATGTCGACCGGGCCGGCGCCCGCGCCGATCGACTCCAGGCCGTGGGCGACCGCGTCGGCGGCGAGCCGCTTGGCGATCCGCGCCGCCTCGAGCGGCTCGTCCCCCAGGGCCAGCCGGGCGGCCAGAACCGACGAGTGGGTGCACCCAGAGCCGTGCGTGCCGCCACCCGCATGCCGCGGCCCGGGCAGCTCCTCCAGCCGCTCGCCGTCGAAGAACACGTCGGTGGCCTGCACCCGGTGACCGCCGGTGATGACGACGACCCGCGGGCCGAGCGCGTGGATCCGCCGGGCCAGGCTGTCGACGTCCTGGTCGCTCTCGGCGCCGCCGTCGCCGGTGCCGGCCTCGTCGCTCTCGGCGTCGCGGTCGCCGGCATCGTCCGCCGCGGCGCCCCCGAGCAGCGCCCGCGCCTCCGGTACGTTCGGGGTGACCACGGTGGCGCGGGGCAGCAACAGCTCCGCGAGGCGCTCGCGCGCGGCCGGGTCGAGCAGCTGCGCGCCGGACTCGGCCACCATGACCGGGTCGAGCACAACCGGCGTCGCCTCGGGCAGCTCCGCGATCGCCTTGGCCACCGCCTCGATCGTCGGGCGGTCGCCCAGCATCCCGATCTTGACCGCGTCCACGCCGATGTCGGCGGCCACCGCGCGCACCTGGGCGATGATGATGTCGGGCGGGATCGGGTGGACCGCGGTCACGCCCACCGTGTTCTGCGCGGTGATCGCGGTGATCGCGGTCATGCCGTGCACGCCGCAGGCCGCGAACGCCTTCAGGTCCGCCTGGATCCCGGCGCCGCCACCCGAGTCAGAGCCGGCGATCGAGAGCACACGTCTGGGGTTCGCCACGGTCACGAGGGTAGGCGAGTCGAGCGACGGTTACGGCGTCACCGTGAACCGTCCGCCGGCGCCGCGCCGGACGTAGCCTTCGAGCTCGAGGGCCGCGAGTCCGGTCAATCCCTGCTCGGGGTCGAATCCGGCCCGGGCGAGGGCCGCGAGCGTGTCCTGGCCCTGGGCCACGGCGCTCAGCAGCGGACGCAGCTCCTGTGGCGGCTGGGGTCGCGGGTCGGCCGCGCGCCGCACCCCGGCGCCGAACACGTGGTCGAGGACGTCCTGGGGCTCGCGCACCACCCGGGCGCCGGCCGCCAGGAGCGCGTTGGGCCCGGCCGACTGGGGCGAGGTGACCCGGCCGGGCACCGCGCCCACGGGACGGCCGAGCTCTCCGGCCACCCGGGCCGTGACCAGAGCTCCCGAGCGCTCGCCGGCCTCGACCACCACGGTCATGGCCGCCAGCGCGGCGATGATCCGGTTGCGGGCCAGGAACATCCAGCGCCGCACGCTCGTGTCGGGGCCGAATTCGGACACGGCCGCGCCGCCGTCCACGATCCGGCGGTGCAGCGCCCGCTTCCCGGTCGGGTACGGCCGGTCGGCCGAGCCGGGGAGCACGGCCACGGTCGACGCTCCGGCCTCGAGCGCGCCGGCGTGTGCGGCCGAGTCGATCCCCAGGGCCATCCCGCTGAGGACCGGGAGACCGGCCAAGGCCAGGCCTCGCCCGAGCGAGCGGGCCACCTCGAGGCCGTAGGGCGAGGCTCGCCGCGAGCCGACGAGCGCCACCGGGTCCGAGTCGGCCAGCGCGAGCAACCGCGCCAGACCGCCGGCGACGTGCAGCACCGCGGGCGGCGCCGCCAGGGCGCGGAGCGCCGGCGGGTAGGCCGGGTCGCAGGCGCAGATCCTCTCGAGGCCGGCCCGATCCGCGCGCGAGCGCAGCGCGTCGAGATCCACCTGCTCGCGGTCGCGCTGAAGGAGTTCCCGCTGCCGGCCGCCGAGCGCGGCGATCAGCTCGTCGTCGGCGAGCTCCAGCACCGCGTCGACCCGCCCGCGGTGGCGCTCGATGTGTCCGGCCATCCGGCCGATCAGCCAAGTCCGGGCGGTGCAGCCGTCGCACGCCTGGGGGGTCATGCCGCCAGCGCGGTCTCGGCCGCGCTTCGCTGGCGCAGGCTGAGCGCGGTCAGCACGTCGGCCTCGACGATCCTGTCGTGGCCTTCCAGGTCGGCGATCGTCTGCGCCACCCGCACCACCCGGTGGCGGCCGCGGGCGCTCAGCGCGCCGACCGCGTACGCCCGAGCCAGCACGCGCTCGGCCCCTTCCTCGAGCCGGACGTGACGGCGGACGAGGCGGGCGTCCATCTCGCCGTTGCAGCTGGCGGCGGTGCCGTCCAGGCGGTGGCGCTGGCGCTCTCGGGCCGACGCCACCCGCCCCCGGGCCTGCGCCGAGGAGGTGTGCGGCGGGGAGCGGAGGTCGAGCTCGGCGGGTCGCTCCACGCCGACCAGGAGGTCCATCCGGTCCAGCAGCGGCCCGCTCAGCCGGCGCTGATGGCGGCGCAGGTCGGCCTCCCCGCACCGGCAGCGATCCCCCACCCCGGCGAACCCGCACGGGCACGGGTTGGTCGCCGCGACCAGCATGAAGCGGGTGGGGAACATCAGCGCGCGCTGCCCGCGCACGATCGTCACGCAGCCGTCCTCGATCGGCTGGCGCAGGGCGTCGAGGCTCGAGCGCTGGAACTCCGCCAGCTCATCCAGGAAGAGAATCCCGTGATGGGCGAGCGTCGCCTCACCGGGGCGCGGCGGTGCGCTCCCGCCGACCAGGCCGGCGGGCGAGATCGTGTGGTGCGGAGCGCGAAACGGACGCGCGCTCACGAGCCCGGACCCGTGCAACCCCGCGACGCTGTGGATGCGCGTCACCTCGATCGCCTCGGCGCGCGTCATCGCGGGCAGGATCGACGGGATCCGCCGGGCGAGCATCGTCTTGCCGGTGCCGGGGGCGCCCTCGAACAGCAGGTTGTGGCCGCCTGCCGCGGCGATCTCGAGGGCCAGGATCGGCGCGGCCTGACCCCGGACGTCGGCCAGGTCGGGATCGGACGCCGCAGCGCCCGGCCGGCCCGGCGCGTCCGGCTCGTCCGGGAGCGGAGGGAGACGCCGCTCCGCGCACCACGTCGACGGCGGCCCGCAGGCTCGATACCCCGGCCACCTCGAGCCCCTCCACGAGCGCCGCCTCGCGGGCCCGCTCGCGCGGCACGATCAGGCGCCTCAGACCGACCCGGCGGGCGCCCTCGGCGACGGCCAGCGCGCCCGGCGAGTCGCGCAGCTCGCCGCCAAGCGAGAGCTCGCCGAACACCGCGTAGGCATCGAGGGCGTGCGGTGGCACCTGCCCGGTCGCCGCCAGCACGGCCAGCGCCAGCGCGGCATCGAAGCCGGGGCCGACCTTGCGCAGGAAGGCCGGCGCCAGGTTGGCCGTCACGCGGTTCGACGGGAACTCGTAGCCCGAGTTCAGGATCGCCGCGCGCACGCGGTCGCGCGACTCGCGCACCGCCGCATCGCCGAGACCGACGATCGTAAATGTCGGGAGACCGGGGCGGATGTCGACCTCGACCAAGACGTGTCGCGGATCGATCCCGTCGATGGCGAAGGTGGCGATGCGCGCGAGCACCACGCCACCGTACGTGCGGCCCCGTCACGCGTGGGTGACGGCGCGTTCCAATCCTGCTCAAGGCCGCTCGCCCGGCCTGCGCAGGATTGTGACGTCGCGTCACCCACCTGTCACACGTTCGTCCGTAGCGTCATCGCCATGCCCCACGATCAGCGTCCGGAGCTCGGCCGGCTCGGCGAGCAGCTCGCCACCGAGCACCTGATCCGACGCGGCTTTCAGATCGTCGAGCGCAACTACCGCACCAGGTGGGGCGAGCTCGACATCGTCGCGTTCGACGGGCGGACGCTGGCCTTCTGCGAGGTCAAGACGCGCCGGCTCCGCGCGCCCGGCCGCAGCCCGCTGGAGTCCGTGCACCCGCGCAAGCGCTCGAAGGTGCGCAAGATGGCCGGGTCCTGGCTGGTCGAGCGCACCAACCGGCCGTACGCCGACAACCTCCGCTTCGACGCGATCGGCGTGACGTTCGATCCGGCCGGGCGGCTCGTCAGCCTCGAGCACCTCGAGGGAGCGTTCTAGTCGCCGAGCGCCAGCTGCTGATAGGCCATCGACTGAAACGAGAGGCGGTGCAGCGGCGAGACCCCGAGCCGCTCGATCGCCTCGCGGTGCTCGGGGGTCGAGTAGCCCACGTGCTGGGCGAACTCCCACCCCGGGTGAGACGCATCGGCCCGGCGCATGTACCGGTCGCGCGTCTCCTTGGCGATCACCGACGCAGCGGCGACCGCGGCGCTCTTGGCGTCGCCGTCGATCACCGCGCGCTGATCGTGCCCGGTCGCCGCCACCGGGAACCCGTCGCTCAGGCAGATGCAGCCGGTGCAGGCCACCTTGGCCAGGGCGTCGCGCAGCGCGGCCAGGTTGGTCTTGTGCAGGCCCCGCGCGTCGATGCCCGGTGCGCAGCGGGACACGATCGCGATCTTGGCCGCGATGCGCAGAATCACCGGGAACAGTTCGGCCCGACCCTCCGGCGTCTGCTGCTTGGAGTCGTTCAGCGCGCCCAGGGCGCGAACCTCGCCGGGGCCGATTCGGTCGAGGTCGAACAGCACGGCGGCCGCCACCAGCGGCCCGGCCAGGCATCCGCGGCCGGCCTCGTCGGCGCCCGCGACGAACCTCACGCCGAGCGCGCGATCGAACCTGAACAGGCGCCGAGCGGCTCGGGCGGCGGGCTGGCGTCGGCCGGTCGCCCGGCTAGAGGAAGCCGATCCGGTCCGGCGGCCAGTAGGTGAAGAAAGCGACACCGATCATCCACTTGTCCGGGACGGGGCCCCAGTATCGGCTGTCCTCCGAATCCGGACGGTTGTCCCCCATCATGAAGTACTCGCCGGGCGGAATCTTGATCGGAGTGCGGAAATTGCAGGCCTCGGTTCCCGGGCTGCACGGGACGATGTACGAGTCCTTCTCCCGGACGCCGTTGCGGTAGACGTGGCCGTCGCGGATCGAGATCGTGTCGCCGGGAAGGCCGACGACGCGCTTGATGAACGTCTGGCTGGACTCCTGCGGGGTGGGCTCGCCGCACGCCTGCGGGCGGCCGTTCCCCTGGTTGGGGTTGCCGCACACGGGATTCTCGAGGTCGGCCCCGTGCGGGGGATGGAACACGACGATGTCGCCCAAGCTGGGTTTGTCGACCAACCGGTTGGTCAGCACTCGCTGGCCGACGTCGAGCGTGGGCACCATCGAGGGACTGGGGATCCGGTAGGGCTTGACGATGAACGCCTGGATCAGGAGCGCGAGCGCCACGGCGACCGCGACCGTGACGACCAGTTCGATCAGCCCCTTCATGCGCGACCCTCCGGCCCGGACCGAAGCCCGGCGGTCGTCCCGGCGACCACTACAGGAATCCGATCCGGTCGGGCGGCCAGTACGTCAGGAATGCCTTGCCGATGATCCATGCGCTGGGGACCGGTCCCCAGAACCGGCTGTCCTCCGAGTCCGGGCGGTTGTCGCCCATCATGTAGTAGTCGCCCCGGGGAACCGTGATCGTGTTCGGGAAGTTGCAGGCGGCATCCCCGTCGCACTTCACGATGTAGGAGTCGGCCTCGGGTTTCCCGTTGCGGATCACGTGCCCGTTGATGATCGCGAGGTGGTCACCGGGGAGTCCGACGACGCGCTTGATGAACGTCTGCGAGGAGGGCTGCTTCCAGGCCACTTGGCAGGCCGACGGGGCGTACTGGCCGGACTGGTTCTCGCCCTCGCTGGCGTCGGGGCACCCGTCGCTGTAGTTCCTGGGCGGGTGGAACACGATGATGTCGCCGACGTGCGGCGAGGAGAAATCCATGGCCAGCCGGTCGACCAGCACGCGCTGGTTGATCCCGACGGTGGGCAGCATCGAGCCGGTGGGGATGCGGTAGGGCTTCACGAGGAAGGCCTGCACGGCCAGGGCCAGGGCCAGCGCGGCGAGGACGATCACCGCCAACTCGAGGAGGGTGCCTGCCGGCGACTTCCTCCCCTTGGTCACTCCTGCTCGTCGCCGGCGGGGTCCTCCGCGGCCGCCGGACTGGCGTCCTGCGGCGCCGTCGGAGAGGCGGAGTCGTCGGCGTCCTCGGCATCCGCTCCGTCCGGCGCCCCGTCGCCCGCTTCGGCTTGTGGCTCAGCGGGGGCCTCTTCTGCCGACTCGGCGGGTTCGGCCGCGGCGGGCTCCCCGGCCGGCTCAGCGGCGGGCTCCCCGGCCGGCTCAGCGGCGGGCTCCCCGGCCGGCTCAGCGGCCGTGGCCCCGGCTGCGGGCTCGGTCTCGACCGCGTCGACGGCCTCGACATCCGGCTGCTGCTGCGATTCGGGCTCGTCCGCCGCCGGCGCGTGCAGCAGCTCCCGTTCGACCGCGACCTCGGGCGCCGCGCTCCGGCGCTCCCGCACGCGGGCCCGCTTGCCCACGCGGCCACGCAGGTAGTACAGCTTGGCGCGGCGAACGTCGCCGCGGGCGGCCACCTCGATCCGCTCGATCTTCGGGGAGTGCAGCGGGAAGGTTCGCTCGACGCCCACGCCGAACGATTGCTTGCGGACGGTGAAGGTCTCGCGGGCCCCGTGCCCTTGCCGCTTGATCACGACGCCCTCGAACACCTGGGTGCGGCGCCGGGTCCCCTCGATCACCTGGAAGTGCACCCGCAGACGGTCGCCGGCGTCAAAGGCCGGTACCCGGCGAAGCTGGGCGCGCTCGAGGCTGTCGATCACAGTGCTCATGACGGTGCAGGTCCCTGCCACACCCTGCGGTGTACGGCTATGGGCGTAGTTCACGGCGCAGATGCGCACGTGCGCGGGCGGCGCCTATGGTAGCGAACCACACGCGCCGTTCCGATGCACAGCAGCGTCTACGGTAGCGAACCGCGCTCGGCGCTCTGCTGCAGGCGCCATTCGCGGATCCGCGCGTGGTGTCCGGACAGGAGCACGTCGGGCACGCGCCAGCCCCGATACTCGGCCGGGCGCGTGTAGTGCGGATACTCGGGGGCGCCCTGAAGCGCGTCGCTGAAGGACTCCTCCACGGCCGAATCCGGATGACCGAGGCTGCCCGGCAGCTTGCGCAGGACGGCGTCGGCCAGCACCATCGCCGCCAGCTCGCCGCCGGCCAGGATGTAGCGGCCGATCGACACCTCGTCGCTAGCGAAGTGGTCGACGATCCGCTGGTCGAAGCCCTCGTATCGCCCCGAGAGCAGCGTGAGGGCCGGCTCGCGGGCGAGTTCGCCGACCAGCGCGTCGTCGAGCAGCCTCCCTCCCGGCGTCAGCGCGATCACGCGCCGATCGGCCCGTAAATCGACCGGATCGCGGCCGTATCGCGCGCGCAGCGCAGCCTCCACGACGTCGATGCGCAGCACCATGCCGGCGCCGCCGCCGAACGGGGTGTCGTCGACCTGACCGGCACTGAGCGGTGTGTGATCGCGGTAGTTCACGTACTCCAGGCTGTGCCCCGCCGAAAGCGCGTTCGCGACGTGCCGCTGGCGCTCGAACCATCCGAACGCCTCCGGGAACAGCGTGAAGACGTCGATGTGCACCTAATCCTCGCCGAGGAACCGGAGGTCCACGTCGATCGTGCGCCGCTCCAGATCGACTTCGCGCACCGCGTCGGTGACCAGCGGAACCAGCAGCTCGCCCCCGCCGGCGCGCTCGACCTCAAGCATCTCGCACGAGGGCAGCTCGACCAGCCGGCGGACCGTTCCCACAGGACGGGAGCCGTCGTGCACCGCGCATCCGACGAGGTCCTCCGCCCACCATTCGTCCGGGCCCAGGTCGGGCGCCTCGGTGCGGGCGACCATCAGATCCTTGCCGCGCAGGGCCTCGGCCGCGGTGCGGTCCTCGTGTCCGTCCAGGCGGAGAATCGGGCTACGGTCGGTGCCGGCGCGGCGGGTGATCGCCAGCTCGCGGTCGTCGATCAGCACGCGCGCGGCGTCGCGCAGCACCTGGGCGTTGGGCCGGGTGACGTGAAAGCTGCCGTCCAGCCCGTGCGGGCGCCCCACGCGGCCGGCATGCAGCCAGTGCGGCGAGTGGCTCACGCGCGCTCGATTTCAGACGTCGACGATGTCGACAAACACGCGGCGCCGGTCCTTCGCCGCCGCGGTCTTGACCACCGTCCGGAGCGCCGCGGCCGTGCGTCCGCCCCGGCCGATCACGTTGCCGTAGTCGTCGCCGGCGACCGACAGCTCAAGCACGATCGCCCCGTCGTCCTCGTGCACCTCGTTCACGCGTACCTGGTCGGGATACTCGACCAGACCGCGCGCCAGGTACTCGAGCAGCTCTTTCATCGCCCGCGCTACTGGATGCCCTGGATGCGCAGCAGCTTCGAGACCGTGTTGGTCGGCTGGGCGCCGCGGGCCAGCCAGTCGCGCACGCGCTCCTCATCGAGCACGATCGTCGACGGGTTGGTTTGCGCGTTGTACTGACCGACGATCTCGATCACTCGGCCATCGCGCTTGGCGCGCTGGTCGGCGACGACCACCCGCCAGACCGGGTTCTTGCGCGAGCCGATGCGCGTGAGGCGTAGTCGTACTGACATGTCGGCCGACGAGGTTAGCGTGTCGGCAGCGCGATGGCGGTCAGGACCAGTCTGGTCGCCATCGGGGAGGTGCCCGGGAGCGACCGCTACCGGGCCTGGCGCATGAGCGCGCCGAGGTCGGGCATCTTGCCCTGCGCGACCTGGCGCATGACCTTGCGCATCTGCTCGAACTGCTTGATCAGCTGCTTGACCGCGTGGACGTTGGTGCCCGAGCCCTGGGCGATGCGCAGCCGCCGGGAGCCCTTGATCAGCTCCGGATGGCGGCGCTCCTGCGGCGTCATCGACAGGATGATCGCCTGGATGCGGTCGAACTCCTTCTCGTCGACCTTGACCCCGCGCAGCTCCTTGCCGACGCCCGGCAGCATTCCGAGCAGCGACTGAAGGGGGCCGAGCCGGCGGATCTGGCGCATCTGGTCGAGGAAGTCGTCGAGGCCGAACTCCTGCTTGCGCAGCTTGCGCTCGAGCTCGGCCGCTTGCTGCTCGTCGTAGGCGGACTCGGCCTTCTCGATCAGCGTCATCACGTCGCCCATGCCGAGGATCCGCTGGGCCATCCGGTCGGGGTGGAAGCGCTCGAACTGGTCGAGCTTCTCGCCGGTCGACGCGAACAGGATCGGCTTGCCGGTGATCGCCTTGACGGACAGAGCGGCGCCGCCGCGGGCGTCGCCGTCCAGCTTGGTCATGACCACGCCGTCGAACTGGACCACCTCGGCGAACTGCTCGGCCACGTGGACAGCGTCCTGGCCGGTCATCGCGTCGACCACGAGCAGCACGTCGTGCGGCTTGACCGCCTTCTTGATGTTGGCCAGCTCGGCCATCAGCTCCTGGTCGACGTGCAGGCGGCCGCTGGTGTCGACGATCAGCACGTCCTTGCCCTCGGACATCGCCCGGTCACGCGCCCAGGCGGCGATCTTGACCGGGTCGCGGTCGGTCCCCTGCTCGTAGACGTCGGCGCCGGCCTGCCGGCCCACCTTGATCAGCTGGTCGACCGCCGCGGGCCGGTACACGTCGCACGCCGCCACCGCCACCGAGGAGCCGTGCTGCTCGCGCAGGTAGCGCGCGAGCTTGGCCGTGGCCGTGGTCTTGCCGGAGCCCTGGAGCCCGGCCATGACCACCACAGTCGGCGGGCGGGGCGAGAAGGACAGATCCCCCGCGGCGCCACCCATCAGCTCGGTGAGCTGATCCGAGACGATCTTGACCACCTGCTGGCCGGGGTTCAGCTTGCCGATGATGTCCGCTCCCAGCGCCCGCTCCTTGACCGCGTTCGTGAAGCTCTTGACGACCTTGAAGTTGACGTCGGCCTCGAGCAGGGCGAGACGGATCTCGCGCATGGCGGCGTTGATGTCGTCCTCGGTCAGCGTGCCGCGCCCGCGGACGTCGGCCAGCGTGGCCTGGAGCTTCTCGGCGAGGGAGTCGAACACGGGCCCTCAGCGTACTGCGTCCGGGGCTACTGCTCGACGAGCGCCCGGGCGAACTCGTCCGCGTCGAACGGCCGCAGATCCTCGAGCTGCTCGCCGATCCCGATCAGCTTGACCGGAATCCCCAGCTCGTGCGCGATGGCCAGCGCGATCCCGCCCTTGGCCGTCCCGTCCAGCTTGGTCAGCACCAGCCCGCTCACGTCGACCGCCTCGGCGAACAGACGCGCCTGGCGCAGCCCGTTCTGTCCGGTGGTGGCGTCGACGGTCAGCAGCGTCTCATGCGGCGCCTCGGGGATCTGCTTGGTGATCACCCGCCTGACCTTGGCCAGCTCGGCCATCAGGTCGTCCTGCGTGTGCAGGCGACCCGCCGTGTCGATGATCGCCACGTCGGCGCCGTCCCGCCGGGCGGCGGCGATCGTGTCGAAGGCGACCGCGCCCGGATCGGCGTCGGGCGATCCCTTGACGAACGCGACCCCCGCGCGCTGGGCCCAGATCTCGAGCTGCTCGACGCCCGCGGCGCGGAACGTGTCGCCGGCGCCGAGCACGACCGACTGGCCGAGCTCCTGACTCAGGTGCCAGGCGAGCTTGCCGACCGTGGTCGTCTTGCCCGTGCCGTTGACCCCGGCGACCAGGATCACCGTCGGCTTCGCGGTCAGGTCGATCCGGTCCTCGCCGATGCGCGCGATCCCCGCGAGCAGCTCGGTGAGCCGCTGGCTCAGCGCCTCTCCCCCGGTGATCCCTCCCTCCGTGGCCTCGCGCTCGAGCTGCTCGACGACCTTGGCCGTGGTGCTCGCGCCGACGTCGGCGTAGATCAGTGCCTCCTCCAGCCGTTCCCACGTCTCGTCGCTCAGGTCCTCGAACAGCGTGGCCTGGATCTCCGAGGTGAGCGCCTGCCGGGTCTTGCGCAGGTTCTCGCGCAGGCGGCGGAACATGCCGCGGCGCCGCTCCTGGGTCTCGGGCGCGGGTTCGGACGCGGACGGCGGCGGCGCGCCGTCCACGATGAACAGGTCCCTCCAGTCGCGGGCCATCGAAAACGAAGGCTAGGCGGCCTGTTCGGTTTGCCGCGGGAGGCGGCGCGAGATCACCTTCGATACGCCGTCCGCCCGCATCGACACGCCGTACAGCGAATCGGCCGCTTCCATCGTGCGCTTCTGGTGGGTGACGACGATGAACTGGGCCTGCTGGGAGTACGTGCCCAGGAGCTCGAGGAAGCGGTCGATGTTGAGGTCGTCGAGCGCGGCCTCGACCTCGTCGAGGATGTAGAACGGGCACGGCCGGGCCAGGAACACCGCGAACAGGAAGGCGAGCGCGGTCATCGACTTCTCCCCGCCCGAGAGCAGCGTCAGGCGCTTCATGTCCTTGCCGGCCGGGGTGATCTCGATCTCGACGCCGAGCAGATCTTCCTCGGGCTCTTCGGCGGCGGCCTCCGTCCGATCGGCGTCCTCACCCTCCTGAGGCTCGTCCTCGTCGCTCGAGTCCGGCGCCGATGCGCCGCCGAGGACGCGCGCCGGACCGTCGCGCTCGGCGACCAGGCGCAGGCGGCCGCGGCCGCCGGGGAACAGCCGCGTGGCGACCTGCTCGAAGTTGCGCGAGGCGGCCTCGAACATCTCCTCGAAGCTCTCCCGGATCTGCCGGTCGGTGTCGGCGATCAGCTTGTTCAGCTCGCGCAGTGCCGTCTCGAGATCGTCCCGCTGGCGCTCGAGCTCCTCGACGTGGGCGAGCGCCTCCTCGTACTCGGCCTGAGCCAGCGGGTTGACCGGTCCGAGCTGCTCGCGCCGGCGGGCCAGCCGCTCGAGCCGGTTGCGCAGCGCCTCGCGCTCGTCTTCTGCGAGCTCGACCTCGCCGGGCTCGGCGTCCAGCTCGAGCCGGCTCGCCAGCTGCCCGAGCTCGTGCTCGCACTCCTGCGCGCGATCGCCCACGCGTTGGAGCCGGACCTCGCTCTCGGTGAGACGCTCGTTCGCCTGGTGCAGCTGGGCGTGCAGCGCCGCCTCCCGCTGGGCGCACTCCTTGAGCTCGGCGGCCACGTGCTCGCCCGCCTGGCGGTCGGCCTTCAGCGCGCTCTCGAACTCGGCGCGGCGCGCGGCGATCGCCTCGGCCGCCGCCACCAGCGCGCTCGTCAGCCGCTCGATGGCCGGCAGCAGCGCGCGGTCCCGCTCGATCGCCGCCCGCAGGCGCTCCAGGCGTGCCTGCCGGTCCGTTCGCTCGCGCTCGGCCCGATCGCGCTCGCCACGGGCCGCAGACAGCTCGGCCTGGAGCTGCATGCGCCGGCCCGCCTGCGGCCCCTCGTCGGGGGCCGTGCGCCGCCGCTCGATCGACGCGGCCAGGCGCCGCTCGGCTTCCGCCGCCTCGTCGCGCTGGCTGACCGCGGTGCGGTGCGCGTCGATCTCGCGGGCGGTGTGGGCGTCGACCTCGGCCAGCTCCTCGGCCAGCCGCTCGAGCGCGGCACGCGCCTCGGTCTCGGTGCGGACGGCTGTCTCGCTGGCCCGGATCAGGGTCTCGCGACGGTTGCGCTCGGCCAACACGCGCTCCTCGCCCACGGCGGCCGCCTGGCGGAGCTCGCGCGTCGCGGCGGACCACACCCGTCCGCCGCGGGTGACCGCTACGCCGGCAAAGCCGGCGGGGAGCGCGTCGAGGCCGTCGAGGACCCACGCGTCCCGCAGCAGCCGGCGCGCCAGCGCGACGATCGCCTCGGGCCCGCGGATGTGGTCGGCCAGTCGTTCAGCGCCCGGCACCGGCGCGGCCTGCGTCGGCGCGGCCTCGTCACGGTCGTCAGGGTCGAGGACCAGGGCGCGGCCGCCATCGGCTCCCGCGCGATCGAGCACCGCGCCGGCCGCGACGCGGTCGGCCAGGACCGCGGCGCGCAGGCGCCCGTCCAGCGCGGCAGCGACCGCCGCCTCGTAGCCCGGATCGACCTCGAGCTGGTCGGCCAGGACGGTCGCCCCGCCCGGCGCGCCGGCCTGGGTGCGCAGGAACTGGTTGACGGCCGCGAGCTCGCCGCCCACGCGGGCCGCCTCCCGGCGGGCCGCTTCGACCGCCCGCTCGGCCTCGCGCAGCTGACCGCGGACCGATTCGAGGCGCTGGCGGGCCTGCTCGCGCATCGCCGCCGCGGCCTCGACGGCGGCTTCCTGCTCCGCGGTGGCGGTCCGGGCGGCGGCGAGCTGTGCCTCGAGCTCGGCCAGCTGGCGGGCCAGCTCGGCCTCACGATCGCGCTCGAGCCGGGCCAGCTCCTGCTCGAGCTCGGCGATCCGGGTCTCGAGGCCCGGGTCGGGCCGCTCGGCGTCAACCGCCTGCCGGAGGTCGTTCAGGTGGGCTTCGGTTCGGCTCAAACGCTGCTCGACGTCGCGCCTGGCGGCGCGCACGGCATCGGTGCGGTAGCCCAGTCGCTCGGTGGCGGATTGCGCGGCAAACGAGCGCCGGGAGAGCTCCTCGCGGTGGGCGCTCCGGCGCGCCAGCGCCTCCTCGGCGGCCTCGCGCCGGGCGGCGACCTCGCCAAGTGCCGTCTCGAGCTGCTTGCGGTGGGCGCGCGCCTCGTCGGCGGCCGCCCGCGCGGCGACGAGCTCGGCGCGGTGGATCCGCAGATCGTCTCGGACGAGCTCCCAGCGGGCCTCGAGCGTCTGGCGCTCGAGGCGGGCGTGCAGCTCGGCCGCCTCGGCCTGGCGCTTGAGCGGTCGCAGCCGGGAGCGGGCCTCGCGCTCGACGTCGAGGGCGCGGTCGAGGTTGTCCTGCGTCCGGGTCAGCTTCAGCTGCGCCCGTCGCCGGCGCTTGCGGTGCTTGCCCAGGCCGGCCGCCTCCTCGATCAGCATCCGCCGGTCGCGCGGCTTGGAGGTCACGATCGACTCGACCCGTCCCTGCGAGATGACCGAGTGCATCTCCTTGCCCAGCCCGGTGTCGGACAGGACCTCGATCACGTCGACCAGCCGGCAGCGGGCGCCGGCCAGGCGGTACTCGCCCTCGCCGCCGCGATCGAGCCGGCGCACGATCGACACCTCGGGCGTGCCGAGCCCGAGCCGGCCCTCGCTGTCGTCGAGCACGAGCTCGACCTCGGCGCTGCGGGCCGCCTGGCGCCCGGGTGCGCCGGCGAAGATCACGTCCTGCATCGACTGGCCGCGGACGGCCAGCGGCGACTGCTCGCCCAGCGCCCACAGCACGGCGTCGGTCACGTTCGACTTGCCCGAGCCGTTCGGGCCGACGACGACGCTCACGCCCGGTCCGAACTCGAGCCGGGTGCGGTCGGGGAACGACTTGAAGCCCTTCAGGGTGATCGACTTCAGGTACACGGCGAGCTCACTCGAGTGCCTCCAGGGCCACCTGCGCCGCCTCCTGCTCGGCGTCCTTCTTGCTCCGACCCCGGCCGCGGCCGACCTCGACGCCGCCGATCGTCGCGCTGACCGAGAACACCCTGTCGTGCGGGGGGCCCTCCTCCTCCACCACGTCGTAGGTCACGAGCGCGCCCTTGCGGGCGAGCCGCTCCTGGAGGGTCGACTTGAAGTCGACGGGGTGCTCGAGGGCGTCCTCGATCTCGGGCGCGAACGCGGCCACCACCGCCGCGGCCGTGCGCTCGTAGCCGTAGGCCAGGAAGCACGCCCCGATCACCGCCTCGATCACCGAGGCGAGCACCCGCTCGGTGGAGACCAGCGCGGGGACCGTGGAGGCCACGGCGGCCGGCGCGGCCGCGCTCAGGCGCTCGGGCACCCCCAGACGCTCGGCCACGACACGGCACGAGCGGCCGGACACCGCCTGGGCGCGGATCTTGGTCAGCCGCCCCGGGCCGAACCGGTCGGCCTCGAGCCGTGGATAGAGATGCGAGGTCACCGCGAGGGACAGCACGCTGTCTCCCAGGAAGGCGAGGCGCTCGTAGGAGTCAGACCGCCGGCTGGTCCACGAGGCGTGGGTGAAGACCGGCGTGAACAGGTCTTCGGGCAGCTCATCCAGCAGCTCCCGGAGGAGCGCAGCGGGGTCACCCGGCTCTGGAAGTCGGTTCGCGCTCACTCAGCATCGCGGCCCGCACTCGCCGGCGCCCCCGAGTGCGCCTCCGCATCAGGGGCCGCGGTAGCCGGCGCCCCCGCGGGTTCCCCGTCGCCGGTCGCGCTCAGCACGAAGTCCACGGCCTGCCCGACCGTCCGGATGTGGGCCGCCTGCTCGTCGGAGATCCGTACACCGTAGGAGTCCTCGAGCTCCTGCACCAGCGTGTACAGATCGAGCGAATCGGCCTCGAGGTCCTCCTTGAACCGGGTCGCTTCGGAGATCGTCCCCGGGTCGAGCTCGAGCTCGTCGGCGAGGTGTCCGCGGATCACGTGGAAGATCTCGTCGCGGGTCATGGCGTGGAAACCGTAACCACCGGCGCGGACGCTGCGCGGGGCGGCCGGAGCGCGCCCGCCTCCTCGAGCGCGGCGCGCGTGCGACCGATCACGTCGTGCTCGACGCCACGGGCGGCCACCTCGATAGCACGGGCGAAGCCGCGCGCGGTGAAGCGGCCGTGGGCGACCACGCCGAGCTGCCGCAGCCCGAGCATGTAGGCGCCACCGGGCCCCTCGGGATCGATCGTCTCGCGCAGGCGCCGCATGGTGGGGTCGATCAGCCGGTTGGCCAGCCTGCCCCGGGGGGTGGCGGCGGCCCACTCGGTCACCAGCCGCATGGCCCGGCTCGAGACGCCTTCGATCAGCTTCAGGGTGATGTTGCCGGTGAAGCCGTCCATCACGACCACGTCGGCCACGCCCTCGACGATCTGCGTGCCCTCGATGTTGCCGACGAAGTTCAGGCCGGTGCCCCGTGCTCCGGCAAGCTGCTCGTACACGCTGACCAGCTCCGGGGTGCCCTTGCCAGGCTCCTCGCCGTTGGAGAGCAGCGCGACCCGCGGCGACCGGATGCCGATCACCGCCTGGGCGAAGGCCGAACCCATGTGGGCGAACTGAACCAGGTGCTCGGGGCGACAGGTCACGTTGGCCCCCACGTCGAGCAACAGGATCGGCGGGCCACCCGGATTGGGGAGCGGCAAAGCGAGCGCCGGCCGGTATACGCCTCGGTCGCGGCGCAGGTGCAGCAGCCCGGCGGCCAGGGCCGGGCCGGTCGAGCCGCCGGTCACGAACGCCTGAGCCCGGCCGTCGGCCACCGCGTGGGTGGCCTGCACGATCGATGCTTCGGGCGTGCTGCGCACCGCGCTCGCCGGATCGGCCTGCTTGGCGATCGAGACCGGCGCGTCGACCACCTCGACGCCGGAGGGCACCGCGCCGATCTCCCGGGCCGGGCCGAACAGGAGGACCCGGACGCCCTGATCGGCCGCGCGGGCAGCGCCGGCCGCGACCTCGCGGGGGCCGAGGTCGGCCCCGCCCGCATCCACGGCGACGGTTACCACGAGCTCGGCGTCAGGCGATGTGCTCGTCCCGGTCAGGGACGACGACCTCGCGGCCCTTGTAGCTGCCGCACACCGGGCAAACGCGGTGCGGGAGGCGAGGGCTGTGGCACTGCGGGCACGCGTTGTACGTCGGCGTGCTGATCTTGTGCTGCGAGCGACGCTGCGTGGTCCGCGCGTGCGACTGCTTCTGCTTGGGGACGGCCATGGCGGCAGTGTAGCCGGGACTACTCGAAGCGCAGCTCCGACAGCGCGGCCCAGCGCGGATCGGGCTCGCGCTCGTGCCGGTGCTCGGAGCCTGCGTCGTTCAGGTTCGCGCCGCACACCGGGCACAAACCGGCGCAATCCTCGCGGCACAGGAGGTTCGACGGAACGCCCAGCGCCAGCGCATCGCGCGCCCAGCCCCGCAGGTCGAGCACGCCATCCTCGACGTAGGGAGAGGTGAGCTCGTCGTCCTCGTCGGGCGGCCGGCCGCGTCCGCGGCCACTGCCGTGCAGCCGGGGATCGGGCGGCTGCGAGACCTCGCGCGCGTCGATGGCGAAGCTCGGCGCGGCCGGCTCCAGGCAGCGCATGCAGGGGCCGGCCAGCGAGGCCTCGAACCGTAACCGCAGCGCATAGCCGTCGCCGGTGGTGCGCGAGATGTCGAGCCGGACCGGGACCGGGTCCGGCTGCACTGGGTAGCTCTCGCCGGCGAGCGAGAAGGGCTCGAGCGCGACGTGCAGGTCGAGCCGCCGGCCCTCCCCGGCGGTGAGGCGAAGTCCACCCAGATCGAAGGTGTCGGTGTGCATCGGGGACATGGATCGAGCTTAACGACGGGTGCCGCCCGCACCGGGCAGCCGGCGGATAACTCGGAAGAAGCCCGAGAAATCCGCCAACCGTGGATCATTGCCCCGGCATGTCGCGCTGGTTTCGCTCATACGGGTTCAGCGAGGTGCACACCGACCTCCTGGTCGGCGCGTACCCGCTCGACGCCGACGATGTCGGCGTGCTGAGTCGCGCCGGGGTGCGGCGCGTGCTGAACCTGACCGAGGACGAGGAGTACCGGCCGGGCGATCGACCGAAGGTGGAGCGTGCTCTGGCGGCGGCCGGGATCGAGGAGCATCGCCTGAGCCTGACCGACTACGGCGGACTGCCGCCGGACGCGCTCGAGGCCGCGGTCGGGGAGATCAACGCGTGGCTCGACGAGGGCACCCGCGCGTATGTCCACTGCCGCGCCGGCTGGCAGCGCTCCGCAGCGGTAGCCGCCGGCGTGGTGGCCGTGCGGACCGGTCGGGACATCGACGAGGCGCTCGCCTACGTCCAGGATCGAAAGCCCTCAGCCGACCCGCTGCCCCACCAGCGGGAAGACCTGCGGCGATGGTGGGACGCGCGCGGGTCGGGCACCGACCGATCCGCCTGACCCACCGCTGGCGCCACCACGTGGGTGCCTGGGAAGAAACTCCGACTATTTCGGAGTTTCTTCCCAAGTGCCCGGGCGTCTCACGCCGCCAGCCGCTGCAACAGCTCGGCTTCGCGCTCTTGCGCGAGTCCGGCGGGCGGCGGCAACGGGACTCCCTCTCCCCTGGTCTGCGCCGGACCGCGCTCGCGCACCCAGGCCAGCGTGTCCGCCACCGTCTGCTCGAGCGCTCGGAACTCGAGGCCGGCCCGCAGCGCGCGGCTGATGTCGGCCGCGAGGAAGCCGCGGAAGTCGGGATTCCGTGGCAGGTCGAGCCACAGCGGCAGCTCGTCCCACGGCGCCACGCCCGCCTCGGCGAGCAGGTCCTCGTCGATCCACACGAAGTCCGCCCCGCCGCCGGTGGCGGCGCGGATCCGCTCGAGCACCGGACCGAAGGTCAACGGCGCGGCCGGGCCGGTGGCGTTGTAGACGCCCGTGGCCCCCGCCTCGACCATGCGCACGATCCAGCCCGCGAGGTCACGCACGTCGATCAGCTGGACCGGCTGATCCGGCGCGCGGGGGGCGAGGACGCGCCCACCTTCCGCCACCCGCCTGACCCAGTAGGTGAATCGCTCGGTCGGGTCGTGGGGCCCCACGATCAGCCCCGGCCGGACGACCAGCGTATGGCCCGGCACCACCTCGTCGAGGACGCGCTCACACGCGGCCTTGAGCTCGGCGTAGTGGCTCATCACGTCCTCGGCCTCCGCGGGCGGGTCCGGAGCCGTCGGCGCATCCTCGTCCACGCCGGGCTCGGGAAACGATCCGTACACCGAGATGCTCGAGACGAACGCGTATCGCTCGACGGAGCCAGCCAGCGCCTGGGCCGAGTCCCGCACGACGCGGGGCACGTAACCGCAGGTGTCGATCACCGCGTCCCAGGTGCGGCCGGCGAGCCGCGACAGATCGCGTTCGCGGTCGCCGATGATCTGCTCGACGCCGGCGATCGGCGCCGGCCCGCTACGGCCGCGGTTGAACAGCGTCAGCTCGTGCCCCCGCCGCCCGGCCTGCTCGACGACGTGCCGGCCGAGGAACAGCGTCCCGCCGAGAATGAGCAACCGCATGGTTGCATGTTAGCCGACGGGCGCGCCGCGACGCATCCGGTGTGGCCACCGCTGGTGTCGCGAGGCACTACTCGGCCGCGCGCAGCCGGCGCATGACCAACTGCTCGGGCACCGGGGCGGGCGGCGGCGGCTCATCCGCGCCGGCGGACAGCTCCGGGGCGTGGACGCTCCGGGCGTTGAGCGTGACCGGCTCGAGCTCGGGCAGCTCGCGGCCGCCCGCCACCGAGCCGTGATCCTCGAAGCGGCGCGCCGCGGGCAGCACGCGCGCCTCGTAGGAGCCGACCGCCTCGTTGTAGGCGCGCACGGTGCTGTTCAGGCGCGAGCCCAGCGTGGAGAGCAGGGTCGACAGCTTGACCAGGCGGCCGTGCAGCTCGCGCCCCAGGTCGGAGATCGCCTGAGCGGACTCGGCCACCCGCTCCTGCTGCCAGCCGTAGGCGACCGCGCGGAGCATGGCCAGCAGCGTGGTCGGCGTGGCGATCAGCACACGGCGGGCCATCGCGTCCTCGATCAGCGCCGGGTCGGCCTCCAGCGCGGCGCCGTACAGGTGCTCGCCGGGCAGGAACATCACGACGATGTCGGGCGCGGAGTCGAGCCCCGCCCAGTAGGCCTTGTCGGCGAGCGACTTGACGTGGCGGCGCAACAGCCGGGCGTGATCGCGCAGGTGTTGCTGGCGCTCCTCCTCGTCGCGCGCCTGGTAGGCGTCGAGGACGCCCTGAAGCGGCGCCTTGGCGTCCACCACGACGTGCTTGCCGCCCGGCAGGCTGACCACGAGATCCGGTCGCAGGGCCCCTTCGTCCCCGGCCAGGGCGGACTGCTCGACGAAGTCGCAGTAGCGGACCATGCCGGCCAGCTCGACCACGTTGCGCAGCTGCATCTGGCCCCACTGGCCGCGCGCGTTGGGCTTGCGCAGCGCGGTGACCAGCGCTCCGGTCTCGGTGCGCAGGCGCTCACCGGTCTCGGCCAGCGTCTTCAGCTGCGCCTCGAGCCGACCGCGCGACTCGCGGCGCTCCTGGTCGAGCCTCAGCAGCTGCGCGTCCACGCGACCGAGCTGGTCGCGCAGCGGGGCGACCAGCTGCTCGACCGCCTGCTTGCGCTGGTCCAAATCGCCCTTGGCCTCCGCCTGCGCGGCCTGCAGCTGAGCCCGCGCGAGCTCGGAGAGCTGCGCCATGCTCGACTGGAGCGCTTCGGCGCTCAGGGCCTTGAACGAGGCCGTCAGCCGCTCCTGGGCGTCGGTGACCGCGGCCAGCCGCTCGGCCGCCACCGCGCGCTCCTGCACGATCTCGGCGCGCGCCTGGAGCAGCTCGCGGTCGAGCTCGCCGGCCCGGGCCGCCTCGGCCGAGAGCGAGCGCAGCCGGGGGCGTACCGCGACGAGCACGGCGGCGGCGCCCGCGACGAGACCGATCAGCAACCAGATGCCGTACATGAGACGTCTGAGGATCGCGGGCCGGTCGGACGGAACGAATGTCCTGCACACGAACGGGTATTAATTCGCTCGGATGGCAGACGAGGCGATTCGCCGGCGGGTGACCGTACAGGGCCGTGTCCAGGGCGTGGCCTTCCGCGACTCACTCCGACAGCGAGCGCAGTCGCACAACGTCGGCGGTTGGGCCCGGAACCGTTCGGACGGCGCGCTCGAAGCCGTGTTCGAGGGGCGGCCGGACGACGTGTACCGGCTGCTCGAGTTCGCGAGGACCGGGCCGCGTCACGCCGAGGTCGAGAACGTCGACGTCGGCGAAGAGGAGCCCGAGGGGCTGGGCGGCTTCGAGATCCGCTGACTCGAGCGCGCCGCGTCGCACAGGGCGCCGAACAGCCGGCTCCGATCGTTGGCCTCGGGATGCCACTGGACGCCGAGACACCAGCCGCCTTCGGAGCGCTCGATCGCCTCGATCACCCCGTCCTCGGCGCGCCCCGTCACGACCAGCCCGTCTCCCACCGTCAGCACGGCCTGGTGGTGATGGCAGTGCGCCACATGCAGCTGCTCGCCGACGGAACGCGCCACCAACGAGCCCGGCGTCAGGCGAACCGTGTGGTCATTGCCATCGAACGTGCCGCGCACCCGCCGGTGTGGATGGTTGCCGTCGGCGGCGACGAGGTCCTGCTCGAGGGTGCCGCCGAACGCGACGTTGAGGATCTGCATGCCCCGGCAGATGCCCAGGACGGGCAGGCCGCGCTCGACCGCATCGCGCAAGAGAGCGATCTCGAACCGGTCCCGATCGGGGTAGACGGCCTCGGTGCCGGGCTCGCGCGCGGTCCCGTACGAGGCCGGATCGACGTCGGCGCCGCCGATCAGGAGCAGCCCGTCCACGCGGTCGAGTAGCTCGAGCGGCGCGCGGACGTCGACCGGCAGCAGCACCGCGATCCCGCCCGCGCGCTGGAGCGGCGCCACGTAGGAGTCGGCCACCAGGTGGGCGTCCTGGTCCCAGAACGACCAGCGCGCCCGCTCGCGGACCGCGCAGAGCCCGATGACCGGTGCCGAGGAGACGCTCACGACAGCCGGGCGACCCGATCGACGAAGGCGTCCATCAGCCGCCAGGCCTGCGCCCGGTACTCGCCGGCCCGCTCGCTCGCCTCGGCCAGGAGACGATCGGGATCGACCCCCTCGGCACGCAGCATGGCGCCGTCCGCGCTGACCCACGCCCGCACGATCTCGGGGGTCACCTCCGGATGGAACTGCACGCCGAGGCTGCGCGCCAGCGTGTACGCCTGTGGTCCGGCCGGGCTCTCGGCCAGTAGCGCCGCGTCCGCCGGCACCGTGAACGTGTCGTAGTGCCACTGGAGCCACGGCCCGGCCTCGATGAGCGACGGTTCGCTGGTCCGGATCTCGAGCCAGCCGATCTCGGCGACCGGCGCCCGCAACGCCTCGCCGCCGAGCGCCCGCGCCAGCAGCTGGCTACCGAAGCAGATGCCCAGCACCGGGACATCGGCAGCCACCGCCGATCGGAGAAGCTCGAGTTCCCGCCCGACCCAGGGCAGCGGGTCGTCGTAGGCGGAGGACTCCGAGCCCAGCGAGACAACCAGGTCATACCGCCGCGGATCGCGGTCCGCGCCTTCGACGTCGATCCGGTAGACGTCCTCGGAGGCACCGTGCTCGGCCAGCCAGTGGCTCACGTGGCCGCCCGGTCCGTCCTCCCCGTGCTGGATGACGAGCGCCCGCAACGCAGCGGCTCAGCCGGCCAGCGCCGCCTCGAAGGCCTGCCGCGCCGCGTCTCCCCTCACCGCGAACACCACCCGGTCGACGGCGGACCCGCCGGCCCCCAGGTGCCGAACCACCTCATCGACCTCAATCCTCGCCGCCTCTTCGACCGGGAAGCCACCCACGCCAGTCCCGAACGCCACCAGCGCCAGCGAACGGGCGCCGAGCTCGTCGGCCTTGCGCAGGGTCGACGCGGTGGCGGCGCGGATGATCTCCGCCGAAGTCGGACCGCCCAGCTCCATCGTCGCGGCGTGGATGACCCACCTGCAAGGCATCGAGCCCCCGGTCGTCTCGACCGCCTCCCCCAGCCCGATCGGCGCCCGAGCCGAGCTCTCCTCCTGGATCGACGGTCCTCCGGCGCGCGAGATGGCGCCCGCCACGCCGCCGCCGTGCCTCAGCTGCGTGTTGGCAGCGTTGGCGATCGCGTCGACTTCGAGCTTGGTGATGTCGGTGTCGAGGATCTCGAGGTTCGCCATGCTCACCCGAGTTTCGCCGGAGGCGAAACTCGCAAGGTAATCGCGTAAGCGATTACCCCACTTCGGCGGGCTCTTCCTTGCCCGCGAGGCGCTCCCGCCCCCGCCGCACCGCGGCGATGAACTTCGACAGGTTGACCTCGAGCGTGTTGAGGATCTCGTCGGCGTAGTCCTCGGCGCCGAGCCGGATCTCGCGCTCGCGGCCCCGCGCGTCCTCGATGATGTCCTCGGCGGCGCGCTCGGCCTGCTTGGTGATCTCCTCCTCGGAGACCATCCGCTCCTGGCGCTCGCGCGCCTCCTTGACGATCCGCTCCGCCTCGCGCTTGGCCTCGGCCAGCATCTCCTGGCGCTCCTTGACGATCCAGCGAGCCTGCTTGATCTCCTCGGGGATCGTGGCCCGCATCTGGTCGAGGATGTCGTAGATCTCTTCCTTGTCGACCCGCACCTGATCAGTCAGCGGCACGGCCCGGGCGTTGTGCACGAGATCGTCCAGCTTGTCGATCAGTACCAAGACATCCATCGCAAAAGCTCTCTTTCGTTAGCGCCCGAGCCGTTCCTTCAAGGCCCGAGCCACCTCGTCGGGGACAAGATCATCGATGTGGCCGCCGAAGGTGGCAAGCTCCTTGATGCCGCTTGAGCTCAGGAAACTGTACTTGGCGGACGCCATCAGGTAAACGGACTCGATCTCGGGCTCCTGCCGGCGGTTGAGCTGATTCATCTCGAGCTCATACTCGAAGTCCGAGATCGCGCGCAGGCCCTTCACGATCGCCATCGCACCCCGCTCGCGTGCGAACTCGACCAACAGCGTGCTGAACGGCTCGACGTCGACGTTGACGAGATCGCGCGTCGCGTTCCGGACGAACGCCACCCGCTCCTCGGCGCTGAACACCGTCTTGCCCTTGCGCCAGGGCAGGTTCACCACGCCGACGATCACCTTGTCGTACATGGCCGAGGCCCGGGCGATCACGTCGAGATGCCCGTTCGTGACCGGGTCGAACGTACCGGGACAGATCGCGGTGCGGTTATCGGGAGCCATGAATTCGGATCAAAGTGTCGCCGTAGCGGCGCTCGTCGAGCAGCGCCAGGTCGAGCTCGAGCGGTGCCCGCCGGGCGCTCTCGGCCACTACCCGGGCGTCGAGAGCGAGAACCGGTCCCAGCGCCGCCGAGAGCTGTGGGCCGAGCGCGCTCGCGTGGCGATATGGAGGATCGAGGAACACCAGATCGTATTGACGAGCGTCGCGCGATGCGCTCCCCAGGTAGGCGAGTGCGTCCTGGCGGCGCACCTCCGCCTCCGCTCCGAGCGCGCTCAGGTTGCGCCGGATCGCGGCCACCGCGGCCGCCCCGCTGTCCACCAGCACCGCCTGTGCCGCGCCGCGCGAGAGCGCCTCGATGCCCAACGCTCCGGAGCCGGCGAACAGGTCGAGCACCCGCGCGCCGGCCACGAGATCCACCCCCAGGATCGAGAAGAGCGCCTCGCGCACGCGGTCCGAGGTGGGCCGCGTGCGGACACCCCGCGGCGTGACCAACGACCGGCCGCCCCAATGTCCCGCGACAACGCGCACCTGGCCAGATCCTTAGGCCCGGATCGGTGCCAGCGCCTCCGCCCCGAAAGCGTCCAGGAGGGCGTCGGCCAGTAACGCGTTCTCGGGCGCCGCGAGCTCGGGATCCTCGACCACCACCTGCTCGGCGTAGCGGCGCGCGCGCTCGAGCAGCTCGGCATCCTGCGGCAGCTCGGCCACCCGGAACTGGGCCAGGCCGTGCTGGCGCGTCCCCACCAGCTCGCCCTCCCCGCGTAGCTCGAGGTCGATCTCGGCCAGCCGGAACCCGTCGTGATGCTGGGCGAGCGCGCGCAGCCGGGCCGAGTCCTTGGAGCCGAAAAGCAGGCAGATCGAGTCGTGCTGCCCGCGCCCGATCCGCCCGCGCAGCTGGTGCAGCTGAGAGATGCCGTAACGGTCGGAGTCCTCGACGAGCATCACGGTCGCGTTCGGCACGTCGATCCCGACCTCGATCACCGACGTGGCCACGAGCACGTCGGCCGCGCCCGAGGCGAAGGCGGCCATTGCTTCCTGCTTGGCGCCGGCCGAGAGCTGTCCGTGCATGAGCACGACGCGGGACTCGCGAAACTCCCCGGTGCGGAGCCGCTCGAACTCGGCCGTGGCGGCGCGGGCCTGCAGAACCTCGGACTCCGAAACCAGCGGGCAGACGACGAACGCCTGACGACCAGCCTGCAGCTCCTCGCGGATCCGGTCGTAGGCCCGGGCGCGTTCGCCCTCGCTCGAGCAGACATGGGTCTTGATCGGCCGGCGCCCGGCCGGGAGCTCGCGCAGCAACGTGAAATCGAGGTCGCCGTATCCGGCGAGGGCAAGGGTGCGCGGGATCGGAGTGGCGGTCATGTGCAACACGTGCGGCCGCTCGCCGCCCGTCGCCTTGGCGTCTAGGGCAGCCCGCTGGCGCACCCCGAACCGGTGCTGCTCGTCGACGACGGCCACGCCGAGGCGGGCAAACCGCACCGCTTCCTCGATCAGCGCATGGGTGCCGACCATCAGCGGCAGCTCCCCGGTGGAGAGGCGGGCGAGCAGCTCGGAACGCCGCCGGCCCGGGGTGGATCCGGTCAGCAGCCCGAGCGGCACCACCGAGCCGGGCATCAGCGCCTGGATCGTGGCGAAGTGCTGCTCGGCCAGCGTCTCGGTGGGCGCCATCAGCGCTCCCTGGTAGCCGTGCTCGACCGCCCGCAGAAGGGTGTAGAGCGCCACCACCGTCTTGCCCGAGCCAACCTCGCCCATCAACAGGCGCTGCATCGGCTGCGGGCGCGCCAGGTCGGCGTCAATCGCCTCCAGGGCCCGCATCTGATCGCCGGTCAGCTCGAAGGGCAGCATCGTCTCGAGCCACTCCGCCGTCAGCCCGCGCTCGTGCTCTAGCACGGGCGCCCGGCTCGAGGCGCGCCGCTGGCGGCGCCGGCGCAGGAGCGCCAGCTGTACGAGCAGCAACTCGTCGAAGGCGAGCCGGCGCCGTCCGACCTCGGAGGCGGACTCGGCACCACCGAAATGCGCCTCGGTGAGGGCCGCCGTGCGCTCCGGTAGGCGCTCACGGGCGCGCAGACGGGCAGGCAGCGGCTCGACGAAATCGCGTAGCGCATCCTGATGCTCGCGCACCAGCGCCAGTATCTGGGTGGAGGACAACCCGTCGGTGGCAGGGTAATGCGCGACCGCTCCACTGCCGCTCACCGCGTCGCCCGTCCGCGCGTGCGCCTGGACGCGGAACCTGCGGCGCCCCTCGAACTTGCCGTGCAGGGCAAGCCGCGTGCCCGCCGGATAGCGCTGCTCGAGCCACGGCTGGTTGAAGAAGGTCGCCTTCATCACCCCGGTCTCGTCGGCCACCGTGGCCTCGACCAGCGGCCGCATCCCGCGCCGCCTGACCGAGCGCGACGAGATGCTCCGCACCTGGACCACGACCGTGGCGCTGTCGCCGGGAACCAGCTCGGCCACCGCTCGCGCCTCGCGCTGGTCCCGCGGCAGATGCGCCAGCAGCTCGCCGACCGTGTGCAGGCCCAGCGTTTCGGCGGCGCGCTGGGCCTTGGGACCGTCGAGCGCGAGCGCCGCGCGCAACCGCGAGGGCCGCGGATAGCGAACCGGAGCGGCCTCGAGATCGGCCGGGTCGAGCGGGTCGGAGGTGGCGAACGCGGTGGCGGCCATGGGCGGGCTGAAGGGGTAATTCGTCGAGCCGACGGGCCGCATGATCAATGTCTGAGCGGACGCGACGAGGTTAACGCCCAAGGTGCCCGAAACCGATCCAACCCCCCAGGACGACATCCGCCGCTTGCTAATCGAGCGCGGCGGCCTGCTCGATCCGGGCCCGTGCCCAGAGTTCGACCGCTGGACGGCCGTGCTGCGGCGCGCCACCGGATCCGCCGTGGCGGCGCTGGCCGTGCCCCTCGGAGATCGCACGCTGATCACGAGCCTGTGGATCGGCGAGGCCGACCAGCCAGGGGCGACCGAGCTCGCGCCCGGCACGTCGGTCGAGCAGTTCCTGACCGCGCAGATCGCCGCACCGGCGTGGGCCGACGGGCTCCACTCCTATCTCGAGGACTCCGTGGTGGTCGACGGGCACGTGCTCTGCACCCTCGGCGTCGCCGACGCCGCCCCGCGGGATTGGGACTCGCGCGACATGCGGATCCTCGATGACGCCACGGCGGCGATCGCGTCCGAGATCCGCCTGCGCCTGGCCAACGACGAGGCGCAGCGCTTCCACGACCTCGTCGCCTCCCAGCAACGCGTGCACGAGCTGATCGCGAGCGGAGCGCCGCTCAAGGACGTCCTGGCCGAGCTCGTCGAAGGGATCGAGCGCCACGATCCGTCGGTGATCCCCTGCGTGGTGCTGCTCGACCGCGACTCGAACACGCTGCACCCCGGCGCGGGCCCTTCCCTTCCGCCCCACTACCTGTCGGCCATCGACGGCGTCGTGATCGGCCCCAACGTGGGCGCCTGCGGCTCGGCCGCGTGGTCGGGACAGCTCACGATCTCCGACGACATCGGCGAGGACCCCAGGTGGGCCCCGATCCGCGACTTCGTCCTCGACGCCGGACTGCGCCATTGCTGGTCGATGCCGATCAAGGCGCCGGGCGGCGAGGTGCTCGGCACGCTCGCCTTCTACGGCCGCCGGCCCCGCCGGCCCCTGCCCGACCACCTGACGCTGCTGGAGGACGGGGCCCGCCTGGCCGGAATCGCCATCGAGCGTCATCGCGCGCTCGAGCAGCTGATCCATGACGCCCGTCACGACGGTCTCACCGGGCTGCCCAACCGCACCGCGATCTTCGAGCTGCTCGACGACGCGATCGTCCGCGTCCAGCCCGGCGCCGCGCTCGGCGTTCTGTTCGTCGACCTCGACGGACTGAAGTCGCTGAACGACACGCTGGGCCACGACCGCGCCGACGAGATGATCCGGGAGGTCAGCCGGCGGCTGTCCACCGCCGTGCGCGGCAGCGACTTCGTGGGCCGCTTCGGCGGCGATGAGTTCGTAGTGGTGGCCGAGGGCATCACCGATGAGGAGCAGGCGGCCAAGCTCGGCTTCCGACTGCTCGAGGCGATCTCCCAGCCGCTGCCGGGCATCGATTCGACCGTCGTCACGGCGAGCATCGGGATCACGCTGCTGAGCGACGCGGAGTCGGACGCCCGCGAGGCGCTGCGGCAGGCCGACGCCGCGATGTACGAGGCCAAGCGCACCGGCCGGGACCGCATCTCGTTCTTCGGCGGCAGCCGGCGCAGCCAGGAGGGCCGCCGGCTCGCGCTCGTCCGCGAGCTGCGCGGCGCCGAGCTGCGCGACGAGCTGGGGCTCGTCTTCCAGCCGGTGTTCGAGCTCGAGACCGGGGAGCTGGTCGGCGTGGAGGCGCTGGCGCGCTGGAACAGCCCCGCGCTCGGCTCGGTCACGCCGGCCGAGTTCATCCCGGTGGCCGAGGACACGGGGGCGATCGTGCCGATCGGGTCATGGGTCCTGCGCGAGAGCTGCGAGTTGATCCACCGCGTCGCCGCCCAGGCAGGCCGTCCGATCGAGCTCTCGGTCAACGTCTCGGCCCACCAGCTCTCGAACCCCGGCTTCGGCCAATCGGTCCGCCAGATCCTGGCCCACGCCCAGTTCCCGGCCGATCAGCTCGTCCTCGAGATCACCGAGACCGCCCTGGTGCGAGCGGGCACGGTCGCCGCGCATACCCTGCGCGACCTCGAGGCGCACGGCATCCGCATCGCGCTGGACGACTTCGGGACCGGGTTCTCCTCGCTGGGCTGGCTCAAGGAGCACCCGCTCGACGCGATCAAGATCGACCGGAGCTTCGTGAGCGGTCTGGCCGGCGACGCGCGTGATCAGGCCATCGTCGCCTCGCTGATCAGCCTGGCCCGCGCGCTCGGGTGCGCGGTCACCGCCGAGGGCGTCGAGACCGAGGATCAGCTCGTCGCCCTGCGGCTACTCGAGTGCGAGCGCGTCCAGGGGTTCCTGCTCGCCCGTCCCCTGCCGGTCGAGGAGCTGATCGGTCTGCTGGCCGCGCCGCCCGCCGCTACTCGGCGGACAGCAACCACCAGTGACCCGGTTGACCTCCGTCAGATAGCTCGAATTCGACATCTCCGTGGGCCAGCGCCTGGACCGTCCCGTCGTCCAGGGGCGCTTCGGCGCCCCGCAGGCAGGTGATCAGCTCCGCGTCGTGGGCGAGCCGCTCGAGCACCTCCCGTAGCGCCTCCCTGGGCTTGCCCCAGGCGACGATCTCCTCCTCCACGTAGCCGACCGCGTCGCCGGCCCGGAAGCGGCCCTCGACGTCGTCCAGCCCCGCCGGCGCCACCGCCCCCGTGCGCACGTGCTCGAGCGCCGCGCGCATCGCCGCCGCGTTGGGCGCGGCGCCGCTGCTCGGGTCGAGGGCCACCGCGGCGGCCAGGCCGGCCTGCGGCGAGAGCGAGGGGACGACGCACACCGCCTTGTCGGACAGCTCGGCCGCCCGGCGCGCGGCGGTGAGCCCCGCTGTGCTGTTGGGCAGGACGACGACCTGTTCGGCGCGGCAGGCGTGGATCGCCGCCAGCAGATCGAGGCTGGTCGGAGCGAGCGCCGGGCCACCGTCCAGCGCGTGCACGCCGAGGCTCTCGAACAGCGACTTCATCCCGGCGCCGCAGGCCACCGCGACCGCGTCGCAGACCGGCGGCCGCGCCGCCACGAGCCGCTCATCACGCCGCTCCATCTGGGCCCGCATGTCGTTGATGTCCAGATGCGAAATGGTCCCGTACGTGTCGAACAGCGACGTGGCCGCGTCCGGATCGTCGGTGTGGACGTGGACCTTGAGCGTCGTCGGGTCGCCCACGATCAGCACCGAGTCCCCCAGCTGCTCGAGCGCGGGGGCGAACTGCCGCGGCTCGAGGTCCCGGCCGGTGACCGCGAAGCTCGTGCAGTAGCGATACGTGCTCGAGGAGTGCTGCGGGCGGGTGATCCGCGCGGTCGGCTGGTGCTCGACGAGCGCCACCTCACCGCCGCGCAGCTCGCCGAGGATCCCGGCGAGCATGACGGTCAGCGCGTAGCCGCCGGCGTCCACGACGCCCGCCTCGCGCAGCGCGGGCAGCAGATCGGGGCCGCGCCGCACAGAGCTCTGACCGGCCTCCAGCGCGCGCTCGACGACGACGGCGATCACCGCGTTCTGGACCTCCGCCGTGGCGTCCGGCGGGAGCCGGGCGTCCCGGAAGCGAGCCAGGTCCGAGGCGACCTGCACGCCCATCTCGCGCACCACGGTGAGGATCGTCCCCTCGACCGGCTCCCGCACCGAGCCGTACGCCTGGTCGACCGCGCGGGCCAGCGCGGCACTGATCAGGACAGGGTCGACGAGCTCTCCCGGCCGGCTGGCCAGCTCCTCGGCCGCGCCGCGGATGAGCTGCGAGAGGATCACTCCCGAGGTGCCGCGCGCGCCCAGCAGGGCGGCACGCGCCACCCAGGCGACGACCTGGTCGCGCCCCACCGGTTCGACGGTCTCGTCGACGGTCTCGCCGACGGAGGCGGTGGCGAGCCGGTCGAGCTCGTCGAGCACCGCGCGCAGCGTCAGCACCATGTTGTCGCCCGTATCGCCGTCGGGCACCGGGAAGACGTTGAGCTCGTTGACCTCCTCGCGGCGGGCCTCGAGCGCGGCCAGGCCGGCCTCGAGCACGGCGCGGAAGCGCAGCAGGCTCGGATCGGACCTGGGGTTGGGTGGGGCCTCAAGACTCGGGCCCCGAGCCCCGTCCGTCACCGCGCTTTGGCTACCTTGCCGGCCTTCAGGCAGCGGGTGCAAACGTAGACCCGTCGCGGCGTTCCGTTGTCGTCGATCCGGACCCGCTGCAGGTTCGGGTCGAACCGCCGCCGGGTGGCCACCATCGAGTGGCTGCGGCTGTTGCCGAACGAGGGGCCCTTCTTGCACACGTGACAGACCTTCGCCATGGCCGGCGAGTATAGCCTTCCGGCCAGTGGGTCCAGCGAGACCGTTATGGTGAGACCCACTCGTCCTAACCCTGGTGTGCCGGCCGCGTGTTGCTGCAAGGCGGGTCACATCGCTTATGGTCGTGCCCTTGCGGAGGTGGAGACAGTCGGCGACGGTTCGTATTCTTCGAGACGGGTAATGAGGCGGTTCGATGGGTGATCGATCCCCCGCGAACGTACGCGTTCGCCCGGAAATGTGGCTCCCCGAACGTTATGAGCCGCTGCGCCACATCGCGGCGGGGGGGATGGCGTCGGTGTGGTGCGCCCGCGACCGGGCGCTCGGCCGAAACGTCGCGATCAAGCTGCTGGCCGAGCGATTCGCCCACGAGGAGGGCTCGACCGAGCGCTTCATGCGCGAGGCGCGCGCCGCCGCCCGCCTGTCGGGCCATCCGAACGTCGTGATGATCTACGACGTGGGCGAGACCGGCGCCTCCGACGGAGAGCCGTCGCGGGCGTTCATCGTCATGGAATACCTGGCGGGCGGCACGGTCGCCGACGCGCTGCGGGTCGACTCCGTGCGCCGCGTGCATGCGGTCAAGTGGGTCTACGAGGCAGCCTCGGCCCTCGACTACGCCCACAGCCGCGGCGTCCTGCATCGCGATATCAAGCCGGCCAACCTGCTGCTCGACCGCGAGCGCGTCCTGCACGTCGCCGACTTCGGCATCGCCCGGCTGGGCACCGAGGACACGATCACCTCGACCGGCCAGGTTCTCGGCACCGCGTCGTACCTGGCCCCCGAGCGAGCACTCGGCCGGCCCGCCACCGACGCCAGCGACCGCTACTCGCTCGCGGTGGTCGCCTACGAGCTGCTGGTCGGCGAGCGGCCGTTCACCGCCACCCACTTCGCCGTCCAGGCCCGTCAGCATGTCGAGGACGAGCCGCCGCCGGCGAGCAGCCGCAATCGCGCTCTCGCGCCCGCGGTGGACGCCGTGCTGGCCCGCGGAATGGCCAAGCGGCCCGGGCAGCGCTGGGCGACAGCGCAAGATTTCGCCCAGGCGCTGGAGGCGGCACTCACCGAGCCGGCAGCCAGGCCCGCGCGGGCCGCGGCGGCCGCGGCGGCCGCAGCGGCCACAGCGGCTCCGGTGGCGCCGACAGGTCGTACCCGGCGGATGGCTCCGGTCGGCGCTTCCTCGGCAGCTCGCACGACACCGCCGCGGACCGCGTCGCACCCGCCGGCGGCCGGGCGCCGGCCACGCCGGCATCGTGCCCGGGTTCCCGCCCTGGCCGCGCTGGCGGCCGGCGCGGCGGTGGCCGTGGCCGCGGTCGGGACGATCGGCGGTGGCGGCAGCGGATCGCCCGCGCGCTCCTCTGCCTCGGCGCAGCGCTCCATCACGACTCACGCGGCGGCTCGGCCCAAGCGCGCCCCGACCCACTCGGCCAAGACCGTGACCGCCACCCCGGCCGCCGCGACGACGCCGCCGCCGACGGCCGAGACGCTCGATGCGCGTGGGCATCAGCTGATGATGGGCGGCGACTACGCCGCGGCGGTTCGGGTGCTGCGCCAGGCCGTGTCGGCCGCCTCCCCCGCCAGCCTGACCTATGCCTACGCCCTTTACGACCTGGGCCGCTCCCTGCGGCTGGCCGGTGACCCCAAGGATGCCGTCAGCGTCCTCTACCAGCGGCTGCAGATCCCGAACCAGACCGAGGTGGTCAGGGAGCAGCTGCAGCTGGCCCTGCTCGCGCTCGGGCAGCAGACGCAGCAGAACGGCGGCGCCAACCCAGGTGGCGCGCCCGGCGCCGGCCCGGCCGGCGCGGGCGATACCGGGCCGGGAGCGCGCGGCCGTCACCATCATGTCCGCGGCGATGGCGCGGGCCCGGCCGGCGGACCGGCGCCCGGTCCGCCGAGTGCGGTGCTACCGGGCTTCCCGTCGGGCCAGAGCGACTAGAGGTCGCCTCGAAGAGCCGCCGCTCGCCGCCTCAGGAGATCGCCGAGGCCTCGCCGGCCAGCTCGCGCTTGACCGCGAGCGAGGCAAGCGCCGCCTCCGCCGCGCTGCGCCCGGTGTCGCGCTTGGCGCCGCCCGCGACGCGATCGAGCGCCTGCTCCATCGTGTCGACCGTCAGCACCCCGAAGCCGCACGGAACGCCGGTCTCGAGCTGCACCTGCTGGATCCCGCGGGCCGCCTCGCCGCACACGTAGTCGTAGTGGTCGGTCTCGCCGCGAATCACCGCGCCGAGGCAGACGATCGCCTCATAGCGTCCGGATCGGGCGGCGTATGACGCAACCACCGGCAGCTCGAACGCGCCCGGTACGTCGAAGCGGTCGATCTCCGCCACCCCGGCCTGCTCGAACGCCGCCCGCGCGCCCGCCTCCAGCTTGTCGGCCAGCTCGGCGTAGAAACGCGCCACGCACAGCGCGACGCGCCCGGCCGGCGGTTCGCTCATGGCTGCGACTCGCGCCGCCGCCGGTCCGTCTCGTGCTCGTTGCGCAGCATCTCCTCGTCGAGCGCCAGCCCCTGGTGGTGCAGCGTGTGGCCGAGCCGGTCTCGCTTGGCGCGCAGATACGCCTCGTTGTGGGGGTTCGGGACGTGCTGGATCGGGATCTGATCGGACACCGACAGGCCGTAGCCGGCGAGGCCCGAGATCTTCTTCGGGTTGTTGGTCAGGATCCGGATGCTGGTCAAGCCGAGGTCGACCAGGATCTGGGCGCCGATGCCGTAGTCACGCAGATCCGCCGGCAACCCCAGCCGCAGGTTGGCATCGACCGTGTCGAGGCCCTCCTCCTGGAGCTTGTAGGCCCTCAGCTTGTTCAGCAGGCCGATGCCGCGGCCCTCCTGCGACAGGTAGAGCAGCACGCCCAGACCCTCTGACTCGATCATCGAGAGCGCGGACTCCAGCTGCTCGCCGCAGTCGCAGCGCAGCGAGTGGAACACGTCGCCGGTCAGGCACTCCGAGTGCACCCGCACCAGCACGTGCTCGTGACCCTCGACGTCGCCCTTGACCAGGGCGACGTGGTGCTTGTTGTCGACCAGCGACCGGTAGCCGACCGCGGTGAAATCGCCGAACCCGGTGGGAAGCTTGGTCGACACCACGCGCTCGACCAGCTTCTCGTGCCGGCGGCGGTAGGCGACGAGGTCGGCCACCGTGATCATCTTCAACCCGTGCCGCTCGCAGTAGGCGGCGAGATCCGGCACGCGGGCCATCGTGCCGTCGTCGTTCATGATCTCGCAGATGACGCCGGCCGGGATCAGGCCGGCCAGGCGGGCCAGGTCGACGGCCGCCTCGGTCTGCCCAACCCGCTCGAGCACGCCGCCGGGCTTCGCCTTCAGCGGGAACACGTGGCCGGGCTGGACGAGCTCGCGGGGGCTCGTCTGGGGGTCGATAGCGACCTGGATGGTGCGGGCGCGGTCGGCGGCCGAGATGCCGGTGCTGACGCCTGAGCGTGCCTCGATCGAAATCGTGAACGCGGTCTCGAAGGCCGACTCGTTCTTGGCCGCCATCAGGTCGAGGCCAAGCTCGTCGCAGCGGTCCGGGGTGAGGGCCAGGCACACCAGGCCCCGTCCTTCCTTGGCCATGAAGTTGATCGCCTCGGGCGTGACGAACTGCGCCGCCATCGTGAGGTCGCCCTCGTTCTCGCGGTTCTCGTCGTCGCAGACGACCACCATCTTGCCCTGGCGGATGTCCTCGATCGCCTCCTCGATCGTGGCGAACGGCGTCTGCACCGAGCTCATCGCGCCCCCACCATCAGTTTCTCCACGTATTTCGCCAGCATGTCGACCTCCAGGTTCACTCTGTCGCCGACCGCCGCGCGCCCGAGATTCGTGCGCTGCAGGGTGTCCGGTATGAGAGAGACGGTAAACGATCGGCTGTCCACTTCCGTGACGGTCAGCGACACACCGTCCACCGCGATCGAACCCTTCTCGATCACATAACGCAGCAGGTCTACGGGAGCTTCGACCCCGATGCGGCGGGCGAAGCCGTCCTCGGTGATCGTCGCGATCCGCCCGACGCCGTCCACATGACCCTGCACCATGTGCCCGCCCAGGCGGTCGCCCGCCCGCAGTGCCAACTCCAGGTTGACCTCGGCGCCCGGCGTCAGATCGCCCAGCGACGTGCGCGAGAGCGTCTCGTTCATCGCGTCGGCGAGAAACGAGCCGTTCCGAAGCGACGTGGCGCTCAGGCACACCCCGTTGACGGCGATCGAGTCCCCGGTCTGCAGCTCCGCGACCAGCGGCGTCTCG
Source organism: uncultured Solirubrobacterales bacterium (assembly GCA_963811135.1). GTDB lineage: Bacteria > Actinomycetota > Thermoleophilia > Solirubrobacterales > Solirubrobacteraceae > Palsa-465. Next base: position 129,068 of record CAWEQG010000010.1, on the reverse strand, counting down.
ATCGCGATCCGCGCCCCCGACTCCGAGCGCTCCACCGATGCGATCCGGCCGACCCCGAGGACAAGACCAGTGAACATGGCGAATCCGCCCTCAGCCTTCCTCACTCCGCCACCGTGCGGAGGCGGATTCGCTTAAGTGAATCCGTCCCAGAACGGTCCGGACCCTTCGAAACGATGCGGGGGACGGATTCAACATGGCGAATCCGCCCTCAGCCTTCCTCACTCCGCCACCGTGCGGAGGCGGATTCGCTTAAGTGAATCCGTCCCAGAACGGTCCGGACCCTTCGAAACGATGCGGGGGACGGATTCAACATCCGTCCCAGAACGGTCCGGACCCTTCGAAACGATGCGGGGGACGGATTCACCACCGTCCCAGAACGGTCCGGACCCTTCGAAACGATGCGGGGGACGGATTCACCAGTCCCTCATGCGGGCCGAGACGAGCAGGTCTTCGCCCACCTGCTCGCACTCGACGGTGAGCGCGCGCGCCGCGTCGGCGATCGCATCGACCCCCTCGCCCTCGAGCGGATCGCGCGCGGTGCGTCCGCCCAGGACCATCGGGGCGAGGAACAGTCGCATCTCGTCGACCTCGCCGGCGTCGAGGAAGGCGCCGGCCAGATGGGGCCCGCCCTCGAGCAGGATCGAGCCGATCCCGGCGGACCCCAGCTGATCGAGCGCCGAGCGCACCCGCGCGGTCTCGTTCTCGCCCGTGGCCACGATGACGTCGGCGCCGTGGGTGGCCAGCGCGTCGGTGGCGGCTCGCGGCGCCGCTCGCGATACGACCACCGTGAGTGGGATGCTCCGAGCATCTCGCACCAGCTTGGACTGAAGGGGCAGCCGCGCCAGCGAGTCGAACACGACCCGGCGCGGCTGGCGCACGACGCCGTCGATCCGCGCGGTCAGCTGCGGATCATCGGCCAGGGCGGTGCCGATCCCGACCGCCACCGCGTCGCACTGGGCTCGCCAGTGGTGGGCCAGCCGGCGACTGTCCTCCCCCGAGATCCACTTCGAGTCGCCGCCACTGGTGGCGACCTTGCCGTCCAGCGTCATCGCCGACTTGAACAGGACCCAGGGCCGGCCGGTGCGCGCGTGCTTGCGGAACGGCTGGTTGAGCAGCCGGGCGCGCGCGGCAAGCTCGCCGTCGGCCACCACGACCTCGACCCCCTCGTCGCGGAGGATGCCAAGCCCGCGTCCCGAGGCGTGCTCGCTGGGGTCATCGGAGGCAACCACGACCCGTCCGATCCCGGCCTGCCGGATCGCTTCGGTACACGGCGGCGTCCGGCCCTGGTGGCAGCAGGGCTCGAGCGACACGTACAGCGTCGCGCCCTCCAGGTCGCGACCGTCGGCGGCCCGGATCGCCTCGACCTCGGCGTGGGGCCCGCCGAGCATCTCGTGGAACCCCTCCCCCAGGACCTCGTCGTGGCGGCCGATGACCGCTCCGACCATCGGGTTGGGGCTGACGCGGCCGCGGCCGCCCTCGGCCAGCTCGATCGCGCGGGCGAGATGGCGTCGATCGATTTCGGTCGGTGCGGTCATGGCGTACGAACCGCAGGATAGGCCGCGTGGTTAAACGGCTGCTTCGGACGCATCGCCAGGCGCCCGCTGTCGCTACCGTTGTCCGCTGGGAGCGCCGCGAAGCGCTCCTTCTTGCCGGTTGGCTCGTTTCAGACCTACAGCCCGGCGCCAGCCCATGAAGCTCATCATCCAGATCCCCTGCTTCAACGAGGAGCGGCAGCTTCCGGCCACGCTCGAACGCCTCCCGCGGGAGGTGCCCGGCTTCGCCGTGGTCGAGTGGCTGATCGTCGACGACGGCTCGAGCGACCGCACCGTCGAGGTGGCCCGCGAGCAGGGGGTCGACCACATCGTCCGCCTGACCAACCACAAGGGCCTGGCCGCCGCCTTCCAGGCCGGGCTCGACGCGGGGCTGAAGCTCGGCGCCGACGTGATCGTCAACACCGACGCCGACAACCAGTACGAGGGGCACGACATCCCCAAGCTCGTCGGGCCGATCCTGCGTGGCGACGCCGACATGGTCGTCGGCGACCGGCAGGTCAAGACGATCGACGAGTTCTCGGCCGGCAAGAAGCTGCTCCAGCAGCTTGGGTCGTGGGTCGTCCGGCACGCCTCGGCGACCGAGATCCCGGACACCACCTCGGGCTTCCGCGCCTACAACCGGGAGGCCGCCCTCCAGATCCAGGTCGTCTCGAAGTTCACCTACACGCTCGAGACGATCATCCAGGCGGGCAAGCTCGAGGTCGCGATCGACCACGTCCCGATCCGCACCAACCCCAAGACACGCGAGTCGCGGCTGTTCCCGTCGGTCGGCGCCTACGTGCGTCGCAACGCGCTGACCATCTTCCGGGTATGGGCGCAGTACGAGCCGCTCAAGCTGTTCTGGACCGGCGCGCTGATCCTCGGGCTCCCTGCCCTGGCCCTGTTCCTCCGCTTCCTGGTCTTGTTCGTCGCCCACGGCGGCCGGGCCGGGCACGTCCAGTCGCTGATCCTCGGCGCGGTGCTGTTCTTCGCCGCGATGCTCCTCGGCGCGCTCGGCGTGATCGGCGACCTGCTCGCCGCCCAGCGCACGCTGTCCCAGCGGACGTTCGAGCGGGTGCGGCGGATCGAGCTGCAACTGGGGATCGAGCCGTCGCACTACGAGCCGGGAGCCCCGGCCGGCGCTCCGGGTCTCGACGCCGCGCGAGCCGACCAGGCCCCCGCCCCGGATCACAGGGCGCTCGAGGTATGAGCCGCGCTCCCGACGTGGCACCCGCCGGCGGCGGCCCGGTGGCCGTCCCCACCGGCAACACGTTCGACAAGTACGGCTCGACCAATCCGCTCGTACGCCGGCTCATGGCCGGCTTCGAGAGGACCCTCGAGCAGCTGTTCGCGCGAGCCGATCCCGAGTCGCTGCTCGACGTGGGCTGCGGCGAGGGGGTCCTGACCCACCGCTGGGCCGCGCAGCTGGGCGACCGGCCGGTCCTGGGGATCGACCTGCCCGACCCGAAGCTCGAGGCCGAGTGGAGCACACGCCGGCGAGCCAACCTCGAGTTCCGGGCCATGACCGTGGACGAGCTCTCGAGCTTCCCGGACGGCTCGTTCGACCTGGCCGCCGCGATCGAGGTCCTCGAGCACGTGCCCGACCCCGAACGCACCCTCGCCGAGATGGCACGGGTCGCCGCGCGCCACCTGCTCGTCTCGGTGCCCCGCGAGCCGCTCTGGCGCGCTTTGAACGTGGCCCGCGGCGCCTATGTGAAGGAACTGGGGAACACCCCCGGCCACGTCAACCACTGGTCCAAGCGGAGCTTCGTCCGCGCCGCCGGCCGTCACGGCCAGGTGATCGAGGCCCGCTCGCCGTTTCCCTGGACGATGCTGCTGGTAAGGGTGTCCTGATGGCCGCGCCGCCGCCTCCGGAGAGCACCACCGCGCCCACTGTGACCCGGTCCGGAGCCGCCGATCCGGGCGCCAACGGCGCTCAGCCGGCCGCCGAGGGGAACTCGTACGCCGCCGGTGCGCGGGTCCTCTCGATCGGCATCGCCTCCACCGGCATCTTCACCTTCCTGTACCTGGCCACGGCCAGCCACGAGCTCGACCCCGCGTCCTACAGCCGGATCTCGCTGTGCTGGGCGATCATGTTCGTGATCCTGTCGGTGATCTACCGGCCGGTCGAGCAACTGCTCTCGCGGACGATCGCCGACCGCCGCGCCCGCGGGCTGCACGGACACCCGCTGCGCATCCCGGCCATGATCCAGTTCGGCTTCGCGTGCGTGTTCCTGGTCGTGGCGCTGGCCCTGCGGCCCCAGATCGAGCAGGGCATGTTCGACGGGTCGAGTGCCCTGTATTGGATCCTCGTCGTCGGCGTGCTCGCCTACTCGGCGAGCTACTTCGCCCGCGGGTGGCTGGCCGGCCACCAGCGCTTCGCCCTGTACGGCGGGCTCGTGTTCCTCGAGTCGACCTCGCGCTACGTGTTCGCGCTGGTCGTGGCGGTCGGGCTCGCCTCGGGCCAGGGCGCGGTCGGTCTCGGGATGGCGGTGGCGCCGTTCGCGTCCCTGGCCGTGATCCCGTTCGCGTTCTCGCGGTTGCGGGTCAGGGGCCTGGACGCGGTTCCCGCCGCCGACGCCGCCGGCGAGGGACCCGCTCACGCGGAGATCGAGCAGGCCGCCACCGATCTGAGCCTCAGGCACGGAGCCGGGTTCGCCGTCTCGGTGGTCGGGATCATGCTGGCCGAGCAGACGCTGATGAACGCCGGCGTCCTGATCGTCGCGGCCAAGGCGGGGAGCCAGGCGGGCCTCACGGTCGGGATCACCGGCTTCGTGTTCAACGTGCTGCTGATCGTCCGGGCGCCGCTCCAGCTGTTCCAGGCCATCCAGACCTCGATCCTCCCCCACCTGGCCGGCCTGGAGGCCCGGGAGAGCGCGGACGAGTTCCACCGCGCGATCCGCACGACGATCCTGGTCATCGCGGCCTTCGCCGGCGCGGTGGCCATCGGGCTGCTGATCATCGGGCCGTTCGTGATGACGGCGCTGCTCGGCGACAAGGGCTTCCACTACGGCCGCTTCGGGCTGGCCATCGTGGGGTTGGGGATGGGGCTACACCTGGCCGCGGGCACGTTCAACCAGGCCGCGCTGGCGCGGGGTCGAAGCGCGCAGGCGGCGGTCGCCTGGCTGTTCGCCGCGGCGCTGTTCGTGGTGTTCGTGATCATGCCGGCGATCAGCTCGGAGGTGACGCGGGTCGAGGTCGGCTACTTCCTCGCGACGCTCGTGCTGTGCGGACTGCTCTGGGCCATCTACCGGCGAGGCCCCGCCTCGCTGCGCGGCGCGTCGCCGGCCCGGCACGCCGGCTCGGCCGTGTAGGAGCCGCTCACCCGCTCAGCCGCTCTGGCTGTTCAGGCTCTTGCAGGCCGGCTCTTTGGCCGCGGCCTTCTCGATCTCGGGATTGCGGAACCCAGTGGGGTCGATGTTGTTGAGCGAGCCCTTGACGCTCGTCCCGAGCGACTGTGCCGCGGTCTTGAACGAGGCGGCCGAGTCCGTCGGCAGGGAATTCGACCTGGTCACGGCCGTCCGCATGGCATCCCGCAGCTGGGTGAAGGCCTTAACGATCGTGTCGGCAGCCGCCTGGCCGCCCTTGATGTCCGGCGTGCCGGCCGCTTTGATCCGAGTCAGCGCGTGGTCGGATTCCTGCGCGACCGCGGTCAGGAAGCCCTGGAGGGTCTGCTTGGCGTGCGTCGCGTCCGCCGCGGGGGTGTTCAGCGCGCTCGAGCGGGTCACGACGTCTTGCTCGAGCGGAGAGATCGCCGAGCAGACCGACTTCACATAAGCCGCCGGGCTCACCTTGCCGCTCCCCTTGGACGATCCGCTCGAGCCGCATCCGACGCAGAGACAGACGACGATCAGCGGCGCCAGGGCGCAGCGAAGAGTCGCAGAGGACACCACAGGCAGGCTAGCGTCGAGCCGGGCCGGATGCTCCCTGCCGGGACCTTCGAGCCTGCAATGTGCGAGACCCTCAGGCGATCCCGGCGGCGGCGGCGATCTCCTGGTAGGCGACGGCTGGATCGCCCGATCCGAACACGGCGGAGCCGGTGACGAGCAGGTTGGCGCCGGCCTCCACACAGGACCGTGCCGTCTGGTCGTGCACGCCGCCGTCCACCTCGAGCGCCACGTGGTCGGGCAGTGCGTGGCGCATCCTCGAGAGCTTCTCGAGCGACGCCGGGATGAACTCCTGCCCGCCCCAGCCGGGGTTCACGCTCATGCAGAGCGCCAGGTCGAGCAACTCGCCGGCCACCACCTCGTCCAGGACGCCGGCCGGGGTGGCGGGGCAGATCGCGGCCCCGGCGGAGCACCCGAACTCGCGGATGGTCGACAGCGTGTAGTGCACGTGCGGCGTCGCCTCGAAATGGATCGTGATGCTGTCCGCGCCCGCCTTCGCGATGTCGGCCACGTACCGCTCGGGCCGCTCGATCATCAGGTGCACGTCGACGATCCCACCCGCCCGGTGGACCTGGTCGGCGAGCGCGTCGACCATCAGCGCGCCGAAGGTGATCGGGGGAACGAAATGGCCGTCCATCACGTCCACGTGGATCACGCGGGCGCCGACCGCCATCACCTCCGCGACCTGCTCCCCCAGCCGGGCGAAGTCGGCCGAGAGGATCGAGGGCGCGACCCGCGGCTCGCGAAGCAGGCGGAGCGTCGCGTCGGCGGGCCCCCTGGACTCGACGGCCGGCTGGGCCAAATCTAGACCGCCCGCAGCATGCTGCCGTGGCAGTGGTTGCAGGCGACGATCGCCGTGCTCGACATCCGCACGATCGTCGAGTGCTCTCCGCAGTTAGGGCACACCGAGACGAGCTCGTAGCGCTGCAGGCAGTAGACGCATCGGTAGCGCCCCGGCGCCGCCGTCGGGCGAAGCCATGGCTCGCCGCATCCCGGGCACTCGGGGCCGAGCTTGGGCAGGGATTCGGTCAACGTAGGGACGTAGGGTAACGCCCTGACCGGGCGCCCCATGCAACCCGACTCCGTATTTCACCGACGTTCGAGGCGGGCCATGAAGAATCCGTCCGTGCCGTCGCGATGGGGCATCAGCTGGACGCCGGGACCGATCGGGACGCCCCGTAGCTCCCCCGGCAGCCGGACCAGGGGGGCCTCAGCGTCGAAGTCCGGGTTGCGGGCCAGGAACCGCTCGATTACGTCCGGGCCCTCGCCCAGCGAGATCGTGCAGACCGAGTACACGAGCGCGCCGCCCGGGGCCAGCGCCGCCGCGCCGGCGGCGAGGATCCGGTCCTGGAGGGCGGCCAGCTCGCCGATCGCCTCGGGCGTGGCCCGCCAGCGCCGGTCCGGCCGGGATTGGAGCGTGCCCAGGCCGCTGCACGGCGGGTCGACCAGCACGCGCTCGAACGGCCCGTCGGTGCGGCTCGCGGCGCCGTCCCCCACCTCGACCCGGACGCACGAGGCGCTCAGCCGCGCGATCGTGCGCTCGAGCGCGGCGGCCCGGCCCGGGTGGCGCTCGACCGCGACGATCTCGCCCCGGTCGCCCATCAGCGCGGCCAGATGCGTGGTCTTGCCGCCCGGCGCCGCGCACAGGTCGAGCACCCGCTGACCCGGCTGCGGATCGAGGATCCGCGAGACCAGCATCGACGCGCGCGACTGCGGCTGGATCGCGCCGGTCCGCCACAGCTCCGATCCCTGGACGTCGAACGGACCGTCGAGCACGAGGCCCTCGGGCAGGCCGGGGGCGGGCCGGCTCGGCGCCGGGAGGGCAGCCGCCACCTCCGGGACCGCGGCGATCAGCGAGTTGACCCGCAGCGCCGACTCCGCAGGCTGGTTGATCACCCGCAGGAGCGCTCGCGCCTCGTCTCCTCCGAGCTCGCGCCACCACTGGCTGGCCAGCCAGCCAGGCACCGAGTGGAGAAGGGCCGCGCCGTCGGCCGCGCCGTCGTCGAGCTGAGCCAGGATGTCCGCCCCCTCGCGCGAGGCCCGGCGCAGGACCGCGTTGACGAATCCCGCCGCGTGGGGACTCGCGCGCTTGGCCAGCCCGACGCTCTCGTTGACCGCGGCGTGGTGCGCGGCGCCGCCCAGATAGAGGAGCTCGGCCAGGCCGAGCCGGAGCACGGCCAGCACGGCCGGGTCGAGCTTCGCGACGGCGCGATCGCTCAGCGCCTCGATCACGTGATCGAGCGTGGCGCGGCGCTGGACGGCCGTGTAGCTGAGCGCGGTGGCCAGCGCGCGGTCACGCGGGTCGAGGTCCGCCGCCTCGCCGGCCAGCGCCCGGTCGGCGTACGCGCCCTGCTCGAACACCCGGCGGATCACCCGCAACGCGCAGGCGCGCGCCGGCGAAACGCGATCGCGGGGAGGGCGGGCACTGATCGCGGGCATGGGATCGGCTACCTCCGCCGGCCCCGCAGGTAGTCCTCGCCGCTCATCGCCCGCCGGCCCGCGGGCTGCACGACCAGAAGCTCGAGCGCCCCCTCGGCACAGCCGAGGACCGGCCGGGGCCCGGCCAGCGACAGCTCCCCGGCGGGCGGGCCACTGTCCAGCACGCGGGCCGCGTGCACCCCGAGGCGCTCCCCGTCGCCGAGCGCCACGTGCGCGCCGATGTGCGGAGTGAGGGCACGCACGGTGCGCTCGAGCAGGGCAGCCGGCCGCGAGGGATCGAGCTCCCGATCCTCGGGCGCGATCTTCGTCGCGTAGGTGGCCAGCGCCTCGTCCTGCGGAGTGCAGGGCGGCGACTCGTCGAGAACTCCGATCAACAGGTCCGCTCCCACGCTCTGCAGCCGTGCCCCCAGCGTGCCGTACGTGTCGTCCGGCCCGATCGGCTCGACCGCCTGGGCGCAGACCGGACCGCTGTCGAGCCCCTCGGTGAGCTCCATGATCGACACGCCGGTGCGTTCGTCGCCGCTCATGATGGCCCGCTCGATCGGGGCCGCGCCGCGCCAGCGCGGCAGCAGCGACGGATGGACGTTGAGCATCGGATAGGAGGAGAGCAGCGGCTCCTTGACCAGCGCGCCGTAGGCGCACACGCAGACCGCCTCGGGGCGAGCGGCCGCGATCCTGGCCAGCACGGGCTCGTCGCCCAACTGGGCCGGCTGCTCGAGCGCGATGCCGAGCTCGCGCGCGATGTCCGCGACCGGCGGCGAGGCCAGCTTGCGCCCGCGGCCGCGGGGTCGGTCCGGCCGGGTCAGCACCAGCACCGGACGATGCGGCGAGCCGGCCAGCCGGCGCAGGACGGCGGCGGCGAAGTCAGACGTGCCGAGATAGACGGTGCGCACGCGCCGCTACGCGGCCTGCTGTGCCTCGCGCAGGATGCGCATTGCCTCTTTGCGCTGCTCGCGCGAGGTGCGGTCGAGGATCAGGACGCCGTCCAGATGATCGATCTCGTGCTGGATGACCCGCGCCTCGAGCCCCGATGCCTCGATCAGGATCGGATCGCCGAACTCGTTCTGGGCGCGCACCCGCACGTGGATCGGCCGGTCGACCTCGACCAGCACCCCCGGCAGGCTGAGGCAGCCCTCGTCCATCGCCTCGGTGTCGCGTCCCGACCACTCGATCTCTGGATTGATCAGCGCGGCCAGCGCGGCCTCCTGCTGGACCCGGTAGACGAGCAGGCGGTGGACCACGCCGACCTGGGTCGCGGCCAGACCAACGCCGATCGCGTCGTCCATGAGCCGCCCCATCCGCTCGACCTCTTCGCGCAGCGCGTCGTCGAAGCGCTCGATCGGCCGGGCCTTCGCGCGCAGCACCGGGTCGCCGAAGCTCCGGATCTGCGCCAGCGCCGCGTCGCGACGCGCGGCGGTCTCGGGATCGAGCTCGGGCGGCTTGTGCTCGGACTCCTCGCCGCCCTCGGCCTGCGGCTCGATCCCGGCCTCGGGGCCGGGCTCCAGGCTCGTTTCGGCCTGCGGATCGGCTTCGGTTTGCGTGGACGCGCCGTCTGAGGACACGCCGTCAGCTTAGAGCCTGTCACTGCGGGTCGGGGTCGACGCTGACGCTGATGCCACGCCGCACGGCGTCGGCCGCGCAGGTGTCGACCGCGGCGCCCACCGCGCGCAGCGTGGGCAGCCGGTCCTGGCACTTGATCACCAGCTGGCTGCGCGAGCGGCCGCGCAACCGGAAGAGCGGCGCGGGCCCGAGCACGGCTGCGCCCGAGGGCACGATCAGCCCGTGCAGGCGGGTGGCCAGCTCCAGCGCATCGGCCGGATCGGGCGAGGCGCACACGATGCGGATCAGGGTGCCGTAGGGCGGATAGCCGAGCGCCTGCCGGCGGCGGAGCTCCTGGTCCAGGAAGCCATCCGCGTCGTGACGGGAGGCGAGCGCGATCGACTCGGCGTCGGGCGCCAGCGTCTGGACCAGCACCCGGCCGCCGTCTTCGCCCCGGCCGACCCGGCCGGCCAGCTGGGTGACGAGCGCGAACGTCCGCTCCTCGGCGCGGAAGTCGGGGAAGCGGAGCGTCTGGTCGGCATCGAGCACGACCCCCAGCGCCACGTCGGCAAAGTCGTGCCCCTTGGCCACCATCTGGGTGCCCACCAGCACTCCGGCCGGCGCGGCCTCGAAGCGCGCCAGCGTCTGCGCCAGGCGACCCTTGCCGGCGGCTGCGTCGGCGTCGAGCCGGAACACCGGCAGCTCGGAACCGAACGCGTCGCGCAGCTCCTGCTCGACGCTCTCCGTACCGGCTCCGTGGCGGGCCACGGACACCGAGCCGCATTCCTCGCAGCGGCTCGGCGCCCGGCGGCGGTGACCGCAGTGGTGGCAGGACATCGAGTCCCGGGCGCGGTGCAGGACCAGCGCAACCTCGCAGTTGGGACACATCCAGACGTGCCCACAGCCGCGACAGGAGAGGAAGTTCGACCAGCCCCGCCGGTTGAGCAGGACGATCGCCTTGGTGCCGGCGGCGCGCACGTCGGCCAGCGCCATCCGGGTCCGCGGATGCAGGGGGTGGTGGACGCCGCACATGTCGAGGACCTCGATCGGCGGCAGGGGTCGGCGGTCGACCCGGTCGGGCAGGCGTATGCGCCTGAGCGCGACGATGCTCTCGGGGCGGGGCGTGGCGCTCCCCGCGAGCAGCACCGCGCCGTGCTGCTCGGCCCGCCGCTGCGCCACCGCGCGGGCGTCGTAGCGCGGGTCGCCCTCGTGCTTGTAGGAGCCGTCGTGCTCCTCGTCGACCACGATCAGCCCGATGTCGGCCAGCGGCGCAAACACCGCCGAGCGCGGTCCCACGCACACGCGGGCCTCGCCGGTACGCAGGCGCAGCCACTCCTCCTCGCGCTCGCGCCGGCCGAGGCCCGAGTGCAGCACGGCCACGATGTCGCCGAAGCGGGCCTGGAAGCGGCCGACCGTCTGGGGGGTCAGCGCGATCTCAGGCACGAGGACGATCGCGCCGTGCCCGGCGTCCAGGGTGGCCTGCACCGCCTGGAGATACACCTCGGTCTTGCCCGAGCCGGTCACGCCGTGCAGCAGGAACCGCCCGGCGGCCTCCTCGCCGGCGCGCGGCTCGCGGAGCGCGGCCAGCACCGCATCGAGCGCGCGGCGCTGGTCGCCGGTGAGCGCCGGGATCCCGTCGAGACGGCGCCCCACAGCCACCGCCGACGGCCGAGACGCCCGGCCGAGCTGGCCGAGCGAGATCAGGCCGCGCGCCTCCAGACGGCGAAGCGTCGCGGTTCCGATCGCCGTGGCCAGCGTCGGTCCCTCCTGCTGGAGCTGGGTGAGCGCCCCCCGCTGGCGGTCGGTCAGGCGTTCCTCGCCGTCCAGGGCGGCTGCCCCCGCGTCAGTGAGCGAGGCGACGAGCACGGGCTTGGGCGCTCGGCCCCCGCCGGCGGCGCCGGGCGGGAGCAGGAGCGACAGCGCCCGGGCGGGAGTGGAGCAATACTGCTCGGCGATCCAGCCGGCCAGCGCGACCAGGTCGGCCGGGACGCCGGGCGGCAGCACCGCGTCGGGCTCGGCCAGGCGCTCGGGCGCCAGCGCCGACTCGGCGGCGAGCTCGAGCACCACCCCGAGCGTGGTCCGGCGGCCGAACGGAACGCGGAGCAGGGCGCCGACCTCGACATCGGCCTGCTCGGGACGCAACCGGTAGTCGAACGGGCCACGGACGGCCCGGGTTCGGGTCAGCGGCTCGACGCGGGCTATCAGTGGGCGGGCGCTTGCAAGGTTGGCGTGCATCGCGGCACCGGAGGGTAGAGTCAGGGCAGGATGACGGCCGATCGTCTCGCTCAGGGCGGCCTCCCCGTCTCCACGGTCTTGGACATGTGCGACCGCCTGCTCGGCGAGGCGGGGCGCCGGCGCCACATGTTCGCGTGGCTGCGCGCGCCCGGCTCGGCCGCCGGCGAATGGCTGCCGGTCGACGCGTATTACCCGCGGGCCCGGCTCGTCGTGATGTGCCGCTCCGCGGGGGATCCGCACGAGGGCCTCTACCGCGGCCTCATCCCCGCTCACGGGCTCGGGCTGTTGCGGCTCGATCCGGACGCGCTGAGCGACGACGAGAGCGCCGTCGAGGCGGCGCTGGCGGCCCGGATCTTCGACCTCGAGCACGCTCCGCGCCCAGCGCGTCCTCAGACGGCCCGCCCGTCGCGCGCGCCAGCCTGGAGCCCGGTCAAGGTCGAGCGAACCGCGGTCGTCCCCGCCGTCGAGCAGGGCGTCGGGCTGCTGCTCGGGCTGGGCCTGGCCATCATCCTGATCGCCGAGGTGTACCTGGGGGTGGTCCACCTCGCGTTCGGCGCCGGACGCGTCATGCTCGGCTTCGCGATCGCCCTCGAGGCTTGCTCGCGCGCCCTCGGGACGGTCGCCGCGGCTCGCGCCGGCGAGCGGACGTGGGCCTGCGCCTGCGCGATCGGCGGCGCGCCGTTCGTGGCCTGGTTCGCCTTCCCGCGGCGGTCCGGCCGGGCTGAGATCGAGCCGGCGCCGCTGGCCGGCCTGCTGGCCGGCGTCGCCGCCCTCGTCGCCGTGCTGGGTCTGCTCCTGGGGCTTTGAGGGCTCGAGCTTCGCCGATAGCCTCAGACGCAGTGGACCCCGAGCCCGAAGAACAGGTCTTCTTTCACGGCCACCCTTCCTGGCGCTCGATGCTCGCCTTCTATGTGCGCGGCCTCCTCGCCGCCGTCCTCGCCGGCGTGATCGCCGGGCTGGTGACCAGGGCCACCGGTCGCAGCGTCGACGTGGCGTGGGTGGCCGTCGCGGTGCTGATCGTGTTCCTCGTCATGCTCGCGTGGGGGCTCGTGCGCCGGATGGCCACGACGTACACGATCACCAACCGGCGCTTGACGATCCGCTCCGGGCTGCTCTCGCGAGAACTGCACGAGACGCGGCTGGAGCGGGTTCAGAACGTCAACTCGCGCCAGCGGCTCCTGGAGCGAATGCTCGGCGTGGGAACGGTCGACTTCGACACGGCCGGTAGCGCCTCGTATGACTTCTCGTTCCGCGGCGTCGATGACCCGAGCCGGATCGTCCGCACGGTGAACGCGGCCCTCGAGGACCTCGGGCTGACCCACCCCCACGTGTGAGGCCCGGCGTACCTACGCGCTGAGAGTCGCCGCGCCGAGCCCGGCGGCGGCCCGGAGCGCCGCCGCCTTGTCCGTGCGCTCCCAGGTGAAGTCGTGATCCTCGCGGCCGAAGTGGCCGTAGGCCGCGGTCTTCTGGTAGATCGGCCGGTGCAGCCGCAGATACTGGCGAAACGCGCCGGGGCGCAGATCGAAGTGCTCGCCGATCAGCTCGAGGATCCGTGCCCGCCCCACCTTCTCGGTCCCGAACGTCTCGACCATCACCGACACCGGGTGGGCCACGCCGATCGCGTACGCGACCTGCACCTCGAGGCGATCGGCCATCCCCGCCGCCACCAGGTTCTTGGCCACGTAGCGCGCCGCGTAGGCGGCTGAGCGGTCGACCTTGCTCGGGTCCTTGCCGGAGAACGCGCCACCTCCGTGCCGCGCCATCCCACCGTAGGTGTCCACGATGATCTTGCGCCCGGTCAACCCGCAATCGCCCATCGGACCCCCGATCACGAACCGGCCGGTCGGGTTGACCAGGAGCGCCTTGTGCAGCTTGCGCGCGTCGTAGAGCTCCTCGGGCACCACCGGCTGGATCACGTGCTCCCACAGGTCATCCTTGAGCAGCGACTCGGCGCCGTCGCGATGCTGGGTCGAGATCAGCAGCTTCTCGATCTCCACCGGCCGGCCATCCACATAGCGCACCGTCACCTGCGTCTTACCATCCGGACGCAGATACGGCAGGATCTCCGCCCGCCGCACATCGGCCAGCCGCTTGGCCAGCTTGTGCGCCAGCGAGATCGGCAGCGGCATCAGCTCCTCGGTCTCGTTCGACGCGTACCCGAACATCATCCCCTGATCGCCCGCGCCGGCCAGATCCAACTCGTCGTCGTCGCCCGGGTCCATCCGCGCCTCGTAGGCCCGGTCGACGCCCTGGGCGATGTCCGGTGACTGCTTGTCGATCGCGTTGATCACCGCGCACGTGTGGTAATCGAAACCGAACTCCGCATCCGTGTAGCCGATCCGCTTGATCGTCTCCCGCGCGATGTCCTGGATATCCACATACGTCGACGTCGTGATCTCCCCCGACACCACCACCAAACCCGTGTTCACCAGCGTCTCGCACGCCACCCGACCACTCGGGTCATCGCGCAGCACCGCATCCAGCACGCCGTCCGAGATCTGATCGGCCACCTTGTCCGGATGCCCCTCGGTTACGGACTCGGACGTGAACAGGAACTCGTTGTCGGAAAGCATCTTCATGGGATTTCGAGGTTCAGCTCCGTGGTCGTGTCGCGCTTCACGCTCGTCGAGCTAAGGCCGATGGCACGGATCTTCGAGAGGTCGGGCAGGAGCTCGGTGGTACGCGTGCCGCTCGTCAGACCAGTCTGCTCGGCGAGTTGCAGAAGTCGGCTGAGGTCGAGAAAGACTAGCGACGTGAGCCGCTGGGGCTGATCCGGCAGCGTCGCCTTGTACGCGGCGTCCGCGGCCAGCGAGCGGCTGCGCTGCGCCACCTCGTCGATCGCGGCCACGCTCGTCGAGACGATCACGAGGCCCCCGGTCACGGCGTAGTCGAGCTGGAGCCCGGGTCCGAGCCCGACCTCGTGCACGGTCGCCCCGCCCACGTCGTGGTCGGCGAGCTCGGGAACCTGCCCGCCCGCCGAGCCCGCCGGCGAGAACAACGCGGTCACGGGTCCCTCGAGCGCGGCCAGTTCGGTGCGGGCGGCCGCCTGGTTGCGGACCCGGGCGACGATCAGGAGCGCCGGAGTCCGACCGCGCGCGATGGCCACCGCGGTCTCCCCGTGGAACAGCGAGACGACGTTGCGGAGGCTGACCCCTTCGGTGGAGAGCGCGGTGCCCACGCGGTGCAGCAGCGGCCCGACGTTGCCCGCGATGCCACCTGTGGCCAACGCGGCGAGCAGATTCGGTGCGGCGCGATCGAGGCCGTTCACGTCGAGCATCAGCGACGAGCCGGTGGGAAGAACCGACTGCAGCGTCGGCGTGAAGGCGCTGGCCGACTTCGCCGCGGAGCTGAGGACGCGATGCACGATCACGCGCGCGCCGGACGGCGTCGGAGAGAGTGAGATCGCGTTGCCTGTCACCCCCGGCCCGTCGAGCAGCAGTCCGATCGCACCGGCCACGCCGGCGCGCGAGGCGAGCAGGCGGCGAACGCCGGGGGCAGGCAGGTAGGCGTCGAGCACGCGATCGGCCGGCTCGCCCGCCGCCGCTCGCTGGTAGGCCGCGCTGTGCGCGAGCGCCGGCGCCCGGCCGCGAGCGGCGTCGAGCGCGGCGCGGACGCCCGCATCGGAGCCGGCCACCAGGTAGTGGCCGACGAACGCGAGCTCACTCCCGGACCGGTAGGCGAGGAGCCTGGAGCCGTGATAGCTGCCCGCCGGCGACGCGCCGGCGCTGCGCACGAACGCCTGGGCCCGGGCGCGCCGCGCGACGTCGAGCACGACGAGCGACTGCGTGGTCCCGTTCGGCCCGGGGATCAGGGCGAGCGCCGCCTCCTTACCCAGCCATGGCCGGACGCCGGTGGCGAAGTCGGCCGCGCCGCCTGCGCCGACCAGCGCGCCCAGCCGGTTCAGTGCGGCCGTCCGAAGCAGCGGCCAATCGGGAAAGCGCGCGGCCAGCTTGCGCGCGGCGGAGACAGCGGGTCGAGCGGGATCCGTCGACAGGCTGACGTAGCCCAGCGCGTCGGCCGGCACGATCGTGGCGGCGCCGGTGGCTGGGGGGACCGGACCCGAGCCGCTCGTCACCAGCACCACGGCCGCCGCGACGATCAGCGCGAGCACCCCGCCGGCCAGCGCCAGCCGGCGGCGGATGAAGTGCCGCGGGGTCCCGCCCGGGCGCGGCGGGTCGACCGAGTCGCGGGCGTGCCGCGTCGGCAAGTGGGGAAGCGTGATGTGCGGCCGCGTGACCGTCGACATCGGCAAACGTCACTGAAGCATTTCGGGGCGCCCTTTGCGCCAGTCGATCGCCGACGGCGCCGACTGGTGCTGCACAGGTTCCCGGTGTGCGGGATTGGCAAACCCTGCTAAAGGCTGTCGAGGGTGTCCGGCGCGCTCAGGCCGCCTCGCGCCGGCGCGGGCCTCGCCGCTCGTTGCGCTCGACGAAGTCGATGATCACCGGCACGCCCTCGAAGTGGTAGCGCTCACGCAACCGGTTCTCGATGTAGTACGCGTAGTCGCGCGTCACCCGCGCCCGCGAGTTGACCTGAATCGAGAAGCGGGGCGGACGCTCGGCGGTCTGGGTCATGTAGATGAGCCGCAGGCGATGACCGCCGCGAGCGGGCCCGCCGGCGGGCGGCTGCCGCGCAGTGACCACATCGGACAGGAACCGATTGAGCTGCGGTGTCGGGATCCGCGCCGCGCGCCGGTCGGCCAGCGCGATCGCCTCGACCAGCAGGCGCTGCACGTTGCGGCCGGTCTTCGCGCTCGCGGTGAACACGCGCGGGCGCAGGCGAAGCTTCTGACCCGCCCGGGCGCGCACGTGCTCGAGGTCGATCTCGCCAGACACGTCCCACTTGTTGAGCACGAGCGCGGTGGCGCACCCGCTGCGCATCGCGAGCTCGGCGACGCGGAGGTCCTGGGCGGTGATGCCGTCGGTGGCGTCGCATACGACGAGCGCCACGTCGGCCCGCTCGGCCGCCCGGCGCGAGCGCAGCCCGGTGTAGTACTCGAGCGACTCCCCCACCTTGGCCTGGCGGCGCAGGCCGGCGGTGTCGACCAGGACCAGCCGGCGGCCCTCGAACTCGATCGGCAGATCGATCGCGTCGCGGGTCGTGCCGGCCAGCGGCGAGACGATCACCCGCTCCGCACCGGCGAACCGGTTGACCAGCGAGGACTTGCCGACGTTCGGCCGGCCGATCACCGCCAGTCGCACCGTGTCGTCTTGGCTGTCGGCGTCCTCGTCGCCCTCGGAAACCGGGCCGAGCTCGACGATCCGATCGAGCAGATCGCCGGTGCCGAGGCCCTGGGTGGCCGAGACCGCAATCGGCTCGCCGAGGCCGAGCCCGTGGAACTCGGCGGCCAGCGGTATGTCGCGCGCCGAGTCGATCTTGTTGGCCGCCACGAGCGCCGGCCGGCCCCCGCGGCGGAGCAGATCGGCCACCTCGTGATCCCCGGGGCGCAGACCGGCGCGGGCGTCGACCACCAGCACCGCCACGTCCGCGTCGGCCAGCGCCGCCTGCACCTGCTCGTGCACGGCGCGGGCCAGCTCGGCCCGGTCGTCCAGGTCGACCCCGCCGGTGTCGATCAGCGTCAGCGCGCGGCCGTTCCAGTCCGTGTGCAGCTCCTTGCGGTCGCGGGTGACGCCGGAGCGCTCGTGCACCACCGCCTCGCGCGACTCGGTGAGCCGGTTGACCAGCGAGGACTTTCCGACGTTGGGATATCCGACGATCGCGACCTTCATGGCGGACCCGAGGGTAGCTTGCCCCTCGGGTCCGCCTGAGGTCCGGTGGCTCGGAGGTGCTTAGCCGGTCGGCAGGTCGGTGCCGGCACCGGCGCAGTAGCCGGCGCCTCCCGCCGAGTCGTTGCTCCACAGGGACTGGACGGCGAACCGCCCGCCGGCGTTGCCGGTGATGTTGCCGATCGCCCCAGGGATCGGCTCCGGCGGACCCTGGGCGGTCAGGAGGTTCTCTCCGACCCAGGCGCACTTGTCGCCGTTCTCGTTCGCATCGAGCGCGTCATACCAACCGCCGATCTGCTGGGCGCTCGTGCCGCTGCCGATGACGTCCTCGGCGCCCGGATCGGTGACGGTCTCCTCGATCTCGTGCCCGAGCACGATCGAGAATCCGTCCAGCTTGCCACGCGCGTCGCTGTTGACCCCGTTCTCGCCGCACACGTTCGCGCCACCGGAGTTGATCGCGAGCGAGTAGGGCATGTTGGTCCACGAGATCCCGGTTGGGAGCCCGTTGTAGATGCCGCCCTCGAGGTTCGGCTCGGTGTAGTCGTGGAACGCGCAGTAGCCGGTCGAGACCGCGTTCGGGTCGCTGAAGCCCGGCGGCTGGGCGATGATGATGTTCGCGTCGTTCAGGTCGGTGATCCCGAAGTGGCTCACCGCGCGGGCGGCCTCCTGAGCCAGCACCGTGTAGGTGTTGGTCGACCCCGGCGGGTTGCTCGACGAGGTGCTCGGGATCCCGGTCGCGTCGTTGCCGTCGTCGACCCAGATCCCGGCGAGCTGCTCGCTCGGGTTCGTGATGTTCTGCTGGGCGCCCGACGAATCGGTGTTGTAGTACTGGGTCTGGACGCCGGCCCAGTCCGTGCCGCCCATCTGCTGGACGAAGTCGGCCATGTACTGGCCGGCGCCGTCGGGGTCGCAGGCCAGCGTGGCCGTGAACGAGCCCTCGGTCAGGTTCTCAGAGGCGCACGTCTGGCTCGCCGGGAAGGCTCCGTTCTCACCCCAGCCCCAGAACACCAGGTACTCCTTCGGCGTCGTCTGGACGTGCCCGCCGTAGTAGGCCATGTTGCCCGGGAAGGGCAGCGTGGTGGCCGGGAACTCCGGCAGGCCGCAGTTCGAGAGCGGCGAGGGCAGCATCCCGTTCTCCGGACACGGCGGCGCCGGCGGCTGGAGGGATCCAACGGGCGCGAACACGTGCTGCTTCCAGATCGCGCGCTGCGACTGGATCTCCTTCTTGAGTGTCGGCATGAGAATCGGCTTGGCCGACGCGGCGATCGCGCCGGCACCGAACATGGCGGCGACCACGGCGGTCGCGGTGATCCCACGAAGCAAACGTCTCGTCATCTAGTGACCCTCTATTCAGCCCCTGCCGGGCGTCGATGGATATGGAGCAGAGCCTGCCGAGCTCCGCCGCCTCGACTTCACGAAGAACACCGGTGGCGACGTCGCAGTTGAAGCGTCTGCCGTTATACCCGGCTCGCGCGAAGCTCATTCGCGCCCGCTTGGCACTCCTCAGTTCTGGGTGCCAGCCACGAGCTCGGCGATCCGCTGGACGACCGCTTCGAAGGTCATGTCGGTCGTGTCGAGCACGACGGCACCACGGGCCGGCTCGAGCGGCGAGTGCTCGCGGGTCCGGTCGCGCTCGTCGCGGATGGCCTGCTCGGCGAGCACGCGGGCGGGATCGAGACCGAGCTCGGCCGCTCGGCGGCGCGCCCGTTCCTCAGCGTCGGCGGTCAGGAACACCTTGACCGCGGCGTCGGGCGCCACGACCGTGCCGATGTCGCGTCCCTCGGCCACCCAGTCGCCGCTCGCGAGCAGCCGACGTTGCTGCTCGACCACACCCCGGCGGACGTCGGGATCGGCTGCCGCGCGCGAGGCCGCCTCGGACACCTCGGGAGCGCGGATCGCGACCGTGACGTCCCGCCCGTCGACCAGGACCCGCTCCCCCACGTCGATGTTCAACGACGAGGCGATCGACGCCGGGTCGACCCCGCGCTCGGCGGCGGCCAGCGCCACGCTGCGGTACATCGCGCCCGTGTCGAGGTAGGTGAAGCCGAGCTTCTCGGCGACCGCCCGGGCGACCGTCGACTTGCCGGCGCCCGCCGGCCCGTCGATCGCGACGACCGTCACGCCACAAGCTCCGCCACGTGCTGGGCGAAACGGGGGAAGGAGACCTCGGCCGCCTCCATCCCGACCACCTCGACGCCCTGTTCCGATGCGAGCCCAGCGACCGCGCCGAGCAGCGCTAGGCGGTGGTCGCCGTGGGCGTCGAGTCGCCCGCCGCGCAGCCGGCCGGTGCCTCTGACCGCGAACCCGTCGGGGAGAGCCTCGATGTCGGCCCCGAGCCCCCGCAGCCCCTCGACCACGGTGGCGATCCGGTCGGACTCCTTGATCCGCAGCTCGCCGGCGCCGCGCACCACCGTGTCGCCCTCGGCGAAGCAGCCGAGCAGCGCGACGAGGGGCAGCTCGTCGATGGCCAGCGGGACCTCGTCGGCCTCGACCGTGGTCCCGAGGATCGGCGCGTTCCGGACGTCGATGTCGGCCACCGGCTCGTCTGCCGCGAACGTCCCGGGCGGCTCGGCGTCGGCGAGCACGATCGCGCCCATGCGGTCGAGGATGCGCAGGAAGCCGGCCCGCGTCCAGTTCACGCCGACCCCCTCGAGGACGAGCCGGGAATCGCGGACGAGCACACCGGCGGCGATCAGGAAGGCGGCGGAGGAGAGGTCGCCGGGGACCTCGACCAGATCGAGCTCGAGCTCGTCCGCGTTGCCCACGGTGGTGCGAAAGCCGATGCCGCCCGGCCCGGGCTCGCGCGTCACCGGCGCGCCGGCCGTGGCCAGCATCCGCTCGGTGTGATCGCGGGTTGGCACCGGCTCGGTCACCGTGGTCGAATCGGTGACCAGCCCGGCCAGCAGGACGCATGACTTGACCTGCCCGCTGGCCACCGGCAGCTCGTAGTCGATTCCGCGCAGCGGCGCGCCGTGCACGGTGAACGGCGGGTAGCGGCCGTCGCGCGCTTCGATCCGGGCCCCCATCAGCGCGAGCGGCGCGGCGATGCGGTCGATCGGGCGCCGGCGGATCGACGCGTCGCCGTCGAGCATGAAGCTACGGCCCTGCTGGAAGGACAGCCAGCCCGGGAGCAGGCGCATCAGCGTGCCGGCGTTGCCGACGTCGATCGGGTTCGTCGGGGCCATCGCGTTGCGCATCCCGCAGCCGCGGATTAGGAGCTCGTCCCCGCGGTCCTCCACGATCGCGCCGAGCCGCGCGATCGCGGCCAGGGTCGAGCGGGTGTCGGCCGCGTCGAGGTAGTTGCGGATCCGCACCGGCTCCGAGGCCATCGCACCGAGCAGCGCCGCGCGGTGCGAGATCGACTTGTCGGGAGGCACGCCGATCGTGCCGCGCAGGGGACCGGACGGTTCGAAGCGCGTGTTCATGCCCGCGCCACCGGAAAGCCGAGATGATCCACGAGCTCCTCGGTCCGCCGCGCCTGCTCCTCCCCGGCGATCCAGAGCGCGATCACGCCTTCGCTCATGTCCAGGGCGGGATAGAGGGCCATGTCGGTGATGTTGACCCCCGCCCGCCCGAGCTCGAGAGCGAGCTGGGCCACCACCCCCGGTCGGTTGGGGACCGATGCGCGCAGCTCGAACAGCGGACCGCCGGCCAGTTGGGCCTCGAGCAGCCGCCGGCGATCCGCGCCCGCGCCGTCGTTCCAGTCGGTGATGCGCGCGGCGTCGGCCGCGTCCAGCGCCTCGCGCACCTGGCCCAGCCGCGCGATCGTCTCGTCGATTCCGGCGGCCAGCGCGTCGCGGTTGGACAGGTAGATGTCGGTCCAGATCCGGCTCGAGGCGCCGGCCACGCGCGTGGCGTCGCGGAAGCTCGGGCCGGTGGCGGGCAGTCGCTCGCCACCCGCGGCCAGTGTCTGGGCTGCCTGGCTCACCAGCACGTTGGCCAGCACGTGGGGCAGGTGCGACACGGTGGCCAGGATCGTGTCGTGGATCTCGGGCTCGATCGCCACCGGGCGGGCGCCCAGGCTGTGCAGGAGGCGGTGCAACCGCTCGTAGAGGATGCCCGAGGTCGCGGGGGTCGGCGTGAGGTACCACGTGGCGCCGTCGAACAGGTCGGTGCGGGCATGCTGTACGCCGGAGGTCTCGGCTCCGGCCAGTGGATGGCCGCCCACGAACCGGGAGTCCTCGAGCGCGGCGACGATCGCCCGCTTGGTTGAGCCGACGTCCGAGACCACGCACCCGGCCGGTGCGGCTTTGAGGACCGCGCCGACCGCCGCGTGCAGCCCGCCCACGGGGACCGCGACGAACACCGCCTCGGCGTCGCTCACGGCGGCGTCGATGCTCTCTGCGGCGTGATCGATCGCGCCGCGGCTGCGGGCCACCTCGAGCGCCTCATCGGTCGTGTCGTAGCCCGTGACGGTGGCCTCGAGCCGCTCGCGCGCGGCAAGTCCGATCGAGCCGCCGATCAGCCCGACGCCGACGAGCGCGATCTTCAAGCGGTGCTCACGCGGCCGCGAGCCTCAAACCGCGGCGAGCGCCTTACCGGCCACCGCAGCGGCGGCCTGGACGCGCTCGACGTAGTCGGCGAACTCGTCGGCCACCAGCTGCTGGGGACCGTCGCAGATGGCCTGGTCGGGATTCGGATGGACCTCGACGATCAGCCCGTCGGCCCCGGCCGCGGCGGCCGCCAGGGAGAGCGGCATAACCAGGTCGCGCCGGCCGGCGGCGTGGCTCGGGTCGACGATCACCGGCAGGTGACTCAGCTCCTTGAGCACCGGGACGGCCATCAGGTCGAGCGTGAAGCGGTAGGCGGTCTCGAACGTGCGGATGCCGCGCTCGCACAGCATCACGTTGGGATTGCCCTCCTTCAGGATGTACTCGGCGGCCATCAGCAGCTCCTCGAGCGTCGAGGAGAAGCCGCGCTTGAGGAGCACCGGGCAGCCGGTCCGTCCGACCTCGGCCAGCAGCGAGTAGTTCTGCATGTTGCGCGCGCCGATCTGGATCACGTCCGCCACCTCGAGGATCTGCTCGACGTCGCGCTGGTCCATCAACTCGGTGACGACCGGCAGCCCGGTCTCGGCCTTGGCCTCGGCCAGCAGCCGCAGCCCCTCCTGACCCAGCCCCTGGAAGGCGTACGGTGAGGTGCGGGGCTTGTAGGCCCCGCCCCGGAACAGCGTGGCGCCGGCGTCACGGACGGCGCGGGCGGCCTCGAGCGTCTGCTCGCGCGACTCGACCGTGCACGGGCCGGCGATCAGCGCGAAGCTCTGGCCGCCGATCTTGCGCCCCGCGATGTCGAGCACGGTGCGCTCGCCGTGCTTGAACTGGGTCGAGGACAGCTTGTAGGGCTTGAGGATCGGGACGACGCGCTCGACGCCCGGCGTGCCCTCGAGCTCGAGCCGGGCGACGTGCTCGCGGTCGCCGATCGCGCCGATCACCGTGACCTCGTCGCCGCGGCTGGGATGGGCCCTGGCGCCGACGCCCTCGATCCGGTCGATGACGGCCTGGATCTCCTCCTCGCTGGCCGTCGGTTTCATCACGATCATCATCAGCTGTCCTCTCTGGTGCCTGGAAACGATACGAAAGCGGGCTGGGCGGGTTTCACCCGACCGGGGGGTTTTTCGGCGCTCGGCTCGGCGGTGTGCGGTCGCGCGCTGACGATCGTGCGCGGGAAGGGAGCCGGGCGCCTAGCTAAATCGCCAGGCGTAGGCGTACGCGTAGCCGCGGGGTGCACAGGCGGTGCGGCTACGGGCGCTCACGCCGTGGGTTTTACCAGATGTCCGCCGCAATCCCCAAGCGTTGGCGGCTTTCCCCTCAAGGGCGGGGGAAATCCGCCGCACCCTCAAGCGAGCACGTCGGCGAGCGCCTGGGTGAAGCGCTGGTTCTCCGCGGCCGTCCCGACGGTGACGCGGAGCGCGCCGTCGCGGCCGAGCGACGTTCCGGCCCTGACCAGCACGCCCCGCCTCTTCAGGCCCTCGACCACGTCGGGCTCCGGGACGCCCTCGGGCAGGTGAAGCCAGATGAAGTTCGCGTCGGACTCGGCCACCCACAGCCCGAGCGCCCGCACGCCGTCGACCATCTCGATCCGGTTGGCGATCGTCTCGGTCACCCTCCGCTCGACCTCGTCCTGGTGGCGCAGCGCCTCGACGGCGGCCGCCTGAGCGGCGGCGTTCAGGTAGAACGGCTGACGGACCTGGTCGACCGCCACGCGGAAGTCCTCCGCCCCGCACAGCGCGTAGCCGACGCGCAGCCCGGCCAGCCCGTACACCTTGGAGAAGGTCCGCAGCAGCACCAGGTTCGGGAACCGGCGCAGCAACTCGAGCGAGGCGTAAGTGTCGCCGAGCGTCAGGGCGAACTCGCAGTAGGCCTCGTCGAGGATCACGCACACGTGCCCGGGCACGCGGCGCATGAACGCCTCGACCTCCTCGAGCGATACCGCGGTGGACGTCGGGTTGTTCGGGTTGCAGATCATGACCAGCCGGGTGGCCACCGTCACCTCGGTGGCGATCGCGTCGAGGTCGTGGCGGTCCTCGTCATCGAGCGGCACCTCGATCGCGCGCGCCCCCGAGGCCGCGGCGAGGTGCGGATAGACGCTGAACGCCGGCCAGGCGTAGACGACCTCGGCGCCGGGCTCGAGCAGCGCCTCGCCGGCGGCGAGCAGGATGTCGCACGACCCGTCGCCGAGCGCGATCCGTCCCGGCGGGATCCCGTAGCGGTCGGCCAGCGCGCGCCGCAACGCCGCGTACGACGGGTCCGGGTAGCGGTTCGCTCCGCTCAGGACGCGAGACGCGGCCTCCACCACGGACGGCAGCGGCGCAAAGCAGGATTCGTTCGAGGCCAGCATCGCGACGTCCGCGCCGAGGTCGTAGCCCGCGGCGAGCGGGTAGACGGGGATCCGGCGGGTCCGTGCGGCGAACTCGATCGGCATCGACCCGGCCTAGGCTACTGCGCGGATTCGAGGTCGGCCCGGAGCGCCTGCGCCTTGCCCAGGTACACGTGCCGCGGCTCGTGATCCTCGGGCGCGTAGTAGTGGATCAGCACCCGGATCACCTGGGGCAGCGAGCCGGGCACCGGCACCTCCCGCGCACACAGGAGCGGCACTCGGCTCAGGCCCAGGTTGCGTGCCGCGACGGCGGGAAACTCGGCGTTCAGGTCATCGGTCAGCGTGAAGATGCAGCTGACCATCGCGTCGGGCTCGAGCGAGTTGCGTTCCATCAGCTCGCGCATCAGCGCGTCGGTGGCGGCGAGGATCTCGGCGGCCTCGTTGGCATTCACTTCGTTGGCGCCGCGAAGCGCGAAGAGCCGCATCAGGCGCGGCATTCTGCCATCACGAGACGTGGACGACGCTCGAGGTGGCCAGCGCGCCCCCCGCGTCGTCGAGGGCCTGGACCGCGACATACGGCTGAGCAGCGATCGGGATCTGGGTCTCGAAGCCCTGCTTGGTCGCGGTGACGACGGCCTCCAGCGCGTCAGGCGCGGGTCCGGCCAGTACGCGCCAGGACGCCACGTCGGTGGCGCCGTTCCAGCTCACGTACACGTTGGTGGTGCCCCCGGTGCTCGAGGCGGCAACGGCCGGTCCGACGGACGGCGTCCCGGTCCACGGGAAGCGGTAGGCGCGGTAGCTCGAGTTCGAGCCGACGAACCGACCGTCGAACACCATCTGGCCCTGCGAGTTGAACTCGCTGAAGTAGGGCTGCTGGCCCCAGCCCACGAATTCGTTGCCGTCGGACAGCGCCTGCACGTTGCCCTCGAAGCTGGCCGCCAGCGCCGGCAAGTGCACGTCCTCCGACACGAGCGTCGCGGTCATCGCCTTTTCGTCGAGCCGGACGGTGATCCCGCGCGACTCGGCGTGCACCTTGGGCGGGCCGGCACCGTCGTCGAACAAGGTGACGGTCGGGTCCGTGTCGGTGTGCAGGCGGACGTCGTGCTGGAAGGCGAACGTGGCGTTCGAGCTGAGCTTGTAGCTCGAGTTCTTGCCCCCGAGCGTCCACCTGATGGCGCCGGTCGCGTGGTCGACGTCGTAGGCGGCCCAGGTGTTGCGGGCGGAGATCACGAGGTCGCCGTCCTGCTGCTGCTGCACCGAGTTGATGTGGAAGTAGTCGAACGGTCCGCCCGCCGTGGCCGGCATCGCCTCGTAGCTGTCGGCCAGCGGCACGTGGTCGAGGCTGTCCCACTGGTAGAGGACCAGGCCGGTCTTGATGTCGATCTCCTGCACGACCGAGTCGAGCACGATCTGCTGCTTGGCGCTGTGCAGCGCCGAGGCGTCCCAGTACACGGGGTCGTAGGCGGTGATCAGCGCCGTCCCCTGGGGCGTGAGCCGGAACTCGTGCAGGTCCGCGGTCAGGCCATTGCCGGCGCGCACCTCGGCGACCCGGCGGTAGGAAGAGTCGTAGATCTCGTCCTCGCCGGCGCCCACGCCGGCGCCTGAATAGCCCTGCCACCAGGTCAGGACCGGGCGGCCCAGATATCGCTGGACCCGCAGGTCGGCGGCCATGTCGCCCGCCGGCACCGGCTGGAACCAGACCAGGGCGCCGTCGCCCCCCAGGACCATCACGCCGTTCTGGGTCGGTCCCTGCTGCGGGGTGAGGAAGATGTCGCCGGGCGCCGCGCCCGCGGCCTCCCTGGTCACCTCGACCGCGGCGGGCGTGAGGTCAGGACGCGACCGGAAGGTCAGCACATCGCCGGGAACGCGCGGCGCGGCGGGCAGCGGCATCGATGGGATCGAACCCGCCGGGGTGGCGATCGTGAAGCGAAACGTGCCGGCGCTCGCGCCCAGGACATGCAGCCTCGTCCGCACCGTGACCACCTCGCCGGCCGCGAACGGCTTGGCCGGGAGGAAGCTTCCGCCCTTCCCGTCGGAATCCGCGACAAGCCGGCCGGCGTGAGCGCCGGTGCGCGAGCCGGTGACAAGCACCCGTCCGAGGCGGACGACCGGCATGCCCCGGAAGGTGATCTGCGTCTGGGGCGCGGCGGCGTGACCACCCGGGATCGGGAACACGCTCACGCTCACCGGCCGCACCTTCGCGCTCGACTTCGGCTTCGTCAGGGTGACCGCGCCGCACCCTGCGACGCAGAGACCGGCCAGCGTGGCGGCCAGTCCGGCCCGCGCCAGATGCACGCGGACGGCCCGGCTACTCGACCTCATACACCGCTGCGCAGCCGAAGCGTCGCGACGAGCGGATGATCGAGCCGAGCAGCTTCGGGATGTCGGTGGTGGTCTCACAGTCGGCGAGCAGGAACCGCGCGCCGCTGTTCAGCACAAGCGTTCGGGCCTCCGCGGGGCTCGGGTCGCCGCTTGGCTCCGCCACGAACAGCCATTGCGCATTCGCGGTCAGCGTCAGACACCCGGGCTCCGACCACAGGCAATCGCCGACATAGGTGCGACGACCGGTCCGCCCGGGGACAGCGGCGCCGAGATAGCTCCGCGTCATCACGCTTCCCGGGTCCTTGTTGTGGGCCAGGTAGTCGAGGGCGCTTCGCTCGTCGGCCGTGATGAAGTTCGAGTTGCCAGGGGTAGGCGCGGACAGGCTGTGGGCGATCGAGAGCTCCTTGGCCAAGGCCGGGATCGTGAACAGCGCCACCAGTACGGCGCCGATCAGCACCGGCCGCGGTAGGCGGCGCCAGCCGAGCAGCGTCAAGCCCTCGACGGCGAGCACGGACAGCGGGAGCGTAATCCCCTGGAAGGCGTGCAGCGGCGTGGCGCCGAGGCTCGTCCCGGACAGCAGGAAGATGCCGAAGGCCACCAGCGGCCACATGCGGGTGGCGGCGGCCAGGAACGTGGCGGGCCGCTTGCGATAGGCGACGAGCGCCGGCAGGAGCAGCGGCACCACGGCCAGCGCGATCGACCAGAACGAGAACGCGTGCTTGCTGGCCAGCTGTGCGAGCTTCCAATTGATATCCGCCTTGCCGAGGATCGCGTAGTAGAGGAGCGGGACGCCGGTGCCCACGATCGTGAGCGCGGTCAACCGGACATGGTCTCGCCCGTACCGGCGGCTGACGAGCATGACGAGCTCGGCGGCCACCACCAGCGCGATCAGCAGCTCGCCGTTCCAGGGATGGAGGAGGCTGGCCAGGGCGCCGATCATCCCGGGCAGCCACAGCCGGCGGCGGCGCACCCGGGCGTCCTCGTAGGCGACCAGCGCCCACACCATCGCGGCGAGCGCCATCAATCCGAACGTGTAGCCCCAGGACAGGAAGCCCGGGAACAGGTCGCCGAGCACGCTCCAGTTCCCGTAGACGAGCGTGAACGAGCCGAAGAACAGCGCCAGCACGAGGATCGTGCGACGCTGCCACACGCCGGTCAGGCTGCGCTGGGCATACGCGCGCACGGCGGAGAAGATGGCCAGCACGGCGACCGGCTTCCACAGCAGCAGCGCCAGCCACGGCGCCATGCCGAGCGCGGTCAGGCCACCGGAGATGGTCACCGCCGGCTGGAAGTAGTCGGCCGGCGTGTCGCGCAGCACGAACAGGTTGGAGCTCAGGAAGTGATGCGACGCGTCCCGGATCCAGGACAGGTACTGCATCTGGTCGACGATGTAGACGCCGTCGGTACCGGTCCAGACCGCGCCGTTGAACACGACCCGCCCCACGTCGAGAGCCAGCACGAACACCGAGACGCCCGCGAACGCGAGCAGCACGAACAGCTCGAAGCGGTCGAGACCGCGACGCCGTGGCGGCACGCGAACAGGCGGCAGGCCCGGCGCCGGCCCGCTTCCACCGCTGTCGATCAGTTCGATTTCAAGCCGCATCGGCGCGCGACGCTAACAACATTCTAATAATCACGGCATAAACCCGGCGAAGGTTTGGGGAATTCGGCTGATGCCGGATGCGGCAGTTGGGCGTTCCGGCTGACGATGACCGGGAGATCCGCGGGTCCGGCCAGACCGCGGCACGAACTTCCCGTACGACCGATCCAGGGGCGGTGACGCGCGGTGCGCACCGCCGCCGGCGGCCGTTCAGCTATACCAAGATAGCTTGCCCTGCAGCGTCTGCGATGCCTGGCCGGCCGAGCCGCTGAGCGGGTTGAAGTGGATCAGGTTCCAGAACTTGCCCGACGAGGGAAGGAACACGAGCACCAGGAACACGGTCAGCGCCAGCGCGGTTCGCCTGAGCCGCACGCTCGTCCCGATCGCGGCGAGCGGCAGCACCCAGATGACGTACCACGGCATCACCCAGGCCAGGCTCGCGAGCAGCGCCACCGTCGCCCAGCCGGCGTTGGAGACCCAGTCCCCGCGCCGGCGCACGAGCAGCACGACGACCACGATCAGCGCCACGTTGGCCAGGCGCAGGACGCCCGAGCTGCCGCCGCCCACCCCGATGAAGTAGCCGAACAGGTTGGTGAAGCTGAACGGCGTCAGCAGCGTGCTCTGATCGGACAGGTTCGGCATCGAGAGGCCGAACAGGATGAAGCTCATCACGAGCAGCGGGATGCCCGAGAGCAGGCAGCCCACGATCACGTCGCGCACTCGCCGACGGTCCGGCCAGGCCGCCGCCAACAGGAACGGCAGCAGCAGCACGGCGCTGAACTTGACCGCCACGGCCAGCATGAGCGCCGCGCCGGCGGCGCGATCGCGACGGATCAGGAGCAGAGCGACCGCGCCGATCGCGGGCACCAGCATGAAGAAGTCGTTGTGGAATCCGCCCACCGCGTAGACGAGGTAGATCGGGTTGAGCCCGAGCAGCACCGCGGCGTAGCGGGGGTCCCGGCCCAGACGCCGCACGCAGGCGCACACGATCGCGATCAACCCCAGGCTGAGGGCGACGGTCGCCACCTTGACGATCCAGTAGGCGACCGGGATCGGCAAGAACGCCAGCGGGTAGCTGAGCGCGGTGAACAGCTCTCCGTAGGGGCTGTGCAGGTTGGTCCAGGTCGCGAAGTGGTAGATCGGGTCGTGCATCTCCTGCCCGATCACGTGCGTGTACGGGTTGAGCCCGTGCAGACCCCCGAGCCGCGCGTAGCCCAGGTAGTTGGGCACGTCGGTGAGCTGGAAGGGCGGCGCGAGCAGGAGGAGCAGGTGCACGGCGACGACGCAGGCCGCGATCATCCGCATCGACATCGTTCGCAGCGCGGCCAGCGCGACCAGATAGGCGCCGAGCAACATCAGGATCAGCCCGCTGAGCGCGTAGTTGGTCGCGCGCGCCCCGACCTTGACTGCACCGATCAGGTGGTACAGCGGCCCCGCTTCCCAGGAGGCGAAGATCTGGCTCGCCCGCGGGACGAGGATCGTCGGGCCGTGCGTCGAGAACAGCACCATGACCAGCACGCCCACCGTGATCGTGGCCAGCGCGATCCGGCCCGCGCGAGGAGAGAGCTCGACCTCCGGCCAGCGCAGCCGGCGCGGCAGGCGCAGCGAGCCCAGGCGCGGAAGCGCGACCCGGGCGTCGGCCGGCGCGGTGGTGGCCGCGAGCAGGCTCGGGCCGCCGGTGCTCGAGGCAAGCACCGAAGGGCCGTCGGCGTGGCCTGGATCGTGTCGCATTCGTCAGGAATACTGCCCGGTGAAGGTCGCGCATCCGGGCTGCGCGGGTTGAAATCTCGTTAAGGGCGAGGCCGGGCCGCATCAGACACTAGCGGGCCGCCGCCTTCGAGAGGGCGCAGACTTCCGCGACCATCGAGGGCCCCGGCCCTGCGACCATCGAGGGCCCGGCTAACATCCGCGCGCGTGAGCGTCGGCACGGCGGCACCCGATCTGCCCCGGGCGGGGGCGCGCGCGCCGGCCGCGCGGGTGCGCGCGCGGCTCGCGGACCCCACGGTGGCCGCCGTGGCCGCGCTGAGCGTGCTCGGCGCGGCGCTGCGTTTCTATCGCCTCGGTCACCAGGGCTTCTGGTTCGACGAGGGCAACACCGCGCTGCTCGTGCACTTCTCCCCGGGCAGGATGCTCGGGCTGATCCCGCAGACCGAGTCCACTCCGCCGCTCTACTACTGCGTCGCGTGGGCGTGGGCCCGGATCTTCGGCTACGGCGAGGTGGGACTCCGCTCGCTGTCGGCGCTGGCCGGCGTGGCGCTGATCCCTGTCGTGTACGGCGCGGGCTCGAAGCTGGTCTCGCGCCGCGCGGGCCTGATCGTGGCGGCACTGGCGGCGTGCAGCCCGCTGCTGATCTGGTACTCCCAGGAGGCACGCTCCTACGAGCTGCTCGCGCTGCTCACCGCGCTCTCGCTGCTCGCGTTCGCGCACGCACGCGTGTCGCCGCGGCCGCGTCTGCTCGTGGCGTGGGTGATCGCCTCGGCGCTCGCGCTCGCCACCCACTACTACGCGGCGCTCGTCGTCGTGCCCGAGGCATTGGGGCTGATCTATCTGCACCGCCGAGCGCGACCGGTGCAGATCGCCTTCGGGGTGATCGCGGTGTGCGGCCTGGCCCTGATCCCGCTGGCCATCGGGCAGCAGACGACCGGGCGCGCCAACTGGATCGCAGGTGAGCCCTTCGGTCGCCGGCTCGCCCAGGTCATCCCGCAGTTCGCGGCCGGCTTCGGCGGACCGGCCCGTTCGGTGCTCGAGCCGGTGGCGATCGCGATCGTCGTCCTCGCGCTGGTCCTGCTCCTCGTGCGCTCCGACCCCGCGCCACGCCGGGGAGCGCTGCTGGCGGGTGGGATCGCGCTGGCCGGCCTGCTGATCAGCCTGGCGCTGGTCGTCGTCGGCTTCGACGACCTGCTCACGCGCAACCTGCTGGCCGTCTGGGCACCCGCGGCGGTGCTCGTGGCCGGCGGGCTCGCGGTGCCGCGCCCGCGCCTGGTCGGGTTGATCGCGACCGTCGTGCTGTGCGTGATCGGGGTCGCCGCCGCGGTCGGCGTGGCGGTCGACCGCGACTTCGAGCGTCCCGACTGGCGGGTCGTCGCCGGTGCGCTCGGCACGCGCGTGCCGGCCGGAGGGCGCGCGATCCTCGTCCAGCACTACCGCGACTTGCTCCCGCTTTCGTTGTCCGAGCCGCGCCTGCAGTTCTGGCCGGGCCGGCGCGCGATCCCGGTCCGCGAGCTCGACATCGTGTCGTTCACCTCACCGCGAAGCGCCGGCTTCTGCTGGTGGGGATCGGCCTGCAACCTGTGGCCGTCGCGGATGCAATCCTCGTATCCCGTCGCCGGCTTCCGCGCGGTCTCGGAGCGCCACGCCCTGCAGTTCACGATCCTGCGGATGGTGGCGTCGCGGCCGGTGCACCTGACCCCGGCTGTGGTGTCGAAGGTCCTGACCGCCACGAACTTCCGCGACGACGAGCTGCTGTGGCAGCGCTAGGCGCCGAGTCCGCCCCGGTTCGCAGCGGAGCGATGGTCGTCGCCGCCGGCGGTCCGCCCGGACCCGCATAACACGTCTCACGAGCGCTCGGGCCGCGAGCGTGACGGATTACCCGCCCCCCAGCCGCGTGACTCGTCACGCAACCGGCCGGGCTCGACCGTGGCAGGTTGTACATCCGGTAGATGCGTAACCTGCCACGGTCGCCGGGAGAGCGTCCAAATGGCAGGTTTTGCAGGATCAGGGTGGCGCCGGCGCCGGCGGGTCGGCAGCGGCGTGCATCAGCGCCTCCACCTCGTCGTCGGTCAGCTTCCGCCACCGGCCCTGACGCAGGTCGCCCAGCTCGAGCGGCCCGAACGCCACGCGCTCCAGGCGCTTGACCGGGTGGCCGACCGCCTCGCACATCCGCTTCACCTGGCGCTTGCGTCCCTCGTGGATGGTGATCTCGAGCGTGTCGGCCGAGACGCGGCGCACGCGGGCCGGCGAAGTCCGGCCGTCCTCGAGCTCGACCCCCTCGCGCAGCGCGCGCAGCGCCCGCTCCTCCAGCGCCACCCCGCCCACGACCGCCCGGTAGGTCTTCTCGACCTCGAACGACGGGTGCGTGAGCCGGTGGGCCAGCTCGCCCTGGTTGGTGAGCAGGATCAACCCGGTGGTGTCGATGTCGAGGCGGCCCACCGGGTACAGGCGCTCGATCTGGGGGACCATCGTCACGACGGTCGGGCGGCCCTGCGGGTCGCGCGCGGTCGACACCACGCCGGCCGGCTTGTTGAGCGCGTAGACGACGCGCGCCGGGGCGACCGGCGAGACCGGCTTGCCGTCGACGGTGACCTCGTCCGCGTTGCCGACGTCCCGGGCCGGGTCGGTGACCGTCTGCCCGTCGACGGTGACCCGCCCGGCGCGGACGATCTCCTCGCTGGCCCGGCGCGAGGCGACTCCGGCGGTGGCTAGGTACTTGGCGAGGCGCATCGGAGAACGCCTGCCACCATAGTCAGCATGGATCTGCAGCTGCTCGAGTCGACGCTGGCCGATCTGGGCGAGCCGCGCTACCGCGCCGGACAGGTGTGGCGATGGGCCGCCCGGGGCGCCGCCGACTTCTCGGAGATGTCCGACCTCCCCCTCCGCCTGCGTGACGCGCTGACCGACGGCGTTCCGTTCAGCTCGCTGACCGTCGGGCACGAGGCGCACGCCTCCGACGGCACCGTCAAGGCGCTGTTCGGGACGCACGAGGGGCGGCCGGTCGAGGCGGTGCTGATGGTCTACCGGGACGGCCGGCGCTCGATCTGCCTCTCCTCGCAGTCGGGCTGCCCGCTCACCTGCACGTTCTGCGCCACCGGGCAGATGAAGTTCGGGCGCAACCTGACGGCCTCGGAGATCCTCGACCAGGCGCTTCACTTCCGCCGTCTCGGCCCGGTCGACCACGCGGTGTTCATGGGCATGGGCGAGCCGATGATGAATCTCGACAACGTGCTGTCCGCCTGCCGGCGGCTGCCGGACATCGGCATCGCCCATCGCCGGACCGCGATCTCGACGATCGGCTGGATCCCCGGCATCGAGCGGCTCGCCGCAGACCCGATGCCGATCCGCCTCGCCCTGTCGCTCCACGCGGCCGACGAGTCGCTTCGGACCGAGCTGATGCCGGTCAATGAGCGCTACCCACTCCCCGACGTGATCGCCGCCTGCGAGGCGTACTACGAGCGCAAGCGGCGCAAGGTGTTCGTCGAGTACGTGATGCTCGCCGGCGTCAACGACTCCTTCGCGCAGGCCGCCCAACTCGCCTCGTTGCTCGATCCGCGCATGTTCAAGGTCAACCTGATCCCCTACAACCCGACCGATTCGGGCTTCACCGGCTCCAGCCCCAAGGCGATCGCGGCGTTCAAGGACGAGCTCGAGCGCCATGGGCTGGACGCCACCGTCCGCCTCACCCGCGGCCGGGACATCGACGCCGCCTGCGGTCAGCTCGCGGCGCGCGCCTCGCCGGCCTGGAGCAACCGCTCGCGTAGCTCGGCCTCGAGCTCGGGCGAGGGATCGAACTCCGACAGCGCCGGCAGCTCCTCGAGCGAGCTCAGCCCGAACAGGCGCAGGAACAGCTCGCTGGTCCGGTAGAGGACCGCGCCGAACTGGGAGCGGCCGGACTCCTCGACCAGCCCGCGCTCGAGCAGGGTGGCGGCGGCCGACTCGGCGTTGACCCCGCGGATCCGGGCGATCTCGGGCCGGGAGACCGGCTGGAGGTAGGCCACGATGGCCAGCGTCTCGGCCTGCGCCGGCGTGAGCGGCGGGGTGCGGGGCCGGGCCAGCAGGCGCCGCGCGGCGGGCTCGGCGTCGGGGTGGGTCGAGAGGGCCCAGCCGCCGGCCAGCTCGCGCAGGACCAGGCCGCGCCGCTCGAACTCGTAGTACTCGCGCAGCCGCTCCAGGGCCGAGACCACCTCGTGCAGCTCCGCGCCGGTGGCCGCGGCCAGCGCCTCGGCGTCGACCGGATCGGCGCTCAGGAACAGCAGCGCCTCGACCGTGCTCTCCAGACCGAGACTCATGCCGTCAGCCGCTCCGCCGGGGCGGCTGCCAGGGCGCCGTTCGCGCTGCGGGGCTCGATCGTGATCTCCGCGAACGGCTCGTCCTGCGTCCAGCTCAGCTCACCCTGCTTGTATAGCTCGAGCACCGCGTACAGCGTCACCGCGACCGTCACCCGGTCAGCTCGCGCGACCGCCTCGTCGAAGCTGAAGCTGCCCCGGTGCAGCAGCGTCCGCAGGTGGGCCAGCCGCTCGGCGACGGTGACCCGCGAGCCGACCATGTGGCGCACGTCGACCGGCTCGGGGATGTGGAGCAGGGCGCCCATCGCCTTGCCGAGCAGCCGCGGGTCGTAGACCGCCCCGGCCTCGTCCAGCGAGGCGCGCCTGACCGACGCCGGCAGGGGGGCCGAGCGGAAGCGGTGGCCCTCCTGCGCCTCAAGCCGCTCGCGTAGTTCGTTGGCGGCCGCCCGGTAGCGGTGGGCGTCGAGCAGCCGGGCCAGGAGCTCCTCGGCGGCCTCGCCCGGATCGAGCTCGATCAGCTCCTCGATCTCCTCACCGGGCAGCAGCAGCCGCGACTTCAGCTCGAGCAGGGCGGCGATCAGCACCAGGAACTCGGTGGCGGCCTCGAGCTCGAGCTCGCCCCGCCGCTCCAGGTGGTCGATGTACGAGATGACGACCTCGGCCAGGTCCACCTCGAGCAGGTCGATCTCCTCGCGCAGGACGAGCGTCAGGAGCAAGTCGAAGGGGCCGGCGAAGACGTCGAGGTCGAGCTCGAGGTCGGCGATCCGCATCGTCGGCAGGCTACTGACGGGCCCGGACCGGTCCGACGCCCATCGCCTCGCGCACGTCGACGATCGTCTCCGAGGCGAGGGCGCGCGCCTTCTCGGCCCCGGCAGCCAGGATTCGCTCGAGCGCGGCTTCGTCGCCCCGCAGGGCCTGATATCGCTCGCGAACCGGCGCCAGGTACTCCACCACGGCGTCGGCCACCGCCTGCTTGAACGCCCCGTAGCCCGATCCGTCGAACGAGGCCTCGACCTCCTCGGGCGAGCTGCCCCGTACCGCGGCCAGGATGTCGATCAGGTTGGAGATGCCGGGCTTGTCGGGTGCCCGGACGACCTCGGTCCCCGAGTCGGTCACGGCGGAGCGGAACTTCTTGACGATCGCGTCGGGCTCCTCGGTCACGTACACGGTCCCCTGTGGGCTCCCGCCGGTGGTGGACATCTTGCGGTCGGGGAACTGGAGGTCCATGATCCGCGCGCCGACCTCGGGGATCCGCGCCTCCGGCACGACCAGCGTCTCGCCGAAGCGGCCGTTGAACCGCTCGGCCACGTCGCGCATCAGCTCGACGTGCTGGCGCTGGTCCTCGCCCACCGGCACCTCGTGCGCCCGGTAGACGAGCACGTCGGCGGCCATCAGGACCGGATAGAAGAACAGGCCCGCGGACACCAGCTCACGCTGGGATCCCGACTTGTCCTTGAACTGGGTCATGCGGGTGAGCTCCCCGTATGCGGTCACGCCCGAAAGAAGCCACGTCAGCTCGGTGTGCTCGTGCACGTCGCTCTGGCGGAAGAAGATGCACCGCTCCGGATCGAGGCCGGCGGCCAGCAGTGTGGCCGCCGTGTCGTAGACCGCCTCGCGCAGAGCCGCGGGCTCGTAGGGCACGGTGAGCGCGTGCAGGTCGACCAGGCAGTAGAGCGCCTCGCCACGATCCTGACCGGCGACCCACTGGACGAGCGCGCCGATGTAGTTGCCGAGGTGCTTGCGCCCCGTCGGCTGGATGCCCGAGAAGATCCTCACTCGGGTGGAGGCTAGTAGCTAGGACGCCAGCGCGCGGTCGAGCGGGGACGTCTGGCCGGGACCGACCTGGCGCGGCCGCTCGCGCCGGAGCGCGTACGCCGCGACCACGCCCCCGATCGCCCCGCACACGTGCCCCTGCCACGAGACGCCGTAGTGCGGGAGCACGCTCGACCACAGCGCCCCGCCCCAGATCACCCCGACGACCAACCCGGTGAGCAGCTCGAGCGCGTTGCGGTTGAAGAACCCCCGCGCGAACAGATAGGTGGCGTAGCCGAACACCACGCCGCTGGCCCCGGCCGTGTCGGTCCCGGAGGGCGCGATCAGCCACGTCCCGAGGCCCCCGATCACGATGATGATCAGCGTCACCAGCAGGAACTTCCGGGCGCCCTGCAGAGCGATGATCACCCCCATGAACACGAACGGGACCGTGTTGGCGATCAGGTGCTGGAAGCTGAAGTGCAGGAACGGCGCGGTGAAGATCGCCCAGATGTGGTCGAGGTTGCGGGCGTAGATCCCGTCGCTCTGGCTCAGCCGGTTGGAGTCCAGGCTGTTGACCGCCTCGACGGCCCACATGATCGCCACGATCCCGCCCAGGACGATCAGGCCCTCTAGCTGGGTCTGGCCCCGGCGGATCGGGGGGCGGCTGCGCGGCGGTGTCGAGACGCTCACGCGCGTAAGGATCGCACGTGCCGATCGCGTGATCTGAAGCTCAGGCTAAGAATCCGAGTCCGCCAGCACCTCGGCCGCCAGCGCCAGGGCGACCTCGGCGCGCGCCCGCAGCGATGGCGCGAGCACGAACTCGTCCGGATTGTGGGCGGCTCCGCCGCGCGGGCCGAGCCCGTCCACGGTCAGCGCGATGCTGGCCGCGAAATGGCTGGCATCGCTGGCGCCGCCGCGGGACGCGCCGACGATCGGGCGCCCCAGCCGCGCGCCGGCGCGCTCGAGCAGCCCGCGGGTGGCCTCGCGCGAGTCCATCCCCGGCCACACCCGCTGCATCTCGGCCTCCAGCGCGACGCCGTCGAGCTCGCGCGGGACGCCCGCCCGCACGGCCTCGAACGCGTCGCTCGAGTCCGCCCGCATGTCGAACAGCAGCTCGCCCTCCGCCGGCACCACGTTGAACGCGTCGCCGGAGCGCAGGATCGTCGGCACCACGCTCAGGCGCTCGCCTCCCTCCGGGTCGTGCCGGCGGGCCACCTCGATCGCGGTGGCGGCCAGCGCCAGCAGCGCGTTTCGGCCCAGGTCGGGTGCGCTGCCCGAGTGCGCTGCCCGCCCGGTCGCCCCCACCCGCATCGTCCCAGCCGCCTTGCGCTTGACGACCACGCCCTCGTCCCCTTCGGCGCTCAGCTGACCGCCCTCGAAGCACAGGCAGGCGTCGTAGTCGGCGAACCGCTCGACGTGGAGAAACTCGTGGCGGCGCCATTCCTCGTCGGTCACGAGCAGCAGCGAGACCTCGGCGAACGTGTCAACCCGCCCGGCGAGCGCCCGCGCCACGCCGAGCGACAACACCACTCCCCCCTTCATGTCGACCGTCCCCGGGCCGTACAGCCGATCGCCGTCGCGGCGCAGCGGCGTGTGCGAGGAGTGGCCGATCACCGTGTCGACGTGGCCCAGCAGCAGCAGCCGGCCCGCGCCCTGGCCTCCGATCCGCGCGATCAGGTCAGGCGCGCTGCCGGGCGTCGAGCACGGCACCCGCTCGATCTCGGCCTGTGGCGGCAGCAGCGCCGCGCACACGGCCAGCGCCTCCTCAGCCCCGTCGACGTCGCCCGACGGCGAGGACACGCCGACCAGCGCCTCGAGCTCGCGGTGCGCCCGGGCGGCGATCTCCGCGGCGCCCTCAGCGACGAACGGGTCCATCCGCGTAGTGTCCCGCGGCGGCGCGGGCCACGACCTCCTCGGCGGGCAGCGTGCCGGGCGCCCGGCGCTCGCGCACGTGCCGCGCGGACAGCCCGCACAGGGCGTCGTTGACCGGCGTGGGCACGCCGTGCAGGCGGCCGAGCAGCGCGATCTCGCCGTTCAGGTAGTCGGTCTCCAACGCGGCCGCGCCGCGGATCAGGCTCTGGCGTGTGGAGGATCCGGCCCGGGGCCGCCCCTCGATCGGCTGGACGCCGATGCGCGCCCAGCGCGCCTGGACGTCGTTCACCTCCTCGGCCACGAACTCGATGCCGGCCGCGGTCAGGGCGGCCCGCCCCTCCTCCCGGGCCAGCCCCATCAGCTCCTCCGCGGTCGGGCCCGGCTCACACAGCGCGTCGACCGCGTTGCCCAGGTTGGCCAGCAGCTTGGCGTACTTGAAGCGCATGATGTCCGGTCGTCCCCGGGAGCTGAAGTCGGCGCCGTCGAGCGCGCCGGTCACCGTCTCGCAGATCTCGTCGACACCGTCCGGATAGCGGCCCACGTCGATCACGCCGATGCCGCGGGTGCCGAAGGCCTGGACGATGCCCGGCTCCAGGTGCGCGGTCGGCGCCATCACCACCGCGCCGTATACCCGGGGCAGCAGCCGGAGCGCGATCCGCTCGTTCTCGACCGCGTTCTGCACGCACACGACCGGGACGCCCGCCGACGCGGCGGCGCGCAGGTCGGTCAGGGCACCGGCCGTGTCCTGGCTCTTGACCGTCAGCAGCACGACGTCGTCACCCGTCCATTCGATCTCGCCCGGCGACTGCGCCACCGGGATCTCGAGCGTCACCGACGAGCCGGGGCGCTCGAACGTCAGGCCGCGCTCGCGAATCGCCCGCCCGTGCTCGCCGCGCGCGATCAGCGCCACGTCGCGCCCCGCCTGGTGAAGGGACGCGCCGAGGACCCCTCCGATCGCGCCGGCGCCGAAGATCACGAACCGCATGTGGGTCTACATCGCCTGGCGGACGACCGGGTGCCGTGCCGCGCCGGCCTCGTCCAACCGCCGGACCGGCGTGGTGTAAGGAGCATGATGGGCGATCTCGGGATCCTCGCGGGCCTCCTTGAGGATCTCGGCCACCACCTCGGCGAACCGGTCGAGCGTCTCCTTGGTCTCGGTCTCGGTCGGTTCGACGAGCAGCGCCTCCTCCACGATCAGCGGGAAGTAGACCGTCGGCGGATGGACCCCGTGGTCGAGCAGGCGCTTGGCCACGTCGAGAGTCTTGATGTGCAGCTCGCGCCGCATCGGCTCGCCGGACAGCACGAACTCATGCATGCACAGGCGGTCGTAGGCGGCCGGCAGGTACTCCATCACGCCCTCGCGGCGCAGGCGGGCCAGGACGTAGTTGGCGTTGAGGACGGCGGTCTCCGACGCCTCACGCAGCCCGGGGGCGCCGAGCGAGCGGATGTAGGCGTACGAGCGCACGAACACGCCGTAGTTGCCCTGGAAGCCGCGCAGCCGCCCGATCGACTTGGGGCGCTCGTAGTCGAGGTCGTAGAACGGCTCGGCGCCGTTGGTGGTCGAGTCGCGTCGCACCACCTGCGGGCGCGGCAGATACGGCTCGATCCGCTCGGCCACCGCCACCGGGCCCGCGCCGGGGCCGCCGCCGCCGTGCGGCTGCGTGAACGACTTGTGCAGGTTGAAGTGCACGATGTCGAAGCCCATGTCGCCGGGGCGGCAGATGCCCATGATCGCGTTCAGGTTCGCGCCGTCGTAGTAGAGCGTGGCGCCGACTCCGTGCACGATCCGCTCGATCTCCTCGATCCCGGTCTCGAACAGCCCGAGCGTCGAGGGGTTGGTGAGCATCAGGCAGGCCACGTCCTCGGTCGCCTTGGCGCGCAGGTCGTCGAGGTCGACGTTCCCGTCGGCGTCCGTGCCCACCTTGACCACCTCATAGCCGCCCATGGTCACCGTGGCCGGGTTGGTGCCGTGGGCGGTGTCCGGCGTGAGCACCTTGGTCCGCCGCTCGCCGCGATCCTCGTGGTAGGCGCGCGTCAGGAGCACGCCCGCCAGCTCGCCCTGCGAGCCGGCCGACGGCTGCAGCGAGACGTGCGGCAGGCCGGCGATCTCCCCCAGCGCCTCCTGCAGGCGCCACATGAGCTCGAGCGCACCCTGCGCCTGGAGCGGGTCCTGGAGTGGGTGCATCCGGGCGTGGCCCGGCAGCGCGGCGATCCGCTCGTGCAGCTTGGGGTTGTGCTTCATCGTGCACGAGCCGAGCGGATAGAAGCCCGTGTCGAGATCGAAGTTGCGCTTGGACAGGCGGTTGTAGTGGCGGACGATCTCGGGCTCGGCCACCTCGGGCAGCCGTGGCGGCTCGGCTCGCCGCAGCGCTTTCGGAATCAGCTCGTCGAGGGGGCGCTCGGGGACATCGAGCTTGGGCGGCGTGAACGCGCGGCGGCCGGGCTTGGAGCGCTCGAAGATCGTCAGGGTGTCGTCGGCCTCGCGGATCATGCCCGGGCCTTCGCTCCGGCCTCGCCCCGCTCGGCGGCGACCGCGCTCTCCAGCGCGGCGGCCAGCCGGTCGACGTCCGCCTTGGTCCGCCGCTCGGTGAGCGCCACCAGCAGCCCGTTCTCGTGCTCGGGATATTCGCGCCCCAGCGCGTAGCCCGGACTGATGCCGTTTTCGCGGCAGTGGGCGAGCACTCGCTGCACGGGCGCGTCGAGCGTGACGGCGAACTCGCGGACCACCGGCCGCTGGTGGATCTGGGTCACCCCGTCGATCGCGGATAGCCGCTCGCGCGCGTAGGCGGTCCGCTGGAGCATCAGCTCGGCCAGCTCGACGATCCCACGGCGCCCCAGCCAGCTCAGGTAGATCACGCCGGCCAGCGCGTTCAGCGCCTGGGCGGTGCAGATGTTCGAGGTGGCACGCTCGCGGCGGATGTGCTGCTCGCGCGTCTGGAGGGTGAGCACGAACCCGCGCTTGCCGTCGACGTCCTTGGTCTCCCCCGCGATCCGGCCCGGCATCCTCCGCATCAGCGCCTCGGTGGCGGCGAAGAAGCCGAACGACGGGCCGCCGAAGTCGAGGCGGTTGCCCAGCGTCTGTCCCTCCCCGACCGCGATGTCGACGCCGCATTCGCCGGGGGTCTTGAGCAGCGCCAGCGGCAGCGGGTCGCAGGCGCAGATGGCCAGCGCTCCGGCGTCGTGCGCGGCCTGCGCGAGGGAAGCCACATCCTCGACCGCGCCGAGAAAGTTCGGCTGCTGGACGATCACCGCGCTGACATCGTCGGTCAGCTCCGGCAGATCGGTGGCGCCCTCGTCCAGAGGCGCCTCGACGACCTCCATGCCCCACGCATGGGCCATCGTGCGCAGGCACTCCCGCGCGTGCGGGTGCACCCCGCGGGAGATCACGAACCGCGTTCGGTTGTTGACGGCCTTGGCCACGTACCCGGCGGCGGCCACCGCGCTCGGGCCCTCGTACACCGAGGCGTTCGAGACGGGCAGCCCGGTCAGCTCGGAGATCGCCGTCTGGTACTCGAACATCGCCTGCAGCCCGCCCTGGGAGATCTCCGGCTGGTAGGGCGTGTACGGGGTGAGGAACTCCGAGCGCTGGATGATCGAGTCGACCAGCGCCGGCACGTAATGGTCGTACATGCCGGCGCCCAGGAAGCTGACCTCGTCCTCGGCCGACACATTGCGCGCGGCCAGCGCGCGGAACTCCTCGAACACCTCCTGCTCGGCCAGGCCATCCCCCAGTCCCGCCAGCGGCCGGTCGAGCCGGACGCCGGCCGGGATGTCGGCGAACAGCTCCTCGATCGAGCCCACCCCGATCGTGTGGAGCATCTCCTGTCGGTCGGCGTCGGTGGCTGAGGTGTAACGACTCACGCGTGCTCTAGTCCAGAGAGGCCTGGTACTCGGTCGAGTCCATCAGCGCGTCGGCCTCGGAAGGATCCGACAGCTTGACCTTGACCAGCCAGCCCTCACCATAGGGGTCGTCGTTGATCGTCTCGGGCTTGTCGCCCAGCGCGTCGTTGACCGCGGTGACCTCGCCGGACATCGGCGCGAACACGTCGGAGACCGCCTTGACGGATTCCACCTCGGTGTACGGCTGATCCTTGCTCACCTCGGTGCCCACCTCGGGCGGGTCGAAGAAGACCACCTCGCCCAGCGCGTCCTGGGCGTACCAGGTGATGCCGAACGTGGCACTGTCTCCTTCGATCCGGGCCCAGTCGTGCTCGGCGTGGTACTTGAGGTCGTCCGGGTAGCTCGGGTCGGGCATTGGAATTACGCTCCCTTTTTGTACAGAGGCTTGCGCTCGATCACGGCGGGCCGGACGCGGCCACGCACATCGATCTCGATCTGCGTGCCCGGCTCGGCGCGCGCGGTGGAAACGTACGCCATCCCGATGCCGCGCTCCAGACAGGGCGAGAACGTGCCGCTGGTCACCTCGCCGCCGCCGATGACCGGGTTGCCCTGGCGCGCGATCCCCTGCCCCTCGATCAGGAACGGGACGAGCCTCTCGGCGGTGCCGTTTGTCCGAGCGTTCGCCACGGCGTCTGAGCCGATGAAGCCCGTCGCCTCCTTGCAGCACCAGCCCAGCCCGGCCTCGATCGGGTTTCGCGCCTCGGTCATGTCGTTGCCGTAGAGGTGAAAGCAGACCTCGAGGCGCAGCGTGTCGCGCGCGCCGAGCCCGACGGGCACTGCTCCGGCCTGGGTGATCGCGTCCCAGACGCTCGGGGCGTGCTCGGGATCGACCAGCAGCTCGACGCCGTCCTCGCCGGTGTATCCGGTGCCGCAGACGAGCGTCGCGGCACCCGCCACGCTCCGCTCGCAGACGTGGAAGCGGGCCGGCAACGAGCCGTCGGAGAGGCCGCGTACGAGGTCGCGGGCCCCGGGGCCCTGGACCGCGAGCATGGCGAAGTCGGCGGCGCGGTCGAGCACATCCACGTCGAACTCGCCGGCGTGGGACTGCAGCCAGGCGAAGTCCTTCTCGTGGTTGGCCGCGTTGGTCACCGTCAGGTACACGCAGTCAGCCAGGCGGTAGGTGAACAGGTCGTCCAGCACGCCCCCGTCCTCGCGACACATGACGCTGTACTGAGCGCCGCCCTCGGGGAGCCGCCGCACGTCGTTGGAGAGCATGCGCTGGAGGAACTTCGTCGCGTCCGGGCCCCGCGTCTCGACCTGGCCCATGTGCGAGACGTCGAACACGCCGACGCCTGTGCGCACCGCGAGGTGCTCCTCGCGGATGCCCCCGTACTGGACGGGCATCTCCCAGCCGGCGAACGGGACGAGCTTGGCCCCCGCGGCCGCGTGCCGGTCGTACAGGGGAGTGCGGCGTAAATCGGTGGCGGACGACACCGGTGTGCAGGCTAGCGCTCCGGGTGCGTGTCCCACCGGATCACGTCCGCCGGCGTACCGCCGCGCCCGGCCGCTGGACCAGGCGCGAGTGACCCGGGAGGGACATCGCACCTACGCCGGCC
This sequence comes from uncultured Solirubrobacterales bacterium, assembly GCA_963811135.1. Taxonomy (GTDB): domain Bacteria; phylum Actinomycetota; class Thermoleophilia; order Solirubrobacterales; family Solirubrobacteraceae; genus Palsa-465. The sequence goes on along the minus strand of CAWEQG010000010.1, from coordinate 85,890 downwards.
GATGCCGGCGGAGCGCTCATGCGACCCGCGATCCTGACCGGACGGGGCCGCCTGGCCCGGGGAATTCGGCCCCGAGAGATAACGCCTCAAGTCCCGCTTCAGAGCCGAATTCCCTCAGGGAAATCCGGCGCAGCACGTTGTCGAAGTTCGTGGCGTGTCGAGCCGGATTTCCCCAGATGCCCGCGCCCGCCGCGCGGTGACCACCGGCCCGCGACCCCCGGCGCGGCCCCACACCCCCGTCGACCCTGGCCCCCCAGCGTGCTTATCGCCCGGAAGTGCACTCTGTGGCGCCTCCGACCGGGACATAAGCGCCTGCCAGACGCTTATGTCCCGGGTTGGGGCGGGGAGGCGGGGGCTTTCGGGCGTTATGCACCCCCTAGGGCGCGATCTGCTGAGTGGCGTGGTAGATCTGCGACATCACCGAGAAGGCCGGCTTGGGATTGCCGTTGAAGTCGACCACGCCCTTCTGGTTGTAGGGGGGGTTGGCGCGCGGGTCTCCGCCCGAGTATTGGGGGAACGCCACGTAGTTCTGGAGTGCGAAGTACATCGCGCCGGACAGCCAGGGCTTGGTGGCGAACACGTTCAGGTGGAAGGCCACCGAGTCGGCCTGGAACGCGTAGGTGCCCCGCTCCTCGATCGGCCCGTCGCGGCTTCCGTCGAAGCCGTATTCGGTGATCATGATCGCCTTCTTCGGGTAGCACGCGCGGACGGTGTCGAGGAACGGGCTGAGGGCGTCGCGGTCATCGCTGCCACCGCCGCCCGCGTCGAACCAGCCGAAGTACTCGTTGTCGCCGATCACGTCGAGCGGATCCCAGGCGCTCTGGCAGCCGAGCCCCGGCCAGTTCGAGACCGCCATCCCGACCGGCCGCGTCGGGTCGAGCTTCTTGGCCAGCGCGGTGGCGCCGGCGACGTAGGCCGCCTCGGGTCCGGTGGCCGGCGAGGGCAGCTCGTTGCCGATGCTCCACAGGAGGATCGAGGGATGGTTCTCGTTGTCCAGGATGTTGTCCTGGAGCATCGCGTGGGCGCGGGCCAGCCAGCCGGGGTCGCCCAGATATTGCGCCCGCACCTGGTAGACGGGGACCTCCGACCAGATCAGGATCCCGTCCCGGTCGGCCATCTCCTCCATCTCGGGCCCGACCGGATAGTGCGCACGGATCAGGGTGGCGCCGATCTCCTGCGCCCAGCCGAGAAGCTGCGCGGTCTGGGCCGGCGTCATCGCCGCGCCGGTCGCGAGCGTCTGCTCGTGCAGGTTGAAGCCGCGCAGGTCGAGCAGGCGTCCGTTCAGCTCGAGGCGCCCGTCCTTGGTCACCGTGATCGTGCGGATCCCGCTGTAGGTGAAGTAGCCGCCGATCCGCCGGCCTTTTGTGTCCGAGAGCGTCAACGTGGCGGCGTAGAGCTTCGGGTGGCCCGGCGCCCACAGGCTGGGGTGCGGGACCTTGACCGAGGCGTTGGCCGTCCAGGTGGCGTGCGGCGAGATCGTCGCCGCTCCGAAGCTCAGCCCCGCCCGGCCGTAGGCGCCGCTCAGCCGGACCTTCTGCGGGGCGCCAGTCACGTTTCGCACGAGGACCTGCTCCTGGATCGTGGCGGCGCAGCTCGGGCAGGGATGGAGCGTCCGGATCCGTACCTGCTGGAGGTCCGCGCTCTGCACCGCGCGCAGGTACACCTCGCGCAGGATCCCCCCGTAGTTCCACCATTGGCCGCCCGGCCCGGGAGGCAGATCGGCTGCCGTGCGGCGGTTGTCGACCCGGACGATCAGCCGGTTGACGCCCGGGCGCAGGCCCTTGAGGTCGAACTCGAAGGGCAGGTAGGCGCCGGCGTGGCTGCCGATCTCCCGGCCGTTCAGCCATACGGTGGCGCGGTAGTTGACCGACTCGAAGCGGACGATCCAGTGCCGGTCGGCCTTGCCCACATAGCTCGCGAAGGCGTTGGCCGGCAGCGTGAAGTCGCGGCGGTACCAGCCGACGTAGCCGTTCATGCTGGCCTGCGAGAAGTCGCCGGCGTTGTAGGCGTTGGGGATCGTGACCGCGGACCAGCCGTCGGTCGAGGCCACGTCGCGCCACCAGCCCTGGGCGAGGCCGACATCGCCCGTGTCGGCGCGATACAGCCACGCGCCGCCCAGCAGGTAGCGCCCGCTCTGCCCGTCGCGGTACCACGCCCCCGGCGTCGGCGCATCTGCGGAGTAGGCCGGACCCGGGGTGCCGGCGGCCAGTGCCGTGCCGCCGGCGGCGCCGCCGGCGAGCGCCGTGCCGGGGGCGGCCACGCCGACCCCGCCGACCAGGAGGACGGCGGTGAGAAGCGACACGGCGCGCCGGAGGCTCATCCGTGGCGCTTCGGCTTGCCCTTCGCCGAGGCGATCTTCACCGGCCGCACCACCTGCGCCTGGTTGCCGGCGCGGTCGGCGACGGTCACCGTGATCCGGTAGCGGCCGGGGCGGCGATAGGTGTGCTCCAGCCGGTGCGTGCCGGGTTTGTTCCGCGTGGTCGTCCCGTCGCCCCAGCGGATGGTCAGGGTAGCCACGCCCGAGGCGTCGGCGGCGGGCAGTCCGCCCGGCGGAGCGTCGCGGTAGGACAGGCGGAGGGTCAGGCTCGCGCCGGCGCGGCGGGCGCCGGACAGGGTCGCCGACAGGCGCGGTGCGACGGTGTCCACGAACACGCGCGCGGGCTTCGACGAGCTGGTCAGGCCGGCCGGGTTGCCGGCCGTCACCCCCCAGCCGTGCGCGCCGTCGCGCAGCGGGGTCGGGACGCGGAGCGCGTCCGCCCCGGTCTGCCCGACCCCGGCGCCGTCGACCGACACGCTGTAGGTGATCGGACCCCAGCGCTGGCTCGACGCCGACCAGCTCAGCACCGGCTGGGCGCTCCGCGAGTAGGCGAACGCCTTGGCCGGGGCCGCCGAGCCGGGCGGCTGGTAAAGCCGCTCGGCCATGATCTCGGTCGAGCCGCCCGTGCCCTGCATCCAGGCGATCGCGGCATCGCCGCCCGCGTCGCCGGCGGCCGCGAGCCCCTCCGCCGCGTCCGTGGGGCCCTGGCTCGGGGAGGACACGATCATCTCGGGGCCGATCGACGAGGCGCGCGGCTCGTAGCGCACGCGGATCTCGGCCGGTCCCGTGGACCCGGGATCCTGCTGCCAGGCGATCAGGTCGGAGAACAGTCCGGCGACCGCGGGCACCGGATCGGGCGGCGTGGACCCGGCCAGGCTGTTCATCTGAGCCACGCTCCCGGTGGCGCCGTTGTTCCCGAGCTCCATGGCGAACACGCCGTGCGAGGTCTGCCCCTCGGAGGTGACGAAGCCCTGTCCGTACTCGGTCATCGCGACGGCCGGATCTCCCGCGTTCTCGCCGCCCGCGTCGGCCGGCGCGGCGCCGTCGTACTGGGAGCCGTGCAGCCGGTTCACCAGCACCCGCGCCGACTGGATCGCGCCGCACTGGAGGATCTCCTGGAAGGCCACGTCGGCGTAGGAGGAATCGCCGCCGGCCGAGACGGCCGGTTCCCCCGCCGAAAGCTCGCCGCACCCCGCGAACGAGGAGACGTCGGCCTGCTCGTCGACCACGCTCGGGGCGGTCCCCCACACGCGGCGGGAGTAGACGTGGCCGCCCTCCCCCCAGGTGACGATCGCGACGCCGTCGCCGGCGGTGGCCACGGCCGGGGCGCCCGTGCCCGTGCCGGCATCGTCGGCCGCCGCGACGGCGTTCAGCGGGGCCGCTTCGAGCGTCCAGTTGCCGCTCGAGTAATACGCCGCCCGGACGTCGTGCCCGCCGCCGTCGCCGACCGTGAAGGCGAGGTAGGCCTTGCCCAGGTTGCTCATCTGGATCGACGGGTTGACGGCGCCGGAGGCGATGCCGGCCGGCGAGCCGTACGCGGCGGTGGCGCTCGCCCGGTCGACCACGTAGAGGCCGCTGCCGTTGACGAAGGCGATCAGGAGCACGCCGCCGTTGCCGGCCGCGATCACCGGCTGCGACGAGGCCGCCGCGAGTCCGGCGTCGACCTGCACCGGGGCCGCGAACTGCCCACCGGTGAGCGCCGAGACGAACACGTGCGGCACGCCGCCGACCGCCTTGAGGTAGACCAGGCCCCCGCTTCCGTCCCGGGCCACCGACAGGCCGTCCAGGCTCTGGATGGCGGCGTCAGGCCCGTCGACCGTGACCGGCGCGGAGGGCGAGGGCTGGGCCGCGGCGGGACCGGCGCCCACGGCGGCAGCGGCGAGCGCGAGCAGCACGCCTGCGGCGAGGCGCAGCGACACGTACCCCTGGATCGCTTGTCGGCCGAATGGTGTGACGGCCCTAGAACAACTCACGCCCCGCAGGGTTGCGGCGCGCGCGACAGGTTCAACGGTCCTTAAGGAACGACGGGATGTCGATCTCGTCGTCGCGGATCTCGAGGGAGGAGCGCTGGTCGTCGTCCATCGTGACGTCGCGGTCGCGGCGGGCGCGGCGGGTCGACTCGCGGGCCGTGCTCGGCCGGCTGTAGCGATGGTCGAAGCCGGTCGCGATCACCGTCACCCTGACCTCGTCGCCCATCGCGTCGTCGATCACCGCGCCGAAGATGATGTTCGAGTTCTGGTCGGCCGCGCTCTGGACGATCTCGGCCGCCTCGTTGACCTCGAACAGGCCGAGGTCGTGGCCGCCGGTGATGTTGAGCAGGATCCCGGTGGCGCCCTCGACCGACTCCTCGAGCAGTGGCGAGGAGATCGCCGCCTTGGCCGCCTCGGCCGCGCGGTTCTCCCCGCTGGCGCTCCCGATCCCCATCAGCGCCGTCCCCGCGTCGTGCATGATCGTCCGCACGTCGGCGAAGTCGAGATTGATCAGGCCGGGGATCGTGATCAGATCGGTGATGCCCTGGACGCCCTGGCGCAGGACGTTGTCGGCCTCGCGGAACGCGTCGAGGATCGTGGTCCGCCGCTCGACGATCGCGAGCAGCTTCTCGTTGGGGATCACGATCAGCGTGTCGACGTGCTCGCGCAGCTTCTGGATGCCCTCCTGGGCCTGCCGCGCGCGCGTCGAGCCCTCGAAGGCGAACGGACGGGTGACACATCCGACCGTGAGCGCGCCGATCTCGTTCTTGGCGATCTCGGCGATGACCGGGGCCGCGCCGGTTCCGGTGCCGCCGCCCTCGCCGGCGGTGACGAACACCATGTCGGCGCCCTTGAGCGCCTCCTTGATCTCGTCGCGCGACTCCGCCGCCGCGCCTTGACCGACCTCGGGATTGGCGCCCGCCCCGAGGCCCTTGGTCAGCTCGTGGCCGATGTTCAGCTTGATGTCGGCGTCGCACATCGCGAGCGCCTGAGCATCGGTGTTGCAGGCGATGAACTCGACCCCTCGCAGGCCGGCGTCGACCATCCGGTTGACCGCGTTGGTACCGCCGCCGCCGACGCCGACAACCTTGATGACTGCGAGATAGCTACCGCTTTCCATTCGTGACCGTCCGACCCTTGAGTTAGTGTTGAGCGTTTTGTGGGCAGTCGCTCTTAGCGGGAGTTTCGCACGTTATGCCCTCTAGTTGCGGGAAGTCAACGACCAGGGCCCGTTCGCAAGCTCGCTTGCAGATCGCCGAACTCTCGACGCGGGCCCCAGAGTTGGCGATTTTCTACGCTCAACCTCGAGTTGAGGGTTAACCTCCTGGCGACGCGGTCGACCCGCTCGATCCCGTTGACCCCGTTGACCCCGTTGACCCCGTCGACCCCGTCGGCGCGCTCGGCTGTGGCGTGCTCGCGCCCGCCGTGGCCTCGCCTGTCCCGTTGGTGGCCTGGCCTGCCGATCCGCTCGCGCCGGTGCCACCCGTGGCCAGCCCGGCGGCAGCCACCGCGGCCGGACTCGCCCCGGCCGCCGGCCGAGACGGATCGGTCACGTCGATGTAGCTCGCCCCGGCCGAGCTCGAATCGGCCAGCACCTCGGTGGCCGCCAACCACTTCGCCTCCAGATCGGAGGAGTCGCCGAAGTAGAGGCTCGGGCCCGATCGAAGCTGCACGACGAGACCATGCGGCGGAGTCGTCGTCACCTGCGCGATGCGACCCGTCAACCGGGCAGGCGCGTCCGCCAGCAACGCCAGCGCGTCCAGCGCACCTCGGTCGGTCACCTGCGAGCCGCCCGGCAGAAGGCTCACGGGGACCGACGGCAGCGACCCGGTGGGCACGTCGTGAAGGACGGTCCCGTCGCCGCTGGCCGCGGTCGCATGGCCGCCGGCCACCAGGGCGCCGACCGGGAGATCCTCCACGACCCGGATCCGTACCCCGTGTGGGAACTGGGTGCTGACCTGTACGTCCTTGACCACCGGATAGGGCGCGACCGCGGTGCGCAGCTGGCCCACCCGGACGTCGAGCGTCGTCATGTTGCGCGCGGCGAGCGTCAGAGCCGAGCGGATCCGGCTCGCGTCAGGTCCCGCCACGCCGGTGATGCTGACGTGCCGGACGGCGACCAGCGAGGAGTCGCGCAGCCACAGCCAGCCGCCGCCCAGAACGGCGACCAGGGCCAGGGCTCCGACGAGCAGCCGAACTCGCAGGCGCATCCGTCGCCGCGTGGCGATCATCGTCCCCTCCACTCGTCCGGGATGTCGACCGGCCCTAGCACCTGTACCTCCGGCTCGAGCGCCACGCCGAAGCGCTCCCCGACTCGGCGGCGGCCCTCGGCCATCACGGCGACGACGTCGGCCGTGGTCGCGTCGCCGTGGTTCTCGATGAAGTTCGCGTGCTTGGCCGAGAATCCGGCGCCGCCGATCCGCAGCCCCCGGCAGTCGGCCGCGTCGAGCAGCTGTCCCGCCGTGCGCCCCTCGGCGCGCGGGTCATCGGGGTTCTTGAACGTCGATCCGAACGTCTTGATGCCCGACGGCTGGGCCGCCTTGCGCCGCGCCCGCATGTCGGCGAGCGTGGCCTTGACCTTGTCGCTCGGCGCCTCGGTCAGGGCAAACGAGGCTCGTGCCACCACATCCCCCGGCCGGAGATTCGAGCGGCGGTAGGCGAAGCCGAGGCTGTCGGGGGTCCGCCGCTCGGTTCCGGCCGGCCCCACCACGTCGACCCATTCGAGCACGCGGGCGAGCTCGCCGCCGTACGCGTTGGCGTTCATGCGGACCGCACCGCCGACCGTCCCGGGGATGTTCACGCCGAACTCGATACCGGTCAGACCGACCTGTGCGGCACGGGCCGAGACGGACGGCAGGCGCGCGCCGCCGCCACAGCGAATCCGGGGCCCGTCGAGTTCGATCGTGCTCAGCTCCTTGTCCAGCTTGAGGACCAGCCCGCGGACGCCCGAGTCCGCCACCAGGAGGTTCGACCCCGACCCGACGACACCTACCTCGACCCCTTCCGCGGCCGCCCATGCGACCAGGCGCTCGAGCTCGCCGAGCGAGCCTGGGCGGGCGAACAGCTCGGCCGGTCCACCGGTGCGGATCGTGGTCAGCCGGGCCAGCGGATACTCGCGCTGCACCCCGTGCGGGACTTCGGACATCCCGATCAGGCTAAAAGGCGTCCCGGCGGGCGAGCAGCGAGCGGGCCAGCGCGTCGACGTCGCCGGCGCCCATGCACAGGCAGAGGTCTCCCTGGCGCAGGGTCCCGGCCAGGAACGCCCGGGCGTCCTCGAAGGCGGGCAGCCAGGCCACGGTCCGCCCGTTCGCGGCGTCGCCCGCGGCGGCCGCGACGAGGTGCCCGTCCACGCCGGGGAAGTCCTCGGCGCGCTCCCGGGCCGGGTAGACCGCGAGCACCACGGCGAGATCGGCGCCGGCCAGCGCCCGCCCGAACTCCCGGGCCAACGCGCGCGTGCGCGAGTAGAGGTGCGGCTGGAACACCGCCACCAGACGGGCGGGTCTCAGCGTCCGGGCGGCGGCGATCGTCGCGGCGACCTCGGTCGGGTGGTGCGCGTAGTCGTCGTAGACGGGCACGCCGGCGGGCGCCTGCCCGAGCAGCTCGAAGCGGCGCCGGGCGCCGCGGAAGTCGGCCAGCGCGGCCGCCGCCCGGTCGGGCTCGGCTCCGGCCAGAGCGGCCGCGGTGAGCGCCCCGGCGGCGTTGATCGCGTTGTGCAGGCCGGGCACCGACAGCGACACCTCGATCCCGCGCCACGTGAAGCGGGTGCCGTGAGGCGACATCGCGGTCCCGGGAGCGTCATAGGCAAACGTGTTCGGCGGGCACAGGGCCCGCAGCGCGGGCCGATCCCAGACCACCGCACCGAGCGAGGCGCGGGCCATGAACTCGTGCAGCGTCCGCTCGAGGTCCAGCCGCGACGTGTAGGTGGCGTGATGGTCGAGCTCGGCGTTGGTCAGCACGGCGATCTCGGGATGCAGGCGCAGCAGCGAGCGATCCGACTCGTCGGCCTCGACGACGATCCAGTCGCCCGATCCCCAGCCGGCGTTGGCGCCGGTGCCGCGGAGCTCGCCGCCCACCACGTACGCCGGGTCCAGGCCGGACGCGCGCAGGACGTGCACGATCATCGCTGCCGTGGTCGTCTTGCCGTGGGTGCCGGTGACCGCCAGGCAGCGCTTGACCGCCGCGATCTGGGCCAGCAGTTCGGCGCGGTGGAGCTCCCGTCCCTGCGCCGCCTGGCGCTCGGGATTCTCAGGCGGGACCGCGGTCGAGTACACGACCTCTGCGCCGGCCGGGACATTGGCGGCGTCGTGCCCGATCGCGGGCTCGATCCCGTGCTCGCGCAGCCGGTCTATGTAGGAAGACTCGCCGCGGTCCGATCCGGTCACCTCGGCGCCGAGGGCCTGCGCGATCAGCGCTAGTCCGCTCATGCCCGCCCCTCCGATCCCGACGAAGTGCAGCCGGCGCGAGGACCAATCGGCACCGGCCGCGTCCGTCCGGGGCGCCATGTCCGCCGCGGGCGCGGGCTCCCCCCGGGGCGCCGCGGTCACTCCTCGCGCGCGAGTACCACCACCGGGATGTCCCGCGCCGTCTTGCGCTGGTACTCGTCGTAGGCCGGCCAGCGGTCGGTCATCATCCGCCACAGCTCGGGCTTTTCGTCGGGCGCGGCGGTCTGGGCCCGGGCCCTGAACCGGTCGCCTCGGACCTGCACGGTGACCTCCGGCTGCTCGGTCAGGTTCAGATACCAGGCCGGATGCTCCTCCGCCCCGCCCTTGGATGCCACCACGACGTGATCGGCACCCCGCTTGCCATAGATCAGCGGCGTGCTGCGCGCCTCGCCACTGCGGCGGCCGGTCGTGGTCAGGATCAGCACCGTCGTGCCCTGCCAGTCGTGGCCTTCCGCGCCGTCAGTCTGTAGATAGCGCCTCACGTGCGCCTGACCGAACAGCATCCCTCCACCTCGATTTCGCAAGTTTTGCAATCCGAGGCTATACAAAGCATGCGCACGCCGCATGCCACGCACACTGGCCGGGGTAGGCGTCCACCCATGAGCAGGGGATGCTTCAGTCGACTGCGCGCTGCCTTGATGACATCCGGGCTGGCGGCACTTCTGGCGGTGCTGGCGCTGAACGTCGGCGCGTCGGCCGCGACCGGACGCGCGCCACGGGCCCATCAGGCCGATGCCCAGCAGTGCGCTGACCCATATCCGGCCACGCGCGATCCGGCCAACCCGCTCGATCTCGCTACCGCGCCCGGCCCGCCCGGGGCGAATCCGCTGATCGGCGCGCACTTCTTCGTGGACGGCCCCCGCCACGGCGAGGCGGCCGGCGCGATCGCCCAGCTGCTCGGAGTCAGCCCGACTCGATACGGGGACGGCCTGTCGTGGGCCGACTTCAAGGCCAGGCTCGCCAAGGGCCGCCTGCACCGCAAGCTTCAGCGCGACCACGCGCTGGCCCGCAAGGTCGCCCTGCTCGAGAAGATCGCCGACCAGCCCGAGGCCCAGCGCTTCAGCCGGTACTCGGCCGGCGGCGGACCCGGGGCGATCTTCGCCCAGGTGCAGAAGATCTTCTGCCACAACATGACCGCCGATCCCGGCTCGATCCCGATCATCACCACCTATTTCCTCTACCAGGCCGGCTATTGCGAGACGAGCAGCGAGATCATCGCCCACCGTCCCACCTTCGAGCGCCAGGTAAACGAGATGGTCGCGGCCATCGAGCGCCGGCCCGCCGTGATCCTGCTCGAGCTCGACGCGATCGGGTCGTCCAGGTGCATGGCCAACAGCGGCGCGCTTTCCCAGTGGGAGGCCGACATCAGCTACGAGATCAACCAGGTCGCGACCCTCCCCCACGCGGTCGCCTACATCGAGGGCGGCTACTCCGACGCCAACAGCCCCGCTTACACCGCCAAGGTCCTGAACGCGGTCGGCGTGCAGAACATCCGCGGCTTCTACACCAACGACACCCACCTGAACTGGACCGCGAACGAGATCCGCTGGGGGGATCAGGTCTCCCGGATGACCGGTGGCGCGCACTTCATCATCAACACCGCCGACAACGGCCGCGGGCCGCTGCTGAACCCGCATCCGGTCAAGCAGGGCAACGAGGATCTGTGCAACCCGCCCGGTCGCGGCGCCGGCATCCCGACGACGACCGACACAGGCAACCCCGAGATCGACGCCTTCATGTGGGTGCACGTGCCCGGCGCGAGCAGTGGCCATTGCAACGGCGGCACGGCGGCGGGGACGTTCTGGGTGGCGCGGGCGCTCACCGAGGCCCGCAACGCCAACGCCCGGCTCGGCCCCCACTTCGCGAGCCGCCCGTTCTGACCGTTCGCAGCGACCGCCGATGGCGCTGCGACTACGTATATGTAACTCGCATCGCCATCGGCCGGTGTTATTCCAGCGACGCCGCGTACACCCGGGCCTCCGCGTAGAGCCGCGCGAAGTCCGCGGGCTTGTAGTGAGCGTTTAGTCCGCTCGGGTTGGGCAGCACCCACACCGGCCGCCCGCCCATCGGTTCTTCCTGCAGGCCGATGTCCGCCCGCGGGCGCGCGAACGCGACGCGGTAGGCGACGACGCCGACGACCGCGACGAGCCGGGGCTGCCACGCGCACACGGTCGCCTCCAGAGCCGCGCCGCCGGCGCGAAGCTCGGCGACGGTCAGCTCGGACGCCGCCCGGGTCGGGCGCGACACGAAGTTCACCAAGCCGAGCCCGAACGACGGGAGCAGTCCGTCCTCGGCCGGCGTCAGCCGCCGCGGCGTGAAGCCGGCTGCGTGAAGCGTCGGCCAGAAGCGGTTGCCCGGTCGGGCGAAGTTATGTCCGAGCTCGGCCGAGCGCAGCGACGGATTGATGCCCACGAACAGGACCCGCAGGCCCGGGCCGCCGATGGGACCGAGCTCAGAGGGCACCGAGGTCAGCGGGTCCGGGCCGCCGACAGCACCTCGTGCGCGATGTCTCGGGCGGCGTTCGGCCGGGCCAGCGCCGCCGAGGCGCGGGCCATGGCCGCCAGCCGTCCGCGGTCGGCCAGCAGGCTCCCGACCTCGTGGGCCAGCCGCGGCCCGGTGAGCTCGGCGTCCGGGATGAGGACCGCTGCGCCGGCCCGCTCCATGAAGCGCGCGTTGGCCGTCTGGTGGTCAGCGGTGGCGTAGGGATACGGGACGAGCACCGCGGGGCGCCCGTGCGCGGCGATCTCGAAGATCGAGCCGCCGGCGCGCGCGACCACAAGGTCTGAGGCCAGCAGCGCCTCGCCGAAGCGCGAGACGTAGCCGCGGAGGTCGTAGTGCGGGCCCGGCGCCTGCAGGTCGTTCAGGTCACGCTCGCCGGCGGCGTGCAGGACGTGGAAGCGCGCGCCGGCGAACGCCTCGACCGCGGCCCGGTTGATCGACCGGGCACCCTGGGAGCCGCCGAACACGAGCACGCAGGTTTCTGAGAGGCCGATCCCGAACCGCGCCCGGGCGGCGCGCCGGTCGGTGGCGGGCGGCGGGACGGGGCGGCCGGTGACCACGTAGCGCTTGCCCTCGAGCCCGTCGATGGGAAAGGCCAGGCACACGCGCCGGGCGAACGGCGCGAGCAGCCGGTTGGTCAGACCGAGGTGGCTGTCGGCCTCGCTGAGCACGAGCGGGAGCCGCGAGAGGACGGCGGACAACCCGACCGGACCGGCCACGTAGCCGCCCGCGCCGAGCACGGCGCTCGGGCGGACCTGCCCCAGCACGCGCCGGGCGTCGCGCACGGCGCCGGCGGCGAGCAAGGAGGCGCGCAGCGCCTTGACCGGGCGCCGGCGGGGGAGCGGCGCCACGCGCAGGCGGTGGAGCTCGTAGCCGGCGGCGGGCACGAGCTCGAGCTCGGCGCGGTCGCCCCCGACGAAGACGACCTCGGCGCCCTCAGCTCGCAGCGCGTCGGCTACCGCCAGCGCGGGCACGACGTGCCCGGCGGTCCCGCCGGCGCCGATCACGATCCGCGGCGCTGTCAACTCCCGAGTTCCGGACGACTTTCAGCCGCGTCCCGGGGCGCGCGATGTTCAGCAGCAGACCGACGCCGCCGAGCAGGACGCAGAGGTTCGTCGGCGCGTAGGAGATGAAGGGCAAGGGCACGCCGGTGAGCGGGGCGAGCCCGAGCACGACGAAGATGTTGAGGATCCCTTGGCAAAGAATCACCGAGGTCAGCCCGGTCGCAAGCAGCTTTGCATACCGCTCGGTGGCGCGGCGTGCGGTCCGCAGGCCGGCGTAGGCGATCATCCCGTACAGGCAGATCACCCCGAAGATGCCGAGCACGCCGAGCTCCTCCCCGATCACGGCCAGGATGAAGTCGGTCTGTGCCTCGGGCAGGTAGTAGATCTTCTGCACGGAGCGGCCGAGTCCGACCCCGAACAGCCCGCCCGATCCCAGCGCGATCTGCCCCTGGACGGCCTGGTAGCTGGGGCCGGCCTTGGTGGCGGTGGCCCAGGGATGCAGGAACGAGGTCAGGCGCGCCCGCTCGTAGGGCTGGGCGGTGGCCAGCAGGACGACGCAAACGACCACGATCCCGGCCAGTGCGGCCACGTAGCGCATCGGCATGCCGGCCGCGATCAGCAGCGCCCCGATGGTGAGCGCCACCACGATCGTCGTGCCCAGGTCGGGCTCGACCACGATCAGCAGGCAGGCCGGGCCGGCGACCACCGCGATCGGGGCCACCGCCTCACGGAAGCTCCGCATCCGCTTCGGATGGTCGGCCAGATAGCGGGCCGCGTAGAGGACCAGCGCGAGCTTCATGAGCTCGGAGGGCTGGAACTGGATCGGCCCGGCCGAGAACCAGCGCCGCGCGCCGTAGACGACGACCCCGAAGCCGGGCACCAACACCAGCAGGAGCAGCGCGAACGAGCCAAACAGCAGCGCGCTCACCAGCCGCGGCGTGAAGATCTCCAGGCCGCGCCGGGACAGCACGTGCATCGCGACCAGCCCCGCGCCACCGAACAGCAGGTAGCGCACGAACTCGCCGGCGCCGCTCCCACCCTGGGACAGGACGCCGAGCGGCGAGGAGGCGCTGTAGACCATCACCGCGCCGAAGGCGAGCAGGCACAGCGTGGCGGTCATCAGCATCCGGTGCTCGAGCGGCGGCGCGGCCCGTCGCGCGGCAGGACGCGAGCGCTTGCCGGCTCCGACGCCGGGGCCGCCTCGCGCCGAATCGCGCGAGTCCCTCCGGGCCCCTGAGGCGGTCGCCGCGCCCGCCATCAGCCGGCCTCCACAAGCGCGCGGAAGTGATCGCCACGTGCCTCGAAATCGGGGTACTGGTCGAAGCTCGCGCAGGCGGGCGAGAGCAGCACGACCTCCCCGGGGACCGCCGCCGACCGGGCGAGACGCACCGCGTGCTCCAGATCGCCCGCCATCCGCAGCGGCACCCCCGCCGACTCGAGCGCGGCGGCCAGCTCGCCGGCCGCCTCCCCGATCAGGTACACGGCTCGGCAGCGCTCGGCCACCACCGGGGCCAGCGGCGAGAAGTCCTGCTGCTTGCCCCGGCCGCCCGCGATCAGGTGAACGGCGCCCGGGAACGCCCTAAGCGCCATCAGCGTGCTCGCCACGTTGGTCGCCTTGGAATCGTTGACCCAGCTCACGCCGCCGCGGTCTGCGATCCGCTCCAGGCGATGACGCACGCCGGCGAACGTGCGAAGCCCGGCTCCGACCGCCTCGGCTTCGATCCCGCGGGCGAGGCACACGGCCGCGGTCGCCATCGCGTTCTCCAGGTTGTGGGCGCCCGGCAGCGCGAGCTCCTCGGTGGCGAGCAGCGGCGTCTCTCCCCACCACAGGTGCCCGGCGCGCTCTGAGAGATCGGGCCCGGGTCCGATGCCGAAGGTCACCCGCCGCGCGCAACCACCGAGGTCGTCGACCGGCAGGCCGTCGGGCGCCACCGCCACGTCGTAGTTGCCCTGGTTGGCGAAGATCCGCAGCTTGGCCGCGACGTAGTCCTCGTAGGTGCCGTGGCGGTCGAGATGGTCGGGCGACAGGTTGAGCAGCACCGCCGCCTCCGGCGCGAACGCGAGCGTGTCCTCGAGCTGAAACGAGGAGGCCTCGCACACGACGGTGGCGTCCGGGGGCAGTCCGGCGCCGAGGGCCAGCGTCGATGCGGCGGTGCCCACGTTGCCTGCCACGGCAACGGCCAGACCGGCCTCTCGGTGCACGTGGCCGATCCATTCCGTCGTGGTCGTCTTGCCGTTGGTGCCGGTCACCGCGACGAACTCGTTTCCGACCAGGCGCCAGGCGAGCTCGAGCTCGCCGAGCACGGGATGGCCCCGATCGCGCGCCGCGCGGATCGCGGGCGCATCATGGGGTACGCCGGGGCTCTTGATGAGCGTCCGGGCGCGGGCGGCAAGATCGACGCCTGACGCATCCAGCCGTACTTCGACGCCCACCGCGCGAAGCCTTCCCGCCGCCTCGGCCAGCGCCGGCCGCTCGGCGGAGCCGGCGTCGCAGCCGACCACCTCGGCTCCGCGCTCGCGTAGCGCCAGGGCCGCCGCGACCCCCGACCGGGCCAGCCCTACCACCAGGTACGGCCCCGGCGGAAGCGGCGGGCGGGGCTTACCCACGAATGCTGAGGCGGTACACCGTGAAGGCGATCGCCGCGCAGGCCGCGGCCACGATCCAGAAACGCAGGATGATCTTGGTCTCCGACCAGGCCTGCAGCTCGAAGTGGTGGTGAATCGGCGCCATCAGGAACACGCGCTTACGGAACATCTGGAACGAGAACACCTGGACGAGCACCGACAGCGCCTCGATCACGAAGATCCCGCCGAGCAGGATCAGGAGCACCTCGGTGTTGGTCATGACCGCCAGGCCGGCGATCGCACCGCCGATCGCGAGCGATCCGGTGTCGCCCATGAAGATGCTGGCCGGGAAGCTGTTGAACCAGAGAAAGCCGATGCAGGCGCCCACCAGGCAGGCCGCGAGCAGCGTCAGATCCTCCTCGCCCGAGATGAAGCCGATCCCGATATAGGCCAGCAGCACGATCGCCGCGCACCCGGCGGCCAGCCCGTCGAGACCGTCGGTGAGGTTGACCGCGCTGGTCGTACCCGCCACCACCAGGTAGATGAGCACCGGGAAGAAGGGGCCGAGATCGACGTTGAGGTCGACGAAGCGCAGATTGAGCGTCGCGTTGACGCTCCCCTTCTGGGTCGCCACCCACCACAGGCCGAGCGAGATCGCGATCGTGACCGCGAGCTTGGTCCGCGCCCGGAGGCCGAGCGAGCGCCGCTTGACGATCTTCGTGTAGTCGTCGGCGAACCCGAGCAGCGCGCAGGCGACGGTTGCGCCGAACACCCCCATCGACTCCCAGTTGCGCTTGGACAGGATCAGGAACGGGATCGAGAACGCGAGCACGATGATGATGCCGCCCATCGTGGGGGTCCCGGCCTTCGTCTTGTGGCCTTCGGGTCCCTCCTCGCGGATGTTCTGCCCGAACGCCCGGCGGCGCAGGAACTCGATGAACTTGGGGCTGAGGAACAGGCACAGGAGCAGTGCCGCGGTGCCCGCGATCAGCACCCGGCCCGAGATCGAACCCATCAGATACGCGCTCCCGCGATGGCCCCCGCGTCCTCGCTCAGCGCGCGGCACACCCGCTCGAGCCCCACCGCGAGCGACCCCTTGACCAGCACGAGGTCCCCGCGGCGAAGCAGCCCGGGCACGAGATCCGCGGCCGCAGCGGCGTCGCTCACCGAATGCACGTCGCCGTCGAAGCGCTCGGCGATGGCCGCGGCGAGCGGGCCGACGGTGACCAGCAGCTCGACGCCCGCCCGCGCCACCTCGTCGCCGAGCGCGAGGTGGTAGTCGCGCGCGGTCGGGCCGAGCTCTCGCATGTCGCCGAGCACCGCCACCGGACGCGCGCCCGGCGTCCGCGCCGCGGTGTCGGCCAGGTCCTCGAGGGCGGCACGCATCGACATGGGGTTGGCGTTGTAGCAGCCATCGATCAAGATCACCCCGCTGGGCAGCGACAGGTGCTGCCCCCGGCCGGCGGTGAGCTCGAGCGCGACCCGGCCGTGCGGGATCACCCCGACCACCCGGGCCGCCGCGGCGGCCGGGAGGAGGTTCCGGCGCAGGTGCGCCTGGGTGAATGGCACCTCGAGCACCACGCGGCGACCGGCCAGATCGATCTCGACGCTCCCCTGGTCCGAGCGCACCAGACGAACGTCGCCCCCGTCCCCGAACGTTACGGTTTGCAGATCGTCCCGCAGGTGCGGCTCCAGCAGGGGCTCGGCGGCCGGTACCACCGCGGTGCCACCTGGCGCCAGCCCGGCGATCAGCTCGGCCTTGGCCGCGGCGATCGCCTCGATCGTTCCCAGCAGCTCCAGGTGCACGGGCCCGATGCTCACGATCACGCCGACGTCGGGCTCGGCGATCGCGGCCAGCTCGGCGATCTGGCCGGCGCCTCGCATTGCCATCTCGAGCACCAGCACCTCGGTGTCGGCCGGCGCGGACAGGATCTCGAGCGGCAGCCCGATCTCGGTGTTGAAGTTCGCCCGCGAGGCCACGGTCCGCCGGTGTGGCGAGAGCAGCGCGAGCAGGAGGTCCTTGGTCGACGTCTTCCCGGTGGACCCGGTGACGCCGATCACCTGGACGTCCAGCGCCCGGCGCCACGCCGTGGCCAGGCGCTGCATGGCCACGAGAGGCTCGTCCGCCGCGAGCAGCACCCCGGGCACCGCGCAGCGCGCGGCCTCGGCGTGCTCGGGCGTGGTCAGCACGCCCCACGCGCCCGCGGCCAGGGCCTGAGGGGCGAACCGGCCGCCGTCCACGCGCTCGCCTTGGAGGCCGACGAACAGCAGCCCGGGACCGGCCTCGCGCGAGTCGATGACCACCCGCTCCGGACCCGTCGTGGTGGGCGGTGGGGCGACGAGCCGCGCCCCCGCTGCCCGTGCGACTTGCTCGGGTGTCCAGCTCCGCATGCTCTGGGTGACGAGACTACCTGGAGGTTCGGTCAGCGGGCGGCCAGCGCGCCCTCGAGCGCCTCGCGGGCCACCGTCACGTCGTCGAACGGGATCTTCCGGCCGCCCTCGAACTCCTGGCCCTGCTCATGTCCCTTGCCGGCGATCACGACCACGTCCCCCGGCGCGGCCTCGGCGATCGCGTGGCCGATCGCCCGGCGCCGGTCGGCATCGTGCTCGACGCCGGGCCCGGAGCCGACCAGGATCTCGGCGATGATCGCCTCGGGATCCTCCGAGCGCGGGTTGTCGGAGGTGACGATCACCCGGTCGGCCAGCCGCCGGGCGATCTCCCCCATCATCGGGCGCTTGCCGCGGTCGCGATCGCCGCCGCAGCCGAACACGACGTGCACGCGACCCTCGGTGAGCTGCCGCGCCGCGCGGAGCACGTTCTCGAGCGAGTCCGGCGTGTGGGAATAGTCGACCACGACGGCGAACTCCTGACCGGCGTCCACCGGCTCGAAGCGGCCCGGGACGTGACCCGCGGTCTCGATCGCGCGGGCCGCCGTGTCGAGGGGAACGCCGAGCGCGCGAACGGCGGCCAGCGCCCCCACCACGTTGTAGACGTTGAACGCGCCGGGCAGCGGCGAGCTGAGCTCGATCGCGCCGTCGGGTCCGTGCACGGTGAAGCGCGATCCGTCCATGGCCGTGCGCACGTCGAGCGCGCGGTAGGTCGCGTCGCGCTCGACGGCGTAGGTCACCACCGGTCCCACCCCCCCGAACTCGGCGGCCAGCCGGGTGCCGTAGGGGTCGTCGACGTTGATCACGGCATGGCGGGCACGGCCCGGCTCGAACAGCCGCCGCTTGGCCTGGAAGTACTCCTCCATGCTGGGGTGGAAGTCGAGGTGGTCCTGGGTCAGGTTGGTGAAGATGGCCACCGCGAAGTGGATCGCGTCGGCCCGGTGCAGCTCGAGGGCGTGCGAGGAGACCTCCATCGAGCACGCCGCATCACCGGAGTCGAGCATCTCGCGGAATGTGCGCTGGAGTTCGATCGCCTCGGGCGTGGTGCGCTCGACCGGGCGCTCGGCGCCCCCGATCACGCTCTTGACCGTTCCCAGCAGCCCGGTCCGGCGCCCGTCGGCCTCGAGCAGCGCGTGCACGAGGAACGCGGTCGTGGTCTTCCCGTTGGTGCCGGTCACGCCGACGGTCTGGAGCTCCGCGGTCGGATCGCCGTAGAACGCGGCCGCGGCCGGCGCCATCGCGGCGCGCACGCTCGGCACGCGAATCTCCGGGACGCCCAGGCCCAACGGACGCTCCACGACCAGCGCCGCCGCGCCGCGGGCGATGGCGTCCGATGCGAAGTCGTGGCCGTCGCGGGTGAACCCGGGAACGCAGAAGAACAGGGTCCCCGGCTCCGCCGCACGGTTGTCGTAGGCGAGGCCGGTGATCTCGAGATCGGCGGCGTTCGCGGGAGCACCGGGAATCACGCGGTCGAGTCGCATGTCGGGCAGCGTACCGGCGGAGCTGGCGTCAGCCGACCGGTGCCTCACGCCACCAGTTCGCGGCGCAGAAGCTGAGCGGCCGTCGGACGCTCGTTCGCCTTGATGCTGTACGCCGGGGAATACGAGGGGCGCTGCCGGATCTACGAGCGCGATCCCCGGAGTGTGGTGAGGGAGCTGTGGGGCGGAAACTTCTCGATGCGCCGCGCCGATTGTCTGGCTATCGGCATGTCGAACCCCGGGTTTACGGAGCATTATCACGCCGATCGGGACTTCGGCATCCGCTGCCTGGAGGCGGGGCTGACCGGCGTGTTCGATCGCAGCCTGTCAGCGGCTCATCTGCACGAGCGAACGCTCGCTGGCTTCATCCGGGACGCGCGGAGCCAGGGCGCGGCGCGCGTGCTCATGCCCGCGTTCCATCCCGCCGCGGTGCCGCCGCCGGCGCCCGACGAGTTCGCGCGGGGACTCCCCTGGCCGGTCGCCGGACTCGTGCGGCTGGCCCGCCGACCGCGCGCCTATGCCGGACTTTCGGCCCGGCCGATGAGGCGCTGCGCTTTCGCGAGAAGATCGAAAGCGATCCCGCCACCAACGCGGCGCTGGTCGCCCAGATCGACCTGCACAACGCATCGCCATGGGCGGCTCCGGCCATCGCCGATCAGTCGCTCGCCGACGCCCGCGAGCTCGCCCGCCAACTCGAGATCCAGCGGGTGATCATCGCGCCTCACGCCGCCGCGGGCGCTGACATGCTCGATCTGATGCGCACGTTCGGCGCGATCGGCATTCGCGTCAGCGTGATTCCCGCCATGTTCCAGGTCGTCGGCTCCGCGGTCGAGTTCGACGACGTGCATGGAGTCGCCGTGCTCGGCGTCCGCACGTTCAGCCTGTCGCGTTCCTCCCGGCTGCTCAAGCGGATCTTCGACGTCGCGGTCGCGGCGATGGCGCTGGTGCTCCTCTCGCCGTTGTTCGGGCTGGTCGCGCTGCTCGTGAAGCTGACCTCCCATGGCCCCGTGTTCTTCCATCAGGAGCGC
The DNA here is from genome assembly GCA_963811135.1 of uncultured Solirubrobacterales bacterium. Classification (GTDB taxonomy): domain Bacteria; phylum Actinomycetota; class Thermoleophilia; order Solirubrobacterales; family Solirubrobacteraceae; genus Palsa-465. The sequence goes on along the minus strand of CAWEQG010000010.1, from coordinate 66,199 downwards.
GTCGGCCGCCGCGGACGACCGTTCGAGCTCCTGAAGTTCCGCTCGATGGTCGCCGACGCCGAGGAGCGCAAGGCCGACCTGGTCGATCACAATCAGGCCGCCGAGGGCTTCTTCAAGATCGCCGACGATCCCCGCATCACCCGCGTCGGTCGCCTGCTGCGCCGCAGCAATCTCGACGAGCTACCACAGCTCCTGAACGTGCTGCGGGGGGAGATGAGCCTGGTCGGGCCCCGGCCACTGATTCCCCAGGAGGACAAGCGCGTGGTCGGCTGGCACCGGCGCCGGCTCGAGCTGACGCCCGGGATCACCGGGCACTGGCAGGTCCTCGGGTCAAGCCGCGTGCCGCTCGACGAGATGGTCGCGATCGACTACCTGTACGTGGCCAACTGGTCGCTGTGGACCGACCTGAAGCTGCTGCTGCGCACTATTCCCCACGTCTTGACGGCCCGCGGGCTCTGAGAGCCGGCTCGCTCCTGGGCCGGCTCCCCGAGCTCCGCGGTTCGGTCGGTTCGCGCTGCAATCCGTGCGCACGCCGCGCCCGCTCAGTTCGCGCTGAACCCGCGGGCGCCCCGGGCGAGGTCGCGATGTTCGATCACCCGGTCGACCAGGCCATAGCCGACGGCCTCGGCCCCCGTGAAGAAGCGATCGCGCTCCATATCGGCGTGCACGCGCTGGAGCTCTTGGCCTGTGTGGTGGGCGTAGATCTCGTCGATCCGGGCCCGCAGGGCCAGTACCTCGCGCGCGTGGATCTCGATGTCGGTCGACTGGCCCTCGAATCCGCCTGAGGGCTGGTGGATCAGGATCCGGCTGTTCGGCAGCGCGGCCCGTTTGCCGGGCGCCCCTCCCGCCAGCAGCAGCGAACCCATTGACATCGCCACTCCGTAGCAAATCGTCTGTACCTCGGGCCGGATGAACTGCATCGTGTCGTAGATGGCCAGGCCGGCGTAGATCGAGCCACCTGGGGAGTTGATGTACAGGTGGATGTCCTTGTCGGGGTCGTCTGACTCGAGGTGGACGAGCTGCGCGACGATCAGGTTCGCCGTCTCCTCATCCACCACCCCACCCAGGAACACGACCCGATCGTTGAGCAGGCGGGAGTAGATGTCGAACGAGCGCTCGCCGCGCGCGGTCTGCTCGACGACCATGGGAACGAGTGGCATGGGCCCTCCTATCGGTCTGCTAAGGTGCAACTACTTGGTTGCAGAACACCCTAGCAGATGTGCAACCAATCGGTTGCGTATCAGATTTGGAGGCACGCATGAGCGACCGCGTCGAGCGTGATCTGTGGCTTCCCGCGTCCCGCGACGCGGTGTGGGAGGCCATCACCGGCGACGGCTGGCTGGCCGACCGCGTCCTGCTCGACCTTCGCCCCGGCGGCGACGCCGAGTTCGAGTCCGATGGCCACGTCAGGACCGGCTGGGTCGAGGACGTATGCGCTCCCGAGCGCCTGAGCTTCTGGTGGGCCACCGACGACGAGCCGGCCAGCCGCGTCGAGCTTCTCATCGAAGAGCGCGGCGACGCCACTCGGCTGCGCGTGGTCGAGACCCGCCCGCTGGAGGTCCTCGATCTGGTCGGCGTGCCGCTGCCCGGCGCCGCCGGCCGCACATTCGGACCGGCGCTGGTCGCGGCGTGAGCACCCGGAGTCCTGACGACCGCGCGGGCGCGGTGTTCGGCGCGCTGTCAGATCCGACGCGCCGCGCGCTGCTCGCCGCGATCGCCGAGCATCCAGCCACCACCGCCACCGAGCTCGCTGCGCAGTTGCCGATCTCCCGCCAGGCCGTGCTCAAGCACCTCAATGCGCTGACCGAGGCGGGCCTGCTCGACCGGACCCGCTCGGGCCGCGAGGTGCGCTATCAGTTCACCCCCGCGCCGCTGTCCGACGCGGTCGACTGGATGACCGCCGTCGGGGCGGAGTGGGACGACCGCCTGGCCGTGCTCCGGCACCAGCTCGGGGGCGCCGCCGCGTCGCGAAGTCCCTCGCGGCCGGCGCCGCACTGACGAGCGGGTTTCACGCGGTGGCGCGGCTCAGCTCGGCGGGATACCGAAATACGGCACCGCCCACCCGACGATCTGCTGGAAGGCCGGCGCAGCCACCGAGCCGCCGAAGATCGATCCCTGCGGCTGGTTGACCACCACCGCCACGACCAGGCGTGGGTGGTTGGTGGGGACCATTCCGATGAACGAGGCGACGTAGGCGCTGTCGGAGTAGTGGCCGTCGACCGCGATGTTCGCCGTGCCGGTCTTGCCCGCCATGTCGTAGCCGCGGATCTCGGCGCCCGAGGCGGTGCCCCCATCGGCGAACACCCCGCGCAGCATGTCGCGCAGCTCGGAGGCCGTGCTGGGCGAGATGATCCGGTGTCCGGCCGGCAGCCGTGGCGTCTTGCCCCCTACCGACTCGACCACGTGCGGGGCCCGCAGGATGCCGCCGTCGGCGATCGCATCGTAGGCGGCCACCATCTGCATCGGGGTGACCGATTCGCCCTGGCCGAACGGCAGGTTGGCCATCGACGAGCCCGAGTAGTTCCACCAGCGCAACACGATCCCGCTCTGTTCACCGGGCAGGTCGACGCCGGTCGGCGTTCCGAACCCGAATCTGCGCACCCAGTAGTCGAACCGCTTGGCCCCGAGCTTCTTGCCGATCAGGTCGGCGCCGATATTGCTCGATTGCTTGAGGATGTTGGCCACGGTCAGCGTCTCGTAGCCGTGCGACTCCGCGTCGTGGATCTGGCGATCGGCGAACTGGAGCACCGGCGGTATGTCGAACGGCGTGCTCGGGGTCACCAACTGGTCCTGGAGCGCGCCGGCCACCGTGATCGCCTTGAAGGTCGATCCTGGCTCGTAGTTCAGCCCGATGGCCAGGTCATCCGGACCGGCCGAGTTGTCCGCCCCTGCCGCGCGCCAGTTGGCCAGCGCGAGGATCGCTCCGGTGCGGGGATCCACGGCGATCGCGGTCGCGCTCTTGGGTGAATACGTGGCGCCCACGCGCGCGAGCACGCGTTCGGTCTCCTGCTGCAGCCCCGAGTCGAGCGTGAGCGCCACGGTCTTGCCTGGATCGGTGGCGCGGAGGTCGTCGATCGAGATCGGCTGACCCTTGGCGTCGCTGACGATCCGCCGCAGCCCGTCGCTGCCGGTCAGCACGCGGTTGTATTGGTACTCGATTCCGCTGGCCCCGGTGCCATCCCCGTGCACCGAGCCGACGACCTGCGCCGCTTCACCGTCGCGGGGATAGACCCGCCGCGTCTGCGGGATCAGGTTGATCCCGGCGATGTGCAGGTTGGCGACCGCCGCCGACCGGGCCGACGGAACCAGATGGGCCAGGAGGACGTAGCCGGTGTGGGACCTGGTGATGCGACTCAGCACGGTCAGCTGCGGCATCCCCAGCGCAGCCGACAGTTCGGCCGAGGCCGACGCCGGATTCTTGATCAGGTACGGGTCGGCGACGATGTCGTCGGCCGACTCGCTGATGGCCAACTGGTCACCGTTGCGATCGGTGATCGCCCCCCGCGGCGCCGGGTCGACCACGTTGCTCACCTGTTGCGTGGCCGCGGCTCGCTCGAGCGATCCCGCCCGGACCGAGCCGAGATACGCCGCGCGAGCCAGCGCGATCCCCAGCAACGCGAGGAACGCGATGAAGACGATCCCGATGCGCCGGTCGATGAGCGCCAAGCGCGTTTATCCCCCGGCCGTCGGTTGGCTCGAGTCGGACGGCTGGATCGCGGCCGCACCGGTGGGTGGCGAACCGGTCGAGGAGCTCGTGGCGGCGGGCGCCTGCTGCGTCGCGGTCTGCTGCGTCGGGGTCTGCTGCGTCGGGGTCTGCTGCGTCGGGGTCTGCTGCGGTGCGTGGCCTGGGACGTCGTGGTTTGCGGCGTCGTGACCTGGGGCGTCGTGGGGGTCGATTGCGCGGCCGCCGTGCTCGTCGTCGCCCCGCCGGCGGCGGTGGTGGCCGTCGTGCCGGCCGTCGGCGTCGTCGTGGCCGGAGGTGGCGCCGGCGCGCCGGGGTCGGGCGGCAACGTCGAGGTACCCGGGCCGGTCACCAGCGCGCCGTTCTTGGCCGGCATGCCGACGAACGCCGCCGAGTCAGGCGTGTGGATATTGCCGAGCGCGCCGGCCACGTTGCCATTCCGGCTGGCGACCAGATACCCGACCGCTCCCGGCGGGGGCAAGACCATCCCCATGCCGCTGGCCAGTTGCTCGATCCGCTGATCGTCGGCCAGCGTCGCCACGGTTCCGCGCAGCTGCTCGTTCGCGGTGGTCAGCGTCGATGTCTGCTCGAGCGCCCGTCCCATGCTCGCGCCCAGCTTGAGGATCTCGACCTGCGCGGCCACGATGCCGGCCAGCAGCACGCCGAGGAGCGGGATCCACGCACGGCCGCGGACGACTCGATCGAGCAGTGAATGGTCGGGCAGCGCGACAGCAAACGCGATGACTCGCCGAGCAAGACCCTGTGGCGCGCGCTCGCGCGGTTCGGCCGGCGCGGGTCGAGGTGCCGGCCTGGGTGGACGCCTGAACGCCGGAAGCGGAAGCGGGAGGGCGACCGCGGCGGCCCGGGCGGCGGCCATGACCCGAGGGCCGCCGGCGGGGGCGAACGCGACGGCGAATGTGGCGCGCGGTGCCCGGTTGGCGCGAGCGGCGCGGGCGGCGATCGATGGCCTGCCGGGGCGCGACGCTCCAGGTCTTGACGCTGCGGATCGCGGCGCTGCGGATCTTGACGCTGCGGATCGCGGCGCTGCGGATCGCGGGGCTGCCGATCTTGACGCTGCGGCTCGCGGCGCCGCCGATCCGCGGGCGTCGGCGCTTCCCCGCGGGCCCTCTTTCCCTCCCGCCGGCCCTGAGACCCGGCGGGGCGGTCGGCCCGGCCTGGCCGGCCGCGGCTCCTGGCGAGGCTGCCCGGCCCCGCGGCGCGACGCGGCGCTCCGCGCGGCTTGGGTGAGCGCGCCAGGCCTCAACGCGGCGCGTCCTCGAGCTTACGCGCGGCGCGCAGATGTGCGGACTTCGACCGAGGGTTGGCCTCGATCTCCCCCGGCGTCGGGCTCAGCGCGCGCCGCGTCAGGAGCTCGGCTTCGGGCTCGTGCCCGCAGACGCAGATCGGAAGCTCGGGCGGACACACACAGCCGCGAGCCCGCTCGGCCAGGAAACGCTTCACCCGGCGGTCCTCGAGGGAGTGGAACGAGATCGCGGCGAGCCGCCCACCCGGGCGCAGCACCTTCCACACCGCCGGCAGGGCCGCGTCGAGCTGGCACAGCTCATCGTTGACGGCGATGCGCAGGGCCTGGAACGTCCTGCGGGCCGGATGGCCGCCGGCGAACTGGGCGGGCACGGGTACGGCCGCCTTGATCACCTCGACCAGCTGCTGGGTGGATTCGAGCTCCTCGCGGGAGCGCGCGCGCACGATCGCCCGCGCGATGCGGCTCGCATAGCGCTCCTCGCCGTACTCGCGCAGGAGCCGGGCGAGCCGGCGCTCGTCCCACTCGTTGACGATCTGGCGGGCGGTCAGCTCCTGCTCGGGACCCATCCGCATGTCGAGCGGCGCGTCATACGCGTAGGAGAAGCCCCGCTCCCAGGTGTCGACCTGCATCGAGGACATACCCAGGTCGAGGTACGCCAGGTCGGCCTGCACTCCTTCCGATTCCAGCCGCCGCAGCGCGCTGACGAAGTCGGCCCGGATGAAGCGCGTGCGGCAGGGCAGCTCAGCGGCGATCTCGCTGAAGCGCTCCTCGGCGATTGGATCGCGGTCGATGCCGATCAGCGTGCCGGCCGGTCCCAGCCGGTCGGCGATCAGCCGCGCGTGTCCGCCGCCACCGAAGGTGCAGTCCACCGCCGTCTCCCCGGGGCGCGGATCGAGTAGGTCGATCAGCTCCCCGGCCAGGACCGGGATGTGCGTGCGGGTCATGTCAAGCAGTGTGGCCAAGCTTCGCTGCGATGTCGGGGACACGGGACAGAACGTCGTCGCTGTAGCCGGCGTACCGGACGCGGTCGAACACCTCCAGGCATTCGCCCGATCCGGTCACCAGCACCTCGCGGTCGAGGCCGGCGTACTCCATGAGGTTGGGCGGGATCATCACGCGGTGGGCTGAGTCGAGCTCGGTGTCATGCGAGTAGTTGAAGAAGAAGCGCTTCAGGTCCCGCGCCTCCGGTGATATCGGGCTGAGCCCGGTCAGCGCTGCCCCCGTGTATGCCTCGTAGGCCTCGGGCGTCCAGATCGCGATCGAGCGCGGCGCCGACGCGGTCGTCTCGGGCGACGCGGCCAGAACCACCCCGCCGGCAAGCGCGGCGCGGAACTTCGAGGGCACCGTCAGCCGGTGCTTCGCATCCAGTGCGTGTTCGAAGGTCCCGCGGAAGATCAAGGTTTCTCATGGGGCCGCGCGAATTCCGAACCCGGGTGGCCGGGTGGGAGGAGCCCTGCCACCCGGGTTCCGCAATGCATGACCATGCGCGTGTCCCACTCTACCCCACCCTCCCCCACAATGCAACCCAGATCCCACGCTCTCTCCCACACGACCGCTCTTCGGGCCCAATTTGCCCCGATCGCCCGTCAGCCATGGGAAGACGCCACGTGGCCCGGCGCCGGCGCTGATGCACGTGGCGTTGCAGCTCGCGGGAATGGGCGGGCGCTTGCAAACTCGGCGTGGCTCCGTCCGGAGCGTGTGCAACGCTCGGCCGGGAGGTGGCGGCGCAACAAGGCGCGGGCGGTTGGTTCACCGTCGCGCTCGCAGGGCGAGATGTGGCGGCTGGCTCTCGAGCGGCGCGTCCGGCCCGAGCGCGCTGGCAGTCGGCCACCAGAAACGTCTCACTCGGGCTCGTGGAGTCGGCGAGTGCGACGTTACTCGGGCAATCGGCCGCGCGCAGGCGCGCGGGCGCGCGAAACGCCATGCGGGCATGCGGGCGTCGGCGAGTGCGACGTACCGGGCAGCGCGGGCAGGGCGGCGGGCGGCGGCTAGAGATCCTCGCGGGCGCCGGTTGACTCGCCGGCATCCGCGCTCCCCACCGCATCCGCACGCCCGCCACCATCCGCGCTCCCGCCGGCATCCAACGCCGGCAACTCCAGGACGAGCCGCGCTCCCCGCCGTGCCGGCGCCGCCCCGAGCCGCCCGCCGTGGCTGGCCGCGACCGCGGTGGCGATGGCCAGCCCCCGCCCGCGCCGGCCTCTACCGCGCTGCGGCCGGCGTGCCAACTCGGCGACCGGCGCCGGCAGGCCCGGTCCGGCGTCGATCACCTCGATGCGGGCGCGACCGGGTTCGTCGGCGAAGCCGCGCACCTCGACGACCCCTCCCCCGTGCTCGATCGCGTTGGCGATCAGGTTGCCGGTCGCCTGGGCGAGACGGAGGCGGTCGCCCCAGACCCTCGCCGGACGTCCCGACCACGTGGCATGGAGATCGACCTCGCGTGCGGACGCCGCCGGACGCCACGCCTCGACCGAGTCCGCCACAAGCTGCATGAGGTCGACCGCCCCCGGCTCACGCCAGACGGCCAGTCCGCGTGTCCGTGCGGTGTCGAGATCCTCGAGGGCGAGTGCCGCCCGGCCGAGCTCCAGGTCGATGGCACGCAGGCGCGCCGGCGAGAGCTCTCCGCTGCTCGCCCCGAGCTGGATTCCCAGCCGGGCCGCCGTCAACGGCCCGCGTAGCTCGTGGCACGCGCGTGCCACAGTCTCCATCCGTCCGGTCAGCGCTCGCCACGCCCCGCCGGCGACCAACCCGGCCCCGCTCGCCGCCAGCCAGCCGCCGATGGAGAGGGCGATCACGGCTCGAGGTCTCCGTCGACGAGGCGGTAGCCGGTGCCCCACACGTTGATCACGAACCGGTCGCCGGACCGATTGAGCTTCTGGCGCAACCGGAACGCGTGCGAGTCAAGCGTGCGGGTGTTGCCCATGGCCCTGAAGTTCCAGACCCCCCGCAGCAGCTCCTCGCGCGTGAACACGCGCGTGGGCTCGCCCGCGAGGGCGCGCAGCAGCGCGTACTCCTTGTTCGACAACCCCACCGGCTCGCCTCGCACCCACACCTGGCGGCTCTGCGAGTCGAGCTCGAGTGTTCCGACGCGAACCCGCCCCATGCCCGGCCGGCGCTGGGTGCGCCGCAGCAGCGCGCGTACCCTGGCGCTCAGCTCGTGGTACGAGAACGGCTTCAGCATGTAGTCATCGCAGCCGCGTTCGAAGCCGCGGAGGCGGTCGAGCTCGCCCACCCGTCCGGACAGTACGAGCAGCGGCAGGTCGGGATCGAGTCGGCCCGCGATGCGGTCGGCCGTACGGACGTGCTCGAGCAAGTCGAGGCCGTCGCCGTCAGGCAGGCCGAGATCGACGATGGCAAGATCGGGAAACGTGGTCTCGAGCCGATGGCGGCCTTCGCGCGCGTCCTCGGCCTCGATCACCTCGTAGCCGTCCGCGGACAGGTTGTCGGCCAGGAAGGAGCGGGTGGTGGGATGGTCCTCGACCAGGAGGATCGTTGCCAATTGCGCATTCATGCCCGACAGAGCCTTCGGCAGCGCAAAATTCACCCCCTGCCATGAGAACTCTTCGGCCGTGGATCGTGCGGCACGCACCCGCGAGCGCGGACCCGGCGCGACGGGCGAGCGGGAACGCCGGGCGGCAGGCGAACGCGGACCCGGCGCGACGGGCGCGCGGGAACCCTCGGCTCGAGCGGCGCACCATCGAGGTCGACGGCTTCGGGCGGAGCTACTGGGTCGTGAGGCGGATGCCGAGCCGGCCGCAAGCCCGCTCAGGCCAAGGTTTGCCGCCCGCAACGGGGTGAACGTTGACGGAAGCGCCGCCAGCCGGCTGAAAGCCGTCGTCAGGCCCGGCAGGCCCCGGCCGCCGAGGCCGGCGCGCGGTCGATGATCGTGAACCACACGGTCTTGCCGTCGTCCGCGACGGCGTCCACCCCCCACCCGGCCGAGAGCATGTCGATGATCTTGAGTCCGCGTCCGCTCGGGTCGGTGGGCTTCGGCGAGCGCATCGTCGGCGTGCCGCCGGCATGATCGGTGGCCTCCACGCGGATGTCGTCTCCGCTGCGCATGATCGTGAGGTCGAAGCCGCTGTCGGTGTGCCGAATGCAGTTCGTGGCCAGCTCGGACACCATCAGCTCCACCGCCTCGAGCGTCTCGGCCGAGGCGTCGCTGAGCACGCCGGTGGCGAACCGACGCGCGGCCGGGACCGATTGCGGGTCATGGGGGAAGGATCGAGTGTTCTTCACGGCGCCACGTTCAAGGTATCGGTCAATCCCATCGAATCGACCACCCTGCGCAGGAGCGGCGCGACGTTGCGCATCTCGATGGCTGGCACGGTGGTGGCCCACTGGACCCACAGGGCGATGGCCGAGCTGTCGGCGAAACTCAGATCACCCACGTCGACGATCAGCCGCCCGGGCTCGCGCTCGAGTGCCGGCGCGACGGCATCGGCTAGCGGCTCGACGTTCGTGATGTCGAGCTCGCCGGTCAAGCTGACGGTGACGGTCCCGTCGTCGCCCTCGGCGACGTTAAAGCTCATGTTGGGAGCGTTGCCCACGCTTAGTCCAGCCATCGGAGCGCCGCGATCGCGGTGTCGTCGTCCCCGCCGTCCCGGCGGACATCCTCCACGAGCCGGTTGAGAAGCTCGTCGAGCTGGGCATGGTTGGAGCTCGCCGCACGCTGCAGGCGTCCCAGTCCGGCATCGATGCTCTCGCCCCGTCTCTCGACCAAACCATCGGTGAATGCAAGCAGAGTCGCGGCGGGCGGTGTGTCGACGGAGGTAGATATATAGCTTGCGCCCGTGCGCACGCCGATCGGTACGCCGACCTTGCTCTCGACGAACGTTCCGCTTCCATTGCTGATCAACAGCGGCGGAAGATGGCCCGCCGACGTCACGGTCAGCCGGTGAGCTTTGACGTCGACCAGCGCGCACAGGATCGTGGCGAGCTGGCCGCTGCGCCTGACGTTGACCAGCTTGGAGACCTTGGTCAGGATTGCCTCCGGGGGATCGTTCTCTGCCGCGTAGGCCTGAATCGCGAAGCGAAGCGCCGCCATCGTGGCCGCGGCACGCACCCCGCGCCCGGAGACATCGCCCACCACGAGCAACAGGCGCTCATCGTCGAGCGCGATCAGGTCGTACCAGTCGCCCCCGACGTCGACCCCCTTCACTCCGGCCTCGTAGCGGGCGCTCGTCTCCACCCCGCGGATCTTCGGCAGCCGCTCGGGAAGGAGGGCGTCCTGAAGCGTCCGCGCGATCGTGCGCTGCTCGGCGTAGAGCTGGCGGTTCTCCTCGGCGATCTGCTCGAGGGATCCCGCCAGCCGCACCGCCTGGTTGCGCCGGTCGATCAGCCGGACGGTGAGCGCCGCCGCGCCGAGGCTCAGCAGCAGGCCGGCAATTCCGAGGAGCCAGGGGAGCCGCTCGGCGAAGGTGCCGGTGAGCGGTCGCCGTGGCGTGATCACGAACGTGAGCACGGTGTCGCCAAACGGAATCGCGGTCGAAGCGTGCCGACCGCTGATCGGCAGCTTCTTGAGGTCGGACACGAGCAGGTTCGAGTCGGTCTGTGAGCGCCCCAGATACAGCGCGTAGTCGAGATCGGTGAACGCCGCGTTGCTCTGGTAGCGCGACCGGCGATTGGCCGGCAGGGCACTCTCTCCGTAGGCGACGTAGCGGCCGGTGAGCCCGGGCGAGGTGAACGCATAGCCCAGCCGGGGCGGCGATGCGGACAGCAGGCCGATCACGCTCAGCCCGCCTGGCGCGGCGCGCGCGAAGAAGCTCCGTGCCCGCCCTGCGGAGGCGGCCAGCGCCGGGGCGGCGCCGACCACCGCGAGCGGGCCAGCCTGCCCCGACCCGAGCCGCCAGACCGACACCGACACGAACTGGTGGCGGCCGCCCGGCGATCCGACCTGCGGCGCGATGAAGCTCTCGAACTTCCTGGTGTCGCCCTGGGTCGCGTCCACGAGCGCCGCGGCCGAGGCCAGCGGCGTCTGGATGCCGGTCAGCGCCGACGCGAGGAGCGCGCCGGCGTCGCTCACACGGTATTTGAGGATCCGATTCTCGTTGCTGCTGTACGTCGAGGCGGAGATCCACACGAGCAAACCGGTGACCAGGAGACCGACGACGCACACCGCCACGGCGGGCCAATACGGCCAACCGTCGCGCCCGCGCACGCGGGCGCGTGGCTCTTCACCCGGTTCGCGGTCCGTGGTCGCGGTGATCGACTCGGCGACCGCGCGCGACCCCGAGCCACCCTCCGTCATCGCGACCCCGAAATCATGCCGGCAAAGGGTACGGCACGAAGGCCCAGGCTTCGACATAGGGGCCCCTAGCGCCGGACATCCTGCAACGTTGCTTTCACGCGCTGCAGGGGCGGAGGAATCCACCATATGATGCCGACGGCCCATGTACCAGCGCGGGAATTACAGCTCGGGCGAGGACTTCGTACTCGAGTACGGCGAGCTTCGCTTCACCTTCAACGAGCGCGATTTTCGCGAGCGTTGCGAGCAGGCGGCGCGGAAGCTCGGCTTCATCGGCGGCTCCGTCGATGAGGACGAGGGTGAAGACCTGATCAACCTGGTCGTCAACGGCGAGGTCACCGAACCGGCGTCTGCGCTGGGCGAGCATGTCAACGACTGCTGGCCGGACCTGGTGGGGCCATCGGACCGATCGCTCGTGCACTGGCTGCGCCGGCTGATCTTCCGCGGCGCCTGGCTCGATCAACGCGTCAAGGAAGGCGAGCTGGACATCCAGTTCGACCCGGACGCGCACTCGTTCATCTATATCCAGCCGGACCGGGGCGGCGAGCCGATTCAGCTCGCCCCCGAGCCGAGCTGGAACCGCGTCGCCTACGTGCGCCGCTGAACGAGCCGAGCTGGAACCGCGTCGCCTACCTGCGCGGCTGACGGGCCGACCCGACTACCCGCCGGACCCGATCACCGACGCGATGTTCTGCACGCGGGGGGCCGGGTTGTCGAGCAGCAGCCTGGGCACGGTGACCAGGCGGTAGCCCCGGCGCTTGAGGCCCGCGATGATCTTGGGCAGGGCCGCGACGGTCTGCGACCGGTTGCCCCCCGCGTCGTGGAGCAGGATGATCGCGCCCGGTCGGGCGCCGGCGAGCGCGGTCCTGACGATCGCCTGCATGCCGGGCCGGCGGTAGTCGTTGGTGTCAACCGTCCACAGCACCATCAGCATCCGGTAGCTGCGGAGCAGCGTGAGCGTGGTCGCGTTCCACATCCCGTAGGGCGGACGGAACAGCCGGGGGAAGCGCGCGCCGTGCAGCTGCACCGCAGCGGCCTCCTCGACCAGTTGGGCGCGCTGAGCGCGGGCGGACAGCCTCGACATCGCGGCATGCACCTCGGTGTGGTCGCCGATCACGTCGCCGTCCGCGACGACCGCGGCGGTCGAGCTATAGAAATAGCGCTCGAGGATGCCCACCTCGAAGAAGGTCGCCGGTACGTGCTCGCCTTGAAGGATGGCCAGGATGTCCGGCGTGTACGGGCCCGGCCCATCGTCGAAAGTCAACGCGATCTCTCGGTGCTGGGCCCCGGCGATTCGCACCCACGGCGTATAGGCCAGCGTGCGGTTGATCGCGGCGTTCTCGGCGGTCTGCTCCCGGGCCGATAGCGAACCGGCGCCGGTGCCGGCCAGGGCACGGACCTGCCCGAAGAAGCCGCCCCGCGCCGAGGCGCTGGACGACCGCGCTACGACGCCGCCGCCAGCGGTCAGCACGACGACCGCACCGAGCACCAGGAGGAGGATCAGCGCCGAGATGGCCACCGCGCGTCGCCGGCGGTGATGCGGCGCCATGCTGCGCCGCCGCGCCGAACGGCCGGGTTCGAGAATGGCCGGTGGCGCCGGCGGGTTGCGTAGTCCTGCACCGCGTTCCATGAATCTGCCCCGGCCCCATGATGCCGGGTCCCGGTGGGATGTGCATCACGCGCACGATCTCGACCAATTCTGGTGCGCGGCTCCCGGCGTCCGGCGCGTGCGCAAGCCAGGCGCCCGTCGCGCCCACTACGCTCCCGATCGATGCACCCACCGGTCTGGGTCGTGATCCCCACCTACAACGAGGCGGCGAACATCGAGGGCATCGTCCGCGCCACGGTCGCCGAGCTCGAGCGGCTCGCGCCGGGCGTGCACCGGGTGCTCGTCGTCGACGACAACTCGCCCGACGGGACCGGCGCCCTGGCCGATCGGCTCGCCGAGAGCCTGGATCAAGTCGAGGTCCTGCACCGCCCGGCCAAAACCGGCCTCGGGCACGCCTACCTGGCCGGGTTCGACCGCGCGCTGCGCGGTGATGCCGAGCTCGTGATCGAGATGGACGCCGACTTCTCCCATGATCCGCGCTACCTCGAGCCGCTGATCAAAGCCGCCGACGACGCCGACTTGGTGCTCGGGTCGCGCTACGTCGCGGGCGGCGGCGTCGAGGACTGGGGGCTGCTGCGCCGCCTGATCAGCCGGGGCGGCGGCCTCTACGCGCGCGTGATCCTAGGTGTCCCGATCCACGACCTCACGGGCGGCTTCAAATGCATCCACCGGCGTGTGCTGGAGACGATCCAGCTGGAGACGGTCCGCGCCGAGGGGTACGTTTTCCAGATTGAGGTCACCTACCGGGCATTGCTGGCCGGCTTCCGGGTCACCGAGGTTCCGATCGTCTTTCGCGACCGCAGCGTCGGTAGCAGCAAGATGTCGGGCCGGATCGCGGCCGAGGCCATGTGGGCGGTGCCGCTCCTACGCTTCAGCGCGCGGTCCGCGCTGGGACGGGCAAATCCGGCTCCAACCGCGATCCGCTCCTCGGATGACGGGTAGTGGGTACTTGGAGGCCGGCGCGCCGACGGCGGCATCGAGAGAGGAACGCGGCCGGGGTGTATTCATGACGACGGAGAGGGCTGGTCTGCTGAACATTGCGCCCGCAAGTTCCCTAACGTAATGGCAACAATGATCAAACTCTTGCCGACCAACGGTCGGGCAAGCTGTATGCGATGAGCGTGCACAGTCCGCTGGGCGCCACCCGGAGCGGCGCATTCGACCTGCGAGCGCCCGGGCTCGAGACGCGCACCGCCCCCTCGCAATCCCGTCTCGGCTTGGTGGGGCTGGCGGGGATCCTGGGCACCGGGCTCCTGGTGGCGATCTCGGCCGCCGGGACCGACAAGCTCCTGCCGTCGACCGTCGGCTACGGCGCCGGCGCCGTCGGACTGCAGGGCTCGTTCGGAACCACCGGGATCCATCTTGGCGGCGTCGGGCTGACCGTAGTCATGGCCGCGATGTTCGCCTCCTATCTGCTGGTCGTGCGCGGCGCGGGCCGCCTCTCCCCCCTGCTGGTCCTGGGTGCGATCGCGGCTCTGCACGCGCTGATGCTGCTCGCCCCGCCGCTGTTCTCGACCGATGTGTTCAGCTACCAGTTCTACGGGCGGATCGGGCAGGTCTACCACGCGAACGCATACCTGGCCAGCCCGCTTGCGCTTTACCACGACCCGCTCTACTCCTACATCGGATGGAAGTGGATCTCCGCGCCAACCGTCTACGGCCCCCTCTTCACCGCGCTCAGCTATCCGCTGGCGCCGCTCTCGATCCCCACCGATGTGTTCGTCTACAAGGCGATCGCCGCCGTTTCGAGCCTGGCCGTCGTCGCGCTGGTCTGGAACGGCGCGCGGCGGCGTGGCATCGACCCGGTCAAGGCGGCGGTGCTCGTCGGGCTCAACCCACTGGTCGTGGTGTACGGCGTCGGCGGCGGGCACAACGACCTGCTGATGCTGGTTCCGATGCTGGCCGGCGTCGTGCTGCTGCTGCAGCGGCGGGGCCGGCTGGGCGCGGGCTCCATCGTGGTGGGAGCCGGCATCAAGCTGACCGCGGGCCTGCTGCTGCCGTTCGCGCTGGCCGGCGGCCGCGGACCGCTGTCGAGCGCGCGCCGGCGCGACATCCTGATCGGCGCCGGCGTCGCACTCGCGGCGCTCGGCATCTTCACCGCTGCCCTGTTCGGCGCCGGCCCGCTCCACCTCCCGGCCACGATCGAGAGCGTCCAGAGCAAGGGCAACTGGCAGAGCATCCCCGGCTTCATCGGAACCCGCCTCGGGCTGGGCACCGTGGGGCACCCGGTCGCGCTGATCCTCGGTGCGCTGTTCGCCGTCGTGCTGGGCTGGCTTCTCTGGCGGGTGTGGCAGGGCAAGCTCGATTGGATCGCCGGCGCGGGCTGGGCGGCGGTGGCGCTGCTCGTGACCGCAGCGTCGCTCTTGCCCTGGTACGTTGCCTGGCTGATGCCGCTGGCTGCGCTCGGGCGCGACGCAAGACTGTGGAAGACCTCGCTCGTGCTCAGCGGTGTGATCATCGGCTTCCAGTTGCTCGCCCTCATTCCGCACGCCAGCACGGTGGGGCTGTGAGCCAACCATGACGTCACTGCAACATCCACACGTCGGCGAGCCGATTGGCCCAACGGGCGGCGGGCGCTCGCTCAAGCTGCTCAGCGTCGTCGCTCCGGTCTACAACGAGGTGGCGACGATCGAGCAGTTCTACGCCCGGGTGTGCGCCGCCCTGCAGGGGCTCAGGTTCGAGATGGTCCTGGTCGACGATGGCTCGACCGACGGCTCGGACGTCGAGCTTCAGAAGCTGGCCGGGAACGACCCACGGGTGCGGGTCGTGCAGCTGTCACGCAACTTCGGCCATCAGACCGCGCTGACCGCCGGGCTGGACCACGCGCGTGGGGACGCCGTCGTGATGCTCGACGCCGATCTGCAGGACCCGCCCGAACTGATCCCACAGATGCTCGACCACTGGCGCGCCGGATGCGATGTGATCTACGCGGTGCGTGAGCAGCGGGAGGGCGAGTCGCGCTTCAAGCTCGCCACCGCCCGCTGGTTCTACGCGTTGTTCGACCGGCTCGCCCAGGTCGACCTCGAGCACAATTCGGGCGACTTCCGGATGCTCGACCGGCGTGCGCTCGACGCGCTGTTGTCGATGCGCGAGCGCAACCGGTTCCTGCGCGGCATGACCGTGTGGGTCGGATACCGCCAGGCGGCGGTCCCGTACAAGCGCGATCCGCGCTACGCCGGCACGACGAAGTACACGCTGCCGAAGATGCTGCGCTTCTCGCTCGACGCGATCTCGTCGTTCTCCCACCGTCCGCTCCAGCTCGCCACGCTGCTCGGCTTCCTCATCTCCACGCTGGCCTTCATCGCAATCCCGGTGGTGATCGTTCTGCGCGTGCTGGGCTCCTACCTGCCGGGATTCAGCTCGCTGACGATCGCCGTGCTGCTGCTCGGCGGCATCCAGCTCATGGCCATCGGCTTGATCGGCGAGTACGTCGGGCGCATCTACGACGAGGTCAAGGGACGGCCTCTGTACCTCGTGAGCTCGCGCGTGAACATCCCCGACTACGAAGCGCCGCCGCCACCGCGCGCGCCGTCGAGCCTGCCCGCGCGCAGCGAACGGGGCGGGACGCTCTGACTGGCGGTCACTAACCGCCCGCCGGGTTCGGACCGACCGACCGGTTGACGCGCTGAGCCGTGTCGCCGGACTCCTCGGGGGTGCCCGCCGGCCGCAGCGGCCGCACGTTCCCCCCGTCGGCCGCATCTACGTTCTGCTCCAGGGCAGAGATCCGGCTGGCCAGGCTCTTGATCGCGTCGGCGATCGGATCCGGCAGATGCACCCAGTCCGCGTCCGGCCCTTCCGGGCGACGACCCTCGACCCGCACCGGATGGCCGGGATTGCCCACCACGGTCGAGTTCGGCGGGACGTCGTGGATCACGACGCTGTTGGCGCCGATCTTCGAGCCGTGGCCGACCGTGATCGGACCGAGGAGCTTGGCCCCCGATCCGATCGTGACGTTGTCCTGCACCGTCGGGTGGCGCTTGCCGGTGGCGAATCCCGTTCCGCCCAGCGTCACGCCCTGATAGAGCGTGACGTCGTCACCGAGCTCCGCGGTCTCGCCGATCACGACGCCCATGCCGTGGTCGATGAAGAATCCCTGGCCGATCCGGGCGGCCGGATGGATCTCGATCCCCGTGATCGCCCGCGACACGGCGGCAATCGCCCGCGGCAGGAACGGGACCCCGGCATCGCGCAGCGCGTGGGCGACGCGATGGGCGAGCAGCGCGTGGACGCCGGGCCAGGTGGCGAGGATCTCGAGCGGGCCGACGTCACGGGCGGCGGGATCGCGGCTGCGCGCCGCCCCGACATCGCGCCGCACCTCCGCGACCACGCGGCCGATCAGCCCGAAACCGAGCATGCAGAAAGCGTAGCTGGCTCCACATCGTCCCCTCTGGCGCGACCGCGCGGGCGAGGTCCGCGGGTGAGCGACGGGTATCGGGCGCGAGTCACCCCAGGAGGGGACGGCGACTCCGCAGGCGAGTAGCCCATCACGGCGCAAAGAACGGGGTAGACACGTACCTCTCCCCAGAGTCCGGCAGGATCGTGACGATCCGTGCGTCGCGCGACTCCGGGCGGCGCGCCAGCTCGATCGCCGCCCACACCGCCGCGCCGCCCGAGATGCCGGCCAGCACGCCCTCCCGGTGGGCCAGGGCCCGGGCGGTCTCGATCGCGGCCTCGTCGTCGACGGCGATCACCTCGTCGACCACGTCACGATTGAGGACGGCCGGGACGAAGCCGGCGCCGATGCCCTGGATCTTGTGCGGGCCGGGACGGCCGCCCGACAGCACGGGTGAGGCGCTCGGCTCTACCGCCACCACGCGGCAGCGGGAGTTGCGCTCCTTGAGCACTTCGCCGGCGCCCGTGATCGTGCCGCCCGTGCCGACCCCGACGACGAACGCATCCACCGCCCCGTCCAGCGCATCCCAGATCTCGGGTCCGGTGGTCTGCCGGTGGATCTCCGGATTGGCCGGGTTGGAGAACTGGTCGGGCAGGAACACGTCATCGTCCGTGGCCATGGCGCGGGCGGCATCCACCGCCTCGTTCATCCCGCCCAGCGACTCCGTGATCTCGACGCGGGCGCCGTAGAGACGCAACAGCCCCTCCCGCTCGCGGCTCATCCCCTGTGGCATGGTCAGCACCAGCTCGTAGCCTTTGGCCGCGCATACGAAGGCCAGCGCGATCCCGGTGTTGCCGCTGGTCGCCTCGACGATCGTCGTGCGGCCCGGCGCGATGATGCCTTCTCGCTCGGCCGCCTCGATCATCGACACGCCGATCCGGTCCTTCACGCTGCCGCCCGGATTCAACGCCTCGAGCTTGGCGAACACCCGCGCCTGACCGTCCGGGAGCATCCGGGTCAGCTCGATCATCGGCGTGCGCCCGACGTGGGCCGCGATGTTCGTCGGGATTTCGGCCATTTCGTGGCCTAACCCTACGGAGAGGAGACGAACGGTGCCGTCAGGCGGCGGGCAGCGTCAGCGCAGGCGGATGCGTACAACCCGGCTGTGACCCGCCGCGTGGGCGACGTCCGCACCGACGAGGACGCGGTAGCGGCCACTGCGCGTGATGCGCACGGCGGCGCTGTAGAACCACAGGCCGCCGCCCGCTCCGCGCAGCCGGGTGCGGCGGATCGTATGCCAGTGCCCATGGGGTCCAAGCCACTGGATGAGAACCGGCAACCCCTTGTGACCCGGCCCGACATGACCATGGAAGCGAACCGTGCTCCCGGTGGGCGGGTGCCGGCGGCTCACGAGCAGCCCAACCCGGAAGCGAACCGAGACGAGCACCGGGGCACTCGTCGCGCCGTCGGCGAGCACGCGGTAGTAGGTGTTAGAGGTGGGCGCCAGGCGCGAGAACGAGTACGCGCCGGTCGAAAGGGCGGTCGTCGTCGCCGCGTCGGTCCAGGGCCCGCCGGCGCCCGCGGCGCTCTGCAGCACCACGGTCAGGTGAGCCGGCCGGGGAGCGAGTACCCGGCCGCTCAGGCTCGTGAGCTGGCCGAACGTGATCGTCCCCGGCAGAGCGGCGATCGTGATTCCGGCGGGCGGCGCGGCCGTCTTGAACGTGACGTCGTGGCCGAAGGTCGTGCCGTTCGCGTTGGTGGCGGCCAGCCGATAGTGGTAGGTGGTGGCCGGGGACAAGAGCCCGACCGCCACCGCGACGCCCACGCCCTTTGTGCCCGACCCGGCGCTCGCCGCGGGCGTGTCGCTGCCGTAGGCGGTGCTGGTGCCGTACTGGAAGACGTAGGTGGTGGCCAGCCCTTCTGGATCGACCGTGCCGTGGAGCGTCACCGAGGTCTGCGTGACGCTTTGCGGCTGCCCCGTCGTCACGGCCGGAACGGGCGGCTTGGGCGTCTTGAACGAGACATCCGAGCCGAGCGTCGTCCCCGAGGCGTTCGTCGCGACCACCCGGTAGTGATACGTCGTGTCCGGAGCGAGCGCGGCGATCTGCGCCGAGACACCGATGTTGGCCGTTCCCGAGCCGGCGTCGCCGGTGGCCGTCTGGCTCCCGTACGACGTCGTGGTCCCGTACTCGAAGTAGTAGCTCGTCGCCTGGCCTTCAGGGTTGACCGTCCCGTTCAGCATGGCCGACGTCGAGCTGATCGCCGTGGCGTTGCTGGTCGAGGCGACGGGCTCGGCGGCGGCCAGGGCGGCCGAGGCGACCAGCGCGAGCAGCGCCCCGGCGCAGGTGAGAGCAAGTAGGAACCTTCTCATCGACGAAGCGAACACGAGCTCGCGGCCAAAGTCGCGCGGAGAAATCGTCAGATGTGGTACATCGGCGCGCCCGTGGCGCGTGACTCGGCCTCGGCCACCTCGGCCACGGTCGATTGCGAGAGCACGTTACGCGCCGCGTGTGCGGCCTCGGCGAACACGCCGGTCGCGGTTGCTCCCACGGGACCGTCGAGCAGCTCCACGAGCTCCAGCACCGTGATGTCTCCCGCCGGTCGCGCGAACGAGTAGCCGCCCTTCACTCCGCGCTGGGAGCGCAGCACCCCCGCCCGGCGCAGGGTGGCGAACAGCTGCTCGAGGAACTGGACCGGAATTTCCCGCCGGCGCGCCAGCTCGGCGATCGGCACCGGTCCCCGGTCCCCGTGATGGTGCAGCTCGACCAGCGCGCTCAGCGCATACGGCGATTTCGTGGTGATCGAGATCATGGCCGACCCCGATCATCGCAGGAATGGTGAGGTCAGATTGCGTAATCGCTCTGACCTTGCGGCCCGATACGGAGCGGGCCGGGGAGTGACTAGATCCAGCCGCGCTCGGTGGCGATCAGCACAGCCTGGGCGCGGTCCATGGCGCCCAGCTTCCCGTACACGTTGTGCAGGTGGGTACGCACGGTGCTGGTCGAGAGGCCGAGCTCGGAGGCGATCTGCTTGTAGACCATCCCGCGCGCGAGCCGGCGCAGGACCTCGACCTCGCGAGTGGACATCGGGCAAGGATCGATCTGGCGACGCCGGCCACCGGAGGTCGGGAGCGGCAGGTCGTACATGACCGTGCGCAGCTCGGGGGGAGCGATGCCCACCTGGCGCGCGACCGCGAGCAGTTCCGACGGCGACACGGACCCGCCGAGCGTGTAGTGGGCGAGCATGTCGGCCAGGCGCACGACGGCGGCCTCGCCATCGACATCCTCGGCGTGGTGGCGCTCGATCACGCTGGCGATCGACTTGGGCAGGCCCCAGCGGCGGGCGAGCACGCCGCCGACCAGGGCGTGGTCGACGCCCAGCTCGCGGCGCTCGGACTGGATCCGCTCCTCGGGGGTGCGGGCCTCGGCATGGATCTGGCGGGGATAGCCGGGATAGGCGTGGACGAGGACCAGCTTGCCGATGTCGTGCAGCAGCGAGGTGACCATCAGCCGGTCGCGCGCCTCGTAGCCGAGCTCGCGGGCGATCCGGTCAGCGGCCCGCTGGGTGGCCACAGCGTGCAGGCGGAAGCGCTCGGGCACTCCCTGCCACACCGCTGTGCGCTCGAAGAAGTCGAACGTCCGGGCCTTGGAGGCGATCGAGTGGACGTTGCGGGGCGAGAGCACCTCGACGCCCTTGACCGCGCTCTCCACCCGGCCGCGCATCCGGCCGTCGACACGGTTGGCGAGCCGCAGCACGGTGACCGCAAGCGCCACGTCGGCTTCGACGGCGGCGACGACATCGGCCGTCGAGGGCTCGCCGGCCTCGAACAGGCGCAGGACGCGGTTGCGCGACTCGGCCAGCATCGGGAAGGCCTCCAGCGCCTCGAAGGCGGCGGTCAGCCTGCGGCCGTGGCCTTCGTTGTGATGGCGCTCGCGTGAGGCGTAAGGATCGGTGGGAGTCTTGACTGCGGCTAGTGTGGCCACGGAAGGAGTGCTCGTCTTTCTCGCTGGTTCTGAGGACGGGGGCGGTTCCACAGAGCTCATGGACGCCTCAGCCTGGGTTATCGGCAGGCATACGATGTTCGTTTAGTCCGGGCGCTAATGCGCATGTTCCAGGGCACGGTCGATACGGGCAAGTGTCTCGTCTTTGCCGAGTAACGCGACGCTCTCGAAGATACCCGGCGAGATCGTCGTGCCGGCGATCGCCACCCTGACCGGTTGGAACACCTTGGCCGGCTTGGTTCCGCGTTGCTCGACCACCTCGCGCAGAGCCGCCTCGACGCTCTCGACCGTGAACGGCTCGGCCCCGGCCAGAGCGTCCCGCGCCGCCTTCAGGCATTCGACCCCGCCGTTGGAGGCAATCACCTTCTGGAACGCCTTGGGATCGTCGGTCGGCCCGTCATAGAGGAACCCGACCAGCGGCCAGAACTCGGTGAGCGTCTGGAATTTCTCGCGGGAGATCTCGACGCCGTCGCGCAGGCCGGTGCGCCCGGTGAAATCCTCGAGCCGCCGGGTCAGCTCGTCGGTGCTGAGCTCGCGGATCCAGCGGCCGTTCAGGTGGCGCAGCTTGCGCTCGTCGAACACCGCCGGGTTCTTCGATACGCGCTCGAGCCGGAACCGGCGCGCCAGCTCGTCGAGTCCGAAGAACTCCTCGTCGGCGGCGAAGCCGGCGCCGAGCAGCGCGATGTAGTTGTCGACCGCCTCGGGCAGGTAGCCGGCGGCGCGCAGCTCCTGCACCGAGGCGGCGCCGTGGCGCTTGGAGAGCTTCCGTCCGTCCGGGCCGTGGAGCAGCGGGAGATGGGCGTACCGCGGTGGCGCCATCCCCAGCGCATCGAGCACGAGCAGCTGCTTGGGCGTGTTCGAGATGTGGTCCTCGCCGCGCACCACGTCGGTGATTTCGGCGTCGAGATCGTCGACCAGGTTCGCGAACGCATACAGGACCGATCCGTCGGCTCGGGCGATCACGAAGTCGTCGATGCTCGAGTTGGCGAAGCGGATCTGCCCGCGGACGACGTCGTCGAACACCGTCTCGCCCTCGTCGGGCACGCGCAGCCGCACCGCGCCGGACGGCTCCGCCTGACCGCGGAAGCCTCGCTCGAAGCCGTGCTCCTCCTTGTGGGCCTGCACGTCATCCGCGGTCGCCGTCGAGTGGTAGGCGTGGCCTGACTCGATCAGCCCGGCCAGCACCTCCCGATGGCGCTCGGCACGCTCGGACTGGAACACCGGGCCCTCGTCCCAGTCGAGGTTCAGCCACCGCAGCGCATCGAGGATCTGCTCCACGTTCTCGGGTGTCGAGCGCTCGCGATCGGTATCTTCGATCCGCAGCACCAGGGTTCCCGGCTCCCCCTCGGGACCGTAGGCCCGGCCGCGGGCAAGCAGCCAGTTGTACAGAGCCGTCCGGGCGCCGCCGATGTGCAGCGCCCCGGTCGGGGACGGAGCGAAGCGAACGCGCATGACCTACAGCGGTCCAATCGACGAGGGAGCAGGGCGAACGCGCATGTCTTACAGAATCGCATGCTAATCGGCGCACACGTATCAAACGCCGGTGGGCTGTCCCGAGCCGTGGAGCGCGGCGTCGAGCGGGGTTGCCAGGCGATCCAGATCTTCAACCAGTCCCCGCGGATGTGGCGACCCACCGCCTATAGCGAGGACGACTTCGCCGAGTTCCGGGAGGCGATGAAGGCCAGCCCGATCGACGCCGTGATCATCCACGCGGTCTACCTGCTCAACTGCGCCACCGAGGATCGCGACATGCGCAGCAAGACGCTGGCATCGCTGATCCAGTCCTTGCGGGTGGGCGCCGGGATCGGCGCCGAGGGCGTCGTGCTGCATCCGGGATCGGCCAAGCAGGGAGACGTCAAGCGCGCGATCAAGCGCGCGGGCAAGGTGATCAACGAGGCGCTGGCCGAGACCGACGGCTGCGCGCTCCATCTCGAGGACACGGCGGGCGCCGGCGGAACGCTCGGACGCTCGTTCGAGGAGCTCGCCGCGCTGCTGGACGCGTCCGGCGGGGGCAAGCGGCTGGGCGTGTGCCTGGATTCCTGCCACCTGCTCGCCTCGGGCTACGACATCCGGACGCGGGACGGACTGGCCGAGGTCATCGACGAGTTCGACCGCACGCTCGGATGCGAGCGCCTCGGCGCGCTCCACGTCAACGACTCGGCGGTGGCCCTCGGCTCCAACCGCGACCGGCACGCGATCATGGGCGAGGGCGAGCTCGGCGAGAAGGGCTGCGCGGTGTTCCTGTCCGAGCCGCGCTTCGAGAAGCTGCCCTGCGTGCTCGAGACCGGACGCGACGGCGGCGCGCCGGCCGCCGAGGACGTGGCGCTGGCCAAGAAGCTGCGCACGCGGGGGAAGTCCGCCCGCGCGCGCGTCAAGAAGTCGCGGCGCTAGTTACTCCCGAGGCGTGGCGAGCCCCAGGGTCCGGGCGCGGGCGGCCGCCCGGGTCGAGACGCGATAGGTTGCCGGGCATGAGCGAACGTCAGGCCGACGTCCTCGTCGTCTTCGGCATCACCGGCGACCTGGCCCGGAAGATGACCTTCCGATCCCTTTACCGGCTCGAGCAGCGGGAGCTGCTCGGGGTGCCGGTGATCGGGGTGGCGGCCGACGACATGACCGTCGAGCAGCTGCGCGACCGGGCGCGGGAGTCGATCGACCAGGCCGGCGAGCAGATCGACGAGCAGGTCTTCAGCCGCTTCGCCGAGCGGCTGCGCTACGTGAAGGGCGACTTCGGAGATCAGCAGACGTACGCACGGGTGGCCGACGCGCTGGGCGACGACAAGCACCCGACGTTCTACCTCGAGATCCCGCCGTCACTGTTCGCCACCGTCGTCGAGGGGCTGGCCAAGGCCGGCCTGTTGTCCGACGGGCAGCGGGTGGTGGTCGAGAAGCCGTTCGGGCACGACCTCGAGTCCGCCCGCCAGCTGGCGACCGACCTGCATCGGCACCTCGACGAGTCGCAGCTCTACCGGATCGACCACTTCCTCGGGAAGATGGGGCTCCAGGAGATCCTCTACCTGCGCTTCGCCAATACGATGCTCGAGCCGGTGTGGAACCGCCAGCACCTGGCCTGCGTGCAGATCACGATGGCCGAGAGCTTCGGCGTCGAGGATCGCGGCCACTTCTACGACCCGGTCGGCGCGCTGCGCGACGTGGTGGTCAACCACCTCCTGCAGCTCCTCGCCACCGCCGCGATGGAGGCCCCGGCCGGCGGTGACCCGGACACGCTCAAGGACGCGAAGCTCGCGGTGTTCCGGGCGGTTGACGACGCCGACCCGGCGCACTACGTGCGCGGGCAGTACGAGGGCTATCGCGAGATCGAGGGGGTAGCGGCCGACTCCGATACCGAGACCTACGTCGCGCTGCGACTGGACATCGACAACTGGCGCTGGGCCGGCGTCCCGTTCTTCCTGCGCACCGGCAAGCAGCTGCCGGTCAGGCAGACCGAGCTGCGGCTCCTGTTCCGGCACCCGCCGCGCCTGCACTTCGTCTCAACCGGTCGGCGCCGTCCGGCCCCCAATCAGATCGTGTTCAAGATCGATCCCTCGGCGGGCATCCGCATGGTTCTCGACGCCCACCGGGCCGATCAGCCCGGGGCGGGTGAGATCGAGCTCGACATGGAGTTCTCCGAGGAGGGCGGCGAGGGCGCCACCCCATACGAGGTGCTCCTGCACGCGGCGCTGGTCGGCGACAGCACCTACTTCACGCGCCAGGACAACGTCGAGCAGAGCTGGCGGATCGTCCAGCCGCTGCTCGACGACCCGCCAGCCGTGCACCCCTACGACAAGGGATCGTGGGGGCCGACGGAGGCCGACAGGCTGGTCACGGGGTACGGCGGCTGGCACGGGCCCTGGCTGCCGCCCGACGTGCGCTGAGCCCGCCTAGATCAGCAGGTTGATCGGCTGCTCGAGCAGCTGGCGCACGCGGGCGAGGAACTCGGCGGCCGGCGCGCCGTAGAGGATGCGGTGATCGCAGGTGAGCACGAGGCTCATGCGTGAGCCGGGGACGAGCAGACCATCGCGCACGACCGGGACCTCGCGCAGCTCGCCGACGGCGAGGATCGCGGCCTGCGGCGGGTTGATGATCGCGGCGAAGCTGGCCACCCCGTACATCCCGAGGTTCGACACGGTGAACGTCGCGCCGGACACCTCGGCCGGGGTGATGGTGCGCTGACGGACACGATCGGCCAGCGTGCGCGCATCGCGCGCGATCTCGAGCAGTGCCTTGCGGTCGGCGTCGAACACCGTGGGGACGATCAGGCTGTCATCGGCGGCCACCGCCACTCCGACGTTGACCCGCTCGTAGAGCTCGAACGCGCCGTCGCGATACGCCGCATTGGCCCGCGGATGCTCGCGCAGGGCCACTCCGCAGGCCTTGATCACCAGATCGTTGTAGGAGGGAACGATGTCGCCGGCGCGTGCCGCCTTGCGCAGCTGGTCGCGCAGCGCGACGGCCTGCGCCATGTCCGCCTCGGCGTGCAACGTGAAGTCCGGGACGGTCGCTTTCGACTCGGCCATCCGCTGGGCGATCTGGACCTGGGTGCGCGAGAGCTGCTGGATCGTGACCGCGCCCTTGTTCCCGCGCGCGGGCGCGGCGGGCGCGGCGGGCGCGGGGGCGGGTGGCCCCGGAGATGGTGGCGCCGGGGCGGCCGGCGCGGTGGCGGCCGGCTCGGGCGGCGGCGTCGGCGCCACGCTCTCGAGGTCGGCCTTGATGATCCGGCCGCCGGGTCCCGAGCCGGTGATCCCGGCCAGGTCGATCCCCGACTCGCGAGCGATGCGCCGGGCGAGCGGTGAGGCCCTGAGGCGCTGCGCCCCGTTGTCGGGACTCGCGGGCAGGGGCTGCGCGGCGGCAGCCTCGCCGGCACCGTCCCGCTCCCCGATCCTGGCGATCAGCTTGCCGATGGGCACCGTCTCGCCCTCGGCCACAAGGATGCGCAGCGTGCCCTCGGCGTCCGCGTCGAAGGTGACCGTGGCCTTGTCGGTCTCGACCTCGGCCAGCGCCTCGCCCTGCGCCACCTGCTCGCCGTCCTGCTTGAGCCAGCGGACGATCGTCCCCTCCTCCATCGAGTCCGACAGGCGCGGCATGACGACCTCGGGCATGTTGCGCGTTACCGAGTGGCGGCCAGGCCGGCCCGCTCACGGACGGCCGCGGCGATCGCGTCGGCCCCCGGGATGAAGGCATCCTCGAGCGTCGGGCTGTAGGGGATCGGAAGCTCACCGGTGGTCAGCAGCCACGCGTCGTCGAGGTCGTGCAGGCCGTGCTCGGCGACCTGGCCGAGCAGCCCCGACGCCCATCCGCCGGTGGCCGGGCCCTCCTCGACGACCAGAAGCCGGTTCGTCCGGCCCACCGACTCGAGCACGGTGTCGAGATCGAGCGGCCTCAGCGTGCGCAGGTCGATCACCTCGGCCTCGATGCCGTGCTCCTGGGCGAGGCGCGCGGCGGCCTCGAGGGAATCGGGGACGCCCTTGCCGGCCGAGACGATCGACACATCGCGACCGCGACGGGGGACGCCCGCGCGTCCGAGCGGGATGACCGCATCCGCCGCATCGGAGCCCGCCGACCGCGGGCCCTTGACCGAGTAGAGCCGCTTGTGCTCGAGGAATATGACCGGGTTCTCGTCGCGGATCGACGCCTTGAGCAGACCCTTGGCCTCGGCCGGAGACGACGGGAAGACGATCTTCAGCCCGGCGACGCCCTGAAACCACGAGGCATGGGTCTGGGAATGGATCGCGCCGAATCGCCCGCCACCGCCGACCGCGGAGCGAACCACGAGGGGCACGCTGCGTTGCTCGCGCGACAGATACCAGTACTTGGCCGACTGGTTGACCAGGGAGTCCATGGCCAGCCCCATGAAGTCGCCGAACATGATCTCGATGATCGGGCGCAGGCCGGCGACCGCGGACCCGAACGCGGCGCCGGTGATCGCGAGCTCCGAGATCGGCGTGTCGAACACGCGCTCGGGCCCGAAGCGCTCCTGGATGCCCGGGGTCACGGCGAACACCCCGCCCTGCTCGGCCGCGATGTCCTCGCCGAAGAACACCACCGACTCGTCGCGCTCCATCTCCTCGATGATCGCCTCGCGGATCGCCGTCCGGAACTCGAGCTGGTCGCTCATGACGCGAACTCCGTCGCGTGCTCCGCGGCCGGATCGGGATATGGAGCGGCGAGGGCGCTTTCCACCGCCTGCTCCATCCGCGCCTTGACCGAGGTCTCGACGTCGGCGATCTCCTGCTCGGAGACGCCGAGGTCGGCCAGCCGCGATTTGGCCACGCTCAGCGGGTCGCGCTCCAGCCACTGCTCGACCTCCTCGGGTGGCCGGTACTTGGCCGGATCGGCCTTGGAGTGGCCGTGGTGACGGTAGGTCTGACACTCGAGCAGCGTGGGTCCGGCACCCGAGCGCGCGCGCCGGACCGCGTCCAAAGCGGCTTCCCGCACCGCCCACAGGTCGTTGCCGTCGACGGTTCTGGCCGGGATGCCGTACGCGGCGGCACGGGCGGTGATGTCACCACCCGCGGTCACCTTCAACATCGGGGTGAACTCGCCGTAGAAGTTGTTCTCGCATACGAACACCGCCGGAAGGGCCAGGACCTGGGCGAAGTTCAGGCACTCGTGGAAGTAGCCCTGGTTGGTCGCGCCGTCGCCGAACATGGCCACCGCCACGCGACCCTGGCGCTTGGCCGCCAGCGCTGCTCCCGTGGCCGCCGCGATGCTGCCGCCGACGATCCCGAAGCAGCCGACCAGACCGTGCTCGATGTCGATCACGTTCATCGAGCCGGCGCGTCCGCCGCACACGCCGGTGGTGCGTCCGAGCATCTCGGCCAGCAGCGCGTCGGGATCGGTCCCCTTGGCGAGCGCGTGACCGTGGCCGCGATAGGTGCCGGCCAGGTAGTCGTCCGCCTCGAGGGCCGAGCAGACACCCACCGGTACCGCCTCCTGGCCGGCGCACAGGTGGGTCGTGCCGTGCACCTCGCCCTTGAGGAACAGCCGCTGCATCTCGGTCTCGAACAGGCGGATCAGCAGCATCAGGCCGTAGCGGTCGAGGTACGCTGCGGGCGCCTCGGTGTCGATCTGCTCCTCGACGGTCATCGGGTCTACGCGGCCCGCTCGAGGCCGTCGGAGACTGGCGCGGATTCGGGCTCGAGCTCGAGCCCGGACGCCTTGGCCTGAAGCTCGATCAGCGCGGCGAAATCGACGTCCGTGTAGCCGTTGCCGATCAGCGCCTGCACCACCTGCTGGGCGGCCGCCGCCACCGGCATCGGCACCCCGAGCTCACGGGCCGCCTCATAGCCGAGGTCGAAGTCCTTGAGCAGGAGCGGCGGCGTGAAGGTGGGCGCGAAGTCGAGGTTCACGTAGGCAGGGGTCTTGTAGCGGGTGAAGGTCGAGCCGAGCACGCTGTTGTTCAGGAACTCCATCATGGCTTCCCGCGACACGCCACCCTTCTCGCCGAGCACGAGGATCTCGGCCAGCGACTGAGCGATGATCCCGAGCATCAGGTTGTGGCACACCTTGACCAGCCGGGCGCGCTCGCCCTCGCCGACGTAGGTCACGCCACCGCCGGCCAGGATCTCGAGATAGGGCAGCGCGGTCCTGTGCGCGGTCTCCGGTCCGGACGTGACCATCGTCAGCCGCCCAGCCTTGACCACCTTCGGGTTGCCGCTCACCGGCGCGGCGAGCAGTGCCGTGCCGCGCTGCTCGGCCTCGGCGCGGACGACCGCCGATGCCTCGGCCGAGATCGTCGTCGAGTCCACGATCACCGACGGGTGCGGCCCGTCGCCCGACAGCAGGCCCTCCGGTCCGGTCACCACCTGCTGGAAGTCGGTCGGCCCGGCCACCACCGTGAACACGATGTCGCGGTCCCCGAGATCCGCCGGCTTCTCGACGATCGTCGCGCCCATCTCGCCGAGCGGCTCCGCCTTGGCCCTGGTGCGGTTGTAGACGGCGACGTCACAGCCGGCCTCGAGCAGCCGGGTGACGAGCGCATGCCCCATTCGCCCGGCGCCCACCCAGCCCAGCCTCTTGTCAGCCAGCTTTCCATCCTGCATAGGGTCAGCTCCTAGCCCGGTGTTCAGGGACGCACGCCGTCGTGGGCACGCGTCGCGGCCCCGGGTGCGAGGTGCAATCGATTGCACGGTAGCGGAATTGCGGTTGCGTCGTCAAGCAGCCGGAACCGGCCTAGTTTTGGGGGGCATACGCGCCCCCTCTTCCCAGTCGCCCGTGCGGCCACCGCGCTGCAAACGTTTGTAGAATCCCCTCCCGATGGGACTCCCGACCTACGGAACGATGGCCGTCGACTGGGAGGAGCGGGTCCGCTTCGACCGGCTGCGCGAGGAGCGGCTGGCCCGGATCAGCCGCCTGCTCGCGGACTCGAGTCTCGGGGCGCTGTTGTGCTTCGACATGACCAACATCCGCTACATCACCGCCACCCACATCGGCACGTGGGCCCAGGACAAGCTGAACCGCTTCTGCCTGCTGCCCCAGGGCGACCCGCCGATCATGTGGGACTTCGGCTCGGCGGCGCGTCATCACCAGCTCTACAACCCGTGGCTGAGTGACGGCCGCTCGCGCGCCGGGATCGGCACGATGCGAGGCGCGATGTCTCCCGAGTCCGGCCGCGCCGAGGACGTCGCCGGCAAGATCCGCATCGAGCTCGAGCAGCGCGGCCTCGAGAACGAGCCGGTCGGCGTCGACGCGGTCGAGCCCGCCGTCCTGTTCGCACTGCAAGCCGCCGGCATCGACGTCGTCGACGGCCAGCAGCTCATGCAGCAGGCGCGCGTGATCAAGACCAGGGACGAGATCACGCTGCTCAACCAGGCCTGCGCGATGGTCGACGCCGCCTACGAGGAGCTCTACCGGGCGATGCGCCCCGGCATGCGGGAGAACGAGTGCGTGGGGCTGGTCAACAAGGTCCTCTACGACATGGGATCGGAGTTCGTGGAGGGCGTGAACGCGATCTCGGGCGAGCGCTGCAACCCGCATCCGCACGTGTACACCGACCGTGCCCTGCGGCCCGGCGACCCCGCCTACTTCGACATCCTGCACAGCTTCATGGGCTACCGCACCTGCTACTACCGCACGTTCGCGGTGGCCAGCGGGTCGAAGGCGCTCGTCGACGCCTACAAGCGCTGCCGCTACTTCCTGGACGCGGCGATCGCGCTGATCAAGCCCGGCGCCACCACCGGCGAGGTGGCCAGCGTGTGGCCGAAGGCGCAGGAGTTCGGCTTTCCCGACGAGGAGGCGGCGTTCGCGCTCCAGTTCGGCCACGGCGTGGGCCTGTCGATCTGGGAGAAGCCGATCTTCAGCCGGCTGGTCTCGCTCGAGCATCCCGAGGAGATCAAGGAGGGGATGGTGTTCGCCCTGGAGACCTTCTGGCCGGCCAGCGACGGCTGGTCGGCGGCCCGGATCGAGGAGCAACTCGTGGTGACCGCCGACGGCTGCGAGGTGATCACCCGCTTCCCGGCCGAGGACCTGGTCATCGCCGGCAAGCCGTACTACACGGTCGGCGGCTCGCTGCCGCTCGAGCGCGAGGTCACCTCCGATCGCAACACCGTGCTCGACCACGGCGCCCAGGAAGCGGCTCCAGCCAACGGGGAATCCGGCCCAGTCCGTTAGTGGAGCTCAGAGGTTCCGGAGCCGAATCCCCCGCCACAGCTTCTCGGCGGTGAACGGAGGATCGGGCGCGTCAGCACCCAGCGCATCGGCCACCGCATTGGCGATCGCCGCCGGCGTCCCGATCGCGCCGCCCTCGCCGATCCCCTTGGCGCCCAGCGGGTTGTTGGGCGACGGCGTCTGCACGAAGTCGGTGAGGATCGGCGGCACCTCGGCCGCGCTCGGCACGCTGTACTCGACAAACGACGCGTTGCGGAGCTGACCGTCGGTGTCATGCACCGCCTCCTCCATCAGCGCCGCCCCGAGCCCCTGCACCGCGCCGCCCAGCACCTGGCCCTCGGCCAGCAGCGGATTGATGATCGTGCCGGCGTCGTCGACGGCGGCCAGCCGCCGGACGGTCAGCGCCCCGGTCTCGCGCTCGATCTCGACCACCGCCGCGTATGCACCCGACCCGAACACGAGGTCTGACTCGAAGCGGGTCTCCGCCTCGAGACCGCCGGCCGCCGCGGCGACCTCGGCCAAGCCGACCGTGCGTCCGTCGGGCCCGGTCCAGCGCGCGGCCGCCCGGGTCACCTCCTCGACGCCGCAGCCGAGCAGCCCTGCCGCCACGGGCCGCGCCTCGGCCACGATCTGATCGACCGCCTGCACGAGCGCCGAGCCGCCCATGGCCACCGAGCGGCTCGCGTACGTCCCGACGCCGGGGATCTCGCCGAACCGCAGCTCGACGTCGCCGGGATCGATCCCCAGCCGATCCGCCACGATCTGCGCGAATGTCGTCTCGTGCCCCTGGCCGTGCGGGCACGATCCGCTCCGGGCGATCACGCGGCCGCCAGGGTCGACCGACACCCGCGCGCTCTCCCAGTTACCGCCCGCGCGTTCCACGTACAAGGCCACCCCGGTCCCGACGAGCGGTCCGCGTTCGGGCCCGACCAGTTCGAGCGCGCGGTCGAGACAGCGCTCGTAGTCGCCCGAGTCGTACGTCCAGCCGAGCGGGGTCCGGTGCGGCCAGGAGCGGATCAGGTTGCGCCGGCGGAGCTCGGCCGGCTCGAGCCCGAGCTCGCGGGCCGCGCGGTCGACGGTCAGCTCGAGCAGGTAGGCGCCCTCGGGCCGCCCGGCGCCGCGGTAGGGCCCGGTCGGCACCTTGTCGGTGCGCGCCCCCCGAACCGAGACCGCGGCGGCCGGGATGTCGTAGCACCCGGTCATCAGCATCGCGGTGGTGTGCGGCGGGACCGCGGTGGTCGGCAGCAGATACGCCCCCAGGTCGGCCAGGATCGAGGCGCGCACGGCCAGCATCCGCCCGCCAGCGTCGAGCGCAAGCTCGACCGACGCCTGCACGCCGCGGCCCTGGTAGGCGCCGAGGAAGTTCTCCACGCGGTCCTCGACCCACTTGACCGGTCGCGCCAGCTCGATGGCGGCGAGCGCGACCGTCACCGCCTCGACCGCGATCACGCCCTTGCTGCCGAACGCCCCGCCGACATCGGGAACCGCGACGCGGATCCGCTCCCGCGGGCGGCCCAGGGCGTGGGCGAGCTGCGACAGGGGCCGGTGGGGATCCTGGGCCGAGGCCCAGATCGTGAGCAGGTCGGCCGGCTCATCGTAGGCGGCCACCACGCCGCGCGGCTCGATCGGCGCCGCCACCAGCCGCGGGATGCGGTACTCGGCGCGCACACGATGCGCCGCGGCGATCAGCGCGCCATCCACGTCGCCGGCCGTCCGCTCCCAGCTCATCAGCGTCTCCGGAGCCTCATCCGGGTCGACGACCGCCTGGAGCGGCTCGTACTCGACCTCGACCATCTCCGCCGCATCCACCGCCTGCGCGCGCGACTCGGCCACCACCGCCGCGACCGGCTGGCCGGCGTAGCGGACCTCGTCGGACGCGAGGATCGGATGCGGCGCCTCGGCGAGCTGCGCCCCCTCGGGCGCGATGACCGGGAACGGCCGCGCCCGGCCGGCCAAATCCGCGGCGGTGAACACGCGCACCAGACCGGGCGCGCGAGACGGCACCCGGATGCCGACGATGCGCGCCCGCGCGTGGTGGCTGCGCACGAACGCCACGTGCGCCATGCCGGGCAGCGCGAGGTCGTCGACGTAGCGCCCCGCCCCTCGCACGAGCGGCAGGTCCTCGCGCCGGCGGAGCGGCTCGCCGATCATCAACCGGCGAGCCGCTCGGCCATCCAGTCCGCCACCAGCGGCCGGTAGCGGTATGGGATGTTGCTGCAGACGTGCGACCCCTGCTCGAACAGGACGAACGTCCCGTGCGGCGTCTCCGCCGCGGCGCGTTCGGTCTGCTGCCAGGGCACGATCCGGTCGAGCGCTCCGGTGACGTACAGGACGGGCTGCGGGATGCGCGACGCGACGCCCCTCAGGCTGAGCGCGCCGGCCCGCTCGCGCGCCTCGCGTTCGTCCCGTGAGCCCGACTTCACGATGAACGCCTCCCGGGTGAGCGGCGGCAGCTCATCCCACCGCGCGCCGAACTCGTAGGGGCCGCTGACGGCGGCCACCGCGCGCAGGCGGGGCTCGAAGGCCGCCGCCCGCGGTGCGTAGTAGCCGCCGAGGCTCACGCCGACCGCGCCGACGCGGCCGAGGTCGAGGTCGAGATCGTCGCGGCCTTCGAGCGCGTCGAGCATCGCGGCGACCGCCACCTCGTAGTCGGGTCGGATCGGCAGCGCGAACCCGCTCTCACCCTGTCCGGGGCCGTCCACCGACAGTGTCGCCATGCCGCGTGCGAGGAACGCGCTCTCGTGGTGAAAGAACTCCTCCTTGGTCGAGTCCAGGCCGGGGATCAGCAGCACGAGCGGCGGGCGCGTCACCCCGGGCGGCCGGCGTAGGTTGGCGGCCAGGAGCGCGCCCTCCAATCCCGCCTCGATCCGCTCGGCGCTCGGGTCGAGATGGCGGTGGGCCCGGTAGAGCGCCTCGATCGCCCGCTCGGTGGCGGCGCGGTGGGCGGCCGCGTCGAGCACCCACACGAACTTGCCGAAGTGCCAGCAGAGCGCCGCGTGCAGGTACGCCTCGCCGGCGCTGCGCAACCGACCCGCCTCCTCCGCCTCGCGCGCCAACTCGAGATGCTCCCCCGCCACCGCGCTCCAAGCCGCCAGCCAATCCTCCCAGCGCTCGATCCGGGCGGTGGTGCGGACGAAGTCGTTGTAGTCGACGCCCATCGTGATGAAGCGGGGCGCCCAGTGGTCAATGGCGGCCTGCACCCGCCGGTCGGGCACCGGCCATCACCTCCCGCGGATCCTCCCCGAGGTCGGTCAGCATTACGATCGCCGCGTTGCGGCCGGGCGCGCCGGTCACCGATCCGCCCGGGTGGGTCGTCCCGCCGGTCTGGTAGAGGCCCGGGATCGGCATCCGGTGCGCCGCCCAGCCCGGCGCCGGGCGCAGCGCGCCGCTGAAGGCCAGCGAGCGGTCGCCGCCGTGGAAGGTGCCGTGCCACATGTGCGGATTCGAGCGCTCGAGGTCGATCGGCGCGATGGCCAGCTCGGCCAGCACGGTCTCCGGCACCAGGTTCGGCGCGGCGCGCCGCAGGTGGCTCAGGTGCACCGCGGCGATCTCGTCGCGGAGCTGATCCCAGGCATCCGGTCCGCGCCCACCCGGGTCATACGGCTGCATCCCGAGCACCTTGAGCGTGTGGCGCCCGACCGGCGCGCGCGTGGCGTCGGCCACGGTCGGGCAGGGGAACAGCAGCCAGGCGCCGTCGCGCACGAGCCGGCCCTCCTTGACATCGCGGCCCATCCGGACGATGTCCTCCGGCCAGCCGGCCACGCCGGCCGAGACCGCGGTCACCTCACCGCCGTCGTGTGTCGGGTAGCGCGGGGGCTCGGTCGTCGCGTAGTGCGCGGCGAAGGCGGGCACGCCCTCGTCGTAGGTGTCGATCGCGTACAGGAAGTCCTCCCCCCAGGAGTCGAGCGGCGCCATCGAGACGAGGTCCTTGACGTGGATGGTCGAGAGCACCGCCTCGCGGGCCAGGTGCACGTCGCCGTCCTCGGTCTCGACGCCGGCGCACCGCCCCGCGTCGAGCACCAGGCGGGTGACCCGGCGGTCGCACAGCACCTCTCCTCCCCACCCCTCGATCACCTCGACCAGCGCCCTGACCAGTTCACCGGAGCCGCCCTGCGGGATCGTCCAGCTGCGCCGCTGTCGTCCGAACACGATCGAGTAGGCGAGCGGGCCGGAGCCGGCGGAGTCGACGGGCTGCCCGGTCTGGAACGCCATCCAGAGCATGAACGACTGGACGTGGCGACTCTCGAACTCATGGCGCACGACCTGCCAGGCGCTCATCGCGGCGCGCCGCAGCCAGCGTGTGGCTCCCGGGAGTCCGGTCAGCATCGCCTCGAGCGACGGGCCCAAGCCGACCGGGGTGAACCGGTGCGCCGCGAACACGTCCTTGACCGCGTCGTACTCGCCGAGCAGCCGGCGGTAGGCGGCGGCATCCGAGCGCGAGAACCGCTCGAGCTCCTCGCACGTCCGCTCGAGATCGAGCCACATGGTCAGCGACTGGCCGTCCGGGAACACCACGTGGGCCACCGGGTCGGGCTGCAGGTAACGCAGCCCGTGCTCGCTCTCCAGGCCGAGCTCGTCGCCGGTCAGCATCGGGTTGGTCTGGATCAGGGTGTGCCCGGTGGAGCAGGTGTCGAGCCGATAGCCGGGCAGCAGGAGCTCCTCGCTGGCCACGCCGCCACCCGCGACACCTCGCGCGTCGAGCACCCGGCAGCGGTGGCCCGCCCGGGTGAGGTAGGCGGCGGCGATCAGGCTGTTGTGACCAGCGCCGGCGACGACGATGTCGGCGTCGACGGCTCCGCTCATGGTGCGGGCGAGGCTGGATGGGTAGGGGCGTGATATCCACCGCCCAGGTACAGCGAGGCGATCTCGGGATGCTCGAGGATCTCGCGTCCGGTGCCGGTCAGGCGTACCCGTCCGTTCTCGAGCACAAGCCCGCGGGTGCTCAGCTTGAGCCCGGCGCGGGCGTTCTGCTCGACGAGCAGGATCGTCCGCCCCTGCTGGTTCATCTGCCGGATCGCGTGGAAGACGGTGCGGCGGGTGGGTGGATCGAGCCCGATCGAGGGTTCATCGAGCACGATCAGCGAAGGATCGAGCATGAGGCTCCGGGCCAGCTCGACCAGGCGCTGCTGGCCACCGGAC
This sequence comes from uncultured Solirubrobacterales bacterium, assembly GCA_963811135.1. Taxonomy (GTDB): domain Bacteria; phylum Actinomycetota; class Thermoleophilia; order Solirubrobacterales; family Solirubrobacteraceae; genus Palsa-465. The sequence continues at coordinate 30,324 of CAWEQG010000010.1, read as the reverse complement.
AGGCTCCCCGCCTTGTCCCGCGCGCGCTCACGCACGAGCGGGAACATCTCCTCGATCTCCCCGCGCCGGCGGCGCACCACCGCGGCGTCCCTCACCGTGTAGGCGCCCATCTCGACGTTCTCGAGCACGGTCATCTCGGGGAACAGGCTGTGGGCCTGGGGCACGAGCACGATCCCCTTGGCCAGGATCTGGCGCGGCGCGAGCCCCATCAGCGAGTCGCCCTGGAAGGAGATCTGACCGCGTCGGGCGCGCAGGATGCCGCTGATCGTGGCGAGCAGCGTCGACTTGCCCGAGCCGTTGGGCCCGACGATGCACATGATCTCGTGGCGGGCCACCGTGAACGAGACGCCCTTGAGAATGTCGCCGCCGCCGTAGCCGGCGATCACTCCCTCGACCGCGAGCAGGACCTCGCGGCCGGGACCGCTCCCGTTGCCCGTCCCGGTCTCGCCCGCCCTAGACGTCATCGTCGTCGGCTCCTCCCAGATAGGCATCGAGCACGGCCGGGTCGACCCGGACCTGCTCGGGCGTGCCGGTGATGAGCGTCCGTCCCTGGTGCAGCACCGTCACCTGGTGGCACAGGCCCATGACGAACTCCATGTTGTGCTCGACGACCAGGAACGTCTTGCCGGCGCGGTTGAGCTCGCGGATGCGCTCGGTCAGCTGGTTGATCAGCGTCGGGTTCACACCGGCCGTGGGCTCGTCGAGCAGGAGGACGGCGGGGTCGGCCACCAGGAGCGAGGCCAGCTCGAGGAGCTTGCGCTGGCCGTAGGAAAGGTTGCCGGCCGGGCTGCTCGCGAAGCGCGCCAGCCCGACGAACTCGAGCAGCTCGAGCGCGCGCGTGCGCTCCGCGGTCGAGCCGGCCCGTCGCGCCGTCGAGCGAATCCAGCCCTCGTGGCGCTGGGTGGCGACCAGCATGTTCTCGAGCACGGTGAGGCGGAAGAACAGCCGGGTGATCTGGAACGTGCGACCCACGCCGAGCGCGAACACCCGCTCGGGCGTGGCCCGGGTGATCGATTCGCCGTCGAAGCGGATCTCACCCTCGCTGCAGCGGTCGTACCCGGTGATCACGTTGAACAGCGTGGTCTTGCCCGAGCCGTTCGGACCGATCAGGCCGGAGATCGAGCCCTTGGGCACCGACAGCGCCGTGTTCGACAGGGCCTTCAGGCCGCCGAACGACCTGCACACGCCCTCGGCTTCGAGCAGCGCGCTCATCTCACCCCCGCCTTCAGGACGTCACCCGTCCGGCCGGCATCCTCCTCGCCCGGCTCGGTCAGCTCGGAACGTGCGCGCCAGCGCCCGATCAGCTCCTCGAGGCTGGGAATCACCCCGCGCGGGAGCAGCAGAACGACGATCAGGAACAGCGCTCCGAAGATGATCAGGTAGGCCTGGCTGGCGCCGTACTGCACGGTGAAGTACTGCTGGAGGGACTCGAGCACCAGCGCGCCCAGGAGCGGACCGGCCACGGTGCCCAGCCCGCCCAGGAACGCCATCAGCGCGATCGACAGGTCAAACAGCGGGTCGAACGCGAACTGGGGAAAGATCTGGCCGAGGAAGTAGGCGTACACGGCGCCGGCCATCCCGACGGGGATGGCCGACAGGACGAACGCCGTGAGCTTCACGCGGCCCACCCGGACGCCCAGGCCCCGGGCGCGGTCCTCGTCGTCGCGGATGGCCAGCAGCTGGAGCCCGAACCGCGAGCGGCGCACCAGCCAGGTCAGCATGACCGTGACGAGGAGCAGTACCGCTGTCACGTAATAGAAGTTGGCGTTGTAGGTCTTCACCGACCACAGCGGCGTGGGCGGCTGCAGGCCCGAGGAGCCGCCGGTGAACGCGAGGTTGTACGCCGCCAGCTGGAAGATGAACATGAACGCAATCGTGATCACCACGAACGTGTGCCGGCGCGCGCGCAGCGCGATCAGCCCGGTCGGGACCGCGACCAGGCCGCCCACGATGCCGGCCACCGGCACCAGCGCGAACACGCCCCACCCCGCCGCGAAGCCCAGGTGGTTGGCCAGGAGGGTGAGGGTGTACGCGCCGCACCCGAAGTACACCGCGTGACCCAGCGCGATGTAACCGGATGACCCCGCGAACATGTTCCAAGCCGATGCGCAGACCATGAAGATCAGCGTGTAGAACGCGATCGTGGTCGTCGTCGGGCTGGAGAAGATCAGCGGGAAGACGCCGAGAAACACGACGCAGGTCGCGACCAGCAGCGCGCGGACCGGCCGCGACACGCTCACCCGATCTCGACCCGCGCGCTCATTGCGCGCGGACCGCCGCCTTCCCGAACAGCCCGTTGGGCCGGAACGACAGCACGACGATCAGCGACGCGTAGTAGACGAGCGTGGCCCACACCGGCGACCACACCACCGCCACCACGTCCTCGAGGGTGACCATGAACAGCGCCGCCACGAGCGCCCCCCCGATGCTCCCGAGACCGGCCAGGATCACGATCGACAGCAGTCGTGAGATCAGGTCATAGCCGCTGCTCGGGGTGAACGCATTGGTGGCGCCGAACACCATGCCACCCGCCGCGGTGACCGCCACTCCGATGCCAACCGCCACCGTGCGCACGCGGGTCACGTTCACTCCGATCAGCTCGGCCGCGGTGCGATTCTGCAATGAGCCGCGCATGCCGCGGCCGAAGTGAGTCCGGTACAGGATGTAGTACAGAACGCCGAGCAGCGCGACCGCGAGCAGGAAGCCGAACACATAGATGTAGGGCAGATAGAACCCGAGCAGGTGGAACGTGCTGTCCACGTACGACGCGTGGAGCTGGAGAACGTCCACCCCGAAGATCACGCTGAGGATGCCCTCGATGATGATCGCCACCGCGTAGGTGACCAGGATCGACATCGCCACCCGATCGCGGTCGTGGAGCCGGCGCATGAATGCCCACTCGATCAGCACCCCCAGCCCGAAGAACGCGGGAATGGTGATGATCAGACCGACGAACAGGTCGATCCCCAGGTGCACCGACAGCACGTAGCTCATGTATGCGCCGAGCACGATCAGCGCTCCCTGCGCGATGTTGATGATGTCCATCACGCCGAAGATCAGCGTGAGCCCGGCCGCCATCAGCGCATAGACGCCTCCGGTCAGGATCCCGTCGACGACCGCATGGGCGATGGATGACGCGCTCACGAACCCCAGGCTGGCTTCGGGTAGGTGGGCGGCTTGGAGCCGGTGGCGCCCACCGGGAGCACCTGAACCTGGTTGCCCTTCTGCCACTGGAACACGAACGCGGCCGCGGCACCGTTCTCACCCTTCGAGTCGAACTTCACCGGGCCCTGAACGCTGTTCAAGGTCACGCCGCTGTGCAGGTAGGCCTGGATCTTCGCGTTGTCGAGGCTGTGCGTCGCCGCGACCGCCTGAGCGACGATCTGACCGACCGAATACGCCTCGGCCACGTCGGCCCCGACATCGGCCGGAGTCCCGCCGTACTTGGCCACGTACTCGTTGACCATCTGCTGGCTCTGGGCGTTGAGGTAGCCCGGATACCAGCCGTTCGGGTACATGATCCCCTCGGCATTCGCGTTGCCGCCGACCGCCTTCACGAACGAGGCACCCTGGTCCGGCCCGGCGGTGGCGATGAACGCCTTCGGGTTGTAGTGCTGCTGGACGAAGGCGTGAACGAAGGCGGACACCGTCGGAACGTCGACCGAGCCGAGCACGACGACTTCGGCCTTGCTGCTGGCCACGGCGCTGGCGATCGGGGCGTAGTCGGTCACCTCGGCCGGGAAGACCTTGTTGTACACCGTCTTGATCCCGGCGGCGCTCATGATCTGCTGAGCGAGCGGTATCTGCGGCTGGGTGAACGGGTCGTCGCTGGTCGCGTACGCCGCGGTCTTCGGCCGCTGCGAGGCCGGCAGGGAGGCGATCCACTTGGCGAACGGCACCAGGTTGTCGATCACCGGCAGGCTCACGTCGAAGATGTTGTGCAGCCCGTTGCCGAACGCGGCCGGCGCGCCGCCGGCGCCCTCCACGAACGCGTAGCCGTAGCGGTTGACCACCTTGGAGGACGGCACGGTCAGCAGGGTCGAGAACGGCCCGAAGACGAGCTGGGCATGATCGGAGGAGATCAGCTTCTGGTAGTTGGTGACCACCTGAGCCGGACTGCTCGCGTCCGAGACGATGTCGAGCTTCACCGGATGCCCCAGCAGCCCGCCCGCCTTGTTGACGTCGTTGGCCCACAGTGTGTAGCCCTTCTGGAAGTTCTGGCCGTCGGAGGCGAAGTCCCCGGACAGCGACAGCGACGCTCCGATCACGACCGGCGACCCGTGTGCCGCGCCGCTCGAGCCCGAGGTCGAGCTGGCGCTCGAGCCGCCACCCGAGCTCGAAGAGGTGCTGCTGCTGGAACTTCCGCATCCGGCCAGCAGCGCGATCGCGGCCACGGCCACCCCGGACGACAACCAAGCCTTTTTCATGTGGACCTTCTCCTCCCCGCGCTGACTACGTCGACGTGCCGACACCGAACGCGTGCCCGCGAGCGGCGGGCATCAGACCGGACTGCAAACGTTTGCTGCAATCGTGTGCGACCCTACCGGCGTCAGTGTGAGGTGTCAAGGGAGCCCGTGTTGCGATCTGTTTGTGGATTTACGCGAGCAGTCGAGGCACGAATCACGAGCTCGGGCGGGAGCAGCAACTGGCGCGCCGGGAGGTCGGTGCCACTGAGCTGTTCGAGCATCAGCTCGGCGGCGGTCGCCCCCAGTTCGTAGTGGGGAACCCGGACCGTCGTCAGCGGCGGCCGAAACCGGTCCACGAACGGCATGTCGTTATAGCCGACGACCGAGATGTCGGCCGGGCAGCTCAGCCCGTGCTGTTCGAGCGCGTCGAAGCAGCCGAGGGCCAGGAGATCGTTGCCCGCCACGATCGCCGTGAAGTCGCGCCGCCGGTCGAGCAATTCGCCGCAGCAGCGCGAGCCCTCCCGCGCGGTGAACGCGTGGCTGAACACGATCAGGTCCGGATCCGCCTCCAGGCCGCAGGCGATCATCGCATCGACGAATCCCTGGTGACGCGACCAGCCCGTGTAGAGCGCCTGAGAGCCGGCGACGTGGGCGATCCGACGATGGCCGAGGCCGACCAGGTGCTCGACGGCCAGCCGCACGCCCGTGTGGTCATCGCCGGTCACCGCGGGGATTGCGTCCGAGTCGACCCGCCGGTTGACCAGCACGACCTTCGGCCCCGAGCTCACCTGGTCCGCCAGCAGCCAGTGGTCGCGACGCGCGGTGGCGGCGATGAAGCCGTCGACCTGCCGGGCCCGCATCGCCTCGTAGGCTACCCGCTCGCGCTCGGCGTCGTTGTCGGTGTTGGCGATCAGCGGGGTGTAGCCCCCCTCGCGCAGCCCGTCCTCGATCCCGCGGACGACCGCCGCGAACAGCGGGTTCATGAGATCGGGTACGAGTACTCCGATCGTGTGCGAGCGGTTGGTCCGCAGCCCCCGGGCGATCGGGTTCGGGCGATAGCCAAGCTCCTGGGCGGCGTCGAGCACCCGCCGAGCCGTCCGCTCGTTGACCAGGCTCCGGGTCTGCGGGTTGAGCGCCCGCGAGACGGTGCCCGGATGCACTCCGGCCAGCCGCGCCACGTCTCGCAACGTCGCCGGCGCGGCCATGGACAGCTTCCTGGTGGTGGCCATCTCTCCAGGATTATGCACACGTTTGCAGTCGCGGAAAAGCGGGTGTGCACCACGATCTGCTCGGCGCGCATCACCGTGCCCGCGCGCCTCGGGCGGTTGATCGGTGACGCTAGGACACGCCCAGAGGGGGCTTGCGATAGGCGGGCTGTTGCGGCGCCGGGCCGCTGGGCGGCGCCGGCGGGATCTCGCAGCTCAGCGGCGAATCGGCGCTCACGGTATGGCGTTCGCCGTGGTGGATCAGCTCGAGCGGCTCGCCGTCGAGGAGCTCATAGCGCGCGTGGTCGGCATGGACCTCGACGCGGAGACGGCGGCCGCGGTACACGATTCCGAAGCCGAGGCGGCTCAGACGCGACGGCAGTCGCGGCGCGAACATAAGGGTCTCACCGTAGTCGCGCATTCCGCCGAACCCCCCCACCACCGCGTGCCACACACCCGAGAGGGCGGCCAGATGCACGCCGTCGCGCGTGTTGAAGGCCAGGTCACGCAGGTCGATGAACGCGGTCTCGGTGAGATAGTCGAACGCCAGGTCCAGGTGGCCGACCTCGGCCGCCACGACCGCCTGGATCGAGGCCGACAGTGAGGAATCCCGCACGGTCACGCTCTCGTAGTAGGCGAAATCGCGTGCCTTCTGCTCGTCCTCCCACCGGTCGCCGCACAGGTAGATGGCGAACATCAGGTCGGCCTGCTTGACCACCTGGCTCGAGTAGAGGAGGTAATTGTGGAAGTGCAGGAGCAGTGGGTATTGCTCGGGCGGCGTAGCCTCGAAGTCCCACTTGCGCAGCCTGGTGAAGCCGTTGCATTGCTGCGTGATGCGGGCATCACGGTCGTAGGGGACGACGATGGCGCTGGCCGCGTCGCGCCAGCTCGCGATCTCCTCCTCGCCCACGCCGAGCGCGTTGGCATGCTGGGGATGGCGGACCGCCAGGTTGGCCGCCACCTCCATGTTCCGCGCCGCCATCAGGTTGGTGTAGACGTTGTTGTCGACGAGCGCCGTGTACTCGTCCGGCCCAGTGATCCGGTCAAAGCGAAACCCGCCCTGGGCATCGTGGTGTCCCAGGGATCGCCACAGGCGTGCCGTGCAGACGAGCAGCTCCATGCCCGGTCCGTGCGCGAACTCCTGATCGTCGGTCGCGAGCAGATAGCGCCGCGTCGCGTCGGCCACGGCCCCGTTGATGTGGAAGGCGGCGGTGCCCGCCGGCCAGTAGGCCGAGCATTCCTGGCCCCGGATCGTCCGCCACGGGAACGTCACGCCCTTCAGGCCGAGCTCGCGGGCGCGGGCCTCGGCCAGATCGATCGTGGCGTGGCGCCACAGCAGCGCATCGCGGGCGGCGACGGGCAATGTGTAGGTGAGGACAGGCAGCGTGTAGGCGTCCATGTCCCAGAACGTGTGACCGTCGTATCCGCTGCCGGTGAGCCCCTTGGCCGGGATCGCGCGGAGCTCGGCGCGCGCGGCGGCCTGGACCACGTGGAACAGCGCAAAGCGCACCGCCTGCTGGAGCGGGGCGTCGCCGTCGAGCTGAAGGTCCGCCCGCTCCCAGATATCGGCCAGGTACTCGCGCTGACCCTTGAGCAGTCCGTCCCAGCCGGTGCGGCGCGCGGCGGCCAGCGCCAGGTGGGTCTGATCGCGCAACGACGGTGCCGATCGCTGGCTCGACCAGCCGTAGCTGATGAACTTGACGATCCGGAGCTTCTCCCCCGGGTTCAGCTCGGTGCTCACGGTGAGCCGTCCCAGGTCCGGCCCGCTCTCCGGCGCGGTCACCGTGCCCTCGGGCCCCTCGACGATGTGGTCCATGGCGGCGGCCACCCGCAGCCCGCTCGCCTTGGTGCAGTGCACCAGGCTGACCCGAAGGCCGTTGATCCCGTGATGCTCGCCCACCAGCGGCACTTCGAGCGCCGCCGCCTCGCGCGGGTCGTTCGACGCGCCCCCGACCGCAACCGGCTCGTTGGCCACCAGCTCCGACTGCACGCCGATGCGGGCGGGACTCCCGACCGCCTCCACCTCGTAGGCGATTGCAACGATCGAGCGCTGCTCGAAAGAGACCATGCGCGTCGAGCGCACCCGGACGGTCTGTCCCGCCGGCGAGCACCACTCCGCCTCGCGACGCAGCACGCCGTCGCGCAGGTCCAGCGTGCGCTCATGCCGCACCAGGTTCCCGTAGCGGACGTCGAACGGCTCGTCGTCGACCAGGAGGCGGAACACCTTGCCGTTCGTGACGTTGACGATCGTCTGACCGGCCTCCGGGTTGCCGTAGGCGGACTCGGCGTAGGGCAGCGGGCGGACCTCGTAGAAGCTGTTGAGGAAAGTGCCCGGCGAACCGTAGGGCTCGCCCTCGTCGAGGTTAGCCCGCAACCCGATGTGGCCGTTGGAGAGGGCGAAGATCGACTCGGTCTGCGCCAGCAGGTCCAGGTGGAGCTCGCGCTCGGTCACCGACCACGGATCGACGGTGAACACGTCGGCGCCGATCACGCGTCCGGGCTCCCGCCGTCGAGCAGCTCGGACTCCAGGTCGAACAGGCACGCCGTGATGCTGTCGGGCAGGCCGAGCACGACGCGGTAGCTTCCCGCAAACCGCCGGAAAGGAAAAGCCCGCGGGAGCTTTGGGAGCGTTCTGTCAGGCTGCGGGCGCGCGGCGGCCGGTGCTGTCTATGCCGCGCTCAGACCACGCTCGCCCGGCGGCGCTCGCTTTCGACGCTGACGTTGTGCGCCCCGCCATCGCCGGTCGCGAGGATCGAGTCGCCCAGCAGCGCGTCGAGCTCGGCGTGCAGCCCGGCCCCTTGGGCGACCCGGAAGTCGGGCCCGAGCTTGAGTCGGCGCGCGCCCACCGAGGTGCTCAGCTCGATCACTACGTCGCACTCGCCGGGGAAGCCGGCCAGCACGTCCTTGAGCTCGGACAGCACGGAGGCGGCCAGCGCCGTCGCGTCGAGCCGGAGCCGCAGGGCGCTGGGCAGAGTCGGACGGCGGGCGGCCTGCTCGCGGGCCTCGGTCACCTCCTCGGCGGAGGGTTCGAAGCGTTCGGCCTGCTGGACCACGACGCAGGTGGTGTCGCGATCCTTGTGGTCGACGCGCCCCCGCACAAGCACGATCGAATCCCGCGCGAGCGCCTCGCCGGCGGTGGCCAGCACGTTGCCGAAGACGAGCAGCTCGACCGATGCGTCGAGGTCATCCAGCGTGGCGAACATCATCGGGTCGCCCTTCTTGGTGCGGATCGTCTTGTTCTCGACGATCATCCCCCCGACCGTGACCCAGTCGCCGTCGCGCCGGCCGGCCAGGTCGGACAGCGGGCAGTCCACGCGAAGCTGGAGCGCGGCCCGGACCTCCTTGAGCGGGTGGGCGGAGATGAACAGCCCTATCGATTCCTTCTCGGCCGCCAGCAATTCGGCCTGATCGAACTCGACGGCCGGGATCGGGGCGTGGCTCGGAGTCACGAACTGGCCGCCGCCCGCGCCAGCGCCACCACCGCCTCCATCGGGAAGGGCCGGCTCGAGGTCGAAGATCGAGCCCTGCCCGATCAGCGCGTCCTGCTGCGCCTTCTGCCCCGCCCCCTGGGCCTGCTCGAGCATCATCAGCATTCCCTTGCGCGTCGCCCCGGTCGAGCCGAATGCGCCGCATTTGATCAGCGCCTCGATCGCCTTCTTGTTGACCGCACGGCTGTCGACGCGCGAGCAGAAGTCGAACAGGTTGAGGAAGGGGCGGGCTGGGCGTGGGAGGGCGGGATTCGCATTTCCTCCGTCGTAATCGCCCCGTGCGCGCTTGATCGCCTCGACCGCCTGGTAGCCGACGCCCTTCACGGCATCGAGCCCGAAGCGGATGTTGTCGTCGACGACCACGAACTCGTGGTCTGAGAGGTTCACGTCGGGTGGGAGGATCGAGATGCCCATCTGCTCGGCCTGGGCGACGAAGAACGGCACCTTGTCCTTGGTGTCCATCACCGAGGAGATCAGCGCGGCCATGTACTCGGCCGGGTAGCTGGCCTTCAGCCACGCCGTGCGGTACGCGATCAGCGCGTAGCAGGCGGCGTGGGAGCGGTTGAAGCTGTAGTCGGCCGAGCGCTCGTTGGTCGTCCACAGCCACTCGATCACCTGCTCGCTGGTGCCCGAGGCCCGGCAGCCGGCCACGAACTCGGGCTTGAGCTTGGCCATCGCCTCGCGGTTCTTCTTGCCGATCGCCTTGCGCAGGTCGTCCGCCTTGGCGCCGCTGAAGCCGGCGATGTCCTTGGCGATCTGCATGGCCTGCTCCTGGTACAGGATCACGCCCTTGGTCGTCTCGAGAATCGGGCGCAGCCGATCGTCCGGATAGGTGATCAACTCCGGATGGTGCTTGCCGCGGGCATAGGTCGGGATCTGGTCCATCGCGCCCGGCCGGTAGAGCGCGTTGAGCGCGACCAGGTCGTCGAACTCGTCGGGCTTGACCTTCTTGAGCGCCTCGCGCATCCCCTCGGACTCGAACTGGAACACCCCCACCGAGTCGCCCCGGGCCATCATCTCGTAGGTCGGCCCGTGGTCGAGCGGCAGGTTCGTCATATCCGGCCGCTCGCCGGTCGAGCGCTCGATGATGTCGAGCGCATCCTCGATCACGTCCAGGTTGCGCAGCCCCAGGAAGTCCATCTTGAGCAGCCCGAGCTGCTCGACGGGCTTCATCGAGAACTGGGTCACGGTGCGGAACACCCGCTCGCCGTTCTCGTCGGTCGAGCCCGAGTCGGCGATCTGCAGCGGCACGATGTCGGTCAGCGGCCGGTCCGCGATCACCACCGCGGCGGCGTGGATCGAGGAGTTGCGGACGATCCCCTCGAGGCCCTGCGCCACCTCGACGATCTGCTTGGCGGTCGGATCTCGATCGACCTCGGCCCGCAGCGGCTGACCGGCCTTCAGGCAGTCCTCGAAGCTGGGCGGCCGGCCCATGATCGGGTCGGGGATCAACTTGGCCAGGCGATCGCCGGCGCCGTAGTCGTGCCCGAGCACGCGCGCGGCGTCACGCGTGGCCGCGCGCGGGAACATCTTGCCGAAGGTGACGATCTGGGCCACCGACTCCTTGCCGTACTTGTCGATCACGTAGCGGATGACCCGCTCGCGGCCTCGCACCGAGAAGTCGATGTCGATGTCCGGCATCGACACCCGCTCGGGATTCAGGAAGCGCTCGAACAGCAGCCCGTAGCGCAGTGGATCGACGTCGGTGATCTGTAGCGAGTAGGCCACGAGCGACCCGGCCGCCGACCCTCGGCCCGGTCCCACCGCGATGCCGGAGTCCTTGGCGTACTTGACGAAGTCCCACACGATCAGGAAGTAGCCGCTGAAGCCCATCCGCTCGATCACCCCGAGCTCGTACTCGGCGCGCTCGAGCGCCTCGGCCGGCGGCGGGTCGCCGTAGCGCGTCCGCAGCCCGTCGAGCACCAGCGAGCGCAGGTACTCGCCCTCGGTCTCGCCGCTCGGCGTCGGGTAGCGCGGGATCAGCTGGCGGCCAAGCTCGAGCTCGACGTCGCAGCGCTCGGCGATCTCCAGCGTCGAGGCCACCGCCTCGGGCCACTCGGCGAACGCCCGTGCCATCTCCTCGCTCGAGCGCAGGTAGAACTCGTTGGCGTCGAAGCTGATCTTGGGCTGGCTCAGCGTCGACTTGGTCTGGACGCACAGCAGGGCGGCGTGGTGGCTGTGGTCCTCCCGCCGGAGGTAGTGGACGTCGCCGGTCCCGACCAGCGGCCGTCCCACCTCTCGCGCGATCTTGACGATCCCCTCGTTGGCCTGATCCTGCGCCGGGACCCCGTTCTTCTGGACCTCGAAGTACACGTTGTCGGGGCCGTAGATCTGCATCAGCTCATCGGCATGGGCCCTGGCCTGGGCTGGGCGCCCTTCGATCAGGTGCTGGCAGAAGCGCGACTGCAGGCACCCGGTCAGCACGATCACGCCCTCGGCATGGGCGGCCATCTGCGCCGCGTCGACCGACGGCTTGCCGCGCTGGTAGCCCTCCAGGAACCCGGCCGAGCACAGCTCGACCAGATTGCGGTAGCCGGCCGGGGTGGCCGCCAGCAGCGTCAGGTGAAACCGGTCGAGCCGTCCCGGCGCCCGCCGCGTGTGATCGTCCACGACGTACACCTCGCACCCGAGGATCGGCTTGACCTGGTGCTTCCGGCCGGCCGTGAACAGCTCGACCGCGCCGTTCATCACACCGTGGTCGGTGAGCGCGACGGCGGGCTGACCGAACTCCGCGGCCCGCTCGACGAGGGCATCGATCTTGCATGCACCATCGAGCAGCGAGTACTCGGAGTGGACGTGGAGATGGACGCAGGCGGGGGTCACGGGCGGCGTTCGGGGGCAGACGATAAGTCCGTTGTCCGAGCATAGGTGTCGGCTCGGATGGAGGTGGCCCGGGACCGGCCCCGGCCCCGGATTTAGCCGCTTTGTGCGCGATCGAGCCACTGGCGTAGCAGCGCGAGCGGGCGCTGATCGCCCACCACGTCCGCCTCGGCCGCGCCGGCGAGCACGCCGAGGATCTCGTCGGCGGCACTCACCAGCATGACCGCCACCGGCCCATGGGGCGGCTCGGCCGAGGCCAGCGACGGCCTGCCGTCGCGCACGTGCAGGTATGCGCCGGGCGTCGTCGAGGTCGTCTCCCGGTGGCCGATCGTGAAGCGCTCGCCGGTGGTCCACCCCGGCTCGATCATCAGCCCGGCCAGCGTGAAGGCCAGCACGGGGTCCAGCCTCACCCCTGCCGCGTGGAGGTCCCCGGCCGTGAGCCTCGCGTCGATCAGCCGATCGAGGGCGGCCATCCGTCGCCGCTCACCGCGAACGCGAGCCATCCGTCCCGGCGGCACGCGCAAGCGGCGGCGCACCCGGCCGGCCCTCAGCAGTCGCGCCACGCTGGCGAGATCCCCCACCAGCCGGAAGTCGACCTCGGCGGCGGGCCGCTCGGTGGCGTCGCGCTCGACGTGGACGGCCAGGCTGTCCGACGTGACGTGGGCGACGAGGACGTCGCTCAGGACCAGGTCGTAGGCGACCGGGTGGGGGTCGGCCGCCCGCTGAGCGGGCAGCAGCGCCAGCACCAGCCGACCGGCCGCCGACGCGTCCTGAGCGGCGAGCCGGCGAAACACGGGGCGAAGCCAGGGCCTGGCGGCCCGGGTCGGTTCGGTGAGGTCGACCTGACCGGGGTCGACCGGAGCGGCCTCAACCGGATCGGGCTCGGGCGGATCGGGCTCGGGCGGATCGGGCTCGAGCGGCGTGCGCTCGCGCAGGCGAGCCAGCGCCTCGTTGAGCCGCTCGGCCTGAACCGGCTCCGGTGGCACCACCATCCGAATGACCGGCTCGCTGGTGGCCCCAATCGTCGGTGCTGGAGGGGCAGCCTGGAGCCGGCGGAGCTCGGCGCGCACCAGCTCGATCGCCTCATACGCCCGGTCGGATCGCCGGCGCTGCGCCGCGATCTCCTCGTGCGCGACGGCGAGCTCGCGCTCGAGCACGGCCAGCCGCTCGGGGTCCTCGCCGGCGCGGGCCGCCCGTCCCTCGGCGATGGCCGACTCCTGCCGGAGCGCGGCTCGGTCGCCGGCGCGCTCGACGGGCTTGGGCCTGGCTGCGGCCGGCGGGGCTTCGCGAGCCGATCGATCCAGCTCGAGCTCCCGGCGCCACCGCTCGGCGCGCCCGCCGTCGGTGGAAACCGGCGCCACGGGCGGGGCCGTCCGTTCGGCCAGCCGCCGTTCGGCCTCCGCCCGGGCCGCCTCGGCGGCGGCGGTCAGGTGCCCCGCTTCGTCGACCGCGCGGCGCATCCGGGTGAGCTCGCGCTCGAGGTCGGCGACCCGCTCGTGCAGCACTCGCAGGTCGTGCTGGGCACCGCGTGTTCGGTCGCCCAGCTCCTGCTCGAGCTCGCTTCGCAGTGCTCGTTCGGCGTGGACGTGCTGCTCGGCGCAGCGCAGTCGTCGCTCGCCCTCGGCGATGGCATCTCTTAGCTCGTCGGACCCCGCCCGCGCCTCGGCCAGCTCTCGCTCGAGCCGCTCGACCTCGGCCGCCAGCTCGGCGGCGCGCCGGCGGGCGCTCTCGGCGGCCAGCTCTATGCCACGGGCCCGGCGGGCCTCGAGCACGTCGGGATCGGAATCCAGGGGGACCGCGGCGCCCTCGGCGTCCTCGCCGGCGACCGCCCCGTCGTCGGCGACCGCCACCTCGCGGATCGGCAGCGGCACCATCACCCCTCCGATCTGCAGGAACGTCCGTCCCGGCAGCACCGGCGACAGCTCGCCAGGGACCGAGAAGCTGATCCGCCACGTGCCGGGAGCCGCCCCGCTCAGCGAGGGCGGCTCGGGCATGGCCAGGAATCGCCGGCGCCCATCCTCGGTCTCGACCACGAGCATCGGCTGTCCCCGAAGCTCGGGCCGGCGCCGGCGCCACCGTCCGGTGACCCGCACGGTCACGCTTCGCCCGCCCTCGGCGACGCATTCGACCGCCTCAATGCCAAGCGAGGAGGGCAGATCGGTCATCGGCGCGGACGGTAAGGCCGCGCGCGGACGGTAAGCCTGTACGAACCGCCTACTCGTCGCCGGAGCGGAGGGCGCGCGCCACGAGAGCGCCGCCGACGATCGCACCGCCAACCCCGGCGGCGATCGCGAGCCTCCGTTCGCCGCCGGAATAGCGTCGGCGCAGGTACAGCTTGACGCCTTGCCAGACCACGAACCCAAGGAGCTTGTAGCTCATAACCGGAAGCTACCCCTAATCGGAATCGCGCAGTCGCCAGGCCATCCGCGACTGCAGTGACCACAGCTCGATGAACCCGGGCGAGGCGGCCTGGGCGAACAGCCCGCCAGACTCGGCGAAGGTGGCCAGCTGGGAGTCGTAGACGGCGTGCGGCGAGGACCGGGTCACGGCGCGCGCCGAGCCCTTGTACAGCTTGATCCCGATCGTGCCGGTCACCTGTGCGTTGGCGGCATCCATGTACGCATCGAGGTCCGCGCGCAGCGGGTCCCACCACAGCCCGGCATACACCAGGTAGGCCCACTTCTGGTCGAGGACGGGCTTGAGCTGGTTCTGGTGGATCGTCCCGACCAGCATCTCGAGCTCGCGGTGGGCGAGCAGCAGGATCGTGGCGGCCGGCACCTCGTAGATGTCGCGCACCTTGAGCCCCACGATCCGGTCCTCGATGTGATCGACGATCCCGATCCCGTGCCGCGCCCCGATCTCGCCCGCCCGCTCGAGCAGCGAGACCAGCTCGAGTCGCTCACCGTTCAGGGCGACCGGGACGCCTCGCTCGAACTCCACCGTGACGATCTCGGGCTCGTCGGGGGCCTCCTCGGGACGGGTGACGAGCTGGAACACGTCGTCCTCGGGAGCGTGGTCGAGCTCCTCGATCCAGCGGCCCTCGCTCGAGCGCCCCCACAGGTTGTCGTCGATCGAATAGGGCGCCTGCTCGGTGCCGCCTTTGACCGGGATGCCGTGCTCGCGCGCATAGGCGACCTCCTCCTCGCGGCCCATCCGCCAGCCACGCACCGGCGCGATCACCCTGAGCTCGGGACCGAGCGTGGCCACCGTGGCGTCGATCCGGACCTGGTCGTTGCCCTTGCCGGTGCAACCGTGGGCGATCGTGTCGCACCCGGATCGGCGCGCGTAGCGCACGGCGAGCTTGGCGATCAGCGGGCGGCCGAGCGCGGTGAACAGCGGGTAGCCGAGACCGTAGGTTCCGTTAGCCTTGATCGCGGGGACGACGTAGTCGCGGGCGAACTCCTCCCGGGCGTCCACCACGTGGCATTCGAGCGCCCCGAGATTGAGCGCCTTGCCGCGGATCACCTCGTAGTCCTCGCCCGGCTGGCCCAGGTTCACGGTCAGCGCCACGACCTCCGCCTGGTACTGCTCCTGTATCCACTTGAGCATCACGCTCGTGTCGAGGCCGCCGCTGTAGAGCAGCAGCACGCGGTGCACGTGCGCCGGGTTGGCCTCGTAGGTGGTGGTGGGCAGGTGGTGTTCGTTCATGGCCCGAACGTCTCCTTGACCAGGTGTCGCTGTTCCGGGGAGGCGAACTCGGCGAACCGAGCCGCGAAGTCGGCTCGGGCGGCGTGCGCGTCCTCGGCCAGGCGGCCGATCAGCGCCCCGATCGCCATCAGCGCCGGCTCCGGCGAGGGGGACGCGGCCTGGCCGACCTCGGGCCCGAGCGAGCGCAACAGCTCGATCTGCACCTCGCGATCCTGGTGGCGTCCGAGCACGTCCTGGAGGCCCTTGAGCGTCCTGATCATCGGCTTGACCACCTCGCCCGAGTAGAGCGGCGCGCCGAACAGCTCGAGCAGGTAGCGCAGCTCCTTGCCCTTCTTGCGCAGCTCGTGGTAGTCCTCGGCGGGGCTGGATGCGTCGATCGCGCTGCCCATGCGGACCATCTGCCGGTAGACCTTGCGGATGCGCTGGCCGGCGACCGCGCCGATCGGCCGCGCCGCGTCCGGGCGATCTTCCTCGGGACGCATCTCGAGCCGGTCGAGAAACGCCCGCCAGGCGGCGAGCAGCGTCGTGGCTCGCTCGGAGCGCAGGGTCTTCACGATGCGCCGGTGCGCGCGTTCGCGGCGCGCCCGCAGCACCTCGAGCAGGGGGTCGAGGTCGCCCCGCATCGTCTCGGGCACGAGGCGCCGCATCGCCTCGAACTCGAGCACGTGGACGTCGAGGTCGCGGGCATCGCCGGTCTCCTGCTGCAGCCAGCGGAACTCGGCGCGGAAGTGCGCGAGCTCGGCCGGCGAGAACACGGCCTTGAGCTCGCGCTGCACCGCGCGCGAGCGTCGCACCGAGACCCTCAGGTCGTGCAGGAACTCGCTGTCGAGATCCTCGATCGTGCCCTCGAGGTTGGCCTCGATGATCTCGAGCAGCGCGCGCAGGACCGAGGCGGCGGCGACGTCGGCGCGTTCCTCGGGGCGGAGCCGTACCTCGACCTTGGCCGGGAACCCGCCCGGGACGCCGCCCGCCACCCTGACCGCCTCGTCCACCAGCGGTTCGTCTGCCGGCTTGAACCCGAGCCGTTGCTCCAGCGTGACCTGCACGCTGTGGCGCTCGGAGTCGTAGCCCCGGACCGGGGTGATCCGGAGGCGCGGCCGCAGCGTGGAGCTCCTTCCGCCCGGTCCGGCCAGGGATGCCTCCTCGAGCGACAGGCGCACGACCGTCTTCTGCTCGCCGTCGAGCACCGACATGCGCCGCTCGCGCGAGTGGACCTGCACGAGCGGCAGCAGCGCGCGAGGGTCGGTCAGCTTGCGCAGCAGGTCGCGCAGCGGGCCGGGCTCGAGATCGGCTGCGAACAGCGGCATGCTCGGGGGCGGCGTCACCAGCGACGCCTGGACGTTCCCGGTCTCGCGCTCGATCAGCGAGAGCGTGCCGTCCTCGTGGACGAGCAGCAGCCCGGCGCCGTGCAGCAGTCCGTCGAACGTATCGTAGTAGTTGCGCACGTGCTCGCCGCGCATGCCGTCCTGGATCGGCAGTGCTCCGAGAACCGCTTCGCCGGCGCCCCGAACCGTCATCTGGTCTGGCAGGAGAAGGTCCGATCTGGTCATGGCCCCAGCGCGCCCAGCCGGGCGACGGCATCGTCGAGCTCCTCGTCGGAGACGATCAGCGGCGGCTCCAGGCGGATCGTGGCCGGTCCGGTGGCGTTCACCACGAGGCGCTGCTCGAGCAGCGCGCGCCGGGCGAGCCCGGGGGCGTCGATCCCGTCCGCCACGTCGATGGCCAGCATCAGCCCCCGCCCGCGGACGGCGCTCACGTACGGCAGCGCGGCGAGCTGCGCGCTGAGCCGCACGCCCGCCGCCCGCACCCGGGCCAGCAACTCGGGATCGGAGCAGATCTCGAGGGCCACGCGCGCGCAGGAGGCGATCAGCGGGCCGCCGGCGAACGTCGAGCCGTGGTCGCCCGGGTGCAGGGCGTCGGCCAGCCGCGGACCGGTGACGAGCGCCCCGATCGGCAGGCCGCCGCCGAGCGCCTTGGCGCTGGTCAGCGCGTCGGGCACGACGTCGGTCTGCTCGTAGGCCCACAGCGTTCCGGTCCGGCCCATACCGGTTTGGATCTCGTCGAACACGAGCGCCGCGCCGGTCTCGTCGCACGCCTCGCGGGCGGCGTGGAGCAGCTCCTCGGACAGGACGTGGATGCCGGTCTCGCCCTGGATCGGCTCGAGCAGGACCGCCGAGGTTCGCTCGTCGACCGCGGCGCGCAGCGCGGCCGGATCCTTGGGGACGACCACGAACCCGGGCACGAGCGGCGCGAACGGCGCCTGCTTGGACTCCTGTGGGGTGGCCGACAGCGCGCCGTAGGTGCGGCCGTGGAAGGCGCCCTCGAGGACGACCACGTTGCCGTGCGGCCGTGCCCTGCGGACCAGCTTGATCGCCGCCTCGTTCGCCTCGGCCCCCGAGTTGCACAGAAACACCTTGCCGCCGAGCGAGCTGCGGGCCAGGTCCGCCGACAGCTCGAGCGCCGGCTCGGTGTAGTACAGGTTGGTCACGTGCGTGAGCCGCCCCACCTGGTCGCGCACGGTCTCGACGATCCGCGGATGACAGTGCCCGACGTTCAGCACCGAGATCCCGGCCAGGAAATCCAGGTACTCGTTGCCCTCGGCGTCCCACAGCCGGCAGCCCGAGCCGCGCACGAACTCCACCGGGTTGCGCACGTAGGTGGGCAGCGCGTAGTTGCGCTCGAGCTCCTGGAGCCGTGCGAGCGATGCGGTCAACTCGCTCATCGGCCCGGACCGATCTTGGTCCCTTGCCCGGCGTCCGTGAACAGCTCGAGCAACAGCGAGTGCGGTACGCGTCCATCGACGATGTGCGCGTACGACACGCCGCGGTGGATCGCGTCGATGCACGCCTGGAGCTTGGGAACCATCCCGCCGGCGACGCCGGGGAGCGCCGCCTCGACCGCGTCGACGCCGGCCTCGGACACGACGCTGTCCGGGTCGGCGGGATCGCGCAGCCAGCCGGGCACGTCGGTCAGGAACATCAGCTTGTATGCGCCCAGCGCGCCGGCGACCGCGCCCGCCGCCTCGTCGGCGTTGATGTTGTACGAGTTGCCCTCGGCATCGGCGCCCACACTCGCCACGACCGGGATGTAGTCCTGGGCGACATGGACCAGCACGTCGACGTCGACTCGTTCGATGGCGCCCACGAAGCCGATGTCCTGTCCGCTCGGCGCCGCCTTGCGCGCCGCGCGGAACAGCAGGCCGTCGTCGCCGCACAGGCCGATGGCGGGCTGACCGTGGCGGTTGATGAGCAGCACGATGTCCTTGTTGACCTTGCCCACCAGCACCATCTTCGCCACCTCGACCGTCTCCGGATTGGACACGCGAAGGCCGTCGACGAACCGCACCGGCAGGTCCAGGCGCTGCATGAAGCTGGTGATCTCCGGGCCGCCGCCGTGCACGATCACCGGATTCATCCCGACGTACTTGAGCAGCACGACGTCGCGGGCGAACTCCTCCTTGAGCGCCGGGTCGATCATCGCGGCTCCGCCGTACTTGATCACCACGGTCTTGCCGTGGAACTCCCGGATGTAGGGCAGCGCCTCGAGGAGCGTGGCGACGTCGCGCACCCGGCGCTCGTCGTAGACGGGCGGGCTAGGTCGTGTATTCGGCATTGAGCGTCACGTACTCATGACCACAAGTTGCGACTTGGGTCATGTCGTGTACTCCGCGTTCAGCGTCACGTACTCGTGACCACAAGTTGCGACTTGGGTCATGTCGTGTACTCCGCGTTCAGCGTCACGTACTCATGACCCAAGTCGGAGAAGAAGCGCTCGGTCTCCGCGCCCTCTCCCGGCAGGCCTATCTCATACTCGATCTCATCGCCCTGCACCGCGTCGGCAAGCGCTCGTGCATCATGCGGCACATACGCGCCGGCGCGGCACACCTGCACGCCCTCGATCGTGACGTCGACCGGCAGCGGCGCGGTGCCGGGCATCGCCATGCCGATCGTCTGGACGATGCGGCCCCAGTTCGGGTCCCCGCCGTAGAGCGCGGTCTTGATCAGCGGCGAGTCGCCGACGGAGCGGGCGACGTGATCGACGACTCTGTCGTCGCCCCCGCGCACCACGACGCGACATATCCGTCGCGCGCCCTCGCCGTCGCGCACGACATACAGCGCGAGCTGGCGAAGCAGCGCGTCGAGCGCCTCGCCGAAGCGCACCTCGTCGTCGGTCTCCGGTTCCACCTGAACCCCTGATTCACCGCTCGCCTGGAGGATCACGGTGTCACTCGTCGAGAGCTGGCCGTCCACGCTGATCCGCTCGAACGAGCGCTTGACGGTCACGCCGAGCAGCAGGTCACACGTCTCGGGTGTCAACGCTGCGTCGGTCTGCACGAAGCAGAGCAGCGTGGCGAACTGGGGCGAGATCATCCCGGCGCCCTTGGCCTGCGCGGTGAGCCGAACCGTGCCCGCCTCGAGTTCGACGTCGAGGCACGCATGCTTGTCGAGCACATCGGTGGTGCGAATGGCCCGCGCGAAATCGCCGTCGCCGTCCGGGCTGAGCGCATGGGCGGCCGCGACGATCCCCTGCATCACCGGGCCCATCGGGAGGGGCACGCCGATCACACCGGTCGAGGCGACCGCGACCGCGCTCTCCGCGCCGGCGCCGGAGGCGATGGCTGCCGCACCCTGCATCTTGGCCGCGTTCTCGTACCCGGGCCGGCCGGTGGCCGCGTTGGCGTTGCCCGAGTTGACCACCACGGCACGGATTCCGTTCAGCGTGCAGCGCTCCCGGCACAGGAGGACCGGTGCCGACTGCGTTCCCGAGCGGGTGAAGCGCGCGGCGCTCGTCGTGGCCGGTGCGCTCGAGGCGAGCAGCCCAAGGTCGAGATCGCCGCCGGGCTTGAGCCCGCAGGCCACGCCGGCGGCCCGGAATCCGCGCGGCAGGCCACCGCTCCGCTCGCTGACGTTCCCGGGCGCCTCGATCCAACGCGATCCGAAGAACGGCTGGATGGCGGTCACCTCACCACCTCCCGCGCTCCGGCGCGGACCGGACCGATCCCCTCCTCCTCGGGCAGGCCGAACATCAGGTTGAGGTTCTGCACCGCCTGCGAGGCGGCGCCCTTCCACAGGTTGTCGATCGCCCCGAACACGATCACCCGTCCGGTCCGCGTGTCGCGGTGCACCGAGATGCGGCAGATGTTCGTCTCGCGGACGTCACGCATTCCCGGTGGTCTCGCGGTCAGCTCGACGAACGGCTCGCCTGCATAGGCCTCCGCGTAGAGCGACTCGAGGTCGTAGTGGTCGTCGAGCCCGCGGGAGGGAGTCACGTAGCACGAGACGAGCTCGCCCTGGTCGAGCGGCACGAGGTGCGGTACGAACGTGATCCGCACGGCGGCGCCGAGCGCGCTCAGCTCCTGCTCGATCTCCGGGATGTGACGGTGGCTGGGCACGCCGTACGCGTTCACGTTCTCGTCGGCGGTGACGAAGTGCGTCTTCTCACTCGGCGTGCGCCCGGCTCCCGAGACGCCGGACTTGGCGTCGATGATCACTTCCTCGATGAGTCCCGCCTCGGCGAGTGGCGCGAGCGCCAGCAGCGTGGCGGTCGGGTAGCAGCCGGGGTTGGCCACCAGGTCCGCGCCGCGGATCTGCTCGCGGTAGCGCTCGGGCAGCCCGTAGACGGCGCCGGGGAGCAGCCCGGGTGCCTGGTGCTCGCGATACCACTCGCCGTACACGGCGGCGTCGCGCAGGCGGAAGTCGGCGCTCAGGTCGACCACGCGGACGCCGCGGGCGCGCAGCTCGGCCACCAGGGGCGCGGCGGCGCCGTGCGGGTACGCGACGACGGCCGCCTCCACGTTGGCGTGACGGTCGAGGTCGAGCTCCTCGAGCTCGAGCGGCACCCGGTGGTGCGGGTAAAGGTCATCCAGGCACCGGCCGTGGTCGCTGCGGGCGGTGAGGGTTCTCAGCTCGAACGACGGGTGCCGGTAGAGCAGCCGCGCGGTGAGCGCGCCCGTGTAGCCGGCGGCGCCGAACACGGACACGCTAGGAGGCACGGATCCTCCCGCCCACCGCGTGCTCGAGCGCCGCCGCGATCGCCCGGCGATGCTCGGCCACCTCCTCGTCGGTGAGCGTGCGGTCGGTGGCGCGGTAGGTGAGTCGCAGCGCCAGTGAGAGGTTGCCCTCTCCGAGCTTGTCGGCGTCGTGGTAGACGTCGAACACTTCGACGCCGGCCAGCAGCGGGCCGCCGGCCCCGCGCACCGTGTCACTCACCTCGGCTGCGCTCACCGTCTCGGGCACGACCACCGCGATGTCCTCGCGGACGTCCGGGAACCCGCTCACTTCGCGATAGTGCGCCGTGAGTGGCACGGGCACGGCGTCGAGATCGAGCTCGAACGCCGCCACCGTATCTTCCAGATCCCACTCGGCTGCCACCGACGGATGGATCACGCCAATCCACCCGACCGGCTCCCCGTCGGCCAGGATGCCGGCCGACTGCCCCGGGTGCAGAAACGGCTCGGCAGCTCGCGTGACCGTCCAGGGAACGCGCAGCTCGTCGAGCAGGCCGGCCAGGACGCCCTTGATCGCGAAGAAGTCGACCAACCGCGGCTGCGAATCGCGCCAGGTCGCCGGACGCGCAGCGCCGATGAGCAGCGCGCCCAGGTGATAGGGCTCCGCCGGCAGCCGGCTCGCGCCATCCGGCAGGCTCGCGCCATCCGGCAGGTACACCGCGCCGGCCTCGAACAGCCGGAGGGTGCCGGCACCGTGCGAGACGTTGCGGCGGGCGTTGTCGAGCAGCGAGCCGACCAGCGTCGTACGAAGCCGGGATTGGTCGGACGAAAGCGGGTTGGCCAGCTCCACGGCGCGGCGCAGGGGATGGTCCTCGCCCAGCCGCAGGCGGTCGCTCACCTCTGGACTCGTGAAGCTCCAGCCGACGATCTCGTGCAGCCCCTGGGCGGTGAGCGCGTCGGCGGCCTGCCGGCGCAGCCGCTGCCTGGGGGTGAGGCGTCCCCACGCGCCATGGCGGGACGGCAGTGTGGCCGGCACCTTGTCGAGCCCGTCGATCCGCGCGACTTCCTCGATCAGGTCGGCCTCGCGGCTCACATCGGCGCGGCGGAAGGCCGGGACGGTCACCTCCAAACCGTCATGGGCCCACGCGGTCCTGAATTCGAGCGCGCCCAGGATCTCGGCGCTGCGCTCGCGCGGGATGTCGACCCCCAGCAGCCCGCTGACGCGCGCATCGCGCAGGGCGATGGTCTTCGGCGGCGGACCGTCCCCGCCGATGTCGATCGTGCCGGGGACGAGCCGGGCGCCGGTCAGCTCGAGCATCAGCGCCGTCGCCACGGCCTGCGCCTCGATCGCCTGCTCGGGCTGGAGCTGCTTCTCGAACCGCGAGGAGGCCTCGCTGCGCAACCCGAGCTTGAGCGAGGTGTGGTGGATGTTGGCCCCGTTCCAGTTGGCCGCCTCCATCAGCACGCGCGTCGTGTCGGGCTGCACTTCGCTGCGCGCGCCGCCCATGATCCCGGCGATCGAGGTGGGACCGTCGGCGTCCTCGATCAGCACCATGTCCGAGTCGAGCGTGCGAACCTGCCCGTCGAGGGTCTCGATCTGCTCGCCGTCCTTGGCCCGGCGGACGGTCAGCCGCGCGCCCGCGACCCGGTCGAGGTCGAAGGCATGCAACGGCTGCGCGGTGAGCAGCATGACGTAGTTGGTGATGTCGACCACGTTGGAGATCGGGCGCTGGCCGGCCGCCATCAGCCGCGCCTTGAGCCACAGCGGGCTCGGGCCGATCGTCACGTCCTCGAATACGCGCGCGGTGAAGCGGGGGCACAGGTCGGGGTCCTCGACCGTGATCCTGATGCCGTCCGGCTGGGCCTTGCTCTTCGCCGGGTCATCGCTCCAGGGCGCCGCCGCGAGCGGGGCGCCGGTCGCGGCATGGACCTCGCGGGCCACGCCGTAGATGCCGAGGCAATCAGGGCGATTCGGGGTGATCTCGAGCACGAGCACGTCGGTGGCGATCGGCAGGACCTGCTGGAGCGGCGTGCCGGGTCTCAGATCACCAGCGTCGAGCACCATGATCCCCGCGTGCTCGGTGCCGATCGCGACCTCGTCCTCGGCCAGGATCATCCCATTGGACTCGACGCCGCGAAGCCTGGCCTTGCCCAGCCGCGATCCGTCTGGCATGACCGCGCCCGGCTTGGCCACCGCCACCGTCTGGCCGGCCGCCACGTTCGGCGCGCCGCACACGATCTGCGACGGCGCGTCGTCGCCGGTGTCCACCACGCAGACGGTCAAACGGTCGGCGTCGGGGTGCTGCTCGGCCTCGAGCACGCGGCCGACCACGAAGTTCTCGAGCGCGGCCACGCCGTGGCGCTCGACGCGCTCCACCTCGGTACCGGTGAGCGCCAGCCGCTCGGCCAGCGCGCCCGTGTCGAGCTCGGGACGGACGTATTCGTGGAGCCACGCGATCGGGACACGCATCAGCCGAACTGCTCCAGAAAGCGCACGTCGTTGTCGTAGAGCATCCGGAGGTCGGGGACGCCGTGCTTGAGCATCGCGATCCGCTCGATCCCCATCCCGAAGGCGAAGCCCTGGATCTTCTCCGGGTCGTAGCCGTGCTCGCGCACGTACTCGAACACGTTCGGGTCGACCATCCCCGAGCCCAGGATCTCGATCCAGGCCGTGCCCTTGCAGAGCGGACAGCGGCTGCCGTCCGGCATCAGACCGTCCTTGCAGTTGAAGCACGACACGTCGACCTCGACGCTCGGCTCGGTGAACGGGAAGAAGTGCGGGCGCAGGCGAACCCGTCGGTCCTCGCCGAAGATCGCGCGCGCGAACGCGAGCAACGTTCCCTGCAGGTCGCCGAGCGTGATGTCGGTGTCGACGGCGAGCCCCTCGACCTGGTGGAACTGCGGGGTGTGGGTGGCGTCGTTGTCGGGGCGGTAGGTGCGCCCGGGCATCACGATGTAGAGCGGCGGGGGCTGCTGCTCCATCGCGCGGATCTGGACCGGTGAGGTGTGCACGCGCAGCAGACGGGCGTTCGGGTCGAAGATGTCGGGCGCCGGCTCGACGTAGAACGTGTCGGTCATCAGCCGCGACGGGTGCGTGGCCGCGTGGTTGAGCGCGTCGAAGTTGTAGTACACGGTCTCGACCTCGGGGCCCTCGGCCACGTTGAAGCCGAGCCCGACGAACACGTCCTCGATCTCGCGCCGAGTCTTCGTGATCAGGTGCAGCCTTCCGAGCTGGGGGGCCGGGTCGCCGGGCAGCGTGACGTCGACCCGATCGCGCTCGAGGCGCTGCTCCAGCTCCTGCGCGGACAGCTCGTTCGCGCGCTGCTCGATGGCCCGCTCCAGCGCTTTGCGGGCCTCGTTGGCCGCCTTGCCGGTGGCCGCGCGCTCGGCCGGCGGGAGCTCCGCGACCGTACGCAGCATGTTGGGGAGCTCCGCCTTGCGTCCCAGGTACTGGATCCGGACGTTCTCGAGGGTCTGCGTGTCGGTGGCGGTGGTGATCGCCCGCTCGGCCTCGCTGCGGATCTGGTCGATGCGCTCGGTCATTCCGGCGCCATCCTACGGGTGATTTCGTAGAGGGCGATGGTCGCGGCCATGGCCGCGTTCAGGGAGTCGGTGGCGATCGGGATGTGCGCGACGTGGTCGGCCTGCGCAACGACCTCACCTGGGAGGCCATCACGTTCTGCGCCGATCAGGATCGTGGCACCGATGGCGCTGGACATGACATATGCGGGAGTGGATCGCCAAAGTCCTGGAAGCGGGACGCCCGCGCCCGGCACGAGCGCGATCGTGGTGCCCGGCAGGTCCGCCACCTCGGCGCGGGCGAGGGGTACCGCGAACACCGCACCCATCGACGCGCGGACCGCCTTCGGACTGTACGGGTCGGCCGTCCCCGGGCCGAGCGCCACCGACGAGGCGCCGAACGCCTGCGCGCTGCGCAGCACCGCGCCCACGTTGCCCGGGTCGTGCACGCCGTGCAGGTACACGCAGAGCGGACCGGCCGGCGCGGGCGCCCAGCGCTCCTCGTAGACCGCGAGCGTGCGCGTCCCCGAGCCCAGGCCGGACGCGGACGCCAGCACGCCGGCGTCCACTTCCACCCCGGGTAGACCGCTGCCCGCCGCGGCATATCGCTCGATGGCGATCCACCCCTGCCCATCGGCCACTGACAACAGATCCTCACCCTCGGCCACGAACAGCCCGGACCGATCGCGCCAGCGCCGGCGCATCCGGAGCTTGCGGATCTCCTTGAGCTTCTGGTTGTGGTGGCTGGTGATCGTCATATAAAAAAAGGCGCCGTCCCTGGGGGAGCGGCGCCCGGTTGGCGGTGCTGGTTGCTCGGCGTTTCGTCAGCCGGCCGCCAGCGCCTCGCGGGCGCGGTCGGCAAAGCGTCGGAACGTGTCGCCGTCGCGGACGGCGATGTCGGCCAGGATCTTGCGGTCGAGCTCGACGCCGGCGAGCTGTAGACCGTGCATGAACTGCGAGTAAGACATGTCGTTCTGGCGCGCCGCGGCATTGATCCGGGTGATCCACAGCCGCCGGAAGTCGCGCTTGCGGTTGCGCCGGTCGCGGTAGCGGTACTGGTCGGCCTTGAGCACCGCTTCCTTGGCCACCCGGTAGTGCCGGCTGGCGTCCCCGCGGTAGCCCTTGGCCATGGCCAGCGTCGCGCGGCGCTTCTTGCGCGCATGGACGGAGCGCTTGACCCGCGTCATCCGCGCTGCCTCCGCTTGGCGCCGAGCAGCGTCTTGACCTGCGGTATGTCGTGGTCACTGATCCACGAGGGCTTCGCCTGGCGGCGCTTGCGCTTGGGCGACTTCTTCTCGAGGATGTGCGTCGAGAAGGCGCGACGGCCGCGGACCTTGCCGCTGGCGGTCAGCTTGAAGCGCTTCTTGGCGCCGGAATGGGTCTTCATCTTCGGCATGAGACTTCCGGCTAGTAAAGCAGACGTCAGGGGGGCGAGCCGAGACGTTTCGCCCGGGAGGCCGAGGCCGGGGGCCGTCAGGCGAGGACGCAGGATCCGATGCGTAGCAGAGCTACGTGAGGATCCGAGGACAAAGCCTGGCGGTCATCCGGGCCGGCATTACAGGTGCAACGTTGAGGTGAGACCCCCTTAGGGCCTGACCGTGAACGTGCCCGTGCCGAACGGGCACCCGGGACCGCGGCCCATGACCGACACGCTCACGTGGTACGTCCCCGGGCACCAGGGCCGTGCGGCCGTGGCCACGAGCAGCTCCCCGTCGGTACGAGGGTCGGCTCCCTCCATACCGGTTTAATCGTCGAAACCGGTCGGTTTGTGACAGGCGTCAGGAGCGGGAGGCCGGCTCGGGCTCGGAGGCCGGCTCGGGCTCGGAGGCCGCGCTCGGGCTCGGAGGCCGACTCGGGCTCGGAGGCCGACTCGGGCTCGGAGGCCGCCTCGGGCTCGGAGGCCGCGTCGGCGGCGGCGTCCGCGGTTCCGTCGGGCGAGCTTGTCGCTTCGGCGTCTGGCGAGCTCTCCGCCTCGGGCACGGCGGGATGCTCGCCGGTGGGCTGCTCGCCCTTCGCGCCCTTGCTCCGGCGGCCGTCGGCCGGCTTCTCCTGCTTGGCGTCCTTCTCCACGGCCAGCACGGCCTTGGACGGCGCCAGCAGCATGGTCATGTTCCGCCCGTCCTGGACCGGTGACTGCTCCACGACCCCGATCTCCGACAGCTCGCCGGCCAGCTTGTCGAGCAGCGCGGTCCCGCGCTCGGGATGGGTTACCTCGCGCCCGCGGAACATGATCGTGATCTTGACCTTGTCCTTGTTCTTGAGGAAACGCGACACGTGGCCCTTCTTGGTGTCGTAATCGTTCTGGGCGATCTTGGGCCGGAACTTGATCTCGCGGACCGTGATCTGCTGCTGGTGGCGGCGGGCGGCCTTCTGCTTCTGGGCCTGCTCGTACTTGTACTTGGAGTAGTCGAGCACCCGGCAGACCGGCGGACGCGCATCGGGGGCGACCTCAACCAGGTCGAGATCGCGCTCCTGGGCGTAGGAAAGAGCCTCGGAGGTCTTGATGATCCCGATCTGCTTGCCGTCAGCGCCGATCAGGCGCACTTCGGGCACGCGAATGCGATCGTTGATCCGAGTCTGGTCCCGCTCGGGCGGGCGCCGGTCGAATTTTCTAGGGACCGGCACTAGCTGCGAGGAGAGGCGAACGTCAAGCGGTGACGGGCCCTATGTACGTTGCACGTGGATCAACGAGATCGAGTATAGCGGCGATTGCTACAGATTCGCGCGAGTTTCCACCAGCTCGCGGACCCGGTCGATGAACTCGCCGACGCGCGCCGAGCCCACGTCTCCCCGGCCGTGCTCGCGAACCGCGACCTGCTCGGCGTCCTGCTCGCGATCACCGACGATCAGCATGAACGGAATCTTGCGGAGCTCGGTGTCGCGGATCTTGCGTCCGACCGACTCGGTGCGGTCGTCGAGCTCGACCCTGATCCCGGCTTCGTGGAGCTGGTCGCGGACCGTCCGGGCGTAGGTGAGGTGCTTGTCGCTGATCGGGAGGATCGCCGCCTGCACCGGGGTCAGCCAGACCGGCAACTCCCCGCCGTAGTGCTCTATGAGAATCGCGATGAACCGCTCGTAGGACCCCATCAAGGCCCGGTGGATCATCACCGGCTGATGCTCGGCGTTATCGGCGCCCGTGTACGTGAGTCCGAAGCGCATCGGCATGTTGTAGTCGAGCTGGACCGTGCCGATCTGCCACGAGCGGCCGAGTGAGTCGGTCATGTGCAGGTCGATCTTCGGGCCGTAGAACGAGCCGTCTCCCGCGTTGACGTCGTAGGCGAGTCCCTTCCGGTCGAGCACCTGGATCAGGTGACCCTCGGCCGTGTCCCATTGCTCATCGCTGCCGAGCCGCTCGTCAGGCCGGGTCGAGAGCTCCAGGCGCACGTCGAAGCCGAAGATCTCATACGTGTCGAACGCGAAGTCGAGGCACCCCTCGAGCTCGTCCTGGACCTGCTCCTCGGTGCAGAAGATGTGGCCGTCGTCCTGGGCGAAGTTCCTCGTGCGCAGCAATCCGTGAAGTGCACCGCTCAACTCGTTGCGGTGGAGGAGCCCGGGCTCGGAGTAACGGACGGGCAGGTCGCGATAGGAGTGCGGCTGCAGTGCGTAGAGCTGACAGTGACCCGGGCAGTTCATCGGCTTGAGGCCCATCGGCGTGTCCGCCGACTCGGTGATGAACATGTGCTCCTGGTACTTGTCCCAGTGCCCGGAGGTCTTCCAGAGTGAGCTGTCGTACAGCTGAGGCGTCTTGACCTCGGTGTAACCGCGCGGTCCGCCCATCTCGCGACTCAGCGCCACCAGGGAGTTGAACACCTGGGTGCCGGGCGGGAACCAGAATGTCATCCCGGGTGCGACATCGGCGAAGTTGAACAGGCCGAGCTGCGGCCCGAGCCTGCGGTGATCGCGCGCCCGCGCCTGCTCCACGCGCTCCAGATACTCCTGGAGCTCCTTCTCCGAGAAGAACGCCGTGCCGTAGACGCGCGTGAGCATCGGCCGGTTGGAGTCGCCGCGCCAGTAAGCGCCCGCCACCGATTGCAGCTTGAACGCCTTGATGCGCTTGGTCGACGGGGCGTGCGGACCGCGGCACAGGTCGGTGAATGGGCCGTTCGTATAAAGCGACACGGTTGGCACCCCGTCGTGTTCGATCAGGTCCTCGATCAGCTCGACCTTGTAGTCCTGCCCCTCCCGCAGGAAACGGTCGAGGGCCTCGCTCGCCGGCACGTCCTCGCGAACGAACTGCTCGTCGGCGGCGATGTGCTCACGCATCTTGGCCTCGATCTGCTCGAATTCGGCCTCAGAAAGCGACACACCGTCGGGAAAGTCGAAGTCGTAGTAGAAGCCGTTCTCGATCGGGGGGCCGATCGAGATCTTCACCCCGGGGTACAACTCCATCACCGCCGCCGCCAGCACGTGCGCCGCGTCGTGGCGGATCAGGCTGAGAGCCTCCTCGCCGCTCTTGTCGGTGATGATCTCGAGCCTGGCCGGCCCGTCGCCGCCGTTCTGCGGCAGCGAGCGCGCCAGATCGCGCAGGTCGCCGTCCACCTTGACCGCCAGCGCGGCCCGCGCCAGCCCGGGGCCGATCGCCGCGGCCGCGTCGGCACCGGTGGCGCCGTCGGGCAGCGTCAGGACCTTGCCGTCGGGAAGCTCGAGCTCCATGTCGCCTCGGATGCTAGTGGTCGCCCGCGCGTATTTACGCTACGCGCGCGGCCACGTTATGCCGCGCCGCGGGGACGGCCATGTCAACGGCAAGCGGCGGGATCAGCCGCGCGCCACGCGGAAGGTGAACTTTCCGACCACCTGGGGCCGCGGCAGGATCACCGGGCAGGCCCTGCCGACCGGGCAGGGCTCGCTGATGATGTCCCAGACCTCGCCGCGGTACGTGCCGGCGCACCAACCCGCCGAGCGGCTCGGCGCGAGCGCGACGCGCACGACCGAGCCAGCCTTCGTGGGCGGCACCGGAACCGCGCCGCTCGACTGACACCCGCCGTGGCTCGGGCCGGTGGCGGAGACCCGGTAGACGTTGTGGAGCGACGGCCCGGTGCTCAGAGCCGCCCGGAAGCCGACCACGAACCGGGTCCGGGCGGATCCCGTGCCGGGCTTGACCGAGACGCTGAGCATCGCCGCATGGCCGACCTGCGCGGCACCCGACGACGCCGGCACCGCGACGATCCCGGCGAGCGCGATCAGCGCCGCGACCCTCCACCTCATCTCGGCGGCGAGTCTACCCCGGCTCTCGGCACCGAGGTACATTTATCCGTCCCAGGGCGATTAGCTCAGCTGGGAGAGCGCCGTCT
>CAWEQG010000009.1:0-231710 GCA_963811135.1 uncultured Solirubrobacterales bacterium | reverse complement strand
CCGCACCGGTCCCGCTCTCAAGCCCAAATGCCGCTCGCGCAGCAGCTCAGCGAGCAGCCGCCATCGAACGTGTCGTCGCCCCAGCCTGGATGCTCACTCCGTCTCGAAGCGCAGGGCGTTGATAACCGCGCCACCGAGAAGGATCAGCGCGAGCGCGTAGAACCAGGCGAGCGTGATCACGACGAAGACGATCGTCGTCCCGAACCGGGCGATCGTCGAGATGTTCGAGAGGTACACCGGAAACGCATAGTCCACGATCCCGATCGCAATCGTTGCGCCAAGCGCACCCGGCCAGACGGCATGCCAGGGCACAGGCCGGTTCGGTACACGCGAGTAGATCAACGCGAGACATCCGAACAGGACCAGCAAGCCGACCGCCAGCGAAATCGCGTAGACGAACTCCGTGACCCGAGCCAGATCGAACGGCAGCGCGGACTCGCCCGACTTGAGGATGCTCTGAGCTGTGGGCACAGCGACGGTCGCGACCATGAATACGAGCACGACGACCACCATCGCCAGGCCGAATCGCTTCTGCTCGAACCACGTGCGGCTCCGGCAGCGGTAGATCCGGCTGAACGCGGTATCGAGCGAGCCCCAGAACGACGAACCCAACCACAGGCAGGCGATCAGCGCGAACACTCCGGTCCTGGTGGTCGAGTCGGTGATCTCGTCCAGCAGCGAGGTCAGTGTTCGCTCAGCCGTGCCGGGAAACACCTCTCGCAGATCGTGCAGCACGCCGTGCTGCACATCGGGGCTCGACAGCACCTGCCCGGCGATGAACAGGCCGAGTAGCGCGACAGGGACCACTGCCAGCAACACGTTGTACGCGACCATGGCCGCCAGGCCGGTGATGTTTGCGTCGAGCGCGAGGCGCCAGAATCGCCGCACGCCGCGAGCCGCACTTCTCGCCGAGAGTCGACGGCGGACCCGTGGATGCGGAGCCGCGGGGGCGTCCGACGCGGAGCTCATGCCCCTAGTGTTGCGGACTCAGCAGTCGACACGCGCCGCCGCTCCTCGGGCGCATGGAATGCAGAGTCGACCAGAAGCGTCGGTGACGTCGGACGCTTACTCCGACCAACCGAGTGCCCGAGTCTCTCCACCTCGGCGATTCGATCAAGCTGAAGGCACCGAACCAAGGCCGCTTCAAATGCCCGAGGTCGTGCCTAGAACGGTCGTCTACGGCGCCCTACATCCTGACTGCCGTAGGTCCCCCGGCGGGAATGACGGTAGATCCAGACCACGAGCATGGAGAACACGACAGACAGCAGAAGTCCGCCGCCGTGGCGATGCAGCACGTACCACGAGAAGAGTCCCGCGCTGAACGTCCCGCAGATGCCGACGAGAGCGGTCATGCCGAGCCCCATGGGGTCAGGCCCTGGCAGCAGCAGGCGCGCGAGAGCACCGACGAACAGGCCGACGAAGAAGAGAATGACCAGGTAGGCGATAAGTCCCATGCCCGGCTCCTACCCGCTGGGGCTGCCGGTACTCACACGTGCGTCAGCTGGCGGTGGGTCCGGCTCGCGGGTCGGCGCGGCCGAACGCGCCGGGTTGAGTGGGGAGCATCGATGCGGGGAAGGAGATCGGTGTGCATCTCCGATTGAGACGTTGGCCGTGCGTGATCGCGGCAATCGTTCCGGCGCTGAGCATGGCGCTCGCCGGCGTCGCGTTCGCGGCGAAGGGCGCGACGGGCCAGACGGTTGCCGCGAGGTTCACGGCGCTCCGGCACGCTGGCGGGTTGCCGAGCCCGTCGATCTTCGGCATCAACACGCTCACGTACGACTCGAGCCAGGCGAACTTCAAGCGGGACATGCCGACGGCCGCCCGAATGGGCGCTCGGTGGGTCCACTTCACCAATGCGAGCGTGCACTTCAGCCGGAGCGGCCAGGCCGACTGGGGCGTTCTGGACTACGAGGTCAAACAGGCGAAGGCGCTGCATATGGGCGTCCTGATCAGCCTGGGCGGCAGCCCGGGCTCATGCTCGTCCTCGCCGCGGCCGTCCAGCTTCATCGGCTGTCCCCCGACCACGCGCACTGGGCTGCGCGCCTACAGTGCGTTCCTACGCGCCGAGCTCCTGCGCTACCGCAATGTCGTTCAGTATTGGGAAAGCTGGCTGGAGCCCAATAACGCGGCGTACTGGCGTCCGCGACCCAATCCGCAGCAGTACGCGAGCCTGCTGCTGACCCAGTACCAGGTGTTCCAGCAGGTCAACGCCAGCTACCACACGCACCTCAAGCTGCTGTTCGGCGGACCGATCAGCTTTTCAACCCGGCCGCAGGATGGCTGGGCGGTGCTGCCGTTCGTGCACGCGGTGCTGACCGATCTGCACGGTGCCCGGGCGTTCGACGGGATCGGGCTACATGCCTATCGCTTCCCGTCACGAAACACGGGTCCGCCGTCGCTCAACTGGGGTCCGTCGGCAATCGACTACGACTACGTCGGGGGCATCCCCAATGCCCCGGGCGGCCGCGGACCGTACCCCGCTCAGGGTTGCCAACCCGTGTACTCAGGCTATTGCCAGATGTCATGGCCCGAGGAGCTCGCGGCCTACGAGCAGGAATTCGCCAACGACGGCTACTCGGACATGCCGCTGTGGTTGACCGAGTTCGGATGGCCAGGCAACGCCACCGCTCGCGATGCGTTGTATCCCGCTTTCGCGACCCAGGCGGACTACCTGAGGGCGGCGTATACCGACATCCTCCAGATGCCGTTCGTGCAGGCCGCCTTCTGGTTCAACCTGCGCGACTATCAGCCGGGCTATGTGAGTCCCGATCCGGCCTTCTTCTATCACTACGGGCTGTTGCAGTACGGGTTCGCTCGCAAGCCCGCGGCGAGCGTCTTCACGCAGTTCGCGCGCCGCTATCCGCGCAGGTAGGGTGTCGGCCGAACGCGCACCGAGAGGAGGGGCAAATCCGTTTGCCCCGGTCCTCCGAAGTCACTACTTCGAGATGCAGGCCTGAGCCGCGTCGTGGAGGTCCGACCACGTGCTCGTCTCGTCGAGCGGTTGCTCCACCTCGATCTCATGAAGGCGCTGATCGCGGCCAGCGCGGAGTCCTGCGGCCGGCCCGCCGTTGCCTGGCGCCCCGCTCTCGCCGAGGTGACCGTGCCCGATCGCGACGATGTTCCCGTCCGTGTCCGTGATCACAGTGAGCTTGCTCATGTCAGTCCTCCGCCGTTCAGGTTGTGGAAGCATGGCTCCGGGCCGTTGTTGGTGAACGAGACGAAGTACTTGACGCTGCCGTTGTCCTGCAACTCATCTCCCTGTTGCAGGGTCTGCATGTCGCCATCGGGTGATTTGCAGTTGGCCATGGCGTATTGCGCGCCACGGTTGTCTCCGAAGGTGTACCACCAGAAGATGGACTTGCCCGGCGCGAGCCAGGTCGGCGTCCCGAGGTTGTTGAAGGCCATGAGCCCCCCATTTCTGTCGCAGATGTAACGAGTCGGCGCGCGTCGACTGCCTATTCAGAGGCTGAGGGCGGCGGACTGATACGTGGCGTCGTGGGCCGGCGGGTCCGGGTGGCGCGACTACCGATGCACGCGGCGATACAGACGCAGCGCTGCGGCGTTCAGTTCGGCGACCGCGGTTGGTCCGCCGGCCATCTCGCCGACGAGGTAGTAGCAAGGGCCGTCACTGAAAGCGATGTTCACGCCGGAGTTGTTGACGTCTGTGAGGCCCTGCGCCTGCGGTATTCCGCGGACGCTGAACGGCTTGAACGTCCCGGTCTCGCCCTGCTTGATGAGCATGACGTAGAAGGCGAGCGCCGTCCGCGCCGCTTGCGGCGTGCGGAACTGCTCCACCACGGACAGTCCGCCGGTATTGCCACCGTTGATGAGGTCCTCACGGGCTGCCTCTCGAAAGCCGGCATGCCGCAACATCGCCTTCTCGGCCGCGGCCAGCGGTCGCGGAAGCTGGTCGGCCGAAAGCCAGCTGCGCGCGGACGGGTAGATGGTCACGCCGTCGGACGTGAATCCACCGAGCTCGTTGCCGGTGAGGAGACGGGCTCGGATGTCGGCGGCCGGCCGGCGCGTGATGGCGGTGGACGGCTGGCCGCCTGTCCGGACCGTTGTCGGCGCGGTGTGGCCGCCACCACACGCCGCGAGCATTGCCACCGGCAACGTCGCAAGCACGCGCCGGGCTGAACGGTGACGAATGATCGTCCAGAATCGCGAGATTCTCATCGGAGCTCCCTGTGGTCGCTGCGCTCGGAGGCCGCCGTGGGGCGCTACCAGTCGATGCTCACGGAGTTGCCCCGGGCGTCACGCATCAGCGTGCCGGTGACCGTGCACTGGTACGGGACATAGCCCTTCGCCTGGAGCGCTTGGATCTCTGAGGACACCTGTCGTGGCAGGACACGGACGCTGGAGTGGACGGGACGCGCGTCTGCGTGCGTGGCATCGAGCGTCCCGGCGGTTGTGGCCGCGGCGGCAAGGCTGACCGCAGCGACCGTGAGGCCGATGCGAACCCCGACAGTGCGGCTGATCCGGTCGCGCAGCTGCGGTGACATGTGCGTTTCTCCCTGGGCGGGCCGCGTTGGCGGCGATGTTCCCGGTTGGCCTGGTGTGGCCATCCCGGCTGTCGGAGACACTCTCCCGCCGCAAGATCACTGCGCCTACGGCAGCTGACACTGAACCTCTGTGTCCTTTGACGCAGTCACGCGCGTCGCAGGTCGTCGGCGACCGCTGCGATCGTCGGCCAATCAGTGCCGTGATCGTCTAATCGGTGAGCGTGCGCTCTAGGCCGCTGAGCGCCTCCGCCTCGAGTGCCGGGATGCACCGTTCCCGTGCGTACGCGGCCAACGTTGCGCTGAGGAACAAGGCGAGCACCCGGGCACCCGCAGAGGCTCGGCCTCGAGCTCCGGATAGCTCGCGCGGATCAGCTGTCCTGCCAGCACCTCGTCGACCTCGATCTCCGCGTCCCACTCCGGCACCGACCCCACGTTAGCCCTCGGCAGGGCCGGGTCAATGTTCACCGGATAAATCGACATTCCCGGGCTCACGGCATCTACGATGAGACATTCCGATGGGAAGCCGTTTCCCTGCACCGGGGGGGAACATCGGCCTGCTGGGGCGAGCCGACGAGTGCGCCATGCTCGATGCGCTCGTGGCGGACATCCACCGGGGTGAGAGCAGGTCGCTCGTTCTGTGGGGCGGGCCGGGGATCGGGAAGACGGCGCTGCTCGACTACGTGGTCGAGTCGGCGTCGAGGCTCACGGTCGTCCGCGCGGCGGGCGTCGAGTCGGACATGGCGTTGGACTACGCCGGCCTGCATCAGCTGTGCGCTCCGCTCCTCGATCGACTGGGCCGGCTTCCGGGGCCGCAGCGCAATGCCCTCGAGGTCGTGTTCGGTACCAGCGCCGGCCCGCCGCCCGGCCGCTTTCTCGTTGGGTTGGGCGTGTTGAGCTTGCTGTCAGCTGCTGCCGAGAGGCGACCGGCGTTGTGGGTGGTGGATGATGCTCACTGGCTGGATCGGGCGACGGTGCTCACGCTGGCCTTCGTGGCTCGGCACCTTCCGTCGAAGCCGGTTGGGATCGTGTTCGCCACGCGCGCGCCGGGCGAGGAGCTTCGCCGGGTGCCTGACCTCGAGGTACCCGGTCTACGCGACGGCGATGCTCGTGCCCTGCTGGCCTGCGCGGCGAGGGTCATGCTCGACGCGCGCGTACGCGATCGCGTGATCGCGGAGGCGCGCGGCAATCCACGTGCGTTGGTCGAACTGCCGCGAGGATTGACCGTGACGCAGCCGGCCGGCGGGTTCGGCCTGCTGACGGCGCCACGGGGGCAGGGACGGATCGACGCCGGCTTCCTGCGACGATTCGCTTCTCTGCCTGCGGACGCCCGGCTTCTCCTGGTGGCGGCAGCGGCGGAGCCGGTCGGGGATCCACTCCTGCTCTGGCGCGCAGCGGATCGCCTCGGGGTCGGGCCGGCCGCTCTGGAAGCAGCGCAGGCGCACGACCTGCTGACCATCGGGGACCGCGTCACATTCCGCGATCCGATGGTGCGCTCAGCGGTGTACCGCGAAGCGGCGGTGAGCGAACAGCGAGCGGTGCACCTGGCCTTGGCCGAGTCGACCGACCCCGAACTCGATCCAGACCGCCGGGCGTGGCATCTGGCGGCGGCCGCCGCCAGCCCAGACGAGGCGGTCGCGCGGGAGCTCGAGGCCTGGGCCGGCCGTGCCCGGTCACGCGGCGGGTTTCCCGCTGCCGCCGCGTTCCTGCAGCGCTCGCTCGCGCTGACCGGCGATCCGGCCCGGCGGGCTGACCGGGCACTGGCCGCCGCCGAGGCGAGCCTGTCGGCGGCCGACATCGAGGCGGCCCGGGGCCTGATGGCGACGGCGGACATCGACTCGCTCGACGAACGGCAGCGCGGCCGACTGGAGCGCCTGCGCGCCGAGGCCGCGTACTCCGAGAGCCGCGGGAGCGACGCGCCCGGGTTGCTCCTGAGGGCGGCAAAGACGCTCGATCGGCTCGATCGGAGGCTCGCTCGCGACACGTATCTCGACGCCTGGAGCGCGGCCCTGTTCGCCGGGCGGCTCGCGAGCACCGGCAGCCTGCATCAGGTCTCGCGCGAGGCGCTGAATGCGCCAAGGCCGGCCGGCCGGCCGCGTGCGTCAGACCTGTTGCTGGACGGATTCTCGCTGGCGTTCACCGACGGCCGATCCGCCGCCGCGCCGGTTCTGGCCCGCGCGGCTGCTGGATTCGCCGGCGACGAGGCGTCAGTCGAGGAGGTGGTCCGCTGGGGCTGGCTGGCCGCCGCGGCCGCCATGATGGTGTGGGACTACGAGAGCTGTCGCGCGGTTGCCACGCGCGCGGCGCGGCTGGCGCGCGAATCGGGAGCGCTGACGGTCCTGCCGGTCAGCGTCAACGTTCTGGCGCAGGCCGCCGCGCTGGGCGGAGACTGGGCAGGGGCCCGCTCACTGGTCGCGGAGGCCGATCGCGTCACGTACGCCACCAGGGGGCATGTCGCGCCCTACGGCGCGCTCGTGCTGGCTGGGCTACAGGGTCGCGAGACAGACGCCGTCACGCTGATCGACGGCACAACCGAAGCTGCGAGAGCCGGCGGCCAGGGAGCCGCCGTTCAGTACGCGAACTGGGCACGCTCCGTTCTCCTCAACGGCCTCGGGCGCTATCAGGAGGCGCTGACCGCGGCCCAGGCGGCGAGCGACGACGCGCCAGAGCTGTTCGTCTCGTCGTGGGCGCTCAGCGAGGTGATCGAGGCCGCGGTGCGCACCGATGAGATCGCGCGAGCGGAGGCCGGCCTTGAACGACTCGCGCGGGCAACCTCGGCCGCCGAAAGCGACTGGGGTCTGGGCATCGAGGCCCGCGCGCGGGCGCTGCTGAGCGAAGGCCACACCGCCGAGTGCTCCTATGCCGAGGCGATCGAGCGGCTTCGGCGCACGCGTCTTGTGCCTGAGCTCGCGCGAGCGCACCTGCTGTACGGCGAGTGGTTGCGCCGTGAGCATCGCCGGATCGACGCGCGCGCCCAGCTGCGCACGGCACACGACCAGTTCGTCGCGATCGGGATGGAAGCGTTCGCCGAGCGCGCATGTAACGAGCTGCTGGCCACCGGCGAGAAAGTTCGCAGGCGAACGGTCGAGGCACGCGACGATCTCACCACGCGGGAGCGCGAGATCGCGCAGCTGGCCCGGGACGGGCTGTCCAACCCGGAGATCGGCGCGCGACTGTTCCTCAGCCCACGGACCGTCGAGTGGCATCTGCGCAAGGTGTTCACCAAGCTCGGGATTCGCTCGCGCCGCGGGCTTGGCGACGCGCTGCCGAGCGCCGAGTCCCAGCTCGCCCTCAGCGAGCCGGTAGTCACCCGTTAGCGATGGACGACGACGTCCTTGACCTCGGCCATGTAGCGGTCGGCGGCCGCGTCGGCTTCGGCGGGGGTGCTTCCACTCTCCCGGGCGCTGGCATACGCCGCGTACCAGTCCCACCAGTTGTGCGGCGGGGCCACCGCCTCGAAGTCGCCGTGGTGAATCGACGTTTCGTGGAGCAGCTCGGCCAGCGAGCCAACGTCGATCTCGTCGTCCCACTCCCGGTCAGGCAGGCGGGTCGTGATCTCCTGGAGCAGCCAGCCGTTGCCGTCGGGATCCTTGAACGGCGCGTACTCAAAATACGAGCGTCCGTCGGCCCCTGGCGGACGCGTGTCCTCCACGTCGGTGACCTCGACACCGCGGCGGACGAGATCGTCGCGGGCGGCGTCGATGTCCTTGACGGCGAGGATCATCCGGTCGACCGCTCCGGGCGGAGAGGCGGTGAGGCCGATCCCGAAGTGGATCGAGCATTGCGAGTGTGGCGGGGTGAACTGCACCACCCGAAAGCCCTCGCCCCGAGTGATGTCGG
The DNA here is from genome assembly GCA_963811135.1 of uncultured Solirubrobacterales bacterium. GTDB lineage: Bacteria > Actinomycetota > Thermoleophilia > Solirubrobacterales > Solirubrobacteraceae > Palsa-465. The sequence goes on along the minus strand of CAWEQG010000009.1, from coordinate 223,371 downwards.
CGTCGAGCCGCCAGCCCAGCCCTTGGTAGAAGCGCTTGGCTCGGTCGACATCCGAGACGGGAATCGTCACGACCTCGAGCCCCATATCCACGCCGAGGCCGCTCGGCGCCGGGCTTGTCGGTTGGCTGGTCATGTCGGTGCCGGCCATGTCGTCCTCCGTTGATCGCTGTCAAGGCGAGACTCCCGCGTTCTGGTCGGGCTCGCGCCCGTGGAGTCCCTGGTCGGAACCCTGGACCAGGCCATTCCGCCGCCCCGCAAACACAGCTGTGAGAGGGTTCGCGTGATGCCTTGGTATCCGGATCTGTTCTCGGCCGCGGCGCTGGAGCGGATTCGCGACCAGGCCGCCGACACCCGCGCGGCTGCACCTGTGCCGTACTTCGACGGGATACGCTCGGGCGAGATCGATGCGCTCGTCGGGTCGTTCGCCGGCGAGCCCGAGCTCCATCACCCGGTCCGTGGCCGCGTCAAGGGCCGTGCCGGATTCGAGCGGTTCGTGACCGAGACCAACGCCTGGCTGACGTCGCAGAACGTGGCGTGGGGCGAAATAGAGCGGATCATCACCCCCCGCCGCGGGATTGAGGAGATCGTCCTGACCCTGGACGGCGACGCCGGGCGCATCGAGCTGCCGGTTGCCGTAGCGGCCGACCGCCGCGACGACGGGCGCATCATCGAGCTGCGCGTCTACTACGGAATGTGGCCGCTGACCGGCCGGCACGCCCACCGCCCACCGCTCCTGCAACGGGACGCCGGCCTCCACGAGCCCGACATCATCGGCGAGTACCAGCGCGCGCTGGCCGCCGGCGACGTCGAGGCGGCGGTGGCGGCCTTCGAGCCGGATGCCTACGTTCGCGAACCCGCCGGCGGGCGCTACGTGCACCACGGCCGCCAGGAGCTCCTCGCCCTCTACGGGCGGTTCTTCTCGGGCGGCGGCGGCATTCCCCTCGAGCTCTGCACGCTTACCGACGACGGGCGCGCGTGCGCCCTCGAGTACAACGTCGTCCGCTGGGGACGTGCCGAGCTTCTGCCTCCCGCCGCCGGCCTGGCCGTGTACGTGCGCGGCAGCACCGGGAAGCTCGCCAGTGCGCGTATCTACGACGATGTCGATCGGCCGCTCGGCTACTGACCGCCCGCGGCGTCCGGGGCGGCCGAGCCGGACAGCGATCCAGACCAGGGCGTCGACCAGGGCATCCACGGGCGCGACCGGCTGCGCCGAATCGGGAGCCTGTCCGGTGTGACGTCAAGCGACGGAGGTAACGATGAGCTCGAGCCCTGACTACGACGTGATCGTCCTCGGCGGCGGGGCGCCCGGCGAGCACTGCGCTGCGGCGCTGTCCGCGCGCGGGCTGCGCGTCGCGCTCGTCGAGCGAGAGCTGGTCGGCGGCGAGTGCTCCTACTGGGCCTGCATCCCGTCGAAGTCGCTGCTGCGCCCCGGCGAGGCGGTGCACGGCGCTGTCGAGGTGGAGGCCCGGGCCGAGGTCGACGTCCCGGCCGCGCTCGCCTGGCGGGACTTCATGGTGTCCAACTACTCCGACGCTGGCCAGGAGCGCTGGCTGGCGGACCATCACATCGAGCTGCTGCGCGGTGCCGGCCGGCTCGCGGGGGTCGGCGCGGTCGAGGTCGAGGGCGTCCGGCACACGGCCGAGCACGTCGTGGTGGCCACCGGTGCCGACCCGATCGTCCCGCCGATCCCGGGACTGCGCGAGCTCGAGGGCGTGTGGGGCACTCGCGAGGCGACGGGCATGAAGGCCGTTCCCCGGCGCCTGCTCGTGCTGGGGGGTGGGCCGGCGGGCGTCGAGCTCGCCCAGGTCGTGCGGCGGCTCGGAGGCGAGGCGATGATCGTCGAGGGCGCCGACCGGGTGCTTCCGCGTGAGGCCGCTCCGCTGGGCGAGGGGCTCAGCGAGGCTCTGCGGCGGGACGGACTCGAGCTGACGCTCGGCCTGCGCGTGACCGGCGCCCTCAAAGAAGGCGACGAGTACGTGCTGGTGCTCGACGACGGCAGCAAGCTGCGGGGCGATCGCCTGCTCGTGGCCACCGGGCGCAGGCCGCGGGTCGAGGGGATCGGCCTCGAGACGGTGGGCATCGAGCCCGAGCCACACGGGATTCGCGTTGACGAGCACATGCGCGCGGGTGAGCGCCTGTGGGCGATCGGTGACGTCACCGGTATCTGGCCGCTCACGCACGTCGGCGAGTACGAGGGTGACATCGTCGCGGCGAACATCGCGGGCGAGGTGCGCCCGGCGAACTACGAAGCCGTGCCACGCGTCACCTACACCGATCCGCAAGCCGCGGCGGTGGGCGCGGCGGAAGCTGAGTACAGCGGGACCGCACTCGTCTCCGAGGTCCCGAAGATCGCGACGTACACGCACGCGTATGCGCAATCCAACGGGTTCCTCACGCTGCTCTCCGACGGTGAGCGGCTGACCGGCGCCTACGCGCTCGGGCCCGAAGCCGGCGAGTGGCTCCAGCAGGCGACGCTCGCGATCCGTGCCCACATCCCGCTCGACGTGCTGAGCGACACGATCCAGCCGTTCCCGAGCTTCTCGGGGATCTACGACGCGGCGGTGATGGCGTTGCGCATGGAGATCATGGACATGCCGCGGCCGCTCGGTCCGATGGATTCCCACATGGCAAGCCTGTCGAGCTGAGAGGGCGCCGAGGTAAGCCGACGTACGACATCGACGCCGGCCAGCGGTTCGTCGAGCGCTGACGCTCTGCTTCAGCGACCACTGGGCGGCGCCGCGGTCGACGGCTCGAGCTGTGGCATGACCTCGGTCACGAACAGCTCGAGCGTGCGCCTCGCCTCGTCGTAGCGCATGTCCCCGGTCGGGAACATGAAGCAGATGTAGTCGGCCATGCCGTCGTCCAGGAGCATGGCGACGCGCTCGGCGATCTGACTTGGAGTGCCGGCGCCGAACTGGACGGCGAGGTCCATGTTCGCGTGGATCGCGCGCAGTGGGCCCTGGGCGGCATAGCACTCCTCTTCGGAGGCGACGAGGTGGTCGAAGCGATGCGCGTTCTGGGTTCGGCGCACGAGGCCCTCCATGCCGCGGCGAGCGATGTCGAGTGCCTCATCCTCACGCGGCGCGATCGCCAGCAGCATGCTGTAGCCGACCCGCGGCTTGCCGTTCGGCCCGTCGAGGCGGATGTCGGAGTTCTCGTGCTCGTCCCAGGACTGGAGGTACTGCTCGTAGGCCTCGGGATTGATCTTGCCCGGCCACATCAGGCTCATGCCGTAGCGGCCGGCGATCTGCGGGCTGCCCGGATACCAGAAAGGGATGCTCTCCTGGAAGGGCCGGGTCGCCATCGGCATCGTCGGGAAGTCGAAGAAGCGGCTGCCCTCGGACGAGATCTCTCCGGTCTCGAGCGCCTCCGCGACGATGGCCAGCGCGTCGGCGAAGCGCTCCCGAGCCTCAGACCAGTCGTGGCTGAACCAGTAGTGCTCGATCGGGACCGGTCCGCGGCCGACGCCGAACTCGAGGCGGCCGTCGGTCAGCTGGTCGAGCACGCACATGTCCTCGATGATGCGCACCGGGTGGTGCATGGGGAGCAGCTTGACCATCGGCCCGAACCGGATGTCGCTGGTCACCTGCGAGGCGGCGGCGATGAACAGCTCCTGGCTCGGCGCCATGCAGAGGTCGCTGCCGTGATGCTCGGCGAAGTGATAGCCGTAGAAGCCCGCCTGGTCAGCCATCCGAATCAGCTCGAGGCGATCCTTGAACAGCTGGCTCGTCGGGGTTCCGGGGATGTTCTCGATGTGGTCGAAGACGCCGTACTTGCTGGGCATGACGCGCCATCCTAACCATGTGCTCCGGCCGGCCATCTCAGGAAGCCTTAAGCAAGCTCTCAGCTTCCGGGGCGGCCCGCTCATGTTGCAGTGCTCCACTTGTGCCATGGCGCCGACCGTGGCCGTGTCGTGACATACCTCCGCCCGCGCTTAGGCTTTGCCGATGGATCCTCCTCCGGGAGACCGAGGTGTCTACGTCAACGGTGAAGCAACGCTGATGGAGACGGCGGAGGGCCGGGGCGGCCGCGTCCTGGTGGTCGACGACGATCCGGACGTGCGCGAGGCGGTGGAGACGGCGCTCGAACTGGACGGCCACCGGGTGGCGACCGCGACCGACGGCCTCGCGGCGTTGAAGCGGCTCGGACAGACGGAATTCGATGCGGTCGTGCTCGATGTGCTGATGCCGAACCTGGACGGCTTCGACGTGTGCCGGCGACTGCGCGCCTCGGGAAACCGGACGCCGATCTTGATTCTGACCGCGCGCGACTCCGAAGAAGACACGATCCGTGGGCTGGACCTCGGCGCCGACGATTACCTCGTGAAGCCGTTCGGGTTGGGGGAGTTGCTGGCGCGCGTGCGGGCGCTGCTTCGGCGGACGCGTCCGGCCGGCGAGGATTCGCCCCTCTGGTTCGCTGGGCTCTCACTCGACCGGCAGACGCGAGAGGCGTCCCGCGGTGGGCGCAGGCTCGAGTTGACGCGGACCGAGTACGCGCTGCTCGAGCTGTTCCTGCGCAATCCGCGCCAGGTCCTGACGCGGGAGCTGATCGTGGAGCGGATCTGGAACTACGACTTCGGGCCCACGTCGAATCCGCTCGAGGTGTACATCAGCTACGTGCGGCGCAAGACCGAGGCGGGTGGCGAGCCGCGCCTGATCCACACGGTGCGCGGGGTCGGCTACGCGCTGCGAGAGCCGTGAGCCTTCGTCGCCGGTTGACGGTTGCCGGGGGCGGTGCGGTATTCGTCGCGCTCGCGATCGCGTCGCTGGTGATCTATTACTCGGTGCGCTCGAATTTGCACGACCAGATCGACGCCTCCTTGTTTCAGTCCGCCCAGGCCGTCGCCTCCAAGTGGGACATCGGGAACGCGGCGCAGGCGGTGAAGGCCCCGTCCCGGAAGGCCAAGGCGCTCGCCAAGCTCCGGGCCGGCGGTGCGCCGCCCACGGACGAGCCCAGTCTCAGCAGCGACGGCACCGGCTATTCCCAGCTCATCCCGAGCGTCGGCGCCGCGACAAACGGGCAGCTCGTGGCGGCGGCAACGCTCAGACCGAAAACCCCTCTCGAGCAGTTCAGGCCCAACGGGTTCGTACCCTTGGTCGGTCTCGACTCGTCGGTGGCACAGGGCTTGGCACCGCCTTACTTTCGAGACGTCCGTTACCGGGGTGTCGCGATGCGGCTGTACACGATGTCGCTCTCATCCACGCGTGACGGGCTTGTACGCACGGCACGCCCGCTGACCGAGGCGAATGCGACGATCGGCCGCGTCCGCTGGCTGCTGCTCGCCCTGACCCTCGGTGGGGCGCTCGTGGCGGCCCTGCTCGGACGATTGGCCGCCAATGCGGTGCTGCGCCCGGTGCGTGCGCTGGCCGGGACCGTGCGCGAGGTGACCGCGACGCGTGACCTCACCCGGCGGATCCCCGTGAGTGGCCGGGATGAGCTGGCCAGCCTGGCGGTCGACTTCAACGCGATGCTGGCGACCCTGGCCGAGTCCCAACAAGCTCAGCAACAGCTGATCGCCGACGCCTCGCACGAGCTGCGCACCCCGCTCACCGCCCACCGCGCGAACCTCGAGCTGCTGGCGCGGCCGGACCTGCCGGTGCAGCAGCGCCAGCGCGTGCTCGGTGCCGCGGTCCGGGCGATGGAGAGACTGTCGGCACTGGTCGGCGATCTCATCGTGGCTGCCCGGGACGGTAGGTCGGTCGACGCTCGTGAGCCGCTCGCGCTCGATGAGCTCGTGGCGAACGCGGTCGAGCGGGCACAGCACCGGGCGTCGGAGCTGCGCTTCGAGAGCCGGCTCGAGCCCTACCGGGTGGTCGGCGCCGGGTCGCGGCTCGAGCGCGCCGTCGACAACGTCCTCGACAACGCGATCAAGTGGAGCCCGCGCGGCGGCGCCGTCGAGATCGGACTCGACGACGGGCGGCTGACCGTGCGCGACCACGGACCCGGCATCGCCGAGGCTGACCTCCCGCACGTCTTCGACCGCTTCTACCGCGCCCCTGCGGCTCGCGCCCTCCCCGGCTCGGGGCTGGGGCTCGCGATCGTCAAGCAGACCGTCGAAGACCACGGCGGCAGCGTCACAGTCGCCAACGCCGACGGCGGCGGAGCGCTCGTGACGCTGCGCTTCGACTCAGGCGGCCGCTAGTCCGCTCTCACCAAGCTCTCAGCAACCTCTCAGCCACCGCCTCGATCCGCTCAGGTTGCCCTGATGAGCTAGGCGCGTGAACCCGGTCCAAGCACCACAACCTTTCCTCGCCTTCGCCGCTCACGAACTGCGCGGCGAGATCACCCTTCAGCTCGCACTGGCCGAGGCCACGCTGTCTGACCCGAACGCAGACACGGCCGCCCTGCGGGAGATGGGCGAGCAGGTCGCCGCCGCCTGCGAGCGCCAAGCACGGTTGCTCGAGGCGCTGCTGATGCTCTGCCGGAGCGAATACGGACATCTGCGGCGGGAGCCCCTCGACCTCGCCGCGATCGCCGCCGACGTCGTGCGAGCCCGAGCGCGAGGTCATCGCGGACTCAGAAGCGGCGCGACGCTCGACCCGGCTCGCACCACCGGCGACCCGTCGCTGGTCGAGCGCCTCGTAGCGAACCTGATCGCGAACGCCGTCCGTCACAACCTCCCCGGTGGGCGGTTCGACGTCGTCACGCACACCGCCGGCGGACGCGCGATCTTCGGGGTCTCGAACAGCGGACCGATGATCCCGGCCGGCGAAGTCCGGCGTCTCTTCCAGCCGTTCCAGCGACTCACGTCTCACGGAGGCCCGTCCGTCGACGGTGTCGGCCTGGGCCTCGCGCTCGTGCAGGCGATCGCCAACGCCCACGACGCCACGGTCACCGCCCAGGCCAACACCAGCGGCGGCCTCGCCGTCAGGGTGGCCTTCCCCGCTCTCAATTGAAAGGAACCGAGCTCATGCCTTGGCGCCGTCCACTCCGTCCACTCCTATCAAGCTCCGTCGTCGTGATTGCCGGGCTCGCGCTGCTCGTGGCCGGCTGTGGTGGTGGCGGCGGACATTCGTCGACAGCGCCCGCCACCACGACGGCGCAGACCGGAGCGCTCGCGTTTGCCCGATGCATGCGCTCCCACGGGTTCTCGGGCTGGCCCGACCCCGGCCCCGGTGGAAGGTTCGACAAGTCGACGCTGCAGCAACTCGGCTACAGCGTGTCGCGGGTCCGGGCGGTCGAGCAGGGTGCCTGCGGTCACCTGCTCCCGGTGTGGGGCGGGTCGCGAGAAACCGTCCAGCAGCAGCGCACCCGGCTCGCGGACGCGCTGTCGTTCGCCAGGTGCATGCGCAGCCACGGTGTGCGCCAGTTCCCCGACCCGGACGCGCAAGGCGACCTGTCGGTCGAGATGGTCCGGGCGCAGGGCATCGACGTGCGCTCACCCGCCGTCCTGCAGATCGTGCAGACGTGTCTGCCGGCGTCGCACGGCGCGCTGACGGCGGCGAAGGTCAGACAGGCGCTCAGGGAAGCCGGCGGGTGACTCGTGTGTATTAACCGAGTGTCCGATCCGGGCATCCCCCGATGTGCGACGGGACGCCTGGACTCAAGCTTCTAACCGATGCTCACCGACACGACACGTGAGGATCGCTCCGATCGGGAGACGCGGCCGGACGGGCCTGGCGAGTCGGTGGTGGACGGGCGTGGGCGTTCGATATCCACCGCGGTTCTCTACGAAGTGGCGTGCGCGATGCGGAACCTCGCGCCGGGGGAGGTGGTCAGGGTACGGACCGATCTCCGGCCGGCGGTGGACAGCGATGTCCGCGCGTGGTGCCGGACGACCGGCCATGAGCTGGTCGGCGTCGAGGAGGCGGCCGGGGCCCGTGAGTACGCGGTGCGTAAGGCGGCCAAACTGCGCGAGCAGCCAGCCTGGGCGATCGTGATCTCCAACCCCGGGCTGGAGGAGCTGCTGTCCCCGCTAGGGTTCGCGCTCGCCGCCGCGCTGGCGGGCAGCCCGGTCTCGCTCTACTTCCAGGGACCTGCGGTGCGCGTACTCACTCGATCGTTCTCGGAGAGGCTGCCCGGTTGGAAGCGTCCATTCAGCGCGATCGCGCGCCGTGGGCTGGACCGGGCGGGTCACCCTCCGCCACACGCGAAGCTCCACCAGCTAGCGGACCTCGGGGCACGGATCTACCTCTGCGGGCCTTCGATGGAGCACTTCAAGGTCCGGACCGACGAGCTCCTGTTCACCGACGTCACGATCGCCGCCTATCCGACCTTCGTGGAGCAGATGAACGCCGCCGGCGTCCAGGTGTTCCTTCAGTAACGCCGGGACAGCCCCGATCACATGCATCGGTCGGTAGCGACCGTGGGAACATGGGGCGGTGGCGCACATCGCGGTATCGAACCTCGCGTATGCCCATCCGGGCGGAGACCTCCTGTTCTCCGAGGTGTCGTTCCGCATCTCGCCGGGGCAGCACGTGGGTCTCGTCGGCACGAACGGGGTCGGCAAGAGCACGCTGCTCCGGATCCTCGTCGGCGAGTTCACCGCCGACGAGGGCGACTGCGCGGTCGGCGGTCTGCCGGGCTACATGTCCCAGGACGTCGGCGTGCGCGACGGCGACCGGACGGTCAGAGAGCTGCTGCTGTCACTCGCGCCGCGAGCGGTTCGGCAGGCCGGCGAGAGCATGCTGGCCCTCGAGGCCCGGCTCGAGGCGGGCGACCAGTCGGCGGGCATGAAGCTGGGAGAGGCGATCGCCGACTGGTCGGCGCTCGGGGGCTATGAGCTCGAGGGCCAGTGGGACGCGGCCTGCCGGCGGATCGTCCACGCCTCGTTTGCCGAGGTGGCCGATCGGCCGGCGCGGACGCTTTCCGGCGGCGAGCGCAAGCAGCTCGTGCTCGATGTGCTGTTCGCCTCCGACGCCGATGTCCTGCTGCTCGACGAGCCCGACAACTTCCTCGACGTGCCGGCGAAGCTGGCCCTCGAGCGTCGCGTGCGGGCGTCCAAGAAGACGATCCTGATGATCTCGCACGATCGCGAGGTGCTCTCCGGCGCGGTGGGGACGATCGTGACCCTGGAGGGCAACGGAGCGTGGGTGCATGGCGGGTCATATGCCACGTACGCCCAGGCACGGGAGGACCGCCAGCGGCGGCTGGGGGACGCCGTGAAGCGCTGGCACGCGGAGGAGCGACGGCTGTTCCGCCTGATGAAGACGTTCAAGGAGCGCGCCCGCTATGCGCCCGACTGGGCCAAGCGGGCGGATGCCATGGAATCCCGCTGGCGCCGGTTCCGCGCCGGCGGTCCGCCTCCGTCACCGATCGCCGATCAGGCGATCGCCGTCCGGATCCGTGGCAGCGACTCGGCGCGGCTGGTGCTGGACCTGCGCTCGGTGGGGATCTCGGGACTGGTGGCGCCGTTCTCGGAGGAGATTCACTTCGGCGAGCGCCTCGGTGTGATCGGGCCCAACGGATCGGGCAAGACCGCGCTGCTCCATGTCCTGGCCGGCGGGAGGGCGGCCGACAGCGGGGAGCTCCGGACCGGCCCGCGGGTCTCGGCCGGGTTGTTCACTCAATTGCAGTCCCGCGCCGACTTCTCCGGTCGCGTCGTCCTGGACATCGTGCTGGCGCGGCGCGGGGAGATGCAGGCCGCGATGGGCGCGCTGGCGCGTTACGGGCTGGCCGACGCCGCCCGGCGTCCGTACGACGTGCTGAGCGGAGGGGAGAAGGCCCGCTTGGAGGTGCTCATCCTGGAGCTGGAGGGTCACAACCTGTTGCTGCTCGACGAGCCAACCGACAACCTGGACACCGATTCCTCGGAGGCGCTCGAGAAGGCGCTGGACGGGTTCGAGGGCACGGTGGTGGCGGTGTCGCACGACCGAACCTTCCTGCGCCGGATGGACCGGTTCCTGATGGTCCTCCACGACGGCGGTGTCCTGTCGTTCCCCTCGTATGACCCGGCCCTCGAGGCACTCCTGGATCCAGCTCATGCGCCCGACATTCGCCTGGCAAAGCTCCTGTAGATCGGATCCGGCGGGCACCACCACCGGCGCCGGCGGCGTCGTTCTTAAGAAGATCTCATCAACGCCTCCTACCTTGCCCGAAGGAGATGAGCGCACCTCGGCATCTTTGGTCTGGTGATTGGGAGCTCGAGTCCTCCGCCCACGCGGAGGATCTGGCCGCGCGACGCGGTCGTGGCGAGGAGCCCGCGGAGACGGAACCTGCGGCTCCTCCGCCGCGGCGGAGCCGCCTGCGGCAAGCGATCCGGATGCTCCGTCAGCGCCTGGGGAGCCTGCGCGCCCCCAGCCGGCGCCGGATCCGTGTGGCGGCGCTGGTCGGGATCCTCGTCGTACTCGGAGCGGCCGCGGCGTATGCGGCGACCTCGGGCTCGAACGGGAACCGGACCCCGGAGCCCGCCGCCGTCACCGCCACCGCGCCGGCCTGGCTGGGCGTCGATCTGGCCAATGCCCCGGTGCGCGGCGCGGTGGTCGCCAAGGTGGTACCCGGGAGCCCGGCGGCCAAGGCCGGGATCAGGCCCGGCGACCTGATCACGCAACTCGACACCCAGCCGATCGAGACGCCGGCCATTCTCCAGTCGGCGATCAACGGCATGCAACCGGGCGACCGGGTCGACATCGAGCTACAGCGAGGCGCGTCGCAGCACACGGTGCACGTCGAGCTGGCCAGCGCTCCCGCCGGTGGCCCATGACCCTTCTTCACCCGCTCGTGCTGGTCGCCCTCGTGGCGATCCCCGTGCTGATCTGGTGGTACGTCTCCCAGCAGCGTCGCCGAGCCAAGGCGGCGGAGGCGTTCGCGGCCCCGCGGCTCGGTGCATCGGTGGCGCCTCGGCGGCCGCGCTGGCGGCGCCACGCTCCGATGCTCGTGTTCGCGCTCGCGCTCGCGGTGTTGATCGTCGCGGCCGCCCGTCCGCAGCGCGTCGTGGCGGTGCCGGTCAACACCGCCTCGATCATGCTCGCCAACGACACGAGCGGCTCGATGGCCGCGACGGACGTTGCCCCCACGCGCCTGCGCGCCGCGCAGCGCGCGGACACGGATTTCCTGGCCACCGTGCCCGGCTCGGTGAAGGTCGGGTTGGTCGAGTTCAACTCAAAGGTCGCCGTGCTGCAATCGCCGACCACCGATCGCTCGCTGGTCCGCTCTGCCATCGCGCAGTTGCAGGTGACCGGTGGGACCGCCATCGGCGACGCGATCCGGACCTCGCTGCGCACGTTGACGAGCAGCAAGCGGCCGGGTGCCAAGCAGCCCCCGGCCGCGATCGTGCTGCTGTCGGACGGCGCCTCGGACGTGGGCTCCGATCCAATCACGGCGGCTCAGCAGGCGGCCGCGGATCACATCCCGATCTACACGGTCGTGCTCGGCACCGCGCACGGGACGGTCACCGAGAAACGCAAGAGCGGGACGGTCACGGTGCCCGTGCCACCCGACCCACCGCAACTGGCTCAGATCGCGCGCGTCTCGCATGGAGAGGCGTTCACCGCGACCGATGCCAAGCGACTGAACACCGTGTACAAGCGGCTCGGCGCGCAGCTCGGGCACAAGAAGGTCAAGCAAGAAGAGACCGCCAGCTTCGCGGGCGGCGGGCTGATCCTGTTGCTGCTCGGCAGCGCCGCGTCGCTCGCGTGGTTCGGACGACTGGTCTAGTCAATGAGTAAGGAGGATCTGATGACCGAAATCGACGATGCCGAAGGGCTTCGGCGAGAAGCCCGCTTGGCGCTGAGCGAGGCGCTCCACGAGATCAAGCGCGTGATCGTCGGGCAGGATGCGATGCTCGAGCGGCTGCTGGTCAGCCTGCTCGCCGGCGGGCATGTGCTGCTCGAAGGCGTTCCCGGCCTGGCCAAGACGCTGACCGTCAAGACGCTCGCCGGCGTCCTGGGCGGCTCCTACAACCGGATCCAGTTCACCCCAGACCTGGTGCCGGCCGATCTCGTCGGCACGCGCGTGTACCTGCCCGATACCGGCTCGTTCGACACCGAGCTCGGCCCCGTGTTCTGCAACTTCCTGCTGGCCGACGAGATCAACCGTGCCCCGGCCAAGGTGCAGTCGGCGCTGCTCGAGGTCATGCAGGAGCAGCAGGTGACGATCGGTGGCACCACCTACGAGGTTTCCGAGCCGTTCATCGTGATGGCCACCCAGAACCCGATCGAGTCCGAGGGCACCTACCCGCTGCCGGAGGCTCAGGTCGACCGGTTCCTCATGAAGATCCTCGTCGACTATCCAGACGCCGGCGAGGAGGCAGCTGTGGTCGGGCGCAGCCTCCGCGGACCGGTCCCGGTGGCGGAGCGTCTGGCGCTGGGCGATCTGCGGCGCTACGCGGTCGCGGCGGGGACGGTGCTGGTCGATCGTGAGACGATCGGCTACGCGGTGGCGCTGGCCAACGCGACGCGTCATCCGGCCGCGCACGGGCTCCAGGACATCGCGCCGATGATCGAGTTCGGCGCGAGCCCGCGCGGTCCGATCGGCCTGGTGCAGGCGGCGCGTGTGCTCGCGCTGCTGCGGGGACGTGGTCACGTCACCACGGATGACGTCCGTGATCTCGCGGCCGATGTGCTCCGTCACCGGATCGTGCTCTCCTACGACGCGCTCAGCGAGGGCGTGACCGCCGATCAGCTGCTCGAGCGCGTCCTGGCCGCCGTCTCCGAGCCGCGGGGAGATGAGCTCATCCGCGGCGTGCCGCGAATCGCGAGGGCGGGGTGACCGCAGCTCTGCTCCAACCGCCGGCTGCGCGGCAAGGCCCCGGGCCGCTGGCCCAGCCGCTGATCGAGGCACTCGATCTCGCGCTCAGCCGAATGGTGGCCCGGACCCTACCGGGCGATCGGCGTGCCGCCGGCGTGGGCGCCGGCACCGAGCTCGCGCAGCTGCGCCCGTACGAGATCGGCGACGACGTGCGTCACATCGACCCAGCGGCAACCGCTCGGACCGGGCAACCCCATGTCCGCCTGCACGTCCCAGAGCGCGCGCTCACGACGTGGATCGTGCTCGATGTATCGCCGTCAATGGCGTTCGGGACCGCGCTCCGGCTGAAAGCCGATGTGGCCGAGGGCGTCGCGCTCGTGTTCGGTCGCCTCGGCGTGCGGCGGGCGGGGAGCGTCGGGCTGGTCGCGTTCGGCGCCGACGGGACGCGAATGCTCCCGCCGCGGGGCGCCAAGCCCGGGCTGGTGGCGCTTCGCCGGATGCTGGCCGAGGGCGTGGCGCCAGACGGTCAACACCATTCCGACGGCTTGGCGGAGGCATTGGGGCGCGTCGGGCGTATGGCCCGTCAGCCGGGGTTGGTGGTCGTCATCAGCGACTTCCGCGACCAGCATGCCTGGGAGCGCCCGATGGGAGCGCTGCGCGTGCGCCACTCGGTGCTCGCGGCCGAGATCGTCGACCCCCGCGAGGCGGAGGTGCCGGCCGTCGGGCGTCTCGCGCTGGTCGATCCTGAGACAGGTGCCCGGATCGAAGTCGATACCTCGAGCCGCCGCGTGCGCGAGCGCTTCGCCAAGCTCGAGCGCGAGCGCCGCGAGACGCTGGCGCGCGAGCTGCGCCGCCTGCGCGTCGACCACGTGACGCTGGCGACGGATCACGACTGGCTGCTGGCGCTGGGGCGGCGTCTGCGATGAGCTTCTCCGCGCCAGTCTGGCTGGCAGCGCTCGCCCTGATCCCAATCGCGATCGCGGCTTCGATCGCCGCCCGGCGGCGCGCCCGGCGCTACGCGGTCCGCTTCCCGGCGCTGTCCACCCTGCAACTCGCCGCCGGCGCCGGCAGCTCATGGCGCCGTCGCCTGCCGCCCGCCTTCGCGCTGGCGGCGATCGCGGCGCTGGCCCTGGCCTTGGCCCGGCCGCACGTCAGCTACAGCGTGCCGGTGGACCAGGCGTCGATCATGCTCGTGACCGACCATTCCGGGTCGATGGCGGCAACCGACGTCCAGCCCACGAGGCTTGCCGCCGCCGAGCGTGCAGCCGACACATTCATCGGTCGCCTGCCGGGCCGGGTGCTCGTCGGCGCGATTGCCTTCTCGGACTCGCCGGACGCCGTGCAGGCGCCGGAGACCAACCACGACGCCGCGCGCGCCATCATCGACGGGCAGAACGCCGGCGGTGCGACGGCGACCGGCGACGCGCTCCAACTGGCGCTCCAGCTCCTGCGCGGAGCCGACGCCAAGCATCCGCCGTCGGCGATCGTGCTGCTCTCAGACGGTGCCGCCAACGCGGGGGTCGACGTCAGCACGGTGGCGCGCGAGGCCGCTCACGACAAGATCCCGATCGACACCGTGGCGCTCGGGACGCCCAACGGTGTCCTGTCCGCTCCCGGCGCTTCCGGCCCCTTCCAGCCGTCCGTGCCCGTTCCCCCGGATCCGCAACTCATGCAGCAGATCGCCGAGCTGTCGGGCGGTCGCTCGTTCAACGCCGAAACCGCCGATCAGCTGAGCTCGATCTACAAGTCACTGGCGGACCGGCTCGGCGCCGTGACCCGCAAGCGCGAGGTCACGGTTGCCTTCGCCATCGGCGGCCTGGCGTTCCTGCTCCTCGGGGCGGCGACGTCGACGCGCTGGTCGGGCCGGCTTCCCTGAATCCCTGCCGCTCGCCGAGCGTTCCCCGGCGTTGTGGGGACGCGCATTACACGTCACGCGAGGTTCGGTTCACGGGCCGTGACGTGCTGTACGCCCGGGAGGCGCGTAATTCGTCACGGCCCCGGGGGATTGAGCAGCGTGACGCGCTAGCCGCGGGTCGAGTCCGAGCGGGCGGCCAGCGGCTGCGCTGGAGCGAGCGCGGCGGCGATCGCGCGAGCATCGGCGCAAACCCCGCCGATATCTGTACCGCAATACTGATCGCGGCATGGCTGCCTGATCGCGTCGGCTAACCGTCGGGAGGAGACTGGCTGTTCTGAGATGCCTCCTTGCGCTCGGCGAGCATCGCCGCGGCGGCGCCCGCGCCGAGGCCGGCGGCGGCGGTGGGATCCAGGTCGCGCTCGCGCCCGATCAGGTAGGCGATCATGAACGTGTCGCCCGCGCCCGTGGTGTGCACGTCCGAGATCGCGTGGTCCGGCGCGACGTGAGTCTGTGAGGCACCGGTGCGGATGTCGGCACCGCGGGGGCCGTGGGTGAGGAGCAGCTCGGGGACCGCCGACAGCGTGTCGAGGACGGCGTCGCGTCCGTGCTCGGCGATGAGCACCGCGATCTCGTCCTCGGAGAGCTTGAGGACGGTCAGGTGCCGGAGCAGCTCGGGGTCGTACGCCGCATCGAAGGTCAGCTCGCCGAGGCGCGGGACGCGGACCAGCCCCTGTCCGTCGTAGGCGATGCGATGGCCGCGGGCGGCCAGGCGGGCCACCGCGGCCGCCGAGAAGTCGCTGCGCAGTAGCGGCGCGAGATGAACCCACTCGGTGTCGATCTCGAGCCGGTCGATGTCGTCTTGCGACCAGGCGTGGCCGATGCTGTGGACGACCATCGAGCGCGTCTCGCCGAACTCGCCCGAGTAGTCGAGATCGAACCGGGTCGTGGCCGCCGCGGGCGTGACGCGGACCGACACGCACGGGTCGGCCTCGAGCGCGCGAAACATGGAGGCGTCCGCGTCCGCGCACGCGGTGTTGATCACGCCGTGGGCCTCCAGGTGAGCGAACGCATACGGGGCGAAGGTGGGGCAGCCACCCCGAGTCCACGGGCCCTTGTTCACGCGATCGAGCGCCACGTTCGCGATAAGCGTCAGTTCCGCGCGAGGCAAGGCCCGGTCACTCCGCGCGGGCCGTCAGGCGCCGGCGATCTCGGCGACGGCGGTCAGCAGGCGGTCGACGTCGTCCCGGTCGTTGTAGAGAACGATGCTGGCCCGGACGGCGCCACCGCTGCGGCCGAGTCCGTAGCGGTGCATGAGCTCGTAAGCGTAGTTGTCGCCGGCCCAGACGGCGATCTCCCGTTCGGCCAGCCGCTGCGCGACCTCGCGCGGCGGGCGGCCGTCGATCACGAATGAGATCGTCGAGGTGCGCCGGCGTGCGGCTCCCAGCACGCGGACGCCGGGGATCGCCGACAGCCCGGACAGCGCGTGAGCGAGCAGCTCGGCGAGGTAGGCCTCGACCGCCGTGAGCGCGGCGATCACCCGCTCGCGCCGCGGGCCCGGAGCACCGGTCAGGCCCGCGATCCAGTCGACTGCCGCGGTTACCCCGGCCAGGAGCTCGAACGCCGGCGTCCCGCGTTCGAAACGGTCGGGCACCGCGTCCGGAGCGGGAACGAGCTTCGCCGGCCTGAGCTGATCCAGCCGGTCCGGGTCGGCGATCACGGCGCCCACGTGCGGTCCGAACAGCTTGTAGGTCGAGCAGGCGTAGAAGTCCGCGCCGAGCGCCGCGACGTCGATCGGACCGTGCGGGGTCGCATGCACCCCATCCACGTAGGTCAGCGCGCCGGCCGCGTGCGCGAGGTCCGTGATCGCCCGCACATCGGGCTTGGTGCCGATTGCGTTGGACGCCGCGGTCACCGCCACCAGGCGCGTGCGATTGCCGATCAGGCCGTCGAAGGCCGAGGGCGGAAGCTCGCCGGTCTCGGTGTCGAACTCGGCCCAGCGCACGGTCGCTCCGGCGCGCTCGGCGGCGAGAACCCACGGCCGGACGTTGGCGTCGTGATCCAAGGCGCTGACGACGACCTCGTCGCCGGGCTTCCAACCGGCCGACAGCGCGTCGGCGAAATGGAAGGTGAGCGTGGTCATGTTCGGCCCAAGCACGACGCCCTCCGGACCGCCTCCGAGCAGATCGGCGATCGCCTGCCGCGCCGCCGTCACCGTCTCGGTGCTGCGGCGGCTGGCGGCGAATTCGCCATGCACGTTGGCCATCGACAGGCGCAAGGCGTCGGCCACGGCTTCGATCACCGCGGTCGGGACCAGCGTGCCCGCGGCTCCGTCCAGCATCACGGCGCCGTCGAGCAGTCCGGGGAACTCGGCTCGGATCTCCTCGATCGGGCGCGGTAGCCACGCCGTCTGAACCTCGGTCGGCTGGTGCATGTCGCCTCCACTCACGGTCATGTTCCGACGATCCGGGAGAATAGGCCCGCCCCGCCGTGAACCGCGATGTGGGCGCTGTGCGGGCGCAGACGGGGTGGATCGAATGGACGAAACGCGGCGGATGTGCACACGAGACGGCTGATCGAAGCCGTCTGCTTCGACTTCGGTGACACGCTCGCGGATGAGGCCACCGAGGTCAAGGACTCGCGAGGAGTGACGCTGCGCGCTGCGCTGTGGCCGGGCGCGGTCGAGGTGGTGCGCGTGCTGAAGGCGAGGGGCTACCGTCTGGCGCTCGTCGCGGATGGGCTGATCGATACCTACCGCAACGTCCTGCGCCAGCACGGGATCGAGGATTGCTTTGCCACGATCTCCGCGTCCGAGCTTGTCGGGTCGGAAAAGCCTAGCCCTCCGGTGTTCCTGGCCGCCCTGGAAGCACTCGGCGTGAAGCCCACCGACTTCGGGCGAACGGTGATGGTCGGGAACCGGGTCGATCGAGATGTCAAGGGAAGCAATGCGCTCGGCATGATCAGCGTCCTGCTAACCACGTCGAAGCGCTATCGCCTCGAACCCGAAACCGAAGCGGAGGCGCCCGACTACGTGATTGGAGACCTGACTGACCTTCCTGCGCTGATCGATCGGATCGAAGCGGACTTACGAGGGTGAGCTACCGGCGCGACGGGACGCGGGCTGGGGCACGTCATTGGCCTTATCGGCTCCGGCCTGAGCGATGCGGCCCACCACGTTCAAGAAGAACGGCTCCGAGAAGCCGGCCAGGAACGCCATTGCGCCCCAGGCCGCCCACTGCACGGATGTCTCGACCGCGAGCCAGCCGCTCTCGAGAACGAGCAGCATGAGGAGCCCGGCGATGGCGCCGACGACCGGTTGCATCACCGCGACCGGAAAGAACGCCCGCACCTCCTGCGAGCTCTGGATCGTGTCACGCATCTTGTATGCGGCACTGAGGCTCGCGCCGACTGCCCCGGCGGACGCCGCGAGGAACACGTCGAGCCAGATGCGGCCCGATCCCGCCAGCCCGATCGCGGCCGCGAAGGCGAGCAGGATCAGGATCATGACGACGGTGAGACGCGCCAGAAAGTGGCCCTTCAGCTCGGCGCGATCACGCCGCTGGTTGTAGACCGTCCACTGGGTGCGGTGAAGCGCGAGTAGCCGGCGCCGGGCCGCTTCATGCTCCCGCGGCAAGATCCGCCAGCCGGCGAGGAACGGCTGCGAGCCGGCGAGATGCGTGTCGCCGTACTCGTCCCGCCACGACACGGCCGCCGCGGTGTCCAGGTCGCTGCGAACATACTCCTCCTCGGCGAGGGAGAACAGATAGGTGTCGTCGCCGTAGTCGATCAGCAGGTCGTCGGCGCTCCTGACGAGTTGCCGGACCGCCGCGAGGTCGAGCCTCCGGACGGCTCCTCCCGGCGTCAGGAGACCCTGCCTGATCAGGGCGTCCGTGTGCGACCTCAGGGCGCCTCTGCTCTCCCGCGCACCGGGCCAGGCGTGCTCGCCGGGGACAGGCGTCGCGACCGCCTGGATCTGGTCGATGGCGGTGGCGAGGAGTTTCAGGTTCGCGCGCACCTCCGGGTCGTGGAATCCCTTCGGCCACCTCTCGGAAAGCGCGGCGACGATCGCCGCCGATGCCCGCTGGCAGAGACGGTCGAACTCCCACGGATCGGGCTCCTGCGGCACCTCGGTCACGTCGTGCCCGCTCTGCGTCCTCAGGAACGTCTCGATCGCCTGATGAAATTCGCCGAGCGCGTCCGGGCGCAGCGCCGGGCGCGGCGTGTCCTCCCAGCTCACGCCGGACATCGCCTGTCTCAGCGCGTCGATCCTGGCGGCATCCCGCGCGCGGGACGGGCGTTCCGCGAGCGCGGATGATGAGGCCTCTGGCGCGACGTGCGATGGACGATTCGACATCGGTTTCGCTCCACCGTGACGGTTCCTGATGCCGATTTACCACGCCGATCGATCGCGGCCATCGGTAGCCGTCCGCAGTGCGCGTGCAGGAAACCGCTGAGCTGGTTGCTCGACCAGCCCGGAGTTCCGCGCGATGTTCGCCGCCGGGCTGGCGGCGTAGCCGGCCCGCCGTCCGCGGGGGCGTCTCACATCCGCGGGGGGTGCGACGTTTCACCCCCATGACCACGATCACGTCCACCACCTTGGAAGACCGCGTACGCGCACTCGACTGGAGCGATCTGCGGCGCGAGCTCGACGAGCAGGGGTTCGCCGTCACCGATCAGGTCCTCGAGGCGTCCGAGTGCCGCGAGCTGGCCTCGCTGTTCGACGGGGACGGCTTTCGCTCGACGATCGACATGGCCCGCCACCGCTTCGGCGACGGCCGCTACCGCTACTTCTCCCACCCGCTGCCCGCTCTCGTGCGGGCGGCCCGGACCGGGTTCTACGCGGAGCTCGCCCCGATCGCCAATGCCTGGGCGGAGCGGTTCTCAGGCGCTTCGCCGCGGTTTCCCGGCACGCACGAGGAGCTGCTCGAGCGCTGCCGCCGGGCCGGGCAGGAGCGGCCGACGCCGCTCTTGCTGCGCTACCGCGCCGGAGACTGGAACGCGCTCCATCAGGATCTCTATGGCGAGGTGTACTTCCCGTTCCAGGTGCTCACGGTGCTGTCCGACCCCGAGCGCGACTACGCCGGCGGTGAGTTCGTGCTGCTCGAGCAGCGTCCTCGCGCCCAGAGCCGGGCCCACGTGCTCCGCCCCGCGCAGGGCGCGTTCGTAATCTTCCCCACCCGCGAGCGCCCGAACGCGGGCCGCCACGGCTACCACCGGGTCGGGCTTCGCCACGGGGTGAGCACGGTGACCGCCGGCGAGCGCGTGGCGCTCGGGGTTATCTTCCATGACGCGACCTGAGGAGGCTCACTGATGCCGTTCACGACATTCGACAGCCCGTTCGGCGCGCTCACGTTGAGCGCGGGACCGGCGGGGCTGAGGCGTCTGTACTTCCCGGGCACGGCGCCCGCGCTCGACGCCGCCGATCACGACGCCGACGCTCTGGCCTGCGCCACCGAGCAGTTGGAGCAGTACTTCGGTGGGGAGCGCACGATGTTCGACCTGGCGCTGGACATGGCCGGGACTCCGTTTCAGCGGAGCGTGTGGGAGGCGCTGCGGCGCATTCCGTACGGGACGACCACGACCTACGGGGCGTTGGCGCGCCAACTCGATGCGCAGCCCCGCGCGGTCGGCGCGGCCGTCGGCGCCACGCCGATCCCGATCGTGATCCCGTGCCACCGCGTGATCGGGAGCGACGGGTCACTCACCGGCTACGGTGGCGGCCTGCCGCGCAAGCGGGCCCTGCTGGCGCTCGAGGCGGGCGGCGGCGATCGCGGCGCGTTCGACGCGGCGTGGCGCGAAATCCAACTCGCGCTCATGTGATTCGAATAGGATCGGCGTGTGCCGCAGGCCGACGTCGACGGACTCAGCATCAACTACGACGTACAGGGTGACGGCGAGCCGCTCCTGCTGATCCCGTACCTGAGCGCCGATCACGCGTGCTACGCGTTCCAGCTGCCGGCTTACACCGAGCAGTTCAGCTGCATCTCGGTGGATCTGCCCGGGACGGGGGAGAGCGACAAGCCGCCCGGCCCGTACGCCACGGACGCCTACGCCGACCAGCTGGCCGGATTCCTGGGGGCGATCGGCGTAGAGAGCGCGCACGTGGCCGGCGTGTCGCTCGGCGCGGCGGTGGCCATGCACCTGGCCGCGCGGCATCCGGAGCGCGTGCGTTCGCTGTCGCTGCACAGCACGTGGGACCGCACCGACGCCTACGTGCGCACGGTGCTCGAGATGTGGCGGACGCTGGCCGGCGCGCGGCCGACCGTGGCCGACGCGGTGATCGAGGGCATCTTCCCGTTCTGCTTCACGCCCGAGATGTACGTCGAGCGCCCCGAGTTCGTGCAGGCGCTGGACGACTTCGTCCGCGGCCGGCCGGCCCAGCCGCTGGACGCCTTCCTGGCCCAGACCGAGGCGGCGCTGGCGCACGACGCGAGTGCCGTGCTCGGCCAGATCAAGGCGCCGACGCTGGTCACGTTCGGGGCGCACGACCTGGTCACCTCGACCCGGTTCGCCGAGCGGCTCACCGGCCCGATTGCCGGCAGCGAGCTGACCGTGTTCGAGCACCTGTCGCACGCCGGGCTGCACGAGGACGCCGAGACGTTCAACCGCGCGACGCTCGACTTCCTGCTGCGCCACCGCGACGGTTAGCGCCGCGGTGGCGCGGATCGCCGTTCGCGTACAGGCACGGGCGCGCCGCGAGGAGATCGCCTCTGTGCGTGACGGCGTACTGGTCGTGCGCGTTAACGCGCCGGCACTCGAAGGCCGCGCCAATCGAGCGGTGTGTCGTCTGGTGGCCGAGCGCCTCGGCGTGGCGCCGACGCAGGTGACGATCGCCCGGGGCGAGCGTTCGCGGGACAAGGTGATCGAGGTGCGCGGCATCGATCAGGATGTCGCCGATACCGCGCTCGGCCTGCGACCCCGAACAACCTGACACTCGCGCCCGTCGCGGCGGTGAATGCGGATTCACTCGGCGCGTCGGGTCGGGTTGCCGGCGAGCGGGGGTCTCGGCCGGACGGCACCGGCGGCGCCAGAAGAACCCGACCCGCCGAGCGCCTCCAGTGATGGACAGCGCCCGAGCGGGCCGGGTTGCCTGGCTACTGAGTCAACTCCGGTCTGCCGCCATAGACGGCGAGGCCGTAGATGATCAGCAAGTAGAGGGCGACGAACACCAGCGACCAGAGCGGGTATGCGGGGATGCTGAACAGCGCCAGCAAGCTGGCGAAAGCCGCTGCGGCGATGCCGAACCAGCGGCCGAACGCACCACCACGCCAGATCGAGAATGCGGCCAGGACCTCAAGGGCCCCGAAGCCGATCGTGATCCAGCCCCAGGTGTTCAGGTCGCTCAGGATGTATTGCGCGTTCGCGACGAAGAAGTGCGAGCTCGAGACGGCCGCGATGCCCCAAATGAAGCTCATGGCTGCCGCGATTCCGAACATGATCGTGGCGAACAGGATCCATCCCGCGCCCTTGTACGAAGGCTTCTCGGTCTCGTACGTATATGCGGGTCCGGTGTCCCGCATCGTCGCCGTACTCGCCCCATTGGTCTTCAGGGCGGACATGTGAAACCTCCTTTCAGCGCGCCTGGCAATCTCCGTAGCGCGCCTTACAACGTGACCGTACCCGCGGGGTGAATCGGCGCCATCCGGTAAGCGGTGCAGTCGGTGCGCGCAAACTACTTACGGCTCTGGATCCTCGGCCGCGTCGAGGCGGCGCTTCGTTCCCGCGGGTTGCGCCGAGGCGTCCGGGGACGGCGGCAGCGCCCGGAGAGCGGCTGGGAGGCCCATCGGCGGCAATCATCGCCGCCGAAGGCGGGCCATTACATCCGCCACTGTGGCGGATGCGAGCCGCCGGGTCTCGCTGGCGGCCTCGGCTCCCATCGACCACAGCTCGGCGGGGACGCTGCCTTGAAACGGATCGGAGATCGCCTCGGCCGACGCGCCGCCGGCGGCCGGGAGAAGATCCACCAGCAGGGTCGACCAGCCGAAGCGGCGCGCGGCCAGGCCGTCCCCGGTGAGCGGGTTGTAGTACTCGCGGAACCCGTGGCGCTCGACCAGCTCGACGCACGAGGCGAGGATCCGGTCGGCCTCGGCCGCGTAGCCGAACCGCCGCAGCGCCGGCGCGAGCAGCCAGACCGTGTTGACCCAGGCCGGCCCGCGCCAGCAGCGAAACAGATGCCACCCGGCCCGGAAGCTCGGCTCCTCCATCGAGACCGACGGAATCGCGTAGGGGGCGCCGTAGCGGCGCGGGTGAAGGAGATGCTCCTCGATCAGCCGGCGGGCGATCGCTTCGGGCAGGGAGGGCAGCGCGAGCGGCGCGAGCGAGGACCAGGTGGAGATTCGTTGCGGGGCATGGTCGCGCCCGGCCAGGTCCCAGAACAATCCCCGGTCCTCGTCCCAGCAATGCTCGAGCAGCGCCCGCTCCGTGCGGACCGCGCGGATCTCGTACTGCGCGTCGCCGGTCAGCCGAGCCATCGCGTGAAGCGAGAGGGCATACAGGACGTTGACCAGCACGTCCTCGACGTGCTCCTCGTAGCGGGCGATGATCGCCCGCGAGTCGTAGCGCAGCCGGCGCGAGCGCTCCACCAGCCAGACGTAGCCGGGCATGTAGTGGCTCATCCAGCCGAACACCGCGTCGTACTTGGGCGAGTCGTCGAGCCCCGACTCGTCGGGATGGATGATCGAGATCAGTCCGTCGCCGTCGGGATCACGGTGGCGCTCGAGCCAGTCGTAGTGCAGGCGCAGGGCGTCCAGGCCCTCGGTCCGAAAGCCCGGATCGTCGGGTGAGGCGGTCGCGACGAGCTCCCAGGCCAGGGCGAGCAGCGGCGTCTGGATGTGCGCGGTGGCCCGGTTCCCGCGCACCGAGTGGGTGGCGTAGAACGGGGCCCGGCGCCAGCCGGCACTGTCGTGCCAGAAGATCGTGTGCGGGATGAAGCCGTCCAGCCGGCCGCCCCGGATCAGCGTGCGGAGCTCCTCCCGGGCTCGGGCCGGCTGGAAGTGACGCCAGACGATCGCGTGAAAGCACGAGTCCCAGTACCACTGGTGGCGGTAGCGGGGCGGGGCGGGGCATGTGAACCCATAGGAGGTCCCGTCGGCCAGCGAACCGGCTCGCCAGTTGCCGGCCAGCACGCGATGAGCCTCCGCGCGCAGCCGGGCGACGCGGCGCGCATCGACCGGGGCGGCTAGCGGCGGCGGCAAAGGCGGTTCAGATCGCGCAGTTCCCCCTCGAACACCCGCGGCCAGCTGAATGCCGCGCTGAGCGCGGACGCGGCGGCTGGATCGCGGGGGGTGCCGAGGGCGAGGTCGACCGCGCGCGCGAGCGCTTTCGGATGCTTCGGCCGGAACGTCCGCACCAGCGGGCCGGCGACCGCTGCCGCCGGTGTCGAGGAGCAGGCGACCACGCGGGCGCCGCTCGCCGCCGCCTCCAGCACGGCCAGGCCAAAGGTCTCGTGCGGCCCGGGCGCGACCACGCAGGCGGCCTCGCGGTACAGCCGGGCCAGGACGCGCCGGTCGGCTACGAACGGCCTCAGTTCGACGAGGTCGGCCAGGCCGAGACGGCGAGCGCGTGCCTCGATCAGCCCGCGCGCCGGGCCATCGCCGACGATCCGCAGCGGGCGGCCCCAGCCGGCCAGCGCCATCGCGTCGAGGATGTCGCCGATCCGCTTCTCGAGCGAGACGCGCCCCACATAGAGCAGCCACTCGCCGCGCACGGCCGGCCCCGGCCGGAACGCCGGGTCGAGCCCGAAGTGCAGCTTGATCGTGGCCGACCGCCCGCAGTCCGGCTCGGGGTCGACCGTCGACATCACGGCATCGACGTGCTCGTAGGCGTGCTGATAGATCCGCCGGAGGGCCGGCAGGTACAGGGCGTCCGGTCCCGGGATCCCGGCCGCGTTGAGCGCGGGCGAGGCGTGGTGGACGGCGACCACCGCGGCGCCGAGCCGGTGGGCCTCCCGGGTGACGCTATGCGGGCGCCAGAACGGGTCGTGCAGGATCACCACATCTGGACGGATCGCGCGCAGCGTCTCGCGAAGCGGACGGCTGCCCAGCGGGAGCCGGTACCCGTTCGAGGCGGCGAGCTGGAGCGAGCGCAGCTCATGGCGTCCGCCCGCGTGGTGCTCGCGCCGACCGGGGACGACCAGGTGGTGCTCGAACGCTCCGGTCTGCGCCGCGTAGCGCGCCTTCTCGTTGAGGTAGGTGCGGATCCCGCCGCTACGTTCGGCGTAGAACAGGGCGACGTCGCAGACCACGAGACGATCGCCGGCGGTGCGCGGCGCGGCGACCGTACGGTTCACGGTGACAATGGTGGGGTGCGGGATGACCAGGGTTGTTAAGTGACGGTGAAAGTCGCCATCGACGTGACGGGCACGGGCGAGCCGCTCGTGCTCCTGCACGGGCTGGGTGCGAGCCGACGGCTCTGGCACCGGGTGGCGCCGCTGCTGGCCGGTGGCGGGCGGCGCGTGCTGGCGCCCGACCTCCCCGGGTTCGGCGACTCGCCGCCGGCCGGGCCGGGGTTCGAGTTCGCGGCGGTGACGGATGCCCTGGCGCGAGCGCTGCGCCAGCGGGTCAGCCGGCCGTTCGACCTCCTCGGGAGCTCGCTGGGGGGCGCGGTCGCGCTCGAGCTCGCCACCGCGCATCCCGAGCTCGTCCGGCGCCTGGTGCTGGCCGCTCCGGCCGGGTTCTCGCCGCTGCCGTGGCCGATCACCGCGATCGCGGGCATGCTCGCCGACCCGGCGCTGGCCGTGCGGCGCGTCGCCGGCGTGCCCCTGTCGGTCAACCCGACCGCGCGGCGGGTGCTGCTGTGGGGAGCGGTGGCCGAGCCGCACCGCCTGTCAGGGAGCGACGCCCGGCTGATCCTGTCGAGCTCGGGGCGGGCGACTCGTCTGGGACCGGCGCTCGCGGCGGTGCTCGGGAGCGATCTGCGGCCCGTGCTCGCCGGGCTGGAGGTGCCGCTCGGCCTCATCTGGGGCGAGCGCGACCGAGTCGTGCCGATCGCTTCGCTCGAGGTGATCCGCGGGTTGCGTCCGGGCGTGGCGGCGGAGACGATCGCGGACGCCGCGCACATCCCGCAGCTGGAGCGTCCGCAGGAGTTCGTGGCGGCGCTGCAGCGGGTGCTCGCGCGGCTCGCGAAGGTGGAAACAGTTCCTTGACAATCGGGTCCGGGCGCCGGGCTAGCCTGCTGTGCAGGGACATTGAGCCAAACGCCGACCTCCTCGATCGGGCCCGCTGGTGTCGTCCGGCTGCCGGACGGGCGGTCGATCACTTTCTCGGCCGCCGGTCCGGAGGACGGGTTCCCGATCGTCTACTGCCATGGCGCGATCGGATCGCCCCGGTGGCGGACGCCGGCGCTTGACCGCCTGATCGAGCGGCTGTCGATCCGCTATCTGATGGTCAACCGCCCCGGGTTCGCCGGCTCAGACCCGAGCCCGGGACGGACCGTGCTGGATTTCGCGCGCGATGTGTGGGACGTGATGAGCAGCCTCGGCCACCGCCGGTTCTCGGTCGTCGGGGTCTCGGCGGGCGCCCCCTACGCCCTGGCCTGTGGCTGGGCGCTCGGCGAGCGGCTGGTCGGGCTTGCCGCGGTCAGCCCGCTCGGTCCGCCCGACGGCCGCGGCGCCTGCCGCGGCCTGCGCTACCGGATGCCGCTGGTTCCGTTCGGATCCGGGCGGGTGGGGCCGGCGCTGGCGCAGGTCAGCCTGCGCGCGTTGGGCCTACACGGCGAGACGCCGACGCAGGCGATGATCGACGACTACCTCGTCTGCCGGCGCCACTGGGGGTTTGACCCGGCCGACATGCGGGTCCCGGTGACGCTCTGGCACGGCGGCGCCGACCGGCTCGTTCCGTTGGCCCATGCGCGCAGCCTGGCGGCCGCGATTCCCGACTGCACCGCGCGAGTCGCCACGGGCGGTCACTTCTTCTACAGCCGGAGCCTGACCGAGATCATCGGCTCGCTGCTGCCTGAGTGCGGGATGACGCGCGAAGTCACCAGTGTCAACGGATGGGTTAACCCTCGACACGACCTTTACCGTAAGGCGAGTTGACACTGCCTGCCGGGGACGCTGGAGGCACACCGGCGCGACCTCCGCCTGGCCTCGTGGCCTACGCAGGTTTGTCGAAGTTTTGATCAAGAGGTCAGCAACTTGTGTCTCTGTTGTGAATCGGCTGCGCGCGGGATTGACAGCCAGTGAGGACTCTGTGACGGTTGGCCCTCGCTGGGGGCCGGGCGGTGTTGGTCGTCCCGCGACTGGTCGACGGGAATACGTGGGACTGAGCATGACAACGGTCATGATGCGGCGCCGCCGAGGGCGAGCGCCGGCGGGTGAGGTCGTGGAGCGGTCGGGCGTCGTGGGGGCTCGCGTCGTGCCGGATCCACCTGAGAGGTCGTCGCCGGCGGGACTACAGCGCGGAGTCGAGCAGCTCGGCGCGCTCGTGCTCGGCCGGGGCGCCGTAGGCGTAGACGAGCAGGTCCACGTCGCCGTGGTTGGCGCTCTGGAGCGGGGTGCCCGACTCGACGTGGATGACGCCGCCGGTGGGCACGTCGACTCGCTCCGGCGGCTCTCCCAGGTAGATCGAGAGCGTGCCGGCGAGCACGACGAACGTCTCCTCCTGGTCTCGCTCGCGGTGGCGCCGGCCCTTGGCGCCAGGCTCGTAGCGCCACAGGTTCCCGCGCGTGTGGGTGAGCCCGAGGCGCTCACTCAGCTCGAGGACGTGCCGGGCGGGCTCGCCAGGCTCGTGGGGACGCGTGATCCACTCGAGCTCGTCGTCGGGTCGCATCACTCGGTAGGGCACGGGGCTGACAGGGTAGGTGATTGATTTAAGCCCGGTGCGGTGATGGCCGATAACCGGGTTTGAACCGATCCTTCTGAGCGCCGCCGGGCGCTCCGTCACCGCTGCAGTGGAGGGAACCCCGCAATGAGCGTCACCGACCAGCTGAACGAGACCCGCTTCGATGGCAACAATAACGAGCCGCGGCTCGTCCTCGACCTCGACCTGATCGAGGCGCAGGCGCTGCGCGCGTGGCTGCTCGAGACCGAGCTGAACGGTCTGAGCGCCCAGGACACGCCGGTCGTGAGCACCGCGCTGGCCAAGCTGGGCCGGGCGGTCGACACGGCGCAGGCCACGGTCAACATCCGCCGCGAGTTCCAGCAGGCGGGCGTCAACCTGGCCCACTGGTCCGACGAGCAGGTCATCGAGCTCGGCCGCCGCATCGCCGAGGCGGCTCGCCCCATCCTGGGCAGCTGAGCCGCACCGGCTGCGGGACGGATCCCGGGAAGCCAGAATGCCTCTGCTGATCGGCCTCGTCGTCGGCGTCATCGTGGGCGCGCTCGTGACCACGCTGATCTTCCTCGGCCGCTCCGGCGGCCGGGGCGGTGACGCGCAATCGAGCGCGGAAGCGCAGGTCGACCGAGTCACCGGCCTGGCCACCCACGAGCGGCTGGTGGCCGACCTCAAACGAGAGCTCGAGGGCGGTGGCGAGGTCACGCTCTACCTGTTCTCGCTCGACGGCTTCAAGGACTACAACGACGCCTACGGCGACGCGTGCGGCGATGCGCTGCTCGGCTGGCTGGGGCGCAAGCTGCGCGACGCGGTCGGCTCCTACGGCGGTGCCTACCGGATGCGCGGCGGCAGTTTCGCGCTGCTCGCGGTTGGCTCCGAGCGCTTCGCCAACGCCCTGTGCGCCTCGGCGGCGAGCGCGCTGAGCGAGAGCGGAGACGGCTTTCAGATCTCCTGCGACGTGGGCAGCGCGAGCCTTCCCCGTGAGGTGGCGAACCCGCGGGAGGCGCTCGAGCTGGCCGCCCGCCGCGCCAGCAAGGCGTCGGGCGAGCGCCACGTGCGGTCCGGGCGACGGGCCCCGTCGGACGCGATCGAGGCGCTGCGCCTGGTGCGCTCGCGCCAGGACGTGGCCGCGCTCGCGGTGGCGATCGCGCGCCGGCTGGACGTCCCGGAGGCCGAGATCGCGCACATCGAGAACGCCATGCACCTGTGCGACGTGGGCAACGTCGCGGTGCCCCGGGCGGTGCTCAGCTATCCCGGGAAGATCACCGGCCCCGAGTGGCAGTTCATCCTCCTGCACACGCTGGTCGGCGCGCGGCTGATCGCCGGCCCGCTCGGGCTCGAGCCGGTGGCCCGGCTCGTCCGCTACAGCCACGAGCGCTGGGACGGATCCGGCTACCCGGACGGACTGGCCGGGGAGGCGATCCCGCTCGGGTCGCGCATCGTGTTCGTCTGCAGCGCCTTCCACGACATGACCTCCGAGCGTCCGCATCACCCGGCGCTCGAGCCGGCGGACGCGCTGGCTCAGCTCGAGCGCGGCGCCGGCAGCCAGTTCGACCCGGCGGTGGTGGCGGCCTTCGGCGTGGAGTTCGCCGGCGAGTCCGACGAGCCGGCGCTCGAAGACGAAGCCGCCGTCGGCGCTTAGCTATTCGGGGCGCTTCGCGCCCGACATCCCCGACTCGATGCCGAGTGTCGGGTTCTTCGCGGTCAGGGTTCGTGGCCGGGCTCGATCCGCTTGGCTCGGCGGAAGGTGAGCGGCGAGCCGGAGTGGTGGGCCTCGCCGTCGATCGGCTCGAGCAGGAACCCGCAGTGGTCGCCGAACGGAATCCGCTCGAGCACGCGGCCGGCGAACCAGTCCCCGAGCTCGTCGAGCACGGGCGCCCCGCCCGGGCCGGGCTGCCACCGGCAGCGGGTGAACTTGTCGACCTCGTCGCCCGTCTCGCCGCCGAACAGCTGGGCCAGGTCCTCGGCCTGCTCCGGGACGAAGTGAACGACAAGGGTGTCGGCGCCCGCGGAGGCGACCCGGTAGGTCCGGTTCTTGACCGACAGGCCGACCAGGAAGCGGGGCGGGTGGATCGAGACCTGCGAGGCGAAGCCGACCAGGCAGCCCGAGCGCTGCTCGCCGTTCGCCACCGTGACGATCAACAGCGAGTAGTCGAGCTGAGCCATCAGCCGCCCGAATTCCGAGATCTCCGCCGGCATCGAGGAGCGTCCTACCCGGGGCTCAGTCGGGTTACCGGTGGCGATCGCCGGGTATGGCCGCCTCGTGGCCACGAGCCGAGCACCCCGCCGTCAACTTACGCCGCTCGAGCCACTCGTGCGCGCGATCGAGTCCGCACGCGCGCTCGATCCGGTGGCGCAGTCCGCGGGCAAGGCAGTGCGCGGGATGATCCCGGGCGGACCGCTCAAGGACGCGCTGAGCGGGACCTGGCTCGGCCACGCGCTGCATCCGATGCTGACCGACGTGGTCATCGGCTCGTTCACCGCCGCCTCGGTGCTCGACGTGCTCGCGCCGGACGGTGACGGGCGGGCGAGCGAGCGGCTGATCGCGCTCGGGCTTGCCGCCTACCTGCCGACCGCGGCGGCCGGGGCGAGCGATTGGGCCGACACCGAGACCGCCGACGACACCATCCGCCGCGCTGGCCTCGTCCACGCCGGCTGCAATGCCGTCGGCGCGACGCTCTACGCCGCCTCGTGGCGCGCACGCCGGCGCGGTGCGCGAGGACGCGGGGCGGCGCTCGGGTTCGCCGGCATGACGGTGATGGGGCTCGGCGGCTACCTGGGAGGCCACCTGTCGTTCAGCAAGGGCGTGGGGCCCGACCAGACCGTGTTCGACCCCGGACCCACCGACTGGACCCCGGCGGCCGACGCCAGCCAGCTTCCCGACGGTCGTGCGATGCGCGTCGTGGTCGCGGACACGCCGGTCTTGCTGCTGCGCGACGGCGAGTTGATCTTCGCCATCCACGACCGCTGCTCGCACCGGGGATGCTCGCTCTCGGACGGCGAGCTCGAGGGCGAGGAGATCGTCTGCGGCTGTCACGGCTCGCGCTTCGACCGGCGCACCGGCGCGGTCCGGGGCGGTCCGGCCACCGCGCCGCAGCCCGCCTTCCAGGTCCGGGTGGAGGACGGGGTCGTCCAGGTTCGCCGGCTGCAGCCGGCCTGAGCGGCTCGGACCCGCAGTAGTCGGGGAGCCGGTTTGCCCGCGGTCGGCGACGCGATTCCGCCCGCAGTCGGGGACGCGGTTCCGCCCACGGGTGGATGTCGGGGTAGCGGTGGCGCAGTACGGTCCGCGCGTGGTGTCCGACGAGGTCCGGCGGATCGTGCCGATCGTGGCGGTCGTGGTCGCGATCGTGGCCGCGGTCATCGATCCTTCGACGCCCGGAGAGCTGCTCCTCATGGCGATCCCGCCGGCGGCGCTGGCGGCCTGGACGTACCTGCCGCGGGTGCCGCTGCCGGTGGTGGCGATCGCCGTGCTCGTGCCGGTGGTCGTCGTCCAGCACAGCGGCCATCACGAGGCGATCATGTTCGAGGCGTCGCTGCTCGCGTTCGTCGTCGCTTGCTGGATCGATTCGCTCGTCCTGGCCGCGGCGCTCGGCCTGCTCGCCGTTGCCGCGCCGGTCGTGGTCGGCGCGATCGAGACTTCGGGGAACCTCGGCGTGGGGATCTGGGTCGTCGGGGTGGCCTTCCCGTGGCTGATCGGCCGGGCCATTCACCGGCAGATGCAGCTGGCCGCCGCGCTCGAGTCGACGCGGCGGGAGCTTGCCGAGCAGACCATCCTCGAGGAACGCCGGCGCATCGCCCGGGACGTGCATGACTTCGTCGGGCACGGGCTCGCCGCCGTGATGCTCCAGGTCACGAGCGCCCGGCACGTGCTGCGCCGCGACCCCGACGCGGCCGAGGAGGCGTTGCGCACGGCCGAGGATGTGGGCCGGCGCAGCATGCGCGAGCTACGTCGCACGGTGGCCTTGCTGCGCAGCGACGAGGAGGACGGGGTGGCGGCGCCGGTGCCGGTGGCGGACGAGATCCCGGGGTTGATCTCGGAGGCCCGCGCCGCCGGTATCGACGTGGAGCTCCAGCTCCGCGGTGAGCTCGGCCGGCTCGAGCCAGGAGTCGGTCTGGCCCTCTACCGGATCGCCCAGGAGGCGCTCGCCAACGCCGCCCGCCACGCGCCGCACGCGCGCACGACGCTTACGATCGAGGTTGGCGACGCGGAGGCCGCGTTGGTAGCGGACACGGTCGGGCCGGTCGCGCCGGATGCGCCGGATGCGCCGGATGCGCCGGCGGCGCCGGCCGGCGACCGGGAGCGGCGCTCCTACGGAGTGGTCGGGATGCGAGAGCGGGCCACCGCCGTGGGCGGTGTGCTGAGCGCCGGCCCGACCGTGGAGGGGTGGCGCGTGAGCTGCCGCCTGCCGATCGGGACGGAGGCCGAGACGTGATCCGCGTCGCTCTGGTCGACGATCAGGCGATCGTGCGCAGCGGCGTAGCGCGCATCCTCTCGCCCGAGGACGGCTTCGAGGTGGTGGCCGAGTGCGTCAACGGCCGCGAGGCGGTCGACCGCCTGCCCGCGCTCGCCCCCGATGTGGTGCTGATGGACGTCCGCATGCCGGTGCTCGACGGCATCGCGGCGACGCGTCGGTTGCGCGAGGCGCTCGACACGGTGGCGGTGCTGGTGCTCACCACGTTCGGGGAGGACGAGGTGCTGTGGGGCGCGCTCGAGGCGGGGGCGGCCGGCTTCGTGCTCAAGGACGCGTCGGCCGAGGACCTGATCGCGGCGGTCCGGGCCGTCGCCGGTGGCGCGGCCTGGTTCGATCCCGCGGTGGCCCCGCGGGTCCTGCAGGACTATCGACGGCGGGTGGCGCCGATCGGGCGGGAGCGGGCCAGGCTCGAGCTGCTGACCGAGCGCGAGCGCGACGTGCTGCGCCTGATGGCCCGCGGCGCCACCAATCAGGAGATCGCCGCCACGCTGTACGTGGCCGAGGCCACCGTGAAGACCCACGTGGGGAGCATCTTCGGCAAGCTCGGGGTGCGCGACCGGCCGGCGGCGATCGTGTTCGCCTACGACCACGGAGTGGTCGCGCCGGGCCAAGCGGCCGATTAGTCTCTGCGACCGGGTCGGCGGTCATCCACGACGGCCGGATGGTGACTGTGGCCGGCCGTTCGAGCTGGTGAGCGCGGCAGGGGCGGTCCGGGTGCGCTTCTCCGTTCCGAGCCCGGCCGGGCTGGAAGGTCTGATGCGGATCCCGGGCGTCTCGGACGTGGCCTACGGCGGCGGGGTCGCCGACGTCGCAGCCGCGCCGGTCTCGGTCGTGCCGCTGGCGGGGGAGCTGGCCCGTCGCGAGCTCACGCCGTCGGACTTCACCGTCATCCGGCCCTCCCTGGAGGACGCCGTCGTCTCGCTGCTGAATGGAGGTGCGAAATGAACCGTCTCATGCCGTTGATCGCCACCGAGGCGCGCCTGCTCGTGCGCGACTGGAGCGTCGTCCCTTCGCGTTCGGCGTCGATCGGTGTCCCGGTGATCGCGCTCGCGCTGGTCGGGCTGCCGGTGGCGCTGGCCTCCTACCGCGAGCACGGCGCGCTGCGCCGGCTCGAGGCGTTTGGCCCCGGCGGAAAGGAATGCCGGGACAGCAGCGTCCCTACCGAATAACGGGACGGGCACCCCTGGTATCGCCGAGGAGCGAGAAATGAACACATACGTGATCCTGCGCCGCCGCGGATGGCGCACCGCCGAGGACCTGGAGCGCGCCGCCGCCCGGTCGATCGAGGCCGGCGACCAGATGCCGGACGACGTCCGGTGGATCCGCAGCTACGTCCTAGTGGAGGGCGGCGGCGAGGTGGGCACGGTCTGCATCTACGAGGCGACCAGCCCTGAGGCGATCCGCCGCCACGCCGGCGACGCCGACCTTCCCGTCGACGAGATCGTCCGGGTCGCCGACACGGTGATCCTCCGCCCCGATCCGGTCGCGGCGAGCTGAGAGATGGCGCCCGGGGGCCGGCGCCACGGCTCGGTGCCGTACGCCGGCCCCGCCGGTCCCGTCTGCTAGGGCGCGAACACGATCCTGGCGGCGACGTGCCCGGCCTCGACGTCGGCGATCGACTCGTTGACGCGGGCGAGCGGACGCACTTCCCGGATCACCCTCGTCTTGCCGGCCAAGTGAAGCTCGAACACCTCGCGCAGGTCGGTGCGCGTCCCCACGATTGAGCCGACGACCGTGATCCCGTTGAGCA
Source organism: uncultured Solirubrobacterales bacterium (assembly GCA_963811135.1). GTDB lineage: Bacteria > Actinomycetota > Thermoleophilia > Solirubrobacterales > Solirubrobacteraceae > Palsa-465. The sequence continues at coordinate 189,900 of CAWEQG010000009.1, read as the reverse complement.
CGGTCTCGAAGATCGGCAGCGTGATGTGGTTGTCGGCGGGTAGCGCCACGAACACGAGCTTGCCGCCCCGGCGCAGCGTGCCGTACGCCTGCTCGAAGGCGCGCGGGGAGACGGCGAGCGCGATCGCCTGGTCGGCGCCGCCGAGCGCCTTGATCGCGGCGATCGGATCCTCCTTGGTCGCGTTGACCGTGAACTCGGCGCCCAGCTCGCGCGCCAGCGCCAGCTTCTCGTCGACCAGGTCGACGGCGACGACCCGGCCGCCCGCGATCGCGGCGTACTGAATCGCGAGATGGCCGAGCCCCCCGACGCCGAACACGGCGACCAGATCGGAGGAACGCGTCCCCGCCACCTTGACCGCCTTATAGGTGGTCACGCCGGCGCAGGTGAGCGGCGCGGCGTCGAACGGGTCGATGCCGTCGGGCACCTTGACCACGTAGCGGGCGTAGGCGGTCGCGAACTCTCCGAAGCCGCCGTCGATCGAGTAGCCCATGTTCTCCTGGGACTCGCACAGGGTCTCCCACCCGGACACGCAGTAGTCGCACTGGCCGCAGGCGTAGCCGAGCCACGGCATCGCGACCCGGTCGCCGAGGGCCACCTCGCTCACGCCGGGGCCGAGCTCGCGGACGATCCCGACTCCCTCGTGGCCGGGGACGAACGGCGGCGAGGGCTTGACCGGCCAGTCCCCGTTCGCGGCGTGGATGTCGGTGTGGCAGAGGCCCGTTGCCTCCACCTGGACGCGGACTTGCCCTGCCTCTAACGGCCGGCAGGGGACATCCTCAATGGTGAGGGGAGCGTGGAACTCGTGAACAACCGCCGCGCGATAATGATTGACAGTCGGCTCGGCGGTGGACGGCTTGGGGGTAGTGACGGCCATGCGGGTCTCCTTCTGACGCGGACGGCCTGGGATGTTCCGCCAGAGCGCCCGATGGGCCATCGGCCCGTGTCCGCAGACCGCTGCGGGCAAATACCTAGCCAGGTGAGCCGGTGCGTGGGCGATGCCCGGACCGGCAGTCCGGCGGCGGCCGTGGCGAGCCGCCGCCGATTGCCGGGCACGAGGGGGGCTTCGCGCCTGCGAGTAAAGACGTCGCCGACGCCAATTCCTTCCCGGCCTGATTTTGTTTGGATGCGGAACGCCTTGGCGCGATTGACTAGGATTGCGCCCTCGCTCGACCCTGCCGCTGCACAACCGACACCGCCTGCACTCTCTTGGCACTCGCCGGTCCATCCTTCGAGATACGAGAGGGCGCCGACGCCGACGGCGCGGCGCGCGTCAGCCTGATCGGCGAGCTGGACATCGCGGTGGCCGACGGGGTCGAGGAACGGCTGCGACGGCTGCGTGAGGATGGACGGCCTGTGCGCCTGGATCTCTCGGGGCTCGACTTCATCGACAGTTCGGGCGTGCGCGTCATCGTGCTCGGCCTCAAGCACTCTCGTGAGAGCGGTCACCAGCTGGTCGTCGACCGCAAGGTCAGTGGGCCGGTGGCGCGGATGATCGAGATCATGGGGATCGGAACCCAGCTGTGGCCGGCGGACCCGCCGGCGACCGGCTGATCTCGCATCACGCACGCCGGATTGCAAGCACGCGGTGGGCGGAGGGACCGCGAGCGGCGCGACGAACACCTTGGGCGACCGTGAGACGCGCAGAGGAGTTATGGATGAGCGACTTCGAAAGAAGCGGCATGGCGTACGACGAGCCGGTGAAGCGCCGCTCGCCGGGGACGTTCTTCGCCGACCTGGGTGACCGGCTGGCCCGCGGCTTCAACAGCTTCGACCGACCGGCCGACGAGGAGCCCGAGTGGGGCCCCTACGAGGAGCCCGACCAGCCCACCGTGATCGCCGACGCCGTGCCCTGGGAGCCGGTCTCGGGCCGCAAGCGGTTCCCGGCGGCGCTGCACGGCTACGACCGCGAGGCGGTCGATGTCCACCTGGCTGCGCTGGAGCAGGAGATCGACCACCTGCAGGCGCAGCGGCTCCCGGCGCCGGATGTCGAGGCCGAGATCGAGCGCGTCGGCGAGGAGACCAGCGCGATTCTTCGGGTCGCCCACGAGCAGGCGGGCGAGATCACCCGCCGGGCTCGCGCGGAGGCTGAGAAGTGCGTCGCGGACGCCGCCGCCAACGCGGTGGCCATGACCGAGGACGCGAAGCGCAAGCTGCGCCAGCTCGACACCGAGACCGACGCGGTGTGGGCCGAGCGGGGTCGACTGATCGAGGATGTGCGCAACGTCGCCACCGCCCTGTTCTCGCTGGCCGAGGACGCGGCGGACAGGTTCCCGGAGGATTCGGACCGGGCCGGCGCGGGGGTTGAGGCCCCCGCCGTCCAGGGAGTGACCGCGACGGCGCCGGCGCCGCAGCCATCGGCGCCCGCCTCGCAGCCATCGGCGCCCGGCTCGCAGCCATCCGCCCCGGGGCGGCAGCCATCTGTCTCCGCTCCGCCGATGCAGTCCTCTGCCCTGCCCCCACAGGCGCCGGTCGCCGCGACCCCGCCCCCGGTCGCGGCACCGGACGTCGAATCACCCGGCCGGACGGACTGACTCGAACAGCTCGGCGCCGAGCCTCGCCTCGGGGTGAAGGCTCGGCGCCAGGCCGTCGCCGAGCGCGGCCGCGGCCAGGGCGCGCCCGAGCGCCGGCGCGTGCTTGAACAGATGGTTGCCGGCCAGGACCAGCAGGCCGCCCAGCTCCCAGGCCGCGAAGCCGTCCGGGTGCCACGGGAGCTCGGTCACCCAGCAATGGCGGGCCTCGACTGGCTCGGGCTCCAGGCCGGGCAGAGCGCGGGCGACGTAGGCCGTCGTCCGCTGGGCGATCGTGTCCAGCCCGGCCGGGTCGATCAGGCTGCCGTCCTCGTGCACCGGCGTGTCGTCGATGCCGACCGCATAGGCATGGTTGCCGGGGATGGGATCCGCGTAGGCGCCGATCTCCCCGAAGGCGCCGCTCGAGTCGAGCAGGCAGGCGAGCCGCTCGGGCGCCTCGCCGCGGACCCGGTAGGTGAGGCGGACGTGGGCCGCCTGGCGCAGCGGGAGCGGCAGGCCGGCGCCTCGGGCCAGAGCGGGGGTGCCGCGGCCGGCGCACACCACCACGCGCGCGTGCTCGGTGCGCGTGGCGCCCGCGCGAACCTCGACCGTTCCGGCGGCGGTCGGGCGTACGCTCAGCACCTCGTCGAACACGATCCGCTCGCGCAGCGCGCCGGTCAGCGCGTCGATCGCGGCACGTGTGCGGATCGCGCCGCCGTCCTGGTCGAACACCGCGGGCGCAGAGCACGGCGCGAGCAGCGGCAGGCACGCGGAGACCTGCGCGGCGGCGATCAGGTGCGCCCGCACGCCGGCGCTCCGCATCGCGGGCAGGCGCCGCTCGGCGGCCGGGCCGAGCCCGAGCACGCCGTCGCGCGAGAGCAGCTCGGTGCCGAATCGCTCCTCGTATTCGCGCCAGAGCGCGCGCGCTTCGCGGGCGAACTCGACCAGGCGGCGATCGTCGTGGGCGTGACGGAAGATCCGCGACTCGCCGCCGGACTGCGCGTTGCCGGGGACGCCGCGCTCATAGACGGTGACCGACGCACCGCGGTCGGCGAGGGCGTAGGCCGTGGTCAGCCCGACGATCCCGGCTCCAACCACCGCGACGTCTGCGCCAGCCTCCATTGGGGCGGGACACTAGCTGGCGCGGCGCGGTGAGCGGGACCCCCCGATGAGGGGGTGCCCAACTTCGCCACTGGTGTGCGCTGGAGCACATTGGGTAGGCTCGACACTACGTAACAGCGAAGGAGGAATAGGCGATGGCAGACCGGCGCAACGGTGCACAGTCGCCCGAGGAGCAGGTGCGCGCGCTGTACGAGGAGGCCGAATCGAATGCGGCCAAGGCGTTCGAGGAGCTGGTGAGCAAGCCCAGCTTCGGCCGGCTGCTCGCGCTGAGTGCAGAGAACACGGCCGCGATGACGCGGATCGCCTTCGATGCGGTCGACCTGCTCTGGCGCAACCTGCGGCTGGCGGGCCGGGCCGACATCGTGCGGCTCTCGCGACAGCTGCACCGCAACGAGGACAAGCTCGAGCGCGTGCTGCAGGAGGTGGAGGGCCTGCGCGACGAGTTGGCGCGGCAGGGCGACCGCGAGCGCGAGGAGGCCCGATCGTGAGCGTCGTCGGGCGCGCGGTCCGGTTTCCGGTCAACGCGCTGGAGTACACGAACATCCTGCTCACCACCGGCGACGCAAACGTCGGGGTCACGCCGAAGGAGGTGGTGTGGACCCACCGGGAGACCACGCTCTACCGCTACCGCTCCTCCAAGCGGCGTTACCGGGTGCCGATCCTGCTCGTGTTCGCGCTGATCAACCGGCCCGACATCTTCGATCTGCGGCCCGGCTCATCGCTCGTGGAGTACCTGCTCGACGAGGGTTTCGACGTGTTCCTGGTCGACTGGGGCTACCCCGACGAGGAGGATGCCGACATGGGCCTCGACGAGTTCGTGTGCGACGAGCTGGGCTGGGCGGTGCGCGAGACGGTGCGCGCGGCCGGAGTCGAGGAGCTGACGCTCATGGGCTGGTGCATCGGGGCCACGCTGTGCGCGATGTACTGCGGGTTGGATCCCGGCGGCCGGCGGGTCCCGGTGAAGAACCTGGTCGAGCTCACGATGCCGATCGACGGCCGCCAATCGCTCTATGGCAAATGGGTGGGGGACGAGGACTTCGACGTCGAGAGGGTCGGGGAGCTGTACGGGTCGCTGCCGGGCGGCTCGATCGACTTCGCGAACAAGATGATGAAGCCGGTCACGAACTTCTGGACCACCTACCGGCGGCTGTGGGACAACGTGCAGCAGGGCACGGCGCAGCGCCAGGCCTACCAGACGATGGCCAAGTGGGTGGCCGACAATCCGTCGTTCCCGGGTAAGGCGTGGTCGGAGTGGATCAAGCTCATGTACCGCGACGCCGGGCTGCTGCGCGGCCGGGTGCGGCTGCGCGACCGGTTGGTCGACCTGCGCCGCATCGACCAGAGCGTGCTGGTGATCACCGCCGGCGCCGACCACATCGCGCCGCTGCCGGGGACGATGCCGTTCTTCGACTTGATCTCCAGCGAGGACGTCGAGCACCTGGCGCGGCCGGGCGGCCACATCGGCCTGATCGCCGGCTCCGCCGCGCGCACGGAGCTGTGGCCGAGCATCTCGGAGTGGCTGGCCGCGCGATCAGAACCGAGAGACTGAACAACCCGAAGGAGAGACGAGGGATATGAGCACAGAGACCTCGAGCACAGAGACCTCGAGCACCGAGATGTCGAGCACCGAGACGGAGGCTCAGGACACGATCGCTCCGACTGGCGAGGCGTTCCGGGCCGGCATGCGGCGGGCCCGGATGACCGGGCGCGTGGTGTTCGTCACCGGCGGTACGCGCGGAATCGGCGCGGCGATCAGCCGCAGCTTCGCCGAGCAGGGAGCGGTGGTGGCGGCGGGCTACGGCCGGGACCGGGAACAGGCGGAGGGGCTGCTCCGCCAGCTCGAGCACAACGGCGTGACCGCGAGCCTGCATCAGGGCAACGTGGGCTCGGCCGAGGACTGCCGGCGCACCGTGGGGGAGGTCTGTGAGCGTCATGGCCGGATCGACGTGCTGGTCAACAACGCCGGGATCACGATCGACAAGACCGTGCTGAAGCTGACCGACGAGGACTGGTACAAGGTGCTGGCGGTCAACCTGTCGGGTGCGTTCTTCATGAGCCAGGCGGTGCTGCCGCACATGCTCGAGCGCGGCACCGGCCGGATCATCAACATCTCCTCGATCATCGGCTCGACGGGGAACATCGGGCAGGCCAACTACGCGGCGTCGAAGTCGGGGATGTTCGGTCTGACCAAGTCGCTGGCCCGTGAGGCCTGCTTCCAGCTCGGGCGCGCGGGCAAGCTGTCCGACGACTCGATCGGGCTGACCGTGAACGCGGTGGCGCCGGGCTTCATCGCCACCGAGATGCTCCAGGCCATGCCCGAGAAGGCGCAGGAGCGGGTGAAGTCCCAGATCCCGGTGGGGCGCTTCGGCCGCCCGGACGACGTGGCGCGGGTCGTGCACTTCCTGGCCTCGGACTACTCGTCGTTCATCACGGGGGCGGTGTACGACGTGAACGGCGGCCAGGATATGTAGGGCCGCCCGGGGGGCGTGCAAAACCTGACAATCGAGGCGTCGGCCGCGGACCGTGGCAGGTTACGCATCCCACGGATGCACAACCTGACACGGTAGGCGCGGACCCCGGCAAATGGCAGGTTTTGCAGGTGATTCGGGCCCGGCGGGGCGGGTAGGCGTCGGCGCATCGACGCCTGCACAACTCTTTCACAAGTCCTTCACAACTCGGCTACAAGTCTGTGTAAGGCTCGCGGCATGGCTCGTGGAGGTGCCGCGTGAAGGAGACCCTGCTCGTCGTCGTGATCGTCACAGCGCTGGCGTTCGACTTCACGAACGGCTTCCACGACACGGCCAACGCCGTGGCCACGTCGATCTCGACCCGGGCGATGCCGCCGCGGATCGCGGTGGCGTTCTCGGCCATCCTGAACTTCGTCGGCGCCTTCATCTCGCTCAAGGTGGCAACCACGATCGCCGGCGGGATCGTGTCCAGCGCGGCCACCACCACGACAGTGGTGTTCGCGGCGCTGCTCGGGGCGATCGCGTGGAACCTGGTCACGTGGTGGCTAGGGCTGCCCTCGAGTTCATCGCACGCGCTGATCGGCGGCCTGGTCGGCGCGGCCTGGGCGGCCTCGGGGACGGGGGCGATCCAGGTCAGCGGGATCGTCGACAAGGTGATCGTGCCGGCCGCCATATCGCCGACGCTGGCCTTCGTGGCGGCGTGGAGCTCGATCATCCTGGCCTACCGGGTGGTCGGGCGCCGGCGCCCGGGAACGGTCACGCGCGGCTTCAGGCTCGGGCAGGTGCTCTCGAGCGGCCTGCTCTCGATCTCGCACGGCACCAACGACGGGCAGAAGACGATGGGCGTGATCACGCTGGCCCTGGTCGCCGAGGGCGCGATCCCGGCCAGCCACGTGCAGGTGCCGACGTGGGTGATCATCGCCTCGGCCACCGCGATGGGCCTCGGCACCTATGCCGGCGGGTGGCGGATCATCAAGACGACCGGCATGCGGATCATCAAGATGGACCCGAGCCAGGGGTTCGCGGCCCAGAGCGCGGGCGCGGCGGCGATCCTGGCCGCCTCACACTATGGCTTCCCGATCTCGACCACCCACGTGATCAACGGTGGCGTGATGGGCGCGGGCGCGGCCAAGCGGCTGTCCGCCGTGCGGTGGGGCGTCGCCGGCAACATCGTCGCGGCGTGGATTCTGACTCTGCCCGCCGCCGCTGTGGCCTCGGCGGCCGCGTACGCGCTGACCTGGGCGCTCGGCGGCGGCCTGACCGGACCGCTCGTGCTGTTCGTGCTCGGCGTGCTGGGGCTGGTGGCGATCTTCGGCCGCCGTGTGCGGGCCCAGCCCGTCCCGGTGGCGCAGTCGTGACTGTCCTGGCCACCGGCCTGACCGCCCGGACGCAGCTGGGCGTCGTGGTCGGCGGCCTGGCCGCGGGGATCGGCGTCACGGTGGCGTTCTCGACCGTGATCTACTGCGCCGACCGGGCCACCCAGCTGCACCGCGATCACCGCGCGAGCGCGGCGGCGGCGATGACCGCGGCCGGGCTGGTGGCGCTCGCCACGTGCCTCGGGTTGGTCGTCTACGGCCTGATCCTGGTCACCTCGAAGAAGTAACAAGCGCGAGAAATTCGCCACTCGGCGATCTGCGCGGCGCGGGTGGAGGTTCACTCGCGCTATACGCGAGTGAACCGCCATTCACCTCGGCGGGCGGGGCGAGTGTCGGGAAACTCGGGATGGTCCGGGCGGTGGGGCGCCGGCGGATCGGGGCGGGGGCGCCGGCGGATCAGGGCGGGGTCGAGGCCGGGCCGGGCGCGGGATGGACCGGCAGGATCAGCGGCGGCCGCGGCGTCTGGGTGAAGTCGAAGTCGAAGGCCAGGTTGCCCAGGATCGGGTTGTTCTCGCGCACGTCGGGGCGGGGGTCGGGACGGCCGTCGGTGGCGGGGTCCAGGCGGGCGCCGCCCAGGAAGTCGTCCTCGATGAACTTGTTGTAGGCATCGTGGCTGAGCGTCTGGTGATCGATCACGCCCTGCCTGGCGTACGGGCTGATCACGATCGCGGGCACGCGGATGCCGTAGCCGGCGCGGTCGACGACCGGCGGGACGACGTGGTCGTAGAACCCGCCCCAGTCGTCCCAGGAGAGGAAGACCGCCGTGCTGTCCCAGTCGGGGCTCTGCATGAGCGCGTTGATCAGGCCCGTGACGTAGGTCTGGCCGGCGCTGACCAGGGCCGGCGGATGCTCGGACACCGTGCCGTTCGGGTCGATCCACGACACGGCCGGCAGGGTGCCGTTCTTGGCCGCCGTGAAGAAGCTGCTCAGAGACTGGATGTTGGCCAGCTGGCCGTCCTGGGTCACGTCGGTGAACGAGGGCAGCGGGTTCCAGATGCCCGGCGTGGTGGGGCCCTGCTGCACCGGCGAGCAGGTCATCGAGCTGTCGTTCTCGCAGTCGGGCTCGGAGCCCTGGAACACGTAGTAGCCCCAGCTCACGTTCTGCTGGTGCAGCAGGTAGGTCATGTCTGTCCAGGCGTAGTGCAGCTGGCTGTCGTTCGGGGTCGCGAAGGTGCTGGCCTCGAGGGTCGAGTCCGGGTTGGGGTTCTGGAGGTCGCCGTGGCAGGAGGACGGGTCTAACGGGTTGCTGCAGAAGGCCGACCACTCGGACACCATGTACAGGTGCTGGGGCAGGCTCCAGGACGCGTTGGGCTCGAACATGTGGTCCTGGAGCACGTAGTTCTCCGCGTAGGCCCAGTAGTTGGGGATCTCGCGGGCGTCGTGGTAGCCCATCACGTCGATGCAGGCCGAATTCGGGCTCTGGCTTGTGCTGTCCTCGGTGCACGGGCTGCAGTTCGGGTCGCCCGAGGAGCAGCCGTTGCCCATCTCGGCCTGGGCCACGAAGCCGTCCATCCGGCCGCTGTCGATGTCGGCGATCGAGTTGCCCATGCCGTGCGGCCCGCCGTTGTTGAGATCGGCCGGGTCGTGGAATGGGGCCACGCAGCCGCCGTTCGCCGGGTCTGGCACGCACACGCCGGCCGGGATTCCGTCCGCGCCCGGGTAGGTGCCGAAGTAGCTGTCGAACGACCGGTTCTCCTGCATGATGACCACGACGTGGCGGATCTTGTGGATCCCGGTGGCGGGGGCGATCCGGATCTTCAGCACCGGTGAGGCCGAGCCCAGGTTCTGGGGGGTGGTCGGCACCATCGCCCGCCACTGCTCGGTGCGCCCGGTCGTGAAGGTGTGCGAGAGCGAAAAGGTCGCGTCGGCCTTGAGGCGGGGCCGGGCGACGGTGATCCAGCGCGGACCCACGCGGCGCTGCAGCGTGACCTGCTCGCCGGCCAGGCCCGGCGCGAGCTTGCCGCTCAGCGTCTCGGCGTCGCCGGCCACCGCGAACGTCGCGGTGCTGACCAGCGTCACCAGCGGCCGGACCTGCTCGGCCAGCACGCGGCTGCGCAGGCCGCGGGCGGTGGCCACCCAGTCGCGGCTGGTGGCGACCGAGCGCGCCGGCAGCACGAAGCTGAAGCGCCCGCCGGCGAGCGTGCGCGTGTGCGCCACCGGGCTGAAGGCGCGCTGGGTCGGGAAGCGGCGCCAGAGCACGATCGCGATGCCGCAGCGCTTCACGCCGCGCCGGATGCCCGTGAGCTGCCCGAACACGCGAACCGGCCCGCCGGCGGTGAGCGGATTGGGCGAGGCGTAGATCGTGATGCCCTTGGCCAGCGGCCGGCTCCCGGGATTGCTCGCCGGCTTACAGGCGGGGGCCTGCGTGCCGGGTGACTGGCCGCTTGAGGACGGCGTGAGGGCGGCCCCGGCCGCGGCTAGCGCGATCACGACGGCGGAGATGAGCAGAGCTGGTGAGCGGCGCAGCGACGATCCTCCCGCGAAGGGCATGCTTGGTTGTCCTAACCCGTCCCGGCCTCGCGAGTTGCGACTAGATTCTTCAACCGTGAGCGGCGGTCCTTCAGGGAACGAGGAGTTCGGGCCGCCCGAGCGCAGCGAAGCGGTCAACGCGGGCGTGGCCGTTTCGGTGCGGTCCCTGCGGCTTGCGCTCGATCGCTACGAGGCGGACCGCTCGGCGCGGGCCATGGACGTGGCCTTCCTGGCGGCGGCGCGGGCGGTCGCCGAGGTGCGCGGCGAGCGCGCGCAGGTGGCGCCCGAGCTCACCGAGCTGCGCAGCCTGTTCGACGAGTTGCCCGACTACGAGCGGCTGGTGAACGTCGCGGTGTCCGAGACCGAGCGATCGGTCGAGGCGGCCGGCGCCCGGCTGTGGGCCTCGTTCGGCCTGACCGGCGAGTCGCCGCGCTGGAACGACGGAGAGCGCTCGCGGGCGCGCTTGCTGGTCGCGTGCGCCTGCGCGCCGCTGGATTCGCACGTCGGCGAATGGCTTGGACCGCGGTTGCTCACACTCGCGGCGGAACGGTGGGCGGGGCTGCTCGTCGGCGAGCTTCGCCGGGCCGATGAGGACATGTGGCGCCGGGTGCTGGGCGACCGCTATGAATCAGTGTGGCGGCGGTGCGCGCCGCGGGGGCGATGGCGGACCCGTGAGCTGGCCGACCTGATCGCCCGGGATGACGATGTGGCCGGGGCCATGCAGCGGCGGCTGTCGCGCTGGCTCGCGGGCGGCGGCCACATCGAACGGCTGCCCGCCGAGGTCGAGGCCGCGTTCGTGCACGGCCGCACGCCGGACCGCCTGGCGTAGACGCGACGCCGGGGCGACCAGGGTGTCGAGGAGGGGCACCAGGGTGTCGAGGGAGGACACCAGGGTGTCGAGGAAGACACCCCCGGGGCCACGGCGACCCCATGGGGGGCTGTGCGCGGGCGCGCGGCGGCGGGAGATTGCCCTGGTCAATCACCTCGGACGGAGGTCAGCATGAACGGACAGTGTCGGGGCAAGTGGTTGCGGATGGCGGTCGCCCTCACGGTCGTGGTCGTGATGTATGCGATCGGCGGTGGCTGGGCCCAGGCGGCGGCCGCGCCGGCGTCGGCAGCGGACGTGTTCGGCGGCTTCACCTCACAGCGCCTGCCCGCGTTCTTCAAGATCTCGGCGGACGACCGGGTGCTCATGGCCAGCGGGATCGCGCTCCGGTTGAAGTGCACGTCCGGCGTGATCCTGGTGGTGCCGGACGCCTTCGACCACGTTCCGATCGCCGCCAACGGGACGCTGCACACGACATTCACCTCGCCGACGACGATCCAGAACGGTGTCACCACCAATGGAACCGACACGCTGAAGGCGAGTCTCGGCGCCGGGCGGTCGACGTTGACCGGCACCTGGCGGTTGCAGGTGGAGCTCAGCGCCGCGAACGGCCAGAGCATGAAGTGCGACTCGGGGCCGGTGCGGTTCACCGCCACCGCGTAGTAGTACTCGCGGCATCGGATTTCTACGGAGCGGCGGCCCGGATGGATGGCATCCGGGCCATTGCCGTGACATGCTCAGGGGCGCCGTGGCCGCCAGCGAAGAGACCCGGATGATGAGGCCGCGTCACCTGAAGGAACTGATCGAGGCGGAACGGACCGGCGTGCCGTTTCTGCACTGGCTGGACGGAGCCGGCGAGCAGCACATCCTGATGCTGCCGGCCGGGCGCGCTCGCGTGACGATCGGCCGGCGTGAGCAGTCAGACGTCCCGCTGACCTGGGATGGCGAGGTGTCGCGCGAGCACGCTCTGCTCGAGCCCGTCGGCGAGGAGTGGACGCTGGTCGACGACGGGCTGTCGCTCAACGGCTCCTACATCAACGGCAGCCGGATTCACGGTCGCCGCCGGCTCGCCGATCGCGACCGCCTGTGCTTCGGCAACACGCACGTCCAGTACCGCGAGCCGACGCCGGCCGAGGGCAGCGTGTCGACCGCCCGGGCCCCCGGGTCACCCGGGGGTGTGCCGCTCACCGAGACCCAGCGCAAGCTGCTGATCGCCCTCTGCCGCCCGATCGAGCAGTCCGGCAGCGCCACCCCGGCGACCAACCCGCAGATCGCGGCCGAGGTGCACCTGAGCGTCGAGGCGGTGAAGGCCCACATGCGCGACCTGTTCGAGCGCTTCGGCCTGGGCGACTTACCGCAGAACGAGAAGCGGATGCAGTTGGCGGCGCTGGTACGTGCGTCGGGGCTGCTGCGGCCTCACGACTTCTGAGCCCGGCGCACGATGATCGCCGTCCACGCGCCGACGTGGACTCGGTCGCCGTCGGACAGCGGCACGTCGCTATGGGGTGCGATCTGCGCCGGCGCGTCGTTCACGGTGGTTCCGTTGGTCGACCCGAGGTCGCGCAGGACGCATGTGCCGTCGGCGCGATGCTCGAGCACGGCGTGCAGCCGCGAGATGCCGGGATCGAGGGGTGGCGCGGCGAGGTCGATCTCGGGCGCCTCCTCGCCGGGCTGGCCCCGGCTGCGTCCGATCCGGTTCTCGCCCGCGCGCAGCGGGAAGCGCCGCTCGCCGTAGCCGTCCGGGAAGGTCACGCCGTCGACCGCGAGGCGTTCGAACTGCGCGCGGTCGGCGGTGGCGACGGCCTCCCAGCTCGTCCCCACCGGCGCCGGGTTCTCGAAGTCGAAGCCGCAGCTCTCGCAGTAGCGATCGTCGCCTGAGCGGGCCGCCCCGCAGGCCGGACACGGCTCGCGGCGGGCCGAGGGAGAGGTGTCGAATTCCTCGACGACGGGCAGCACGGCGGTGGCGCCCGGGGCGGGGATAGCCGGCGCGGCGGAGCCTGGGGTGGCGGAGCCTGGGGTGGCGGAGCCGTGCGCGGCGGCGCCGATCGGGGCGCCGCACTGATCGCAGTAGTCGGCGGTCTGGGACTCGTGGCCGTTCGGGCAGACCGCGGTCATGTCGCGCCGGCGCCGACCCGCACGGTCGTGGTCGAGCGCGTGTCGAGCGACATCTCGTCGACGGCTGCCACGTCGTGCCGGAGCCGGACCGTGCCGGTCGCCGGGTCGTCGACCTCGACCACTGCCTGGAGCAGCTTCATCGTGCCGTCGTTGCCGCTCTCGGCGGCGAGCTGGACGGCCCGGCCCAGCTTGAAGGTGGCCGTGCCGACGTCACCCTGCTTGCGGGCCTCGAGCCCATCCTGGATGCAGTCGGCCAGTTCGGCCTGTCCGGTGTAGTGCGCGACCTCTCGGCTGATCCGCGTCGAGAGCTCCTGGTCCGAGGTCCACGTCGCCTTGATCAGGGCCTGCCCGAGCACCGCGTCTCCCTCGACCAGGCTGACCCGCCCGGCCAGCATCTCCTCGCCGGCCTCCCGAGGCGCCACGTTGATGCAGACGTGGTAGTCGCGCGACTCGGCTCCCCAGGTGGCGGTCGGATAATCGGCGGTCAGCGCATTCACCTGCGTCGCGCGGCCGGTCAGCTCCTCGATGGCCGGCGCGACCTGGCGGACGAACGAGACGCCGGCACCCTGCGGCGTCCACAGCCGCAGCGACACGTTGCCCGTGGTCTTGCCCATGGCCCCCTGCATCATCGTGCGGAAGTCCTCGGCCATCGCCTCGGGATCGGGGATGATGTCGACCGTGCCGAGCAGCGTCGAGGCGATCCGGCGCAGCTCTGAGACCTGCCAGTCGGTGCCCACGCCCCGGCAGTCGCATTGGAACCTGCCTTCCACCTGGGCGAGGACGGCGTCGAGCTCCGCAGGCGTCTCGTGCTGGTTCTCCCCGTCGGTCAGCAGGATCGCGTGACAGGTGCGGTTCGGCGAGCTCTGAAACAGCTCGCCCGCCAGCGCGAGCCATGACCCCATCGCGGTGCCGCCTCCGGCCTGCAGATGGCCGACCGCCTGCTGGGCCGCGGCCCGGGTGTGCGCCGAGGCCGGCATGAGGTGTCCGCCCAGCGGATAGATGAGGCGCGCGCTGTCGGTGCCCGAGATGACCCCGAACATGACGTCGTCCCGGATGCAGTCGATCGCCACCGCGGTGGCCTCGCGTGCCGCCTTGATCTTCCGGTTGGGCGAGCCCATCGATCCCGACGCGTCGATGATCACGACGACGGCCGCCTCGGGCGTCGCGGCGCCGCCGCCGGAGCCGTCCGACGTGACGGTGACGATCGCGTTGACGTCGGTGCCGCCGAGCGGGAGGTATTCGTTCTGGTAGGCCTCGAGCGTGAAGCTGCTCATGGATGCTCCTCAGGCTGCGGATGGATCGATGTCCACGACGGCCACGGTGATGTTGTCGTGGCCGCCACGGTCGTTGGCGGTGTCGGTCAGCGCGCGGGCCACCGCGGCCGGCGCGGCGCCCGCGGGCAGGGCCTCGACCAGCTGGGCGAGCTCGCCGGCCCCGGGCGCGTAGTTCCACAGGCCGTCGGTGCAGAGCACAAGGCGGCCGGGACGGTCGGGGCGCAGCGACACGAGGCGGGGTGGCCGCTGCGGGGAATCCGGGCCGACCCAGTTGGTGATCGAGTGCAGGAACGGGCTCTTCGCCGCCTGTTCGGGCGTGAGGATCCCCTTGGCGACGCTCTCCTCGGCGAACGAGTCGTCGACCGTGAGCTGGCGGGGCTCGAGGTCGTCGAACCAGTAGGCGCGGCTGTCCCCGACCCATCCGACGACGACGTCGGTCCCGCGGCAGAGCGCGGAGACCAGCGTGCATGAGGGATCGACGCGCTTCGTACGCGTGGTCCATTCGACCCGCACGACCGCATCATTGGCGGCCGTGATCGCGTCGAGCAGGGCCGCCTCCGCGTCGCGGGTGGGATCAGCTATCGCCTGGCCGAGGATGGTGCCGGCTGCGCGTGCGGCATCGCGCGCGGCGACGTTGCCGGCGCTGGCCGAAGAGATCCCGTCGCAGACCACGATCGCCACGTTGCGCTCGTCGGACACCTCGAGGTGGAACGCATCCTCGTTTCGCCGGTGCACGCGCCCCTGGTCGCTGACCGCGGCGGCGAACACGAGATCCAGCTCGATCCGCGTGTCGCCGGGTCGCTCGCGCACCCCGCAGACCGAGCAGTAGCCGTCCGCTCCGATCGCGTCGGCCGGCGCGCCGCACGCGCGGCAGCCCACCCGCTCCTCCTGCTCCTCGTCCAGACGAGCCCCACATTGCTCGCAGAACCGGTCGCCCGCGTGCTGGGGCGCTCCGCAGGCAGGGCAGGAAAGGCCAGTCTCGGCGGTCATGTCCACGTCCTCGGTCGAACTTGATTTGCCTGGTCCACCAGCTGGATGCGCTCGGAGCTCGAGGCCGCCCACCGGGCGAGCTCGCGGTAGGAGCGCTCGGCGCCGAAGCGCAGCTCGCGCTCGAAGAAGCGGTGGCCGAGCAGGCTGGGGCGGCCGTCGTCAAATGCGCCACCGTGCTGCACGAGCGAGAGCGCAGCCTCGAGCAGCTCGGCCTGGAGGCGCGCCCGCTGCTCGCCCCTGACCGGGATCGACTCGAGGATCGATCCGGCCACCAGCAGCTCGTCGGCCCGGCCGGGGCCATGGCCGTCGGGCGCGGTCAGGCAGTGGATCCGCGCGGTCTGCGCCTCGAGGTACGCGCTCGAGGACTCCGGCACGCGGTCGTAGGCGGCCAGGGCGCCGGTGCGCTCATCTGCCGCAAGACGGCAGCGGGCGAGGCCGAACGTGGCGGCCGTGAACGCGGCGTCGGTCCGCGAGACCGTGTCGTACCAGCCGGCCGCCTCCTGGTAGTTCCGGCACGACTCGCAGGCGATGCCGAGGGCCAGCTTCGGGGCGAGCTCGCCGGGCAGTGAGTGGTAGACGGCGGCGAACTTCGCCCGCGCCAGGTGCGGGCGCTCGCGCGCGAGCTCGGCGACGCCGCGATACCAATCCACCCGCCACTCCCAGCGATCGTCGGCCTCGACGGCGGCGAGCACCTCCTCCGCCGCCTCCCACTCGCCGAGCTGGATCAGCCCCGAGGCGTGGCGGAGCTCCACCTCGACCGTCCGCTCGGGGGCGGAGCTCAACTGGGCGATCATCTGCTGGGGGTCGCCGGCGCTGATCGTGGCCAGGAAGCCGGCGGCCGGGTCGTCGGTATCGACCTGGGGACGGGGCAGCGCGCGCCAATCGGGCTGGTCGTGGCCGCCCTTGAGCGGGCCGCTGAACAGCGTGCTGGCGGCCGGCACGGCGTGCCCCTCCTGGTCGGCCACGATCTCGCGGAGCACGCCGTAGAGCTGGTCGGCCATCTCCTCCGCCGACTGGAAGCGGTCGTCGGGGTCGGCCGCGGTGCCGGCGAGCAGGAAGCGGTAGAGCGAGTCGTAGCGCGCGAGCACGGGCACCGACTCCTGCGGCGGCAGCGTGAAGCGGAAGGTGGTCTGGTAGCCGCGGAAGTCGAAGCACAGCACCGCCAAGGTCCGGGCGACCGTGAACAGGTCGGAGGCGATCGAGGGGCCGGCGGAGGCGATCTCGGGAGCCTGGTAGCCGGCCGTTCCGAACACCGCGGAGGTCGGGTCTTCCATCCGGTACACGCCGCCCAGGTCGATCAGCTTGAGCGAATGCTGGGTCTGGATGACGTTGTCGATCTTGAAGTCGCAGAACAGCAGCCCGAGCCGGTGCAGGTAGCCGAGCGCGGGGAGGATCTCCAGCATGTAGGCGATCGCCTGGGCGGGCGGGAGCGGATCGGGCTCGCCCTGGTTGTCCTCGCGACGAGCGGCGAGGATCTGCTTGAGGCTCCGGCCGCCGACGTACTCCATGACGATGTAGCCGGAGCTCTCGTGCTGGACGAAGTTGAAGATCTTCACGATGTTCGGGTGCTCGACCTCGGCCAGGAAGCGCCGTTCGGCCAGCGCGGCGGCCATCGCATCGTCGTCGCCGGCGTTGAGCAGCCCCTTGAGCACCACCCAGCGGTCCGAGACGTTGCGGTCCCGGGCCAGGTAGACCCAGCCCATTCCGCCGTGCGCGAGACAGCCGACGACCTCGTACTGTCCGGCCACCAGCTCGCCGGCGCTGAGCTTGGGCTCGAACGAGAAGGCCGCGCCACACTTGCGGCAGAAGCCGGCGGTGCGGCCGGGTGTGCCGTCGCGCCCGCGGCCGACCGGCTCGTCGCAGCGGGCGCAGAAGCGCCGGCTCTCGGGCACCATCGCGGCCTCGCCAAGCACGGCGTCGGCGGGGTCGCGGAACGGCACCTCGGGGATCTCGACGAGGCCGGCACCGAGGCGGCCGCGCGCGGTGGTCCGCGTCCGGCCGGTGGTGGCGCGGCGCGCAGTGCCGGTTGAGGCCATCGTGAGTGAGCTCGACGGGGTGATCGGCTGCCCCGGTGACGGGGTCGCGGGCGGTGGCGGCGCGGGAGCCGGGGTCGGGGTGCGGACAGGGATCGGAGCCGAGCCCGGGATCGTGGCCTGGGGTGGCGCCGAGGCCGGGGGCGTCGCCGAGGCCGGGGGCGCAGCCCGTACCGGCGCCATCCCGCATACGTCGCAGTAACCGTCGACGATCGTCCCGGTGCAGCCCTCGCGCGTGCAGTTCATCGGATCGCCTCCTTCGTCGGTCGGGGCGCGTTCAGGCGCTCCTGGTAGCGCCGGACCAGCTGGGCCGCGACCGACAGGTCGGTCGGGGCGATGTACAGCGCCTCGTGCGCGTCGGTGAAGATGCGCTCGAGCTCGGGGTCCTCGATCGCGCCGAGGCGGGCCGCCTTGACCTGGTAGGCCTCGAGCAGCGCCCGGAGCTGGTTGCGCGCCTCGATCGGCGCGCGATTGGCGCCGAGGATCCGCTGCGCGTTGTCGAGCAGCTCGCGGGTGCGGGCGGTCCATCCGTCCAGGTGCCGGCGCGCCTCGCGCCAGTCACCCGCGCCGGCGAGGGTCGCGATCCGGTCCAGCTCGCGATCGAGGTCGTGGGGCAGCTCGGGCGATTCGGGTGCCGAGGGCACCGCGATCTTCACGCGCAGCTCCTCGTGCGCGGCGCGCGCATCCTCGACCGCGGTGGCCAGCTGCGCCAGCAGCGCGCGGGACTCGCCGAGGCGAGCGTCGAGGTCGCGGCGGAGCGCGCCGGTGGCCTCGACATCGCGCCGGATCGCGTGGAGAGAGTCGATCAGGCGCTCGACCTCGGCCGGCGCGACCGACAGCGGGTCGGCGCTCAGTGTCGCGGTCAGCCGGGTGAGACGGTCCGAGGCGTCGTCCAGGTCGGTCCGCCCGGACTCGCCCTGCGTGGCGGCGAGCGCCCGGGTGTGATCGAGGAGGGTCCGGGCGGCGGTGAGGCGCGGGGTGAGGGTGTCCCAGGCCTGGCCGAACTGCGCGACCACGGTCTTCACGGCGTCGAACGCCTCGGACATGCGCTCGAGCAGCTCGTTCGCGGTGCAGCGCACCGTGACCTCCGAGCTGCCGAGGAGGTCGCGCTCGGCGAGCGGAACGTCGCGCCGCGCCATCTCGACGGACGCGCCGGTGAGCCATCCGTCGAGCTCGGAGGCGCGCCGCGGGCTGCGGCGCAGCTCCTCCGCCTTCTCCAGGAACCGCTCGAACGTTCCACGCCATTCCCACAGGCTGGTCAGGGTGGCGCCGGCCGCCGACCACCGGGTGGCCGACTCGCCGGTGAGCGCGCGGGCTTCGAGCAGCTGGCGGCTCGAGTCGATCTCGAGCTCGACCAGGTTGGCAGAGATGCGCTCGCTCGCCTCATGGAGGCGCTGTAGCTCTCGGTCGAGGTCGTCGGGCTTCATCTCAGCCGGCGTACCGGGGTGGGGGAAGAACGGGATTCGCATCGGGGAGGCCGGCGAGCCACTTGTTGAAGAGCGCTTGCCAGGTGCCGTCCGCACGCAGCTTGGCCAGGACGCCGTTCACAAAGCGGACGAACTGGGGGTACTTCTTATTGATCTCCATCCCGTACGGCGCGGGCGCCAAGCTGCCGCCGATGATCTTGGTGTTGGGATCCTGCAAGTGGAAGCCGAGCAGGATCGCGTCATCGGTGGAGATCGCGGGGATCTTCCCCTCCTGCATGAGGACGAGACAGTCGATCGCCTGAGGTTGGGGGTAGGGGATCACCTGGGGGTATTTCGCTTTCATCACGTCGATTGGGGTCGAATGCGCGCTGGCGCAGACCCGCTGGTGGTGGAACGCGCTGATGTCGGTGGCGGACAAGTTCGACGGCACCAGCACCCGCTGGTTGGCCTGGTAGTACACGGTCGAGAAGTAGACCTGCTGCTTGCGTACGCAGGTGATCGTGGTGACATCGACGACGATGTCGACCAGCCCGCTTGTAACGGCGTTCTCTCGCTGCCCAACGGTGAGCGCCACCAGGTGGACTCGATTGGGATTGGAATCGCCGAAGATGGCACGGGCGAGCTGTCGGACGAGGTCGATCTCGAACCCTTGGATGGTTCCGGTGACGGGATTCAGGGAGCCGAAACGGAGGGTGCCAGCGTTGACGCCGGCGCGCAGGTAGCCGCGATGCTGGATCGTCGCCATGAAGCTGCCGCTCGGCATGTGGCCGGCAGCGGGTATCGTGGCCGGCGGGCGCAGGCTCGCGGTCGGGTCTGCGGTCGGGTTTGTGCACTTCACGGTCTTCTGTGACTGGGGGGTCGGTGTGGGGGTCAGCAGCGCGTGCATGGCCATGTGCAGCGCGTGGTCAGACGTCGTGCCGCACCCGGCGAGCACCGCCGCCGTCAGCGCAAGTCCCAGAAGATGGCGGACCGGGCGGTTCATCGGTACTCGTTGATCCTCTGGCGAAGGCCGAGGAGCGATAGGACCGCCACCAGCACCGTGATCAGCGGAATGGCCAGCCCCAGTCCACTCAGAGCCGAGGCCGCATCGCTCGCCGCGTGCTTGAAGCGGCCGTCCGCCGCACTGATCTCGCGGTCGAGCTGATCGCTCAGCTGCCGGGCCATGGTCGCGACCGTTGGCAGTTGTCCAATCGCGGGCACGAGCTCGCCCTGGCTCTCGCGCTGCTGGATCCGATCAGCGGCCGCCCGGTAGGCGACGAAGCGGCTCCTGAGGCCGGCGGCAATCGGGCTGGTGGTGAGCTCCTTGGTTACCGCCTTGAAGTCGCGGGGGCCGGTTGCGTCGGTGCCGCGGTTGACCAGCGTGAGGCTGAGGTCCCCCTGCGCCCGGGAAAGCAGAACGTTGGCGGCCGACAGGGCCTCGAGCGAGTCCGACCCGTTGCGCTGCGCGCTGGCCAGCGAGTTCTGCTCGCTGGTCACGCCGATCAGCGCCCATATGGAGATGACCGCCAACAGAACAGTCGCGACCAGCATCAGGACATTGAGGATTCGGCGACTGATCCGCGTCACGTAGCGCTGCGCGAGCAGCAGCAGCACGAGTGCCACCGCGCTGGCCGCGACCAGCGCCACCACCGCGGTCGTATCGGTGCCGGTCTGGTAGTCGTTGTTCAGACGCTCCGCCTCAGCGGCGTACACGTGCTCGGCGGCGGGGAGCATGCTCCCCTTGAGCAGCGCATCCGCCTCCCGCATGTAGGCGGCACCGACGGGAAAGCCCTGGCGGCTGTTGGCCCGCGCCGCCTCGACGTACCCGGTGTAGGTCGGAAGCTGGTCGGCAATCGTTCCGAGTGAGGCCTGCGCGGCGGCTGTCGGCGCCCCACGGGTCAACGCGGTGAGCGCGTTCGTCGTCAATTGGAGGTCGTGGTTGTACCGAGCCCGCGACGACACGGGCTCGAGGCCGCCTGCCCCCAGCAGTCCTGTGGCGACGGTCGCGTTGGCGTCCTGCAGCGCCGTATACAGGGTGAGCGCATGGACCAGCAGCGGCTCGGTGTCGGTCCGGGCCGCTCGCACCGCGCGGTCCCGCGACTGCTCGGCGCCGGTGGCGATGACCCCGAAGCACACCGCTCCGACCACGACGAGGGCCGAGATGAGGATCAGCCGTCCGGGGGTGGTCCTCAGCCGCTCACGGGCCCAGCGCAACGCCCCGCCGGCGCGGGCACGGCGACGGCGGGTAGAGGCCGGCGCGGCTGCGATGCCCACTCCCTCCAAGCTCAGCTCCGAATCGGAGATCCACATGGCGCGATTGTCAATCGCGCCGGCCGGGCTGTGCGAGAACCCTGGTGTCGTTGTCGACACCCCGGCCCGGTGCCCGACCCTTCAGCGCTCCAACCTCGCCGCGCCTGCCCTGGCACGTCGCCCGAACCCCCGATCAATCGATATTGCCGGCCTATTTAACCGTCGGCGGGCGGCGGATTCCAGGGGTGTGCACCGGTGGAAGGTCGCGTTAGAACCGCACCGCGACCAGCCCGACCGCGAGCAGCACGACCGCGAGCCACAGCGCTCGCAGCGCGCCCTCGAGGGGGGCCGACAGGCCCGCGCGGGTCAGCTCGATCACGCTGCCGTCGCGCAGGTGCTGCTGCCCGGTCACGTCGGTTGTGTTACGCCGCAGCCGTCGCACTGGCGTCGAGAGCTGCCGTTGCGCTGCGCTGAGCAGGCAGCACGCGGCGGCCGTGATGATGCCGGCCGGCCGGATCGTCAGCGCGTTCACGAAGTAGCCGGTGAAGGCGGGAAAGCCGCCCCAGGCGAGCGCGAACCAGGTGTCGTTGTGGAAGCGGCCGCCGCCCAGCTCGAGGTTGTAGGCCGGGACGAGTACGGCGCCGGCGAGGACGAGCGGGACGATCAAGGGGGACACGACGAACGCGCCGGCGACGCCGATCGCGACCGCTCCGGTCAGCGACACGGCGGCGAGCGCGATCAGGGCGCGGCGGGTGAGCCGCGTGCCGAGCGGGTGGCCCTGCAGCTCGTCGAGCGCGTGCGCGCTGATTCCGACGCCCAGGAAGAAGGCGGCGAGGGCGGCGATCAGGCGGTTGGCGTAGATGTGGGGCGCGGCGGCGGCGCCGATCGCCACATAGCTCAGGTGCCAGGCGGTGTACGGAGGGTGCAGGAGCGTGACCAGATCGCGCCAGCCGCCCGAGCGCAGCGCGTAGAAGGCCGGGCGGTCGAGCTCACGCGGGGCGCTGGCCATCTTTGCTCCCGGACATGACGAGCCCGGCGCCGAAGCTCATCCCGCGCTCCAGGACGTTGCCGATGCCCGCGCTCTGCCAGAGGTTCACGAGGGCCGGCTCGGCGGCATGGAACTGTTCGATGTTGGGGCCGAGGAAACGGCCGACCTCGACCCAGGCGGGCGAGACCGCGCGGCCCAGCAGCGGCAGGCCGACGCGCGTGTGCACGCGCCAGGCGGCGCGCAGGGGCGGCGAGGCGGGGACTCCGAACTCGACCATGCCGATCCGGCCCCCGGGCTTGACGACGCGCGCTAGCTCGCGCATGGTGGCGGCGCGGTCGTCGACGTAGCGCAGCAGGTAGGTGAAGGTGAGCGCGTCGAAGTGGTCGTCCGGGAAGGGGAGGTGCTCGGCCTCGCCCTGGATGAAGGTGATCCTGGCGGCCAGGGTGGGTTGGGTGGCTGCGCGCTCTCGTGCGCCCGCCAGCATCTGTTCGCTCTGGTCGAGACCGGTGACGGTGGCGCCCCGGCGGGCCAGCCCGAACGCGACAAGGCCGGTGCCGGTGGCGACGTCGAGGATCCGCTGTCCGGGCCGGGGGTCGACCGCGTCGATGAGCGCGCGGCGCCAGCGAGGGTCCTGCCCGAAGCTGAGTACCGCGCCCATCCGGTCATACGCGCGCGGCAGGCCCGTGAACAGCTCGAGCGCGTGCTGCTTGCGGGGCGAGAACGTCGTCACTGGACGCTCGCGACGGGCTCGCGGGTCAGGCGCTCGGCCAGGCGGCTGTGGCGCCGGCCGGTGTCGGGGGTGCGGGCGGCGCGGAAGACCACATCGCGGCTGCCGACGATCACCGTGGCCAGCTTGGCGCGGGTGATCGCGGTGTAGAGCATCTCCCGGCGCAGGAAGAACGCCCCGGCCGCGGGGTGGGCCACGATCAGCGCCACGGGCAGCTCGATCCCCTGACCGCGATGCACCGAGCAGGCATAGGCGAGGCGCAGGCGATCGGACTGCTCGGGCGGGAAGCGGAACACCTGCCCCTCGTCGGCCGCGAGCAGCAGGGCGTCGTCGTCGGTCTTGCGATCGTCGTCATCTTCCGAGGACCCGGTCTCGTCCAGCAACCGCAGCAGCGTCCCGTTCATCAGCCCGAGCTCGTGCAGGTTGCGGCCGGTCATCATCAGCTTGTCGCCGATCCGCAGCCGGCCGCCGCGGACGGGGCGGCCGTCGGGGTTCAGGCGGTCCCGCAGGGCCTCGTTGAGCGCGTCGATGCCGAGTTCGCCGCGGTAGACCGGCGCGAACACCTGGATATCCGTGATCGGGTCGATCTCGTAGTGCGCGGGCAGGCGCTCGCAGACCAGCGAGACGATCTCCTCACGGGCGGCGCGCGCGTCGGGCCGCTCGATCAGGAACAGGTCGCGGCGCATCTCGTCGGCTGGGGCGAAGGTGGGCGACTCCCCGCGCCGGATCGCGTGCGCGGCCTGCACGATCATGCTGCCCGCCGCCTGCCGGAAGATGTGGGTGAGCCGGGTGCTGGGGACCGCGCCAGAGGCGATCAGCTCGGCGAACGGCTTGCCGGCGCCGACGGGGGCCAGCTGGTCGGCGTCGCCCACCAGCACGACGTGGGTCCTCGGGCCGACCGCCCGCAGCAGCGCGACCAGCAGCTCGAGGTTGGCCATCGAGGTCTCGTCGACGATCAGCAGGTCGCAGTTCAGCGGGTCGTGCTCGTCGTGGGTCGGACCCTCGCCGGGAATCCAGCCGAGCGCCGAATGGACGGTCGTGGCGCGCATCCCGCTCGCCTCGTGCATCCGGATGGCGGCACGGCCGGTGGGTGCGACGAGCAGCACGCGGGCATGCTGCGCGGCGGCCGCGGTGGCAATCGTCCGGATCGACGCGGTCTTGCCCGTGCCGGGCCCGCCGGTGATGAGCGACAGGCGCTGCACGAACGCGTTGCGCACGCCCGCGTGCTGCTCGTCGGTGAGGTCGTCGAGTTGCTCGGGTCCGGGGTCCTCGAGACGCTCGCTGCGCCGGCCGGCGATCAGGTCGTGCACCCGCTCGGCCAGCTCGGCCTCGAGCTCGGCGGTCTGCGCGCGGTAGATCCAGCGCTCGTCGTCGCGGGCGAGGTCGCCGTGCTGGACGAGTTGGTCGATCTCGGCTTCGGTAAGGGTGGTTGGGCTTGAGCCGAGCAGCTCGTTGGCCGTGTCCAGCAGCAGGTCGAGCGGCATGCACGTGCTGCCGCTCCGCTCGGCCTCGGAGAGGGTGTGGATCACCGCGGCACGAGTCCGCTCGGGGCCGTTGTCGGGCGCCCCGAGCGTGCGGGCGATGCGGTCGGCGGTCAGGAACCCGACGCCGAACACGCTGGTCAGCTCGTAGGGGCGCTCGGACACGACCCGATGGGCGCCGTCGCCGTAGGTCTCGCGGATGCGCGAGGCCAGGTACGCCAGACCGTGGGGAGCGAGCAGCAGATGGAGGCGGCGGGTGACGCGCAGCCCGTCCCAGGCGCGGACGGCCGCGGCCAGCTTCGCCCCGCTGATGCCAGCGGCCGCGAAGGCGTTGTGCGCGTCGTCGTCGATCGCTTGGAACGTTTTGGCCGGGCCGAAGCGTTCGACCAGGCGCTCGGCGCGCTTGGGGCCCACGTGATTGACCTTGCGCAGGTACGCGATGACCGCGTCGGCGTCGGCGTCGGAGGGGGCGAGCGGGCGCGCCTCGGCGACCTTCACCTGCCGGCCGTAGCGGCTGTCCTGCACCCAGTCGCCGACGATGTGGGCGCGCTCGCGCTCCTCGAGGTGGACGAGCGGGCCGACGAGCACGACCGGCAAGCCATCCGCGGCGGCCGCGTCGAGCACGGCCCAGCCCGTCTCGGGGCTGGCGTAGCGGATCCGGCGGACCGTCACCTCTGACTCGAACGCGGTCACGCCGGTGACATTAGACGCGGGGGTGACGGAACGGATGGGTTTGTTGCAGAGAAGTTGCTTACGGTCCACGTTCCGCGTGCCGGGCCGCGACCTCGATCCCGTCGCTGCCGATCAGGCTTCCGAACGCGCGGACGAGCGGCCGGACCGCCGCCACCCCGACCCGGCCCTGGGCGCCGATCGCCTCGACCCGCACCTCGGCGTGGATCGCCGCGGGGCCGTCCTCCGGAGCCTCGATCCAGTTCGCGAACAGGACGCGGGCGGTGCCCGGGGCGTCCCAGGTGCGAAAGTCGACTGGGTCTTTGAGCTCGGGATAGTCGCGGCGCAGGGTCCAGATCCGCCCGACCAGCCCGGCGACCAGCGCGTGGCCCTCCTCCTCGGCCAGCACGGTGAACGGTGGCGCGCGGAACAGCTCGTCGAAGGCCAGATCGGGTTCGAGGCCGGGGATGCGCCACCGAACGAGGCGCCCGAGGAGGCGAGCGTCGCCCAGGCGGACGGTCCGGGCTGCGTCCCACAGGCGGTCGGCCGGCGCGCTCGACTCACGGCGGTGGCTGACCCGCATCGTCGGGTCCGGGAGCCAGTCGTCGAGGTCCGGGGCTGAGGATTCTGGTGGCGTTCGCAACACGTTACGGGGAGGAGGACGCCATGGGCGGGGCGGTGCTTCCCCCGGCGGCGCGGCGCGAGCAATCCGCCACTCGGCGCGCCGCCGGAGGTGAATGGACGTTCACTCGCGCATAGCGCGAGGAATCCGCCACTGGCGCGGTGGCGGGCGGCGAGAGGCAGAAAACTCGCGGTCGCTGGCCGGCCCGGTCCGCTCGATGGCGGGCACGATGGCCGGGCGCGGGCTCGGTCCGCTCGATGGTGGGCACGATGGCCGGGCGCGGACTGAAACCTCATCATCATTCCGGCAGTGATCGCCCACCTCTTCGCTCCGCACGTTCCGCGCGCCGCCGCCGCGCTGGACATTCAGCGGACCGTGTCCGACGGGGGCGTGGCGCTGACCTTCGACGACGGACCGCACCCCGAGGGCACTCCGGCGGTGCTGGACGTGCTGGACGAGGCGGGGGTCAAGGCCACCTTCTTCCTGATCGGCGAGCAGGTCGAGCGGCGGCCGGCGCTGGCCGCCGAGATCGCGGGGCGGGGGCATCTGGTCGCCCTGCACGGCTACCGGCACCGGCCCCAGCCTTTGATGGGCGTGGCCGCGGTCGAGGACGACCTGGCCCGGGGGGCCGCGGCGATCGAGAGCGCCACGGGTGCCGGCCCCCGCCTGCACCGCCCGCCCTACGGCCTCTACAGCCCCGCGGGGCTGGCCGCCGTGCGGCGAAACGGCTGGCAACCCCTGTTGTGGTCGAAGTGGGGCAAGGACTGGCGACGGCTCACGACCCCGCGGCGAATCGCCGCTCGCGCCACCCGGGAGCTACGGTCCGGGGACGTGATCCTCCTGCACGATGCGGATTTCTACAGCTCTCGCGGCTCCCACGAGCGCACGGCCGAGGCCCTGAAGCTGATTGTGAGAGAACTCAAACGCCAGAAAATCGGTACCGTCCTCCCTCTCTGACAGGCTGGATCGTGGTGCCCCGGCCGGCGTAACAGCTCACGATCGGCGTGCCCGGCGGGCGACTAAGACGATGACCACTGTTTCCTCGCAAGAGACTCTGGCTGCCTATGCGCGGTTTGCCATCGGGTTCGACCCGCGCGATCGCGCGCGGTTCCACGCCCTGATCGACGAGGTGATCGACTCCGGCCACTGGTCGGAGGGCGAGATGAACAAGCGCTTCGAGGCGGCCTGGGAGGCCTACCACGGGGTGCCGTCGGTCGCCACGGCTAGCTGGGCGGGCGGCGCCCTGGCCGCGCTGCATTTCGCACAGGTGCAGGGAGAGACCGTGCTCTGCCCGTCGAACACGTTCATGGCCACGCCGCTCGCGGCGATCGGGGCCGGCGCCGAGGTGCAGTTCGTCGACTGCAACCGCGAGGACCTGTGCATGTCGTTTGCCGACTTCGAGGCCAAGGCGGAGCGCTTCAAGCCGCGCGCGGCCCTGCTCGTGCACATCGGCGGTCATATCGCGTTCGACACCGAACGAATTGCCGCATATTGCGCAGAAAACGGCATCTTCCTGATCGAGGACTGCGCCCACGCCCACGGCGCCGAATGGAATGGCCGCCGGGCGGGAACCTACGGAGACGCCGGGGTCTACTCGCTCTACGCGACCAAGACGATCAGTACCGGCGAGGGAGGAGTACTGGTCTCGACCCGGCCCGAGGTGATCGAGCACGCGCGCGCGTTCCGCAACTACGGCAAGCCCACCTTCGAGGTCCCGGGCCTCAACTACCGCATGAGCGAGTTCACCGCGGCGCTCGGGCTGGTCCAGATCGAGCGGCTGCCCGAGATCGTGGCCTGGAAGAACGCGGTGGCGCGTTCGGAGTTGGACGAGCGCTATCCGGCGCGTTTGCAACTGCCGGATGGCATGGTGTCCGGGCTCTACAAGTACATCGTGTTCGACTGGCTCGAGCGCTCGACCGGGCGGGTCTACGACGAGCCTTGCCACCGGATCATGGGCCACCAGGTCGACCTGCCGAATTCCGACTGGGTGGCGCGCAACCATTCCTGCGTCCCGCTGTATTACCGGCCGGAGACATCGCGATGAGGGTCCTCGTCACAGGTGGGTCGGGCTTCATCGGCTCGCACGTGGTCGACAAGCTGCGCGCGGCCGGGCATGAGCCCGTCATCTACGACCTGCGGCCGTCGCCGTGGCACGAGGCCGGCACGGTCGACACCGTGCTCGGCTCGATCACGGACCGCGAGGCGCTCGAGCGCGCTCTCCATTCGTGCGACGCGGTGGCCCACCTGGCCGCGGTGGCGGACGTCAACGACGTGCACGCCGAACCCGAGGACGCCGAGCGCGTCAACGCCCGGGGAACGGTCGCGGTGTTGGAGGCGGCGCGGCGCGCCGGGGTCAAGCGGATCGTCTACGCCTCGACGATCTGGGTGTACTCGGACTGCGAAGGCGAGGTGGTCGACGAGGAGACCCTGTTGCCGGCTCCCTCGCACCTGTACACCTCGACCAAGCTGGCCGGCGAGCTGTACTGCAAGGCCTACCAGGAGCTGTACGGGATCGAGTACACGATCCTGCGCTTCGGCATCCCATACGGTCCCCGCGCGCGCGAGGCCGCCGTGATTCCGGCGTTCGTCGGCAAGGCGATGCGCGGCGAGCCGCTGACGCTGGCCGGGGACGGGGGTCAGTCGCGGCGGTTCGTGTACGTCGAGGACCTGGCCGAGGGCGTCGCGCTCGGGCTGAACGACGTGGCCGCAAACCGGGTGTACAACCTGGCCAGCGACGAGAACGTGACGATCAAGCAGATCGCGGTTCGCGTGCAGGAGCTGATGGGCGGCGTCGAGATCGTGTACACGCCGGCGCGGCCCGGTGACTTCGGCGGCAAGGTGGTGCTGAGCTCGCGGGCTTCGCGGGAACTGGGGTGGCGCGCGCGGACGCCGTTCGCGGAGGGTGTTGCCCGGTATGTGGAGTGGCGTCAGGAGCAGGCGGCGCGTGCCGCCGAGTCCGAGGCTGCGTCGGTCATCCCGGCCGGAGAACCCGACGCCGAGTCGCGTCCGCGCCACGTGCTGATCATCTCGGCCGACATCGGAGAGGGCCACGACCTGCCCGCCCGGGCGGTGGCGCGCGAGTTTCGCGACGAGGATCCAGACGCTCAGGTGGCGATCGTCAACGGCCTGCCGGCGATGGGCTGGTTCCTGACCAAGCTCCTGCGCGAGAACTCGGAGTTCATGTTCCGCTGGGTGCCCTGGTTGTTCGACTTCCAGTACCGGCTGTTCATGAGCTTCGCGCCGACCCGCTGGTTGTCGCTGAGGCTGCTCACTGCGCTTGGCCGCCGAGGCCTGATGCGATTGATTCGGGCTCATGACCCGGATGTGATCGTCTCGACCTACCCCGGCGTCACGGCGGTTCTGGGTGAGTTGCGCAGGTCCGGGCGATTGAAGGTGCCGTGTTACTCGTCGATCACCGATCTGGCCGGAATGCAGTTCTGGTCCCACCCCGGGATCGACCGTCACTTCATCACTCACCCCGAGACGGCAGAGGAGGTCGAGAGCATCGCGGGCCCGGGAAGCGTGCGCTGGGCCAAGCCGCCCACGTCGCCCGCGTTCCTGGCCGCTCGCTCGCGCTCCGACGCCCGGCGGGCGCTCGGGCTGCCCGGCGACGACACCAAGGTGGTCGCGGTGTCCGGCGGCGGCTGGGGGGTGGGCGACCTGCTCGGGGCCACGCGCGCCGCGCTGGAGGTGCCCGGAGCGATCGTGCTGTGCCTGTGCGGGCGCAACGACAAGCTGCGGGCGCGCGTGTCGCGGGAGCTCGGGTCCGAGCCGCGGCTTCGGATCATGGGCTTCACCGACCGGATGGGCGACGTGCTGGCCGCCAGCGACGCGCTGGTTCACTCGAGCGCCGGGCTGACCGTGCTCGAGGCGATCATCCGCGGCTGCCCGGTCATCTCCTACGGCTTCGGCTACGGGCACGTGCGGGTCTCCAACCAGGCGCTGCTGAAGTTCGGGTTGGCGCAGGTCGCGAGGACTGCTTCCGATATCGGGCCGGCTCTGGACCGTGCTCTGGCCGTTCGCCCGGAGCCGGATGGCCGGTTCGCGCGCAGGCCGTCGACCGCGTCGCTGATCATGAGCGACGAGCGGCGGGTAAGCCCGCTGCCGGTCTGGCGGGTGCGCACCGCCCGGGCGATCACGGGCACCGCGGCGGTGCTGGTCATCGCGGGGTGGACGCTCACCACCGGTGCCTCCTACAGCCTGGTCTCGCACTTCGTGCACATGAAGCCGGTGACCGCCGTGGCCACCAGTCGGCCCGAGGTCGGGGTGCTGATCGACGCGCCCGCGGCGCAGATCCCGGCGATCGCCAACGCCCTGTATTGGGACGGGATTCACGCCTCGTTCGCGCTCGCGCAGCCGGCCCCGATTCAGGAGCCGCTGGTCATCGCCTATGGCGATCAGGCGGTGCCGCGGCTTCCCAACGGCGGTCTCGTGCGCTGGCTCGGGGCGCGCGACGAGCTCCACGATCTGATCGCGCAGCTCGGCGTCCACCACCATTTCCTGTATGCCTCGAGCGGGCCCAGCATCGGTCAGTGGTTCATGGCCCACGGCGCCGGCGGGCGGCTGGTGGCCGGGGCGGTGCGGCTGCAGGACGGCGACGACCGGGTCGGCAACCTGCACGCCGGCGAGGTGATCGAGGTGCGGCTGACCAGCGCGCGGCAACTGTCCGACGTCATCAACCGGCTCGAGCGGCGCCTGGTCACCGAGCACCTGCGCGCGGTGCCGGTCGGGCAGCTCATGCGCGACGCCGGGTCGTCGGTCTAGAACCGGTTACCAGTGGACGCCGCGGGTGGCGCGCACGAACGCGCGCTCCTCGGCGGTGGGCACGTGGTCGGGCTGCTTCTGGTCGCCCTCGGGGATCAGGTGATAGGCGCGGTTGACGACGAGGTCCTGCGCGCCCGGCGCGACCGCGTAGGTGAGCTGGCCGATCGTGCCAAGGGTCGTGGCGATTCGCTTCGGCCGCTTTCGGATGGCCTCGGCGATGATGTGCCCCGCCTCCTGGGGGGAGAGCGTGGGGAAGCGATCGTAGATCTTGGTGGGGGCGATCATCGGGGTGCGCACGAGCGGCATGTACACGGTCGTGATGTGGACTCCGTCGTTGATCACCTCGGGGCCGATCGACCGGCTGAACGCGTCCAGCGCTGCCTTTGAGGCGACGTACGCGCTGAACCGGGGCGTGTTCATCTGCAGCCCGATCGTCGAGATGTTCACGATGTGGCCGGTGTTTCGCTCGCGCATGGTCGGGAGCAGGTCGAGGATCAGCTTGACCGCGGCGAAGTAGTTGAGCTGCATGGTCCGCTGGTAGTCGTGGAAGCGGTCATACGCCCGGTCGACCGACCTGCGGATCGACTTGCCGGCGTTGTTGACCAGAACGTCGACCGCCTCGTGCTGCTCGAGCACCTCCGCGCACATCCGGTCGATGTCGTCGGTATCGCTCAGGTCGCACGGATGCACGTACGCGGTGCCGCCGACGGACTCGATCTCGTCGGCCACCTCCTGGAGCTGGTCCTTGCGACGGGCCACGAGCAGCATCGTCCCCCCGGCCTCGCCGATCTCGAGCGATGCCGCCTTGCCGATCCCCGACGACGCGCCGGTGATCAACACGGTGCGGCCGGACACGGCGTCCTTGAGCGAGCGGGCGAGCAGGTCGCCGGCGCCGGGAATGCGCTGCCCGAACGCCCTGAGCGTGCGGATGCCCTCGGAGGCGATGTCGAACGGGTTCGGTGGCGCCATGGCTAGCGGACCGTACCAGCGCCGGGGATTGCGGTGACGCGGTAGCGGGGGCGGGGGCGGGGGCGGTCGCCGGGCGCGGGCGGTTGCGGCGCCACCGCCGTCAGCCCAGCGTGGCCAGCACCTGCCGGGCCATGTTCGCCTCGCCCATCTGGTTGGGATGGAGCGGGAAGGCGACCGAGTTCGGAACGATTCCGTTGACCCAGGCGACGCCCGGCGGCTGGCAGGCGTCGTGGCCGATGCTCGAGTTCCACGTGTCGACGAAGGTGGCGTTGTCGGCGGCGGCGTCGTTCGCGAGCACCTGATTGAGCTGCTGCTCGAGGCCGTTGAAGTAGGTGATGTCGCCGGCGGTGATCGGGACGAGCGGCCAGCACGCGGTGCCGTTGACCGGGAGGCCGTCCGGGTAGCCGACGATCAGGACCTTGGCGTTGGGGGCCTTGCTGTGGACGGCGCTCAGGACATTGGCCACCTTCGGTCCGGTGGCGTTGATCGCGGCGACGTTCGGGTCGCTGCCGCCGGCCGTGTAATGGTCCTTGCAGGGAGTGCCGCTGGGCGTGGTGGCGTCGAGCCGGGCGCATTCCTCGGCCACGCTGATCAGCCCCGCGTCGTTGCCCCCGATGCCTATGGTGACGAGGCCGTCGTTGCTCTTGAGAGCGTTGAACTGAGGCGGGTTGGTCTGCAGGTTGTAGAGGTTCTGGGACTGGGTCATGTCCGCGGTGGTCGCGCTCGAGCAGCTCACATCGGTGAAGGTGCTCGGCGCAATCGCGCGGGCGACGTCGGACGGATAGTTGTTGGTCGAGCGTCCGCACAGGATCGGGTTGCCGGTGGGGGACGGGACGAGCGGGGCGGCGGTGTAGGAGTCGCCCAGCGACACGTAGGGGCCGGTGGTGGCTGCCGCGGTGGTGGCTGCTGCGGTCGCGGTGGTGGCTGTTGCGGTCGCGGTGGTGGCTGCCGCGGTCGCGGTGGTGGCTGCTGCGGTCGCGGTGGCCATCACGAGTAGCGACGTGGCGGCGCGCAGCGTCGCCTTCCCGAGCAAGCGAACCGGCATGGAGTCCTCCCTATGTTCTGGCGTGTCCCTTCCCACCTGCACCCTCTGCAGGCGCGGCGAGGCTACCCGGCTCGTTCGTCCGTGAATCGGTCGGGGGTGCCGCTCCAGGTGGCCGGCCTGTGGGTTGTCGTCCGGAACGCATGCGAACATGCGTTCGGTCATGATCGCGTGTGTCCTCCTCCCCCGCTTCGAGCTCACCGTCGCCTCCGAGGGCCGGGGCGAGCTGCTGCAAGCTCCCGTCGCGCTCGCCCCCGAGCCCGGCGGAACCCAGCACATCGGCGAAGTGTCGCTGTCGGCCGAGGCGTTCGGCATCCACCCCGGGATGCGCCTCGGGGAGGCGCTGGCCCGCTGTCCACGCCTGACTCTCATTCCCCCCGATCCGGCCGGCGTGGCGGACTTCTGGGAGCGGCTGCTGGTGCGGCTGGAGTCGATGGGCGCGGCCATCGAGCCGGAGCGGCCGGGCCTGGTCTGCTTCGACGTGCGCGGACTGCTGCGGCTGTATGGCGGCATCGACGGGGTGCTGGCCGCGACTCGTCGGAGCCTGCGAGTGCCGGCTCGATATGGGGTGGCCCCGTCGCGGTTCGCCGCGGTGGCGGCTGCCACGCGGGCGCGGGTACGACGGCCGATGATCGTGCCGGGCGGGCGCACGGAGGCGAGGGCCTTCCTGGCGCCGCTGCCGGTGGCGCTCCTGCGCGCGCGGCCGGCGCTGGCCGACTTGCCGGTGGCGCTCGAGCGGCTGGGTATCGCCACGCTCGGCGAGCTGGCGGCGCTTGCGCCCGCGGCGCTGGCCGACCGGTTCGGCACGGCGGGGCTGCACGCTCACGAGCTCGCAGGCGGCGGCGACGGGGCCCTTCGGCCGCGGCCGGCGCGCGAGTTCCTGCGCGAGGCGCTCGAGCTGCCGGAAGCCGCCTCGGGGGGCCAGCTCGAACGGGCGCTCGGGCTGCTGATCGATCGGCTGCTGGCGCGGCGGGAGCGGCGTGGCCGGACGCTACGGGCAGTCGTCCTGTCGGCCGTGCTCGTCGAGCAGGGTGGAACGTGGCGGGAGCAGGTCGTGTTCCGCGAGGCGCTGGCCGATCCGACTCGGATGCGGCTCGCGCTGGCGCCGCGCCTGGCGCTGATGCCGGCGCCGGCGCAGCAGCTGCGTCTGGCGGTTGAGCAGTTCGGACCCCAGGCCAGCGATCAGCGCGGTCTGCTGGACGATCCGGTCGCCGCGCGGATGGCGCGCCTGCGCGAGGCCATCCGCCAGGCACGGGCCGCCGCCGGTCCCGACGCCGCGCTGCGCGTATTGGAGATCGATCCCGAGTCTCGCGTGCCCGAGCGGCGCGCGGTGCTGACGCCGTTCGAGGGTTGATGCGATTACTGTGTATAGATTACACGAATACTGTGTAATGGTACGTGCTCACGCAATTACGTTCGGCCGCACTAGTCGACTCGTCCGCAAGTCCTACGGCATTCGAGCGGGCGAGCCCACTAGCGGAGAGGGTCGAGATCCCGCAGGTAGGCCTGGAGTAACGGGTCGACGATGCGCCAGTCGCCCCTGGCCGCGTGCTCGACGATGCCGGCCCGGAGCAGCAGCTTGAGCACGCGGTCTCGAATGGCCGGCGCCAGCCGTCGGGGAGGGGACTCGCCGCGGGCAAGGGCACGGGCGACCTGGAGGGCGTTCTTGTGAAGCCTGCGGATGTGCTCGACGGTCTGCTCCATCGTGGGCAGGTCGCTTTCCAGGGCGGCGTCGTAGCCGAGTTGGACGAGGTCGAGGTCGATCTCGCGGCTGTCGAGCAGAACCGAGACGAGGTGGGTCTGCTGCGCGATCCGCATGGTGGCGCGAGGGTGCCCCGCTCCCAGTGCGACGATCCGGTCGAGCGCCGGTGGCTCGACGTGGCAGTCATCCGCCGAGAAGCGCTCGAGCAGGCCACGGACCCAATCTTCGCGGGCGATCGGGCGCAGCCGGTAGAAGCTGCCGAAGCCGCTGAAGGCGCGGTGGCCGGGGGCGAACAGATCACGCATCACGTGCTCGAGGCTGCCGGCGAACAGGAAGCTGACGCTGGGGCTGCGCTGGAACGCGGCGCGCATGCGCTTGGTGACCAGGTCGGGATCGCCGTAGGGGCGGCGTTCGCTGGCCAGCTCCTGGAACTCGTCGAAGAACAGGATCAGCCGCCGCCCGTCGGCGCGAGCGACCCGCTCTGGCAGGTCGAGGGCCAAGTCGAGGGCACGCACGGGATCCTCGGCCGCCCATCCCGGAGTGACCGCGAGCTCGACCGCATCGCCGAGCTCGCCCTTGAGCTTGACCACGGCGGCCGCCTGGGCGGCACCCAGCGCGGCGCGGCCGAGCTCCCGGGCCCGGCGGATGATGCGCCGGATCGGAGAGCGGTTGGCGATCACCGCCACGGCCAGCGCCTCGGCCAGCTCGGCGGCATCCGAGATCCGGAACAGATCCAGCCTCGCCGTGTAGCAGCCGCTGCGCTCGGCCCGGCCGAGCGCCGCCTCGCACACGCTCGTCTTCCCCGTCCGTCGCGGCCCGGCCATGATCAGGCTCGTCCCGTTGATCAGCGCCGTCGCCACCTCGCGGACGTCGTCGCTGCGACCGATCAGTTGGCTGGCCGGGATCGGGACGTCGCTGGGGAAGAGGTCACCGCTTGCCTGGCGCACGATTACCGCTCTCGAGGAGGATTACACATAATACGTGTAATTATTACACAATGAGCGGACCACGTCGCCTTGCCACTCCCCGCCGCGTCGCTGTCAGCGCCGGTGAGGACGGTTGCCCCGTGTTGGTCGACGGCCGCACGGTGGAGGCGGTACGGGAGTCGTGGCTGGTGGAGGATCGGTGGTGGACCGATCGACCGCTGCGTCGGCGCTATTGGGAGGTGGTCACGACATGCGGGCGCGACGAGATCGTCTTCCACGACCTAGAACGTGCGAGGTGGTGGCGACAGCGGTGACGGGCGCCGACCACCCGGTCCGGTGGCGCCGGCGTGACCGTGCCTAAACTGGGCGACCTCATGGCGGACCAATCCACGGCATTCCTCGATCCCGGGCCGGTCGCGGTCGGTACCTGGAGCGGCGGGCGGTTCATGCGCTTCGGCGAGCCGCTCGACGACGAACGGTTCCTGGCCCTGATGGCACCCGACGATTCGATCCGAACCGTAATGACCGCCGATGTGTACGGCGCCGGCGAGGCGGACCGGATGCTGGGCCGCGCGATCGCGGGGCGGGCGCGGGACGAGATGTGCATCGTGGGTGCGGTGGGGCACGACTTCTACTTCGGCGAGCGGGACGGGCCGCGGGGCTTTCCGCGCTTCACCGACCGGCGGCTGCGAGACGAATCGGGCTACGGCGACTACCTGCGGATGGCCACCGAGCGCAGCCTCGAGCGGTGCGGGATCGATCGCTTCGACCTGCTGCTACTGCACAACCCCGATCGCACCGGATACACGAGCGAACGCGTGTGGCAGGAAATGGCCGCGCTGCGCGACGCGGGCTTGACGCGCCTGATCGGCGTGGCGCCGGGCCCGGCCAATGGCTTCACGCTGGACCTGATCGACTGCCTGGAGCGGTTCGGATCGCTACTGGACTGGGCGATGATCATCCTCAACCCGCTCGAGCCGTGGCCGGGCGAGCTGTGCCTCGATGCCGCCGCAGCGGCCGGGGTGAAGGTGATCACGCGGGTGGTGGACTACGGCGGGCTGTTCTTCGACGACGTGTTGCCCGGTCAGGAGCTGGCGCCGCAGGATCACCGGAGCTTCCGGCCCGAGGGCTGGATCGAGCAGGGCCGGGAGCGGCTCGAGCGGATGCGACCGGTGGCGGAGCGCGCCGGTCTGAGCATGATCCAGCTGGCCTGTCAGTGGAATCAGGCCCACGCGCCGGTCGCCTGCGTGGCCCCCACGCTGATCCAGGAGGTCGGACCCGGGGCGCGTCCGGTCGAGAGCAAGCGCGCCGAGCTGGCCGCGCTGCCGACGGGCCGGCGGCTGACCGCGCAGGACGTCGATGAGATCCGTGCGATCGGCGACAACACCGGCTGCATGGCGCTCAAGGGCGCGAACCCCGAACACTCGGGCGAGGAACGCCCCGACCGCTGGGACCTCGACGATCGCCTGCTGCAGGTGGCGGAGCGCTGGGGGATCGCTCCCGACCGCGACCTGACCAAGCTGGCGGCGCAGGTCTAGCGCCGGCCATGGCGACGAGCTCCCGGCTGACCGGCGGGTGTGGCTGCGGCGCGGTCCGCTTCGAGGTCACCGCGCCACCCGTCTCGGCCCAGTACTGCCATTGCACGCGCTGCCAGCGGCGCACCGGCACGGCCGCGTCGGCCAGCGCCCGCATCGAGCCGGGCTCGTTCCAGATCCTCCAGGGCGAGGACCGGATGCGGGCCTGGAAGCCCGAGGGCGGCGCCGAGAAGTGGTTCTGTGGCGACTGCGGCTCCGCCCTGTTCAGCCGGGACGCGAACGATGCGTCGAGGATCGGCGTCCGGCTCGGGGCGTTCGACGAGGACCCCGTCATCCGGCCGGCCGCGCGGCAGTTCGTGGCCTACGCCGCCCGGTGGGAGCCGATCCCCGACGACGGGCTTCCGCGCTATCCCGAGCGGCGCGTCGCCGACTGATCAGTCGCCGGCGGGGAGGGGGGAAGTGCGGCCTGCGCCTGCTCGGCCTGCTCGGCCTGGACCCACTCGCAACCGACGGATAGGTCCTCGACGCCCATTGCCGCGGCGACGTTCAGCCACATGCCGTAGCGGAAGAACTCGTCGACCTCCTCGGGCTCGGCCTGGGACAGGCGCTCCACGTGGGAGATGAGGCGCGCGTAGGCGGTTCGCACGCGGTCCCGGATCGTTTCGTCGTCGCAGGCGGCGTAGGACTGAAGCTGGAGCATGAGGTAGTCGCGGTGCGACTCGGAGCCGAGTAGCTCGACGTAGGCCGTGCCCATCGCGTTGAGCACGGTCATGTCCGGCGGGGCGGTGGCGGGATCGAACTCCGCGGCCGCCCTGGTGAAGGTGTCCGCCACGACCTCGAAGTTGCGCTCGACGGCGGCGAGGAACAGATCGCGCTTGCTGCCGAACAGGCTGAAGACGTAGGGCTGGGCGACGCCGACTCGCCGGGCGATCTTGTCCACCGGCGTGCCGTGAAGCCCACTGTGGGCGAACTCGTGGATGGCGGCGTCAATCAGCGCGTCCCGGCGCTCGGACGCCGGGACGCGTTGACGGGGAGTCTTGGCGGATGTGGTGGCCATCGGGCTCGACACGATCCTAGGGCAGCTCAGGCGGGGAGCGCGATTGAGGGGACGTCGCCGGGGGCCGCCTCGGCCGCGGCGTGGTGCGCCGCCGAGGCGCGCGTGCTGAACGGGAACACCAGGGCGATCAGCGCGCCCGCGGCGAGCACGGCCGCCCCGACCCACATGGCCGGCACCAGGCCGCTCACGTACAGGTGCGGCGTGGCATAGCTGCCGTGGCTGGTGAACACGGTGGCCAGGACCGCGATGCCCAGCACGCCGCCGAGCTCGCGGATCGCGTTGGTGGCGCCCGATGCCTGGCCGGTCTGGGCGGTCCGCACGGACGACAGCACCGCATTGGCCGAAGGGGCGAACACCAGTGCCATGCCGCTCCCGGCCAGGACGAACGGGATCACCATGCTGGCGTACGTCTGGTGGACGCTGGCCAGCGTGGCCAGCAGGCCGAGCGCGACCGCCTGCAAGCCGAGCCCGGCGACCATGAACATCCGGCTTCCGTAGCGCTCGGACAGGAAGCCGGCCGCCGGCGAGACGACCATCACCGCGCCGGTCCACACCAGCAGCTTGACCCCGGCCTGCAGCGGCGTGTTGTGCAGCACGTTCTGGAGGAACTGGCTCAGGAAGAAGATCGAGCCGAACATTCCGAAGTACATCGCGATCGACACCGCGTTGGTCACCGCGAAACCGCGGTTGGCGAAGAACTCCATTGGCAGCATCGGCTCCTCGGTGCGGAACTCCTGCCAGATGAACGCCGCCAGCAGCGCCGTCCCCGCCGCCAGTCCGACCACGACCTCGGAGCTGCCCCAGCCCAGCGACTGTGAGCGGACCAGGCCGTAGACGACGCCGAACAGGCCGCCCGAGACCAGAGCCAGGCCCGGGAGATCCAGGCGCTTGACCTCGCCGCGGCTCTCGGTCAGGCGGGCGGCGGCGAGCGGGATCAGCGCGATGCCGATCGGCACGTTGACCCAGAAGATCCAGTGCCACGAGGCGATCTGGGTGAGCGCGCCACCGACGAGCGGACCGAGGGCCACGCCGATGCCGCTGATGCCCGACCAGACGCCCAGTGCGAGTCCGCGTTGCTCGGGAGGGAATGCCTCGGCCAGCAGAGTCAGTGTGAGCGGCGTCACGAGCGCGGCGGCGACCCCCTGGACGGCGCGGGCGGCGATCAGAAAGTCGATGCTGGGCGACAGAGCAGCGGCCGCCGAGCCGGCGGTGAACAGGGCGATGCCCGCGATGAACATGCGCTTGCGCCCCAGCCGATCGCCGAGCGCCGCGCCGGTCAGCAGCAGGACCGCATAGGCCAGGATGTAGGCGTTGACCGTCCACTCGAGCGTCTGGATCGACGCGCCGAGATCGAGGCGGATGCTCGGAAGCGCGACGTTCACGACGAGGTTGTCGAGAACCATCATGAACAGCCCGAGCGACACGATCGCGAGGGTCCAGCCTCTGCGTGTTGTGTTCGTGGTGGCGGGAGACATGGCCGTAGACTCCTTCTTAGTGAGTGCTAACTAAACATAGATTAGCAGCCACTAATAATTTGTCAAGCCGCCGGTTGGGTGGGTGCCGGATTAGGCCCGCGCGGGGGCGGCTAGGGTGAAGAGGGTCTGCGGCGCGACGGCGCGCCGGCGGAACCGTGA
This sequence comes from uncultured Solirubrobacterales bacterium, assembly GCA_963811135.1. Classification (GTDB taxonomy): domain Bacteria; phylum Actinomycetota; class Thermoleophilia; order Solirubrobacterales; family Solirubrobacteraceae; genus Palsa-465. The sequence continues at coordinate 150,948 of CAWEQG010000009.1, read as the reverse complement.
AGGCAGGCTCGCCGTCCCTTCGGGGCTTCGCCTGCCGAACCTGAAGATCTCGTAATCCGCTTAACGCCCGTCCGACGGCGGGTCGGCTACCACACTGTTTGGTGAGCAGGGCACCATCCGAACATCCACGTCTGCGGCTGCCTCGCGCTGGCTCGAATCGCTCGAGCGGCGGTGCGCTGGTGCACTACGCCGGCCTCGACGGATTGCGGGGAATCGCGGTCCTGGGCGTGGTGCTCTTCCACGGCGGGGTGTCGTGGGCGATCGGCGGATTCCTCGGCGTCGAGGTGTTCTTCGTCCTCTCGGGATTCCTGATCACGTCGTTGCGGCCGAGGAAAAGGCGCTCCGTCCCCAGGCGGTGGTCGTCGAGCTCGGCTACCGCGACCAGTTCGACTGGAAGATCAACGGCAAGGTGGTCCACCTCGGCCGGCCGGCGTTCGACGCCTACGTACAGAAGCAGATCGACAACCTGGTCCGGACACTGGGGGCCGGCGGCACGAAGATCCTGTTCCTCTCGATCCCTTACACCCATCCGGCCAACCTGCCGAACGGCTCACCGGCGCCGGCTGCCTCGCCGGCTCGCCATGCGCTGATCAACTCGATGCTCGAGGCGGCGGCGCGGCGCCATCCGGGCACGGTCGACGTACTCGACCTAGACCAGACCGTCTTGCCCGGGAACCACTACGACGCCAACGTGAACGGGCAGCTGTGCCGGTTCGACGGTGTCCACTTCAGCGCCTACTGCAGCGACCTGCTCGAGCCGCGGGTGCTCGGCGAGGTGCGCAACCTACTCGGCCGAGCCCGCTAGCATCGACGCCCAGTCGGGTTTCAGTGCCGCGCCGCGCGGCGAAGGTGGGATAGTTGAGGAAGTCGCGCCCGCACAACCTGCGCCGGTACGTGTGGCTGCCCGTGGGGCTGTTTCTGCTGCTCAGGCTGGGTGACGCCATGCTCGGCGGCGCTTCGTCGGCGTCGGTGAGGCTGGTCGAGGCCCCGCCCGGGAGCCATTGGATCGCGACGTGGGGGGCGAGTCCCCAGGCCGCCACGATCGGGAACCTCTCGGCACCGGGGTTCCGCGACGCGACGATCCGGCAGATCGTCCTGACCAGCGCCGGCGGGGATCGCGTGCGGGTGCGGTTCTCCAACGCGTTCGGCAGCACCCCGCTGCGAATCGGCCGGGCGGCGATCGCGGTCCAGGCCAAGGGTGCCGAAATCGTCGCCGGCACGACGGTGGGCCTCTACTTCGACGGCCGGCGCTCTGTCCTGATCCCGCCGGGTGCCGAGGCGACCAGCGACCCGGCGCCACTCGCCGTCGGGCCGGGCACGCAACTGGTGGTAAGCGTCTATCTCCCCGGACCGACCGGGCGGGCCACCCAGCACGCCGATGCGCAGCAGATCAACTACGTGGCGACGGGTCCGCACGTGACGAGCGGCGCCGGCCCGTTCAGGGCCCGCACCCGGTCCTGGTACTTCCTGTCCGGCGTCGACGTGCTGAGCCCGCGTCGCACACTGGGCTCAGTCATCGCCCTTGGGGATTCGATCACCGACGGCATCGGGTCGCCGATCGACAGGGACGCCCGCTGGCCGAACTTCCTGGCTCGGCGCCTCGATGCCCTGAGCGGCCCGAGTCTGGCCGTCGTCGACGAGGGGATCGGGGGCAACCGCGTGCTCAACCCCGCCCTCTGCTGTGGACCCAGCGCCATCGCCCGCTTCCAACGCGACGTCGCCGGCCAGCCGGGCGCCCGGGAGGTGATCGTGCTCGAGGGGATCAACGACATCGGTTACAGCCAGAGCCACGGGCCGCTCACCGCGCCCCATACCGACGTGTCCGCGCTGCAGATCGTCGAGGGCTACGAGCGGCTAGTCACCCTCGCGCACACCGACGGCCTGAAGATCTTCGGCGCCACCCTGACCCCGTTTCAGGGCGCGCGCTACTGGACGCCGGGGGGCGAGGCCAAGCGCGAGGCGATCAACCACTGGATCGAAACGGCAAAGGCGTTCGACGGCGTGATCGACTTTGCCGCCGCCCTCGCCGACCCGGGCGATCCCGAGCGCCTCAAGCCCGCCTACGACAGCGGCGATCACCTCCACCCGAACGCGGCCGGCTACCGGACGATGGCGGCGGCGATCGACCTCAGCACGCTTGTGCATCCGAGATAGCTATATAGCTAGATATAGGTCTATAGCTATATAGATCGTCCCGGGCGGGCTCGTGATCAAATCGCCTCCGGGCCAAGACCCGCCACGTCCATCAGGATCTGCTCCCAGTGCCGGTATGGCACATCGTGACCCTCGCCGGGGTACGCCCGCAACGCCGCAATCCGTGGCAGGACTCGGCGCCACTCGCGTACGTGGACCGACGGAGGCACCACGTCGTCGTCGGCGCCCCAGTACAGATAGGCCGGCGCATACAGCCCGCTCAGATCGGCCATGGGCTCACTCGAGAGCAACCGCCACTCGTGGGCCAGCGCCGGGTCGGCGGCCAGCGATGACGGCTGGGCGTACAGCACCGCGGCCGTGCCGGACTGCGCGACGAGCGGCCCCGCGACCGCCGCGGCCAGATGCAGCGAAAGCACTCGATGGGGGACGCGGGCGGCGAGCGCGGCCGCGAACGGCGCCCCGCCCGAGATCGCGACCACCGCGAAGCGCCGCACGCCCAGAGAGGAGAGCACCCCCAGCGCGTCGTCCACGGAGTCCTCGTAGCCCAGCGACGGATCGAACGGCGTCATCCCCAACCCGTTGCGCTCGACGCTGATGAATCGCAGCCGCAGCCGCTCGCGCACGTCCCGTGCGAACTCCGTCGTGTAAAAGGCGTTCACGTCGGTCCCCAGGCCGCCGAAGAAGACCACCGCGCGCCAGTCGGCGGCGCCCTCGTCGATGTAGCGGATCACCCGAGCGTGGCCCGATGGCCCCGCCAGAGCGTTCATTCGCTTCCGTCCTGGACATCCCGGAGTTCGGGCTCGGCGTCGAGCGCCTCGTCCAGGCAGCGCAGGACGTAGCCGTAGCGGAGCATCTGCTCGATTCGGGAGGTCAGCAGGTCCTTCCAGGTGAGGGTCTTGGTGCCGAGCTGGCCCTGGAGCTTCATCGCCGCGGTCTTGACATACCCCGTCCACACGTCGGACGGCAGCGTCATCACCGAGTCGAAGCGGTCCAAGGCGATGCTGCGCACCGGATCCATCAGTCGGTTGATCGCGCTGCCGTCGTTGCCGAGCGCGGTGGCGTCGTCGCCGTCCCTGAGCTGGAAGGCCGACGGCTCGAGCGAGGGCTGGTCGGTCGGCTCGACCAGGACCACGCGCGAGGCGTAACCGGCCACGACCGCGATGCGCAGCGCGCGCTGGACCTCGTCCCCGGCCAGGCCGTGCTCGGCCGAGTAGCTCTCGACCAGCTGATTTCCGAGCGGCGTCGTCACCGGGCTGAGGCGGTCCATCTCCCCGGCCTTCCGTGTGGCGGCCTGCCAGACCTGCTTGACCCACTTGCGCCCGCCGCCCGAAAGCGACTGGCGAAGCTCGCGCTTGGTCAGCCGCGGTGACTGTCGGCGCTCGCGAGGTGCCGATTTTCGCTCGTACCGCCACGCCCTCATGGTCGGCACGACCCTACCAGCGGCGCGTCAGGAGTCCTACCGCGCGGCCGCCGCCACGCACCGCACCCGCTTGACGTCCCCGCCCTGCTGAGCTATATGTTAGCGCTCACATACGGGACCGAAGAACCGAAGGTAGGAGGCAGGCGTGTTCTCACTGGCTGCTCGCCAGGCGGCGGTTCGATCCCTGTTCCCGGTCCTGGCTGTCCTCGTCATGGTGCTCGGCGCGCCCGCTGGCGCCGCGGCGGCCACCGGCGCGACGCTGGCCGGCCACTGGACGTTCGATGAAGGATCCGGGACGACCGCGGCGGACTCCTCGGGCGGGGGGCACCCGCTGACGCTGCAGAACGGGGCGTCATGGGGACCGGGCGTGGTCGGTCCGAGTGCGCTGTCGGTCGACGGCAACCGGCAGTACGCCGCGGCCGCCGGCCCGGTCATCGACACCACCCAGAGCTTCACCGTCTCGGCCTGGGTGAACCTGACCAACACGAACGGCTACCAGACCTTCGTCAGCCAGGACGGCAGCCAGGTGAGCGGCTTCTACCTGCAGCTGCGCGGGGATAGCCACCGGTTCGCGTTCACGCACCTGGCGTACGACTCGCCGAGCGCGCTGGGCACGATCGCGACCGCGAGTGCGGTCATCCCCCAGCCGGGCGAGTGGTACCTGCTGACCGGCGCCTACAACGCGTCGAAGAACACGACCTCGCTCTATGTCAACGGCGTGCTGCAACAGACGCAATCGAACTCGGGCAGCTGGGAGGCGAGCGGTCCGCTGGCGGTCGGGCGGGGCAAGTTCGCCGGCAACCCGACCGACTACGTCTCGGGGCGGATCGACGACGTGCGGGCATATGCCGGCGTGCTCGGCGCGAGCGCGATCAAGCAGTTGGCCGGGCCGGGAACGCTCTCGGTTGACGCCTCGCAGGCCGGTCCGCGGATCAACCCGACCCAGTTCGGGGAGTTCCTCGAGGAGATCAACCACTCCGGCGACGGCGGCATCTACGCCGAGCTGATCCGCAACCGAGATCTCAAGGAGGACGCGAGCAGCCCTGTGTACTGGTCGGCGGTAACCGGCGGCGGGGCGAGCGGGAGCATCGCGCTCGACACGACCCAGGGCCCGACGTCGGCCAATCCGGTCAGCCTCGAGCTCTCGGTCGGATCGGTGCCGGCCGGCGGACGGGTGGGTGTCGCCAATGCCGGCTACTGGGGCATCCCGGTGGAACCGTCGACCACCTATCAGGTGTCGTTCTTCGCGAGGTCGACTCAGGCCAGCACGGGTCCGCTGACGGTCGATCTGGAGAGCGACAGCGGACAGGTGTACGCATCCTCCACGATCGCCGGGGTGACCGGGAGCTGGGCGAAATACACCACGACCCTCACCGTCCCCAAGGGCACTCCGCGGTCGTCGTCGGACCGGTTCGTGATCTCGACCAGCGATCCGTCGGCCACCGGGAGCACTCTCTGGTTCGACATCGTCTCGCTGTTCCCGCCCACCTACGACGGGGTGTCGAACGGCCTCCGGATCGATCTGATGCAGAAGCTGGGCGCGTTGCGCCCCGGTTACTTCCGTGTGCCGGGCGGCAACTACCTGGAGGGCAACACGATCGACACGCGCTTTGAGTGGAGCAACACGGTCGGGCCGATCGAGGACCGACCAGGCCACTTCAACAGCGCCTGGGGTTACTGGTCGGACGACGGCATGGGGCTGCTCGAGTACCTGGAGATGGCCGAGGAGGTCGGGGCCAGGCCGCTGCTGGCGGTGTGGGCCGGCTACACCTTGAACGGCACCGTCGTTGCGCAGAACCAGCTTGCGCCCTATGTCCAGGACGCGGTGAACGAGATCCACTACGCGGTCGATCCGACGACCACCTCGTGGGGAGCGATGCGCGCGATTGACGGGCATCCGCAGCCGTTCGACCTGCTCGGAGTCGAGGTCGGGAACGAGGACTTCTTCGATTCCTCGGGCAGCTACAGCGCGTACCGCTATCCGATGTTCTACGACGCGATCACGGCGGCGTTCCCCGGGATGCCCGTGGTGGCGACCACGCCGGTGACCAGCCGGCCGATGGACATGCTCGACGAGCACTTCTACAACAACGACCCGCAGTACTTCGCCGAGAACGCCCATCTGTTCGACAGCGCCAGCCGCAGCGGGCCGAAGGTGATCGTCGGCGAGTACGCCACCACCCAGGGACAGCCGACCGGGACGCTGGCCGGCGCGATCGGCGAGGCCGCGTTCCTGACCGGCCTCGAACGCAACGCGGACCTGGTCATCGGCGCCTCCTACGCGCCGCTGCTGGTCAACGTGAACGCGCCGAGTTGGCCGACGAACCTGATCGGCTACGACGCGCTGAAGAGCTACGGCTCCCCGTCGTACTGGATGCAGGAAATGCTGTCGGGCGGCCACGGCGACCACGTGATCGGCTCGCACGTGGTGTCGGGGAGCGGCACGCTGTTCCAGGTGGCGAGCCAGAGCCCCGGCCAGACCTACGTGGTGGTGGTCAACGACGGGAGTGCCGACGCTCCGATGAAGGTGGATCTGAACGGGCTGTCCGGAGGCGCGCGCGGTGGGACTGCCACCACGTTGACCGGGGATCCGGCGGCGATGAACTCGCTTGCGCATCCCACCGCGGTCGCCCCGACCGTGACCACGCTGTCGGCGCGCGGGGCGAGCTTCAAGTACACGTTCCCCGCCAACTCGGTGACCGTGCTCGATCTCAGCACGTCCGGCGGCGCGTCGGCCGCCGGCGGCTCGCTGGCGACCGGGGCCTCGACGACCAGCGCGGCCCAGATCGAGAAGCAGGCGATCCGTAGCGGCGCGGCCAGCACGAGGACCGTGAAGTAGCGCCGGGCCCGGCGGGCGCCCCGAGATCGGCGGCGCCCGCCCGGGGCGGCGTCCGGTGGCTAGGCCGGCCAGCGGCGGGCCAGGTAGTCCCAGAGCGTCGACCGCTGGCGCTCGGACCACACGGTGGCACGCTTGCGCAACGCCTCCTCATCGTCAGACCAGCGCTGCGGGCCGCCGAACGCATGGGTGAGCATCTGTTGGTGGGCGGCCTTTTCCAGCAGAACAGCGCGGATGACCGCGTCCGGCACGGTGGTGCCCGCGGTGACTATCCCGTGGTTGACCAGGAACAGCGCGTGGAGGTGGGCCAACGTGCTCGCGACGTCTCTGCCGAGCTCGTGCGTGACGATCAGCTCAGCGGTCTGGGTGAAGCGCGGCACCTCGGGAGGAACGAACAGGGTGCCGGCGTGCGAGACCGGGAGCAGCGGCGCTCCGGCCGCTGCGAGCGCGATCGAGTGCGGGGGGTGGGTGTGGACGACGGCGGCGAGGTCCGGGCGCGCCCGGAGCACTTCCGTGTGGATCGGCCACTCGACGTGGCGCGGGTGCTCGCCGCTCAGGACCGTGCCATCGAAGCCGACCAGGATCACGTGCTCGGCGGTGATCTCCTCGAAGCCGAGCGTGGACGCCTTCATCCAGATGCCCCGGCCCTGTGGATCACGGGCGGAGACGTGGCCCCAGACGAAGTCGTCGTGTCCGGTGCCGGCGAGGATGCGGCAGCCGAGGGCGACCTGCTCGCGGAGCTCCTGCTCGGTCATGCGTGCCTCCTTTGCGCGTTATGGATGAAGCCGGGATCGACGCTCCAGGGCGAGCGCCGGTAGGTCCGTGATGACGCCCTCCACCGCGGCGTGACCCAGGTAGCGGTCCAGCGCGCGCGGCGCGTTGACCGTCCAGATCACACACGGCACGCCCGCCGCGGCGGCCTGGGAGAGCGCCGGCAGCGTCGCTAGCCGCCGGTGAAGGGCGATGCAGTCGGCTTTGACCGCGGGGAGCCGAGTGGTGAGCGCCCTACGGAAGCCGGTCCCGACGAGCAGCCCGGTCCGCAGTTCTGGCGCGAGTGCCTTGGCCTCGCCGACGACCTCGTCGAGGAACGAGGTGAGCAGGCAGCGATCGAGTCCGAACGGCCGCAGCAGCGCGATCGTCTCCCGCACGTAACCGGACTCCTTGATCTCGAGGTTCAGCGCGATCCGGTCCTTCGTGAGGCTGAGCACGTCGGACAGGAACGGCGGACGTGACCTCGTTCCCCTGACGGTCAGCGCCTCATAGGGCAGCGAGCCGGTGGGAACGGTTTTCACCCGTGCATCGTGGAAGACGACCAGATGACCGTCGCGAGTGCGGCGCACGTCGAGCTCGATCATGTCGGCGCCGAGGGCAATCGCCGCCTCGAACGCCTCGAGCGTGTTCCCGGCCGGCGCGCTCGGCGCGGCGCGTCCCGACGCGCCGCGGTGGGCGATGACCAGGCAGGAACTGCTCATCGGGTGAGCATCGCAGCGTCCGCGGCGGATGCGAACATGCGTTCGATGGAATCCCGGACGACGCCCACGCCTTACGTCGAGCTCCACTGCCATTCGGCCTTCTCGTTTCTGGATGGAGCGTCGCTGCCCGACGAGCTGGTTCCGACCGCGCTCGAGCTGGGCTACCAGGCGCTGGCCCTGACCGACCACAACACGGTTTCGGGCTCGATGGAGTTCGCGGTCTCGGCGCGGGCGCTCGGGCTGCGCCCGATCCATGGCGCCGAGATCGACCTGGCGCCGGATGACCCGCGCGCGGCCCAATCAGGCGAGGCCGGATCCCGAGCGGGCCGCGAGCGCGAGGGCCGTCACCTGACCCTGCTCGTCGAGGACGCGGTGGGCTGGTCGAACCTGTGCCGGATCCTGACCCATGCGCATGCGCACACGCGTGAGAAGCCGGGGCCGCCTTCGCAGGCATTCGTCCAGCTCGACGACGTGCTCGAGCATGCCGAGGGGCTGGTATGCCTGAGCGGGTGCGCGCTGCGGGGCGTGAACGACGAGTTCACGCTCCGGCGCCTGCTCGACGCCTTCGGACCAGATCGCCTGCGGATCGAGCTCCAGCGGCCGTTCCTGTGCGATGACCGGGCGCGCAACCGGCGGCTCGAGCGGATCGCCGAGCGCCTCGGGGTGCCGTGCGTGGCAACTGGCAACGTGCACGCGCACGCCCGCGCCCGCGCGCCGCTCCAGGACGCGCTGGTCGCAATCCGGCTGCACACCACGCTCGACGCCTCGGAGCCCCTGCGGCGCGGCAACTTCAGCCACGTGCTTGCCTCGCCGGGGGCGATGGCCGGCCGTTTTGCGGAGCACCCGGAGGCGGTGACGGAGACGGCGCGGCTGGCCGAGCGGCTGCGCTTCGACCTGAGCAGTGACCTCGGGTATCGCTATCCGGGATCCGAGGACGCCGAGGCGATGCGCAAGCTGACCGAGCTGTGCCAGGCGCGGCTGGAGGACCGATACGCGCACGCCGGCTCCCCGCGCGGACGCGAAGTCTCCACGCGCGGGGAGGCGCAGGCCCGGCTCGAGCAGGAGCTTCGGATCATCGAGCGGCTGGGGCTGCCCGGATTCTTCCTGCTCCATCACGACATGCTCGAGCTGGCCCGCGAGGTGGCGGTCGAGGTGCGTGGGCCCGACAGCGTGCGGCGGCTGCTGCCGCCGGGGCGCGGGCGGGGATCGAGCGTCTCCTCGATCGTCTGCTTCCTGACCGGCCTCTCGCACGTCGATCCGATCGCCAACGACCTGCTGATCGGGCGCTTTCTGAACGACGAGCTGACCTCGCTGCCCGACATCGACCTCGACTTCCCGCGTGACATCCGCGAGAAGCTGATCCCGCGCGTGCACGAGCGCTACGGGCACGACCGTTCGGCACTGGTGGCGGCCTTTCCGACCTATCGCGCGCGGGGAGCGATCCGTGAGCTGGGCAAGGCCCTGGGGCTGCCGCCGGGAGAGATCGAGCGGGTGGCGCGCGGCAGCGAGGGCTGGGACGCGCGGGAGGTTGACAAGGACATCGCGTCGGCGTTCGGGCTGGACCGGGCGGCGGCGGCCGGCAACGGGGGCCGCCGCGGTGCCACGGGTCGCTGGGCGTGGCTGGCGCGGCTGGCCGGGGAGGCGCACGGGTTGCCGCGCCATCTCAGCCAGCACTCGGGCGGGATGATCGTGGCCACCCGCCCGCTGATCGACTGCTGCCCGATCGTGCCGGCGGCGATGGAGGGCCGCCAGATCGTGCAGTGGGACAAGGATTCCTGCTCGGACGCCGGCTTCTTGAAGATCGACTTGCTGGGGCTGGGGATGCTCTCCGCGGTGGAGCGCTCGGTCGAGCTGATCGAGCGCACCCGCGGCGAGCAGATCGACCTGAGCCGGATCCCCTACGACGATCCGGCCACTTACGAGTGCATCCAGAAGGCGGAGACGACGGGCGTCTTCCAGATCGAGAGCCGGGCGCAGATGCAGTCGCTGTACCGGACCCGGCCCGAGAACCTGAAGGACCTGACCGTCCAGGTGGCGATCGTCCGGCCGGGGCCGATCCAGGGTGGGGCGGTCAACCCGTACATCGAGCGCCGGCAGCGCCTCCGGGTGAATCCTGACTATCAGGTGCCCTACGAGCATCCGTCGCTCGAGCCTGCCCTGCGCGAGACACTGGGCGCGATCATCTTCCAGGATCAGGTGATCGAGGTGGCGATCGCCTTCGCGGGGTTCTCGCCCGGAGAGGCCGAGGGGTTGCGGCGAGCGATGAGCCGCAAGCGCTCGGAGGCGGCCATCGAGGCCTACCACAAGCGGTTCGTGGCCGGGGCCCACCGGCGGCACGGGGTGGATGAGGAGACGGCAGAGCGGGTGTTCGCGATGGTTCGCGGCTTCTCGGGGTTCGGTTTTCCCAAGGCTCACGGCGCCGCCTTCGGGCTGCTCGCCTACCAGTCGACCTGGCTGCGGGTGCACTACGGACCGGAGTTCCTGTGCTCGCTGCTGAACGAGCAGCCGATGGGGTTCTATCCGCCCGATGCGCTCGTTCACGAGGCGCAGCGGCGCGGGATCGAGGTGCTGGCGCCCGACATCAACGAGAGCGATGCCACGTGCGAGATCGCTGGCGACGCGGTGCGCATCGGGCTCGGCTACGTCCGCGGGGTTGCCGAGCAGGAGGTGCGGGAGCTGGTGGCCGTTCGCCGGGCGGGCGGCCGGTTTCGCGACCTGGCCGATCTTGCCTCGCGCGGGAGCTCGAGCGCCGCCTCGCTCGAGTTGCTGGCCTGGTCGGGAGCTTGCGACTCGCTAGTGACCGGCGTGGCGGCGACGTCGGCCCGCCGGATCGCTTTGTGGCAGCTCGGCGTGGCCACGCCGGGGCGGCGCGTGCCGGGCGGGGTGCAGCTGGCACTGCCACTTGATCTGCCGGCGCCGCCCGCGCTGCGCGGGCTGAGCGCCTGGGAGTCGATGCTGGCCGACTACAGCTCGACCGGGCTGACCGTGGACGCGCACCCACTGGCGTTGTTGCGCAACCAACTGCCGGACGGCCTGGTGACCAGCCGCGAGCTGCCGGCGCTGCGCCACGGCACCCGCGTGCGCGTGGGCGGGATGGTGGTGGCGCGGCAGCGGCCCGGCACCGCCAACGGCATCGTGTTCCTGCTGCTGGAGGACGAGCACGGGACGATCAACCTGATCGTCCCCGCCCAGATCTACGAACGTCATCGCCTGACGGTGAGGACGGAGCCACTGGTCATGGCCGAGGGGAAGCTCGAGCGCCTGCCGGCCGCCGGCGGCGCGATCAACGTGCTGGTCGATCAGGTCCAGCCGATCTCGGCGCCCGATCACATTGCGGCCGAGGTCAAAGACTTCTCGATGCTGGACGAGCAGGTGCGCCGGGGGCTCGAGGAGCAAGGGCGGCGGGCGGCGGATGGGCGGACGTCGGGCGACGCCGAGGCGGAGGACTTCCGCGCAGTCGCTCCGCCCGTTCTGAGCTTCGCATCGGGGCGGCGGCGATGAGTCCCCCCTCGAGGCGCGCGGCGACGATCCTCCGCCGCCTAGTTCAAACGCGGGCCGGCCGCGAGCGCGGCTCAGTGATCCGTTCGCCGGGTGAGCACGGTAAGGTGCCGCTCCGTGCTCGCCGTCCTGCTGTTCGCCGCCTTCTGGGTCGTGCTCGGCGCCGGGGTGTTCTTTCTCGGCGTCCGTGGAGGGCCGAGCGCGGCAATTTCGACAGCCGGCGGGCGCGGCTCGTATCGGTCCCGGCGCGCGATGGTGTGGGTTTTCGTGGTCATCTACGTCGCCTTTGGCGTGGCCGTGCCGGTCGTATTCCTGCTCGGCAATCGCAACTCCGCCAACGCGCAGGTCGGGGGGATCACGCTGACCGCCGCCGAGAAGCGCGGGCGGGAGATCTTCGGAGAGCGCTGCGGGCTCTGTCACACGCTGGCCGCCGCCAACGCCGTCGGCAAGGTGGGTCCCAACCTCGACCAGATCCAGCCCACCGAGCAGCTCGTCCTGCACACGATCAACAACGGCTGTCTCCCGAACCCGCCGTCGGGCAGCCAGGAGGCGTGCCTGGGAGAAGGCGTGATGCCGGCGGGCGTGATCCAGGGCGTGGACGCGGCGGACGTGGCGAAGTTCGTGGCCACGGTGGCGGGCAAGGAGTAGGGCCGCGGTCCCGCGGGGTTCGGCCTCGCGGGTCTCTGTGCCGCAAGTGTCGGTCTGGCGGGGGTCGGTCTCGTCGGCCTTGGTCTCGTCGGCCTCGGTCTCTTCGGCCTTGGTCTCGCGGGCCTCGATGTCGCGCGCCGCCTATGAAGCCGCATCTTGCGCGGAATCGTCTGGCGGGCGGACAGCACTCCGTCCACGGCCGTTGTTAGGATCGGCGCCCGAAAGCTGAAATCCCGCGCCGCTCGCGATCAGCCGAGCGGCGGGAGCGGGGGAACCAGGTTGTTGGGGCGAATCGTGTTCGTCGCGTAGCGCCGCTCTTTCGGCGCGAGCCCGTCAGCTAACCCCGTAAGCACGAGAAAGAGGTCGATGACATGCCCCAAGCAGGCGTTCCTGCGCGTGCCCGGACTCGGTATGCAGCACCGTGGTGGGAGGAGCTAGATCGCGAGGCGTTCCGGTTCCCGACCGCATACGAGGTGAAGCCGGCGCGGCGCGCGGTGGCGCGGGCGGCAGATGGGAGCGTTCGTCCCGCAGCGCCGGCCGCCGATCGAGGGACGCCGGCGACCAATGGGAGGCTTTCTGCGCGTGTGGTGGCGCCGTCATCGCGTCCAAGGCCGGTAGCGGCCGCGTCCGCGCCCCCCGCGGCCGCACCGAGCCCCGTGCCCGCCCCGACCCCGGTGCGAGCACCGGTCGCCGTGCGAGGACCGGTCGCCGTGCGGGGACCGGCCGCGGTGCGAGGACCGGCCACGGCGCGCGCCGCGAGGGCTGCCGCCGGGGCGCCAGTCACCAACGGTGAGCGCAGGACGGTGACCATCCGCGGCTACGGCGCGGAGCGCAACCTGCCGGTGGCGCGCCCGACGGTGCGCCGGCACGAGCGGCCGGGTTTCCGGCCGGATCGGGCGGCGCTGTGGGCGGTCATCCTCGGCGTCGTCCTGATCCTGGTCGCCGTGGCCAGCGCGCACGGCGCCGTTCTGCACTAAGACGGTCGGCGCGCGGGCGGGTCGGACGGCCGCCGCAGCGGGCGGCTTACGCAGATCGCATTTGAAGCTGATCCGGCCTTTATGGGCCTACGTATATAAGAAGACAGGCTCAGTTCTGCCCGCGGGTGCCGTGGACGGGGGCGGCGGCTTGGGTCGCGCAAAAGTGCGGGTCGTGCTCTTGTGCGCCCGGCCTCCCCGATCTAGACTTATCAACCGTAAGCAGGTCTCGAAAGTGAAGGGCGGACGGGCCCTTTCAGCCCCCCTGGACCTACTGGTGATCAACCTATGAAGACTTCGATGAGCAGATTCCAGATTCATGACGACTTGACCGCGCCCGAGGGCTCGGTTCCGGTCCTGCGTGGGGCGCTTGCCACGGGCGGTCAGCTGCCGAATTTCCTCGGCGTGCTGGCGGGTTCGCCGGCGGCGCTACGGGCGTACGCCCGGTTCCGCTCGGAGCTGCGCCACGGCAAGCTGACGGTGGCGACGCTGGAGCGGATTGCGCTGGCGGTGGCCGAGTACTACGGCTCGGAGCCGGGCATCGCGATGCACTCGCGGACGGCTCGGGCGGCCGGGTTGGCGCTGGACGAGGTGGCGCTGGCGCGTCAATTCAACTCCAAGGACCCGCGCGAGGCGGCCCTGCTTCGCTACCTCAAGGCGCTGCTCGAGGAGCGCGGCCGGGCGCCGATGCACCTCCACGAGGAGGCGCGCGAGGCGGGATGGGACGACGAACAGATCCTGGAGGCGATCGCCAGCGTGTCGCTGGAGGGATTCACGGCAATGGTCAACGTGGGCGGTGAGGTGCCCGTGGACGGATCGAGCGAGGCATCGCGAGCGCTTGAAGCAGCGTAAGCTTCGGGGCGGCGATGGGAGCGCCCGAGCAAACGGCTTCGAAGGCTGATCGCCCGGCCATGGATCGCGGCGATGTCCGCTCCACCCCCTGTTGTCCCCTCTACCACGAGGCCGTCGAGCTGGTTGGCCGGCGCTGGACCGGAGCGATCCTGCGGGTCCTCATGGACGGCCCGATGCGCTTCTCGGAGATCGCCCAGTCGGTACCCGAGCTGTCCGACCGTCTCCTCTCCGAGCGGATGAAGGAGCTCGAGCGTCGGGGAATGGTCACGCGGCGGGTCATCTCTGGCCCGCCGTTGCGCGTTGAATACTCCCTCTCGGAGATGGGGCGCGCGCTCGGGCCGGCGCTGTCCGAGCTCGAGCGCTGGGCCAACCGCTGGCTCGGCGATCGCCCCACGGCTCGAGTCTGATCGTCTGGCGTAGCCCTCGCGACCGCGCCCGGCGTCACCGGGTTCCGCGCTCAGCGCAGGGTGGCGTGGTGGGTCACGGCGCCGTTCGCCCAGGTGAGCGCCGTGCCGTGCAGGCGGAGAGACGCCGCGTCGATCCCGGACCCCGAATCGATCACGTGGTCGCCGCCGGCATCCGCCTCGTGCACCTCGGTGGCGCCACGGTGGGCGATGATCGAGTGCTCGCTGCCGATCCACGCCACCGCGCCGTCGGGTCTGAGGACGACCGAGCCCACCGACTGAAACGACTCGGCTCCGACCGCCTTGGTGGCCGCAAGCTGCTTGAGCTGGGTGCCGTCGGTCAGCCGGCGGACCACGACCGAAGCGCGCACCGTGTCCACCCCGAAACTCGACAGGCCGTAGGCGGCCAGGTCACCGGCCACCGCGACGGGGCCCACGCGCGCCTCGGCGATGACGTGCGTGGCGTGGCCCAGGCGGAAGCTCCGGCCTCGCGCCGCCGAGCACCCGTACACCACCTGGTGCAGGGCATACACGCGGACCCGGCCGTTGTCGGCCAACGTCGTGGCGCCGGCAGGCCCGCAGGCGGTGGCGGCGGTGTGCACAGCGGAGGATGACCTGCTGATCGAGCCGGCGGACTGCGCCGCCGAGGATCCGCACGAGGCGAGCAGCACGAGCAGCGTCACCAACCAGGGACGAGGCCTCACCGCACCGAGGATAGTCCGGCCGGCGTCGGGTGGGGTGTGGCGCGGTGACGGTGGCGACCGGGCGTGGCAACGTCCGCCCAGCAAGTAACGTTCGCCCCGCGATGGCAGCGACAACTTCTCCGCTCACGCCCGAGGACGTCATGGCGATCGTCCAGGAGCGGAACATCAGATTCATCCGCCTCTGGTTCACGGACATCCTGGGCCAGCTCAAGGCGTTCTCGATCAACGCCACGGAGCTGACCGACGCGTTCGAGGGCGGCATGGGCTTCGACGGGTCGTCAATCACGGGGTTCAACCCGATCGAGGAGTCGGACATGATCGCGATGCCCGACCCGAGCACGTTCCGCGTGCTGCCCTGGCGGCCCGAGGAGGCTGGGGTGGGGCGGATGTTCTGCGACATCCTCACGCCGGAGCGAACGCCGTACGAAGGGGATCCGCGGCATGTGCTGCGCCGGGCGCTCGAGCGGGCGAAGGCGATGGGCTTCGATCACTACTACGTGGGGCCCGAGCTCGAGTACTTCTACTTCCGGAGCTCGACGTCGACCGAGGTGCTGGACGAGGGCGGCTACTTCGACCTGACCACGCTCGACGCGGGCTCGGACCTGCGGCGCGAGACGATCCTGGCCCTGGAGCAGCTCGGCATCCACACCGAGTACGCCCACCACGAGGTCGGCCCGAGCCAGCATGAGATCGACATGCGCTATGCGGACGCGCTCAAGGCGGCCGACGACTGCATGACCTACCGGATCACGGTCAAGGAATACGCGATGAAGTACGGCCTGCACGCCACGTTCATGCCCAAGCCGCTGTTCGGCAAGAACGGCTCGGGGATGCACACCCACCAGTCCCTTTTCCAGGGTGAGCAGAACGCGTTCTTCGATGCCAACGATCCGTACTACCTGTCGGACATCGGCAAGGCGTTCATCGCGGGACAGCTCAGGCACGCGCGGGAGATCTGCTCTGTATTCGCCCAGTGGGTCAACTCGTACAAGCGACTGGTCCCCGGCTACGAGGCCCCCGTGTACGTCGCGTGGTCACGGCGGAACCGCTCGGCGCTCGTGCGCATCCCGATGTACCACCCGGGCAAGGAGCGGGCCACGCGGATGGAGCTGCGCTGCCCCGACCCGGCCTGCAACCCGTACCTGACCTTCGCGGTGCTCCTCCAGGCCGGCCTGGAAGGCATCGAGCACCGCTATGAGCTGCCTGACCCGATGGAGACCAACCTCTACCACCTCTCCTCGGAGGAGCGGCGACGGCTGGGGATCGAGCAACTCCCGGCCACTCTGGGCGAGGCGATCGAGCTGACCGCCGAGTCCGAGCTCGTCCTGCGCGTCCTCGGCGAGCACATGTTCAACCGCTACATCGAGATCAAGCGCCAGGAGTGGGACGACTACCGGGTGCAGGTGACGCCCTGGGAGCTCGAGCGGTACCTGCCGGTGCTGTAGGGGGGAGCCGGCCGGGCAGGAGCCGGTGGCGGGGGACTGGACGCGCGGTGGCCGGCGGGCGCTACGGCGTGGCGCACTTGCGCACGTAGCGGCAGGCCACGATCGCCGGCTGCTCGACGGGACGCCCGGCCGCGATCGACCAGGCCAGACGGATGAACTGGGCGTGTGACCAGGCCAGAGGCGTGGCGGAGAAGGTCGGCGTCCCGGGGGCGAAGCCTGGCTGGCCCGACGGCGGGTTCTGATCCCATACCTGCTCGGGGATGAACCCGGCCGCGTTGGCGGTGGCGGCCATGGCGCGGAGCTCCGCCGCGGCGGGCTGACCGGCGGCCAGCTCGTACTCGCCGCGCTCGCCGGCGAAGATCGGCCACACCCGGCCGACCGTGGTCTGGCTGCCCGGCGGGAAGCCCACGTTCCATGGCGCGCCGTTCTTCTGCTCGCCGTAGCCGTCGCCGTTGTAGCGGTGCCAGAAGCGCCCGTTCGGCGTGACGGCGGACAGTTGCGCGTCGACCACGCGCAGAGTGCTCAGGATGTTCGGGTCGTCCGGGGCCACCACGCCGAGCCGAACCAGCTCCAGGAAGCTCGGGTCGACCACGGCGCGCTGGTCGAGCGTCGGGCCGCTGTCGCCCACGCTGTACGTGGTGCCCGCGTTGGGATCGCCGTCCTTGGTCAGGCGCAGGTAGTAGGCGCCTCCGTACGGGCCGGTGGTGGTGAGCGTCCAGGCGTTCAGGTTGGCCCGCCAGGCGTCGGCGGTCTGGAGGTACCGGCTCGCGTCGGCGCTGTCGCCGTTGCGATTCGCGATGCTGGCTGCGCAGACCAGCCCGGCGATCTCGGCGGCGATCGTGGCCGGCGAGTATCCGGCCTGGTTCTCCCAGCGCTCCTGGGGCGTGTACGGGGCGGTGTGGCCTTGGGCGTCGTGCCAGCCGACGATGAAGTCGGCGGCCAGCTTGACGTGCTGCCAGGTGGCCGGGTCGTGGGCGCCGAGCTGCCAGGCCAGGATGATCGGATCGGAGACTTCGTCGAGCTGGAGGTTGGTGAGCGCGGGCTTGCCGTCCACGTAGGAGTTCTGCGGGAACGAGCCGTCCGGCTGCTGCTGGCGGAAGAGCAGGAAGTGCAGGGCGCGGCGCGCGCCGGCCGTGTCGCCGTCGGCGATCAGCGCGGTGGCGATCTCGTAGAGGTCCCGCGACCAAACAAGGTGGTAGGGACCGCTCGGCGTCTGTAGTCCGGTGCCCCAGGCCCAAGGCATGGTGGGCGAGGCCACGAACGCGCCGCGGTAGGTCTTGTCCTCGCTGGCGGCCAGCAGCAGCTCCGAGTCAACGTACTCCTGGCGCTCGGTGGGAGTGGCGAGGCTGCGGGGCGGCCTGCGCAGCGAGGCGAGATACCGCTGCCAGCCGGTCACATAGCGGGCGCCCGCGCCGGAGCTTGCCTTGAGTGACGCCCGCGCGGTGGCCAGGGCACCGGTACGGTCGCGCGCGAAGGCCAGGGCGAGCGACAGCCGCTGATGGCCGCGGAGCCCGGTAAGCGCCGTGGCGACGGTCGTGCTGATGATCCCGCCGGCCGCCGGGCAGGCACCGATCCGAACCGCCGGCTCGCCGAGCAGCGCGATCGCCATCTGCGGATCGCTGGCCAGCACCCCCGACCGGGAGCACGTCTCGGGGCTGAGATCGCTCTCGTTGGACGGCGCGGCGTCGGCCTGGATCGACACGCGGTGGCGCCGCCCGTCGAGCGACTGGAAGGAGACGCCGACCAGCACCGTGGAGCGGGCGGGATCGGTCAGGTAGTTCTTGGTCAGCCGCCAGCGATGACGCGTGTCAGTGCTGATCTGCCGGTACACCATCGGGGCAGCGCCGAGCATCGAGGCCGTGTGCACGGCACCGTCGCGCTCGTTGACCCCGTCGACGACGAACTCGAGGTCGCGGAAGGACGGCGTGTCCAGCGTGGGGTAGTAGACCTCGCTCAGGCTGCCGCCCTCGAGCGTGAACCACACCTTGCTGGCGAGCGTGCGCGAGGTGCCGAAGCCCTGCTTGTCGGCCGGCAGCCAGTTCGGTGTCGGAATCGTCTGAGCAGCGCGACGCGACGACTCGAGGATCAACACGTTCGGCCGGGCACCGAGGACGGCCATGACAAGCAGGAACAGCAGTGGAAGAACGACGCGCGGACGGGGCATGGCGACCTTCTCCCCGCAATACCGGGGCGGCTAACCGATCAGCGGGGCGCGGCCCACACCGGCGCCGGCACGCCCATCGCCCGGTTCAGGCACCAGCCGGCGATGGTCAGGAGCACGACCCCGATCAGCACGTCGAGCATCTGGCGGGGGGTGTGCAGCAGGCCCGACGCGACGATGATCGTCGTGGCGCCGGCGGGTGGATGGGCGGCGCGGAGCACGCGCAGCACGCCGCCGGTCAGCGCGACGGCCAGGGCGATCGCGCAGACCCGGCCGACCGTGATGCCCGAGACATACACGCTGGGCGCGTTCAGCAGCCCGAAGATGGCCAGCGACAGCGCTCCCGCGAGCACGCCGACCGTGTGGCCGACGACGGTGTTGCGCGGCGTGCCGACCTCGGCCATCGGCGTCTCGAAGATGAGGAACGCGGTGGCGCCGAGGCTGGGGAAGACGAGCGGCTGCTTGACCAGGTAGGCCCAGGTCCCGCTGAGCCCGATGGCCAGCAGCGAGCCGATGAACGTGTAGATGGCGTTTCCGTTGTTGCGCCAGCGCCGGTACAGCCAGCGCTTGAGCCCGTACGAGCTGGGGATGCCGACCAGCGAGCCCCGGCGCTGGAAGATCCGCACGCCCGAGTCGGCGAACTCCGCGATGTGGTCGATCTCGTCGTCGGGCTCGAACAGGACGCTCATGGGCGCGGAAGCCTACGGCTCGCGCCGCTCGAGCCGTGAAAACTGTCCGCACTCTGACCGTTTCAGAGCGCGGCGGCCAGCTCGTCCGGGCTCGTGACCGGCGCCTGGCAGACGAAGTGCTCGCACACGTAGGCGGCGGCGTGGCCGTCGACCGGCTCGCGGCCTTCGAGCAGCGGCACGCCGTCGTCGGCGCCGACGGCGAGCACCAGATGCGGCCGGTAGGCGGAGCGGACGACTCGCAGCAGCTCGCTCGCCTCGGGCTGGGGCCCGACGATCGCCACCTCGGCCACCGGGGAGAGGTAGAAGTCGGCCGCCTGGAGCAGGTGGCCGAAGGCGTGCGGGTGGCGCGTGGCGAGCGGGAACAGCAGCCTCAGCACCCCGAGCGCGTGACGCTCGTAGCGCCCCTCGCCGGAGAGGAGCGCGAGGCGCAGCAGCCCGAAGGCGGCGGCCGAGTTGCCCGAGGGGATCGGCGAGTCCTCGAGGTCCTTGCGCCGGGCGGCCAGCCGCTCGTGGTCATCGGCGGTGGTGTAGAAGCCGCCGCGCTCGGGATCCGAGAAGCGCTCGATCATCACGTCGGCCAGCGCAGTCGCCTCCGCATACCAGCGTGGGTCGCCCGTGGCCTCGTACAGGCCTATCAGCGCCTCGAGGAGGAACGCGTGGTCCTCGAGGTAGGCATCGAGGCGGCCGTGCCCGTCCTTCCAGGTGCGCAGCAGGCGACCGTCTTCGTCGCGCAGTCCACTCAGCACGAACGTCGCGCAGTCGATCGCCGCGCGGATGTAGTCGGGTCGCTCGAGCACGGCACCCGCCTCTGCCAGGGCGGCGATCATCAGCGCGTTCCAGGCGGTCAGGCGCTTGTCGTCGAGCCCGGGACGCACGCGACGGGAGCGGATCTCGAGCAGGCGCCGGCGGATCTCGGTGAGCTCGGGCTCCGGTGGCTCGGGGCCGCGGGCCTCGAGGATCAGAACGTGCTCGAATCGGGCCGGGCGGAAGTAGTCGAGCGCGACCGTCGCGAGCTCCGGGCCGAGCGACTCGCGCAGCTCGGACTCGCTCCACACGTAGAACTTGCCCTCCACGCCCTCGGAGTCGGCGTCGAGCGCCGAGCAGAACCCGCTTTCGGGGCCCTGCATCTCGCGCAGCGCCCAGTCGAGGGTCTCGCAGCAGACCCGGCGCAGGCGCTCGCGGCCGGACACCTGCCAGCCGTGCAGGTAGGCGCGGGCCAGCAGCGCGTTGTCGTAGAGCATCTTCTCGAAGTGCGGGACGGTCCAGGTGGCGTCGACCGAGTAGCGCGCGAAGCCGCCCCCGACCTGGTCGTAGATCCCGCCCTGGGCCATGGCCTCGAGCGTGCCGAGCGACATCTCGCGCTCGCCGCGGGCGAGGAGCAGCTCGATCGTCGACGCCGGCGGGAACTTCGGGGCCCGCCCGAAGCCGCCGTTGGCGCGGTCATAGCCGCTCCAGAGCGACACGAGGGCGTTGCGGAGCTCCTCGTCGCGGATCGGCTCGAGCGATGGCTCGAGCTGCCCGGTGGCGCTGAGCGCCTGCACCGTGCGCTCGGTCTGGCCGCGGATCTCCTCGCGGCGGGTGGACCACGCGTCGGCCACGGCGTCGAGCACCATTCGCCAGCTCGGCAGCCCGTGACGGGACTCGGGCGGGAAATAGGTGCCGGCGTAGAAGGGAACCCCCTCCGGAGTGAGGAATGCGTTGAGCGGCCAGCCGCCGTGACCGGTCATCGCCTGGCAGGCCTCCATGCAGATCGCATCGATGTCCGGGCGCTCCTCCCGGTCGACCTTGACGCACACGAACTCCTCGTTCATGCGCGCCGCGATGTCCGGGTCCTCGAAGGACTCGTGCGCCATGACGTGGCACCAGTGGCAGGCCGAGTAGCCGATCGAGACGAGCAGCGGGCGGTCCTCGCCGCGCGCCCGAGACAGCGCCTCGTCGCCCCACGGGTACCAGTCGACCGGATTGTCCTGGTGCTGCAGCAGGTACGGCGAGCTCTCGCCCCCGAGGCGGTTCGGCACGACCCCCAGGCTACCCGTAGCGGACTCGGGCAATACGCTGTGGGGAGCGGCCGGCCGCGTAGTCGCGGGGACGGCCAGTGGCCCCCTCACGAGGAGGAATCAGTTTGCCAACACACCGCGAGTCGATCATCGCGCCCGGCGCCCCGGAGGCAGTCGGGCCCTACGTACACGCTGTGCGCGCCGACGGGCTGCTGTTCTGCTCCGGGCAGATCCCGCTCGATCCGAAGTCCGGCGAGCTCGTGGGCGCCACGGCCGCCGACCAGGCCGGACGCTGTCTCGAGAACCTGGCCGCGGTATGCGAGGCGGCCGGCGCCACCCTGGGTGACGCGGTCAAGCTCACCGTATACCTGACCGACATGGGATCGTTCGCCTCGGTCAACGAGGTGTACGAGTCGTTCTTCGAGTCCGATCCGCCCGCGCGCGTGGCGATCGCCGTGGCGGCGCTCCCGCGCGGCGCGCTGGTGGAGATCGACGCGGTGGTGGCGCTCCCTGACTGACGCAGCTCCCACCGTCGCGGGATCGGCGGCCGTCTCGCTTCAGGACATCCGGCGAGCGGTCGCGGCGGGAGCCGGTGTGGTTCGCCAGACGCCGGTGCTGAGCTCCCGGACGCTGTGCGAGCGCACCGGGGGAACGGTGGTGCTGAAGGCCGAGAACCTCCAGCGGACCGGGTCGTTCAAGTTGCGCGGAGCCCTGGCCAAGTTGGCCGCGCTCGGCGATCGCTGCGCCGATGGGGTGGTGACCGGCAGCGCGGGCAACCACGCCCAGGCGGTGGCGCTGGCCGCCAAGGCGCGCGGGGTGCCGTGCATCGTGTTCATGCCCGAGTCGGCACCGATCGCCAAGATCGAGGCGGCCGAGACCATCGGGGCGGACGTGCGGATGGTCGGGGAGACGGTCGACGACACGTTCGCGGCCGCGCGGGCGTGCGCCGACGAGAACGAGCGGATGGCATTCGTGCATCCGTTCGAGGACGTCGACGTGATCGCCGGCCAGGGGACGCTCGGGCTCGAGCTGCTCGACCAGGTGCCCGACATGGCCCGGGTGATCGTGCCGGTGGGCGGCGGCGGGCTGATCAGCGGGGTGGCCATCGCGCTGAAGTCGCAGCGTCCCGGGATCGAGGTGATCGGCGTCCAGGCGGCGAGCTGCGCGCCGGTGGGGGGATCGCTCGAGGCGGGCAAGCCAGTCCCGGTGCAGTCGGCCCTGACGATCGCCGACGGGATCGCCGTCAAGCGGCCGGGTGAGCTGACGCTCGGGCTGATCGCGCACTGGGTGGACGGGATGGTCGCGGTCGAGGAGGACGAGGTGGCCGAGGCGATGGTGTTCCTGATGGAGCGGGCCAAGCTTGTGGTGGAGGGCGCGGGCGCGGTCGGCGTCGCGGCGCTGCTTGCCGGACGACTGGAGCCGGCGCCGGAGGGCACCACGGTGGCGCTCCTGTCGGGCGGCAACGTGGACGCTGGGCTGCTCGCCGAGGTGGCGCGCCGCCACGAGAGCCAGTCCGGGCGGCGCCTCGTGCTGCTCGCGTCGCTGCCCGATCGGCCCGGGTCGCTGGCCCGCCTGCTCACGCTGGTGGGCGAGCTCCGCGCCAACCTGCTGGACGTAGGGCACATCCGCGAGGGGTTCGACCTGCACGTGCGCGAGACCGCGGTCCAACTCGTGCTCGAGACGCGTGGCGCCGCCCACGCCGAGCGGGTGACCGAGGCGGTGCGGGAGGCGGGCTACTCTGCGCCGCGGGCGCTGCGGTAGGCAGGGGCGCGGTTGACGGCGGCGCCGTTGCCCGCCGCCCGGGCCTCGTCGCGGTGAGCGCGCGCCTGCTCGACCAGCGCGCCGAGAACCCGGCTGCGCTCGTCGGCCTCCGGGTGCCACTGCACCCCGAGCACGAACCGGCGCGCGGGCGCCTCAATCGCCTCGGGCAGGTCGTCGAACATCGAGATGCCGGTCACCTCGAGACCCTCGCCGACCTTCGCCACGCCCTGGTGGTGATGGGACTTCGTGGCGTGGACCTCCTCCCCGGCGGCACGCGCCGCGAGCGAGCCGGCGGTGAGGCGGACGTCGTGGTCGGCGTCCTCGAAGCTGCCCAGCGTGCGCCGGTGCTCCTCGTGACCGAGCTCCTCGGGCAGATGCTGGCGAAGGGTCCCGCCGAAGGCGACGTTGATCAGCTGCATGCCTCGGCAGATGCCGAGCACCGGCATGTCGCGCTCGATCGCCCGGTGGGCCAGGGCAAGCTCTGAGCGGTCGCGCTCGGGCAGGATGTGACGGGTCTCGGGATGCGGGTCGGCGCCGTAGAAGGCGGGATCGATGTCGTTGCCGCCGGCCAGGATCAGGCCATCGAGCAGGTCGAGCATCTCGTCGGGGGCAGCTTCGAGGTGGCCGTCGGGCGGGATCATCACGGCCAGACCGCCGGCCCGCTGGATCGCGGTGATGTAGCTGTAGGCGAGGAGCGCGGCCTCACGGTCCCGCCATGCGCCCCACTGGGCGCGGGCCAGCGCGGTGCAGATTCCGATCACCGGTCTACTGTCGGCCATTCCCTCTCAGCCTAGCCCGCTGGATCTTGCCCGAGGCAGTCTTGGGCAGTTCGTCGGCGAACTCGACGATCCGCGGGTACTTGTACGGCGCGGTCTCGTGCTTGACGTGCTCCTGGAGCTCGGTGACCAGCGCCTGGCCGGGAGCGAAGCCATCGCGCAGGACGACCACCGCGCGCACGATCGCCCCGCGCTCCTCGTCGGGCGCGGCGACCACCGCCGCCTCGGCCACGGCGGCGTGCGAGACCAGCGCCGACTCGACCTCGAACGGTCCGATGCGGTACCCGGCCGAGATGATCACGTCGTCGGTCCGGCCCTCGAAGTACAGGTAGCCGTCCTCATCCTGCCGGACGCGGTCGCCCGTGTGCCAGGGCCGGTCGGCGGGAGCCGGACCGCCGTCCAGATAGCCGACGAAGAAGGTCGGGTCGGTGGCCGGATCGGCCAGCACCAGCTCGCCGTCGTCGGTGCGGAGGTTCACCCCTGGGAGCGGCCGGCCCATCGAGCCGGGGCGGACCGGCTCGCCCGGCGGATTGCCGGTGAGCTGCCCGGTCTCGGTCTGGCCGTAGCCGTCGCGGATCTCGAGGCCGGTCGTCTCGTGGAATGCGCGAATCACCTCGGGATTGAGCGCCTCGCCGGCGGCCACCAGTGAGCGCAGGTGCTCGAGCGGCTTGATCTCGAGCCGCTTGGCGATCACGCGGTACTCGGTCGGCGCCATGCAGAGCACGTTGACGCGCTCGGCGGCGAGCAGCGCGAGGCGCTCGGCCGGGTCGAACCGCTGATCGTGGAGGAGCGCGGTAGCGCCCCTCAGCCATGGTGCGATGAACGTGTTGCGCGCCGACTTCGACCAGCCCGAGGCGGCGGTGCACCACACCAGGTCACCGGGCCGGGCGTCCAGCCAGTGCTCGGACTGCAGGCGCTGCCCGGGCAGATAGCGCTGGCCGTGGACGACGCCGGTCGGCTCGCCCGTGGTGCCGCTGGTGAACGTGATCAGGCACGGCTCGTGGGGATCGAGCTCGGCGGTCGGCGCCGGCTCGGCGGCCTCGAACAGAGCCGGATCGGGAATCGTGATCACCGGGCAGGGAGGGGTCGCCGCCGAGAGCTCGCTGAGGTCGCGCTCGTCGGCCAGGATCAGCTTGGGCCGGGCGGCCGCGATGCGCACGACCAGGTCGTGGGCGCGCAACTGCTCGTTGCAGGGCAGCGCCACCGCCCCGATCCGGAAGCAGGCCACCATCGTCAGCACCCACTCGGGCCGGTTGCCGATCAGCGTCATCACGACGTCCCCGCGGGACACGCCGTAGTCCCGGAGCAGGGCGCCGGCGAGCCGCGCGCTCCGGTCGGCGACCTCGGCGAAGCTCCACTCCCGCCGGCGACCGTCGCGAGCCACCTCGACCAGCGCGATGCGCTCCGGTGGCGTGGCCTCGACGACGTCGCGGGCGAAGTTCATGGAGTGGGCCAGTGTGCCAGCATCGCGGGGCGTGACGCTCTGGAACGGAGTCCTGTGGTTGCACCTGATCGCAATGGCCTTCTTCGTGGGCGGGCAGCTGATGCTGGCCACCGTGGTGGTGCCGGTGCTGCGCGGTCTGGCCGATCGGGAGCCGCTCCGGGCGGCGGCGCGGCGCTTCGGCGCGGGGACGGCGATCGCCTTCGGAGTGCTGATCCTGTCGGGCGCGGCGCTGGCCACTCACGAGCACAAATGGAGTGACTCGACCCTTCAAGTCAAGATCGGGCTGATTGCCGTCGTGGCGGTGCTGATCGGCGTGCACATGCGCCGTCCCGACGCGCACCTGCTCGAGGGCGCGGTGTTCGTCCTATCGCTGGCGATCGTCTGGCTCGGGATCGTCGTGGGCGGATAGCCCTTCTTTAGACGCGATCAAACATTTGTCCAAGTTTGTCAACTTTGCTCAAGATTGCGCAACAATTCCGCATCGGCCGCCGGCGCAAGGGGGCCTAGATCGACAACATGCGGGTTCGGCTCCATTTGGAGCTCGTCGGCGGAGTTCGGCGATCGGTCTGGTTGCGGCCGGCGGCGATTTTTTTAAGCCGTTGTTTTCTCGGGGGCTCGTGCCACTTGGTAGGCTCGGCGCTGAATGGGGCTCATGACCGGCACCGGGCCGCTGGGGAAGGATCCGGCGGGGACGTTCAACTTCGAGCCACCGCCGCCGGGGCGGGCGCTGTACATGGAGCCCTGCCTCAAATGGGTGCGGGTCATGCTCGGCGGGGAGACGCTCGCCGACAGCCGGCGCACGCTGCTGGTCTCGGAGTCCGGCCACCAGCCGACCTACTACTTCCCGCCCGAGGACGTCCGCTCGGACCTGCTCGAGCCCTCCGACCGGCACACGCGGTGCCCCAAGAAGGGTGAGGCGTCCTACCACTCGATTCGCGTGGGCGATCGGTTCGAGAAGGCGGCCGCCTGGTACTACCCCGAGCCGCTCGAGGGGGCCGGGCCGATCAAGGACCTGATCGCCTTCTACTGGGACCGGATGGATCAATGGTTCGAGGAGGGGGAGGAGGTGTTCGTCCACCCCCGCGACCCCTACCACCGCGTAGACGTCCTGCCGACCACGCGCCACATCCGCGTCTCGCTGGACGGAGAGCTCCTGGCCGAGACCAACGAGGCGATGGCCCTGTTCGAGTCGAACCTGCCGACGCGCTGGTACGTGCCGCGGGAGGACGTACGCGCCGAACTCGAGCCGACCGAGACGGTCACGCGGTGTCCGTACAAGGGCATCGCGAGCTATTACGCGGTCCGTCTCCCGAACGGCGAGACGGTCAAGGACCTGATCTGGTACTACGAGGACCCGCTGCCCGCCGTGGACCGCATCGCCGGGCGGCTGTGCTTCTTCAATGAGCGGGTCGACGTCGAGGTCGACGGCGAGCTCGAGGGCCGGCCGGAGACGACCTGGCGCCACGGCGTCAAGTCCGAAGCCGCGGCGATCGCGCGCAGCGGTAGTTAGTACCGAGTTCGGCCGTCTCGACGCGGCTGATCCGCAGGTATGCTCGACTGTTCCTGAGAACTCGAGGAGCAATCACGCCCATGGCTATCGCGACCCCCTACATCGACAAGACCGACGAGCAGAAGGCGATCTGCGAGATGGTGCACCAGTTCGCCGACGAGCAGATCATCCCCAACGCCGAGCACTACGACCACGAGGACGAGTTCCCCGAGCCGATCGTCGAGCAGATGAAGGAGCTCGGGCTGTTCGGGGTGACGATCCCCGAGGAGTTCGGGGGCATGGGTCTCGACCTGACCACCTACGCGATGATCGTGGAGGAGCTCTCGCGCGGGTGGATCAGCATCAGCGGGATCGTCAACACCCACTTCATCGGCTCGTACCTGCTGATGAAGTTCGGCACCGACGAGCAGAAGCAGAAGTTCCTGGCGAAGATGGCGACCGGCGAGATGCGCGCCGCTTTCAGCCTCTCCGAGCCCGAGCTGGGGTCGGACGTGGCCGCGATCAAGACCTCGGCCAAGAAGCTTCCGGACAGCGAGGCATACGAGATCAACGGGACCAAGATGTGGGTGACCAACGGGCTGCGCTCCTCGCTCGTGTTCGTGCTCGTGCGCACCGACCCATCCGCCGAGCCCAAGCACCGGGGCCTGACCTGCTTCATCGCCGAGAAGGAGCCCGGGGCCGCTGAGAACACCGGTGACTGGGCCGGTTTGGGCGTGCCGCCCAAGATCAAGAAGATGGGCTACAAGGGCGTCGAGTCGACCGAGCTGGTGTTCGACGGCTACCGCTGCCCGGCCGAGAACATCCTGGGCGGCGAGGCGGCGGGCCTGAACAAGGGCTTTTCGCAGATGATGGACGCGCTGGAGCTGGGGCGCGTGAACGTGGCGGCGCGCGGCGTCGGACTGGCTCAGAGAGCGCTGGAGCTCGCGCTGAAGTACTCGCAGGAGCGGCGGGCGTTCGGCAAGCCGATCTCCCAGCATCAGGCGATCCAGTTCAAGCTGGCCGACATGGCCACCCAGGTGGAGGCCGCGCGCCTGCTCACCCACCGGGCGGCGCGCATGAAGGACGCCGGCGAGCGCTCGGACATCGAGGCCGGGATGGCCAAGCTGTTCGCCTCGGAGGCCGCGCGCTTCTGCGCGGAGGAGTGCCTGCGCATCCACGGCGGCTACGGCTACTCCAAGGAGTACGAGATCGAGCGGATCTACCGGGACGCGCCGCTGCTGCTGATCGGCGAGGGGACGAGCGAGATCCAGCGCATGGTCATCGGCCGAAAGCTCCTCGAGCGTCACAAGATCTAGGGGGATCTAGTCCCGCCCACCCACATGGCCAGCGACACGAAAAGCCTGATCGAGACGGCGGTCACGCGGTTCCTCGAGGAGGTGCCCGCGCTCGTCAACCTGAAGCTGGTCGCGGGCCTCGAGTTGCGCGGACGCGGGGACATCCAGATGTACCGCGTCGAGCTGCCGGGGCCTAAGGTGAGCAAGGACATCGCGGCCGACGCCAAGGTCACGGTGTCGATCTCCCGCTCGCACTTCAACGAGCTCGCCACCAAGGGTCGAGTGCGGGATTGGCGCGAGGCCTTCCAACACGGGGACGCGAAGGCCACCGGCATCGAGCAGGTGATGAAGCTGATCGTCAACGTGGTCGAGCGCCAGGAGGAGCGCGCGCGGCTGCGCAAGGCCCACCACTGACCGCCGGGCCTACGCGGAGCTAGGATCCTGGGTCCGGGCCGAGATCGCCGAGGAGCAGGGACCGACGCGGGCGATCTGCGCGCCGGACGATGACCGCGCGCTGGGCAGGATCGCGTTGCGCCTGCCCCAGTTCGCCTCGGATGCCGTCCGGTGCGAAGCGATCCTCGAGGCAGACCGGCCGGCCGGCGAGCTCAGCTACTGGCTCGTACCCGACGCCCGTGGCCGGGGGCTGGCCGCCGCCGCGGTCAGGCTCATGCTGAGCTCGGTCATCCCCGCCACCGGGGTGCGCTCGGTCGTGCTCGACATCGAGGACGACAACGGCGCCTCCACGCGCCTGGCCGAGCGGCTCGGCGCTGAACGCCGGCACCCGAGCCGGGTCAAGGTCGACCGGACGGGAACGCCGCGCACGCTGATCGTGCACGTCCTGCGGATCGCCGCCCGCTGAGCGCTTCAACTCGGCCGGAGGATTACGTGCATGAGGCCCGGCCGGGGTGGGCACCCGACGGGCGCGAGCCGACCGGCGTACGACGCGCCGACAGAGGGAGCGACCAGACACGGACGGCACAGCGCCACGTGTTCTGGGCCAGTTACCTCGGGTGGCTGCTCGACGGGTTCGACACGACGATCTACGCGTTCCTGCTGGTGCCGGGCGCCGGCACGAACCTGGGCTCGCCGGGCGGGTTGAGCGCATAGGGATAGGTCCCGAAGTAGCGGTCGAAGGACCGGTTCTCCTGGAACACCACGACCAGGTGCTTGATCGGGGTGGCGGTGGAAAGAGCATCCGCGCTCACGCCGTGGCTGGCGCGGTGGCGCGGGCGGGGTCGTCCGGGCGCGGCGCTCGCCGCCGAGGCCAGGGCCAGGACCATGATCAGAGCCAGCACCATCCGCTTCATCTCGCCCTCCTCAGTCGTGATCTGACGGGGCGCACGCTATGGCCCGGCCGCGGCGCCGGCGTGTCCATCTCGTTGGCGAGGCGCGATCTTCGGTCTCGGTTCACAGCCCCGACACACCAGAGCAACGGGTCGGTAACCAGCTACCGAACAGGCGCGGCGTAGGTTGCCGAGCGCACGAGCATCGGGGCCGGCGTGCACGGCCCGGCACGACTAAGGAGATGCAGATGAACCGTGGCAGCAAGGCGCTCGCGCGCGGCACAAGAGTGCTCGCGCGGAGCTCCAAGAAGCGGGCGCTCGCGGCGATCACGGTAGTCGTGATCGCGGGCGCCTTTGCGGCGAGCGGTCTCGCCTGGCAGTCCGGCGGGCTGTCGCTTACCAACGTTCCGACCGCGAACACCAAGTCCGACGGCTATTCACCGGCGACGAAGCTCTCGCGCGAGCTGGCGGAGATCGTCGTAGCGCAAGGGTCGACCAGGCTCGAGAACCCGTCGACGCTGACGTCGTACTACGGGTACGACAACGACGTCCTGAACGCGGCCGGCCAGCCTCAGATGGTGCCGACGCCGACCACTCCGACAGAGGCCCAGAAGACCGAGCCGGACAAGAACACCTATCTCGTGTTCAACTGGGGTCTGAACGGCGCGGACCCGAGCTACGACTACGGCACGCACTTCCTCTATCAGGGCCATGAGGCGGGCGTGAACGGGGCGAGCGACATCACCCGGATCAACCTCGACGCCGACGCGGCGCACCGGGTCACCCTGCTCGCCACCACGGACTCCAGCGGAAACCCGATCGCGCCGATCGACGGATCGACGTGGGATCCGTGGGCCAAGCGCCTGCTGTTCACCACCGAGGACGGAAGCAAGCCCACGTACTCGGCGACGCCCAACTACCCCTCGACGGTGACGGACATCTCGGGTGCGCTCGGCCGCGGCGGCTATGAGGGCATCCAGCTCGACTCCGCCGGCGAGATCTGGATCGTCGAGGACGCCGGCGGCGCGTTCAAAGGGGCGACCACCGCGAAGCGGCCCAACAGCTTCGTGTTCCGCTATGTGCCGCGGAAGCCTGGTGACCTCGCCATCGGCAAGCTCGAGGCCCTCCAGGTGCTGAATGCCTCCGGGAGCCCGATCACCTTCGACAGCCAGGCCGGGCTGAACAGCCCTGACCAGCTCGCGCTGCACACGTACGGCAACACGTTCAAGACCCGCTGGGTCACCGTGCACGACACGGCCTTCCAGGGGAACGCGCCGTTCGACGCGAACGCGGCGGCAAAGGCGGCGAACGCGACACCGTTCAAGCGGCCCGAGAACGGGCAGTTCCGGCCCGAGGACGGCTTCAAGCAATTCTTCTTCGACGAGACGGGTGACACCGATGCCACCAGTCCGGAGAATGCCAATGCCGGCGGCTGGGGGTCGATCATGAAGCTGACTCAGTCGAGCCCGAGCGCCGACACCGGCCGGCTGACGATGTTCTACAAGTCGGACGAGGTCCACAGCGGGTTCGACAACGTGGCGTTCCTGTCCAAGGACGTGATCTCATTCGTCGAGGACGCCGGCGACACGCTCCACACCCAGCGAAACGCGCTCGACTCGGCGTACGCGTTCAACGTCGTGCTCGACTACTCCGACCCCGCCAACCAGCCGGTGCGGTGGCTGGCCGAGGGCCGCGATCCGTCCGCGACGCTCGACTCGGCAGGTGGCGGCTTCGGCAAGAACGAGGGCGACAACGAGATCACCGGGTTGCACGTCTCCGACGGTGACCCGAGCGTGCGAGGCCTGCTCGGGACGAACGCGCCCGACCTGAGGGATCCGCGCTGGCGGTGGTTCTACACCCAGCAGCACGGAGACAACCCGACCTACGAGGTCATCGCGCAGCACTGAATCGGACGGTCAGCGCCTCGGTCTCGGCGAGTTGTTTCTCGA
The DNA here is from genome assembly GCA_963811135.1 of uncultured Solirubrobacterales bacterium. Taxonomy (GTDB): domain Bacteria; phylum Actinomycetota; class Thermoleophilia; order Solirubrobacterales; family Solirubrobacteraceae; genus Palsa-465. The sequence goes on along the minus strand of CAWEQG010000009.1, from coordinate 119,697 downwards.
CGGGGCCGAGGCGCCGTTAGGCGCAGGCGTGGTATCACAGCCCCGGCACGGTCGCTCATCCACCCATGTGGAGATTTGTGCCCGCCGACTACGGGGAACGCGCGCCGATCAGCGCCCGCAAGCGCCGCCGGCTCGTCGAGTCGCTGCGGCTGGTCGCTGACCGTGCGCTGGAGCCGGATGACCGCTTCCGCCACCGCACGGAGGTGCTGCTGCACTGGCGCGCCGCCGCGGTGCGGACCACGCTGCTCGAGATCGCCGAACTGATCGAGCGCAGCGGCGATCCGGATCCGGCATGCTGCGCGGAGATGTGGGCGCTGCTGCGCGACGGCTGCCAGAGCCCGCTCTACAACCCTCAGGTCCACGAGTCCGAACTGCGCGCGACGCTGTACTACGTCCGGGCCGGGCTGCTCGCGCGCGAGCGCGGCCTGCGCCCAGCGCCGCGGACCGGCTCGGCGCTCTAGGTGGCGAGCCGCTCGGCCTCGGTGAGCTGCTGCTCCACCAGGGCCAGGCCCGAATCCCAGAACCCGGGATCGGTCAGGTCGATGCCGACGATCTCGGCCAGCTGCTCGGGGCTGCGCGAGCCGCCCGCGGACAGGAGCTCGAGGTAGCTCGGGACGAACGACTCGCCCTGCTCGACGTAACGGCTGTAGACCGACAGGGCCAGGAGCAGGCCGTAGGCATAGGCGTAGACGTAGCCGGGCGTGTTGATGAAGTGGGGTACGTAGGACCACCACGTGCGGTAGCCCTCGGTGATCTCCACGGCGTCGCCGAACAACTCGCTCTGCGCCTCGACCCAGGAGTCGCAGATCCGGTCGGTCGACAGCTCCCCCTCGGTCCGCCGGCGGGTGTGGACGAGGTGCTCGAAGCGGTTCATCGCCATCTGCCGGAACACGGTGGCGATCGCGCCGTCGATCTGCTCGGCCAGGAGGCCCAGGCGGTGCTCGTCGTCGGTCGCCTCGGCCAGCATGCGCCCGAACACGAGCTGCTCGCCGAACACCGACGCGGTCTCGGCCAGGGTCAGCGGCGTCGACTGGTGGAAGACGCCCTGCGGCTGGGCCAGCGCGGCGTGCAGGCCGTGGCCGAGCTCGTGCGCCATCGTGAGCACGTCGCGCCGCTGGGCGGTGAAGTTCAGGAGCACGTACGGGTGGACGCTCGGCACGGTGTAGGCGCAGAAGGCGCCACCGCGCTTATGGGGCCGCGGCGGAGCATCGATCCAGCGCTCGTCGAAGAAGCGCCGCGTGACCTCGCCCGCCACCGGCGAGAACGCCTGATAGGTGTCGAGGACGAGATCGCGGGCCTGCGCGAACGTGTAGGTGACCTCCTCGCGCAGCACGGGCGCCGAGCGGTCGTAGTCGGCCAGGCGGTCGATGCCGAGCAGCTTGGCCTTGAGCCGGTACCACCGCTGCGGAATGTCAAAGCGTCCGCGCACCGCCTCGATCAACGCCATGACCGACTCGTCCGAGGCCTCGTTGGACAGGTTGCGACTGGCCAGCCAGTGTGGGTAGTGGCGCAGCCGATCCTCGACGGACTTGTCGTAGATCAGCGTGTTGTAGATGAAGCCGCGTGTCCTCAGTCCCGGCTCGAGTGTCTTGGATACCGCCTCGGCCGTGGCGCGCCGGCGCTCCCGGTCGGGCATCTGGAGGCGGCTGAGCGCGACGTCCAGCGTCAGCTCCTGATCGTCGAGCGGCACCCGCAGGGCCGAGACGACTTCGCCGAACAGGCGGGCCCAGGCGGCCTGGCTCGCGATCGATTTCTCGGCGATGATCTTCTCCTCGCTTTCGGAGAGGAGGTGGGGCCGGTAGCGACGGACGCTCGTGAGGTGGTGGCGGCAGAAGTCCAGGCGCTCGTCGGCCAGCAGCTCGTCGGCCCGGTCATCCTCGATGGCCGCCCACTCGAGCTCGAAGAACAGCAGTAGCGTCTCGATCTCGGTGACGCGCTCCTGCATGAGCTGGAGCAGCGCTCCAATCGCCGGGTCCGCCGTATCGACGGAGAAGCGCAGGCTGGCGTAGGAGGCCGCGCGGCCGATCACGTCGTTGATCGCCTCGAGCTCGCGCATCGCGTCGTGCAGCCCGGCCTGGTCCAGCGCGGCGACCTTGCCAGCGTGCTGCTCGGCGAACTTCGCGGCGCGCTCGCGCGCCTGCTCGAGCATCTGCTCGATGCCGGCGCGGTCGTCGCCGCTCTCGTCCAGCAGTGGGGAGAGATCCCACTCAGTGGCGAGCAGTTCGGGATCGGTCAACGGGTCGGTACTGGTAGACATCAGCAAAGCTGAGGTTACCCAGATAACTGTGCGCATCCTCGCGGATCGAGCGGGCCTCGGATCCGGTAGAGGACGATCGGTTGGCCCAGCGCCTGCTCGCGGTACACCGGTTCGGCGGCCGGATCGGACGCCGTCCAGGCATTCTCCGGCGAGGGGCTGAGGACGTGGGGATGCCACGGATCGCGGGCGGGGGTGGTCAGCAGGTAGTCCAGATGCGCCCGGTTGACGGCCGAGCGCCACTGCGCGCAGGTCGCGATCGGCGTGAAGGACCCATGCGGTCCGCGCTGGGCGAGGTACTGCACACGATTGGAGTCGTCGAGGCCGAACAGCGGATAGGCGAAGAAGCCGCCGAACGTGCCGACCACGCCCACGCGGGCGCCGTGAACGTCTCTGAACCGGCTCCACACCGGGGCCAGGTAGGAGACGCCGGGCTGGTAGGCGTAGCGCGCGCGCAGGTAGTGGCGCTGGAGCGCGTAGCCGGCGCCGGCGGCGACGAGCGCGGCGAGCGTCGCGGTGGCGAGGGCGAGGGCGAGGCCGACGCGGACCGGCCGGCGAGCGGCGATCCAGGCGGCGGCCGCGAGGAGCACGACGACGGCGCCGATCGCGATCGCGCCGCCGGTGTGGGCCGACGGCCACAGCTGCGGCTGTGAGACGGTGGCGGCCAGGATGACGGCGAGCCCGATCGCGGTGGCCGCGCGGGCGGGCGGTTTGGCCGACAGGGGCGGGGCGAGCGGCGCCACCGCGAGCGAGAGCGTCAGGGCAGGCCCGAGGTAGCGCAGGTTGAACGCGAAGCCGACCGGGTCGCCGGCGGGGCCGGCGGCGGTCTCGGGGGTGATCAGGTACGCGGCGAGGGACGCGAGGGCCACGGCGCCGAGCATCCTCAGCGTCGCTTGGGAAGAAACTCGCGTATGGAGCGAGTTTCTTCCCAAGCGACCGGTGGGGGTGAGGCAGAGCAGGGGGCCGAGGATGGCCACCGCTAGCACCGCCCACCACCAGCGGCCGAGGCCGGCGGCCAGGGCCGGCTGGGCGAAGCGGCTCCAGAAGCCCGACCTCGTCAGGTAGTGCGCCACCGAGTAACCGGTGTGCTGCTGCAGAGGGGCGGCCGGGGTCGGCAGCACGCCTGACAGGCTCGTCCACGGGAGCGGGTTGCCGATCGCGATCAGGTTGCGCGCGTACCAGAACCCGCCGGCCACGATCAGCGGCCCGAGCCACAGGCCCGCGGTGGCCAGACGGCGGGTGCGCGGCGCGATCGCGATCACGCCGACTGTCAGGGCGAGGACCGGCGCCACCACGGTCAGCTTCACGCCGACGGCGAGGCCGGCGGCGACAGCGGCCAGGACCAGGGGAGCGGGGCGTTCCGGCGCGCCGGGGCCGGCGTTCATCAGGATGGCCACCGCGGCCAGCAGGAAGAAGATCGCGACCACGTCGTTGGCCGCGCTGCCCGCCTGCGAGTAGTCCATCATCGTCGTGGCCAGCGCTAGCGCGGCGCCGAGGAGCGTGGCAGCGCCCACGCCGCGCGGGCGGCCGAGGCAGTACGCGGCGAGCAGCGTCAGCGCGAGCCAGACCAGGTTCAGGCCGGGCGACAGCGTGTCGCGGCCGAGCAGCACGATGCCCAGCCCGTGCAGCGCCTCGGCGGTGGCGGGATAGAACGGCGTCAGGTACTCGACGTCGGTGAAGCGCAGCGACGCGATGTTGCCGGTCTGGGCGAAGCTGGCCGCCCAGGGGAGGTGGTACCAGAGCGAGTCGAAGCCGCGGATGCCGACGTCGTAGGACTGGATGCTGAGCGCGCCCCACTCGGCGAGCACGGTGGCGGCGCCAAGGATCGCGACCCCGATGCTGAGCCCGACGACCGCGACCGACCCGGTCGCGGGCCGCGGGCGGACGCGGCTCGGCTCCGGCGCCACGCGCGCGGCCGCGATGCCGACGAGCACGCAGGCGACGAGGACCGGGCCGAGCGCGAACAGCCCCACGAGCCCGAGCAGCTCGAGGATCCCGATCAGCACGGCGAGGCCGATCACGACCTCGGCTAGCCGGGCCGGTGCGCCGGCCCAGTCCGGCAGGGCCCGCCGGCGGATGACGAGCGAGGCAAACGCGAGCGAGCCGGCGATCACCGCGAGCGCGGCGATCCCGAGGGCGTAGCGGGCGACGCTCGTGTTCACGCCCGCCACCACAGCACGCGGTCCGGCTCCAGGGCGATGACCGGACCAGCCGGGGGTCGCTCCCGGTACGGCGCATAGCGCGCCGCCAGCGCGGCGAGCGCGTCCGGGGCGTCACCCGCCTCGAGGATCGACACCGCCCCGATGGCCTGCACCCAGGCGAGCCGGGACCAGTCCTCCTCGTAGTGGTCGACGGTGAGCGCCGCCCGTGGCCGGGCGCTCAGCCAGCGCAACCGGGCCAGCCGCTCGACCGCGACGCGCTTGGGCTTGTGGACGTCGACGGCGGTGACCAGCGCGTCGCCGGCCAGCGCGTAGGTAACCGGCAGCACCCGCGCCCCGCCCTCGTCGTCCACCAGCCCGAGGCGTGCCACGCGCGAGCGCTCGAGCAGCTCGCGGGCCCACTTCGGGAGCTCGGCTACGCTCTCGCTCCGTCCCATGATCGCCCGAAGACTAGGCGTCCTCGCCCCCGTTGCCCTGGCCGCCGCGGCGATCGCCGGGTGTGGCGCGAACAAGCCGCACACAACCCCGGCGGCCAGCGACGTCCCGCTCGTGCCGGGCGCCCACATCGCCCTCCAGTCGCGCGCGTGCGACAAGGGGTCGCATTCGTTCTGCGCGATCGACCTGGTCGTGGTCGACCACGGCTACCAGTCCTCCGACGTGCTGGCCAAGGACGAGAGCGACGTCCTGCGCAAGCACGGCTGGTCGCCGGCCGACGGCGACACGAACCTGCAGAGCGCCGCCAACTCGCCCGGCCACAAGCTGCGGCTGACCTACGCCACCGCCGCCGGCGAGCTGCGGGAGATCGACCTCGGAACGATTGGTCGCCCGTGGCCGATCCAGTACGCGCTGTCGAACACGATGTTCGATCGCACGGCGGCGATGTCGATGATGCTCGAGACAGGCGCCTCGTAGGCGCGGTTATTCGAGGACCAGGCGCCGGTCGGCCCCGACCGAGACCGACTTGCGCCCGGCCAGCAGATCGCGCAGGTCCGCGCCGACCAGCTCGGAGCGCCAGCCCTCGAGCGTGCGCACCTCGGGCTCGGGCTGGCCGCGGCGGGCCGCGGCCACGATCAGCTCGAGCTCGCCGCGCGAGGCGATCAGCTCGTAGGCGAGGCCGGCCTCGAGCGCGCGGGCGCGCAGGAGCGCCTCGGCCAGCACGATCAACGGGGCGTCCTCGGGGTCGGACCGGCCGCGAGCCTCCTCGCGCGGGATCGGATCGGCCTTCATGCCGGTCGCGATCGCCTCGAGGATCGCGTTCCCCCGCCGGCGGATGCCGGACGGATGGATGCCGCGGATCTGCTCGAGCGCGCCCACGTTCGACGGGTGGCGCTTGGCCAGCTCCACGAGGGCGGGATCGGCGAGCACCGAGCCGACCGGTCGGTCCTCCTCGGAGGCGGTGCGCTCGCGCCAGGCGGCCAGCTCGCGCGCCACCGCGCGGGCCCGGGGATCGAGCTGGCCGATCCGGGGCAGCCGCTCCCACGCGGTGTACGGGTCGCGTTCGTCGGTGGCCGATTCCAGGCGCCGGCATTCCTCGCGCGCCCAGCCGAGCCGGCCGGTCTGCTGCAGGCGCCGCTGGACCTCGTCGGCCAGCTCGAGCAGGTGGGCGACGTCCTCGGCGGCGTAGCTGAGCTGCTCGGCGGTGAGCGGCCGCGCGTCCCAGCGCGTGTAGCTGGCCGTCTTGCCGACCCGGCGGCCGAGCATGGCGCCGAGCAGGTTGCCGTACCCGGTCTGCGCGCTGGCTCCGACGAACCCGGCCGCGAGCTGGGTGTCGAAGATGTTGGTGATCTCGGTGTTCCAGGCCCGGCGGAGGATCGCCACGTCCTGGCGGCCGGCGTGGAGCACGACCTCGATGGCCGGGTCGGCCAGCAGCTGGGCCAGCGGCGTGACGTCGACCGCGTCGAGCGAGTCGATCAGCGAGATGCGCGGACCGGGGCCGTCCGCCGAGTTGTCGACGGCGATCTGGACCAGGCAGAGCAGCGCCCGGTAGCGGCCCTCGGACATGAACTCGGTGTCGATCCCGATGCGGCCGTGCTCGCGCGCGGCGACGGCCGCGGCGGCCAGCTCCTCGGACGTGGCCAGGGGGCCGGAGGGCTGCCGGCGGGCCGTTTGCGCGCTCATGGTCGCAGCCTACCCGCCACCGTCCGGACGGGCCCGCCTGGGTCGCGGCTTCGGCCCGCTCGGCATCCCTGCCTCCCGTGTTGGGCCGGCCGCGGGGCGGCCGCGCGACATCCGACAGGACGCCGAGCGAAGCGAGGCCCAATCCGACCGCCCTGGTAGGATATGACCCGAATGATCTTCTCGTCCAAGGCGGAGTACGGCGTGCGGCTGATGGTTGAGCTCGGGCGCCAGTCTCCCGAGCAGCCCACCTCGTTGAAGGCGATCGCCGACGCCGAGGGACTGCCGCTCGCCTACCTGGAGCAGGTGGTCGCGCGGCTGCGCAAGGCCGGTCTGGTCATGAGCGCGCGCGGCGCCCACGGCGGGTACTGGCTGTCCCGCCCGGCCGAGGAGATCGCGATGGTGGACGTGGTGCAGGCGCTGGAAGGCGCGATCGCGCCGATGGAGTGCTTCGTGCACGACCAGACCGAGCGGGTGCTGTGCTCGCACCAGCCCGACGCCGGCCGTGGCTGCGCCACCAAGCTGCTGTGGACGCGGGTGCAGGGCGGGATCATCCGCTCGCTCCAGACGACCACGCTGGCTGAGCTCGTCGAGTTCTCGCGCCGGAGCGAGCGTGCGCTCACGGCGGACGAGGATCTCCGGGTAGTAGCCGCTCAGACAGCCTGACTCGCTCCCAATCCGAAAGCTTTCATATGGCAGACCTAGAGATCAGAAACCTTCACGTCCGGGCCGGTGAGAAGGACATCCTGCGAGGTGTCGACCTGGCCGTCGAGCGCGGCGAGATACACGCGCTGATGGGGCCGAACGGCTCGGGCAAGTCGACGCTGGCCAACGCGGTGATGGGCCACCCGGGGATGGAGGTGACCGACGGTCAGATCCTGTTCCGCGGTGAGGACGTGACCGAGGCCGACCCCGACGAGCGCGCGCGGATGGGCCTGTTCATGGCTTTCCAGTACCCGGTCGCCGTGCCCGGCGTCACCGTGACCAAGTACCTGCGCACGGTCATGAACGCGCACCGTGAGGCGCACGGCGAGGAGCCGATCCCGCTGCGCGACTTCCGCCAGACGGTCGAGGCGGCGATGAAGCTCACCAACGTCCCGCGCGACTTCTCGACTCGGTATCTCAACGAGGGATTCTCGGGCGGCGAGAAGAAGCGCATGGAGATCCTCCAGCTCGCGCTGCAGAAGCCTTCGATGGCGATCCTGGACGAGACCGACTCGGGCCTGGACATCGACGCGCTGCGCGTGGTGGCCAACGGGGTCAACGCGGTGGCGGGCCCGGACATGGGCGTGCTGATCATCACCCACTACCAGCGGATCCTGCACCTGGTGCAGCCGTCGCACGTGCACGTGATGTACCAGGGCCGGATCGTCCGCGAGGGCGGACCGGAGCTGGTCGACGAGCTCGAGGCCAAGGGCTACGGCTGGATCACCGACCAGATCGAGAAGGCCGCCTGATGACCGCGGTGTCCGGGACCGCTGCGCTGTCGGCGGGGGAGGTCGCGGCGCAGTTCCCGGTCCTGCGCAACCGTTCGTTCGGCGGGCGGCCGCTGGTGTATCTCGATTCGTCGGCGACCTCACAGACGCCGGATCCGGTCATCGAGGCGATGACCTCGTACTACACGCACACCCGGGCGTCGATCCACCGCGGCGTGTACCCGCTGGCCGCCGAGGCGACCGACCTGTACGAGGGCGCGCGGGAGCGGATCGCTGCCTGGCTGGGCTCGACGGTCCCGGAGACCATCTTCACCGCCAACGCCACCGCTGCGATCAACATGGTCGCCTACACGTGGGGGCGCCAGAACGTGCAGCGCGGCGACCTCGTCGTGCTGACCGAGATGGAGCACCACTCGAACATCGTGCCGTGGCAGCTCCTGTGTCAGGACCGGGAGGCCGAGCTCGCCTATGTGCCCGTCTCCGAGGACGGATTGCTCGATCTCGACGCGCTCGATCAGCTGCTCGAGCGGGGTCCGCGTTTGGTGGGCGTGGTCCATGTCTCGAACGTGCTGGGGACGGTCAACCCGATAGCCGAGATCGCGCGCCGGGCGCACGAGGCCGGGGCGGTGGTGATGGTGGACGGCACGCAGGCCGTGCCGCAGCTGCCGGTCTGGCTGCCCGACCTGGATGTGGACTTCTACGCCTGGACCGGGCACAAGGCGTACGGCCCGACCGGGATCGGGGTCCTGCACGGACGGCGCGCACTGCTCGAGGAGATGCCGCCGTTCATCGGTGGCGGCCACATGATCCGGACGGTGGCGGCCAACGAGTCGACCTGGACCGACCTACCCGGGAAGTTCGAGGCGGGCACCTCGCAGATCGCCGAGGCGATCGGGCTGGGCGCAGCGGTCGACTGGATCCGGGCGATCGGCATCGGCGCGATCCGCTCTCACGAGCAGGCTCTGGTGGCGGAGTTGCTGGAGCGCCTGTCCTCCTCGGAGGTCCCGGGCCTGAACGTCCAGGGCCCGGCGGCGGCCTCCGATCGCGGTGCGCTCGTCTCGTTCACGCTGGACGGCGCGCATCCGCACGACATCGCGGACATCCTGGGGCACGACGGCGTGTGCGTGCGGGCGGGCCACCACTGCGCGCAGCCGCTGATGCGCCGGCTGGGCGTGCACGCGACCACCCGGGCCTCGTTCGCGGTGCACAACTCTTCCTCGGATGTGGATCGCCTGATCGAGGGGCTCGGGCGCGTGCGCAGCACCCTACGGCTGGACTGAGACGGTTCAGCCGTCGCCCCAGCCGGGACCGGCGCTGTAGCGACCGGTGCTGGCTCCGTCCGGGACCTCGCACGGGATCGCCGCGGGGTCATAGGCGGCGCACACCTGGAGCGGGCCCTCGAACAGCCCGACGGACGGCAGCGCCTGCCCGGTGAACGAGAACAGCGTGAGGTTGACGTTTGGCGACCCGGCTCCGGGCTCCCAGCCCACACCGGGAATCCACTCGGGCTCCCAGTAGAAGAGTCCCATGCCGAGGTGCTTGGGGATTTCGTGGATGATCGAGAGCAGGTCGTTGTAGAACGAGACCTGCCCGGCGGGTGTGGGCGGGTAGTTTTCCGAGTCGGCCTGGATTTGGCTCATGTTCCAGACGAAGATGCCGGTGCTGTTCCCGGCCGCCTGGGCGAGCGTCCACGGATACTGAGACTCGGCGATCACGATCGGCTTGCCGTAGCGGGTGGCGAGATCGTCGACGTTGGCGCGCATCGCGGTCACGGGTCCGTGGAAGAACGGGTAGTACGAGAGGCCGATCACGTCGAACGGCACCCCGGCGTTGACCATGTGGTCGTAGAACCGGACGCTGTCGGCGTTGTTGCCCCCTTCGTCGAAGTGCAGCATCACGAGGAGGCGATGACCGGGCGGGTTCGCGGCCCGCGCGCCGGCCACGCCGGCCTTCAGCAGGGTGGTCAGGTTGTCCCAGCCCGTGTCGGCGCTCCAGTCGACCTGGCCGACGGGCCACAGGATCCCGTTGCGGATCTCGTTGCCGATCGAGACCATGTCGACCGGCGTTCCCTGGGCGGCGAAGGCTCTGATCACGCTCTGGGTGTAGGTGCGGACGGTGTCGGTGAGCCCGCTCAGGTCCTGCGGCCAGCCCGCAGGGATGATCTGATGCTGCGGGTCGGCCCAGAAGTCGGAGTAGTGGATGTCGAGGTAGAGCCTGTCGCCCGCGGCCCTGATCCGGCGGGCCATGCGGAGGTCACTGGCCAGGTCGCTGTACCCGGCGGGCGGGTTGACCCACAGGCGCAGGCGAACGTAGTTGAGGCCGTGGTCTGTGAGGATCGAGAGCGGGGAGCCCGGCGCCCCGGCGTCGGTGAAGTGGGCGCCTGCCGCCTCCTCCTGGGGCTCGAACGACAGATCGGCGCCGCGGTCCGGGATCGCGCTCAGGGGCATCGCGGCGAACAGCCGAAGCTCTCCGATGCAGGGCGGGGTGCCGTCGTTGTCGGTCACGTCGACCTTCACGTAGCGGGCCTGAATGCGTCCCGATGGCCCCGGGGCCGGCCAGTACGCCGGCTCGCCCGCGGGCACCGACTGCTGGGTGGCGTCGGCGACGGGCCGCAGGTTGCTCGGATCATTGCCGGCGCTGAAGTTGACGAGCGCGGTGGTGGCGCCGCTGCCGAGCGTCAGGCCCAGGCCGTCGAGCGTGCGGACGCTGCCGAGATCGACCGTGACCGAGCCGGTCCACTCGGTCGAGCACCAGGGTGTCGAGGCGCTGCCGTCGATGGCGTTCGACGCTGGCGAGCCGGCAGCCTCGGTCGAGGCCGTCGCGGTGCCCGCGAGCGCGATGTCGAGCGAGGTCTGCTGGGGCCGGTGCTGGTCGGCCGAGGCGCTGGCCGGCGAGGCCGCCGAGGTTGGCGCCGGCGCCCCTCCGGACGGCGCGAGCAGCCAGAGCGCGGCGATTGCGGCGGTGGCGGCGAGTACGACGACGACACGAACGCGCGGGTGGCGGCTGGGCATGACCCCTCCTCGTACGGGCTATTTGTTAGCGCTCACATCGGTGGGCGGTTACAAGTTACCCTAGGCTGCCCGCCCGTGGCGCCGATCAACCTGTACAGCGACACGCAGACGCGCCCGACCGCCGGCATGCGAGCCGCGATCGCGGGCGCCGAGGTGGGCGACGAGCAGCGGGGGCTCGATCCCACGACCAACTTGCTCCAGGAGCGGGTCGCGGAGCTGCTCGGGCACGAGGCCGGGCTGTTCCTACCAAGCGGGACGATGTGCAACGAGATCGCGTTGCGCCTGCACGCCCGGCCCGGGGGCGACGAGGTGATCCTCGATCGCACCGCGCATCCGGTCAACTCGGAGGCCGGAGGGCCGGCCCAGCTGGGCGGCCTGATGGTGCGGGTCCTCGACGGCGCGCGCGGCGTGTTCACGGGCGCGCAGGTGGAGGCGGCGATACGGCCGGCGGGGAACCGGTACCAGCCGCGCTCGCGGCTGGTCTGCGTCGAGCAGACGAGCAACCTGGGTGGCGGGACCGTGTGGCCGCTGTCTGTTGTGCGCGAGGTGCTTTTGATCGCGCAGCGGTTCGGGCTGCGCACGCACATGGACGGCGCGCGGCTGATGAACGCGGCGGTGGCGTCGGGGGTGTCGGCCGCCGAGTTTGCCGGCGGGTTCGATTCCGCGTGGCTCGATTTCACCAAGGGCCTGGGGGCGCCGGTGGGCGCCGTGCTGGTCGGCTCCCGCGAGTTCATCGACGAGGCGTGGCGGTGGAAGCAGATGCTCGGCGGGGCGTTCCGGCAGTCGGGCATCGTGGCCGCGGGGTGCCTGTATGCGCTCGAGCATCACGTCTCGCGGTTGGCGGACGATCACGAGAACGCGGCGGTGCTCGCGCGGGGGCTCGCCGGCCTGCCAGGAGTCGAGCTTGATCCCGCGACGGTCGAGACCAACATCGTGATCTTCTCCGTCGAGGATGCGCCCGGACTCGTGCGGCGCGTGGCCGACCGGGTGGAGCTGCAGGCGTTTGATCGGCATCGGGTGCGGGCGGTCACCCATCTCGACGTGAGCCGCACGGACGTGGAGCGAGCGTTGGATGTCCTCGGGGCCGAGCTCGGCTGAGCCGTCGGGCGCTGTGGCGCCGCTCGTGACGTCCGGGATGGGGCGGTCCTATGGTCGTCTCGTCGCCCTCGACGAGCTGAGCCTCACGCTGCACGGCGGCGAGTGCGTCGCTTTGATCGGCGCCAACGGGAGCGGCAAGTCGACCGCGGTCAGGCTGATCGCGGGATTGCTCGAACCGAGCCGGGGCGAGGTGCGGATCTGCGGCTGGGACCCGTTTCGCGAGCCCGAGGCGGAGCGCGCGCGGGCCGCCCTGGCCGTGGTGCCCGACAGCCCGCTCCTGTACGAGGACCTGACGGTCCGCCAACACCTGGAGCTGGTCGCGATGGCGCATGGCGTCTCCGACACCCGGCTCGACGCGCAGATCGATGACGTGCTCGACGGGTTGCAGCTGTCGAACCGGGCGTCGTATCTGCCGCGGGAGCTCTCGCGCGGGATGCGACAGAAGACGCAGCTCGCGTGCGCGCTGATCCGGCCGGCGGCGCTGCTCGTGCTCGACGAGCCGGTGGTCGGCCTCGATCCGCCGTCGCAGACGCGCCTTCGCGAGCTGCTGGTGGCGGCCAAGGCGGGCGGCGTGGCGGTGCTCATGACCACCCATCAGCTGCGCTTCGCCGACGGCGTGGCCGACCGGGGCGTCGTGCTGGAGGAGGGTCGCGTGGTCGACGAGGGGCCGTGGGACGCGCTGACCGCGCGTGCCCGCGCGCGGGGGTGGGAGCTCTATTGAGCGCCTCCGCTCCATCTGCGGCTTCGGGGGCCGGGCTGCCGGGGAGCTCCGTGGGGGCGGACGTCGGCGCGATCTACCGGTGGCTCGCCACGGCCCGCCGGTCGCCGTCGCTCGGCCAGCGGGCGCAGACGGTGTACACGGCGCTTGTCGTGGTGGGGATCTTCGGGGCGCTGGTCTACGGCACGGCGAGCTCGGCTCTCGCCGCCGTAATCAGCCCGCTGTCGCTCGCGCGCTGGGGCCCGTCGCTCGGGCTGCTCGCGCTGCTGGGCGCCGGTTACTGGGGGACGGTGCAGGGACCGGTGGTGTTCTCGCCGGCCGATATGGCCCATCTGCTCGGTGCGCCCATCTCCCGAGCGGCGTTGGCGGCGCGGCCGCTGCGGCGGGCGTCGGTGCTGGGCGTGGGGGCGGGGATGGTCGTGGCCGGGGTGCTGGTGATCGGGCTCACCGGCGGCGACGGCCGGGGTATGTCGGTGGCGCGTGCGCTCGGGCTGGTGGCCGGGCTGGGTCTGGGCGGTGCCGTGTGCGTCTCGTTCGCCTTCCTGGTGTCGGTGTCGTCCGGGGCTGAGCGACTGCTGCGCGCGCTGACCTGGCCCGTCGTCGCGGTCGCCGGTGCCCTGGTCGTGTGCGCGTTCGCCGGCGGGAAGGCCGGGCGGACGGTGGCGCTCTGGTCTGGGCCGTGGGGGTGGGCGATTCAGGCTGGCGCCGGCGTCGGGCCCGGCGAGTGGATCGGTGGGTTGGTCGCGGTCGCTGTTTTCGCCGCTTCGGTGGCGGGGCTGGCGTGGCGTCGCCGCGGCACCGGGGAGACCGAGCGATTCGTGCGCCGGGCTGAAGGGCGCAGCGGCCTGCAGGCGTCGTTGATGGACCTCAACGTGCGGACCGGCCGGCGCGGGTTGGCCGAGGTGGCGGGGCCGTCGGGGCGGGCAGGTTCGGGGCAGGAGCGCCGCGCCCGCCCTCTGCGCTGGTTGCGGCTTCGGCTGGGGGCGGTGGGGACGAGGCGAGCTCCCGATGGGGCGGTCGTGTGGCGGGACGCGGTGATCGCGGCGGAGTTCCCCGGCCGGATCGTGCAGAGCGCGCTGCTCGCGGCCGGCGGGGCGGCGCTCGTGTTGGTCGACGTCGCGCAGCCGGTGGCCGTGGTGGCCGGCGCGATCCTCATCTACGCCGCGGCCGCGTGGCTGCTCGAGCCGATGCGCCTCGAGCTCGACGTGCCGAGCCGTGCGTCGGTGTTCCTCGGAGTGCGCAGCGGGCGTGCCCTGCTCGCGCACGTGATCCTCCCGTCGGTCGTGGTGTGCGCGTCGGCGGCCGTGTGCGCGGGGGCGCTGGCGCTGGCCGGGCAGCTGGCCGGGGACGAGCTGGCGCCGGCGCTGGCCGTCGTGATCACGGCTCCGGCCGTCACCTGCTGCGCGGGGATGTCGGCGCGCCGCGGCGGTCGTCTCCCGCACGACGTGCTGATCGCCGCGGTCACCACCGACCCGTCGGGCGGCGGCATCGTGCTGCTCGGCTGGCTGGCGCTGTGGCCGGCCGTGGCCACCGTGATCGTCTACGTGCCCGTCAAGGCGATCCACGCCCATACCGCGCTGGCGCGTGATTTGGTGACGGCGGCGGTCGCCCTGGCCGTCGTGGTGGCGGCGGCGTGGGTGCAGAGCCGCGACCCGCGGGACGGTTAGCCTCCGGCGCCACCAAACGGCCACTCGCCCCCGCCCGCGGATGTGAATGGCGGTTCACTCGGCGATAGCGCGAGTGAACGACCATTCACCTCGACGGAGGGCCGCGAGTGGCAGATCGGTCGGCTTGTGGCCCATCATTGACGCTGCGATGGGCGACGCGATCTATCAGTCAGATCCTGAGGCCGCTTCCGACGAAGGGTTCGTACGGGGATCCCTGGCGCATGCCGTCGTCGGCAACCAGGGGCGGCTCCTCGATGTGCGACGGACGCCGCTCTCGGTCAGCGACGTGATCCCGGAGCGCGCCGAGTTCGAGGTTCGCATCGAGGGGTTCGAGGACCGCGGGGCGCGGTGGCGGCTCCCGGTCTGGGAGATCGCGCGCGTCCAGTTCGCCGCCGACAGCGCGCGGGCGGCGCCCGAGGTGGTCGTGCGCCTGGAGCAGGCGGTCGAGCGGTTCGACCGCGAACTGGTGATCGCTGCCGATCCCGGCGCCCGGGGGCGGACGCAGGGACGCATAGACCGAGAGCGCGCGGCGGCCCGGGAGCTGCTCGAGGACGTCCGCGGGTCGGTCGACCTGGCCGACTGCATCCGGCGCCGCGAGGGCGACCACCGGCTTTACGCGCGCCTGAAGCGCTTCCTCACCGAGCGAGACCTGGCCGACCTGGATCGCGGCTTCGCCGACACCATGGTCACGAACCCCGGATCGGGCGAGGTCGTCAAGGGCCACGCGATCGTGCTGGCCGAGCTCGGCCTGTGCCCGTACCAAGGCAAGGTCGTCCGCGACCCGACGCTGTTCGACGCGGACCGGTCACGGGCTCGGCGGGCCGAGCACCTGATCGCGCGGATCGCGTTCGCGCGAGAGCTGTGGGACCTGGTCGCCGATCGGCCGCCGACGATCTACCGCGCGGCGGCGGTCGATGGTCCTCTGCCGGCGCGTGTCCCGACATCGTTCGTATCGGGCACGTTCTCGGAGGAGGTCGCGGGGGCCCACTTCGCGGGCGGTCCGATGACGCGAACCGCCGTCATGTGGCGCCAGGTCGTCGACCCAGACCGGCTCGTCATGACCTTTCTGGAAACGGCCGCGATGAACGACCGCTATCGCGAGGCCGAGGCCGTCCTGATCGGCGACCCGGCGAACCTGGCGTTCTGAGCGGGGATCGACTACCCGGCCGCTACGCTAATTGGCTGTGGACGAGCTCTATCGCGAGAACATCCTCGATCACTACAAGCACCCGCACAACTGGAGCCCTCCGGGCGAGGAGATCGGGAGCCCGGACCTGGAGTTTCACGATCTGAACCCGCTGTGCGGGGATGAGCTGAGGGTCCAGCTGGCGCTCGACCCCGAGGGCCGGATCGAGGACGTGCGGTTCTCGGGCCACGGTTGTGCGATCTCGCAGGCGGCCGCGTCGATGGCCTCGGATGAGATCAAGGGCATGCAGGTCGACGACGTGCTCCGGCTGGACCGCTCGTTCGTGCTCGATCTGCTCGGGATTGACATCTCGGCCACGCGGATGAAGTGCGCGCTTCTGTCGCTAAAGGTGCTCAAGGGTGCCTCGCTGGGGCGTGCCGTCGACTGGGAGTCGGAGAGCAGCGCGGCGTAAACATCTCCGCTACGGGGAAAAGCGGAGGTGATGGAGGTTCTGAGGACCAAGACCGTCGAGGAGTCGGTGCGCGACGCGGACTCCGACGAGCGCGGGCTGCGGCGGTCGCTGGGCAGGGTGCAGCTGAGCGCGATCGGCATCGGCGTGATCATCGGCACCGGCATCTTCGTGCTCACCGGCGAGGCGGCGGGGACGCTGGCCGGACCGGCGATCACGTTGTCGTTCGTGGCCGCGGCGATCGCCTGCTTCCTCGCCGCGCTGTGCTACGCGGAGTTCGCCTCGGTCGTCCCGGTGGCCGGCTCGGCCTACACGTTCTCCTACGCCAGCCTCGGGGAGATCATCGCGTGGATCATCGGCTGGGACCTGATCCTGGAGCTGGCTCTGGGGGCGGCGACGGTGGCGTCGGGCTGGTCGCAGTACCTGCAGGTGGTGCTCACGTCGGCGCCGTGGCACGGGCATCCGCCGGGATGGTTGTTCGCCGATCACCACAACGTCATGGCGGCGGTGATCGTGCTGCTGATCACGGGCCTGCTCTGCTTCGGCATCCGCGTCTCGAGCGGCATCAACGCGGTGATCGTGGCGATCAAGCTGGCGATCATCCTCCTGGTCATCATCGCCGGGCTGTCGTACATCCACACCGGCAACTGGCACCCGTTCGTCCCGCCCTCGGGCGCCAAGCCGGCGCCGGGCGGGAGCAGCGAGACCACCCTGCTCCAGCAGATCGGGATCTCCACCGGCACGTTCGGCATCGGCGGCATCTTCACCGGCGCGGCGCTCGTGTTCTTCGCCTTCATCGGGTTCGACATCGTGGCCACGAACGCCGAGGAGACCAAGAATCCCCAGCGGGACCTCCCGGTCGGGATCTTCGCGTCGCTGACGATCTGCACGATCCTGTACGTGGCCGTCTCGCTGGTGGTCACCGGGATGGTCAAGTACAACCAGATCAACGTGAAGGCGCCGCTGGCCACCGCATTCCAGTCGGTGGGACAGAACACGATCGCGACGATCATCTCCTACGGCGCCCTGCTCGGGCTCACGTCGGTGATCCTCGTCCTGCTGATGGGCCAGAGCCGGGTGTTCTTCGCGATGAGCCGGGATCAGCTGCTGCCACCGGTGTTCTCGACGGTCTCGCGGCGGTTCCGCACTCCGTACCGGACGACGATCGTCACCGGCGTGGCGGTCGCGGCGCTCACGTTCTTGCTGTCGCTCAAGACGCTGGCCGAGCTGGTCAACATCGGCACGCTGTTCGCCTTCCTGCTCGTCTCGATCGGGGTGATCGTGCTCCGGCGCGCTCGGCCCGATCTGAAGCGGCCGTTCCGGGTTCCGCTGATGCCGTTGATTCCGATCCTGTCCGTGCTGGCCTCGCTTTGGCTGATGCTCAACCTCCAGACCACGACCTGGATCCGGTTCGGCGTCTGGATGCTGGTCGGGCTCGTGGTGTACTTCGCCTACTCGATGCGCCACAGCCGGGTGGCCCGGGGCGACGGTGCGGTCGGTGAGCCGGTCCATGAGAGCGAGCGGGCGGCGGCCCCCCGGTAGCCGGCTGGCCCTCGTCGCCCGCTAGACTCTCCGGCATATCCGATCAATCCGCTAGGACTTACGAACACGTGCCGGAGATAATCGAGGTCTGCCCTGTCGGGGAGCTTCAGCCGGGGCAGATGCGCCTGGTCGAGTGGGACAACGTCGAGATCGGCGTGTTCAACTGCGGCGGCAACCTCTACGCGATCGAGGACCGCTGTTCGCACGACGACGGGCCACTGGCCGAGGGCGAGTTCGATACCGAGCACTGCACCGTCGAATGCCCCCGGCACGGGTCGCTGTTCGATCTGAAGACCGGCAAGCCCCTGACGTTGCCCGCGTACGTTCCGGTGGACACGTACCCGGTCATCGTCGAAGACGAGACGATCAAGCTGGAGGTGGAGTAGTGGCCGTCACCGAGAATCAAGCGCTTGCGGCGATCAACGCCGATTACGAGGAGCGCTACGGCTTCCACGACGCCGAGAATTACCTGTACAAGGCGCCGAAGGGCCTGACGCGCGAGATCGTCGAGAAGATCTCCGAGTTCAAGTCCGAGCCGCAGTGGATGCGCGATTTCCGGCTCAAGGCGTTCGACCACTTCCTCTCTCGGCCCCAGCCGACCTGGGGCTCGCCGCTGCTGGCCGAGGTCGACTACGACGACATCCACTACTTCGTGCGGGCATCGGAGCGGGCCGAGCGCTCGTGGGACGACGTGCCCGACGACGTCAAGAAGACCTTCGACCGGCTGGGCATCCCCGAGGCCGAGCGCAAGTTCCTGGCCGGCGTCGGGGCGCAGTACGAGTCCGAGGTCGTCTACCACCAGGTCCGCGAGGACCTCGAGAAGCAGGGCGTGATCTTCAAGGACATGGACTCGGGCCTGCGCGAACACGAGGACCTCGTGCGCGAGTACTTCGCCACCGTGATCCCCCCCAATGACAACAAGCTCGCGGCGCTGAACAGCTCGGTGTGGTCGGGCGGCTCGTTCGTCTACGTACCGCCAGGCGTCCACGTCGAGATGCCGCTCCAGGCCTACTTCCGGATCAACACCGAGTCGATGGGGCAGTTCGAGCGCACGCTGATCATCGCCGACGAGGGGTCCTACGTGCACTACGTCGAGGGCTGCACGGCACCGACGTACTCCTCGAACTCACTGCACTCGGCCGTGGTCGAGCTGATCGCCAAGCCGGGAGCGCGGATCCGGTACACGACCGTGCAGAACTGGTCGACCAACGTGTTCAACCTGGTCACCAAGCGGGCGGTGGCGCACGAGGACGCGACGGTCGAGTGGGTGGATTGCAACCTGGGCTCGCGCCTGACCATGAAGTACCCGAGCGTCTACCTGCTCGGGGAGCGGGCGCACGGCGAGATCCTGTCGATCGCGTTCGCGGGGGCCGGCCAGCACCAGGACGCCGGCGGCAAGATCATCCACGCCGCGCCGAACACGACCTCGAACATCTTCGCGAAGTCGATCTCCAAGGACGGCGGCCGCGGCTCCTACCGCGGCCTGCTCGAGATCGCCAAGGGCGCCCACGGCGCGCGGAGCAAGGTGGTGTGCGATGCCCTCCTGCTCGACGAGCGGTCACGCAGCGATACCTATCCGACGATTCGGATCAGCGAGGACGACGTCAACGTCGGCCACGAGGCCACGGTCTCCAAGGTGGGCGACGACCAGCTGTTCTACCTGATGTCCCACGGCATCCCGGAGGACGAGGCGTCCAAGTTGATCGTCAACGGGTTCATCGAGCCGATCACCAAGGAGCTCCCGATGGAGTACGCGGTCGAGATGAACCGCCTGATCGAGCTTCAGATGGAGGGCTCGATTGGCTAGCGCGTCGGCTCCCGCGCTCGAGCTGCCCACGTTCAAGGGTCGCCCGGGCTGGGAGTTCACGGACATCTCGGATCTCGACCTGGCGGCCTACGAGCGGGTGGGGGCCGACGGACAGGCCGGCGCCGAGCCGCTCTGGACAGTGCCCGAGCCCGACGGGCTCCCGGACGGAGTGATCGTCGGGACGCTCGACGAACCAGCGCACCAGGAGCTGGTCCGGCGCCACCTGGGGTCTCTGGTCGCGGCCGATGACGTGTTCGTGGCGCTCAACGACGCCGGCGTGCGCGCCGGCGCGTTCGTGTACGTGCCGCGTGGGGTCGAGCTGAGTGAGCCGATCTCACTGAGTGCCGTCCAGTCCCGGTCCGGGACGCTGCTCAACCAGCGCACGCTGGTGGTCCTCGAGGAGGGCGCGCAGGCCGAGGTGTGGGAGCAGTTCCTATCCGGTTCGGACGATGTCGAGGGCGTGTTCAACACGGTCACCGAGCTGATCGTCGGCGACGGCGCTCGCCTGCGCTACGTGTGCGGCCAGGGCCTGTCCGAGAAGAGCTGGATCTTCGGCGCCCAACGGGCCGAGGTGGGAAGGGACGCATCGCTCGACTGGGTCGCGCTCGGGTTCGGCTCGGCGCGTGGCCACGTGCGGATGGAGACCCGGCTGGCCGGCGAGGGAGCCGAGGCGCGGGTGACCGGCGCCTACGCCAGCCACGCCCGGCAGCACATCGACTTCGACACCACCCAGGAGCACGCGGCGCCCAACACCACCTCCGATCTGGCCTTCCGCGGCGTGCTGCACGGCCGCTCGAGCGCGGTCTGGAAGGGCAACATCATCGTCGACCCCGGCGCGCAGAAGACCGACGCGTTCCAGGAGTCCCGCAACCTGCTGCTGTCCAAGCGCGCCCACGCCGACGCCATCCCCGGGCTCGAGATCCAGGCCAACGACGTGCGCTGTACGCATGCGGCGGCGGTGGCGCAGGTCGATCCCGAGCAGCTGTTCTACCTGCGCTCGCGGGGACTCAAACTCGACGTGGCCAGGCGGCTCGTGATCGAGGGGTTCCTGTCCGCGCTGGTCGAGCGCTTCGAGCAGGGGCCGGTGCGCGAGCGGCTGGCCGGCGCGCTCGAGCGACGGCTCGGCCTGATCCTGGGCGAGTAGACCCGCGGCCGATCGCCCGACCCGGTCGCGTCAGGATGCGGTCACGTCAGGATGCCGCGGCCAGCTCGTCGAGGGCCTCGAGCTCTTCGGCTTCGAGCTCGAGCTCGGCCGCCTCGCGGTTCTCGTCGAAGTGCCGCAACTGACCGGTGCCCGGAATCGGCAGGGTGACCGGGGAATGCTGGAGCAGCCAGGCCAGCGAAACCTGCGCCGGGGTGGCGCCGTGCCGTCCGGCGATCTCGGCCAGCGCACCGCCGGGCCTGGTCAGGTCGCCGGCCGCGAGGGGGAAGTAGGGCAGGAACGCGATGCCAGCCTCCTGGCAGAAGCGGAGCACGTCCTCGGAGGCGCGGTCTGAGACGTTGTAGTGGTTCTGGACCGAGACGACCTCGACGATCTGCTGGGCTCGCTCGAGTTCCTCCACAGTGACGTTCGAGACGCCGATATGGCGGACCTTGCCCTCCTCCTGGAGCTCGGCGAGCGCGGCCACCGAGTCCTCGATCGGCACCCTGGGGTCGACCGTGTGCAGCTGGTAGAGGTCGATCCGGTCGAGCTTCAGCCGCAGCAGAGAGGCCTCGCAGCAACGCTTGAGGCGGTCGGGCCGGCAGCTGGGCTCCCACCGCCCGGGGCCGGAGCGCTCGAAGCCGCCCTTGGTGGCGATCACCAAGTTCTCGGGGTACGGCCGCAGCGCCTCGGCGATCAGGTTCTCCGAGACCTCCGGGCCGTAGGAGTCGGCGGTGTCGATCAGGTTGACGTCGCGCTCGACGACGTGGCGGAGCAGCGCACGGGCGCCGGCGGGATCAGGTGGCTGGCCCCAGATGCCCGGGCCGGTGATGCGCATGGCGCCGAAGCCGAGGCGGAACACCTCGTTCTCGCCGCCGAGGAGGAAGGTGGCGGGTTCGGGCACGGGCGGCAGCTTACGCGCCCGGCGGCAGAGGGTGACGCGCAGCGGGAAAGGCCGACGGGTGGCGGGCGTACGATCCGCTCTGACATGGCTCGCCAACTCCCGGCTCTGGTCCCGCTCGGCTACGGCAAGTTCGTGCGCGCGGATCGGGTGTTCGCGCTGGTGCCGCTCGAGGGCGAGGAGCGGGGGGACGGGCGTCGGACGCTGGTCTACGTCGAGGGGATCGAGGATCCGATCATCGCCTCGCGCTCGGAGGGCGCGATCGCCCGGGACGTGGCGGTGGCGACGGGGCGGGCCGGTCGCTCGCGGGAAGGCGTGGAGCTGCCCGGACAGGAAGCCCTGTTCTGATCCGGCTGAGGCTCCTGGGCCGCTGGGCGGGCGGTCTTGCCCATTCAGCGGACGCTCTGGCCGCTCGGCCGCCCACTCTGGGCGCTCGGCCGCCCGCTCTGGGCGGCTGAGCGTTTTCCTCCCCATCTGGACGAATGTTCGATTAAGCGCGTCGGGCCCGGTGCCGATGACCGGGTCTAGCGGTGCAAACGTTTGTGTCGCCTGGGGCGCGCAGACACAAAAGCGAGGTAGATGAATGCGTGGAAATGTCTACCGTCTCGGGAGGCGGCGGGCAGGTTCGATCGTTCTGACGCTGGGGGCAGCTTTGACGTTGGCGCTCGGTTTGGCGTCCGCGGCGACGGCCAAGCCGACGGTGTCCCGTGTTGTGGTCAAGGCGACGACCGTGGCGCATACCACCACGGGGGCGCATCCAGGGACGAAGGCGCACGCCGCCGGCCACAAGATCGCTTGAGCGACCGGCTGGCATCCGTGCTGCGCGGGCTGCGGGCCAGTTCCCGCCGGGAGCCGCTGCCGTACACGTTCGTCGTCTACGTCGTGGCGGTCGCGGCACTCGCGGCGGGCGCACTGATCCTCGTGCCCTGGATGCCGGGCGGGCATGTCAGCGACCCGGCCCTGTTCGTGGTCCTGTCGGCGTTCGTGCTGGCCGGCGAGCTCCTGCCGATTCCCGTCCCGCGGCGCCGCGGGCTGGCCCGGGTGACGATCTCGGCGGCGTTCGCCTTCGCGATCCTGCTGCGCTTCGGGGCCGGCCCGGCCGCGCTGGTCTACGTGGCCAGCTCGGTGATCGCCGACGTGGCAGGGCGTGTCGCCCCGCTCAAGATCCTCTTCAATGCGGCCCAGTACCTGCTGGCGATCGTCGCGGCGGGCGCGGTGCTGCTGCTCGCCCACTCGCTGCCGCTCAGCGCCCACGCGACGGGCTCCGAGCTGCCGATCGTCCTGCTCGCCGGCGCGGCCTTCTTCGCCACCAATCACGTGCTCGCCTGCGTGGCCGGCGCGCTGCTGGCGCGCCTACCGATCGCGCGCTACGTGCGCGACGATCTCGCCTTCCAGGCCTGGACGGCGGGCTGCGTGCTCGCCTTCGCGCCCGCTCTGCTCGCGTCGGCGGACGCGAGCGTGGCGCTCGTCCCGGTGTGCTTCGTGCCGATGCTCGCGGTGTACTTCGGCGGCCGGCAGGCGGCGATCTCGAGCCATCGCGCCCACCACGACGGCTTGACCGGGCTGCCGAACCGCTCCTCGCTGGTCGAGGCACTCCAGGAGGCGCTCGACGGCGCCGAGCCCGAGCGGCGGCCGGTGGCGGTGATGCTGCTCGACGTCGACGACTTCAAGTCGATCAACGACACGCTCGGCCACGAGCTGGGGGACATCGTGATCCAGCGGGTGGCGCGGAGGCTCGGCCACGCGGTCGCGAGCGACCGGCCGGACGCGGTGCTGGCGCGGATCGGCGGCGACGAGTTCGCGGTCCTGGTGCACGGCTCGCAGGCCGAGGCCGAGCAGGTGGCCAAGCGGCTGCTCGCGGCCCTCGATCACCCGCTCGAGGCGGACTCGGTGGCGCTGCACATCTGCGCGAGCATCGGCATTGCGTGCTTCCCGCAGCACGGCCGCACGGCGCCGGAGTTGATGCGCCACGCCGACGTCGCGCTGTACTGCGCCAAGGGCTCGAATGCCGCGTTCGCCACGTACGCCGAGGAGGACGACGAGTACAGCATCGACCGCCTGGCGCTGGCCGCTCAGCTGCGGCGCGGCATCGACCGCGGCGAGCTGGTCGTCCACTACCAGCCCAAAGTGCCGCTCAAGGGCGGTGCGACGCTGGCGCTCGAGGCGCTCGTGCGCTGGAACCACCCCCAGCTCGGGTGCATCGGCCCCGACGGCTTCATCCCGCTGGCCGAACAGACCGGCATCATCAAGCCGCTGACCGAGAAGGTGCTCGAGGTCTCACTCGAGCAATGCAAGCGCTGGCGCGAGGCCGGCCTGGCCGTGACCGTCTCGGTCAACGTGTCCACACGCAGCCTGCTCGACCACGACCTGCCGGTCGTCATCGGCGCGCTACTGGCCCGCCTCGACCTGCACGCCTCGGCGCTTCAGCTCGAGATCACCGAGAGCCGGATCGTGGCTGACCTGCCGCGCGCCCGCGCCGCCCTGGACGAGCTGCGCGCGATGGGCGTGATGATCGCCATCGACGACTTTGGAACCGGCTACTCGTCGCTCACGCAGCTCCAGCAGCTGCCGGTGGACGAGATCAAGATCGACCGCTCGTTCGTGACCCGGATGGAGACCGATCGGCAGGACGCGGTGCTCGTGCACTCGATCATCGACCTGGGTCGCAACCTGGGCCTGCGGGTGACGGCCGAGGGCGTCGAGACCGAGAACGTCAAGCAGACCCTGGCCGAGCTGGGCTGTGACTACGCCCAGGGGTTCCACCTGGGCCGGCCGGTTGTGGCCGACGAGTGCTCTCGCTACCTGGACCAGCCGCCGGGCGCGACCGTGATCGCGCTGGCCGGTTAGCCCGCGACCTGCTGGTACAGCGAGGGCAGGCTGGGGTAGCCGCTCGACGCCCACCCCGAGTTCTGGAGCGCGGAGATCTGGACCGATGCCGGCTGGCCGGCCGTGTTCAGGATGGCCTGGATGCCGGAGCTGGCGTTGCCGTAGCCGGGGATAGTGTTCTGCCCCTTGAGCCAGCCGGCGGTGGCGTCGGCGGCGGTGATCGGGTTGCTCCAGACCGAGTCGGCCGATCCGTAAGTGCCGCTGTCGGTGTAGCCGATGTTGAGCCAGTCGTTGTTGCTCTGGGCCTGGCGCGACTGTGCGGCGCCGCCGGATTCCTCGGCCAGCAGCCAGGCCGAGACGACCGAGGGGTCGAGCCCCGTCTGCGCCGCCAGCCGGGAGGCGAACTGCTGCTGGTCGGAGGTCAGCTGGCTCTGAGCGCCGGCCGGAAGCGTGGCCCCGCCGGAGCCGGTCAGGCTGGACACCCCGGTGGAGGCGATGCCCATGGCGGAGGGGTCCGAGGCCGCGCCGATGACGCCCGGGGTCTGCTGGGCCTGAGCCAGCGCGCTGGCGAAGCTGCCTGAGGTGCCCGCGGACCCCGTCCCGGTCGCGCTCTGGGTCGCCGAGGTGCCCGTCGCGGACGGGTCGAAGGCGGTCTGGATAGAGGCAATCTGTGCCTGGATCGTGGAGATCCGGCTTACGGCATCGGTGTAGCTCATCTACTACCGGTTAGATCGGCGGGAGGGCGGGGCCGCTTGAGCGCTGCGTCCGGCGCGCGGGCCTCCAGGATTGCGCCGGCGCGTGATCCACGGGATCCGTCACCTCCGAGAGTAGGCTGTCGTCACTCGAGCGAGGAGGCAACGTGGCGACAGCAGGTACGACCTCACCCGCGAGGACCGACCGGCCCGAGCCGGCCCGTCTGGCCCGCGGAGTCCTCACGAACTTCGATATCTCGGCGGCGACGCTGGCCAACATCGCGCCGGCCATGAGCTTCTTCTTCGGCTTCGCGCTGATCGTCTCGACCGCGGGGGTGGCCGCGCCGCTGACCGTGATCGTGGCGGCGATCGCGATCGCGCTGCTCGGCAACACGCTCACGCAGTTCTCCCGCTCACGCCCTTCAACCGGCTCATTCGTGACGTTCATCGGCCGTGCGTTCGGCGGGTACTCGGCGGTGGTGGCAGCGGTGGTGCTCGGCGCCGGCTACATCCTGGCCGTGGCCTCGGTGGTTGCCATCTCGGGCGGATGGACCGAGACGATCATCAAGCACTACCTGAGCATCACGATCCCGTGGCAGATCTTCACCGCGATCCTCACCGGGGCCGCCCTCTATCTGATCATCTCGGGCGCGAAGCCCTCGACCACGATCGCTGCGATCTTCTTCGCGTTCGAAGCGGTGCTGCTGGTCGTGATCGCGATCGCGCTGCTCATCCAGCACTCGGGGAGCATCAGCCTCAAGCCATTCGATCCCGGCAACCTGGACCGTGGCTTCTCGGGGCTGTCGCTCGGGTTCCCGCTCGCGGTCTACCTGTTCATCGGATGGGAGAACTCAGCCGCGATGGCGGAGGAGACCAAGGACCCGCGCACCGCCGTGCCGAAGGCGGTGTTCACGAGCATCGCGCTGATTGCGGTGCTCTACGTGTTCCTGTCCTACTCGACGGTGGTCGGGTTCGACAACAATCCCGACAAGCTCACCGCGGCGAGCGTTCCGATGGTCGAAGCCGCGCAGGGCGTGGCGAGCTTCCTGGCCTTCCTGGCCTACATCGCGGGCTTCACGTCGATCTTCGGCACACTGATCTCGGCCACGAACTCGCAGGCGCGGATCATCTTCAACTCCGGCCGGGAGGGGTTGCTGCCGAGCGTGACCGGCCGGGTCACGAAGACGACCCAGACGCCATGGGTGGCCTTCCTGGTCTTCCTGGGGCTCGCGCTGGGCCTGACCTACGTGTTCTGCCGGAGCAGCAACCCGGACGGGGTCGTGGTCTTCTTCGGGGAGATCGCCACGCTGGGGACCATCCTGGTCGCGTTCACCTACCTGGTGGCCAACCTGGCGCTGCCGGTCTACTTCCGTCGGTATCACCGGGAGCGCTTCAACCCGGTCACGCACCTGATCCTGCCGCTCCTCGGCGCGGTGGCGATCGGCTATCCGCTGTATGAGCTGGTCAAGCCCGGGCAGCCGGCGCCGTTCAACATCTACGTGTGGATCGCGCTCGGGATCGTCGTGGTGGCGCTGGTCTGGGGGGCGATCGTCTACAGCCGCGACCCGAAGCTGGGCGAGCGCGTCGGCTCGATCGTCGCCGACGCGGAGTGAGTCGACCCGCCGGGGCGGCGGCCGCCACGGCGGGATCTGATGCCGCGGTGGGACCTCATGCCGCGGAGGGACCTCAAGCCGCGGCCTGGGGCGCCGACTACCCGGGTATGCCCTCGACGCGGCACCGTGATGTGCGGTGCGCCCATGCCCTGCTCTCACGACCGGCTGCGCATCAGCAGCCTCAGCGGCTCGGTCTCCACCACGCGCAGCCCTTCGCGCTCGTAAAAGGCCTGCGCACGCGGATTCGACCTGAGCACGTGGAGGGCGAGCGGCCGGCCCGACGCCTCGGCGCGGTCGCGCAACCACCGCACGATCTCGGCTCCCAGGCCTGCTCCCTGCCAGGCGGGAAGCAGCTCGATGAGGTCGAGGTACAGCTCGTCGTCGCGCTCGTGCACGATGAGCACGCCGACGTCCACGCCGTCGATCTGGATCACCTGACGCGGCTGCCCGTCGAACCGCTCGGCGAAGATCCTTCGCTGCACGGCCTCGTCCCAGCCCCAGGTGCGCCCGACGTACTCGCCCATCGTGGCCCTGTGGAGCTCGAACGCCCACTCGAGGTCGTCCGGAGAGCTCGCGCGCAGCGACCAGGCGGGAGGGTCAGGGGTCAAGGCTTCACCGCCGGCATTCTAGGAATGGATCAGCGATGAGCACCGTGCACGCCGTGAAGGGATCGGTCTACGAGCGCTCGGAGTATCTGGCGGCCAGCGCCGCGCACGTCGGCGCGGCCGTGGAGATCGTCGAGGCCCGGGACGCGTCCCTCCCGGTGCTGATCCACCCAGACGGCACGCGGCGCACGGTGTACGGGCTGCCCCGGCCGTTCGGCGCGACCGACCCCGCCGCCTTGGAGGCGCTGGCCGACGAACTCGCCCGAGACCGCCGGCCGCTCACCGCTCCGCTCTCGCCGCTCGAGCCCGGGCCGACGCTGGGCGGGCTGCTGATCGCGCGGGGAGCCGAGCTGCGCGGGGAGCGCCCCATCTGCATCGCCGAGCTCGGCGAGCGCGATCCGCTCGCGGGCTTCGACCGCCGGGCACGGCGGTCGATCCGCACCGCGCTGGCGCGCGGCGCGAAGCTCGACATCCGTCCGGTTGCGCCCTGGTTCGGCGCCTTCTACCGCGCCGCGATGGCGGAGCTCGCCGCGGAGGCCGTGTATCTCTTCTCTGACGCGTACTTTGAGGCGCTGGCCGGCGGCGCGCATTACCAGGTGACCGTCGAGGACGAGCACGGGATCGCGGCGGCGGCGCTGTTCCTGTACGACACCGACGAGGCGTATTACCACCTGGGCGGTCGACGCGCCGGCGCCGAGCCGGTTCTCGGCGCGATGAGCCTGGTCCTCGGGGAGGCCGTGCGGGAAGCCTGGCGGCGGGGATGCGAGCTGGTCGTGCTGGGCGGTGGTCGCAGCGACGCGGCCGACGACTCGCTGTTCATGTTCAAGCGTCAGCTGGCCAGCTGCGTGCGGCCACGGCCGACCGTCGTTCTAAGCGAGGAGCGGCGATGAGCACGCCCGCCCGCAGCCAAGGCATCGAACCGGTGCCTGCGACTCGTCTGCAGGAGGGGCCGGATCTCGAGTTCGCCCGCAGCGAGGTGCTCCGGTACCAGCGACCCGAGCTTCCCCCGCTCGATGAGGTGGCGCGGTATTACGCCGTGTCCGAGGAGACCCGGATCTATTCGAACGGAGGGCCCTGCTACGAGCGCCTCGCCGCGCGTCTGGCCGACTACGTGGGCGAGGTCAGCTGCGTGCCGGTCGGCAACTGCACGCTCGGATTGATGGCCGCGCTCCGAGTCGTCTGCGACGAGCCGGTCGCCGAGCGCAAGTTGGTGGCGGTGCCGTCGTTCACGTTCACCGCGACCGCGTGCGCAATCCGCTGGGCCGGGTTCGAGCCGCTGTTCGTCGATGTCGATCCAGACTCCTGGCAGCTCGATCCGGAGGCGCTCGAGGAGGCCGTCAAGGCGCACTCGGGGTCGGTGGCGGGCGTGATGGGGTGCTCGACCTTCGGCACGGCGGCGCCGAATGCCGTCCGGCAGGGCTGGCGCGATGTGTGTGGGCGCCACGGATTGCCGCTCCTGATCGACTCCGCCGCCGGGTTCGGGGCCCTTGACCAGGACGATCAGCCGCTTGGCGGCCAGGGTGACACCGAGGTCTTCTCGTTCCACGCCACCAAGCCGTTCGCGATCGGCGAAGGAGGGGCGGTGATGACCGCGGATCCGGAAGTCGCCGAGCGCCTCGCCAGAATTATCAACTTCGGAATCGACCCCGCCTCGCGGGTCAGCCAGATGACCGGACTCAACGCCAAGATGTCAGAGCTGGCCGCCGCCACCGGACTGGCCATGCTCGACCGCTTTGACCAGACGCTCGCGAGGCGCCGCGCCACCGCCACCGAGCTTCAGTCGCGGCTCGCCGCGCATCCCGTGAGCTACCAGGACGGCTCGGCCGGCTCCACCTGGCAGGTGTTCCAGCTGCTGGTGCCCGACGCGACCACCCGGCGCCGCGCGCTGGAGCTGGCCGCCCAGCACCGCGTCGAGGCGAGGACGTGCTTCGATCCGCCGCTGCACCGCCACGATGCGTTCGTGGATGCGCCGCTCGGCGGGTCGCTGGAGGTGACCGAGAGCCTGGCCGCGCGGGCGCTGTCGCTGCCGATGGCCAACACGCTCGGGCCACGCCAGATCAGCCGGATCGGCGAGCTGATCGACGCGGCGTTGGAGACACGGGATTGCTGAACTGGCTGACCCGCTACGGGTTCGTGAGCGCCGAGCTCGAGCTCGATGCCAGCGGGACGTTGCGGGAAAGCGTGCTCGACGTCGGCTGCGGGCCCCACGGCCTCTCGACCGCGGCGCCGGCCGCCACCTTCGCCGGTATTGACGTCGACTTCCACGAGACAGTCGCGCCGGGCATGATCGCGCTTCGCTACGGACCGGGATCCCTGCCGTTCCTGGATGCGGCGTTCGACACCGTGGTGTGCGTCGACGTGCTCGAGCACGTCCCTCCGGCGCAGCGCGAGAGCTTTGTCGCCGAGCTGGCGCGCGTCGCGGGCAGGCGGGTGCTGCTGGCCTGCCCGTCGGATGAGGGCGCATGGATCGACGACCTGGTGCGCGACGCATACCTGGAGCGCCGGCTGCCGGTTCCGGATTGGCTGGCCGAGCACGACGAGCACGGCCTGCCCACCGCGCAGGAGATTGAGGGCTTCTGCAGCGCTCCCGCCGGGTTCCGGGCCCGCGAGCTGGCGATGACGAACGGCCTGCTGTCCACGATGGTCGTGGTCGCGGACATGCTGCCGGAGTTCGCCGAGCGCGCCGCCCGCGAGTGGCGCGAGCAGCGCGCGGGATGGCTCGAGGTGTGCAAGACGGCGCGGTTCGGGCCCAGCCACCGCAAGGGTTACGCGATCGAGCGCCTGTCGCCGCGAGACGCGCTCGTCGACGCCGGAGGTCTCCCGTCCACGATCTGGGCCGCGGTCCGCTGCCCGGGATGCGGCGAGCCGGCCCTCGGCCTGGCCGGCGACGCGCTGCGGTGCGCGTCCTGCGGGCGGATCACGGTGCGCCACGCCAGCGGCGCGTGGAACTTCAGGGAGGCGGCGGGCCCGGGCGAGGCGACCGGCGAGAGCAACCAGCCGCGGAGGGCCGGTGGCGTCACCCCCGGCCCGGAAGAGGCGGTCCTGCTCGCGCCCGCTCGGTGGAGCCGGCCGTTCGACTGGCTTCCCGTCCTGAGCGCCTACATCGCGGGAGTCCGCGCGGACCGGGACGTCGTCCTCTACCTCGACGCGCGCGACGCCGATGTCGAGGCGCTCGCGCTGCGCGCGATCATCGGTGAGGCTTGCACCTACCTCTCGGAGGGCGCTCCGTTCGCCAAGATCGTGCTGCTGGAGGGAACGGTGGAGGTCCCAGCCGGGGCGCACGCCGTCGCTTCAGCAGAGGAGCTCGTCGAACGGCTGGACATGGCCGGCCCCCGCGTCGCTGACGATCCCGCGCAGATCGTCGCTCACGCTCGCTGGGCCAAA
Source organism: uncultured Solirubrobacterales bacterium (assembly GCA_963811135.1). Classification (GTDB taxonomy): domain Bacteria; phylum Actinomycetota; class Thermoleophilia; order Solirubrobacterales; family Solirubrobacteraceae; genus Palsa-465. The sequence goes on along the minus strand of CAWEQG010000009.1, from coordinate 89,133 downwards.
ACGCTTGTCGATGCCGTTCAGGCCGCCGTGGACAAGGTGCGCTTCGACGCGACTACGCGCATCGACATCCGTAGCCGCCCGCTCGTGACGGTTCGGATCGCCACCTACGGCGCGACCGACACGCTGGTCGACCGCGCGATCGCATCCGTGCTCGGCGGCGCTTACGAGAACGTCGAGATCCTCGTCTGCAGCGACGGGCCCCAGCCGCACGCGCGGGCCGCGGTCGAGGCGATCACCGACCCGCGCGTGCGCTACCTCGAGCTCGAAGCGCGGCCGGACTATCCCGCCTGGCCGGAGTGCTTCTGGCGGGTGGCCGGGACGGTCGCGGTGAACCGGGCGCTCGACGAGGCCGGCGGGGCGTTCATCGCGGCGCTCGACCACGACGACGGCTTCACGCACGACCACATCCCCAAGTTGCTCGAAGCGCTGGACCAGCAAGGCGGGGATTTCATCTACGCCCAAGCGATGACCGAGTGGCCGCAGGGCGACTGGCGCCTGCACGGCACCGCGCCGATGATCTACGGGGAGGTCATCCACTCCACCGTGATGTATTCGGGCCGTCTGGCGCACATGCGCTACGACACCGACGCGTGGCTGCTCGACCAGCCCGCCGATTGGAACCTCTGGCAGCGGATCCGCGACACGGGCGCCGGCATCTGCCATCTTGCCGAGCCGGTCGCGGTGCATTTCAAGGAGCGCTCGAGCATCGACCATCAGGAGCAGCGCGATGCCGATCCCGAGGCGATCGCGAGCGATGTAGTCGGGACCTCAGCCCGAGAACTCCTGCGCGTAGCCTCGCGCAGCGTGCGCCGTTGAGCCCAGCCGCGGGACATACTCGCGGTACCACGCGATCGTCCGCCGCAAGCCCTCCTCGAGGTCGATCCGTGGCTCCCAGCCGGACATCGTCTGCAGCTTGCTCGAATCGAGCCACTGGCGGCTGATCTCACCCGGCGGCGTGCCGGTCCCGCGGACGTCGGGCTTCACGCCGGTGCCCGCGAGCCGGCAGACGAGCTCGACGACGTCGAGCACCGAGTGCGGCTGATCGCCGCCCGCGTTGAACGCCTCCCCCGCCGCCTCACCGGTATCGAGCAGCTCGCCGATCGCGAGGTAGGCCGACACCGCGTCCTCGACATAGAGGAAGTCCCGCTCGGCCGTGCCGTCGGAGCGGATCACCGGCGGGCGACCCTCGATGGCCGCCCGAACCGCCTCGGGAACCAGGCGGGAGAGGTTCAGATCTCCCCCGCCGTAGAGGTTGGCAAAGCGGGTCACCGCCACCGGCAGACCGAACGTGTGCCAGTACGACCGCGCGAGCATGTCCGCCGCGGCCTTCGAGACCTCGTAGGGATGGCGGGGCTGGAGCGCGAAGGTCTCCCGGTAGGGCAGCTCGCGGTGCGCGCCGTAGGCCTTGTCCGAAGCGGCGACGATCACCCGGGCGACACCCAGGTGCCGGCAGGCCTCGAGCAGGGTCCAGGTGCCCCGGATGTTCGTCTCGAACGTACTGAGCGGCGACTTGTTGGCCACCTGGACGATCGGCTGCGCGGCCAGGTGAAAGACCGTGTCGACCTCGTACTCGGCCAGCACGCGCTCGATCAGCTCACCGTCGCGGACATCGCCCCGGACGACGTTGACGCGGCGCTCGGTTCCCTCGAGCTCGAGCGCGGACGCTGAGGCGGCGTCGCGCCTCAGCACGGTCACCCGCGCGTCACGGCCGAGGAGCGCCTTGACCAGCCAGCCGCCCAGAAGGCCGTAGGCGCCGGTGACGAACACCGAGCGGCCGGTCATCGACGCCGAGTCCACGGCGGCGGATTATGGCGTCAGCCGGCCACCTTGCGTCAGCCGGCTGCCTTGCGTCAGCCGGCCGCCGCGAGTGGTCTCGTCGCGGCAAAGGCATCGGCCAGGCGTCGGAGCGCCGTCGCGTCGGACGCCTGCGGATGCGCGGCGAGGGCCGGGTCGACCGGCCGGCGGGTGAGCACGCAGTGCACCGAAGCGGCGAGCGCGCCGGGCGCCGCCGGCAGCAGCAGTCCGAGCACGTTGGGGGCGTTCGGCCCATCGAGGCCGGCGCCGACCAGCAGCGGCTCGAGCGTTGCGACCAGGTCACCGGCGTCATATCCCGGGGCGTGGAGCACGAGCGTCACCTCCCCGGCGTCGAGCTGCTCGGCGATGCCGGCCAGCAGCGACGGGTCGGCGAGCACCTCGGCGGTGGCGACGAGCGCGATCAGCCCTCGCGCGCCCTCGAGCACGATCGGCGACGCCGGGCCCGCCAGCGCGGGCGGCACGAGCCCGTCGGCGACGCCTTCGTTCAGCGACCACATCAGGTAGGGGAACTCGTCGGCTCCCGGGACCTCCGCGAACTCGCTGCGCGTGCGCTCATGGGTGGCGCGCAGCCCCCACAGGTACCAGGATGTGGCGCCCGCGGTAACCGGGGCGCGCAGCCAGGTGAGGACGGCGTCCGCATCGCCGGGATCGGGCAGCGTGACGCTGCCGCTACGCTCGGCCTCGATCAGCGCAGCGCGCAGGGCCGCGCGGCCGGCCGGGTTCAGAACGATGCCGCCCGGCAGCGCGTGGGCCGGCGCCGGGGCGCGCGTTCCGTGGAAGCCGGCGGCGCATAGTCGCGCGGCGTACTCCTCACACAGGGTCTCGAGCGCGGTCGCGGGCCCGCCCTCGCAGCCCTCGGCCGGCGCGGGCCGGCCGGCGTGCTTGCTCAGCACGCGCGGGTTGTCGGGCTCGAAGCCGCTGAAGTGCATGAACAGCAGCGGCTCGCCGTCGACCCGGTAACCGTCCGGGGTGCGCTGTACCTCGCGTGTCCGCACGTTCCAGTAGGCGACGTTGGCCCCGCGCGCGCGGAGCACGTCGACCTCGAAGTAGTTCACGGTCAGGTCGAGCCAGCGCTGGTCCACGAACCGCAGCGGCGTGTCTTCGCCGGCATCGGCGCATTGGCGGCGCAGTCGCGCCGTCCACCAGTCCAAAAAGCCGAGGCTCCGGCTCCCAACGGCGAGAAAGCCCGCGTTGAACTGGCCGAGCCGGAGCAGCGTGTCCTCGTCGGGGACCAGCCCGTCGTCGGGAAGCGGCTCGAGGGTGTGCGGGCAGATGACCAGCTCGGCGTCCGCGGCGCGCCGTGCGATCGGGTGCAGCGAATCGCAGACGAGGATGTCGCCGTCCAGATACAGGGCGGCGTCGACCTCGGATAGGAGGAAGCGCAGCAGCCAGGGCTTGGTCGCGCACGAGAGCTCGAAGCCGTTGTAGATCGCGCGCATCCAGCCGTACTCGGTGTCCGGTATCCCGATCTGTGCCGGGGTCAGGAGCTCGAAGGCATCATCGTCGCGCAGCTGGGACGGATCGGGCTCGTCCAGGAGGAGCGCCACGAACCGCACGCCGGGGTGATGGGCGGCGAACGAATCGGCGAGAACGCGCACCCAGGGCAGGTAGTCGCTCGTGGCGATCGTCCCGGCGGCGAAGCTGGGTTCGGTGAGCGACGGCATCATGCGGGGGCGATCGCCTGGACGGCGGCCAGCAGCGCGCCGTCCTGTGGCTCGATTTGGATCGTGCGGCAGCCGGCCCGGCGGCCGGCCTCACAGTCGGTCTGGCGGTCGCCGATCATCCACGAGCGGGTGAGGTCGAGCTCGAGCTCGGCTCCGGCGCGGATCAGCAGCCCCGGCTCGGGCTTGCGGCACGCGCAGCGCTCGTCGAGCCCGTGGGTGCAGTAGTAGGAGTGATCGACGGCGACGAGCTCGCGCAGGCGCTCGTCGACCGCGGCCAGCTGGGCGTCGGTCATCCGCCGGAGCGCCACGGCGCGCTGGTTGGAGACCACCACGCACAGGTAGCCGGCCTCGTGCAGGCGATTGACCGCCTCATCGGCGCCGTCCAGCAACTCGAGCGCGCTCGGCTCGGTGATGTAGTCGCCGGGCGCCGCCGGGCGGTTGAGCGTCCCGTCGCGGTCGAGAAACACCGCGCGACGGGTCATGCCGCCTGCGCCTCGAGCGGGGTGTCGGCGGCGAGGACGGCGCGCTCGACGGCTTCGCAGATGATGTGTCCGAGCAGGAGGTGGGCCTCCTGAACCCGCGGCGTGGCGGTGGTGGGGATCGCGATCACGATGTCCGCGGCCGCACCGACGATTCCGGGGTCGGCGCCGGTCATGGCCACCGTGACCAGCCCGCTCCGGCGCGCGGCCGTGAGCGCCGCCGCTACGTTTGGCGAGGCGCCGCTCGTCGAGAGTCCCAGCGCGACGTCGCCGTCGCGGCCGAGCGCCTCGATCTGGCGGGAGAAGACCGACTGGTAGGCGTAGTCGTTGGCGATGGCGGTGATCGCCGAATGGTTGTCGGCCAGGGCTATCGCCGGAAGCGCCCGGCGCTCGAGCAGGAAACGGCCGAGGAACTCGGCCGCCAGATGCGTGGCGTCGGCGGCGCTGCCCCCGTTGCCGAACAGGATCAGCTTGCCGCCGGCGGCGATCGAGTCGATGATCGCCTCGGCAGCGCGCGTTGCGGCCCGAGCAGCCTCTCCGTCGCGGACGGCCGCAATCACGTCTTGGTGCTCGTCGATGCGCTCGGCGAATGCGGCCTGGAGCGATCCTCGTGCCGTCGCCGTCATCGCGGTACCTGGGTCGACCACCGGCGCAGGCCCACGTGATCGAAACCGACGTCGGACACTGGCGCGCCCATCCGGTCCAGCGCGGCTGCGACACGGTGCTTCTTGTCGTACTCGCAGTAGAACAGCATGTAGCCGCCGCCGCCGGCCCCGGTCACCTTGCCGCCGAGGGCGCCGGCCTTGATTCCCTCCTCGTACATCTCGTCGATCTCGGGGTTCGAGATCTTCGGCGACATGCGCTTCTTCTGCGTCCAAGCCTCGCCGAGCAGCGAGCCGAACTCGGACAGCCGAGCCCGCAACAGCGCGTTCTTCATCTCGACGGCCAGCTCCTTCTGCGCGCTCAGGCCGGCCAGCGCGTCCTCTTCGCCGGCCACGTAGCGACCGGCCTGATCTTCGATGATGCGATCGGAGGAGCGCGTCTTGCCGGTGAAGGCGAGCAGCAGGCTGTACTCGAGCTCAGAGAGGATGTCGTCACCGATACGCAGCGGGTTGACGATCACGCGGTCCGCCTCGAACTCGATGAAGTTGAAGCCCCCGAAGGCGGCCGCGTACTGGTCCTGCATGCCGCCCTCGCGGCCGAGATCCTGGCGCTCGATGTCGTAGGCGAGCTCGGCCACCTCGTACTCGGAGAGCGCAAGCCGGTAGAAGCTCTGCATCGCGCCTACCAGCGTCACCATCATCGCCGAGGAGGAGCCGAGCCCCGAGCCGGGCGGGGCCGAGGAGTGCAGGAAGATGTCGAAGCCACAGTCAGCGTTGACGCCGTCCGCGTACTTGCGCAGGCGCTGGATCGCCGCCCGCGGCAGGTCGAGCTCGTCGCCCATTCCGACGTCGCCCTTGGCCGGGAACGTCGTGCTCAGACCGAAGTCGAGCGAGTCGATCTGCACCTGGTCGTCGAAGCGCTTGCGCAGCGATCCGTAGGCGTATTGGTTGATCGTGGTGCTGAGGACGACGCCGCCCTCGCGCTCGCGGAACGGCGACACGTCGGTGCCACCACCGGCAAAGCTGATGCGCAGAGGCGCCCGGGCGCGGTAGACGGTGTAGGTCGACCGGCGCTCTCCGGTGGGGGACGTCGGCTTCACGCGCGGAGCGCGCGTGGGCACGCCTTCGTGGGCGATCTCATCGAGGATCATCGCCCCCCTATGGTCGGCGGCCCGGCTTGGAGCTTGAGCGATTCAAGTCGCGACTTCGCCGGGCGATACACGGGATATGCGTGGAAATCAGCCGGGTCAGGAGACGCTGACCGCCCGGAAGCTGTCCGTGCTCGTGATCCACGACGAGCTGCCGACCTACGACCGCCAGTCAGGCGGCCTGCGCCTTCACCGCTACGTCGAGGCGATGATCGCCGAGGGCCACGACATCACCTTCCTGGCCCGCGCGGCGTGGGCCCAGGAGCGCTACGCCGAGGAACTGCGCGCGTCCGGCGTCGAGGTCCACATGATGGATCCACGTCGCCTGCGCGCCGCCGGTCTTCGTGTGCCCGGGCTGGGTGTGGATCTGCGGTTGCTGCTGAAGCGCAAGCGCTTCGACGTCGCCTATCTGAACTTCTACCACACCTCCGAGCTGTATCTCCCGGAGATCCGGGCCTTCTCGCCGGCCACGCGGATCATCATCGACACGCACGACGTTCATCACGTCCGCGAGCGTCGGGGCGCCGAGCTGTCGGGCGACGGCGCGGCGCTGGCCGCGGCCGAGCGCACCCGCGTCCGCGAGGCGGCGATCTACTCGCAGGCCGACCTGCTCGGCGCGGTGAGCGAGGACGACGCCCGTGCCCTAGAGGAGCTCGCTCCCGGGGTTCCGATCGAGATCGTCACCAACGTCCACGTCGACGTGCCCCCGGGCCCGGCCTTCGAGGAGCGCTCCGGCCTGGTGTTCGTGGCCAACTTCGACCACACGCCGAATGTCGATGCGGTCCTCGACTTCCACGAGCACAGCTGGCCGCTGATCGCCGAGGCGATCCCCGAGGCCCAGCTGATGCTGGTCGGCTTCAACCCGCCGCCGGCCGTGCGGGCGCTCCACGGCGGTCGCATCACGGTCACCGGGCAGGTCCCCGAGACCGGCCCCTACCTGGAGGCAGCCCGCGTCTCGATTGCCCCGCTGCGCTACGGAGCGGGCGTCAAGGGGAAGATCGGCGAGGCGCTGATGCACGGGCTGCCGGTGGTCACCACGCCGATCGGCGCCGAGGGCATGCACCTCCAGGACGGCGAGCACGTGCTGATCGCCGAGCCAGGGGAGGACTTCGCTCGCGCCGTCATCCGGCTGTACGGCGACGCGGAGCTGTGGCGGATAATCGCCGAGACGGGCCGCACGCACATCCGTCAGCATCACTCGTTCGGAGCCGCGGTCGCCTCGCTCCGGCGTGCCTTCGATCGTGCGGTGCCCCGTTGCTTCGTGGCCCGGATCGCCCCGTGGTCAGACGAAGCGGCCGGGAAGTTGGTGCGCGACTACGTTGAGCGCTACGAGGAGAACGATCCGGTCTCGCTGCTCGTTCCGGTCACCCCGGACGATCCCGCGCCCGAGGCGGTCCTCCCGGTCCTCGCCGCGGCGATCGAGGCGGCCGGCAAGAGCCCAGAGCACGTCCCCGACATCGCGGTGGCGCCGTGCGCCGAGCAGCCGCCCGTCCCGTCGTGCGCGACGCTCGTCGGCATCGGCGAGAGCGACGGCGCCCCTGACGCGGACGAGTCCGAGCGGACCACGCCGCGGGTGTCGATCATCATTCCTGCCCACGGCAAGCGCGCGATGACCGAGCGCTGCCTCGAGGCGCTCGAGCGCGGACTCGGCGACCGGATCGGCCACGACGTCGAGCTGGTGCTGGTCGACAACCGCTCACCCGACGACACGCTCGAGCTCTTCCGCCAGTGGTCCGATCGGGCGACGGTGATCGAGCTGCCCGAGAACCGCAACTTCGCCGGCGGCATCAACGTGGGCGCGCGCACGGCCCGCGGGCGCGTGCTGATGGTCGTCAGCACCGACATGGAGCTCGGTTCGGGCGCCGTCGATGCCCTCGTCGAGGAGGTCGAGCGGCCTGGCGTCGGCCTGGTCGGGGCGCGCATGCGCTTCCCGAACGGCGGCCTCCAGCACGCCGGCATCGGCTGGATCCCCGCCCGCGGGGGCGGGCTGGCGCCCTACCACCGCTTCCATTCCGAGCCCGCGGACCTTCCGGCGGCCGGCGCCACCGTGGAGGTCGACACGGTCACCGGCGGCTGCATCGCGGTGCGCGCCGATCTGTTCGAGCTCGTCGGCGGCTTCGACGAGGACTACGTCAACGGGTGGGAGGACGTCGACCTGTGCCTGCAGATTCGCTCGACGGGCGCCGCGGTGCGCCAGCTCGGCGAGATCGACATCGTCCACCACGAGGGCGGGACGTCGGGCGGGGCCTATCACGGGCACGCCAACCCGGAGCGCTTCTACGCACGCTGGGGTCAGATGCTGACTGACGACTCGGCGCGGTTGCGCCACGACTTCGGCGCCTGCCTGAGCCCGCTCGTCCACCGCCCGATCCGGGTCGATAGCCCCGACGGCGCCCCCGTGCAGGTGGTCGGACCGCTGATCGCGATCGGCCCCCGCGCCGCGGAGGCGCGCGGGCTGTTGCGCGCGCTCGAAGCCGCCGAGGTGGGATTCGCCGCGCGCACGCTCACCCCGACCTGGGTCGGCCCGGTGCTCGACGAGGAGCGCTGGCGCGCCCTGCACGGCGCCCATTTCACGGTGGCGCGCCCGGACGCCAAGACCGTGACCTTCGCCGACGAGAACCACCTGGATTACCGGCCTTCCGTCCTGCGGGTCGGCGGTCCAGTGGCCTACCGGCCGGATGTGACCGCGTGGGCGGCCTCCCCGGCCGTTCGCGACGCGCTGCTCGAGCGGGGCTGGCCGGAGGACGCGATCGAGCTGGTCGCTCCGTTGGCGATCGAGGCCCCGGTCGGCGCCGGCGGCTCGGGCGTGCTGGTCTGGCTGCCGACGCATGACAGTTCATTGACCGCCGCGCTGCTCTCGGGTCTCCATCAGCTCGGCGATCGACCGATCGGAGTGGTTCCGTCGGTGCGCACGCCGGACATACAGCGGGCGCTGCGCGGGGCCGTCCCGCACGCCGAGCTGCTACCGCCCACGACCGATGAGCGGATCCTGGCGGCGCTGGCGGGCGAAGCCGACCTGGTCATCGCTGTCGATCCGTCCGACGAATTCGACCGCGTGGCGCTCACCGCCGCCGCCGCGGGGACGCCGGTCGTGGTCCGTTCGGGCGGACCCGCCGCGTGGGTCCTCGGGGACCTCGCCGTGGCGGTGGACCCGTCGGCTCCGGCGTTGAATCTTCTCGACGGCGAGGACTTGGACGCCTCTGGAGCGGACCGGGTCGCCCGGGCGGGGAAGGTTGCCGAGGCGTGCGGTCCGGCCGCGGCCGCCGACGCCCTGCGTTCGCTGGTCAGCTCGCCGCTGATCGCGTCGCGCTGAACACGACCAGCATCCCGCCGCCCAGGTAGCCGTACAGGGCGCTCCAGGCCGAGAGCAGCGACACCTCGTCGAAGCCGTGGGTCCGGAACCGGTCGAGGATGTCCCAGCCGTGGTCGAAGAACACCAGCGATCCCTCGTTGGACACCGGGTTGCCGTGGAACTCGGGCGCCATCAGATGGACGACCTCGCCGTCGACGAGCTTGGCGCGCTGGACGGTGACATCGGCGGCCGGGTGGAACGGGACCGTGAACAGGAACCGGCCGCCGGGGCGCAGGACGCGCGCTGCCTCGGAGATCGCCGGATCGACCTCGGGGACGTGCTCGAGCACCTCCTGGGAGATGATCACGTCCAGGCTGGCGTCCTCGAACGAGAGCGCCAGCGCGTCCTCGTGGCGGACGCCGTTGACGACCGTGCCGCCCGTCACGTCGTGCCCGAGGTACTCGCTGCCGATCACCTCCCCGGGCAGCCGGGTTCGCGCCCATTGGAAGAAAGGCGTGACCTGCTCGTAGAGGTAGATCCGAGGAGGATGATCGAGACCGCTGACCGTGTCCTGCAACAGGTGGGCCATCAGGCGCTGGCGGGTGTTGAGCCCGCAGCTCGGGCACACCAGCCGCTCGCGGAAGTTCACGCCCTCGGGTACGGAGTGCTGGTGATCGGCCAGCAACCCGATGGCCTGTGAGCACACCTGGCAGACGGCCGGCAGATACCAGGGGTCCATCCCGGCGTAGGCCTGCTGGAGCAGCGTCTCATAGGCGCGACGGTCAGCCGTCCGCCCGGCCGCGGCTTCGAACTCCTGACGGTTGTGGAGCCTCTCGATGACGCGTCTCAGATTACGCGGCGGCTCGGTCAGCGGATGCGCACAGCCGGGCCAGGAGGCGCGCCAGAGAGCCGTCGCCGAGTCCGCTGACCGCAGCGCCCGCCTCGCCTGCGAGGCGCTGATGCCCGCCGCAGCCCGGGTGGAGTGGGACGTAGACGTCGATCGCGGCGTGCAGGCGGGTGTCCCGGTCGGGCAGCGAGGGCTGCATGAGCACGTTGATGTCGGCGGCCGCGTCGAGATCGACGCCGGCGGCGGCCACCGCCGCCAGCACGCGAGCCTCCAGCTCGGGCGGCTCGCCGTCGGCGGCCGGATCGGCCAGCAGGTACAGGCAGGCGCTGGTCTGCGGGGTGGTGGCGCTCGCCCACTCGGCCAGCAACTCGGCGAGACGATCCTCGGTGCGCCAGGCCGGCGTGGCCAGCACGCGCACCGCGACGTCCTCCTCGAGCTCAAATGGCTGGGCGTCGCCTGCGCCGGCCAGTCGCGGCCGGCGGCGTGCGAGCTCGCTGATACGGCTTTCGTAGCGCGCGGCGACGGCATCCCAGGACAACGCCCGGGCGGCGATCCGGCCCTGGGCGCCCCGGCGCGTGCGCTCTTCGGCGTCGTCCGCCGCCTCCCGGAGCAGCCGCACGAGGTCGTCGTGCTCGGGCTCGAGCATCCAGGGGCGGCCGGCGGTCGGCAGCATGTCGACCTGCTCGTGAGGGAACTCGACGCGGCGGGAGCGGATCCGCCAGGCGGCCTCGGGCGGGCAGAACTCGTCGGTCGGGCCGCCGGCGGTAGTGATCACCGGCAGACCGCAGGCCATGGCCTCGAGCACGGGCATCGCGAAGCCCTCGCCCCGGTAGGGGTGCACGAGCACGTCGCACGAGCGGTACAGGGTGGCGACTTCCGCGGTGGTGAGCTCCTCGTCGAGCAGGACGATGCGGGGCAGCTCGCCGCTCTCGACGTGCGCGCGGATCGCGTCGCGGTCGCCGCCCGCGTAGATCCCGCCCGCGCCGAAGTCCTTGATCACCAGCGTGACGTCGTCACGTCCGGCGAACGCCTCGCGCCAGGCGCTCAGCAGTACGTCGGGGCCCTTGCGCATGATCAGCCCGCCGACGAACAGGAAGCGGATGCCGTCGGGCAGCGGACGCCGCTCGCCCTCGGGGGTGAACACGTCGAGATCGACGCCGTTGGGGATCGCGACCACGCGCTCGGGGTCGACTCCGGCGTTCAGGTACATGCGGCGGACATGCTCGCTCGGCACCCAAAGCTCATCCACGTGGCGCTCGATCGACTGGAGCCAGTCGCGCGGGACCGCGCCGAACTCCCAGGGCAGGATCACGGCCAGGCAACCGGCGGGCGCCGGCCGGAGATCCGGTGGCCACTGGTGGCGGACCTCGACGTCGGCCAGTTGCGGAAGGGGAGACTCGAGCGGGACGCCTTCTCTGTTCACGCGCTGCACGCGTGCCGACAGGCGCTCGCTGACCTGGGTGTTGATGATCGACAGGCTCGTGGGCAGCCCGTGGTCGCCCTGCCAGCGCACGGCCAGCGAATCGGGTGCGCGCGGCTCGGTTACTCGACCGGGCCGCTCGCCCGCGTAATAGGCCTCGAGCTCGTCGACGTACTCGCCGAACGAGGCTGGCGGCTCGATCCCCGCCTGGAGCCGTTCGAGCAGGCCCGGCTCGGTGGCGAGCCGGTCCAGTTGCCGGGCCAGGTCGTCGACGTCGAGGCCGGCAAAGGTCAGCCCGTCGATCTCGTCGCGGACGGTCTCGCCGAGGCCACCCAGGCGCGGCACGATCAGCGGGAGGCCGGCGGCGTGGCACTCCTCGGCGGCCAGGTTCGCGCAATCCCACCAGGTCGACGGCAGCGCGGCGGCGTCCGCCTGAGTGAGCAGGCCGGGCAGCTCGCTGGGCGAGAACGACCCGCAGAGCTCGACCACGCCGCGGCGATCGAGCGCGCGCAGCTTCTCGGCGAACCGGGGCTGCACCTCGCCGTGGAGCCGGACCTTGATCGTCGCTTTGGTCCGCTGCGCCGCCTCGACCAGCAGCTGTGGTCCCTTGTGCGGGAACACCGAGCCGACGAAGGCGACGATCAGGTCGGTGTTCCGGCGCCCCGGGGCGCGATTGCGGCCGACCTCTTCCCAGATCTCCCGCTGGTGCGGCATCGCCTGGCGGATCACGTCGACCAGGTGCTCGGGATAGCCCGTGGCGAGCAGCGTGCGGCGCACCGACTCGGAGATCGCGTGCACGACGCCGACGCCGCGGGTGACCCGCGCGCGAATCTCCCCGAGTCTGCGCTGGTACGCCTCCGGACTGACCTTGCCGCCGGCGCACGAGGCGCAGCGCGAACCGTCGCCCGGGCCGGTGCAGATCTGGCCGTTTGCGTCGAGCAGGTAGGCGCGCGGGCAGATCAGCCAGTAGTTGTGCGTGGTGAAGTGGGTGGGCACCCCCTGGGCGAACGCCTCGTCGATCAGCGACGCGCCTAGGTTGTGCAGGTTGTGGAAGTGGACGACGTCCGGACGCGTCCGTTCGAGCTCCTGCCGGAAGGCCACGCGAATCAGCGGATCGTCGATCTCGCGATCGGGCCGGTCGAGGTCGAACAGGCCGTGTGGGCGGTTGTGCACGCCGAGGAGCCGGACCCCATCCTCTTCCCATTCGCGCACGGTGTAGGGAGGGGCGTCGGGCAGCGTGGCCGTGGCGGCGTGAAACACGCTCACCTCCCAGCCGCGACGCACGAGCTCCTTGGCCACCAGGCGGGGCAGGATCGTTCCCCCGCCGCTGTCGTTCCAGCCGAACATCGTCATCAGGAGCTGGCGGCGGGGCTCGGTGGGCGCGCCGGCGCGGGACCTGGGTGATGGGCGGGACGGCAGCCGTGCGGCGCGGTCTCGCAGGTTCCGGGCGAGCGTCGGGGTGGGTACCGCCCGGTTCGCCACCTGATCGGCGAGCCTCAGCAGCGCCTGACGCTCGGCGTCGCCCGGATCCAGGATCGACCAGTCCAGCTCGGGCACGAGCTCGCGCAGGGAGTAGCGCTCGAGTGCCTCCTCGAGGGCCATGGCCACCTCGGCGGTCTCGGCATCGCGGTTTGACTCATCCGAGCCGTTCTCGCCGTGGCGCCTGAGGTCGATCAGGGGTTCTCCGGCGCAATGGCGGAAGCGGAAGTGGCGCGCGGCGCGCAGCCAGAACTCGAAATCCTGGGCGACCAGGTAGCGGGCGTCATAGCCGCCGACGCGTTCATACACGCGCCGGTGGACCATCCGGCTCGGATCCACGACGTAGTCGTGGTTTCGGTAGAAGCTGCGAACGAGCTCGAGCGGCGACATGTCGCCGCTGATCCACGCGCCGGTGCGCTTGCCGGAAGCGTCGATCACCACCGCGTCTCCGTGGACGACGCCGGTGTCCGGGTCGCGATCGAAGATCTCCACCTGCCGCCGGATCCGGCCCGGCCGGCAGACGTCGTCGTCGCCGAGCATGGCGATCAGCTCGCCGCGGCCCTCGGACACGAACGTGTTGTAGGCGGCGGCGATGCCCTGGTTGCCCTCGTGGCGCACGACGCGCAGTCGGGGGTCGCCCTGCAGGATCGTGAGCACGCCGTCGACCGCGGGGTTCGTCGAGCCGTCGAGGACCACGAGCACCTCGAGGTCCGCGAAGTCCTGACGCAGGCAGCTCTCGATCGCCGTGCGGAGGTACGCGTCTCGGTTGTAGGTGGCGATCCCGAGCGTGACGCGGGGACGAGGGCCATCGAGGGACATCTCCCCATGTGATCGGCGCGGTGGGGGATTCCTTAAAGCCACCGGAGGCGGGCCGCCATGGGCAGCCCGCCTCCGTTCCGGTTCCCTCGATGAATCGGACGTGGTTATGTGGCCCCGCGCGATGTGAGGTGGGACGGTCGCGGGGCGGGTTGTTCCTCGGCGGCGCCAGCGAGCTGTCGCGTTCGAAGCTTGGTGAGTCGAAAGCTTGTGACTTCGCCTGACCGGGCGACGCACTAGGCGCCGCCCGGCAAGGACGAAGGTGGATCAGCCGGTGATGAGCTTGAGCACCAGCTGCGGCTGCGAGTTGGCCTGCGCGAGCATCGCCGTGCCGGCCTGCTGCAGCACCTGCTGCTGCGTCATGGTCGTCATCTCGGTCGCCATGTTGACGTCCTGAATGTTGCTCAGCGAGGAGGACATGTTCTCCTGGGTCACCGAGATGGCATTCGAGGTGTACTGGAGACGGTTCTGGACCGCACCCAGCGTCGCCGCGAGCGTCGAGACGTTGTTGATCGCGCCCTGGATCAGGCTGACCGCGTTGGACTGGCTCAGGTCGAACACCTGGCCCCCCGCCTGGGCGGTGGCGCCGTTGGTGCCCCACGAGAACCCGGTGGTGCCAAGACCACTCGAGGACTCGATGTCCTGGAACGACACGCTCATCGTGTCGCTGGCGCCCGGGCCGACCTGGAACGTGACGTTGGCGCCGCCGGAGCTGGCGGTGCCGTCCAGGAGGTTGATCCCGTTGAACTGCACGGAACCCCGCTGGCGGTCGATCTCGGTCGTGAGCTGGTTGACCTCGCTCTGGATGTCGGCCTTATCGGTCGACTGGAGGTCGCCGTTCTGGTACTGCACGGCCAGCTCGCTGACGCGCTGCAGCATGCTCTGGACGTTGTTCAGCGCGGCATCGGCGGTCTGGACCATCGAGGTCGCGTCGCTGACGTTCTGGCTGGCCTGCTGCAGGCCGTTCACCTGAGCCGTGAGGCCCTGGCTGATCGCGTAACCGGCGGCGTCATCGGCGGCCGAGTTGATGCGAAGGCCGGACGACAGACGCTTCATCGCCTCAGAAACAGCGTTGCTGGACTTGCTCAGACCGATCTCGGTCTGCATTGCCGTGGTGTTGGTGAGGATCGAAAGGGACACGGTTTACACCTCCGTGGTGTGGTCGTTTTAGAGTTGTCCCCCGGCGGCTCCTTGCCGCCGGTCTCTCCGGTTATCGCCCCCTGAGCGGCTCACTTGAGGAGCGTCCAGATCGATCTGGACACTCTGGCCTGGAGGCCCGTGCGATCAGGCCGTCACGTTGATGTGCAGGCCTGGATCGTCGTCGCCATCGCGCTCGTCGACGGCGTAGCCAAGGTCATCGGCTGGGTCCTGCTCGGGGCGAGGGCGCCGGCGCCGCCGCCTCTCCTCCTCGGGGTCGTGGCGAGGTCGGTCGCGGTCGATCCGGCCGGTCATCGGAGCCGGGGCGACGGGCGGCAGGGTCGGTGGAACCGGAGCGATCGGATGGATCGGATCCATAGCAGTCCCTCAGCCGGTGTCTACCCGGCCGGCGCGCCCTCCGGGGCGGGGGTCGCGACGTCGTCTGGCGGCGTTGCGGGCTTGGCGGGCTGCGCGGCGCGCGCGGGGATCAGGTCGGGATTTGGAGCCGCGCCGGGGTCGACAGTGGCGCGCAGCTCAGCCAGCACCAGGTGGCGCCAGACGGTGACCGCGCAGGCCCAGGCGAGCATGTAGCCGGCGATGCCGGCGGCGAGGGCCCGCAAGCCGAGATCGGAGGTCGGCACGCCCGCCTTGTAGGAGAGATAGGCGGCGACCGCGAAGCCGGCGATGCCGCCCCAGCCCTTGGCGCGGCGCACCTGGTAGCTGGCGCGCGGGTGGCTGGCCACGCTCGGGCCGGCCGAGGGCGTCCGCCTTGCCGCTTGCCCTTCTTGCCCTTCTTCTTTTCTCTCGGCCTTGGCGTCGGCCTTGTCGGCCTTCTTGCTCATTTCGCCCTCCGGTGGCTAGTCACGCGCCCGACCTTGGCCAGGGCCTGGCGCTGGCGTTCGAAGACGAAATGGATCAGCCGCTGGCGATCGGTCTGGGAGATGTCCTCGAACACGAGCGCCCGGCGGCCCTCCTGATCGGAGCGAACGACGCGCGCGCGTCCCTCGATCGCGCCCGCGCCGCCGCCGAGCTCGAGACGGAAGCGGACCTCCGAGTCAAGCTCGAGCCTGTCCGCTCCGCTCAGGAGCATGCCGCCCCCGCTGAGGTCGATGGCCTTCGTCGAGATCTTGCCGGTGCCCGGCTCGTCGCCGAGCATCACGTCCTGGAGCGACGGGATCCGCACGAACTCCCGGCGCTGGGTGACCTCGGGCGCGGCGGACACCTCGAAGCGGACCAGATCGCGCTCCTGGAGCACGGCCTGGCCGCGAAATCGGACCACCCCGCGGGCCGAAACGTACTCGAGCACGAGCGGCTCCACCGAGTCCTGGCTGAGCTCCTCGCCGTCGTCGAGCATCAGCACGAGCATCAGGAAGTCGCCGCCGCGCTCGAACACGCGCACGGGGATGTTGCTGCCCACGGTTGTGGTCAGCTTGCCCTCGGCCCCGCCCACGTTCAGGCGGATGACCTTGCCGGTAGGCTCGGGCTGTTCGGTCATCGGATCAGGGGAGCAGGCGGGAAGCGAGCGCCGACGGATCGGCCGCCGCGAGTGCGCCATCGAGCTCGAGGCCGTCGTGGATGTAGGCAACCGGCATGCCGCTGATGTGCGACAGCTCGGCGGCGATCCCGAGCTGATCGGCCTCGTCGGCGTGCGTGACCGCGATCCCGTCGGCGCCGAGCGCGGCGAAGCCGTCGATCAGCTTGCGGGCGGCGTGCACGCTGAACGTGGCCGGCACCGCGATGTACACCGCATCGAGGTTCAGCGAACGCAGCTCGGCGGCGAGGTTGTTGACCGTCTCCGGGTCACGCGGCGTGGCCGCGGCCGTGTCGATAACGACGAGGCCACCGTCGCGGCCGTGCTGGACGGCGGGAACGGCCTCCGCCCCGTTGGCGGCGCCCATCACCCACACGTTCTGGCCCTTGAGCAGCTCCTTGAGGTCACCGCCCCAGTCGTCTGAGCCCATCGACACCACGCTGGAGGCGAGCGTCGAGCCCTTGGCGTAGGCCGAGGCGAGCGCGGCGGCGCAGCGGGTCTTGCCGGCGCCGCCGGCCCCGACGAAGGCCACCGCGGCGCCGTTCGGCGGAAGCGGGGCCGGAGCCGGGATGATGGCGGCAAGGGTGGCGCGGACTGCGTCGCGCAGGCTGCCCTTGAAGAGCGGCGAGCGGTGGGCGGCGGCGGCCACGATCAGCTGCTGTGCCCAGGCTTCGCTGATGCCCTGGGAGGTGAGCTCGGCGGTCACCGCGGCGGCCTCGTCGCCGTTCAGGTCGCCGGCCTGCTTGGCGACCCAGGTGGACGCGGCCGGGGGCACCGAGGTGGTCTCGGCGACCGGGGCCGGGGCCGGGATGTCGATGACGGGAGCCCGAGTCTGGACGACCGGCGCGGGCGCCGGGGTCCCGGCGATCGGCGCCGGGGTCTCGGCGATCGGCGCGGGGGCCGGGGCGGGGGTGGCGGCGGCCGGGGCCGGCGCGGGCGCGGGCTCGTTGTCGCCGAGCACGCGGCCGGAGGTCACGAGCTTGACCAGCTCGTCGATGTCGACGTGGGCGGCGGCCTGCTCCAGGCGGCTGACGAACGACTCAGCGCTCAGCTCCTCGGGCACGGCGGCGGCCGGAGGGGCGGCAGGAGCCGGGATCTCGAGCGCCGGCGGGGTGGCGGCAGCCGGGATCTCGGGCGCTTGCGGGGCGGCGGCAGCGGGGATCTCGGGCGCTTGCGGGGCGGCGGCGGCCAGGCTCTCGGGCGCCGGAGGGGTGGCGGCGGGACTCTCCTCGACCGGCAGGGCCGTGAAAGCCTCGGCCTCCTGGGTCCACCGGGCGGCCTCGGGCTGCGGGTCGGCGGCCACCGGCGCGGGCGGCTGGGGCGCGGGCAGCGCCGGCGTGGCGTCGGGGGTCAGCGTCGGCGTGAGCAAGTCCTCCAGGCCCTCGTCCCAGCCGCTGACCGGCTCGTCCTCGTCGTAGATGTCGATCAGGTCCCCTGCACCCTTGTGCGGGGCGGCCTGGGCGTCGACCTCCACGCACTTCTGCGCGAAGAAGCCGCCGACACCGCCCATCAGGCCCTCTCGCTGGCGAAGGATGATCGCGTCGGGGCCAAGGTCGGCGCGGATCTGGGGGATGAGGTCCTCGAGCTTGCGGCCACGGTACGTGCGCACGCCGTTGAGCTCGCGGTCGTGGCCGTTCGTGTTGGGCTGAGTCAGGGTGCTCATGCGCTGATTACTCCTATGGTTTCGACGCTGATGCCTGGGGCGACTTCGTTGTAAGAACAGACGGGAAGATGGGGTACGGCGGACTCGACGAGGCGGCGCACATGGCGGCGCACGCGGGCCGAGCAGAGCAGGACGGGGCGCATGCCGCCGCGGGCCGCGGCATGATCGGACTGGCTCTTGACCGCGGTCAGCACGGCCTGGGCGCGGACGGGCTCCATCGCCAGGTACTCGCCGTCGCTGGTCTGGGTGATCGACGTGGCCAGCTCCTGCTCGATCGTCGGGTCGAGCGTGATGACGCGCAGTGTCCGGTTGGGATCCAGATGCGGCGCGGTGATGGCGCGACCGAGCGCCTGACGCGCGTACTCGGCGAGCAGGCTGGGGTCGCGGGTGACGCGGGCCTTGTCGCCGACGGACTCGACGATCGCGCCGAGGTCGCGGATCGAGACGCCCTCCGAGAGGAGCGCCTGCAAAACACGCTGGATCTCGCCGAGCGAGAGAACGTCGGGCACAGTCTCGGTAACGACAGCTTCGTTGATTTCCTTTAGCTGATCGAGGAGCTGGCGTACGTCTTGCCGCGTGAGCAGGTGGGCGGCGTGGTTGCGGATGGTCTCGGTCAGGTGGGTGACGATCACCGATTCGCCGTCGACGACCGTGTATCCGAGCGCCTCGGCCTCGGCGTGCTGGGACTCCGGAATCCAGATCGCCGGCAGGCCAAAGGCGGGCTCGGTGGTCGGGATCCCGGACATCGTGCCGACCGCATCGCCCGGGTCCATGGCCAGGTGATGACCGGCCATGATCATGCCGCGGGCCACCACGGTGCCGCGGACCTTGACCACGTACTCGTGGGAGTCGAGGTCGACCTCGTCGTGGATCCGAACGGGCGGGATGACCATGCCGAGCTCCGAGGCGATCTGGCGGCGGATCATCGAAACACGGCGGACCAGCGAGCCGCCGGTGCGGCGATCGACCAGCGGGACGAGCCCGAAGCCGATGCCCAGCTCGAGCGGGTCGATCGGGAGTTCCTTCAAGACCTCCTCGCGCGGCGCGGTCGGCTTGTCGACCTGGGTCTCGGCCGGCAGCGCGGCCGCAGCGGCCGCGGCCGCCACCTGGTCGGGCAGGCCGTTGCGGACCGACCAGCCGATCACGGCCAGGATCCCGCCGATGAACAGGAACGGCAGCTTGGGCAGGCCGGGCACCGCGGCGAACGCGCAAACGACCACGCCGGCCACGAGTGGCGCCTTGCGCTGGCCGAGGATCTGGTTGGTGAGGTCCGTGCCGAGGTCCTTGTCGGACCCTCCGGAGCGCGTGACCAGGATGCCGGTGGCGACCGAGATCAAGAGCGCCGGGATCTGGGCGGCAAGGCCGTCGCCGACGGTCAGCAGCGAGTAGTCGTGGGTGGCGGTGCCGAACGAGATGTGGTGCTGGAGCACGCCGACCACGATCCCGCCGAGCAGGTTGATCGCGGTGATCAGCACGGCGGCCATCGCGTCGCCCTTGACGAACTTCGAGGCGCCGTCCATCGCGCCGTAGAAGTCGGCCTCGCGCGCGATCTCCGAACGGCGCTTGCGGGCGTCCTCGTCGGTGATCAGGCCGGCGTTCAGGTCGGCGTCGATCGCCATCTGTTTGCCGGGCATCGCGTCGAGGGTGAAGCGGGCGGCGACCTCGGCCACGCGGCCGGCGCCGTTGGTCAGGACCACGAACTGGATCACGACCAGGATCAGGAACATCACGAGGCCGATCACCACGTTGCCGCCGACGACGAACTGGCCGAAGTCGTGGACCACGCTGCCGGCGCTGCCCTTGGTCAGGATCAGGCGGGTGACCGACACGTTGATGGCCAGCCGGAACAGCGTGGTGAGCAGCAGGAGGCTCGGGAAGGCCGCGAAGTCGAGCGCCTTGTTCAGGTACATGGTCGCGATCACCACCGCCAGCGCCGCCGCGATGTTGACCGTGATGAACAGGTCGATCAGCATCGAGGGCAGCGGGATGATCAGCATCGTCACCACCACGACGACGGCGAGCGCTGCGACCAGGTCGGTGTGCTTGAGGAGCCTGCGGATGGTCTGCTCGTTCATCGGGCAGCCCTCCTACGGCCGGCCATCTTGTAGACGAATGCGAGTACCTGGGCGACCGCGGCGTACAGCTCGGCCGGGATCTGCTGGCCGATCTCGACGGACTTGTGCAGGGAACGCGCCAGAGGCGGGTCGGGCACGATCGGAACGCCTGACTCCTCCGCGATGCGGCGGATCTGCTTGGCCACGAGGTCCTGACCCTTGGCCACCACGATCGGCGCGGGGTGGCTGCCGTCGTAGCTGAGCGCCACGGCGAAGTGCGTCGGGTTGGTCACGACCACGTCGGCCTGGGGGATGGCCGCCATCATCCTGGCCATCGCGGCCTGGCGCTGGCGGCGGCGGATGGCGCCCTTGATCTCGGGCGGGAGATCCGCGTTCTTGGCCTCTTCCTTGATCTCCTGCTTGGTCATCTTCAGGCCCTTGGAGTGCTTGCGTCGCTGCCAGATGACGTCGGTGACGGCGATCAGCAGGTAGGCGATCGCCGCCCGCTGGGCGATTCCCATCACGCTCGAGCTGATCAGCGAGGCGAGAGCGGCGGGGGGCGTGCCGACACTGGCGCCGAGGTGGGTGAGCTGCGGAATCAGGGCCAGCGCCACCACGGCGCCGACCGCGCTCACCTTGGCGATCGCCTTGGCGCCCTCGAACGGCACCCGGCTCGACAGGAACGTGTTCCGAAAGCCGGTGAGCGGGTTGAGCTTGCCGAACGTGGGCTTGAGCGGCTGGAAGGTCGGCTTGAAGCCGACCTGGCCGACGTTGACCAGGAGGGCGGAGCCCACGCACATCCCGGCGATCGGACCCACCGTGGTCAGCATCAGGTGCAGGCCGAGATGGAACAGCGAGCTGAGGCCGGCCGCGGTGGTGGCCTGTCCCGGGTGGGCGATCTGCCCGAAGATCGAGTGCATCGCTTCCTTCACGCCGTTGACCACGTTCGGGCCCATGAACATCAGGCCGACCAGTCCGGCGGCCAGCACGACGGCGGCGTTCAGGTCCGTGCTCTTGGCGACGTTGCCCTGCTTGCGCGCCTCGTTGCGGCGCTTGGGTGTTGCCTTTTCTGTCTTGCTCGGATCGGCCATGGCGTTAGAAGGCGTGCAGGGCGGTGGCGACCGACGTGTACATCTGGTCGGAGATCCAGCCGCCCAGGAAGGGCAGCGACGCCGCCACCACGAGCAGGGCGACGCCGACCTTGAGCGGGAAGGCGACGGAGAACACGTTCATCTGCGGGACGACCTTCGAGACCATCCCGAAAGCGACATCGGTGACGAGCAGGGCCAGCATCACCGGGGCCGCGACCTCGATCGCCGAGATGAACAGCGCGCTGACCGAGGCCTCGGCGGCGCTGGCGAGCGAGCCGAGGTGCGGAGTCGCGGTCAGCGGGACCAGGTCGAACGTCCGCGCCAGGCCGTGCAGGATCCACGCGTCGCCGCCGATTGCGATGAACAGCATCACCCCGATCAGCGAGTAGAGCTCGGAAAAGACGCCGCCCGGATTGCCGTTGATCGGGTCCACCGTGGCGCCGAAGGACAGCCCCGAGGTGATGTCGACCAATCCGCCGGCGGTCTGCACGGCGGCCATCAGGGCACCTATCGTGAACGACAGCAGGAGCCCGACGAGCACCTGCTCGACCGCTAGGGCGGCCACCTGGAGCGGGGCGGTGGGGATCTGCTGACCATGGCTGGCCACGCCGGCCAGCCCGATGGCCAGGCCGACGGCGACCAGCCCGCGGACCGGCGAGGGCAACTGCTTGGCCGAGAACAGTGGCGCGACGATGAACAGCGGGCTGACGCGCGCGAGCACGAGGAAGAACGCGGTGACCGACTCGCCTCCGCCCAGGCTTCGCAGCACGTGACTGAGCGTCAGGGCGTTCATCCGATCAGCGACGGGATCGACAGGTACAGGTTCTGGGCGTAGCCGACCAGCTGGTCGAGCATCCACGGCCCGAGCACGACGATCAGGACGGCCACCCCGATGACCTTCGGGATGAACGAGAGGCTCTGCTCCTGGATCGAGGTGACGGCCTGAAAGATGCTGACCAGCAGGCCGATGATCAGGCCGGCCACCAGCATCGGGCCGGCGATCTTGAGCGCCAGCATCATGGCCTGCGTCGCGAGGCTTACGACGGTGTCCTGGTTCATGTCAGTGGAAGCTCGCGACGAGCGAGTGGGTGATCAGGTCCCACCCGTCCACCAGGACGAACAGCAGGATCTTGAAGGGCAGGGATATGAATGAAGGAGGCAACATGATCATCCCCATGCTCATGAGCGTGGAGGAGACGATCAGGTCGATCAGCAGGAACGGCAGGAAGATCAAGAATCCGATCTCGAAGGCCGTCTTGAGCTCGCTCATGATGAAGGCCGGGATCAGGACGTAGGTGGGGACGTCGGCCCGGGTCTTCGGTGTCTTGATGTGGGAGAGCTGCACGAACAGCGACAGGTCCTGGGTGCGGGTCTGCTTGAACATGAACTCGCGCAGCGGCTCCTGGCCGCGCTGGAGCGCCTGAGCCGTGCTGATCTGCTTGTGGACCAGCGGCTCGTAGGCGTCCTTCTTGATCGCGCTGATCGTCGGCGCCATCACGAACAGGGTGAGGAACAGCGCGATGCCCACGAGCACCTGGTTCGGCGGCGTGCCCTGCAGCCCGAGCGCGTTGCGAATGAAGCCGAGGACGATCAGGATCCGGGTGAACCCGGTGACCGTGAACAGGATCGCGGGCACGATCGACAGCCCGCCCATGAGGAGCAGGATCTGAAGCGCGTTTGAGCCGTCGATCTTCACGAGCGGGCCGTGATCCGCCGGAGGCCGTCGAGCACCCGGCCGAGAGGCTTCTCGACCTCCGGGTGAGCGTTCTGCGACTCCTCGGACGGAACCTCGATGCCAAGCGCGATCGCCTCGGCCTCGCTGTAGCTGCGAATCGGCGTGACGCCGTTCTCAGCCACGCCGACGACCAGGATCTCCCGGCCCGCGCGGACGACCGCGACGCTCCGCCCGCTGCCCAGCGGCAGGTTGGCCACATGGCTGAGGCCGCGGCCGGTCGGGCGCACCTTGCTCTTCTTGGCCAGCTTCATGATCCACGCGATCCCGTAGATCACGGCGATCACGATGAACAGGCCGACGATCGTGCGCACGATGCTTCCGCTGCCGCTACTGGATGCGACGTGAGTCGTGGCCGTGTGACCGAGGTTCAGCGGCGTGTTCTCGCCGCTGGCCGTGGCCAGTGCCTGCGCGCTCGGCACCGGCTTGGTGGCGGCCTGGGCTGCGGCGTGCGTAGTCGTCGCAGGCGAGGCCGCGCCGAGCGCGGTGGCGGCGTGCGTAAGCGTCAGGGCGCCGGCAAGTGCGACGCCACGAGTGAACGTGAGCGACTTCATCGAGGGAAAGACTCCGAGGGAGAGTCACCCTGGTAATCGACCGGTGGGGGCGATGCCTTGAGGGCGCTTCCGGTTGGCCGCGTCCCGGGCGGCACTTGCGCGCGTTTACGCGCGTTTGCGCGCGGTGAGGGCTGGCGGAAACGGGCCCGCAGACGGTCTGTATCGCGACCCGCGCGAGTGCCGCCGGAGGCGCACCGGCCTCCCGCTGGCGAGCCGGGTCAGCGAGCGCGCCACCTTCTTTCGTGGGCGTCCCCGGCGCCGGACTCCGCCGGCGCCTGTGTTCCGGGTAGTCGGCGGCGGCAGCCGGGTCTTAAGGCGCCCCGGGGGCGAGTGCCACGCCGGGACCGACCCCGAGAAACCCGACACTCGCGGCGCTCTCGGGCGCGAGTGTCAGGAAACTCGCCCCAGAGCCGAGTGAATCCGGATTCACCGACCGGCGGGGCGGCGAATGTCAGGTTTCTCGCCACCGGAAAGAGGTGCATCGTGGCCTGCGGAGGGCCGGCTGGCCTGGGCGCGGGGCCCTGCCGCGCGTCGCTATCAAGCGGGTGGTCGGTGCGCCCGGTGGGCAAGGCCACCCGCGTCACGCCTTGAAGAAGCCGATGAGCAGCTCCGACACCCGGTCCGGGCAGTCGTGGTGGACCCAGTGGGAGGCTTCGGGCAGCCGCACCACGCGGTGCAGGCCGGGGACGTCGCGGCGGTCGGGCTCGGCCAGCTCGGCGCCCAGATGGCGGTCGCGCTCACCCCAGATGACCATCGTGGGCGTCTCGATCGGCGCCAGAGCGGCCTCGCCGCGCGAGGGCGGCCGGCGGAGCGCGGCCCTGTAGTAATTGATGGTGGCGGTGGCGGCGCCCGGCTGGGCCCAGGCCTCCCGGTAGCGGTCGATGTCTTCCGGCGTGAACGCCCCGGGGTGCGCATCCTGCTCGAAGCCGCGGCGCAGGGCACGCCAGTCGCCGGCGCGGACGGCGTGCTCGGGCAGCCAGGGCAGCTGGAAGAAGAACATGTACCAGGAGCGGGCGAGCTGCCGGCCCGGCCGGCGCAGCGCGTGAACCATGCGGCGGGGATGGGGGACGTTGAGGATGGCCAGGCGCTCGACGGCGTCGGGATGGGCCATCGCGGTGACCCAGGCGACCGCGGCTCCCCAGTCGTGCCCGGCCAGAAAGGCATGCTGCGCCCCGCGTTCCTCGATCAGGTCGCGGACGTCGCCGGCCAGGCGGCGGGCGGTGTAGGAGGAGACCTCGTTCGGCTTGGAGGACAGGTTGTAGCCGCGCATGTCCGGGGCGATCACCCGCAGGCCGGCCGCGGCCAGCGCCGGGATCTGGTGGCGCCAGCTGTACCAGAACTCGGGAAATCCGTGCAGGAGGACGACCGGGGGCGCGTCGGTGGCACCGGCCTCGACGTAGTGCAGCCGGGCGTCAGACAGCTCGGCGTACCCGTGGCGCAGGTCGATGTCGGCAAGCGATGCCATTCTGGGTAGGAATACCGCATGTCGAACGTCAACCTGGCCTGGGCGAGCGCGGAGGTCAGAGATAGAACTTTGACCGTCGCGCTGGAGGGTGAGCTTCACAAGGACTGGAAGCAGAGCTTCGAGCAGACGGTCAAGCTGCTCGGCGACGGCGAGTGGGGCGAGGTCAAGCTGAAGAAGGGCTCCGTGCGGGTCAGCGACGTCGCCCCGGGCACAGAGGACAAGCTGCGCCACCACCTGGAGAGCATCGTGGCCCAGGCCAATGCCGCCCACGAGCGGCGGGAGACCCGGGAGAACGACGGCGAGGTCGGCGAGGACGGCGAGGGCGAAGCGCGCGAAGGCCCCGACGCCGAGATGACCGAGCGCTTCCGGGCGTTCGCCACGCCACCGCGGGAAGAAGACGGTTAGGAGGTCATCTCAAAACGGTGCCAGCCACGCACCCTCGTTTTGAGATGACCTCTTAACGAGACAGGCGGGGTTGCCCCCGCCTGTCCGGCCCTACTTGTCGGACGTCTCTAGACGTCTAGACGTGTAGACGTCTACGCGAGCGCCTTGCCGACCGCCTCGAGCAGCTGCGCGGGCTGGAACGGCTTGACGACGAAGTCCTTGGCGCCCTTCTGGATCGACTCGATCACTTTGCTCTCCTGGCCGAGCGCTGAGCACATCAGCACGCGCGCGCCGGGGTCGAGCGAGATGATCTCGCCGAGGGCCTCGATGCCATCCTTCTCGGGCATGGTGATGTCCAGCGTGACGAGCTCGGGGGAGAGCTCCTGGAAACGCTGGACCGCCTCGGCGCCGTTGCCGGCCTCTCCGACCACCTCGTGGCCGCCGGAGGCGAGAGCATCGCTCACCACCTTGCGCATGAATGCGGCGTCGTCGACTACGAGTACACGGGCCATCAGGTCACGGCTCCTTCCACATGGGGTTGCTTCTCTTCAGGGGTTTCATAGGTTTCAGGGGTCTCCGGGGCGTCGGTCCCCGGGGTTGCAGGGTCAGTCGGAATAGCTTCGGTCTCTATCGGTTGATCGGATGGGGGATCGAGAGGTTGAGAGGGGACCTCGACGTCTGCCCGAGCCTCGGCGCCGCCCGAGCGGGCCCGATCGAGCAGGCGCAGGCCTTCGCTCTCGAGCGTCTCGAGCGACACCGCCCACTCGCCCTCCTCGGTGACGAGCAGGTGGCCGCGGGCGAAGCGCATGCCGTTGACGTAGAGATCGACGGGGGCGTCGGCGGTCCGGTCCAGATCGAGCACGGCGCCCACCGGCAGCCCGAGCGCAGAGCCCAGAGGCATGCGTGCGCGGCCCAGCTCCGCCCACACGCGGAGGTTGATCCCGCCCAGCACCTCCTCGAGGGCCTGGCTGTGGGGCGTGGTCTCGGACTCGGTCGAGCTGTCGCCGCCGGCCCCGCCTCTCATGCCCGCGTCGGTGGTGGTCTCGGCGCTGAGCTCGTCCATCGCGCGCGCCATCCGCACGACGAAGGCGGCCGGGATGAGCTGGATCAGCCGGCAGGCCTCGCCGGCGATGAGGAACGTGGTGGAGGTGGCATGGGGGGCGGTGCCGTAGATGTCCGCCGCGGAGTTCGGCTCGTCCAGGACGCGGATGTCCGGGGTCGAGATCTCGATCTCCTGACCGAGCACGACGCCGATCGCGGCGGCCGCGGCGGCCATGGTCTGGTTGGCGGCCTCGGCGATGGCCGACATCTCGAGCTCTGAGAGCTCGGGCTCCTCAGCGCCCTCCTCGGCCTCGGGAGGTGGCGCGCCCATCGAGGTGGCCAGGCCACGGGCGCCGGCGGGAGTCAGGATGAAGATGTTGGCGCCGGTCACGCCGTCCACGTAGGAGACGCTCGACGCGATCGATCCGCGTGCCACGTTGGCGAACGGGGAGGCGCCGTCGGCCAGGACGGTGACCTCACCGCGCTGCACCGCGCCCGGGGCGAACATCTCGAGCACCTGGGCGATCGCCTCGGCGGTGGAGGCGCCCAGGCGCATCAGCGCCTCGCGCGGGGTGATGTCCTGCTGGGCGCTCATCCGTACCTCCGCTCGGTGCCCGACACCTGGATCGCCCGGCGGGGGCCGTTGGACCCGGGCTGGGCGCGAGCCAGCTTGACGTTCTCGGCAAACAGGGTCACGCCCTGGTCGGCCTGCGCCCCGAGCCTGATCAGGCTGCCGGGGCCGAGGGACAGGATCTCGTCGATCGCCAACTCGACCGCGGCGACCTCGGCCCGCAGGGTGACCGGGACGCCGGCCACCGCCCGGCCGATCTCGGCCGCGCCGGCCAGTTCGGCCTCGGCTGCGCCCGCCTCCTTGCCGGTCAGGCGCTGGGACACCGGATCGATCGCCATCCACGGAATCAGCAGCGCCATCGAGGCGGAGTGCTTGTTGATCCGGCTCTCGACCACGACGACCAGGGTCGGCTCGGACACGGCGGCGATCTGGCTCGAGTCGTTGTGCATCTCGACCTCGATGACCGAGAAGGTGATGCCGGCCAGGTCCTGCCACACGACCGAGAGCTGGGTGACCATCGACTCGACCAGGCGCATGGTGAGCATCGAGTCGATCTCGCTGAACCGACGCTCGCGCGGCGGCTTGTCCGGCGAGCCGCCCAGCAGGCAGTCCAGGCACATCAGGACGAACGACTGCTCGATCGTGAACAGCATGCGGGTCCCGATCGGCTGCACGTCGAGCGTCACGCAGAGCGACTCCCTGGGCAGCTGAGCCTGCGCCGCCGACCAGGTCGCCTGGGTGGTGTTGATCGTCTCGAGCTCGATCGCGGTGCGCAGCTCGGTCGACAGGCGGGTGACAGAGGTCTGGCAGAAGGTGTCGATCGCGCGCGAGATCCGGCGCTGATGGTCGGAGGTGAACTTGGTGGGACGGGAGAAGTCGACCGTACGCAGGCGGTGCCCGCGACGATGAGAGCCGCCGGAGCTCGGCTCGGGTAGCTGGCCCTGCTTGGCCGCCTCGACCAGTGCAGCGACCTGGTCGGCGCTGAGACGATCGCCGCTCATGCCCGTGCCGCCGATCTGGCCGGTAGCGTGGTCATCGTCGGTCTGCCTGGCGCGGCGGATCGGGGGGGTCGGGCGGTGGCGGCGTGGGTGCCCGCGGCCGTCCGGGAGGTTCGGGTGCCGGCTCCGGCGTCGAACAGCGTCACCTGCTCGCCGCCGGCCTCCTTCACGGTCACTTCGAAATCGCCCACGGTGAGGCGCAGCGTGCGGCCGCGGTTGCCGCCGGTCTCGGCGGCGCGGATCTTGACGCCCGAGCGGGCGAGGCCGGCCTTGACGGCGGCGGCGTTACGCGCTCCGATGTCCATCTCGCCGAGCTCGAACATCCGGGCGCCGCCGGCGAGCACCGCGTCGACGCGGCGCAGCACCGCTCCGGCCCTCTGCATCTGCGTGATCAGCTCAGGCACGGCGAGGTCGGCGAACTTGCCGGGCTCCTGGCTCGGGCCCGTCGACTCGGGAAGCACTATGTGGGCCATTCCGGCCAGGCCGGATTGCCGATCGATGAGCGCGAGGCCGATGCACGATCCCAGTCCGCGCGCCACCAGCTCCTCGCCGGTGCGCTTCGACACCTCGATCTCGCCCATCCGAACTGTCCCCATGACTAGGCCGCTTCTGCGAGGCCCAGCGGCGCGAGCAGATCATTCACGCCGCCGTCGGTCGGCAGCAGGACGAACGAGATCGAGCACGGCTCGCCCGACACCTCGAGCTCCGAGTCCAGCACCAGCACGAGCTCGGTGGACGCCTCCTGAGCCAGCGCCAGCGAGGAGACGATCGCTCCGAGCATGTCGGTCGTCAGATGCGGGGGGCACGGCTCGAGGTGCAGGCCGGTCATCGAGGCCAGCGCGTTCAGGCACGACGTCCCGAGGATGTTGCCGATCTCGCGCAGGGCCGATTCGCCGATCTCGCTGCCGGCCTCGACGCCGAGCATCCCGCACAGCACCGCGGCGCCGTCCGGCTCGATGAGCAGGAGCACGACGCCCTCGATGTCCCCGTCGAGCGGGATGACGACGCTGGTGGTCGCGTCATCGGGGCTGCCGCACGCCTCGACCGCGTCGGCCAGGGGCAGCGCCAGGACGCGAGGCACGTTCAAACCGACCTCTCGCCCAAGCATCTGCGAAAGCGAAGTCGCGGCATTGCCGGAGGCGATGTTCGCCAGCTCCCGCAAAGCATCCAGCTGCAGGTCGGTGTAGCGGGGGGTCACTGTTAGGGCTCCTGTATTCGATGTGTTGGGTTCTATGCAGCCAGGCCGATCGACGCCGGCGCAGCCGCGGAACGGCCGGCGGAGTCGGTGCGGGAAAAGCCACGCCTCGTGCCGTTCTCGGCCGCGAGCAGGTCGCAGTCGACGATCAGAGCGATCCGGCCGTCGGCCAGGGCGGCGCCGCCGGACACCGGCTCGCCGTCGGAGACGATGTCCGGCAGCGGTCGGGTCACCAGCTCACGCTGTCCGACCAGGTCATCCACCGCCAGGGCGAGGCGCTTGTCCTGGGCGCGGATGATCACGACAAACTCGGGCTCGCCGACGGTGTCGCGGCCGAACACCTCGCCGCCGACGAGCAGCGGCAGCACGCCGTCATCGAGCACCAGCATCTGCTTGCCGGCCACCGAGCGGACGGTCTGCTCGCCCAGGCGCAGGGTGCGCTCGATCCGGTCGAGCGGGATCGCGAACGGCACCCCGGAGACGTCGACCTGGAGGGCCGAGACGATGGCCAGGGTGAGCGGCAGACGGATCTGCGCGTTGGTGCCCTGTCCCGGGGTGGAGTCGATCACGACCTCGCCGCCGAGCTGGCGGATCTTCTCGCGGACGGCGTCCATGCCGACGCCGCGGCCGGAGATGTCGCTGGTCGTCTCGGCGGTGGAGAAGCCGGAGGTGAACAGCAGCTCGACCGCGCCGCGCATGTCGATGTTGGCGGCGGCGTCCTCGTCGATCATGCCGAGGGCGAGGGCCTTCTTGGCCACGGCCTTGGGGTCGATCCCGTTGCCGTCGTCGCGGACCTCGATCACCACGCTGCCGCCGGCATGGCGGGCGGCGATCTGAATCGTCCCCTGGCGGGTCTTGCCGCCGGCGATCCGGTCCTCGGGCGACTCGAGGCCGTGGTCGATCGCGTTGCGGACCAGATGCACGAGCGGATCGCCGAGGGCGTCGACCACGGTCCGATCGAGCTCGGTCTCCGAACCGATCAGCTCGAGCTTGACCTCCTTGCCCAGCTTTGTGGACAAGTCGCGGATCAACCGCGGGAAGCGCAGGAAGACGACGTCGACGGGGATCATGCGGACCTGCATGACCATCGCCTGGAGTGCCTGCGAGCTGCGGGTGAGCTCCTGCACGGCGTGCTGGAGGCCCTCGACGTCGAGGTTGGCGGTCAGCGCCTCGACGGCGGTCCGGTGGATCACCAGCTCGCCCATCGAATGCATCAGCGCGTCGAGACGCTCGGCGTCCACGCGGACGGTGCGGGTCGCCTTGTTGGGATCGGTCCCGGCCTTGTCGCCGGCCGGCTTGGCCGCCGGCTTGGCCGCGCTCGGTGCGGGCGCCGGAGTCGGCTCGACGACCGGGGCGGGGGTCGGCTCGGCGGCGGGCGCGGGGGTCGGCTCGGCGACGGGCGCGGGGGTCGGCTCGGCGGCGGGCGCGGGGGTCGGCTCGGCGGCGGGCGCGGGGGTCGGCTCGGCGGCGGGCGCGGGGGTCGGGACCTCATCGGTGGCGGGCTTGGTCACATCGGTGACCGTGACCGAGCCGACCTCGGAGATCGTGCCGAGGTTCGCGGCGATCGCCTCGTCCTCGTGGTCCGAGGCGACCCAGGCGTCGATCTCGCGGCCCTGGAACTGCTCGAGTCCGTCGGGAGCCGGCATGCTCCCGATCACGTCGCCGTGATCGGACAGCGCGGCAATCACCATGTGGGCGCGAACGGCGGGCATCATCACGTCGTCGGTCAGGGTCACGCTCACGCGCAGGACGCGGGCGCCGGCCTCGCGGGCGGCCTGGACCGCGGCGTGGTTGGGCGCGTCGATGCCGCCGGCGCGGGCGACCTCCTGCTCGGGGGTGCGCGGCCGGACCAGGCTGCGCAGGCGCCTGACGAGCGGGCCCGGATCGAGGTCCTCCTGGCCGTCGGTCTCGATCGAGTCGGTGGCCGCCGACAGCGCGTCCAGGCAGGCGAACACGGTGTCGATCGCCTCGGAGGGCAGGCCGCCCGAGCGCTGGCGCAGCAGCTCGAACACGTCCTCCATGTTGTGGGTGAGCTCGGCGATCTTGGCGAAGCCCATCGTCGCGCTCATGCCCTTGAAGGAGTGGGCGATGCGGAAGATCTCGTCGACGGTCTCGCGGTCGGTGGAGTCCTCCTCGAGCCGGACGATCGCGAGGTTCAGCTGTTCGAGATGCTCGCGGGCCTCCGCGAGGAACATGGGCATGTACTCGGAGGTATCCATTACGACTTTCGGTAGATGAAGGGGTGAATCGGGGCCAGGCCGAGCGACGCCGCATCGGTGATTCGCTCGGTTCCGCCGATCACCATCACACCGCCGGGGCGCAGCGCGTGGGCAAACCGGGCATGGAGCTCATCCCGGATCTGATCGGCGAAGTAGATGACCGTGTTGCGACACATGATCAGTTCATAGCTCGACGCCGGTTGCCGAAGCTTGAGCAGATCGCCGATTTCGAACGTGACGAGCGCGCGAAGCGACTGTTTGGCGCGCCACCCGTCGGGGGTGCGATCGAACCCCCGCTCCATCGCCGCGACGGGAGCGGTCCGGGCGTCGGCCTGTGAGAACTCGCCGAGCTTGGCCCGGGCGACCATCCGCTGATCGATGTCGGTGCCGACGATCCGGACGCTGGCCTTGGGGATGACCTGGTTGCAGATCGCGGCCAGCGTGTAGGCCTCGGCGCCATACGAGCAGCCGGCGCTCCAGGCGCGGACGCGTCCGCCCTTGGCCAGCTCCTGCAGCAGGCCGCCCTCGAGCCGCGCCCACTGATCGGGATGGCGCCAGAGCTGCGAGACGTTGATCGTGACCCGGTCGAGCAGGTCGTCGAGCTGGGCGGCGTCCGAGCGCAGCCGCGGCAATGCGTCGGTCAGCTTGGAGATGCCCATGCGCGACCAGTAGGAGCGAAGGCGACGCTCCATCTGGGGGCGCTTGTACTGGGCGAGGTCGATGCCGCAGATCTGACGCAGGCCTTCGCAGAAGCCGATGTAGTCGTCGGTGGCGGCGAAGTCGCTGCGCGGTGCTGCTGCTGCGGCGTCATGGCCGCGCTGACGGGCCAGGCCCGGCGTCCGGTGAAGCGAGCGGGTCTCACGTTCGGGAGTCATGCCCGTGCCTCGGTCGCGATGACCTCGGCCAGCCGGCCCAGGTCGTGTACCTCGTCGGCCAGCCCGCTCTCCACGATCGCGCGGGGCATGCCGTAGACGGTGCAGGTCTCCTCGGCCTCGACCAGGATGCGACCACCGAAGCGCCGCACATCGCGCGCGCCGGCCAGGCCGTCGTTGCCCATGCCGGTCAGCACGACCAGCAGGAGCCTGTCGCGATAGGCGCGGGCGGCGTCCTGGATGAGCAGATCGGCGCGGGGGCGCAGGCCACCGATCGGCGGCTCCTCGCTCAGCTGCGCGGTCCGCCCGTCGTCGGTCAGCCGAAGATGAAGACCGCCGGGCGCGAGCAGGGCGGTGCGGGGGTCGAGTGTCTCACCGCCGCGGGCTTCCACCACGTTGAGGGCGCTGCTCGCGTTGAGTCGGGACGCCAGGGAGCCGGTGAAGCCGGCCGGCATGTGCTGGACGATCAGGGTTCCCACGCCGAGCGGCGCGGGGAGCTTGGGGACGAGCGAAGCGAGGGCCCGCGGGCCACCCGTGGAGGTGGCGATCAAGACGAGTCGGGCGACGCCGGAGCGGGCCGGCGCGCGCCGTGGGGTCAGGGCGGGCGGCGGAGAAGCCCGACGGGCGGCCGGCGCGGTGCCGTTGCCCGAGGCCCGGCGCGTGCTCCGCGAGGCGGCCGCCTGCTTGACCTTGGTCCCGAGGGCCTCGACGAAGGCATCGAGGCTCTCGCTGGCGGTCGGCTTGGAGACCAGGTCGAACGCGCCCTCGGCGAGGGCGTCGACCGCCCGCGCGCCGTGGGCGGCGGAGAAGGCGGAGACGACGACGACCGGGATGTTGGTGTCGCTGCGCTCGCGCAGGATCCGCAGGACCCCCAGCCCATCCAGACCTGGCATGGTCAGGTCCAGCGTCATCGCGTCGGGACGCTTGCTCTCGCACAGGGCGAGGGCCTCGTCGCCGTCGCGGGCGCTGCCCACCACCTCGATGCCGGCCTTGGTCAGGGACCGTGTGACGATGTTGCGCATCAGGGCGCTGTCATCGGCGACGACGACCCGGACAGGCGAGGTGCTGGACATGGCGGGGTGGGCTCGTTTCGGTTTCTGGAGTGGGACCGGTCAGCGGCCGGGCTCAGGCAGCGAGAGCGAGCTCGGCGTCCGAGAAGATCGCGCTCGGCTTGAGCAGCACGACCAGGCGGTTGCCGATCTTGGCGATCGACTCGATCAGCGTCGAGTCGGCGCCGGGCGCCTCCTGCATATCCTCGTCCTCGACGGTCAGGACTTCCTCGACGCCGTCGACGATGACGCCGGCGGTCTCGGAGCCGGCCTCGACGATCACGATCTTCGTCTGCTCGGTGAGCTCCGACGGGACGCCGAGGCGGGCAGCCAGGTCATAGACGGGGACGATCCGGCCGCGAAGGCTGATCACGCCCCGGACCCAATCGGCGCGCGACGCGACCGAGCGAGGCTCGGAGTAACGGATGATCTCGTGCACCTGCTGGATGGCGAGCGCGTAGTGCTCGGTCCCCAGCGTGAACACGACAAGCTGGCGTGGGTTGTTTGCATCTGGCATGACTTCTTGCTCCTTGCAGTTCAGACGAGCCGGGGTATGGCGACGCCCTTCCCATCAGTGGGTCGGTACTCAGGTACTCGTCAGAAGCGGGGGGTTGCTTTAGCTCCAAACGCCGCAGCTACGCGGACGCCACAGGGTCGCCGGCGCCGGCATCCGCGGTGGCGCTGTCGCCGCCCTCTGCGGGCGAGCCCTGACCGAGCACCTCGGTGACGCGCAGCCCGAACTGCTCGTCGATCACCACGACTTCGCCACGGGCGATCGCGGTGCCGTTGACCAGCAGGTCGACCGGCTCGCCGGCCATCCGGTTGAGCGTGATGATCGAGCCCTGACGGAGCTCGAGCGTCTCACCGACGGTCATCCGGGTGCGGCCCATCTCGACGCTCAGATCGACCGGGACGGCGCTCAGCCGACGCAGGTCGGCCGCGGCGGCCGGCCCGGCGGGCGAGGGCTCGCCGGCCAGCGCGGGCAGCTGCTCAAGTTCGACTCGTTCGCTCATGGCCGCTCCTACTGAACCGCCACGTCGGTGAAGAAGACCTGGTCCACCTTCACGTCCGTGCCGGATTTGATCTGGGACAGGATCTGTGCCTCGAGCCCGACGCGCCCGCTGCCCGTGACCAGCGCGCTCGAAGTCTGGTTGGTGATCAGGTTCGTGATGATCGCCCGGATCACCGCCTCCTCGGGCAGCGTGCCGACCGTGGCACCGGACGAGGTGCCGGCCGACTCGGCGGTGGCGCCGTCGCTCTGGCCCGGGGCGAGCTCGAGCGCCACGGTCAGCGTGGCGAAGTGCCCATCCTGGAGGTTGAGGGTGAACTGCTTGGGGAGGATGTAGATCTCACCCGCGAGCTTGGGCTTCACGACCTTGGGCGGCATCAGCTTGGCCTTGGCCACGTAGCCGCCGCCGAGCAGCAGCACGGGAATGATGATCAGAAGCTTCTTCTTCATAAGCGGAGTACCAGGATCGAGGGTTTCAGGACGACGGGGGGACGGGGTTCAGGCGCATCAGCACGATCTCCACGCGCCGGTTGAGCGCGCGCCCGGCGGCGGTGGCGTTCGAGGCGATCGGGTGCAGGTCGGCATATCCGACGGCTCCCAACCGGCCGCCGCCCACGCCGTGGGCGATCAGGAAGCGGACCACGGTCGTTGCCCGCGCCGTCGACAGCTCCCAGTTGGAGGGGAACTGCGCGGTCGCGATCGGCACGTTGTCCGTGTGTCCTTCCACGGTGATCGGATGACTCTTGTCAACATTGAGCAGTTGGCCGACTTCTTCCAGCAGCGGCGCGCCTTCCGGTTGGAGCGTCGCCTGGCCCGAGGCGAACAGCACCTTGTCGGTCAGCACCCGCACGACCAGACCCCGGCGCTGGACCACGGCCTGGACCGCCGAGCCGAAGCCGTGCTGCTTGGCGTAGGCGTTCAGCTTCCGCGCGAGCGCGACGAAGCTGTCCTGTTCGGAGACCGAGGCCGCCATGCTGTTCAGCGCGGCCTGCAGCTCGGAGTTGGTCATCGGCTTGGCCACAGCGGCCTTGCCTGCCAGGTTGGCGCTGGAGGAGGACGCGTTGGCGGAGCCGGTGCTGCTGCTCGATCGCGAGGTCGGGGTGGGGATCAGCGGGACGATCGAGGGCACCGCGGCGGTGGCCGGAACGTGCTGGGCGGTGGACTCCGAGCCGGATTGCATGATGGCCCGGCCGCCGGGGAGGACCGAGCCGGAGAAGGCCGCCTTCAGCGACTGCTGGAGGACCTGGTACTTGGAGATGTTGACCGAGGAGATCGAGAACAGGACCATGAACAGCGCGAACAGCAGCGTGAGCATGTCCGCGTAGGTGAGGAGCCAGCGCTCCTCGTTCTCGTGCTCGACGGCGCCTCCGCGACGCTTGCTCTTGGCGTGGCCGGCCATCGCGCTTACGCGGCCTCGGCCTCGTCGCGCGCGGGCATCTGGGTGACGTTGTCGGCGTCGCCGCCGCGCTCGGCCGGCGGGACGAACGAGGTGAGCTTGTCGGCCACGACGCGCGGGTTGTCACCCGCCTGCACGGAGAGGATCCCCTCGAGGGTGAGCGTGCGCAACTCGACCTCGGAGGCGGACATCGCCTTCAGGCGGTTGGCCACCGGCAGGTAGATCACGTTGGCCGAGGCAACGCCCATCAGCGTGGCGATGAAGGCCGAGGAGATCGACGGACCGAGCGTGGCCGGCGCGGACAGGTTCTGGAGCACGTGCACCAGGCCCATCACCGTGCCGATGATGCCGATCGTCGGGGCGAAGCCGCCGGCCTTCTCGAACGGCAGCACGCCGGCGTGGTGGCGGGCGGCCATACCGTCGATCTCGGCCTCGAGGATCGCGCGAACCAACTCGGGGTCGGTGCCGTCGACGACCAGCTGCAGGCCCTTCTTGGTGAACTCGTCCTCGATCTCGGCGATCTGGGCGTCGAGCGCCAGCAGGCCCTCGCGGCGGGCCTGCTCGGCGAGCGAGACGAGCAGCGCCACGCGGCCCTGGACATCGACCGGGTCGGCGCTGATCACCAGCTTGTAAAGGCTGGGGATCTTCTTCATCCCGTCCATGCCGACGCTCGCCATCGTGGCGCCCCCGGTGCCCGCGATGATGATCAGCAGCGCGGGCATGTTCATGAACGCGGCGGGACTGGTTCCGTCCATCATCGCGCTCATGAGAATGCCCACCGTGGCCACGGCGATGCCTATGCCAGTTGCGGCCTTCATGACCCGTTCATCGGCTGGGTTACGGAAACCTTCAACCGCTCAGCGGACGCGCGTCCAGGGATGGTCGGACCGCTGACCGCGCGGTTGTGAGCGTGTCCACGCATTACGCGGACGCGTTGTCGACCGGGTGAATGTGGGGGTGCTCGGCCTGACCGAACTCGGCGGCCACGCGCACGGGTGCGAGATGCGGAGTCGCGCCGCGGCGCAGCTCGTGACGGCGGCCCAATGCGGCCGCCAGGACGTCGACGCGGTAGGTGCGGACTTCCTTGGCCACGCGCTCGGGCGTCTCGGCGACGACGACCTTGGCGCCCGTGGCAAGGGTGATCACCGTGTCGGGAGTGGCCTCCACGGTGACGATCAAGTCGGGATTGAGGCGGAACGGCTCGAGCTTGTGCCCGAGGCGGTGCAGGCTGATCATGGATTCGGTCCTCTGAGGGTGTGTGAGATGAGGAGGGGCACGGGGCCGGAGGAGCGGTATCCCTCGATTACCGCCCCTCCGGCCCCGGCCGTTGGGTGGAATTACTGCTTCATCTGCACGGCCGTCTGCATCATCTGATCGGCCGTGGTGATCGTGGAAGCGTTGGCCTGGTAGCCGCGCTCGGCCTCGATCATGTTGGTGAACTCGGTGCCCATGTCGACGTTCGACTGCTCGAGCTCGCCGCTGATCGTCTGGCCGTAGTTGCCGACGCCGGGCTGGCCCACCTGAACCTGGCCCGACGCGCTGTTGGCGCTCCACAGCGAGCCGCCGTCGCGCTGCAGGCCGGCCTCGTTGGGGAACGTGGCCAGCGAGATGTAGCCCGCGGTAACGCGCTGCTGGTAGGTCG
The DNA here is from genome assembly GCA_963811135.1 of uncultured Solirubrobacterales bacterium. Lineage (GTDB taxonomy): Bacteria > Actinomycetota > Thermoleophilia > Solirubrobacterales > Solirubrobacteraceae > Palsa-465. The sequence goes on along the minus strand of CAWEQG010000009.1, from coordinate 51,968 downwards.
CCGAGCTCGGGCTGCCGTCGATGTAGGACACGCTCCCGTCCTGGCCGATCGCGATCCCGGTCGAGTTCGGCGGAACGTAGATCGCGTTCTGGGTGTCGGTCGCGGCCGGCGGGGAGCTCACCTTGGGCTGGTAGCCGGTGCCGGCGGCATTCGGCGTCGCCGCGTAGCCGAGCACGAACTGGCCGGTCTGGGTGGACAGGAAGCCCTGCGGGTTGAACGTGAGGTCACCCGCGCGGGTGTACTGCGGCTGGGTCCCGGTCACGAGGCTGGTTGACGTCGTGCTGGCCGGGGCACCGTTGGCCACCTGGAGGAAGCCGTCGCCCTGGATCGCCACGTCGGTCGCGTTCCCGGTGGTAGCGACGCCACCCGCGGTCATGTTGTTGTTGATCGAGCCGACCTTGACGCCAAGACCGACCTGGATCGGGTTGGTGCCCGCGCTGAAGCCGTTCGGGCCGGTGCCGGCCTGCACGAGTTGCGAGAGCTCGTCGGCGAACACGGTGTTCTGGGACTTGTAACCGACGGTGTCGACGTTCGCCAGGTTGTTGGCCGTCACGTCGAGCATCGTCTGGTGAGCGTCGAGGCCGCTGATCGCGGCGTACATGCCTGACATCATTTGAACATCAGTTCCTTTCGCGGCCCCCTCGAGGAGGTCCAGCCGCTGTTGTGAATGACCGTCTCGCTCATGCGATCACGGCGCTGTCGATGTTGGTGAACACCTGCTGATGCATGTGCTCTGATCCCACCGCCGTGATGACGGTGTTGTTCGCGACCGACACCACGTAGGCGGTGCCGTCGACGAAGACCACGGAGTCGCGCGAGCCCTTGCTGGCCGCGCGCGAGACTCCATCCGTCAGCCGACCGAGCGTCGACTGATCAAGCGTGATCCCGCGCTGCTGGAGGCGCTGGAGCGCGTGCCGCGAGAACGTGGGCGCGCTCGTCTGCTTGGCCAGCACCTCCGCGAACGACGGCCCCGACGGCGCCGGGGCGGCGCCGGGGCGGTTCGCGGGCGCGGTCGGCTGGGCCGGACCGATCGGTCCGGGCGCGACCAGCGCGGGATTGGGAAGCACTGCGCTCATGACACTTCGGTCACCGAGGCGGCGTAGATCCCGGAAGTTCCGTTGATGGTGAGCGTCGGGCCGCTCGAGGTGAAGTCGACGGCCTGGACCTTGCCGGTGGCGGGGCTCTGGGTCGTGGGGTCGGTGTAGTTGACCGTGTGCCCGATCAGCGCGATCGCCGTGGCGTTGTTCTGCCCGGAGGCGATCGTCGAGGTCGACTCGGCGGTGTTCGTCGCCTGCTCCACCTGAGTGAACTGCGCGAGCTCTGAGACGAACTGCATCGGGTCACTCGAGTTGGGGCTCATCGGATTCTGGTTCTTGAGCTCGGCCATCAGCATCTGGAGGAACTGGTCCTGGTTGATCGGCATCGTGCTGCTGGACTGGCTGGTGGCCGTGGTGCCGGTCGTGCCGGTCGTGGCGGCGGTGGCGGCGGTGGCTGTGGTGGCATGTGAGGTGAAGCTCATCGAGGTCGTCCTTGTCTCGTTCGAAGGGTTCAGGCGAGCACGTTCACGCGGGAGCTGCCGGGCAGCTCGACGGAAGTGGGCTCGATGGGGTTGGAGTCGCTGTCATCGGCGCTGTCGATCGCGTCGACGCCCTGCGTGCGGCGCGGCGCGGGATCGTTGCCGTGATCCTGGGCCTGGGCGCCGCCGTCGGCACGCGCCTCGATGTCCAGGCTGAGCAGGTTGACCCCGGCCGACTGCAGCGAGCGGCGAAGGTCGTCGCTGCCCCGCGAGAGCGTGTCGGCCGTGGCGGCGCTGTCGGTCACCACGTGCGCCGTGACGCCGTCCGGAGTGCGGTGCAGCTGGATCCGGATCGTGCCGAGCGAACCCGGCGAGAGCTCGATCCGGGCCTGGGTAAATCCCTGCCTCGAGCCGAGCTCGACCGTGGTGCGCACCGCGTCGACCGCGTGCTGGAGCGAGACTCCGTAGCGAGTGGGGGCGGCGCCCTCGGTGGCCGGGGCCGCCTGGGTGGCCGGCGCGCTCTGGGGCGCGGTCACCGCGGCCGCGGGGTCGGCCTGAGCAGTGGTCTGCGGCTGCGGGTCCGACTGCGCGGATGACTGCTGGTCGGACTGTGACTGTGACTGCGACTGTGACTGTCGACTGCGACTGCGCGGCGGTGTCCGAGGCGGATTGCTGGGACGGGGTGGCGGGGTCGGCGGCGGCCGGCGCCGGTGCTGCCGCGGGCGCGCTCGAAGTCGTCTGGGCGGTGGTCGCGCCGGTGACCGCGACGTGCGCGTCCTTGTCGTGGCGGGGCGCGTCGGCCGGGGCCGGCTGGCCGGTCGCGTTCGCCTGCGGGGCGGTCGCGTTCGTCTGCGGGGCGGTCGCCGGTCCGCGGTCTGGGTGGCGGCGGTGGCCGCCTGCGGCCTGCGCGTCGGTCTGCGGCGCGGTATGAGCCGGCTGAGCGGCCGCCGGGGCCGGCTGGGTGCCCGCCGCAGCGGTCTGGGTGGTGGGAGCGGAGAGCGCCGGCGACGCAGCGTCGGGCGCCGCCGGGCTCTCGCTCGGGGTGGGGGTGTCGGTCAGGGTGGCCGTGCCTGGCACGGCCGGGGTGTCGGTCAGGGTGGACGCCACGGGTGTGGCGGCCGGGATCGGCGCGGACGCGCTCGGGGCGGAAGAAGTGGTGGCCTGGGTCTGCGCGGTGGCGGGCTGCGCCTGCGCGGTGGCGGCCGTGATCGCGGCGGCGATCGCCTGGTCGACGCCGGGAGCCGGCGTCGCCGCGGCCTGGGCGGAATCGGTGGGCGCCTGCTGGGTGGTGGCGCTCTGCGCGGGCGCGGCGCCGGCCTGAGTGCCCTGGCCCGACGTGCTCTGAGCCGGCGCGGCCTGGGCGGTCGCGTTCAGCGCGGCGGCCACGGTGGCGGCCAGAGCCTGGGCAGCATCCTGCGCGGCACCCTGGGCGCCATCGGCGGAGGGCTGGGCGGCAGCCTTCGCCGCCGACGCCGATCCACCGGCGCTCTTGTTCTGGCCTTCCGCAACGGCGGTCCGGGCCACATGGTCGTCGAGCACGCTCGCGAAGCCGGGCGGCGCGCCGGGCGGGCCCGGTGGGCCGATGCTGGCGGCCGGCGTGTCGGTGCTCGCCTGGGCGAGCGCCTCCGCGCTCGGAGCGGGCGCTGCCGGAAGGGCAGCGGCGAGTGACGGGGTCATGCCGCGTTCCTCCGGAAGCCGTTGAGCGCGATCTCGTCGAGCATCAGGCCCTCGCGGCGAGCAAGCTCCTTGTCGTGGTCGGCGCGACGCTGCTCCTTGAGGCGCTCGAGCGCCTGGCGGTCACGGGCGGCCTGGGTCAGCGCCTCGCGACGCTGGGCCAGCTCGAACTCGTGACGCTGAAGATTCTGCCGGGTGGCATGGTGGGCGCGCTCGGCGCGCTCCAGGTACGCCTGGCGGGCGACCAGGTCGGTCGCGCTGATCGGCAGCCGGGCGGCGTCGACCTGAGCGGCGCGGGCGTTGGCGATGCGCGTGGCAGCCGCCTGCACCTCCTCCTCGCAGCGGCGGTGGCGCAGCATGGCGCCGGCGAGCTCTTCCTTGGCGGCGTCCTCACGACGCTCGCGCAGGGCGCGCACTCGCTCGAGTCGGAAGCGGAACGAGGATCCGTTCATGGCCCTGTAGTCGGCCGGGTCCGTCCGGCCCTAAGCCGCCTGGACACTTGTCCGAGTGGGGCGCTTGGGAAGAAACTACGACTATGTTGGAGTTTCTTCCCAAGGGGGTGCTGCTCGGCGTCGTGTCCGTGGCGGTCGCGTTGCCCCCATTCACCACGGCGCCGAAGACCGCGCCCCCGCGCGGCGACGCGGCGGAGCTGTTCGACGCGGCGACCGGATGCCACGCCACGTTTGACCGGTTCGTCATCCGGGCGCGCTTCGCCACCCCGGGCTACGACGCGCGATACGTGGGCCGGATCGTCGCCGACCCGTCGGGCCGCCCCGTCTCGCTGCTGGGGGCCAAACGCATACGCGTCGCCTTCAACCTGGCCGCCGGTCACGACAACCGCGGCACGAACCTGCTGACCGGCACGCTGACCCCGCGGTGCCCGAATCTCCTTCAGGTCAAGAAGGCGGGCGACTTCGAGGGAACCGTGTCGTTCGGGCTGGGCCTGCGCAAGATGACCGGGTTCCGCGTGTTCCGCCTGACGAACCCGACGCGAGTCGTGATCGACGTCGCCCACTAGCGAGCCACAAGCGATCAGGCGGTGAGCGTGAGGCCGGGGATGGCCAGGCCGGCGTTGGCGGGGGCGGCCATGCCGGGCTGGCGCGCCGGCAATCCAGGCGGTGCCCCGGGCGGACCGTCGAGCACCTCCGACGCCATGCCGGGCCGGCGAGAGAGCTCGTCGGCCAGCGAGATCAACGTGGCGTCGGCGTCGTCGACCACGCTCGGCTCGTCGACCCGCTGGCGCAGGAAGCCGTCGATGCGAGGCCTCAGCGCGATCGTGGCGTCGAGGAGCGGGTCGGTCCCCGGCTGGTAGGCGCCGATCGAGATCAGGTCCTCCTTCTCGCGGTAGGCGGCGAGAGCGCTACGCAGCCGCGTACCGGCCTCGCGGACCTCGGGCGTGACGATCTCCCCGATCAACCGCGACACGCTCTGCAGCACGTCGATGGCCGGGTAGTGGCCCGAGTGGGCCAGAGATCGCGTCAAGACGACGTGCCCATCCAAAATGGACCGCACGGCGTCGGCGATCGGCTCGTTCATGTCGTCGCCGTCGACCAGCACCGTGTAGAGGCCGGTGATCGATCCGGTGGCGCTGGTGCCGGCGCGCTCGAGCAGGCGGGGCAGCAAGGCAAACACCGAGGGCGTATAGCCCCGCGTCGCGGGAGGCTCGCCGATGGCCAGCCCGACCTCGCGCTGGGCCATCGCGAAGCGCGTGACCGAGTCCATCATCAGCATCACGTCCTTGCCCTGGTCGCGGAAGTGCTCGGCGATCGCGGTGGCGGTGAACGCCGCCCGGATCCGCACCAGCGCGGGCTGGTCCGAGGTGGCGACGACCACGACCGAATGCGCCAGGGCGTCCCCCAGGTCGCGCTCGATGAACTCGCGCACCTCGCGGCCTCGCTCACCCACCAGCGCGATCACGTTTACCTGGGCTGAGGTCGACCGGGCGATCATGCCCATCAGCGACGACTTGCCGACGCCCGAGCCGGCGAAGATGCCGAGGCGCTGACCGCGCCCGCAGGGCACCAGCGTGTCCAAAGCGCGTACGCCCAGCGATACCCGGTCGGCGATCCGCGGGCGGGTCAAGGGATCGGGCGGAGCGCCCTGGGTGCTGCGCCAGGAAACATCGGAGGGCACGTCGAAGCCGTCGAGAGGATTGCCCAGTCCGTCGATCACGCGCCCGAGCAGCGGCTCGCCGACCGCCACCCGGAACGGGCCGCCGGTCGGGTGCACGGCGGTGCCCGGGCCGATGCCGTGCAGCTCGCCGAGCGGCATGAGCAGCGTCCGCCCGCCGCGGAAGCCGACGACCTCGCAGGCCACCGGAATGCGGTCGCGCCCGTCGCCCACCATGCACACCTCGCCGATCTCCACCTGCACGCCGGTGGCCTCGATGATCAGGCCGATCAGGTCCGAGACCCGGCCCACGCGGCGGGACAGGTCGGCCTCCTGAACGGCGTGGATCACCCGGGACAGGCGGCCAGGCTGGGAAATCCCCGCCGGCGCGTCAGTCGTCATCGGTCGGCTCGCCATCGGTCGGCTTGCGCTCGAGGGCGGCGGCGACGATCTCGCGGGCCTCGGCCAGCTGGGTGTCGAGCCCGGCGTCGATGTCGCCGGCGTCGGTGCGGGCGATCACGCCGCCGCGGGCCACGCGGCGGTCGGACTGCACGCCGAGATGCTCGATCCCGCCGAGCTCCGACTGCAGCTGGTTCACGCACTCGCCGACCAGCTCGAGATCCTCGGGGTTGACGACCAACGTGACCCGCCGCCGGTCGATCAGGTGGCGCAGCGCGTTGCGGGCCACGTCGAGCACGCGCTCGGGCTCGATCGCGACCGCCCCGGCCAGGATCTGTTCGGTCAGTCGCAGCGCCAGCTCGACCGCATCGGCCTCGAGCTCGGCGATCACCTGCGCGCGTACGTCGGAGATGGCCTGGGCGGAGGCGCCCAGCGCGGCGATCGCCGGCGCGGCGTCGGCGCGGGCCGCCGCCAGGCCGGCGGCGCGGCCCTCGGCCTCGCCCGCCGCCCACGCCTGCGCGCGGATCTGCTCGGCCTCGGCCCGAACCGCGGACAGCACGTCGGCGATCCCGCCGGACGCTTCCGCCGCGGCGGCGTCGAGCTGCCGGAAGGCGTATGTCGCGGCCGTAGCCGAGTGGTCAGACAACTGCGTCTTCCTCGCCGCGCGAGAGCACCAGCGCGCCGGCCTCCTCGAGCTTGCGCACGATCGCGACGATCCGGCCCTGGGCCTCCTCGACCACGCGCTTGCGCTGCGGCGGCATATAGGCCATCTCTTCGACCAGCATGGTCGCGCCACGCTCCGACATGTTGGACAGGATGCGTTCCTTGACGTCGTCGTTGACGCCGCGCAGGGCGAGCGCGAGGTCCTTCTGGTCGGCCTCGCGGAGCACGAGCTGAATCGAGCGGTCGTCGAGCTTGACGATGTCCTCGAACACGAACAGCAGGCGGCGGACCTCGGCGGCGAGCTCCTCGTCGGACTCGGTCAGCGCGTCGAGCACGTTGCGCTCGGTCGAGCGGTCCGCGCGGTTGAGGATCTCGGCCAGCGACTTGATCCCGCCGGCCGAGGAGTACTCCTGCTGCACGACGCTGTCGAGCTTCTTCTTCATCACGGCCTCGATCTGCTTGACCACTTCCGGGCTGGTCTCGCCCATCCTCGCGATGCGCAGCGCGATGTCGGCCTGCTCTGAGCCGGGCAGGTGCGAGAGCACCTGGGAGGCGAGCATGGTGTGCAGGTTGGCTACGACGAGGGCCACCGTCTGGGGTGACTCGTTGCGCAGGAAGGTGACCAGCTGCTCGGGCGGCGTCTTGCGCAAGAACTCGAACGGCCGCATCTCGATCACGCTCGAGAGCCGCCCGATGATCTCGAGCGCCCGCTCGGGTCCCAGCGCCCGCTCGAGCACCTCGCGCGCGTAGTCGACGCCGCCGGCCATCAGCGAGTCGTAGGCCTGGACGGTGGCGGCCAGCTCCTCGAGCACCGTGGCGGTGGTCAGCGGGTCGACCCGCTGGAGCTTGGCCATCTCCAGCGACAGGCTCTCGATCTCCTCGTCGCGCAGGTGCTTGAACACCTCGGCCGCCCGGTCGGGACCGAGCGAGACGAGCAACACGGCCGCCTTCTTGCGGCCGTTGATCGCCGGGCGCTTGACCGGCGCGCTCGGGTGGTTGCCGTGCGCGGGCGGACCGGCTTGGGTGAACGGTTCGAGCTCGGCTGCCATCGTGACCTATCCGCGCCCGACCTAGTCCTCTTGCATCCAGGCCCGGACCTGCTGGGCCACGCGATCGGGGTCGCGCTCGACCAGCTCCTCGACCTGGCGCTTGGGGATGTTGACCGGCGAGCGCAGCCGCTGGACCTCGGTGGGCGCGTCCTCGCCGCCGGCGGCGAGTGCGGCGAGCGGGCGCGGGGTCTCGAGCTCGCGCAGCCACGTGGGCTGGCCGCCGAACACCTCGCGCTCGCGCCGCTTGAGGTTGCGCCGCATGAAGAACAGGAACAGGAGGCCGCCGATGGCCACCACCGCGTACTTGGCGTAGCCGAGCATCTTGGTGGGGGAGGTGGGGCTGGCCGTCGCGGTCGAGGCCGGCTTGGCGAAGGCGATCTGCGAGACCGACAGCGCGTCGCCGCGCTTGGCGTTCAGGCCGACGGCGCCGGCCACCGCGTTGCGGATCGCCGGGAGGGCCGAGGCCGGGACCGACTTGTCGACCAGCACCGACACCGTCTGGCTGTTGACGGCGCCAGGCGCGATCACGCTGTGGGTGACGGTCTTGTCGACCCCGTAGGTCGTGTTGGCCGTCTTGTTGTTGTAGTTCGAGTTGCTGCTCCCGCCGGTCGCGGCGACGGTCGGGATCGTGCCCGCGGTGCCGCCGGCGGTGCCGCCCGCACCCTTGAGCGTCTCGGTTTGGGTCTGCTGGGTGAGCGGCACGCCCTTCTTGGCGTAGGTCAGCGTGTCCGAGGTGGCCTGGTTGGCGTTGACGTCGGCGTTGACCACGACCTGGGCCTTACCCGGGCCGAGCGTCTGGGCGAGCAGCCCGGTCGCCGCTGCGGCCATCTGCGCGTCGTACTGGTTCTCGGCGCCCTGCTTGGAGGTGGAGCCACCGTCGGCGCTGGAGCCGGAGCTCGGCCACAGCAGCTGGCCGCTCGAGTCGGTGATCGTGACCTTCTGGTCGGACAGGCCCTGGACGCTCGAGGCGACCAGCTCGGCGATGCCCTTGACCGCGCTGGGGTCCAGGCTGCCCGAGTCCGACAGGAGCACCGAGGCGCTCGAGGTCTGGGTGTTGTCGCCGAACAGCTGGTCCTGCTGGTTGGGCAGGACGAGGTTCACCGTGGCCGAGTCGATGCCCTGGATCTGCTCGATCGTCTGGTCGAGCTGGCCCTCGAGCGCGCGCTGGTAGGTGACCTGCTGCTGGAAGTTGGAGGCGCCGAGCTGGGAGCCGTTGAGCAGCTCGAAGCCGGGCTGTGTGCTGCCGACGCCGAGCAGGCCGGCGGTGGCCAGCGCGATCCGCGCCTGGCTCACCTGGCTCGAGTCGACGGCCAGCGCGGTGCCGCTGTTCTGGATCTGGTAGCCGATGCCCTTGGCGTCGAGGGCGCTCGTGATCTTGCCCGTCTGGGCCGGGTCGAGCCCGGTCTCCAGCGTCGAGTAGCTCTTGGCCGAGGCGAAGTTCATGACCACCATGAGGAACACGATGGCCGCGGCGACCGAGCCGCCGATCATGGCCCAGCCCTTGGGCGTCAGCTTGGAGATGAATTGACGGATGTCCATTTGGCGGGCGGGGGACTAGACCTGGGTTTGGAAGACGGTGTTGACGGCTTCGGTGAGCTTGGTGCGGATCTGAGAGGCGAGGTCCATCGCGAGCGAGGCGTTCTCGACCGAGGTGATGGCCTGGGTGGGGTCGGTGAGCTGGCCGGTGGCCAGCTGCTGGGAGGCGTCCGTAGCGTTGGCCTGCGTCGTCTCGAGCGAGTTGATCGCGCCGGTCAGCGCGCTGCCGAAGCTGCCGCTCCCGCCGCTCGCGCCGTTCACCGTCGAATCGGCGCCCGTCCCGCCCTGGCCGATCGACCCGACCGAGCCGACGCTCCACTCACTGGGGCCGAGTGGCCCGATGGCTCCTGAGATCGCCGGAATCACTTGAGCAGATCCAGGGTCTTCTCGAACATCTGCTTGGCGGTGCTCATCGCCGTGACGTCCGACTGGTACGAGCGGGACTCGTCGATCATGTCGACCATCTCGTTGACCGGGTTGACGTTGGGCATCTTCACGTAGCCCTGCGCGTTGGCCGCCGGGTTGCCCGGGTCGTAGACCGACTGGTCGGGCGTCGGATCGGCGACGATCCCGGTCACCGACACGCCGCCGGCCACCGGAGCAGCCGGGGCCGATGCGCCCATCGCGCCGGACAGCGCGGCGCTGAAGCCGCCGCCGTTCTGCTGCAGGACGACCTCCTGGCGCTGGTAGGGCTGCCCGTTGGCGCCCTGGGTCGTGTCGGCGTTGGCCAGGTTCTCGGAGGTGACGTCCATGCGCGTGCGCTCGGCGGTGAGGCCACTGGCGGCAATGCTGATCGCGTCGAAGAAGGACATCAGGACTGCCCGCTCCCGATCGCGTCCTGAAGGATGTGCTCGCGCTGGGCGGCCACCTGGGTCAGCGTCTCGTAGAGCAGGCCGTTCTGTGAGAGCTCCGCCTGCTGCTGCTCGGGGCTGACCCCATTGCCGTCAGGGCCGACGGCCTGCTGGACGGTGTAAGGCTGGAAGCTGACCTGGCTGACCGGCGAGCCGGACTGGATGGCCGCCTGGAGCGTCGACTGGAAGTTGACGTCCTCGGGCTGGTAGCCGGGAGTGTCGACGTTGGCCAGGTTGTTGGTCAGCAGCGTGTTGCGCATCGCTGACCCGCTCATGGCCGACTCGAGGGCTTGCTGGGTGGTGTCAAGGAGGGACATTTACGAAACCGAAATTGGCTCGCCCTCCTTGGGCTAGAACACGACCCGATCCATCGAGTCTCTCCATGAATCGGCCTCCGGGCCCGATCCTTTAGGGGGCCGGACGCGTGTTTTTGGGGCCGCGCTGCGCTTGGCATCCATGGGGCCGGTTCCGGCGGGCATCCGTGCACCGCCGGGCGGCCGCGCGACCTGTCCGGACGGGGTACAAGGCCCCGGGCAATTCGGCCTCGAGAGGCCAGGCTGGCGTTCAGCAACGGGGCCGAATTGCCTTAAGGAAATCCGGCGCAGGAGATTCGGGACGACGGACGGTGCCGAGCCGGATTTCCCGGATGCCGCCGCAGGCGGCCCCACGAACGCGTCCGTTAACGAGTCACGCCGGGCGGGGCCACGAGGACCCGCACCCGGCGCGAAATTGCCTGGATCGGAAGAGCGAACTAGGCGAGCGTGAACTGCGCGACCAGCCGCTCGAGCTCCTCGGCCGTATTGGCCAGCTGGACGGCTGAGGCGGCGATCTGCTCGGTCGAGGCGCTCGTCTGCTGGGTCGAGGCGGACACCTGCTCCGAGGAGGCGCTCGACTGCTCGGCGACCGCGGCCACCGAGGTCATGCTGTCCTGGACGCGGCTGCCCGCGCTCGCGATCTCGTTGATCGAGCCGGCGATCTGCTCCACGCGCTGGCCGACGTCCTGGACGGCGGCCGAGATCCGCGAGAAGGCCTCGCGGGCCTGCTCGACGGTGGTGGCGCCGTCCTCGGTCTGGCGCGAGCCATCCTCGACGACGTCGACCACGTGACGGGTCTCCTGCTGGATCTCCTGGATCAGGGTGGCGATCGAGGAGGCGGCGGACTGCGACTCCTCCGCCAGCTTGCGGACCTCCTCGGCGACGACCGCGAAGCCGCGGCCCTGCTCGCCGACCCGGGCGGCCTCGATGGCCGCGTTCAGCGCCAGCAGGTTGGTCTGCTCGGCGATGCCGGTGATCGTGTCGACGATCTCGCCGATCTGCTCTGACTTGGCGTCCAGCTTGCGGATCGCGGTGCTGGCCTCCGCGCTCGAGCTGCGCACCGCGTCCATCGCCTGGGTGGCCTGGGCCACCGCCTCGGCGCCCTCCTCGGCCAGGTTGCGCGCTTCGGTGGCGGCCTCGGTGGTCTGCCGCGCGCCGTCGGCCGAGGCCTGGGAGGCCATCGCCACCTCGTCGGTGAGGATCTTCGCCTCGGCGATCGAGCGGACCTGGTCCTCGGCGCCGGCGGCCACCGAGCCGACCGCCTGGGCGATCTCGCCGACGGCGCGTCCGGCCTCCTCGGAGGTGTTGGCCATCTGCTGGGACGCGAGGCTGAGCTGCTCGGCGTTGCCGGCGATCTCGCGCAGCATGCCGGCCACCTTGTGACGCGTCTCGTTGTAGGCGCCGACGCTGGCCTGGGTCTTGGCGACCATCCGGTTGAACTGGTGCGTCAGCTGCCCGATCTCGTCGACGCGGGAGGTCTCGATCGGCGTGGTCTGCGGCACGACCTCGTGGGTAAGGTCGCCGTGGGCCATCGCTTCGAGTGCCTCGCCGAGCCCGGCCATGCAGTGCCCCTCGAGGCTGTCGATGCCCTTGAGTACCTTGGCGATCCGGCGGCTGAGGTCACGCGAGAGGAAGAACGCGATCGCGGCGGCCGCAGCCAGCGCGAGCAGCGCGATCACCAGCATCAGCGTCTTGGAGCTAGATGCCGTGGAGTTGGCGGCGCTGGTGTTGGCGTCGGAGATCGACTTGCTGGCGTTCTGCACCGCGGTCGTCAGGTCGTCGGCGGCGGTGTTTGCAGCGCTGTTGGCGATCTTGGTCGCGGCGGCCGTCTTGTGGGCCTTGGCGAAAGCGATGACCTGGTTGTCGAGCGCCTGCCAGGCGGCGAGCTTGGCGTTGACCGTGCTGATCGCGGACTTGGCGGCCGGCGTGGTGGCGTAGGCCTGGAGCTGCTGGACGGTCTGCTCGAAGGTCTGGACGTCGCCCTCGTGGTTGGCGATGTTGCTCGGCTGGAGGACCGAACCCAGCTCGGAGCCGACCATGTCACGCGCGTGCCCGGTGGCCTTCTCGAGGGTCGGCAGCTGCTTGGCACCGGACTGCACCTTGCTGTCGACCGAGCCGATGCTCGACCAGCCGATCAGGAGCGCGACGACGAACACGAGGCACACGGCCACGAACGCGCCGATCAACTGGCGGCGCACGGATGAGAACAGGAATGACACGGGGTTTCGGTCCTTTCAGGGGGCTAGACGCCTTGTTGATCGGTCAGCCGCCTGACAACCTTGAGCGGGCCCTAACGCCGTGGCCGCTAGGCGGCCTGAACGGCGGCGTCGGGGAGCGGGTTCCAGGCGGCGATCTGGATGCTCGGGTCCTGCGCGAGCGACACGTCGAACGTGGCGCCCGGACCGCTGATCACGCGCAGGACCGGGCGGTCGAGCTGGTGCTCGGCCACGCTGACCACGATCGCGCGACGGCCGTCTGTCAGCTCGACCTCGATGCCGGGGGGAAACGGGGCCACCTGCCGGGCGAACAGGTCGCAGATCACCGGGTCGAACTGGGTGCCGGCGCCGGCCAAGATCGTCTGCACGCCCACGTGGGTGGGGCGGGCGGCGGCGAACACGCGCTCGGAGGTGATCGCGTCAAAGACGTCGGCCACGGCGGCGATCCGCGCCATCTCGTGGATCTCGGTACCGCCCTTGCCCTCGGGGTAGCCGGTGCCGTCCCAGCGCTCGTGGTGGCGCAGGATCGAGGCCTGGACGAGCGGGTCCCACACGCCGGTGTCGCGCACGAGCTTGGCGCCGGCCTTGGGGTGGGTCTTGACGATCTCCCACTCCTCCTCGCTGAGCCGGCCCGGCTTGTGCAGGATCGCCTCAGGAATCGCGAGCTTGCCGATGTCGTGCAGGATCAGCCCCATCCCGAGCCGGAACAGCCGCTCCTCGTGGCGGTCGTCCTGGCGCTCGCCCTTGTAGTCGAGCCAGCCGTGCTCGATGATCAGGCGGCGCCCGATCAACAGGCCGAGCGCGCACACGTCGATCGCATGCTGGAGGTCGTAGGCGCCCGCGCCGCACAGATCGGCGAGCACGACCGCCTTGCCGTCGTGCTCCTCGATCTCCTCGAGGATCGCGTCGACCACGTCGCTCATCTCGTCGGTGGATTCCGGGTCAAGCGTGCGGCCGTGGGCCACCGCCTCGGTCGACTCGGCGTGGAGCGCGGCCAGCACGCGCGTGGCGAGCGCCCGTGTCTGGGCGCTGAGCACCGGCACCGGATCGATCCCGCGGCCGTACTCGTCCTCGATCCACACGGCCTGGATGCCCGCGCGGTGAAGGTGGTCGACGAAGCGCGCGCTGAGCGTCACGCCGGCGCGCAGGAGCGGAGCCGCGTCGCGGCCGGTCAGGATGTCGCGCGCGAGCCGGGCGTCTTCTGGAAGTGTGGCAATTGGAACGAGCCGCATATGGCCCGCAAATCGACCGCTTCGCCGAAACCTTTAATCGGTTGAGGGCGGGTGTGGCGGTGTGGCGGTGTGGCGGTGTGCGCGGTGGCGCCCACGCGGTGAGGCGGAGAGGCGGGTAACGCGGTGGCGGCTACGCGGTGGCCTGGACGTGCGGGCGATTCTCCACCGGCGGCGCGTAGCCGCGTGCGGTTCGCCCGACCCGCTCCACGTTGGCGGACTCGGCGATCACGGCCTCGCGCCGGCGGCGGATCTCGATCTCGACGCGCTTGTTCATCAGCGCGGCGCGCTGGAGCGCGGGGCGGGCGCCGGCCGGCGGAGTGGCCGGCAGGCTCTCGATCAACGCCGCCCGCTCGGCCTGGACGGCGGCCAGCTCATCGAGCGAGCCGTCGCCGATCAGCTCGAGCTCGCGCTCGAGGTTGCGCGCCAGCGTCTCGTACGGGGCGGCGTCCGAACCGCTCATTGCCCGCCGATCGCGGCGAACGCCTCGCGGAGCTGGCTGAGCAGCCCGCTGATGTGCTCGAGCTTGCCCGCGTCCTTGTCGAAGCGCGACTGGCGCAGCTGGCGCAGGCAGAACACGTAGATCGACTCGAGGTTCGCGGCGATCTCCCCCTGCTCCATGTCCAGCGCGTCCCGCAGGTGCTGGATGATGTCCTCGGCCCGCCGGAGCTTGCGGTTGGTCAGCTCGATCTGGCCGGCCCGCATCGCCACGCCCGCCTGGAAGAGGAATCTCCGCGCTCCGTCGTAGAGCATGACGACAAGCATCTCGGGCGGGGCGCTGAGCACCGCGCTCTCCCGGTAGGCATTTGGCGTGGCGAGTGTGGTCATAGGGGGCGTTCTCTCACAGGGTGAATTGGGGATACCAGTCTCTGAAGATGCTCGGCCGTTGTGGCCAGCTCTTGAGCCGCGGAGCCGATTTGCTGAGTCAAGGCGCGCATCTGTTGTGTGGGTGCTGACACCTGTTGGGTCGATGCGCTCGACTGAGGCGCGGGCCGGCTCGACCGTCTGGACGCTCCGGTCGGTCCGCCGGGTCCTCGGCACGGGGAGAAGCGGGCGGGGCGCTACGGCGTGGGCAGCGCGGCGAGCTGACTGGTCAGCCAGCTGGCCGTCGACTGGTTCTGCGAGAGGGCGGCCTCCATCGCAGCGAACTCCTGCACCAGCTGACTCTGCTTGATCTGGTTGGCCGCGTTGAGGTTCTGGATCTGGGTGGAGAGGAAGCTGCTTTGCGTGGACTCGGACTGCATCCGCACGCTGATCGTCCCGCCCGCCGCGGCCTCGTTGTTGACCAGGCTCGAGAACTCGATCGACCAGCTCGTGAACATCGACTTGACGTCGCTTGCGTCGTTGGTCAGAGCGGTGCTGAGCGCATTGGTATCCAGCGTGAGATCGCCGGACAGCGCGCTCTGGGAGACCGAGCCAGTGCCGGTGGTGGCGCCGGTGCTGATGCCCGCGTTGAGCATGCTGCTCATCGAGGCGGGCAGGTTGGGATTGCCGACGGTGGACGCCATCATCTGGCGCATGCTGGACAGCAGCTGGTTGAGGTCGCTGTCGTTGTAGAGCCTTCCCTGGGTCGGATCGCTGGAGCTGGGGGTCTGGCTG
Source organism: uncultured Solirubrobacterales bacterium (assembly GCA_963811135.1). GTDB lineage: Bacteria > Actinomycetota > Thermoleophilia > Solirubrobacterales > Solirubrobacteraceae > Palsa-465. Next base: position 36,813 of record CAWEQG010000009.1, on the reverse strand, counting down.
AGCTGCGTCTGGATCTGAGTGATCGCCGAGTTGTAGTCGGTGATGAACTTCTGGACCGCGGTCTGGATGTTCTGCGTGCTCGGCGCCGGCGCACCGACGGTGATGGTCACCGGCGTCGATCCGGTCAAGCCGTTGAGGTTGACCGTCACGCCGGGGATCGTCCCGCTGGCGCCCGGACTGCCCGTCGTGGGGTTGCTCACGGTCGCGCCGCTGATCGTGTTCGACGTGGACTGGGCGGCGACGCCGTTGATCGAGTACTGGGCGTTGGTTCCCGCGATGTAGGTGGAGTGGCCCTGGCCGTCCAGGGCAGGTGTGAGGCTGGTGCCGGTCGTCGGCTCGAGGTCGTCCGCGGTGGGAACGCCGGTCTTACGGTCCGACAGGACTACGGTGGCCGGCCCGCCGGATGTCGTCGGCTCCTGGGTCACGGTGGCCCAGACCGTGCCGTTCGGATCGGAGTTGACGGCGCTGGCCAGATCGTCGGCCGAGGCATTGGCGGCCAGGGAGTAGGGCTTGCCGCCGATCGTGACCGTATCGCCGGACGCCGGACTGTTGAACGTGAACGTCTCCTGGGAGGCGCTGGCCAGATGGGTCACGTCGATCGAGTAGCTCCCCACCACTGCGCCGGTGTTGCCGTTCGTGCTCGCGTTGACCAGGGTCGAGTTGGTCGAGCTGATCGTCTGGGCGTTGGCGAACAGCGTGGGGTTGCCGAGCGCCTGAGCGTCGTTGGCCACCGTCTGGAGCGCAGTCTGGATGCTCGTCAGCTGCTTGTTGAGCGCCGTGATGCCCGTTTGCTGGTTCTGCAGGTTGGTCACCTGCTGCTGCTGAGCGGCCATCAGCGCCTGGACGACGGCGTTGGTGTTCAGCCCCGAGGCAAGTCCGGTGATCTGCAGCCCGCCGCCGCTGAGCGAGCCCAGCTGGCTACCGCTCGCGTACTGGTTCGAGCTCGTGGCCGATGTGCTGGAGCTGAGCGGCTGGGTGGACATCGCCTTCTTGGTTATCGACGCCGATTCCCCGGACTGGAGAGCGCGGCTAGTTGGATGGACGGGAGAGCGGCTGGCCCGACGCCACGTCCAGCACCGTGCTGGCCGGAACCGTGAACATCAGGTTCCCGTGCACGTCGTGGACCTCGACGGTCAGCTTGCCGGTTGCCTCGTTGATCTTGAAGCGCATCTCGCTGCCCTCTGATTTGAGGTTGTGGTACGCCTGACTGGCCACGCCGATCGCGTTCTGGACCTCTGGCGGGGGGCTGGCGGGAATCGTGTCGACCGTGACCGTATCCGCGGCCGGAGAGGCCTGGGTCGGGGCAGGGGCCGAGGATCGCGCCGTCTGGGCGGGCGCGGTGGCGGGCGTCCGGCCCACCGAACCGATGTCGAAGCTCATTGCATTCCTCCTTGGATGCGACGGTTCCTACCTGTTATTGGGATTCATTCCCGGTTCAGGTGAGGTAATCGAGCGCGTCCCGGAGAACTTGAGCGCCGGGTTATCGAGTTGTGCGCGGTCGTCTAGTACGCGGCGAGGGCGACCCCGGGATTGGACGCGGGTAGGCAACGGGCCAGCAGCTCCTGAGCGGCCCCGTTGGCCGGGTCATGCTGCAGCGCTTCGCCGGCGAACAGCGCGGCGTCCTCGAGCTGACCGTGGCGCTCGGCCACGCGGGCCAGGCCGACGAGCGCGCGGGCGTCGGGCCGGGACTGGCAGACCGCCATCCACTCCTGGGCGGCCGGGCCAAGGAAGCCCTGCTGGAGATACATCGAGGCCAGCACCTCGCGCTGCTCGCGCTCGGGGAGTGCCGAGCTGCGCAGCAACGGGGCCAGGGCGTCGAACGCCTCGTAGTCCTGGGCCCGGAGCAGCGTCTCGAGGATCGCTCCGAGCAGCGGCGTGGCCGCCACCGGCAGGCCGCGCTGTGCCGCGCCGCCGGCCGCGAGCTGACGCCAGGCCTCGAACATCTCCCGCTCGGCCGGCGAGAGGCCGAGCGTGGCGGCCCGGGCGATGGCCTCGGCCGCGCCCTCGACGTCGCCGCCGGCCAGCCGGCTGCACAGCTCGATGCGCGTGGCCAGCCCGGCGAACGCGTCGCCCTCGTCAATCTGCCGGCTCTCCTCGGCGGCCTCGGCGTAGCGGCGCTGGTTAAGCAGCGTCTCGGCGAGCTGAACGCGAACCTGCGAGCTGGCCGGGCGAGCCTGGAGGACCGCTTGGTACTGGGTCTCCGCGGCGGCCATCGCGCCGTGGCGGTAAAGCGCGCTCGCCAGCATGAACCGTGCGGCCGGGGTGAGGCTCTCGAGCTCGGCCTCGAGCTGGGGAATGATCGCGTCGGGGGTCACGCCGCTGCGCAGCAGCACCGTCGCGTACGGCTCGACGACGCCGATGAAATCGGGGTGCTCGGCGACGCACCAGGCGAGCAGCTCGCGCGCCCGCTCGAGCTCGCCGCGGCGCGTATACAGCCCGGCCAGCGCGATGCGCGGCAGGTAGGTCCCGGCGCCGGTGGCGGACAGGTAGTGGGAGGGGGCGTCGCCCATCTCGAGGCAGCGCTCCCAGTAGGCGATCGCGTCGTCCTCGTTCCCGAGGTCGATCGAGGCGAGCGCCTGCGCGAATACGAGATCGGTGAAGCCGGGGAAGCGCTGCAGGCCGTCGTCGGCGCGCTCGATCGCCTCCTCGGCACGTCCACACGCGCGCATCGACGAAACCAGGCGCTGCACGAGGGCGGGCACGTAGTCGTTGCCCTCCTCGCCGCCGGCCTGAACCAGCTTCCAGGCGCCCTCGAGCTCGGCGAGCGCGGAAACATGGTCGCCGATCACCGCATACTCGGTGCCGAGGTTGAAGTGCAGGAAGGCGGACGGCGCGCTCTCGCTGGCCTGGGCCCTCAGCAGCTCCAGGTTCCGGCGCGACTTCTCCTTGGCGTCTCGCACGGCGCCGAGGTAGCCGTAGTGGTCGATCCGGACCGAGCTCTGCTCGATCCGGCCGGCGGCATAGGTCGGCACGTTGTGGGCGATCTGCTCGTGCAGCCGGCCTTCGAAGCGATACTGGGGGCGGTTGCGGAACACGCGCAGGGCGCTGTTGGTGATCGCCGCGCCGTCGCCGAGCTCGCCTGTGTAGCTGGTCTCGACCAGGTAGAACGCCTCGCGCCACACGCGGCTGGTCAGGGCGCGCAGGCGCGCGACGTCCTCGCTGACCAGGACCTCGTCGGCGTCGAGGTAGATGATCCAGTCGCCGGTTGCCGCATCGAACGACACGTTGCGGGCATCGGAGAACGAGCCGGTCCACTCCTTCTCGATCACCTTGGCCCCGAACTCGTGGGCGATCTCGACCGTGCGGTCGGTCGAGCCCGTGTCGACGATGACGATCTCGTCCACCGCCGGCGCCACGGCGGCCAGGCAGCGGGGCAGCATCTCCTGCTCGTCCCGGACGATCATGCACAGGCTGAGCGTCATGTCCTTGGCCGGGCGGGCCTGGGGGGCGATCTTCCGCGCGCGAGCAGCGAGGCCAGGAACGGCCACGTGGAGCGGCTTGTTCGGGCGGGTGCCCTTGCGGCGCCGGCCGAGCTCGCGGAGGTTGCGCCGGAGATGGGGGAGGCCCGGATCGAGACGCTGCGCGGCCTTGAACAGGGTGTGGGCGGCGTCCAGGCTCCAAAGCTCATACAGGGCGACGCCGGCGAGGTTGAGCAACACCGGCTCGCGCGGTTCCTCCTCGAGCGCGGCGAGGGCGGCCTGGGCAACGGCGACGAACACCCGGGTGGCCAGCGCGTGCGAGTCGGCCTTGGTCGCCGCGGCGAGTCCCTCCTCGAGCAGGAGCACGCGCGCGTGGTAGCGCGCGCCGATGTCCTCGTGGTCTCTCGCGCGCTCGAGCAGCGTGGCGTAGCGGTCGAGATGGCCGGTGGCCAGGTGCAGCCGCGCCTGGTCGCGCAGCTGGGCGCCGAACGCGCTGCCCGACTGGGCCACCGCGACCGCGGCAGCGTCATCGGGCGTGGGTATGCCGGTGAGGCGAAGTGCCATTCGAGGGAACCACCTTCCGAGGGGGAGAGGCTTCCTGAACTATCGGCAGGCGGTTGGCGAGCTTGAGAGGGCTAACGCGGTCCGCCGCCGGCCTGCGCGTCGAGCCGGTAGGCCCAGGCCAGCGTCTCCGCCACGGCGGTCCACAGCTCCGGCGGCACGTCGGCTCCGAGCTCGAGCTTGGCCAGCGCCTCGGCCAGGGCGGGATCGTGGCGCACTGGGATGCCCGCCTCGCGAGCGGCGGCCAGGATCCGCTCGGCGACCAGCCCGGCGCCGGTGGCGGTGACCCGCGGGGCATGCTGGCCCTCCTCGTAGCGCAGGGCGGTGGCGCGCCGGCGCTCGGGTGGCTCGCGGTCAGGCATAGACGTCCAATGGCTCGCGCCGCGGGGTGATCTCGACCGTCACGGGACGGCCCAGGGCCTTGGTCAGCGCCTCGCGCAGCTCGCCCGCCCGATCGTGGGCCTGCTCCAGCGGCTCGCCGGCGCCGAGCACCGCCGCGACCTTCAGCGACTGCGGGTCGAGCTCGAAGCGCAGGTCGACCGCGCCGAGCGCCGGCGCGTCGTAGACCAGGGCGAGGACGTGGCGCCCGTTGCCGGCGCCCCGGGCTTGACGAGAGGCCTCGCGCTCGTCCACCCGGACGCTTCCGCCGCCCGGCAGCTCGACCGTGGGCGGGGGTGCGGCGCCGGCCGCGCCAGCCTCGCCGGAGAGCCCGAGCACCACTCGCTCGGGGCTCACGTGGCGCACCACCAGCCGCAGGTCCTGGCCGGCCTCGACTCCGGGCGGCAGCTTGGCGTCGATCGGCATTCCGGCGATGCTCAGAGTCCCGCGCCCGGCGGGGTTGACGCTCACCACCCGCGCCATCAGCGCGCGACCCGGCGCCACCCGCAGCTCGGCCCCGAGCACAGCTCGGATCAGACGAATGTCCACCGCGATGGGATCCACGTCTAAAGGATCATGCCCGACGGGCGACTACCGGGGAACGATGGATACCGGCCTCTACATTGCGGCGTCCGGAATGCTTGCCCAGCAGGTCCGCGAGGATCAGCTGTCCAACGATCTCTCGAACGCCTCGACCCCGGGCTACAAGTCCGATTCGTCGGTGCAGCAGGACTTCGGGGCGATGCTCATGGCCAACACGGCGACCGGCCAGACGGTCGGCCCGATCAACACCGGCGTCCGGCTTGGCGCCCCCGTGACCAACCTGACCCCGGCCACGCTGCACTCGACCGGGCAGCCGCTCGACTTCGGCATCGCCGGCTCGGGCTTCTTCGCCGTGCGCACGCCGCAGGGGATCCGTTTCACGCGCGATGGGCAGTTCCAGGCCAACGCCCAGGGACAGCTCGTCGACGGCCAGGGCAACCAGGTGCTCTCCCAGAACGGCGCGACGATCGCCGTGAGCGCCCAGGGCACCGTGCCGGCGTCCTCGCTCGGGGCGTTCAACGTGACGGGCGTTGCCAAGCAGGGCGAGAACTACTTCACCGGCACGCCGGGCGGCCGGGCCACCGGGAACGTCAAGCAGGGCGAGCTCGAGGCCTCCTCGGTGGACCCGGTCACCACGATGGTCCACATGATCAGCTCGCTGCAGACCTACCAGGCCGGCGAGAACGCGATTCAGACGATCGACGGCACGATGCAGGAGAGCGCGCAGTCGGTCGGCTCACTCGGAGGCTAGTAAGAAATGCTCGAAGGTCTGTACTCCGCCGCCTCCGGGATGGAGGCCCAGCAGCAGCAGTTCGACGCGATCTCGAATGACATGGCGAATCTCGACACGCCGGGGTACCAGTCGACGATCGTCGGCTTCCACGACCTGCTCTACTCGAACGGGAGCTACGGCTCGACCGTGGCCACCGGCGCCGGCAGCGCCGCCCAGGTCGTCGGCCACGACCAGTCCCAGGGCGCGATCCAGAAGACCAACCAGCCCCTCGACGTGGCCGTCCAGGGCGCGGGCTTCATCGAGGTCCGGCGCTTCGACGGCTCGATCGGCCTGACCCGCAACGGCCGCCTGGAGCTCAACGCCAAACGCCAGCTCACCAACCAGGAGGGCATGGTGGTCCAGCCGGCGATCACGATCCCGGCCGGCGTTCCCGTCGACCAGGTGTCGATCGGCTCCGACGGCACCGTCGAGGCCGCCGGTAAGAAGCTCGGCAAGATCTCGCTCGTCGACGTCCCGGCGCCCGGCGGCCTCGTGGCCGATGGCGACAGCGTGTTCAGCGCCACCACGGCGAGCGGCGCGATCCGGGCGGCCAAGGGCACCACGCTCCAGCAGGGCGCGCTCGAGGGCTCGAACGTCGACCTGGGGGCGGAGATGGCCAAGATGGAGACCGCCCAGCAGGAGTACGCGATTGGCAGCCAGGCGATCCAGTACCAGTCCCAGATGCTGTCGATCGCCAACCAGATCAAGCCATGAGCGTGCTCCCCGCCTCAAGCCTCACGAGCTACGACCCGGCGCTCACCTCGTCCAGCCTGCCGCCGGTCAACCAGGCGTCCGAGCCGGCCGACATCCGGAACGGCAACACGCAGGCCAAGCAGGCCTACCAGGAGGCGCTCGGCTTCGAGGACGTCCTCATGCAGCAGCTCACCCAGCAGCTGGCCAGCACGGTGAGCAGCCCGGGCGGCGATTCGAGCGCCTCCGGCGATTCCAGCGATTCGAGCGGTTCCAGCGACTCGTCCTCTGGAGGCATCCTGGGCTCCGATCCGAGCACCAGCGCGTTCGCCAGCCTGATCCCGACCGCGCTCACCCACAGCATCATGTCCGCCGGCGGCGTCGGCATCGCCGACAACCTGGCCCGCGCGATCGATCCGCAGATCGGGACCCCGCAGGGCGCGGCCAACTCGACCACGAAGGGGCAGTCATGACCGCCCCCGTCCTGCACGCACAGTCCGACGCCGCCCTCACGACCGAGGTCATCGCCCACCTCGAGGCTCAGCTCCTCGCCGCCCGGCGGCTGCTCCAGGTGGTGCTCGAGCAGGGCGCCGCGATCCGCAATCGCGACGTCCGCAACGTCGTGCAGCTCACCGGCGTGCTTCAGGCCGAGCTTCAACGCCGGCAGCTGCTCGAGACCCAGCGGCTCGCGCTGCTCCAGCGCGCCGGCGTCCGGCTCGGCGTGCCTGGCGGCTCGGTCACGCTGGCCCTGCTCGAGACGCTGATGGATCCCGAGTCCGCACTCCGGGCCGGCGCCCGCAGCTCCGAGCTGCGCGGGTTGCTCGAGACCGTCCAGCGCGAGCATCACGTCAACCGTGCGCTGATGGGCCAGGAACTGGCCTTCCTCGATCACCTGCTCAAGCTGGCCGGCGTAGCCGGACACGAGAGCTACAACGCCGGCGGCGATCGCCTGGCCACGACCCCGGCCGACGTCACCGGCCACCGCGTCTTCGACCTCGAGGTGTGACCCCGCGATGACGATTCCGAGCTACTCCGGCCTGAACACCGCCCTGAGCGGCCTCGAGGCCGCTCAGGCGGCGATCGACACGACCGGCCAGAACATCGCCAACGCCAACACCCCTGGCTACTCGCGCCAGACGGTCGACATGACCGAGCGCACCCCGCTGACCATCCAGAGCCTTTCGAGCGTCACCGGTTCCGGCTCGCAGGTCGGGCTGGGCGTCGACATCACGACGGTCAGCCGGATTCGCGACCAGTTCCTCGACAACCAGTACCGCACGCAGAACACCCAGACCAGCGGCGACAACACCGCCTCGACGTTGCTCGGCCAGGTCCAGGCGGCGCTGAACGAACCCAGCTCGAACGGCATCTCGGGCGCGCTCAGCTCGTTCTGGTCGGCGTTCGATTCGCTCGGCAGCGACTCGGCCAACGCCGGCGCGCTCCAGGGCGTGCTGGGCGCCGGGCAGACGGTCGCCACCGGGCTGAACACGCTGGCCGGCGAGCTGACCACGCTCCAGTCTCAGATCACCAGCCAGTACAACTCGCTGACCGATCCGACCAGCGGGCCGATCGCCTCGGACGCCAACCAGATCGCGGCGCTCAACACGCAGATCGCCCAGGCCCAGGTCAATGGGCTGAACCCGAACACGCTGCTCGATAAGCGCGATCAGCTGATCGACGACCTGTCGCAGTACTCGAGCGTGACCGTCACCAGCCAGCCCAACGGCATGGTGAACGTGAGCCTCGGCCAGGCGGCGACCGCCGCGGCCGGTGGCGTGGCCGATCCGACGCCACTCGTGAAAGGAAGCTCGGTCGACCTGACCGACAACGTGACCACGGCCAACCTGAGCGGGGCCGGCGGGACGGTCGGTGCGCTGCTCAAGCTCAACACCTACGACCCCGCCACGGGCACCAACAGCGGCCAGATCCAGGACTACCTGACCAAGCTCGACACGGTGGCCAACAACCTGGCCACCTCGGTCAACAGCGCGATCCAGAGCGCCGATCCAGCCGGCGCGACCGCTCCGCCGTTCTTCACCGGGACGACCGCGGCGACGATCGCCGTGAACCCGACCGTGTCCAGCGCCACCGCGCCCTACACGCAGGCCGAGGCCCAGGCCGTCGCCGGGCTCCGGGGCGGAAGCGCCGATCAGACCTACAACGCGTTCGTCACCCAGATCGGGTCAGACGTGCATTCGACGCAGAGCGCCCAGTCGACCGCCCAGTCGCTGCTCACCGCGATCGGCAACCAGCGCCAGAGCGTCTCCGGCGTGTCGCTCGATGAGGAGATGACCAACCTGATCACCTACCAGCAGGCCTACCAGGCCTCCGCGCGGGTCATGAACGCGATCGATGCCACGCTCAACACGCTGATCAACCAAGTCGGAGCCGGTATCTGATGATCGGGCGCATCACCACCCAGATGACCGCGCAGGACCTGCTGGCCAACATCAACCAGTCGATGGACCGGATCTCGACCACCCAGCAGGAGCTGTCGACCGGCAAGAAGATCAACCAGCCCTCCGACGATCCGTATGGCACGAGCCTGTCGCTCCAGCTGAACAATCAGCTCGCGGGCCTGAACGACTACGCCAACAACGTGAGCGACGGCACCGGCTGGACCCAGGCGGGCACAGCCGCGCTGTCGGACATCACCAACGCCGTGCAGCGGATCCGCGAGCTGACCGTCGGCGCTGCCAACGGGACGCTGAGCCAGTCCGACATGGCGGCGGATTCCGACGAGGTCAACCAGCTGATCGACCAGATCAAGCAGGACGCCAACACGCAATACAACGGGCAGTACATCTTCTCCGGATCCGCCACCGGCACCCAGCCCTACCTGGCCGGGGCCAGCGCGTCGGGCAATTCCGACCCGTACGCCGGCGACAGCGGCCAGGTGATGCGCACGATCGGTCCGAACACGTCGATCCCCGTGAACGGCAACCTGGCGGCCGTGCTCGGCACCGGCCAGAGCACCGTCGGCGCTCCGGCCGGCGACGGCAAGCTCCTGAACACGCTGCGCAACATCGCCCAGGACATGCAGTCGGGCAACTCGAGCGCACTCAGCTCGTCTGATCTATCGCAGCTGGACACCAACCTCAACTCGCTCACCGGTCTTTCGGCCAACCTCGGCGCGACCACGGACCGCCTCCAGATGGCCGCCTCGCGCATCCAGTCGCTCCAGGCCTCCGACACCCAGGTGCTGTCGAACACCCAGGATGCCGACATGGCGCAGACCGAGGTCGACTTCTCGACCGAGCAGGCGGCCCTGACCGCGGCGCTGCAGGCAGGCGCCCACATCGTGCAGCAGTCGCTGATGAACTTCCTCAGCGGCTAGAGTTCCGCCGCGTAGTGTCGCCGACAATCGAGAGCTCGCGCTTCGGGCACATGGAGGTCGACTCCGACTCCGTGCTCGAGTTCCCCGAGGGCCTGATCGGGCTCGGCGGGTCGCGCTACGCGCTGATCGCCGCCGACCCGGAGGCGCCGTTCGTCTGGCTGCAGTCGCTCGAGGACCCCTCGCTGGCGCTGCCGCTGACCAACCCGCACCGGTTCTTCGCCGACTTCGCGGTCGAGGTGATCGACGAGGACGCCGAGCGGCTCGGGGTCGACGCGGCGAGCGCGATGGACGTCTACGTGACCGTGCGTGCCGCGCCGGCGCTCGAGGACTTCACCGCCAACCTGAAGGCGCCCATCCTGGTGCGCGCCGGTCAGGCCTGGCAGGTGATCAACCAGGCGCCCGGCTCAGAGCTCCGGGTCCCGCTGTTCGCGGGCCCCGAGACCGGCGGTGCGCCGTCCGCCGGCGGCGAATGCTGAGAATCAGCCGTCGCGCCGGCGAGCGCATCATGCTCGGCGACAACACTGTCATCGAGGTCCTCGAGGTCCGGGGCCAGACGGTCCGGCTCGGGATCGACGCGCCGCGCTCGATCCCCGTCTACCGGGAGGAGATCTGGCTCGAGGTCAAGCGCGAGAACCAGGCCGCCGCTGAGGCGGCGGCCACCGCCGAGCTGCCCGACGTGGGCGGGCGGCTCGGGTCGTCTTAGCGGCCGCGCCCGGCGGCCCGCGGCCAGCGGGGGCCGGCTACGCGACCTCTGAGAACAGCGCCTCGTCGACCTCGAGCTCAGCGCGCAGCTTCTTGGTGATCTGCCCGTGGATCTGGCAGACGCGGCTCTCGGTGACGCCGAGGATCTCGCCGATCTCGCGCAGGGTGAGGTTGTAGACGTACAGGAGCACAGCAACCTTGCGCTCGCGCTCGGGCAGCCGCTCAAACGCCGCGCGGAAGCGGGACTTGGCGTCCTCGCGCATGGCCGAGTGGACCGGATCTGACTCGCGGTCCTCCGAGTGCAGCGTGTCGATGCGCTCGATCGTGGTGTCGTCCTCGGCGAGGACCACGGTGTTGAGCGACCCAACGTGGGAGCGCGAAATCTCGTCCTGGCGGGTGACCAGCTCCTTGGTCGTGATGCCGAGGGACTCGCTCAGCTCCTGCTTTGAGGGCTTGCGGCCGTAGAGGCCGACGAACTGCTCGTTGGCCTTGCTGATGTCGCGGTCCCAGCGGCGCAGCGAGCGGGGAGCCCAGTCGTTGCGGCGAAGCTCGTCGAGCACGGCCCCGTGGATCCGGGTCCACGCGAACTGCTCGAGCGTGGCGCCCTTGTTCGGGTCATACCGGTCGATCGACCGGATCAGGGCCTCGAGGCCGCACGAGATGAAGTCCTCCACCTCGCAGCGGGCGGGAATCTCCCGCGCCTTCTTGTAGACGATGTACTTCACCATCGGGGCGAAGGTGAGGACCAGGCGGTCACGGACGCGCGCATCGCCGGTCTGCCTGTACTCCTGCCACAGCTCCAGCGTCTCCTGCGCCGACATCCGGCCGGGCTTGTCCTTGGCTTTCCGCATTACAGGACTCCGTATTCTCGAGGGAAGTTTGCCGCCGGGCTCAAGTTCCGGCTCGCGAGAATGACATCGGCCTCTGCGCGCGAACCTTCATCCGCGAAGACCCGAAGCGGAGACCGTAGTAACCCGCAACGTGACCCACAAAAGCTCATTAATCCTGCTGCTCCGCGGGATCAACCTCGGTCCGCGCAAACGCGTGGCGATGCCCGAGCTGAGGGCGCTGCTGAGCGATGCCGGGTTCGACGACGTCCGGACCTACGTGCAGAGCGGCAACGTGGTGCTTTCCGGTGACGGTTCCGCTCCGGAGGTCGCCGCCGAGGCCGAGCGGCTGATCGCCGAGCGGTTCGGGTTCGACGTCGACGTGATCGGGCGCACGGGAGATGAGCTGGCCGAGGTCGTGGCCCGCAACCCCCTGGCCGATGTGGCTGTGAACCCGAAGCGCTACCAGGTCAGCTTCCTGGACGCCGAGCCCGATCCGGCCGTGCTGGAGCGGATCGCGGCGTTGCGTGCCGAGCCCGAACGGCTGGTGGCGATCGGTCGGGAGCTCTACGCATGGCACCCGGACGGCATCGGCCGCTCGAAGCTGTGGAACAAGCTGGCGGGCAGCGGTCTCGGCGTTCGGGCCACCGCGCGCAACTGGACGACGGTGACGACGCTGCTGGAGATGGCCCGCGGATCATGAAGATGTACCGCTACACGATCGCCGACGTGTTCACCGATGTCCCGCTCCAGGGCAACCAGGTCGCGGTGTTCACCGACGGCTCGGGGTTGTCCGAGGAGGTCATGCAGCGGGCGGCCCGGGAGCTGAACCTGTCCGAGACCGTGTTCGTGCTGCGGACTTCGGGGGCGGGGGCGGGGGCGCACGTGCGGGTGCGGATCTTCACGCCGGCGGTGGAGCTGCCGTTCGCCGGTCATCCGATCCTGGGCACGGCGTTCGTCGTCGGCCGGGCGATGGGCTCGCCGGTCGTGCGGCTCGAGACCGGGCTCGGCGTGGTGCCGGTGACGCTGACGCGTTCGGACGGCGGGGGCGAGCCGGTGTATGGCGAGATGGAGCAGCCGATCCCGCGGGTGGAGCCGTTCGAGACGGGCGGCCCGCTGCTGACCGCGCTGGGGGTTTCGAGCGAGCGCGACGGGCTCCTCCCGATCGAGGCGTACCGCAACGGCCCGGTGCACGTGTACGTGGAGTTGCCCGACGAAGAGGCGGTGGCGGCGCTCCGGCCGGACCTCGGCGCGATCGAACGGCTCGGCGTCTACGGGATCAACTGCTTCGCCGTGGCCGGGCCGGCGGCGGTCAAGACGCGGATGTTCGGACCCGCTTTGGGCGTGGCGGAGGATCCCGCCACCGGCTCGGCCGCCGGACCGCTGGCCGTGCACCTCGCGCGCCACGGGCGCGTCCCGTTCGGGACCGAGATCGAGATCGTGCAGGGTGTCGAGATCGGCCGGCGCTCGGTGCTGAGGGCGCGGGCGCTCGGTTCGCCGGATTCGATCGAGCGCGTCACCGTGGGCGGGTCGGCGGTGATCGTGGCGCGGGGGGAATACCGCCTGGGGTAAGCGCTTGGTGGGGGAAGAAACTTCAGCATGGCGGCAGTTTTCTTCCCAAAGCGCAGCCTCCACGCCGCTTGTGGCATTCGCTACGCGGTGGAATACTCGGGGCACCGGTCCATCTCATCTCGGAGGTGAGTCATGCCAGAGCCGGCCCACGTCCTCGTCGTCGCCCATCAGACGGCGGCCACTCCGGGGCTGCTCGATGCCGTGCGGGAGCGGGCCCAGAGCGGACCCGCGACGTTCCACCTGGTTGTCCCCCAGCAGGCCCACGGGATCCACAAGCTGGTCGACCCCGAGGACGCTGGCGTCGACGAGGCGCAGCGCGTGCTGGAGGTCGCGCTCCCCAAGCTGTCGCAGGCGGCGGGGCAGGAGGTCACCGGCAGCGTCGGCGATGCCGAGCCGCTGAGCGCGATCCAGGACGCGGTCAACCTCGGCGAGTACGACGAGATCATCATCTCGACGCTGCCACTGGGCATCTCGCGCTGGTTGAAGCTCGACCTGGTGAGCAAGGCGCGCGGTCTGGGCCTGCCCGTCACGCACGTGGCGGCGTCCAGCAAGGTGGAGGCGGCCGTCGGCGTATGAGATTGCTCGCATGAGTTAGTTGGCGCGCGCGCCGGGTAGAGAGCCTCCCCAAGGAGAGGCTCATGCTGCGATTGCATCCCGGCACGATCGACTACGTGATCATCGCGATCTACTTCGCGGTGGTTCTCGGCATCGGGTTCATCGCCCGGCTGGCGATCAAGACCGATCTCGACTTCTTCCTCTCCGGGCGCTCGCTGCCGGCGTGGATCACCGGCCTGGCCTTCATCGCGGCCAACCTGGGAGCGCTCGAGATCCTCGGCCAGTCGGCCAACGGCGCCCAGTACGGCGTGCCGGCGGTGCACTACTACTGGATCGGCGCCGTCCCGGCGATGGTGTTCCTCGGGATCGTGATGATGCCGTTCTACTACGGCGCGAAGGTGCGTTCGGTTCCCGAGTACCTCAAGCTGCGCTTCAGTGAGCCGGCCCATGCCTTCAATTCCGCGACGTTCGCGATCGCCACCGTTCTGATCAGCGGGGTGAACCTGTTCGCGCTCGCGTTGATCATCCACCTGCTGCTCGGGTGGCCGGTCGGCGGCTCGATCCTGATCGCCGCCGCGATCGTCCTCGTGTACATCACCCTCGGAGGGCTCACGTCAGCGATCTACAACGAGGTGCTCCAGTTCTTCATCATCTGCGCGGCGCTGATTCCGCTCACGATCGTCGGGCTGAGCTCGGTGGGGGGCTGGTCCGGCCTCGAGCACAGGATCAAGGCGTCCACGCTCGGAAACGCCGGACTGCACGCCTGGCACGGCCTGAGCATCCATCACCCGACGAACCCGCTCATGTCGAGCTGGATCGGGGTGGTGTTCGGGCTCGGCTTCGTGCTCAGCTTCGGGTACTGGACCACCAACTTCGCCGAGGTCCAGCGCGCTCTCTCGGCCAAGAACATGTCGGCCGCCCGGCGCACGCCTCTGATCGGCGCGTATCCGAAGATCTTCCTGCCGTTCATCATCATCCTGCCGGGGCTGATCGCGGTGGCCACGGTGCACGGCCTCGGCGTCGGCGTCGGCAAGAGCCTCTCGAACCAGTACAACACGGCGATCCCGCACCTGATCGGCCGGTTCTTCCCGACCGGGATGCTGGGCATCGCGATCGTCGGTCTACTCGCGGCGTTCATGGCCGGCGTGGCGGCGAACGTCACGGCGTTCAACACCGTCATGACGTACGACCTGCTCCAGGACTACGTCTGGAAGGACCGTGATCCCGCGTTCTACCTGCGCACCGGACGCCTTGTGACGGTCGCCGGGATCGTCATCTCGATAGGCACCGCGTTCATCGCCAAGGGCTACTCGAACATCATGAATTACATCCAGACGCTGTTCTCGATCTTCAACGCGCCGCTGTTCGCGACCTTCATCGTCGCGATGTTCTGGAAGCGGGCGACGGCGTGGGGCGGCTTCTGGAGCCTGGTGGCGGGTACCGCCACCGCCTACGCGGTCAACCGTCTGGCCGCCTACCACGTGATCTTCCACTTCGGCTCGGCGTTGAGCGCGAGCTTCTGGCAGGCCATCTGGGCCTTCGTGGCGGGCGTCGTCGTGCTCGTGTTGGTGTCGCTCGTGACCAAGCCGAAGCCGGAGGAGGAGCTGCGCGGGCTGGTCTGGGGCCTCACCCGCAAGGAGGAGCGCGAGGTCAACGCCGACCCGCGCGACAGGCTGTGGTGGCGCTCGCCGGCGCTGCTGGGCGGTGTCGCGATCGCCTTGCTCGTCGTGCTGAACATCATCTTCATCTAGGAGGGGCTTGTGAGCTCAGGCGACAAACCATTCGGAGTCCCTGGCGCGGGGGACGACGACGCCCCGCGCGAGATCAGCGACGAGGAAGAGGTCGAGGCCGCGCGCGCGGCGAATCGGTTCGACATCCGCCGCCTGATCGGCGGGGTGTTCGCCCTCTACGGCGTGATCCTGCTCGCGCTCGGGATCTTCGGCTCCCACACGGTCAAGAACAAGGCGAACGGGATCAACGTCGACCTGTGGACCGGCCTGGCGATGCTCGTGTTCGCGGGCCTGATGATCTTCTGGGCCCTATCGCGTCCGACCGTGCCCGAGCCGCCCGAGACGCGCGGGCAGGGCTCGGGACGGATCCGGCGCGCGCCGGCTACGTAGCCCGCCTCAGGCCGGCCACATAGCCCGACCCTGGTGGCGACCCGTGTCCGGACGGGGCACGGGGAATTCGGCCTCGAGTGGCTGGGCCTGCGGTCGGGCGCTGGGCCGAATTCCCTTGAGGAAATCCGGCGTGGGTGGTTTGGGACTGCTGACGGTGTGGAGACCGGATTTCCCGGCGGCCCCCAAATCCTCAGTGGTGATCGATCACGCGGTCGATCAGCCCGTACTCGACCGCCTCGTCGGGCTTGAAGAACCGGTCGCGCTCCATGTCGGCGTGCACCTGGTCGACCGTCTGCCCGGTGTGCTGCGCGTAGAGCTCGTCGATCCGCCGGCGGATGTTGAGGATCTCCCGCGCGTGGATCTCGATGTCGGTTGACTGGCCCTCGAAGCCGGCCGACGGCTGGTGGATCAGGATGCGGCTGTTGGGCAGCGAGAAGCGCTTGCCCTTGGCACCGCCGGTCAGCAGCAGCGAGCCCATCGACATCGCGATCCCCACGCAGATCGTCTGGATGTCGGGCTTGATGAACTGCATCGTGTCGTAGATGGCCAGGCCCGAGTAGATCGATCCGCCGGGGCAGTTGATGTAGATCGAGATGTCCTTGTCGGGATCCTGCGACTCCAGGTGGAGCAGCTGGGCGACGATCAGGTTGGCGATCGTGTCGTCGATCGGGGTGCCGAGAAAGACGATCCGTTCGTTCAGCAGGCGGCTGTAGATGTCGAACTCGCGCTCGCCGCGCGCGGTCCGTTCAATCACCATCGGGATCAGGGGCATGGCTGGAGCGTAGCTACTTGTTTCACGGCACGATGACGGCGCTTCCCTCGAATCGCCCGGCCCGCAGATCGGCCAGTGCCTGCTCCGCGTCTTCGAGCGCGTAGGTCGTGACGGTGGTCTTGACCGGGACCTTGGGGGCGAGCGCGAGGAACTCCTCACCGTCCTGGCGGGTGAGGTTGGCCACCGAGCGGATGCTCCGCTCTTGCCAGAGATCGTCGTAGGGGAAGCTGGGGATGTCTGACATGTGGATGCCGGCGCACACCACGGTGCCGCCGGGGGCCAGCGCCTTGAGCGCTTGCGGCACGAGCGCGCCGGCGGAGGCGAAGATGATCGCGGCGTCGAGCTGCTCGGGTGGAAGCTCGTCGCTCCCGCCGGCCCACTTTGCGCCGAGGGTGTGGGCGAAGGCCTGGGTGCGGGTGTCGCCCGGTCTCGTGAAGGCGAATACCTCGCGGCCCTGGTAGACCGCCACCTGGCAGATCATGTGGGCGGCCGAGCCGAAGCCGTAGAGGCCTAGGCGGGGCGCGTCGCCGGTGAAGCGGAGCGCGCGGTAGCCGATCAGGCCGCCGCACAGGAGCGGGGCGGCGTCTTCGTCGGTGAGCTCGTCGGGGAGCGGGAGGCAGAACCGCTCGTCGGCTGTCGTGAGCTCGGCATAGCCACCGTCGATGTCACGGCCCGTGAAGCGCGCGCCCACGCACAGGTTCTCGCGGCCCGTCGTGCAGTAGTGACAGGTGCCGTCGGTCCAGCCGAGCCAGGGCACGCCGACTCGCCGGCCGTCCTCGGTCCGGGCCACGATCTGATGGCCGAGGACCACGGGGAGCTTGGTCGCGTCGATCTCGCTGTCGCGCAGATGAAGGTCGGTTCGGCACACGCCGCACGCGCCTACTCTGAGGAGCAGCTGCCCGGGTCCGGGGTTGGGATCGGGCAGGGTGGTCGTGGTGAGCGGCTCGCCCTGGTGCGTGAGGACGGCGGCGCGCACGTTGCCGGGCTTACGGGGCGGCGTCGAGCCAGGCCCGCCGGGTGGTGTGGATGGCGGGGGCGATGCCGTTGTGGAGCTCGTGCCGGACTTCGCCCAGCGTGCCGAAGCGCTCGGCCACCACGTTGTGCTGGTGAATCGTCTCGAGGTTGACCTGGCGGGCCTCGACGAACGCGGCGTCGTTCAGGTCCGGGAAGCTGTCGACGACGCCGCGGATCATCTCCCTGACGCAGTCCTCGACGAAGCGGGGGCGACGGTGAGCCTTCTCGACGACGTGCCCCTCGTCGGAGCGCTTCATCAACTCGTAGATCTCGGAGGACATCGCGTGCTCGACGATCGCGAGGAGGGTGCCGGCGTCGATCTCGTCGTCGCACAGCTCCGTGCAGCCGATGTGCAGCGTGCCGAGGCCCCGCTGGTTGTGCGTGGCCACCGGCACGGCCTGGAGGATCTTCTCGATGTCGTCCTGGTCGAAGCCCTGGCTCTCGAGGCGATCGCGTGCCTTCGCCGCGACCAGCTCCTGGGCGCACGGGCACGCGGTCATGCCCTGCGCGGTGACGCCGATCAGCCGGCGGGTGCCGAGCTCGCTGCAGGCCGCCGAGCCGTGCAGCGTGTAGAGCTCCTGGGTCTGGATGCCCGACACCGGTGCCGGCTTGTGCTCGGGGAAGCGGGCCTCGATGCTGACTTCGGCGCGACGCGCCTTCTGCCTGGCTCGCACGAGCTGGGCGATTCGCTCGGCCAGCGTCTCGGCCTTGAACGTCGCCTCACCGAGGACGACCTCGCCGATCGCGTCGTTGACCACCTCCTCGAAGCGCGACATGTGCGCACCCTTCTGGTCACGGCCGAGCTCGACGACGCACTCGAAGCGAGCCGAGAACAACTGCTCGGCGCCGTTCTGCTGGATGCGGATCACCTTCTCCACCCCGGTCACGCCGACGCGGGACAGGCCGAGCTGCACGGCCGGCCGGCGAGCCTGGACGTCGTCGGAGACCGTGATGCTGGCTGTCGGGTTGGTGGCCACAGCGCCCTAAAGGGTAGACAGACCCGTCCTTCGGCCGGGGCGGATCCGACCGACCAGGCGTAATTCCTGGACAACCGCGCCAATTGTGGTATCACTCCTGACCGGCGCATTTGGGAGACAAGTGAGAGCGAGAGGGCCGGAGGCCCCGTGTTGCCCGGGGGCGTCGGCGCGTGGTTAGGGAGGAGCTCAGGGGCGAGTGAGCGATAAGTCGATCCTTTTAAGCGATGACGCTCCGATTGCGGAGCTGGAAGAGCTGCGACCGCTGATCGCCGAGGGCCAGGAGCGTGGCTTCCTGACCTTTGAGGAGATCCAGGCGTGGCTCGAGGAGTCCGAGGTATCCAAGGAGCAGGTCCAGGAGCTGCACGCCTACCTGGACGATCAGGGCATCGAGGTCGTCGACGGCGACGGCCGGCCGGCCAAGTCGGAGGGCTCGAGCGTGGAGGCGAGCGCGGCGGCGGCCGCCGAGCCCCGGGTGGATTCTGCGCCCTCCAAGAAGGTCGAGATCGATCTGACCGTCGAGCCGAGTCTGGATTCGCTGCGTTTGTACTTGCGCTCGATCGGCCGCGTGTCGCTGCTCACGGCGGAGCAGGAGGTGGCGCTGGCCAAGCGGATCGAGCGTGGCGACATGCAGGCCAAGCAGCGCATGATCGAGGCAAACTTGCGCTTGGTCGTCTCGATCGCCAAGTCCTATCTCGGACGCGGGTTGACGTTCCTGGACCTGATCCAGGAAGGATCGATGGGGTTGATCCGCGCGGTGGAGAAGTTCGATTACCGGCGCGGCTACAAGTTCTCCACCTATGCGACGTGGTGGATCCGCCAAGCGGTCACGCGCGCGATCGCCGACAAGGGGCGCACGATCCGCATCCCCGTGCACATGGTCGAGAAGCTCAACAAGGTCGTGCACGTCGAGCGCCAGCTCGTCCAGCAGCTCGGGCGCGAGCCCACCTCCGAGGAGATCGCCGCCGAGCTCGAGACCAACGTGCGCGAGGTGCGAGACGTGCTGCGGATGGCCCAGCAGCCGGTGTCGCTGGAGAAGCCCATCGGCGAGGAGGAGGAGTCCGAGCTCGGCGACTTCGTCGAGGACCAGACCGCCGAGTCGCCGTTCGAGCTGGCCTCCGAGCGGCTGCGGCGGGAGAACCTGCGGCGGGCGTTGGCCGCGCTTCCGGAGCGGGAGCGCGAGGTGATCGAGATGCGCTTCGGGCTGACCGGCGAGCGGCCGTACACGCTCGAGGAGGTCGGCCGGGCGTTCAACGTCACCCGCGAGCGGATCCGGCAGATCGAGAACCACACGCTGAAGAAGCTCGAGGCGCTGCCCGAGGCGCAGCGCCTGCGTGACGCCTCGTAGTCGTTTCTTGGGTTAGGCGGGGGCCGGGGCCTAGGCCGGGCGCGAGCCGCGATGCGGGTACTGCTCTCCGAGGGCTCGAGCCTTACCTCGCGCGAGGTGATCACGTGCCTCGGGCCGCTCGGCTATTGGCTGGAGGTGGTCGATCCGGACCCGTTCTGTCTGGCCCGCTTCAGCCGGTGGGTGCGCGCGGTCCATCGTTGTCCGCGGCCGGGGGTGGATCCTCGTGGCTGGCTGGCGCTGGTGGGGGGGCTCGTCGTCGAGCGTCGGATCGACGTCGTGTTGCCGACGCACGAGCAGGCATGGCTGTTCGCTGTGGCGGGTTCGCGGCCTTCGGGACGGGATGCCGGTCGCGGTCGCGTCCCGGGCGGCGTTCGACCGCGTGCAGAGCAAGATCGAGTTCGCGCGGCTGCTCGATTCGCTGGGGCTGCCGCAGCCGCGGTGGCGGGTGGTGCGCCGTGCTGACGATGTGGCCGACCTGGCCTTCCCGTACTGGCTGAAGGCGCCGTTCAGCACGGCGGGTCGCGGGGTTCGGCATGTGCGCGACTCTGCGACCCTCGGGGCGGCGTTGCGGGATCTGCTCGCGGGGGCGGGTGGTGCGGGGGCGGCCGTGATGGCGCAGGAGCCGGCGAGCGGGCAGTACGGGCAGGTTCAGGCCCTGTTCGACCACGGGCGCCTGATCGCCGTGCACACGAGCGTCCAGATCGGGACCGGGATCGGCGGCAGCGCCGCGGCGCGGCTGGGCGTCGATCATCCTGTCCCGCGCCGGGATGTCGTGGTGCTGGGCGAGGCGCTCGGGTGGCACGGCGGGCTGACGCTCGACTACATGCACTCGGACGGCGTGCCGCAGTACATCGAGTGCAACCCGCGCACGGTCGAGCCGGGCAACGCTGCTCGTAGTGGCGTGAACCTGCCGGACCTGCAGGTGCGTCTGACGATGGGTGAGTCGTTCGGGTTGCCGGCCCGGGTGGGGCGCCCGGGCGTCCGTACGCACGGCACGATCGCGCTGTTGCTCGGGGCTGCCGCGTCTTCTGGCACGCGGCGTGCCGTCGTGGGAGAGCTGGCGCGGGCGGTGGCGCGGCGCGGGCCGTACCGGTCAAGTTGGGAGCAGCTCACGCCCGTGGTGCGCGATCCGGTCAGCGCGGTGGCGCTGGCCGTCGTCGTGGGGCGGGTGCTGGCTTCGCCGGCCGCGGCGGCCCGGGTGGCCGGCGAGGCGATCGCCCGGTACTCGGTCACGGCGGACAGCGTGGCGCTCCTTGACTCCGGGTCGGGGTTGTCTGTGTGACGTGCGAAGTCTGGCCGCTCATCCTTCCACGGTCCGTCTGTTTGTTGCAGAATTGTCGCAATTTGCAGCGGGTTTCTGTCCGGGGTCGAACGTATGATCCCGTGCATGGCATTGGCATGGACACCGAGGCGGCAGGGCGACGCGGGCGAGTTGTCGGCCATCAACTGGCTGTTCTCGGCCGGCGCTGACGTCTACGTGCCGCTGTTCACGAACAGCGACGTCGATCTGATTGCCGACTTCGGCGATCGGGTCGACCGCGTACAGGTGAAGACGTCGACGTGCTGGCGCTCGAACCGTTGGGAGGTGACGCTCGCGACGCGCGGCGGCAATCAAAGTTGGAGCGGCCTCGTGAAGCGCCTCGATGCAACTCGCTGTGACTCGCTGTTCGTGCACGTCGGAGACGGCCGGCGTTGGTATGTCCCTGCGGGCGCGCTTGGCGGCGGCTGCGGCATCTTGCTGGGAGGACCGAAATACGCGGAGTACGAGGTCGAGTCCGGCGAGCCACTTCAGGCACGCCCACCGCCGACTCTCGCCTCAGGCGTAGCCACCGAAATCGATCACCGACGTTAGACTCAAAGGCCGCGGCGGGGTCCCCGAGTGGTCAAAGGGACGAGACTGTAAATCTCGCGGCTCAGCCTTCGCAGGTTCGAATCCTGCCCCCGCCATCGGCCGGTCCCTGCGGTGCGTCCGAGCACGACTGAACCGTGCCTTTGGACCTATTCAGCTGGCCGAGAAGGCCTAGCGACGCCTGAGCCAGAACGCCGCCGGCGCATCCCCGGGCCGGTAGCTGGGGATGGCGCGTCCCAGCCTCTCCGGGTCAGACGCGGCCAAGGCATGCGCCGGGAGAAGCACCTCGAACGCGTCGTTGAACAGCAGGAAGGCGTGGAGCAGGTACTGCTCGGCGTAGGCCCGGCGGAGGTCCACGACCCAGGGCCGTGGGTAGTCGTTGGGCAGGAAGATGTCGTGCACGTGAACGAGCACTCCGCTCGCGAGGCGTGGGAGTACTTCGAGCACGATGCGGGTCACGTCGCCGCCCGTCTTCACCGTGTGGGTGGTGTCGACGAACAGGACGTCGCCGGCCTGTAGCTCGGCGAACTCGCTCAGCGGGACGTTCTCGGCACGGAGCGGCGTGACCGTCAGTCCCTCGACCGGCCCCAGCCGCGTCGCCGCCCACGGGTTCGGGTCGAAGATCCGGTGCTGGAACGGACCCGCCGCATGGATGAGGTGCGTCGACGCGCCCGAGCCGAGTTCGATCACCAGACGGGGCCGGGTCCAGCGCAGCAGGGCATACAGCGTTTCGGCGTCGACGCTCTCGTAGGTGCCGTTTCGGACCTCGAAGTCCGCCGGGAACTCGGCGATGAACGGCGCCAACTGGTCTTCGAGGAGCGTCCACGCGGCGGCGAGGCGCAGGTCGACTCCCACCAGTTCGGATGGTCTCCACGTCCCCTCCGGTATCGCGGCGACGTCCGGCAACGGCGAGTCGAAGGTGCGCGGAACCACGTCGTAGCCGCGCCGGCGCAAGCCCTCTTTCGCGGCTCGTCTGGTGACATCGCTCAACTTCGCGACGAGGCCGCGAGTCATGTCCCAACCGTACCTTCCGCAACGGTTGGTCAGCTGGCGCGAGGCGTGGCGAACGGCGGTATAAGTTCGTGACGGCGTCCAACTGTCTGCGGGAGGAACCACTAATGCGCCACCGTGCCGTCGCCGCGATCGTGTTCGCCCTCGTCACGCTCGCCATCACGGCGCCATCCGCGCTCGCCGGCCCGCTTCCGGTCATCTACAACGGGATCTACGGCTACGCGCACGTCGGCTCGACCGCGAGCCCGCCCGGCGCCAACAACTGGTCGTGCAAGCCGACGGCCGCCCATCCCGACCCGGTGATCCTGGTCCACGGCACGTTCGCCGACATGTCCGACAGCTGGCAGGCGCTCTCGCCGCTGTTGTACGACAACGGTTACTGCGTGTTCGCGCTCAACTACGGCTCCTACAACGGCAGCGGCGCGCTCGGCATCTACGCGACCGGACCGATAGAGGCGTCCGCCGGGCAGCTCGATCAATTCGTCAACCGCGTCCTGGTCGCCACCGGCGCGAGCAAGGTCGACATCGTGGGTCACTCCCAGGGCGGCATGATGCCTCGCTACTACATCAAGAACCTGGGCGGCGCCTCCAAGGTCAACGCCCTGATCGGCCTGGCGCCGTCCAATCACGGCACGACCCTCAACGGGCTGTTCACCCTGGCGAGCTACTTCCCCGGCTCGAACGCGGTCCTGGCCGATTGCCCGGCCTGTCAGGAGCAGGAGGCCGGCTCGCCGTTCATCACCAACCTGAACGCCGTCGGCGAGACGGCGCCGGGCGTCGCGTACACGGTCATCGAGTCGCGAAACGACGAGGTGGTCACGCCGTACACCTCGGCGTTCCTGAACGGATCGAACGTCACCAACATCACGCTGCAGCGACAGTGCCCGCTCGACCAGGGCGAGCACCTGTCGATGCCGTACGACCACATCGCCGACGCCGACGTGCTCACCGCGCTCGACTCGGCGGATCCGCAGCGCCCGGCGTGCACGCCTGTGCTGCCCGTCTCCGGCGGCTGAGCGCGCCGCTCAGCGGTCGTAGGTGGCGATCACGCGCAGCGACAGACCGGTCAGCACGATCCCGAGCCCCACGATCACGAGCGCCGCCACCGCGATCTTGCCGAGGTCCCAGCCGTCGATGACCAGCGAGCGCAGCCCGACGATCACATAGCTCACCGGGTTGAGCCGCGCCAGCGTCTCCATCAGCGGCGAGAGCCGGTTGAACGGCACGAAGTTCGGGGTCAGGAACAGCAGCGGGAAGAACAGCAAGAAGCTCGATTGGGTCGCCTGCACGTTGCGCGTCCGCAGCGCCACGAGCAGCCCGAAACCCGCATAGGCCACGCCGAACCCGGCCGACAGCAGGATGATCACGAGCGCCCCGGCCACCCCGGATGCGATGCGGGCTCCCAGCGCGATGCCGACCAGCAGGACCAGCGCGGAGGTCGCGATCCCGCGCACGAGGTCGGCGGTGAGCCGGCCAAAGATGATCGACGAGCGACGGATCGGCGCCACCAGCAACTTGTCGAAGTAGCCGAGCTCGATCTCGGTGACCAGCGCCAGCCCGGACGTGGCGGTGGCGACCGCGAACATCAGCGACACCGGCAGCTGGAACGCGACGTAGCCCTGGCCCTTCAGGAATGGCGTCGAGCTAGGGAACGTCTTCGAGACCTGGCCGATGTTGACCACCAGGAAGAACAGCGGGATGAACAGGGTGGGGATCGTCGCCTCGGGATAGCGGACGATCTCGCGCGTCGCGCGGCGGCCCAGGAGGAGGACCTCGGTCACGGCTTCACCTCTGTCGCTTGCTGGGTCGACTCCTGGCCCTCGAGTCGCCGGCCGGTCGCCTTGAGGAACACGTCGTCGAGCGATGGGCGGGCGACCGAGATGGCGCCGGTCCGGATCTCCTCGCGCTCGAGCCGGCGAACGATTTCGGCGATCTGACCGGGTCCGTCATCGACGTACAGAGCAAGGCCATCGGCCGCGGCCAGCACCCGCTCGAGCCCGGGCAGTCCGGACAGCGCCGACTCGGTGGCGGCAATGTCGGCACCCTCGACCGAGACCGATACGACGTCGTGCCCCATCTCGGCCTTGAGTTGCTCGGGCGTGCCCTCCGCGACGATCTGGCCGTTGTCGATGATGGCCAGTCGGTCGCAGAGCTTGTCGGCCTCCTCGAGATACTGGGTGGTGAGGAACACGGTGGCGCCGCCCTCGTTGATCCGCCGCACCTCGTCCCAGATGGTCAGGCGCGAGGCCGGATCGAGGCCGGTGGTCGGCTCGTCGAGGAACAGCACGTCGGGGGCATGGACCAGCGCGGTGGCCAGGTCGAGCCGGCGCTTCATGCCACCCGAGTACGTCTTGGTCCGGCGCTCGGCCGCGTCGGTCAGGCCGACCAGCTCGAGCAGCTCCTCCGCGCGGGTACGGGCGCGCTGCCCGGTGATGCCGTACAGGCCGCACTGGAGCTCGAGCAGCTCGCGCCCGGTCTGCACCGGGTCGAGCCCGATCTCCTGGAGCGCCACGCCGATCCGCCGTCGCACCTCGGGGGCGTCCTCGACGACATCTAGGCCGGCCACGCTCGCGCTCCCGGCGGTCGGCGGCAGCAGCGTGCACAGCATGCGAACGGTCGTCGTCTTGCCGGCGCCGTTCGGGCCGAGGAAGCCGAACACCTCGCCGGCGGACACCGTCAGGTCGATGTCGCGGACGGCCTCGATCCCGCCCTTGAAGGTGCGTCGCAGCGACCGGACGGCGATCGCCGCATCGTGGTTGTCATTTGCCACCCGATCTGGCAGGTAATCAGTTGTCTCGAGCATCATCGTTCTGGACGCTAGACCGGAACCCGGTCAATCCGTGTCCTCTTTTCCGCGTTAGGACCGGGCCTCGCAGGAAAACTCATCGGCCCGGCGGATTGGGCTGGCGGATTGGGCTGGACCGCTCACTATCCTGAAGCGGCGATGGCCCCGGACCAGGACCGGCGCCGCGAGGAGATCCAGGCCCCCGCGGCTAACGGCGAGCATCCAGCCGACCGGCTCGCCCGGCTCCGAGCTGCCGTCGTGCGGATCGACAGCGAGCCGGCGCTGCTGTCCGCGGCGCGTCGGATCCGCCGGCGGCTGCCCGGTGACGAGAAGTTCGGCGATCCGCTGTCCACCGCGGGCCGGGCGCCGGTCGAGATGATCGCGCGGGGGGTCACGGCGCTCCAGCCTGGCCGCGAGAGCGTGGCCAGAGAGCTCGGCCTGTCTGCCCTTCAGATCTGGCAGTCGGTATCCGAGGCGGCCGGCCGCGGCCGTGGAGACCTCGAGATGGCGCTCCTGTTCACCGATTTAGTCGGATTCTCGTCCTGGGCACTGCAGGCCGGTGACGCCGCCGTGCTCGAGCTGCTGCGCGAGGTCGGAACCGAGGTGGAAGCGGTGATCAGCCGGCACGATGGGCGGATCGTCAAGCGCCTGGGCGACGGTCTGATGGCCACCTTCCTGAGCGCTGAGGAGGCGGTCGAGGCGGCGCTCGACGCGCAGGATGCCGTCCGCGGCATCGTGGTCGACGGCTATTCGCCGCGGATGCGCGCCGGCGTTCACTGGGGCCGGCCCCGCATGCTGGGCGGCGACTACCTCGGCGTCGATGTGAACGTCGCGGCGCGCGTCACGGAACGGGCGAAGGCCGGCCAGGTGCTGGTGTCAGACGCGTTGCTGGCCAAGCTCGACGGCGGTGGGGTGCAGTCCGGTCGGGCCCGGCGCCTGCGGGCTGAGGGCGCGCCGTCCGACCTACGGGTCGCCGAAGTTTCCCGGTCCTAGCCGCCGGCCCGTCCGGGCGTCCGCGGAACGGCTCTGCGCCGCCGTTCCGAGGCTGTTGTCCGAAATCCTGCTAATTGCACGTTTTCTTGCAAAAGCCGTCCGGGGCGACGGCCAAGCTGGGAGGCGTGTTAGCGTGCCGCGCGCCCGAACCGCTGGGCGCAGACACCGGCGTGCCTCGCCGCCAACCCCTGAGGGCGCCGCAGGACCGATGCTGAATCGACGGAGGCCAGTCACCCATGCCGCGTGCGCGGCGCTCGTTGCGCTCTTCTGCGGTGGAGCCATCGCGAGGCTCGAACCGTCCCCGACCTCAGCCCGTGCCGCGAGCATCGGCCGGCTCCAGCAGCAGATCCGCGCCGGCCAGGGTCACGTCTCCTCGCTTTCGGGGTCGGTCAAGGCGGCCTCGGGGCGGATCAGCCAGCTCAGCGCGAGCATCGCCGCGCTCTCCCGCCGTTTGGATCGCATCCAGGCCGATCTCGATGCCAAACGCGCCGAGCTGGGCAGGCTGCAGGCCGAGCTGCAAGCGGCGCGAGTCCGACTGGCTCGGCTCGAGGCCTACCAGACGCACGCCGAACAGGTCCTGTCTCAGCAGCTCGTGGCGAGCTACGAGTCGGACAATCCCAACATCGTCACCGTCGTGCTCAGCGCAACCGGGTTCCGGGACCTGCTCGAGCGCATCTCGTTCATGCAGCGGGTCCGCAAGCAGGACGTCGACATCATCGCCCAGGTGCGCGCCGCCCGGCGCGCCGTCGCCGCCGAGGCCACGCGACTCGGCAAGCTCGAGGTCCGCGAGCAGACGTTGACCGAACAGGTGGTCGCCGAGCGCAACAGCCTGGCGCAAACGCAAGCCAGCCTGTGGCGCCAGCGGGCCGTAGTGGCCCGCTTCCGCGCCGCCAAGGCCGGCGAG
Organism: uncultured Solirubrobacterales bacterium; assembly: GCA_963811135.1. Taxonomy (GTDB): domain Bacteria; phylum Actinomycetota; class Thermoleophilia; order Solirubrobacterales; family Solirubrobacteraceae; genus Palsa-465. The sequence continues at coordinate 9,687 of CAWEQG010000009.1, read as the reverse complement.
CGGGCCAACGCCCAGGCCGAGGTGAACCATCTCCAGCAGCAGCTGTCCCAGCTTCAGGCGGCCCAGGCAGCGCTGGCGGCGCGCGCGAATCAGTCCTCGGGGTCGAGCGGTGGCAACCTCACGCCGGCCATCTCGAGCGGCTCGCCGCCCGTGTCCAGCGGCGGCTTCACCTTCCCGCTGCCCAAGAGCGCCGCCTCGCCGCCCAGCACGTGGTCGCCCGACCAGGGCGTCGACATCTCTGCCCCGGGCAACACCCCGGAGTACGCGGTCTGCTCCGGCACGATCGTCCTGCACGGAATCGGCGGCTTCGGCCCCTGGGCGCCCGTGCTCCATTGCGACGGCTCCCTCGACGGCTACAGCTACGTCTACTACGGTCACGCCGGCCCGGCCGATCAGCTGGCCATCGGCACCCACGTCGGCGCAGGGCAGGTCATGAGCTCCATCGGGCCCGGCATCGTCGGCATTTCCACCGGCCCGCACCTCGAGATCGGCTTCGCCGACTCGAGCGGCTCGCCGATCGGTGGCGGTAGCGCCTCCACGATGATGTCGCTCCTGCAATCCGCCTACGGCGGCTAGCCCCCCTCGCCCCGACACGCTACGCTGGGCGCCCAGCGCCCTCTTAGCTCAGCTGGTAGAGCACTTCCATGGTAAGGAAGGGGTCGTCGGTTCGAGTCCGACAGAGGGCTTTCCGCTTGTTTCCAGGGATTTTGCATCAGGCGGAGGAGTCCTTCAAATTGGCCAGCGCGTCCACTCCGCGTCCACTAGTTTGACGCGGGGCCCGGATGGAGGCCTTTCTGGCGGCCCGGATCGAGGCCTCCGCGGAGCGCTGTTTGCCGTCCCAATTGGCGATCACGCCGGCGTAGTGCTGCTCGATCATCCGGATGCTCGTGCCGACCTCGCGACCGATCTGCGTGAGCGGGATTCCCTCGTAGACGCGGAGGGTCACGTAGCTCGATCGCAGGTCTCGCGGCCGCGTGCCCTTGGGGGCGCACCCGGGGCGTGGCAGGGGTCGGGTTCTTGCGGTCCCGGCGCGGCCGCTCGGGCTCGCCCTGCCAGACGCGTCTGCGCCAGTTGCGCCAGTCGTCCTGCGTTCCAGAAGCCGCCGTCGTGGGCCGGGAACACCGGGCAGCTTGCCGGTCGGCCGGCCGGAGGCGAGGAACCACTCGCTGAGGTCGTCGGCCAGCGGCTTCAGCAGCGGCGTGTGCCGGGTGCGGTGGCGCTTGGTGTCGACGGTAGCGGATCGCGTGCTCGCCGACGTCGCTCCAGGCGAGGCGGCAGACGACCTCCTCGGGCCGGGGCCCCGAGTACGCGAGGACCGAGACGAGCGTGCGGTCGCGCAGGTCCGAGCTGCGCGCGGATCGCCTCGACCTCGGCCGGCAGGAAGATGTGCGGCTCGCGGGCGCGCTCGTAGCGGGGCTTGGTCACGCCGGCGGCGGCGTTGTACTCGACGAGCTCCTCGCTGACGGCGAAGCGAAGGATCGACTGCACGATCGTCATCGCCTTGACGACGGTCGCGGTGCCGACGCCGGCGCGCTCGAGCTCGGCGCGGAACCGCATGAGTCGCTTCGGCGTGAGCTCGCGCACGCCGTAGTCGCCGAGGCGAGGAGGATGTGGAGTGACCACACGCGGTCGTAGAGATCGCGAGTGGCCGGGCTGAGGTTCGGCTCCGCGTGCAGCCGCCAGTAGGTCTCGATGAACTCGCCCAGCGGCACGTCGTCGGGGACCGCGGCCTGGCCGAGCTGCTGGCGGCGGCGCAGCCAGGCCATGTAGTCGCTGGCGTCGCCCTTGCGGTCGAACGTCCGGCCGCGCGGCGGCCGCCCTCCCGCCAGCGAACCTGCCACTTGCCGTTGGGTTTCGCGTGATGTCCATCAGTGCTCAGCTGCCCTCGATCGCGCGCAGGCGAGCAAAGCTTCCCGGATGTGATCGGGTCGCCGGCTGGGCGTGGGCGCTCGCGGCGCGTGCGCGGCGCCGGGGTCGGCGGCGGGGTTGCGGCGGCGCGCGGGCGGCGCAGCCAGCGCTCGTACTCGACGACCTCGATTCGGTAGTGGCCGGGCACGGGCTCGAAAGCTTGCAGATCCCCGCGGCGGATCGCGCGGAGGATGGCGTGGTAGGAGAAGCCGGCGCGGTCGGCGACCTCGCGGGGGGAGAGGACGTCGCGGACGGGCTCCGTCGTCGGCATGGCTGGCCGCGTGCGCTGTCCGGCCGGGCAGGTGCCCCGACGATGATCGTGTCTGGTTCGTCAGCCACGGCGCTCGGGACTATCCTACTAAGTCATGCTGTATATCGTCAAGTATTGTTATTGGCGTCAACAGCCGTGTCTGAGGTCATGTCTGGCACGCGCCGGCGCTCGATGATCAACCCAACATGACTGTTGTGTCGTGATACCATCGTTTGACGAGCGCGGGAATCTCCCGCCCGGCATCCACCCGGCGACCTGGGACGAGATCGTGGAGCGCTACGCGACAAACGAACGACGCGAACAGCTGATGGATGGCCTGCGCGCCGCGATCGAGTCGCTCCACGCGGCGGGCTGCTCACGCGTGTATCTCGACGGCAGCTTCGTCACCGACAAGGAAGTGCCGGGCGACTTCGACGCGTGCTGGGAGGCCGGCTCCGTCGACCCAGGCTTGCTCGACCCGGTTCTGCTCGACTTCAGCGACCGCCGCGCCGCGCAGAAGGCGAAGTTCGGCGGCGAGCTCTTCCCCGCGCAGCTCGTCGCCGAGCCCGGAGGGACGACGTTCCTCGAGTTCTTCCAGCTCGACCGGCTCACGCAGCGAGCGCGAAGGGGATCATCGCCATCGACCTCGAGGCGTGGGCATGATCACGAACGAGCGCCAGTACCGAATCACGAAGGCGGCGCTCAAGCGCTTCGAGGAGGGACTGGCCGCACTGAAGGCGGCTCGGGCCCGAGCCCGGATGTCCACCCTCGGATCCACGAGGCGATGATCGAGGCAAACGAAAGCCAGCGCGACGAGCTTCGCGAGGAGCTCGAGCGCTACGACGACCTCCGCTCCGGGCGTGTCGCGCAGCGCACGCTGAACTCGCTGCGCGAGCTGCCGATCGCGCTGATCGAGGCGCGGATCGCCGCGCGGTTGACCCAGCGCGAGCTCGCCAAGCGACTGGGAGTGCCAGAGCAGCAGGTTCAGCGTTGGGAGGCGAACAGCTACTCCGGGGTCGCGATCGAACGGCTGCAGGAGATCGCCGACGCGCTTCAGCTCCAGGTGCTCGAGACGGTCACGTACGCCGTCCCGGCCTGAGTCGGGCTTCAGACGACCCTCGCGCGACTATCCGAGGATCGTCGTGGACATCGGCGGGACGCCGAGCTGATTGGCGGTCTCGAGATACTATGCCGACCCTTTGAATATGCCGACCAGGACGTGATCTGTCTGATAAACGTCCGGTTCGGGTCGAGCACCGTCGGCATATTCGGTTGGGCAATTGACGAGTCCTAGCAGCGGTTTCGTGGGAGGTCGAATAGGCGATGTGTTGCTTGGGAGCTCGTCCGGATGCTGGACGGTCAGAGGGCTGGCTCTGTGAGGTCTTCGGGGAGTAGTCCGTAGAGCAGGGTGTCGACTCGGACCCCGTCATGGCCGGTCATGTGGCGTCGAAGTCGGCCCTCGAGCACGAACCCGCAGCGCTCGAGAACTGCCGCGGAAGGTTGGTTGTCGGGTTCGACGAACGCGGCGACGCGACCGATGTTCATTTCCGCGAACGCCCAGGTGCACAGCTGCCAGACGGCATGTGAGGCGAGCCCGCGGCCGCGGGCGGCGGGTAGTAGCCAGTAGTGGACCATCGCGTTGTCGTGTTCGAGGTCGGTCAGCGACGCTGAGCCGACAACGACATTGCGCTCGACGATCGCTAGCTCGAGTCGGACGCCGTCCGCGCGGTCGCTGCTGGTCTGCTTGACCCATCGTCGAGCAGCTTCCGGAGAGCGTGGCAAGGAGTAGCGGTAGCGGGACACGTCGGAATCAAGACCGGCCTCGAGAACTGTGGGCGCGTCATCGGTTCGCCACTCCGCAGCAACACCGGTCGCAAATCCGGGCCGGGCACGGGCAAAGGGATCAATGGCGAGCTTTCCATCGCTGTCACATTGTGCGGCGAGCGTCACTGCCACGGTGGGTCGCGATCAGTGAGTGCTGGCCGGGTCTCCGGGTGCCCGAGTCGGCGGAGGTCGTCGGCGTTGTTGGCCGAGGATCGGGTTCATAGGCTTTCCAGGAATGCGAGCAGCGAATCCGGAGGCTGGTAGCGGCCAGGTCTGCCGTTCACAGGCTCGGTTCGGGCGAGCGCTCGTTCCTTGATCTCGAGGTCGGCGTGGAGATAGATCTGGGTCGTCTGACCTGCTCGTGCCCGAACCAGAGCGCGATCACGGTGGTGTCGATACCTGCGCGCAGCAGCCGCATCGCTGCGGTGTGCCTGAGGACGTGCGGCGTGACGTTTTTGCTGGCGATCGACGGACACGTTCCCGCAGCAGCGGCGGCGTGTTTGGTGAGGCGTCGTTCGAGCGCGTCACGGCTCAGCGCTCGACCGTGGCCGGTGGGGAACAGCGGCTCGCCGGGTTGACCGGCACGCTCGGCGAGCCAGGCACGGAGCATCCGCGTCGTGGTCTTGGTCAGCGGCGTGATCCTCTGCTTGCGGCCCTTGCCGATGCAGTTGACGTGTGCGCCAGTGCCGAGGTGCACGTCGGCGACGTTCAGGCCGACGAGCTCGGAGGCGCGCAGCCCGGTCTGGGCGGCGAGCATCAGCATTGCCCGGTCGGCCTCCCGGTCCAGGTCGAGGTGTCCACAGCGGCGAGGAGGGCGTCGGTCTCCTCCTTGGTCAAGAAGGTGATTAGCGTCTTGCCGTGCCGCTTGGGCGGGATCGCGAGCACCCGTTCGATCACCGCGGCGTGTTCGGGTGACGGCGGGCGGCGTATCGGTAGAGCGCACGGATCGCAGTCAGACGCTGGTTCCGAGTGCGAGGGCTGCAGCCGCGGACCTGCTCGACGTGGTCAAGGAACGCGCCGATCAAGGGCGCGTCTAATTCGGCGACGTGGAGCTGGGACGGCTCGATACCGAGTCGCTCGCTAGCGAACGTGAGCAGCAGTCGCATCGTGTCGCGGTAGGCGGCGATCGTATTCGGGCTGACGTCCCGCTCTCGGATCAGCCGGTCGGTGAAGAACGCCTGCATTGTTGGCGCCAGGCGACTCATCGCTCGTCTCCATCTGCTCCAGGCGCTCGGTCGCGAGCGCCAGCAACTCCGGCGCCGCCTCCAGATACCAATATGTGTGGCTCGGTTCCGAGTGGCCCAGATAGTCGACAGCGCAACGATCCGCGGCCCGACCGGCTCGCCCGAGCGGTAGGCATCAAGCAACGTCCGGACCGCGAACGTGTGGCGCAGATCATGTGCGCGTGGCCGGCACAGCGCGGACCGCGGCCGTAGGCCGGCGCGCTTGACCTAGCGCGCGGAACTCGTGATTGACGACGTTCGGCGAGATCCGTCGGCCGTCGTCCCCGACCAGCAACGCGCGCTCGATCGGGTTCGCGAGCCGTGGGCGATCGGGCCGGGTGAGATATGCGCTGACCGCCTCGACGGTCCTTGGGTGCAGTGGCAGTTCTCGCGACTTGCCAAACTATGAGCGCATCGTCAAATGCGCCCGATCAGTCGGATGAGCTACGCGTTCGGGTAACCCATCCGTTTCATCCGCTGTGTGGCCGCGAGTTCGAGTTCGTCAGGCAGCTGAAGGATTGGGGCGAGGATCGCGTCTGGCTGTACGACGAGCAGGGCAGGCTGCGGAGGGTGCCGACGGCCTGGACCGATCGGGCGTCGGTCGATCCGTTTGTGGCGCTGGCCGGCGGTCGCAGCGCGTTCCGCTTCTGTGATCTGCTCGAGCTGGCGTCGCTCATCGAGCGGTGTGCGCGGCAATGACCGGGCGCTTCGCGGATGACGCCACTGTGTGTCAGGCGATTTATGCCGTATGCGTCAAGCTCATTATGCCGGGAGGACGCAGGTCCGGCTGCCCGGAACGCATCGCGGCAAGGCACATTTGCGCCTTGGATAGCCGGACGTGCAAAGGAAATGGCAGATCGGAGGATTGACAAGCGAGTTGCAGAGCGTCATAATTATCTTGACACAGTCTAGCTCGGAGGAACGATGGCCGCACGCAGGCAGGACGATCCGAAGGTCAGGGCGCTGCGCGAGACGCGCAGCCTCAACCCGCGAGCGGAGGAGGTGTCCGACGCGGCGTTCGCCGCGTCGGAGTTCCTTGACGCGCGTGATCTCGTGCAGGTCAAGTACGAGATGGTCCGCCGCGTGCGGATGGAGGGCGAGCAGGTGGCGCGCGCGGCCGATGCGTTCGGTTTCTCGCGCCAGTCGTTCTATGCCACGCAGGCGGCGCTGGATCAGGGTGGGCTGCCGGCGCTGGTGCCCCAGCGTCCGGGACCCCGGCGCGCGCACAAGCTCTCTGCCGAGGTGCTCGCCTTCTGTCGCGAGCGTCTGGCGGCCGATCCGCAGCTGCGTCCCAAGGACTTGGTGGCGCAGGTCGCCGAACGCTTCGGCGTTGACGTGCATCCGCGCTCGATCGAGCGTGCACTCGCCCGCCAGGAGGCGGGCGCCCGGAGCCCGAAAAGTGGCTGACTTCGGCGACCGGCACGAACCCTCCGCGCTTCACGATGGCTATGAGCGCCTGCGCGCGGCGGTGCTGGGTGGTCAGCCGGACGGCTTTCGGCTTGGTCACGGCGTGCTCGCCGCGCACGGGCTCGTGGCGTGGATGCGCACAGCCGGCTCACTTCCCGCGCCGGGGCCCAGCGCCAGCACCAGCTTTCACCCGGCCATGGGCGAGGTTGTGTCGCTGCCGGGCGTCGATCAGCTCGTTGCCGTGATCGCGCAGATGGCGCTCGCCCACGCCGCCTGAACCCCGGGTCTTCGACGCTGAACCTTCCAACGGTCAACCTGCGAACAAACAGAGAGTGAGTGAACAGTCGCGTGAGTATCAGTGAAACCCAGTCGAGGGTGACAGCGAGTCACCTGCAGCGTGACGCGTATCTGTATGTGCGCCAATCGACGATGCGTCAGGTGATCGAGAACAGCGAGTCGGCTGTGCGCCAGTATGACCTGCGCGGGCGGGCGGTCGCGCTCGGCTGGCCGCGGGAGCGGGTGATCGTTATCGACGTCGACCAGGGCCTCTGGGAGCCACGGCCGCCGACCGCGAGGGCTTCCAGCGACTCGTCGCGGACGTGTCGCTGAAGAAGGCCGGGATCGTGCTTGGACTTGAGTGCTCGCGCCTGGCTCGCAACAACAGTGACTGGCACAGACTGCTGGAGCTGTGCTCGCTGACCGACACGCTGATCTGCGACGAGGACGGGCTCTATGACCCGAGCACGATCAACGATCGCCTCCTGCTCGGGCTCAAAGGCGCGATGAGCGAGGCCGAGCTGCACATCCTGCGCTCGCGCCTGCGCGGCGGAACGCTCTCCAAGGCCCGCCGCGGCGAGCTGCGCACCTCGCTACCGGTCGGCCTGGTATATGACCCGCTCGACAAGGTGACACTCGATCCCGACACGGCCGTCCAAGGCGCGATCCGTCATCTGTTCGAATGCTTCGAGCGGACCGGCTCGGCACGCGCCGTGATCAAGGAGTTCACCGCACGCAAGCTGTCCTTCCCGCAGCGGATCCGCACCGGCCCCCGCAAGGGCGAGACGGTCTGGGCCCCGCTTCACCACGACCGGGTGCTGATGGTGTTGCACAACCCGCGCTACGCCGGCGCGTTCTCCTTCGGCCGCCGCCAGTCGCAATACCTGGCGGGCAAGATGACCGTCCGGCATCTCCCTCGCGATCAGTGGACCGCGCTGATCCCCGACGCCCATCCCGGATACATCAGCTTCGCTCAGTTCGAGGCCAACCAGGCGCTGCTGCTCGCCAACGCCCAAGCGCGCGGCAGCGAGCGCCGCGCGGGCCCGCCGCGCGAAGGCCCGGCGCTGCTGCAAGGGCTCGTCATCTGCGCACGCTGCGGGCAGCGGATGACAGTCCGCTACCACCACCGCGGCGGGCAGACCGTCCCCGAGTACCTCTGCCAAAACGAGGCGATCAACACCGCGACCAGCCGCCGCTGCCAGACGATCCCCGGCGCTGGCGTCGACCGCGCGATCGGCGCGCTGCTGCTGGACACGCTCACTCCCGTCGCGCTCGAGGTCGCGCTCAGCGTCGCCGCAGAGCTCGAGCAGCGCGCCGAAGAGACCGACAAGCTACGCCAAACGCACATCGAGCGCGCCCGCCACGAGGCCGAGCTTGCGCGCCGCCGCTACCTCGCCGTGGACCCCGACAACCGACTCGTCGCCAACACGCTCGAGGCAGACTGGAACGAGAAGCTGCGCTCTCTCGCGCAAGCCCAAGACGAGTACGAGCACGCACGCCAGAACGGCAACGGACGCCTCAGCGACGAGCAGCGCGCGAAGGTGATGGCACTCGCGTCAGACTTCCCACGGCTGTGGAACGATCCCGCCACGCCACAGCGTGAACGCAAACGCATCGTCCGCCTGCTCGTCGAAGACGTCACCCTCGTCCGCGATCACGAGATCACCGCGCACGGGCGCCTCAAAGGCGGGCAGACACACACGCTCACCCTGCCGCTCCCACCACCGGTCTGGCAGGCCCGCCAGACCGATCCCGACACGTTCAAGCTGATCGACCAACTGCTCGACGATCACACCGACGCCCAGACAGCCGACCAGCTCAACCAGGCCGGGCGACGAACCGGCACCGGACAACCGTTCACCGCTCTGAGCGTCATCAGGCTCCGCCAGGACCACCAACTCCCCAGCCACCGCGAGCGGCTCCGCGCGCGCGGGCTGCTCACCGTCGCAGAGATCGCCGAGCGGCTCGGCGTGGCCACGAGCACGATCAAGAACTGGCACGCCGCCGGCCTGCTCACCGGCCACAAGGCCAGCGAACGCAACGAGCGCTCTACGAACCGCCAGCCCCCGGCGACCCTCGGCTCGTCAAGCACGTCGGCTGGCGCCTGAAGAACCGAGAGTCCAACCAATCAATCCCAAGAGGTGCAGTATGAAGACAAGCCTTTCCCGACGCGTCGACGTGGGCGCCAGTGCCGAGGCGGATGTCGCCGCCGTCGAAGCCGGTTCGAGCTCGGAGGCCCGCAGCCCGGTCTGGGCGCGAGCAGCCACGATCGCGTGGTCGCGGCGACCGGTCCAGGTCAGCGATCCGGGGCGGCGAGGAGCGCGTCGAGCTCGGTCTTGGTGAGTAGGTGACCAGCGGCGCCGTGCCGCTTGGGGGGGATCGCGAGCACCCGTTCGATCACCGCGGCGCGCTGGGTGACGGAGCGCGGCGTACCGGTAGAGCGCCCGGATCGCAGTCAGGCGCTCGTTGCGAGTGCGGGCGCCTGCAGCCGCGGTCGTGTTCGAGGTGGTCGAGGAACGCGCCGATCAGCGGCGCGTCGAGGTCGGCGACGTCGAGCTTGCACGGCTGCACCGTCTCGCTGGGAGGAACGTGAGTAGCAGCCGGATCGTGTCGCGGTAGGCGGCGATCGTGTGCGGGCTGACGTCCCGCTCACGGATCAGCCGATCGGTGAACCACGCTTGCATTGATGTCGCGAGGCACTCATCGCCCGTCTCCCATCCGCTCCAGACGGTCGGTCGCGAGTGCGAGCAATTCCGGTGCCGCCTCTAATACAAATACGTGTGGCTCGGTTCCGAGTGC
>CAWEQG010000008.1:0-119674 GCA_963811135.1 uncultured Solirubrobacterales bacterium | reverse complement strand
CAGTCTCGTCGACGACCGGGGAGGTCGCTGCGCTGCCAACGGAGCAGGAGGCTGGGCTCTGACCCGACTGCCGCGTACTGCGGTGCCGTACCGCCTGGTTGAGCGAGAGCCGCGCGGCTGCGCGGCGCTCACTGCTCAGATTCGTGTCGCTGGAAAGCCGCCCACCGGCGGCGTGCCCACTAGCCTCAGAGATGGCGAGCGGCGGCGCTCGCTCGGCCGCGGATGGAACACGCAGACGGTCGCGGTGAATGGCCCCCGCTTCGCGATCCTCTCGTTGCTGCCCGCTTGCGCCGGGTCTTTCGGATTTGTCCTAGCAGCACGGTACGGTCGGCGCTCGGATGCCGACGAGCTATCACCGATTCGCAGGCGGTAGTCTGGATCGCCTGGCGGCGTTGAGCGATGGGGTATTCGCGGTTGCGATGACCCTGCTGGTGCTCGATCTGAAGGCGCCGTCGGTGCCGAAGCGTTCTCAGCAGGCGCTCTGGTCGGGCGGGGGAGGCTCCGAGCATCCGCTGGTGCACGACCTTTTGCATCAGGTCGCGCCTCGGCTGCTGCCGTACGCGATGAGCTTCCTGACGCTGGGGATCTTCTGGGTTGGTCAGCAGACCCAGCTCTCGAGCTTTACGCGGAGCACTCGCGCACTCACCTGGATTCACTTGACGTTCCTGCTCGCGGTGACGCTGCTTTCCGTTCTGACCGCCGTGCTCGCCCAGGACATTACCTACCGGGTCTCGATCGCGGTTTACTGGCTGAACCTGTTCGCGCTCGGTCTGGTGCTGTTCATCAGCCTCAGGTACGCGGGCCGTGCCGGGCTGATGAGCGGCGCAACCGCACCGGGGTGTGAGCTGTTATGGAGCGGCGGATCGTGGTCTACCAAGGGTTATACGTGATTGCCGCGCTGTCCTGCCTGATTAACACGTATCTCGCTATCGGTCTGCTGGTAGCGCTGCAGCTGAATGCGGTGATCGCCCCGAGGATCTGGATACTGGACCGAGTTTGACGCCCGGAGGTGTCGATCGCGCCGAGCCGCGGTCTGAGAGACGATGACGTGCCTCGCGCGGTGGCGCCGGGAAAGGGTCGGCATCGGTGATCCTAGTGATCGGTGGTCGCAGCAAGATCGGCCGGGCACTGGTCGAGGCTTTGCGACTCGGGACGAAGACGTTCGGGCGTTGGTCCGTGCGCAGGAGGCGCAGGCGGTTTTCCCCCTGGGTTTCGGGGTGGTCGTGGGCGATCTCGGTGACCTGGGGTCCCGCGATGTCCGGCGTGGAGAAGGTGTTCCTCCTCTCGAGCCCGCACCGGGACGCGGTGCGCTGGCATTGCAGCGCCATCGACGCGGCTCGCGAGTCCGGAGTCGGACTGCTGGTACGCAGCTCGATTCTGGGCGCGGACCTCGGGTCGCCGGCGGAGTTCGTTCGTGTACATACCGAGTGCGACCGCTACCTGGAGCAGTCGGGGTTGGCGTTGGGTGCCGATAGTGCGGCCCAATCTGTTCTTGCAGAATGTGCCGGAGTCGAATATTCCCTCGGTCGGCGAGGACGGGAACCTGTACGTCGATGCGGGCGACGCTCGGATCAGCATGGTTGATACTCGTGACGTGGCTGCGGTCGCTGCCCGAGTGCTGATTGAGGACGGGCACGCAGGCGCGCACTACGACGTCACGCAACGGAGGCACTGTCCTATCAGGATGTCGCGGCGAAGCTTTCGGCTGCGCTCGGTCGCGAGATCACCTACGTCGATGTGCCCGACGATGCGGTGCGCGACTCGCTGCTCGGGATGGGCCTGGACTCATGGTTCGCCGACGCGCTGGTTGGTCTGTACCAGGATTACCGCCGCTCCGGAACCGATGGCTACGCAGCCGTGGTGACCCACACAGTTGAGCGAATCACCCGTCATCCAGCCCGCACGCTCGACACACTCCTATCAGAGCTCACCGCGCAACTCGGGTGAGCCGTCGCGTGCGGCGGGATGCTCTTGGGGTAGTCAAGGCAGGTCGGTTGCGCGGCGTGGCACGGTGCTGACCCCTGCTCGCGGTGTGAGGGGTACCGTGGTCGAGGCGCAGACGCGAGTCCTGGTCGTCGGTCGCAGCGGCGATGCGAGGCGGTTCTCAGCTGCGGCTGCCGAGGCAGAGGTGGCCACGCGAGCCGCGGACGCGGCGTCTTGGTCGGCCATGGGCCGTTGGGCGGCGTGCGGTCAGCGTTGGCGGTACGCGGCGAGGAATGTGCGGACGCCGGCGTCGGCGTAGCGCTTGAGTTCGGCGGGGGTCGCCGGCTTGTCCTCTCCACGGAGCATCGCCTGGTTGAGTGGGATTGACATCACGAGCCAGTTGAAGTGGGCTGCGGCGAGGCGCGGGTCTTCGAGCTCCAGCACGCCCCGCGCGGCGAGCCGCTCGAACATCTTCGCCAGCGCGTCGATTGTGCGCCCTGGCCCTCGCTCGTAGAACAGGCGGCCGAGCTGCGGGAAGCGACCGGATTCTCCGATTACGAGCCGGCGCAGTTGTAGCAGGCGCGGGTCCATTACCGCGCGCAGCTGACGGCGGGCGAAGTCGCGCAGATCGCGCTCAGCGTCGCCGGTGTCCTTAAGGCGCAGCACCTCGTCGATGTTGGGATCGGCGATCTCGTCGCAGACGGCAGTGACGATCTCTGAGAAGAGGCGCTCCTTGTCGGCGAAGTGCTTGTAGATGGTCTGCTTGGAGACTCCGGCGAGCGCGGCGATCTCATCCATGCTCGTCCCCAGGTAGCCGCTGCGGAGAAAGACGGACGTGGCCGCGTCGAGAATCGCGCGTCGCTTGCGCGCCGATCGGCGCTCGTCCTCGAACTCGCCTTCGGGGCTGGTCGTCGTGCTCGCCATATCGCGAATCATACTAGACAGTCCAGTTCCTGCGTCGTACCGTACCGTCTAGTTCCCGATCGCGGCGGACAGGAGATGGCTCGATGCCTGATTTGCATGTTCTGATGAACGGTGTCGTGTTCGGCGAGCAGCCGCGATGGCACGACGATCGTTTGTGGTTCTCGATTGGGGGACGCGGGAGGTGATCGCGGTCGATTTGGACGGCCGCAGCGAGGTCATGCTGAAGTGGCGATCGTTTCCGTTGTGCGTCGACTGGCTGCCGGACGGCCGGCTGCTGGTCGTCTCGGCGCGGGATGGCCTCCTTTTGCGCCAGGAGCGCGACGGCTCGCTCTTAACCCATGGCGACCTGCGGACGGCGTCCGATCCTCCCGCGATCAACGAGCTCGTCGTGGGCCGCGGCGGGTGCGCGTACGTCAACGGTGGTGGGTTCGACATGACGGCGGGCGAGGAGTTCGCCCCGGGCATCGTCGCGCTCGTCGCCCCTGACGGCTCGGCCCGGCAGGTGGCGGATGGCCTGCCATTCCCGAACGGCATGCTGATCATGCCCGACGACCGGACGTTGATCGTCGCCGAGTCCTACGCGAAGCGGCTGACGGCGTTCGACATCGCCGATGACGGCGGCCTCTCGAACCGGAGAGTGTGGGCCGAGTTAGGCGATGGTGTGCCGGACGGGATCTGTGCCGACGCCGAGAACGCGATCTGGTACGCGGACGTCCCGAACAAGCGCTGCGTGCGCGTCCGCGAAGGCGGCGAGGTGCTCCAGACGATCGAGCTCGACCGCGGCTGCTTCGCGTGCGCGCTCGGCGGTGCTGATCGGTCCGACGCTGTTCATGGTCGCCCAGGAATGGAACGGGCCCGCGGGCATGTTCAAGGGACCGCGGACCGGCCGGTGCTGACGACCCAGGCGCCGGCACCCGCCGGAGGGCGGCCGTAGAAAGGAGGCTGGCCGCACCATGCTCACTTCAACTACGAACACAGCTTGCTGGGCCGGTTTCCCGAGCCACGCCCGCCGCCGCCGCTACCTGGGCGCGCCTGTCCCTGAATCGGCGCATCCGACCGGCGAGCGGCTTGACCGGCGCGTCTGGATTGTGGCTGGCGTGGTGATTCTCGGCGTCGTCATGTCGCTCCTTGACACGACGATCGTGAACGTCGCGCTGGCGACGCTGGGGCGGGACCTGCACTCTCCGGTCGCCACGATCCAGTGGGTCTCCGCGGGCTACCTCGTCTCGCTCGCGCTGGTGATCCCGCTCGCCGGCTGGCTGGTCGAGCGCTTCGGTACACGGCGGGTTTGGATGCTCGCGGTCGCGGCCTTCGGAGCGGGCTCGGCACTCTGCGGCATGGCAGGATCGGCCGGCTGGCTGATCTTCTTCCGCGTCCTGCAGGGGCTCGGCGGGGGACTGATCATGCCGGTCGGGATGACTCTGATGGCCCAGACTGCGGGGCCCGGCCGGGTCGGGCGAGTGATGGCGGTGGCCGGGGTGCCGATGTTGCTCGGGCCGATCCTCGGGTCAGCGCTCGGCGGTCTCATCGTCAGCAACGCCTCTTGGAGGTGGATCTTCTACGTCAACGTTCCGCTAGTCGCGGCAGCGCTGATCCTTGCCCGGTCACGCCTACCACGCGACCGCGGCTCCGGCGCAGGTCCATTCGACTGGATCGGATTCTGCCTACTTTCCCCGGGGCTGGTCGGGATCGTCTGGGCCTCTCCGAGCTCCAGTCTAACGGTGGAATCGGAGCGCCGATCGCGCTAACGCCCCTGTTGACCGGGATCGTTTTCACACTCGGGTTTGTCGGCCACAGCGCGCGCGCCCGGCGGCCACTGATTGACGTACGGCTGTTCCGCCGTCCGGGCTTCAGCGCCGCGGCAGCCACGACATTCTTGCTCGGCGCTGCCTTGTTCGGGGCGATGCTCGTCATCGCGCTCTACTACCAGGTCGGCCGCGGCCGCAGCGCGCTCGGCGCCGGGCTGCTAATGGCTCCCCAGGGGATCGGGGCGGCGCTCGCGATGCCGCTCGCCGGCCGGCTCACCGACCGGGTCGGGAGCGGACGAGTAGTACTCGCGGGTGTCATCGGCATCTGCGCCGGCACGCTCGGCTTCGTGCACGCCGGACCGCACACCCCGTTCGCGCTGCTCAGCGTCTCGCTGGTGACCCGCGGGCTCGGGCTGGGTGCCGCGATGATGCCGGCGATGGCCGGGGCATACGCGACGCTTCGCCAGAGCAGGTACCGCGGGCAACGAGCGCGTTGAACGCGATCCAGCGCGTCGGCGGATCGATCGGAACCGCTGTCCTCGCCGTCGTGCTGCAACACCAGCTGACCTCCGGGCATGGGATGGGCGCGGCGGCACTCGGCACCCCCGGTGCCCCACACCCGGCGACAGCCTTCGCTCACACCTTCTGGTGGGCGCTCGGCCTCTCGCTGCTGGCGCTCGTACCGGCACTCACGCTGGCGATCGTGCAAGCAAAAGCCGACAAACATGCGCGGCAGACGGTCCCCCGCTCGTCCGCCGCGGCCCGGGCTCACGCGATTGGTCGGCCGATCGTCAGTTCCGCCCGCCGCGTCGCCCTCGACACTGATCAGCCGTGACCGAGTCTGTGCCCTTTTACCTCGTGGACGTGTTCGCAACCCGGCCGCTCACCGGCAACCCGCTGGCGCTCGTCCCGGATGCCGATCACCTCAGCGAGGCGCAGATGCGAGCGATCGCGCGGGAGTTCAACCAATCCGAGACGACCTTCCTGCTCCGCCCAACCCTGACCGAAGCCACGTGTCGACTGCGGTCTTTCACCCCGGCCGGTGCTGAGGTCGGCGGCGCCGGCCACAACGCATTGGGCGCGTGGCTGTGGCTGGAGGCCGCCAGTTGGATCGCAGACGACGGATCTGACCTTGCGCAAGAGATCGCCGGCGAGGTACTAAGGGTGGAGATCATCCGCGAACCACGTCGCCCCGTCGTAGTGGCGATGGACCAGTCGCCCCCACAGTTCGGAGACAGGGTCGTACATCCCGCCGAGCTCGCCGCCGCGCTCGACCTTGACCCGGCTGACCTTATCGGCCGCGATCCGGGACAGGTGGTCTCGACGGGCGCTGCTCATCTCATGGTTGCCGTACGCGACCGCGCCGCGGTCGACCGAGCAGCACCCGATGGCTCAAGGCTCAAGGCAGTGCTCGCAGCAGTGGGCGGCGAGGGCTGCTACCTCTACAGCCTCGACCCGATCGATAGAGCCGACGCGGTCGCCTACACGCGATTCTTCAACCCCACCGTGGGCATCGTCGAAGACCCCGCGACGGGAACCGCCGCAGGACCACTCGTCGCCCTCCTCGTCGCCACCGGGATAGTCCCAGACGGCATCACCGCCACCGTCGAGCAAGGCCACGCGCTCGGACGACCCAGCAGGATCCAGATCACAGTATCCCGACAACGAGTTCGCGTGAGCGGCTCGGGACTGGTCGTGGCTCAAGGCACGCTCAACATCTAGCGCTCGCCCGAACACACCCGTCGCACGACAAGTCAACCCCCGGCACCCACGCGGACGCGCGGCGACAACGCGCGGAGCTTGACGACGGCCGGACTCTCGCTCTTCCAGGCCGTGCGGCAGCGGACCGCGTGGCGGCCGAGCCGAAGCAGAGCTGCTGCTCCGTTGGCAGAGCAGCGACCTGCGCCGTCGTCAACGAGACGTCTGAGATGGCGCCCTGCCTTTGCTCTGGCACGGGCATCGTGCTGCCCGGGCTTGGTGGCCCCGTGTGTCCGGAAGCAGTTGCACCGTAGGCCCGCGTCCGGTGGCGGCATTGCGAGGAGCGGTCGCCTCCGGGCAGCGTCTTGGGTGGCTCTCGATCCGGCACGGCTGTCTCTGCGGACCGCTGTGTGCCGCTCTTTTCGCGCCCGGGAGCGGCCGTGTTGCTGGGCATGATGCGCGTCATGACCCGGGCGGACTTTGAGTGAGGATCGAAAGCGAGCTTGGCTCGAGTGCTGAGCAGGCGGTCGTGGCCCGCTTGAACTGGGGGGCCTGCTGGTTCATTGTCGACGGGAGCGTGAACGCGCCGTCGCGGTCGGCGTCGGGGAAGTCGGGCACATCGTGTGAACGCATGCAGTCCGCGAACTTGAGGTCCTGCTGCTGGTTCTGGCCACTGCCCGCGGACGTGGACACGAGGCCGGGCATGAGGTGGTGGCAGGCTCGGTCGGCGGCCCTGAATGCCGGAGAGTCCGGATTGGCGGTGCCGGGTGAAATCGTGACCTGCACGCCGTTGCCGGAGCCAGCGACCTGTGGGTCAGGGTAGCCAGAAACCCCGCGTGATCGCATGCATGCCGCGAACGCTAGTGACTGCCTCCCGATGTTGGCGACGCCCGCGTTCTGCGCCCCGCTGCTGGTCGAGCCACCCCCGCAGCCGGAGATCAGCAGCCCGATCGCGATCAGCGAGCCGGCCAGCGAGGCTGCCCGTCGGCGCGGGCATCTCTGCAGCTTGGCTTGGGTGGTTGATGGTGATGGAACCGGGTGCATGTGATCTCCTTCGGGTTGATCGATCTGCGTCGTACGGCGTTGTACGAGAGCGGCGGTAACGCGGCGGTGATCGAACCTGTCACCGCGTTGTAACCGTCAACCGGGGATCCTTCGCTTTGCATGGGTCGGTTAGTCGGCTCGTTTAGGCTTGGTCGAGCAACCTTTCTGGTTCAGACGCTGATGAGGGTCCTGGTAGTCGAAGATCATGTCGAGCTCGCTGAGACGGTCGCGAGCGTGCTCCGCCGCGAGGGGATTGCCGTCGACGTCGCGCACGACGGGACCGACGCGCTGTCGCGAACGGCGGTGATCGACTACGACGTGGTGGTGCTCGACCGAGACCTGCCCGGCGTCCACGGCGATCAGGTGTGCCGCACGCTCGTTGCGAGCGAGTGCCGCACCCGGGTGCTGATGCTGACCGCGTCGAGCACGATCGCGGATCGCGTCGAAGGTCTTGGGCTGGGCGCCGATGACTACCTGCCGAAGCCGTTCGCGTTCGCGGAGCTGATCGCTCGGATCCGTGCGCTGGCCCGACGCTCGCAGCTTCCGCTACCGCCGATCCTGGAGCACCGCGACGTGAGGCTTGACCCGGCACAGCGGACTGTTACCCGGGCGGGGCAGCGATTGGCGCTCAGCCCGAAAGAGCTCGCGGTGCTCGAGTATCTGCTAGCCGCCCAAGGTCGCGTGGTGTCCGCCGAGGAGCTGCTCGAGCGGGTCTGGGACGAGGCGGCCGACCCATTCACGTCAACCGTGAAGGTGACGATTGGCCGCCTGCGATCAAAGCTTGGCGATCCGCCGCTGATCGAGACCGTCCCCCACAGCGGCTACCGAATCTGAGGCTCGGGATGGACCACCCCGGCCTCCCGCGGACGGCCCCACGTTCATGGCTCAAACAGCCGCCTGGCACGATTCGTCTGCGCCTCACGCTCCTCTACGGCACCCTGTTCCTGGGATCGGGCGCGGTTCTGCTCACGATCACCTATCTCCTGCTCGACAGAGCCACCGGCGACAACCTCTCGCTCATCACAGGCTCCCGGGGCGGGCCGGGCGGGCTCACGATCCGCCCATTACCGATCCAGGCACTCGGCAGTCAGGCAGTACGTCAGGCACTGCGCGGTCAGGCAGTACTCCAGCACGCGGCCGATCTGCACCACCTGCTGATCTGGTCCGCGATCGCACTGGCGATCATGGCGGTGATCTCGATCGCACTCGGATGGCTGGTCGCCGGTCGCGTACTGGCCCCGCTGCGCGCGATGACCGCAACCACCCGTCAGATCTCCGAGCGCAACCTGCACGAGCGGCTGGCGATCGACGGACCGCACGACGAGCTCAAAGAGCTTGCCGACACGGTCGACGGACTGCTCGGCAGGCTGCAGACCGCGTTCGACGCGCAGCGACGATTTGTCGCCAACGCTTCACACGAGCTCCGCACTCCGCTCACCCTCGAACGAGCGCTGCTCGAGGCCTCGCTCAGCGATCCGGCTGCCACGCTCGCATCGGTGCGGTCAACCCAGGAGCGGTTGCTCGGGATCGGGGCGCAGCAGGAGCGACTGCTCGAGGCGCTGCTGACGCTGGCGAGCAGCCAGCGCGGCCTCGATCAGCGAGAGCCGATCGACCTGTCAGCCGTAGCCGACACCGTCCTGCTGACACTTCAGTCCGAGGCCGCGCGCCTCGGACTGAAGTTGCAGGCGCGCACTGCACCCGCTCCCACCCGAGGCGACCCACGCCTGATCGAACGCCTCGTCGCCAACCTGCTCGACAACGCCCTGGACTACAACATTCCCGATGGGCGAGTCGAGGTCATCACGGGAACAAAGGCCGGTCGCGCGTTCCTGTCGGTGGCTAACACCGGCCCGGTGATCATGCCCGAGCAGATCGACCGCCTGTTCGAGCCCTTTCAGCGTCTCGGCACCGACCGCACGCGGCACACGAACGATCACCACGGAATCGGGCTCTCGATCGTCCGCGCGATCGCCGACGCGCACGACGCCACCCTAACCGCACGCCCCCAGCCGCGAGGAGGACTACAGATCGACATGACCTTCCCTCCAAACGGGAATGCGCAACTCCAGCCGAACGTCGGCCGCCTCACACAACCCTGAGTGCACCCGGGTAGCCGCAGCAGGATCGTCGCAGATGACTCCTTCAGCGCCATACGCCGCCACCAGCACGTGGCCTGCCAGCGCGGCCGACAGGCGCACAATGTGATCGACAATGGCCTCGCAGGCGGACACCGTTCGCCCTACTCCGCAACGGGTCGCGGCGTCTCGTCATCCGCTCTGGTGCAACGGGGCGACGAGCTGCGCCCCAATTTCGTGGCCCAATAGGCGTGGAGCACCAGCAGGTGCCGGCGGGCACGGCGGCCAGCCGCGCCCTGCTTCTGGTATTCGACGGACATCTCGTCGCCGACGCAAGAGACGCGCTTAGCGCGGCGTGCGGGGCTCAGCGGTCGGCTTGGGCGTTGCCGGTCGGCTCGCGGTCCGCGAGCGCCTCGCTGACCGCGCAAGGCGGGTGTGCGGTTCGGAGGGACGTGATTACCGCGACCGAGCAAAGCGAGGTCTTCTGCGCCGACCGGTATCCGTATCGCCCCGAGGCTGCAAGAGCGTCGCCCTCGTGCTCAGCGGGCCGCTAGCCGGTTCCGGAGGCGAGCAGCACCACGTTCGAGAAGCTGAGCGGCTTCGCGCCACCCACCGCATCCGCTGCGGCCTGCGTGATCGCGTCCCAGGCCTCTTCCTGGGCCTCGCCTGCGTGCTGTTCGATCATCGCCCGGATCGGGGCGGAGATCGCCCTGATGTACGCGGTGAAGTGTTCCGGGGAGTCGAACTCGTAGGTGACCTCGTCCTGCTCCACGGCGACCTTCGAGAACCCAGCTCCTTCGAGCAGCCCGCCGATGGCGGCGGGGGTGGGCCGGGAGAGAGGCCCGGGCCTTCCGGCCGGGGGCGGGGGCACATGCAGCCGCTCCATCGTCGTCCTCATCGGAATTGACAGGAAGGGAACCTGATCGGGCTCGCCCCACGAGGCGATCGCCATCCGCGCGCCCGGCTTGAGGAAACGTCGGATGCGTCCCGCGGCTGCCTCCGCGTCAGGCTCAAAGATGATTCCCCAGCGCGAGACGGCGGCGTCGAAGCTCGCCTTCGGAAAATCGAGGCTGGAGGCGTCCGACTGCATGAACTCGACGTTGCCCAAGCCGGCCGCCGCCGCGCGTTCACGCCCGAACGCGAGCATCTCCGCGGAGATGTCGGTGGCCACAACGCGGCCCTCCGGGCCGGCTTTACGCGCGGCGGTGAGCGCCGGCTCGCCATAGCCGGCGGCGACGTCCAGGACCCGGCTTCCCAACCGCACGTCAGCCAGCTCCACCAACCGCTCGCTGATGTGCCGGTCTGCGCGGTTATTGAACTCGCTCCACTGCTTCCATCCCACCGCAGCAGAGTCCCAGTGCTTGTGCTGCGCCTCGCGGAAGGCGGCAGGATCGATCGCCTTGGATTCCATGCTCGCTCCTCCTAACCGCTCCACTGCAGTGCACGACGACGCTAACCGATCAAGGTCGCCCGCGGACTCGAAGCGACGGCTGCACCGCTTCCGCCTCGGCTCCGGATGACCGCTCGGCTGCTGCATCGCGGAAGTACCGTGCCGAGAGAAGAGCGGGTCCGAGCACCAAGCTTGTCGCGGGACTTCCTCCTCGCCACGAGCAGGTCGCTGCTTTTGTCTGTGCGACCGGTAGCCACCGACACGACTGACCACGGGGTCGCCTCCCCGGGCACCGCATTCCCTACGTGGGCGGCGACGCGCCGATTGGTGGGCGCAAACGGGATCTGCCCGAGGCACACATTGTCCTTCGCCCTCGATGACGGATCTGGTCACAAGACGCCGAACCTGTGACCAGATAGCCAGGAATCCCCTGGTAATCCGGCGGTAACTGGTCACAGAAAGAGGCTGCCGCAGGCCTCGAAAGCCCTGGAAATAGCACGAACTCGAGGCGAGAGAGCGCCTGGATCGCACCCAGGCGAGCGTCGGTTCGAGCCCGGGTAGCTCCATCCTCGACGACACGGCGGGCGCCTACACGGAGCTGGAGGCGATCCGCGGCAACGAGGATCGCGGCGCCGGCTTTGCCTCGACGAGCGGGAGACACCCGGACGGCTGTCGGCGGTGGTCGAAAACTGACCCGCTTCGCCGGGTTGAACGTTGAGAAGGTATTAAGCCCGTGGACCAGCGCGCGAGCGCCGACGGCTTTCCGCCTCTGCTCGCCGCCATCATTCGCATCTAGACCGAATCGCTCCTCTGGGCCGACCACACCGCCGGACATATCGGGCGGCGCTGAGAGCCACGGCGACGGCGCCGAGGCGCCGGTCGCACGATCCCCGGGGCACGGCGGGCTTCCGCCGTCGCTGACACTACTGTCGCCTCGGCATGCCCGCGCGCGCTTCGACCGACGAGACCGCCGCTCGAGCGACCATCGTGGCACTCCATCGCACCTGGAACGCGATACGCGCACGCCACGGCGAAGTGCCGCCGGTGGTTCTCGCCATCGGAACCGCCTCCCCTCGCCGCGTCACCAGACTGGTGCGGCTCGGTCACTTCGCGCGCTGGCGATGGTTCGCCGCCCACGACAGCGATCCCGATCCGCGTCGACGTGCACGCGCGACCCTGCGCGACGCGATCGACAATGACGACCTCAGCGCAGCGCTGGGAGCGCACGCCGACATTTTGTTACTGACCGCCGTACAGCTCTCCCGCGAGGCGCGGACGAGTGTGGGTGAGGTCCTCGTCACGCGCGAAGGTCTCGATCGCGGCGCCGCCGAGGTGCTTGCGACTCTGCTGCCCTGGCGGAGAGGGCGTATTCAAACCCTCGGAATGCCCTCGAATGATCGAGCCAGCAGTTGTAGCGCCTGTTGGAATGTTGGCAACCCGAAGGGGTTGTCAAAGCGATGTGGGCAACCTGGATGGTTGTCCACATCGCGTCATTTCAACAGGCGGCGATTCGATGTGGAACCCGAACGCTGCCGCGACGGCGACCGAGTACGGCATCCAACATGAACATCATCAGCGCTGACGGCATCGAGTCAGCGGCTGACTTCCGCAGGGCCCTGGGTGAGCGAAAGCGTGGCAGCGCGCTGCCGCTGGTCATCCAAGGCGCTATGACGTGCTAGCCGAAACCGAGTTAGCACCTGTCCCGTGCCGACCGCTCCTCGCGTGGGAAAGTGGGTGCGTTGCGGCGCCGTCGGCTGCATCGTCACACGCCTGCAACTTCGTGAAGAGGGAACTCTGGCTCGCCGGTGGCCGAAACGCATGGGTGTTCAGACCAACGCCGAGGACCCGGGAATCGTCTACCAGGATCCCTTGCTGCTCGTCCTGCCACCGTCGCGCTGTAAGTGTGGCGACGATCACTCCACGTTCGGATCACCGCTCGGGCGAGATCGCCGCGTCATGACGATTCCGGCGGCGAGATCAGCCGCTGCTGAAGCTTTGGCGTCCTGACGAAGTGCTGGTGTGTTGGTTCGGATGGGGGTGTGCACGACCACCGCGCGGCCAGTCGCAACGGCAAAACCAACTAAGGCCGCGACGCAAGCACGCCCAACCCTTGACCACCAAGACCGCCTCGCGGCATACGCGGCTGATGGCTTGGCCACGACCGAGTCTCCAGGCTGTGCGTCGTCTGGAGTAAGGCAGTGGTCAATTGCGCCGCGCTTGCGCAAGCGTGAGATTCCGTCAGGGTGCATCTGCATTCTCTCGGCAGGCTGGTAGGGCAGCTTGTTAATGAGTCGCGTGTCCGGAGGTGAGGTGATGCAGGTCGAGCTTGTTGATGCGCAGGGCGTCGAGCACCTGCACTCGTTGCGCTAGTCCGGCGCCCCCCTGCACGACCAGCCAGGCATTACCAACTCGTTTGGCTGTCAACGAGAACTGCGGCGAATCGGCGGAGATAGGCGTGTCGTAGGTCAGGGGGAATCGCCCGAGGGGGAGGTTGACCATGTCCGGATGGTCGGGTACCGCCCGGGCGCCGGGAATTGGCCCCAGAACCTGCCCCGGCCGATGGCCATCGAGCAGCACCCCCGCCTGGAGCGGCGACCCGTCCATCCAGTACTCCGTGTCGACGCAAGACAGGAACACTTCGCCGAGCGCGTCGGGGACCGGCGCGATCCGGGCGACGGTGTGGCCGAACTGGGGGTGAAGTGCGGGGAGGCCGTGTTGCGCCAGCTCACAGACGCCCGGACGCGGATGGGTCGGGGCGTGATAACCCGGGCCCTGGTAGGGCACCGTGAAGCCCCACAACGGCCACCAGCGCGACAAGGCGTCAGGTGCCATCCAGGTCAAGGGCGGCGCTTCGTGGACGCTTTCCGAACACCTGCCTCGCGCAGCTCTCGAGCACCCGGCCGAAGGCGTGAACCGATGGGCGATCGCCTGCCCGGAGCGGGCGAGCGGGACGACGGGGACGATGAGGACGTTCTTCATCGCCGGCGGATGCTTACCGACCGGGACGGGTCTGTCGCCGGGGACAAGGAACACGCGTCCTCTGGCGGCGATGAAGACCACCGCGGCTCGATCGCCGCTCGGCAAGCCGGGTGAAGTGACGGTGCGGATCGTCTGGCTCCCAATCCGGACGGCGACCACCTGCGGGCCGGTAAGGACATACGTGACGGCGTTGCCGCGCGCGAAGCAGACCGGGCAGCTATCGGGGCCGGTACCGCCACCGAAGACGGGGCCCGTGGCCGTTGGATACCCAAGCGTCCCTCCCCCCTGGACAATGCCGGCGGTGTCTGGCCTGGTGTAGACGATCAACGACTCCCATCCCGCCGTCCCGGCCCCCACCTGGGGGAACACTGCGATCGTGTAGCTGTAGCCCGCCAGCGAGGCGGGGGTAATCGCTCCCGGCACCCTCCCCTCAAGCGGCTGTGAGGTGCTGCCGGTGAGCGAGGCCACCGCGGCCGCACACCCCGCGATCACCAGCGCGACCAGCAAGACAGCCACCGGGCGCGATGGGCGGCGAAGCCAGCCCCACCGCTTGCGCAACGCGGGCAGCGCCGCACGCTCGGCAGCGCTCACCAGCTCGGCGCGCAGGATGTCAAACGGATCCTTCATCTCCCCTCCAGACTTTCCCGCAACCGCGCAAGCCCGCGCGAGACACGCTTTCTCACCACCTGCTCAGAACAGCGCAGATCGGCGGCGATCGCGCGATAACTCTCCTCAAGCACGACCCGCCGGATCACCGCCTCCCGCTCGACAGCCTCCAACGAAGCAATCGCCTCCCGCAAATGCACGTCCGCTCGATCGGCGATCACCTCCAATTGCTCGTCGTCAAGCTCAACCCGACCCATCCCAAGGCGCTCGCGACTGTCCGACTCCACCTGCCCCCGGCGCCCGGAATCGATCATTAAGTTGCGCGCGATCCCCAGAAGCCACGCAACCGCCGGCCCCTTCGACGGGTCGTACTGCAGACGGTGCTCCAGCGCTCGCGCAAACGTCTCGGCCACCAGATCGAAGACCACGTCCGGCTCGGCAATCCAGCTGCCCACGAACGCCGTGACCGCCCTCACGTGGCGGTCATAGAAGCACCCAAAATCAAGCGCGACCCCGCTGCTCAGCAACTCCGCGTCTGCACGCTCGTCACGCATATCACCCCGTATACGGTTCAGCACCGAGAATTGTGACCAGCGACCGCTCGCCGTCCGCGCGGGACGGACTGCTGCTTCGACGGATAAGGGGTCGCGGTGTTGGTGGCGATTTCGATGCTGTGCTTGCTGTACCGCGCGTGGCCGCTCGGAGGCGGTAGGAGTTGTTGCTATGCCCGGAGCAGACTGCTGTTCCAAGTCGAGCGCGTTGCGACGTGCTGCCGGGCGGGGCGTCGCGTGTGATGTGCGGGTGTTGATCTGCTGACGCGGGGATGCCGGCGCGTAGATTGGCGCGAGCGCGCCGTTTTGACCGCGAGCAGCAAGATGTTCCAGGTGTGCGACGTGTCCGTGATCCGGCCTTCTCGTCGTAGCGGAAGAAGCGTATATGCGGCACCTCGACCCGCGCGGTCGTGAGCGGCAGTGCTGCCATGGGCCGATGTTCAGCCGCCCTCTGTCGGTCCCCGTCATCGTCGAGCCGATCTCGAGACGGGCTGCGGCTGGACGTGACCCGGTGGGGAGGTGTGTGCGCTTGACCCTCGGGAGGGTTTCAAGTGGCTCGCGAGCAGCGATCTTCCAGTTCCACCATCACCGGATGCAACGGAGGAAGCGATGACCGGCTTGTTGATTCTGAACCCTGGTCCTGTCCATCGGCGTTGTTGTTGTCATCGTCGGCATGCTCGTATCTGCCATCCTGGCCGATCACCGGGGCGACGTTGCGCGGACGTCTCATGCCGTCGCGCCGACCAGCTCGGACGTCACCTCGCGCGTGCCCGTCCCCTTCGCGGCAGTTAGCTAAGCCGCTCCGCGTAGATCACACGGACGCAGGATGTCCGCCCAGCGCCGGTCGCGTGGTCTGGCGGCGGCGAGTACATCGCGAGACGCGTGGTCGGCGCCGGACGCAATCTCGGTCGGCTGCGCGCGCTCACCTCGATCGGCGCCGACGCTCACGACCCTCCGGGCTGCGGCCTCGTCCACGCCGATCGCCACCACCTAGTCCGGTTGCCGAGCCACGCATCGTGCTCACAATCGGTCCCTCCGCTCGCTGGCACCAAGCGCTGCCCTGGGAGCGTGGCCCCGGTCTCGGTCGATGCTTGCGAGGGGCTTGGGGTGGCCGATGGCGGTTTAGCTCATGAAGAACTGCTGGTAGAGCAGGAAGACGTTGAGGGCGGTGATGGTGATCACGATCCCCCAGGCGATGATCATGGTGGCGCGTTGGTTGACGTGGATGCCCATAACGTCGCGGCGGCTCGTGAGCATGACGAGGGGTATGAGCGCGAAGGGGATGCCGAAGGAGAGCACGACCTGGCTGAGGACGAGCACGTTGGTGGGGTTCATACCGGCGGCGAGGATGGCGATCGCGGGGGTCATGGTGATCGCACGGCGCAGGAGCAGAGGGATGCGGATATTGATGAAGCCGGCCATCACGACCTGGCCGGCGTACGTCCCGACGCTGGAGGAGGAGGCGCCGGAGGCGAGTAGCGCGACGGCGAACGCGATCGCGGCACTGCCGCCGACGAGGTGGCCGAACTCGGCGTGTGCCTGCGGGATTGTGCTCAGGCCGGACAGCCCGGGCGTGTGGAATAGCTTGGCGGCGACGGCGAGCATGGCCATGTTCACGAGGCCGGCAAGCCCGAGGGCGATGATCACGTCGAGCCGTTCGAAGCGCAGTACACGGCTGCGTTCGCGGTCGTTTCGAACCGCCATCCGGCCGTTGGTCAGCGCGGAGTGGAGGTAGATCACGTGGGGCATCACGGTCGCGCCGATGATCCCAACGGCGAGGTACAGCGAGGTCGTGCCGTGCAGCCCGGGGAGCAGGCCGTGCAGCGATTCGTGCACCGACGGGCCGATCCGCAGCGCCTCGTAGAGGAACCCGGCGAAGATGATCCCGAGCAGCGCGCTGATCGCCAGTTCGAAGCGGCGGAATCCGTGAGTCTGGAGCTCGAGGATCGCAAACGCGATCACGCCGGTGATCAGTCCGGCGGGGAGCAGCGGCACGCCGAACAGCAGGTTCAGCCCGATCGCCGCGCCGAGGAACTCGGCGATGTCGGTCGACATCGCCATGATCTCGGCTTGGATCCACATGCCCCAAGTGAACGCGCGCGGGTAGCGCTCGCGCACGACCTCCGGATAGTTACGGTCGGTCACGATCCCGAGCTTGGCCGAGAGGTACTGGATCAGCATCGCCATCAGGTTCGCGAGCAACACGACCCACAGCAACAGGTAGCCGAACTCCGCGCCGCCCTGCAGGTTGGTCGCGAAGTTCCCGGGGTCGACGTACGCAATCGACGCGACGAACGCGGGACCGAGCATCGCCAGCGTCGCGCGTACCCGCCCGCGCGCGAGCAGCCGCTCGAGCGCGCTCTCTTCAAGTACCTCGCCGACGGGGAGGGTCTGGCCGGCGGCGACGCCCTCGAGCGCGGGGACCGGCGGCCCCGGCGGCGGGGTCAACGCTCGTCTCCGTCGGTCTGGATCCGCATCGCGCGGGCGAGCTCGCCGCCGATCGGATGCTCGCGCTCACCGAGGCGCACGAACACCGGCCCCCCGAACGGCTGCCGATCGACGACCTCCAGGCGCGCGTCCAGCGTGATCCCCTGCTCGGCCAGGTAGCGGAGCATCTCCGGGTCAGAATCAGATACGCGAACGAACCGTCCCGCGCTCCCGATGGGCAGTTCGTCGAGGCTCCGCGTCGGGCGCTCGTCGATCTCGAACAGGGGCGTCGGGATCGGATCGCCGTGCGGATCGACCGCCGGGTGACCGAGGCGCGCCGCGATCAGCTCCTCGAGCTCCTCAGAGAGCACATGCTCGAGCACCTCAGCCTCGGCATGCACCCGATCCCAGGACATCCCGAGCTCCTGAGCAAGGAACAGCTCAAGCAGCCGGTGATGGCGCAGCACCTCCAGAGCAACACGGCGGCCCTGGTCGGTCAGCCGCACACCGTGATAGGGCTGATGCTCGACGATCCCGACCTCCGTGAGCTTGCGCACCATCCCCGACACCGACGCCGGCGTCACCCCGAGCCGGGCCGCGAGATCGTTCGTCGATACCGCCGAGCCGCTACGAGCCTCGAGCGCATACAGCGCCTTCGCGTAATCCTGCACCGACGCCGAAACTGATTGTTGAGCCACCATCACAACGGAATTATGGCATGCCTAATTCTTCTTGTCAATGCGCCACAGATGGCAGGGCCGATCGTTGATGGTCGCCGCCGGTCGAGCCGCGTCAACCCGACGTCTCACCGCAACGCGCGTTAGGATGACATCGTGGGTGATGACCGCTGCGACCTGCTGTGCCTCGATCTCCCGCGCGCGGAGAACATCCGCAAGCACCTCAACGAGCCGGCGATCGCCGAGGCAGCAGCGGGAGCTAAGGCGCTCGGTGACCCGACCCGAGTGACGATCGCCGCGGCGTTACGCGACGGCGGAGAGCTGTGCGTCTGTGACCTGGCCTGGATCACCGGCCGCCCCGAGAACCTCGTCGGTCACCACCTGCGCACGCTCCGCGCCGCCGGGCTTGCGACCTCGCGGCGCCAACACAAAATCGTCTTCTACGCACTCACCGAGCTCGGGACGCGCCTGGTCGACACGCACCTCGCGCCGACCCCCGCCAGCCGATGAGCACTACCCCAATCGAGCTCCCGACCGCCCGCAGCACTACGCTACCCCGGCGCGTGGAGCCGGGGGACCGCGACCGGCTGATCCGGCACGCCAAGGCGCTGTCCTGGCTCTCGCTCGCCTACATGACCGCCGAGGGCGCGATTGCGCTCACCGCGGCGATCATCGCCGGCTCGGTCGCGCTGCTCGGCTTCGGCCTGGACTCCGCGATCGAAGCGCTCGCCTCGGTGATCGTCATCTGGCGTTTCACCGGCTCGCGGCGACTCTCGCAAGGCGCCGAACGACGCGCTGAGCGCCTCGTCGCGATCAGTTTCTTCCTACTCGCCCCGTACATCGCGCAAGACGCGATCCGCACCCTGATCGCCGGCGAGCACCCCCGCACCAGCTGGCTCGGGATCGGCCTGTCGATCTCGAGCATCATCGTGATGCCGCTCCTCGGCAAAGCCAAACACCGCATCGGCCAGCGCCTCGGCTCCGGCGCGACCGCCGGGGAAGGCACCCAAAACCTGCTCTGCGCCTACCTCGCCGTCGGCGTCCTCGCAAGCCTCGCGCTCAACGCCGCACTCGGGCTCTCGTGGGTCGATCCCGCCGTCGCGCTCGGCATCGCCGTCCTGGCCCTCAAGGAAGGCCGGGAAACCTGGCAAGGCCAGGGCTGCTGCGCCGCGCCGCCGATCAGCCACGAACATCAGCCCGGATGCCACGACCACTGCTGCCGATGATGCGCATCTCGATAGAAGAGCGACCTCGCGCAATGTCAGTGCGCGTCCTCACGACTACGGGCCGCCCGGCCATGTTCGGTGGGCCTTGGGGACCGGACGCCGGTCGCGCGCCATGCTAGACCGGCGCGGGTGCTACTAACCACGACCGTCTCCGTTGCAAGCAGCGTCGCGGAAATCGGCAGCGTCGGAACCGGGGACCGATTGCCCCTCCGGTTGCGAAGCAGTTACGAATGCGACGTCGACGCTGCCGCCACGGGCTGCTGCCCCCGGACAACCAGCCACGGCACCACGGGTCGTGATACTTGACGGCTCGGTCGGGTGCCGCCGGCGCGCGACTGGTCACGGCACCCCTGGCGACGCCAGCACTTCGTTGCGCGCCCTGGCCCACGCACTGAAACGCGCCGGTCGAAGCCCTCGCATGGACGAGCCAAGCCGCCGATTTGATTAATGCCGCGGAGCCCGCCGTGGCGTTAAACCCCACAGAATTGTCCGCAAATTGGCCGAATCTGAGTTCTGACGACACGCACCGGGATTAGAGCTCTTTCCAGGGATTTTCAGGGGCAGGGCTACTCATGCAGTACCGCTTGCCATGCAGAAGGTCGAGGGTTCGAGTCCCTTCAGCCGCTCTCACAGAAGCCCCGCAAATCGCGGGGCTTCTTCTTTTTCCGGATCGTGTCCACTGACGGATACGCGTCGTCGTACAACACTCTGTACAACGCTTCGGCGACCGGCGTGGGCAGACAGGTAATCCATCGGCGACGAACCAGGCGGCTGGATCGTCGGTCGCCGGCCACCTAGGGGCAATCGCCGAAGCTCGGGGCCCGTGATTGCCCCCACCCGCTGACCAACCCGAGCATGCGACCGACGGCTCAGCGCCGATTGACGGTTCGGCACATCGCCGGATCCCCGGAGACTGGCACCGCCGGGTGCCTGTGTGGACCCCGGCTCGCTGCGGGTCGAGTTGCACGAACGAGCCTGAAAGCAGGGCGGGCGAGGTCGGACGGTTGGCGCGGGCGCGTCGGAGGGCCGCTCCAGCGATTTCATCGGAGGCCTAAACGACCCACGGGCATCGTGGTCCTCACGCGAGGGCAGGCCAAGCGCAACTGGCGTATCCATGTCGGCGACGCCGAAGTGAACACCCACCGGCTGGAGCGGACCGTTCGGATCCGCCGCTCAGGCCGTACAGCGGTTGACCGCTACGCGAGCGACATCTCGGCGCCTGCGATGATCAGCTGTTCGTCGAAGGTGAACCCAGCCTCGAGCGCGCGCCTGGCAGGGCAGGTCTCGACGACCTTGCGAAGACGCCTGAGCTGGCCAGACGTCAGCCCCGCGGGAAGATGGACGCTCAGATCGACGTGTCGCGGCGTCGACTCCGAGTCGTAGACGGCCTCGACGCAGACGTCCCCGAGTTCCCAGCCTCTGGCGGTGGCATACAGGATGATCATCGTCGAGACGCAAGACGCGACCATCGCGGCCAGCAGCTCATGTGGCGCCGGGCCGACGTCGGTTCCACCCAGGCGCTCGGGCTCGTCGGTGACGATCAGATGCCGACCATTGACGTCAACCTCGTGCCGGAGCCCGCCATTTACCGACCGGGCCACTGCGGTCATTGCCATGGAGAAATCGTCCCCGCTGGCAGCGACTCAGGCATCCGCGAAAGGCCACAAGCCCGTGGAGGCAATTCCGCAGCCCGAACCGACGAACCCCGCCCGCGGCACGATCCCGCGCCCTGGCCTGTGGCTGCCGGTCGAACGGCCGTCTGCGGAGCGACCCCAGGCCGAAAGCGCAAGTCGGACAGTCCCAGTTGTCCGGACCGCGGAGCCCGCCTCGTCGGCGGGCTGTTCCTCCTGGCGGGGGCAAAGGGTGCCTACGACAGAGCCCGTGCCGCTGAACCCCCGACCAAGCCGACGACCAAGCCGTCCGGCTCGGTGGGGGTCGTCGCGTTGATTTCGCAGGTCACCGGGGCGCCCGCGCAGGGCGCCGCCGGCGCGAGGACGTGGCGCCTGCCCCCGGTCTGCTTGGCGCGGTAGAGCGCGGCGTCGGCGGCACGGAGGCTGGTGTCCAGCGACGTTCCCGGCTCGGCAGCGGCCACGCCGATGCTGACGCTCGGATGCAGATAGCCGTGCGGTGTGCTGAGGACGGCATTGAGGATCCGGGCCGCGGCTTGGGCGCCGGCTGTCTCATCGGCCCCGAACAGGACGCAGGTGAACTCGTCGCCACCGATGCGGGCCACGACGTCGTTGGCGCGCAGCGTCATGTGGATCGCGGTGCCGACTAGCCGAAGCAGCTCATCCCCGGCGCCGTGGCCGTAGCGATCGTTTGTTTCCTTGAGGTCATCGACATCGATGGCGAGCACAGCGAACCGCTGGTTGTCATGGCGCTCGAGTATGTGCTGGGCCAGCCCGCGGCGGTTCGGCAGTGAAGTGAGGGGATCGGTCAGCGCGGCTGTCTGGTATCGCTGGTGCGCCAGCGCGTTGGTGAGTGCCAGCTGCATCATCTCGACGATCGTCGCGCAGCGCGACAGATCCTGCTCGGTCACGGGGCGGTTGCGACCGGCGATGGCAAGGACGCCGTGCAACTCCCCATCGACGCTGACCGGGATCCACCCTCCGTGGGCGACCTGCTGGCTGCGGTTGATCTCGCGCACCACCGGACCCAGCTGATTGAGCGCACCGACCGTCGCGCCGCGCGTCTGCACCACTCGGGCGAGATGCGGATGCTCGGTCAGCGGCCAGCTTGCCCCGACCCACTCGCCCTCGGTGTCGCACTCCGCCACGACGCGAACGATCCCATCGCTGATCTGACAATAGTTGGCCCGCCGGGCACGCAGTCCCGGGGGCGAGGCGATCTCGGCCGCCAGGCGTACGGCGACCGACACGACCTCGTCTGGATCGAGCGTCGAGTTCAGCGCGCGCGCCACATCGCCGAGCACCTTCGCCTGGCGCAGCGCCTCCTCACGCTCGGCGACCGCCGCGGTGATACGGCTCCGCAGGGGTCCGACACCGAGCACCAATAGCCCGCCGATCAACTCACAGAGGGCGATGGTGCTGACCGCCTGCTCGACCGGCACACGATCTGCGATCGAGATAACGACCAGCATGCCCGCGACGGCGATGGCGATGGCCGCTGCCTCGCCGCTCCGGCAGCGCAGCGCCGCCCACAGGATTGGCAGCAGGACAAGCGGCTGCAGGTCGGTTGAGACTCCCTGCCCGTGGACCAGCAGGAGGGCAACGAAGATCAGTGCGAGACCCACCGCCGCGACCGGCATCGGGCAGCGCCGCAGCAGCCGAGTCGCCGGTAGGGCGGATTCGTCGGCCGCATGCGCCGACGAAGGCGGGCGGGCGGGCGCGTCCATTGAGCGGTTACGTCGGCCGCCGCGGGGACCGCGTTAACCTCAGCACCCCGGATTTCAGCAAATGTCCGAGCCGTGACGCCGCCGGGCCGCGACGTCGTCCCGCACATCGGGCGGGGACCGACCGCATCAGTTCGGGAGCCGCGGCAACGCCGCCCGGCAGGCTCGACCGCCGGGCACACCGGACCCGGCGCCTGTCGCCTCCTAGCGGCGCCGACGGCAGTGCGCGACGCGGGTCAACCGCGCCGTCAGCCCCGGAGCCCCAACCGATGCTTGTAGCACCGGCGTCGATGTTGCCGGTCATAGGTCGAGCACCAGGTCGTCGCGTGGCTGTGAGCAGCAGATGAGTGTGCTTCCCTCGGCGGGAGGCTCGACTGGATCGGGGCTGTACCGGATGTTGCCGGCGATGAGGGTTGTCTCGCAGGTGTGGCATACACCGGTGCGGCACGACCAACGAACGGGTACGTCGCAAGCCTCGGCGAGTTCGAGCAGGCTCATGTAATCGCCGCTCCACGGGACCGCGAGGTTGCTGCGGGCGAACGCGATGGTTGGACCGTCTCCCGGGTGCCCGCCAGGTGGGTGGGGCGGGCGCGTGGGTGCTGCTGCGATGCCCGGCGTCAGACCGGGTGCAGGCCCGAACGGCTCGGTATGGATGTGCGAGGCGCCGATCCCCAGCGCCGCCAGACCCGCGCTGATCTCGTCCATGAACGGTGCCGGGCCGCAAACGTACGCCTCGGCGTCGCTTGGCGGCTCGAGCGCGGCGAGCGCCGATCCGGTGAGCCGGCCCGTGCTGTCGAAGTCGCTGCCCTTGACGTCGTCGGAATCGGGACGGCTGTAGTACAGGTGGGTATGAACGTTCGGGAGCGAGGCGAGGAGCTGCCGGGCTTCGACGGCGAAGGAGTGCTCGCGCCGATTGCGCGCGGCGTACAGCCACCAGACCTCGCGATCGGAATGCTCCTCCGCCAGCGCCTGAAGCATGGCGAGAACAGGGGTTGCACCGATCCCCGCGCTGATCAGCAGCACGGGTGCCTGGGTCCGGTCGAGGATGAAGCTGCCACGCGGCGCTGCGACATCGAGTTGGTCGCCGACGGCGAGCCGGGTGTGCAGATAGCCGCTGGCGGCGCCATCGCTTTCGCGCTTGACGCTGATCCGGTAGTAGCCGGCGTCGGGCGGTCCGGAGAGTGAGTAGTTGCGGAGCACCGACGTCCGCTGCTTGTCGAGCCGCAGGCGCAGCGTGAGGTACTGGCCTGGGCGGGCGGCCGGCAGGGGTGCGCCGTTCGAGTCATCGAGGCGTATCGAGATCACCGATTCGCTTTCCCGCGTGACCGCGG
Source organism: uncultured Solirubrobacterales bacterium (assembly GCA_963811135.1). GTDB lineage: Bacteria > Actinomycetota > Thermoleophilia > Solirubrobacterales > Solirubrobacteraceae > Palsa-465. Next base: position 95,723 of record CAWEQG010000008.1, on the reverse strand, counting down.
TGACCGCCAGCTGACGGAAGCCCGGCCAGGCCGGAGGCGGGCTCGCCGCCACGAGCCCGGCGTTCCCGCCGCCGGGTTCTTCGTCGAGCAACGCCTGAAACGAGGTCTGCCAGCCGGGGCTGAGCGCCGGGATCCGGAGCGCTCGCAGCAGCTGCTGGCGCGGGTGCCCGGGGAGGTAGAGGAGCGCGTCGACCTCAGCGACCGGCATCCCTTCGGGACCAGAAGCGAGCTTGATGATCTCGTCGTTCGCCTGTACCTTGCCCTCTTGTAGGACGCGGAAGTAGAAACCCGGGCGATGGTGTGAAACGAGCAACGCCGGAATGCGCGGATCGTTCATGCGAATCCCGACGCGGTAACAGGTCACACGGGGTTGCGTCACCTCGAAAATAGCGGTGCCGATCTGGTAGCGATCGCCAATGCACACCTCGTCGTCACCGAGCCCCTCGACGGTCATGTTCTCGCCGAACTGCCCGTAGACGAAGTCGTCCCGGCCGAGCTCGCGTTGCCAGTAGCGGTAGGAGTCGAGTTGGTAGACGAACACGGCACGCTGCTCGCCGCCGTGCCCCGCCAGGTCGCCTTGACCGTCCCCCTCGATGTTCAGCTTGCCGACTCGGCGCTGGCCCTTGACGGACGTCTTGAAGACGCCGGTATAGACCGTCTTCCCTTGCCAGGTGACGTTCTTGGGCATGCCTACGTTCACTGACACCAACGTCCCCACTGGCTGGGCGGAGCCGGTCTGCTGTGGCTTATCGGGCATGCTGCGCGATTGGGACGCTACGAGTCGTAAGACATCGGAACCGCCTGAGGCGAGCGCCTGTTCCATCCGTGGAATGGCGAGTAGTCGCCGGCATCCCATGCTTCGCGCAGCCCGGGCTTGCTGAGATCCCAGTCGGGGCGGATTTCGCTGGTCACGGCGCGCAGGTCGTGCCAGAGATCGACGAACGACGGACGTCCCCAGAACCAGTAGCCGTTGTAGATGCTGTGGATGACCAGCCCGGGCTTGAGCACGAACGTGTGAGGGATCATCGGGTCATGCTCGGGGTCGGTGTACTCCTGAATGTCGAGGTCCTTCTGAACCGTCCGCTCGGGGTCGGAGAGAAACGGCCATTGGGCGCCGGTCGACAGGCGGAACTCCTGGCTGGAGTGGTGCGTGTCGGTCGAGATCGTGGCGATCTTCGTGTACGCCACCGCAAACTTGGGATAGTTGGCCGCGAGCTCCAGATGTTGCTGGTGTTCCTTGGGGCAATAGTTCCCGCGCGCGAGCGTGAGGATCAGCGGGTCATCCCCCTGGATCTCTGAGAGCTTGCGCGCGACGTTCTCGTGGTCGGGGAGCTCATAGTCGGGAAACGTGCCATCGGGGACGATGTCTTGGCGCATGATGTGCTCCTGTCGGGGAATTGATGAGCCGCGAGAGCCATTGTCGCCGACGGCTCCACTCGCGTCAGCCTCAAAATCAAGACTTCGCGACCGGTCGAGTCGTTCGCCGCCGAGCCCGAGCTGCACGACCTCGTCTATGGACGCGTCAAGGGCACGCCGGCATTCCGCGCGTTCGTCACCGAGATGAACGCGCCTCAGTGCCCGGCGGCCTGACCGCCATCGACATGGAGGGTCTCGCCCGTGACGAATGTGGCGCGTTCGAGATACAGGATCGCGTCGACGACATCGCTGACTTCCCCGACTCGTCCCAACGGATGGAGGGCTTCCATGCCCTTGTAGGACGCGGGGTCGTGCGCGGGGGTCTTGATGACGCCGAGAGAGACGGCGTTGACCCGTACGCCCTGGCCGGCGTATTCGATCGCCAGCGAACGGCCGGCCGCCACGAGTCCGCCTTTGGTTAGGGCGGGGAGCGCGGCGGGCCGGGTGTGGTCCGCCTGGTCGACGAGGGATGTCGAGATGTTGACAACGTGCCCGCTACGGCGCGCGACCATCTGCTTGATGGCGAGTTGGGTGATGTGGAAGAACCCGGCCAGGTTGACAGCCGTGATCTCAGCGAACTCCTCGACGGTGTACTCCGTGAATGGCTTGCCGACGTAGATCCCAGCGTTGTTGATCAACGTGTCGACCCGGCCGAAGCGATCGAGAGCCTCGTCGACCGCGCGTCGCGCGGTTCCGGGGTCAGCGATGTCGCCCGCGACCGTGATGAAGCCCCCGTCACCCGGAGACGCGAACGAACGCGCCACGCCAACGACGGCATACCCGGCGCGACGGTACCCGGCCACGAGACCCGCACCGATGCCCTGCGATGCGCCGGTGATGATTGCGACCGGCGGTGACGCCGAGTCGTCGCTCACGAGACGATGTAGGTTTCGTAGAACGAGCCTCCGGCCCGGCGAGTAGCCACGCTGATGACAATACCCCCGTTGACGCAGGTTGACCGACGAGCGACTTTCGACGCGATCGTGCTCGGCGGTGGCGCGCCGGGGCAGGACGGGATCGGGCTCGAGACCGTCGGCGTCGAGCCCGACCCGCACGGGATCCGGGTCGACGACCACCTCCGCGCCGGTCAGCGACTCTGGGCGGTCGGTGCGGCGGAAGCGTCGTACAGCGCCACCACGCGCCGCGCTTGCGTGCCGCTGGAGGTGCTGAGCGACACGATTCAGCCATTCCCGATCTTCTCGGGGCTCTTCGACTTGGCGCCGAAAGCGCCGCGGATGGAGGTCGCGAGCATGCCGCCGCCCGCACGACCCGATGCAGGCCCAGATGGCCCGCCGATGACCGGCCGGCGCCCAGTGATTCCTTACACCTTTTCTAAGACGCTCAACCAATGGAGGTGCTAGATGGCCGAGCTCCCACCGCGCCCCGAGGGAATTGTGCTGGCTCACTTCATCGTCTCCGACGATGTCGAGCGCTCGCGGCGGTTCTACACCGAGGTACTCGGCGGCAGGGTGGCTTTTTCCGGAGATGTGACCTACGTCGCGCTGTCAAACAGCTGGATCATCATCAACGTCGGCGGAGGCCCGACGGACGACAAGCCATCGGTCACCCTGGAGACGCCACCCGATCCCGACCGGGTCAGCAGCTTCCTCAACATCCGAGTGAGAGACATCCACGCCGTGTACGCCGAATGGAGCGCACGCGGTGCCGAGTTCCTCACCCCACCCAAGCAGCACGAGTACGAGATCCGGTGCTACATCCGCGATCCCGACGGTCATCTGATCGAAGTGGGGCAAACCACCGACCCTGAGGGGGACTGGTCGCCCGCTCACTGGCCGGCCAACACGCTCGCCGAAGAGATATGACCACCGCGATCATCGGCACTGGCGGGATCGGATCGGCGATCGCCCGGCGGCTCGCCGCTGGAGGTGAGACCCTCCGCCTCTCGAGCGCAGACCGTGAGTCAGCACAAACGCTCGCGGCAGACATCGGTGCAGCAGCGATCGTCGCCGTCGACAATCGCGACGCGTTGCAGGGCGCCGACGCGGTCGTGCTCGCGCTGCGGTTCGTCGCGCTGAAGGGCGTCATCGACGAGATCGCCGACGCCCTGACCGACGAGCTCACGGTCGTCCCCAGCAACCCGGTCGGCCTCGACGCGGAAGGCAACGTCGAACGCCTGCTGCCCGAGGGGCAATCCTCTGGCGAGGTCATCGCCGGGTGGCTGCCGGCCGGGGCGCGTTTGACGATGGCGTTCGGATCCATGTCCGCCGATCTGCTCGAGTCGTCGGGCAACCGGTCACCAGAGCGGGCCGTCCTCTTCTACGCGAGCGACGACGGCCGTGCGGGAGAGGAGATCGAGCGATTGATCCGAGCGGCCGGCTTCGAGCCGGTGAGGGTCGGCGGGATCGAACAGTCGAGCCGACTGGAGGTAGGCGGCGACCTCCACGACCTCGTCGTCGGCGCCGCAGACGCAGCGGCATTGATCGGCGTTACGCCGCAGCCGTCGCAATGAGTGCCCGCACGCCGGTGTGCGAGTTGCTGGGGATCGAACACCCGATCGTCGAGGCACCGCTGTCCGCGGATCCGCGCCTGCCCGCCGCGGTCTCAAACGCCGGCGGCCTCGGCACCCTGGGACTGGGATGGGCCGACGACGCCGGAGACGTGGTTCGGGCAACGGCAGCCCTCACCGACCGCCCGTTTGCCGGCAACTTCGTGCTCGCCTTCGACCAGCACCGTCGAATCGATCAGGCCCTTTCGGCGGGTCTGCGGATCGTGTCGCTCTTCTGGGGCGATCCGCAGAGCTACGTCGACTCGGTGCATGACGCCGGAGGGCTCGTCATGCACACGGTTGGCAGCGTCGAGGAAGCGCGGCACGCGGTCGGGTGTGGAGTCGACATCGTCATTGCGCAGGGTTGGGAGGCCGGCGGCCACGTCTGGAGTGGCGTTGCGACGCTCCCGCTGGTGCCGGCGGTCGTCGACGCGGTCGCGCCGGTACCGGTAATCGCGGCCGGTGGGATCGGCGACGCTCGAGGCGTCGCGGCCGTGCTTGCCCTCGGCGCGCACGCCGCGTTGCTCGGCACGCGGTTCCTGTTAGCCGAGGAGATGCCGATTCATGAGGAGTACCGGCGGCGGTTGATGACGGCGACCGAGACCGATGCCGAGTGGTACCCGAACCTCTACGAGGTCGGATGGCCGAACGCGTCGCACCGCGCACTTCACAACTCGACAGCCGAGATGTGGGAGGAGGCGGGCCGGCCAGCACCGGGGAGTCGACCCCGAGAGGGTGAGGTGATCGCGAACTTCCCTTCAGGCGAGGCAATCGTTCGATATGAACCCGCGCCGCCGATGGTCGGAACGACCGGCGAGATCGAACCCCTGTCACTCTGGGCCGGACAGAGTGTGGCGCTCGCCAAACGACCTCAGCCCGCAGCGGAGATCGTGGCCGAGCTCGTCTCGCGCTTGTGATCCCGCCCGGGTCAGAGGCTTCAGCTCGCGGAACGGCACGGGCGCGAGGTCCGACGTCGAGGGTGGTCAGAGTGACGCCCGGCCCCCTGAATCCGGGCTGTGTGTGGGGGTGACGTCTTAGGGGTTCAGGGGGGGTCGCGGCGGCCCATAGGAAGCCGGCCGTTCGGATCGACCGCCTCGCCTGTGATCTCGGCATTCACTCGGACTCCTCGGGGAGGCGCATTCGATAGCCACTGAGGAGGGGTCCAGTCCCCTGGGTTCGTGGTTTGCCCCACTTCGATCAGATGACCGTCGGGATCGCGGATGTAGCAGCGGATCTCGTGCTGGTGCTGTTTCGGCGCTGTCAGGAACTGAGCGCCCCTGGCGCTCCATTCGGCGTATACGGCCTCAATGTCTTTGACCCGGATATTGAGGAAGCTGCTGACCCGGTCCGGGTCGGCGGGCGTCTCGAGGGTGACCGATGGCTTGTCGTCCGTCGGTCCACCGCCCACGCTGATCACGATGAAGCTGTTGGACAGTGCGACATTGGTCGGCTCTCCGGACTCACCGGAGAAAACGACCCGACCCCCGAGTACTTCGGTGTAGAAGCGCCGAGAGCGCTCGACATCGTCTGAGACGATGAAGTGGGTCAGCACAATCCCCTCGGCGGGCGGTGCGAACTCGCCCATCTGGTACCTCCACTGGTTGGTCTGGTACCCCGACTACGACGGGGTCGGCAGCCGATATTGTGACGTCGGGAATTCCATCTTCTTACCAAGGCACCCGGCCTCGCGAAGCCCTGGTGCGCGCAGCCGCTGGGCGAGCTCGGCGAGCTGGGAGCGATCGGCCTCAACGACGAAGATGATCGCCCGGCCGTTCTCGGGCTGGATCGTGGTCGGTTCGGCAATCGTGACGAGCGCCGCCGGCGCGCACGAGCGCGGTCGAATGCTGCAGGATCTCCCCCACGATCTGGGCGAGCGCCGGCTGCAGATCAGGCGGTAAATCGAAACACCAGGAAGTTCACGCGCAGGAGGACCCGCAAGTGGGAGAATTGCGGATGGTCTTGATGACGAGCCGCGGTGTGTGGCCCGGCGCGCGACCCAACATTAGGAGAAGCACGTGTCCGCTACAGAGGTTGCAGGACAGACGGGCAGCGATCACACGGCCGTGCGGCCGTTTCAGGTCGGTTTTCCAGAGTCCGAGCTCGCCGAGTTGCGCCGTCGCGTAAATGCGACCCGGTGGCCCGAGCGCGAGACGGTCAGCGATGACTCGCAGGGCGTGCCGCTCGCGATGATGCAGGGGCTCCTGCGCTACTGGGGGACGGACTACGACTGGTTCCAGTGCGAGCAGCGACTGAACGCCCTACCGAACTTCGTCACCGAGATCGACGGACTCGACATCCATTTCATTCACGTTCGCTCCCGGCACGAGGATGCGCTGCCGCTGATCGTCACGCACGGGTGGCCCGGCTCGATCCTCGAGCAGCTGAAGATCATCGAACCGCTCACGAACCCGACGGCGCACGGCGCGAGTGAGGAGGACGCGTTTCATCTCGTGATTCCCTCGCTGCCGGGCCACGGATTCTCCGCCAAGCCGACGAGCACCGGATGGGATCCGGTCCGGATCGCGCGTGCGTGGGTGGTGCTGATGAAGCGCCTCGGTTACGAGCGGTTTGTCGCGCAGGGCGGCGATTGGGGTGCGGCGGTCACGCAGACGATGGGCGCTCAGGCGGCTCCGGAACTGCTCGGAATCCATTCCAACATGCCGGGGACGGCGCCGGCCGAGCTCGTGCCAGGCTTCGAGCGCGGCGACCCGCCGCCGGCCGATCTCTCAGACGAGGAGAGACGTGCGTACGAGGAGCTGCGGAACTTCTACGCGAAGCACGTCGCCTATGCACAGATCATGGCGACGCGGCCGCAGACGTTGTACGGCTTGTCGGACTCCCCCGCGGATCTCGCCGCGTTCATGCTCGACCATGGCGACGGCACTGGCCAGCCCGGGCTCGTTCAGCAGGTTCTCGAGGGCAGTTCTGACAGCGAGCTCACACGAGACGACCTGCTCGACAACATCACCCTCTACTGGCTGACGAACACGGGGATCTCCACCGCTCGGCTCTACTGGGAGAACAAGGCGGACTTCTTCGACGCCAAGGACATCACGATCCCGTTCGCGATAAGCGTGTTTCCAGACGAGCTCTACGAGGCCCCGCGGAGCTGGGCAGAACGCGCGTATCCCGACAACCTCATCCACTACAACCGGCTCGAGAAGGGCGGGCACTTCGCAGCGTGGGAGCAGCCGCAACTGTTCTGTGAAGAGATGCGCGCCAGCTTCAGATCGCTGCGCGAGCAGCCAAGCTAGGAGCAGTCGCATCTTGAGCTGGCGCGACGTGTTCCGCCACGGAGGGCCGGCTCCGATGTCCTCCGAGGGTCATCTCCCGGGGTTCGACGGGGCGACGGGGTGGCTCAACACGCCTCCGCTCACCGCGGCGGACGTCGCGGGGAAGGTCGTGCTCGTCGATTTCTGGACGTACACCTGCATCAACTGGCTCCGGACGCTCTCCTACATCCGCGCGTGGGCCGAAAAGTACCGCGATCGAGGGTTGGTCACCGTTGGCGTGCACACGCCCGAGTTCCCCTTCGAGCACGACGTCGACAACGTCCGGCTGGCCGCGGAAGCCATGAGGATCGAGTACCCGATCGCGATCGACAGCGACTATCGGGTCTGGCAGGCGTTCAGCAACCACTACTGGCCCGCGGTGTACATCGCCGACGCACAGGGACGAATTCGCCACCACCAATTCGGCGAGGGTCGATACGAAGAGTGCGAACGGGTGATTCAGCGGTTGCTGCGAGAGGCCGGGGTCGAGGACCTCGGCGACGCTCTGGTCTCCGTAGCTGCCGAGGGTTTCGAGGCTCAGGCCGACTGGACGAACCTCGCGTCGCCCGAGACGTACCTCGGCTACGAGCAAACACAGAATTTCGCGTCCCCCGGTGGTGTCCGGTTCGACGAACCTCGAACGTACGTCGCGCCAGACTCGTTGCGGGTCAACCAGTGGGCCCTCTCCGGCGACTGGACGGTCGGGCGCGGAGCCAGTGTGTTGAACCGAGCCGGCGGACGGATCGCGTTCCGCTTCCATGCCCGCGACGTGAATCTCGTCCTGCGAACACGGGAGGGAGGGACGGCGGCGCCCTTCAACGTACTGATCGACGGCGAACCTCCCGGCGATGCGCACGGGCTGGACGTCGACGAAGATGGCCACGGAGCGGTCACCCAACCGCGGCTCTATCAACTGGTCCGCGAGCAGCGATCGATCACCGACCGCACGTTCGAGATCACCTTCCTCGCTCCGGGCATCGAGGCCTACGTGTTCACGTTCGGTTAGAACGCTTCGTCGCGTGGCAAACGTCCACGTGCCCGGCCGGCCGGCTCCGTCCTCAGGGTCGCTTGGCCCTCCGTCGATGCCGCCGGCGCTGCCGCTATTGGCCCAAAGCAGCAATCCCCGGTTCGTCATCGTACGCTCGCGGAAAGGATCGGGGCATCGCGTCTGAAACCCCAGATCGTGCAGTAGACGCCGAGGAAGAGTTCCCACGCGAACTCCGGGATGGTCACGATCGCTTGCAGCGAGTGCAGCGCGTGGCTCGGTTCGTTGCCGGTGAACATGATGGCCGTCCCGGACACGATGATCAGCGGTCCGCCGATGAGGCCGAGCCACGTTGCCCGTCGCGGCACCAGGCCCGAGCGGTACATCAGGTAGCCGAGGATCAGCCCGTTCCCCCAGCCGACCACCCAGCCCGGGCCGAGCAGGAATGTCCAGTCCTTGATAGCGGCGAGGGTGTAAGCGACCGTGCCTTCAGCCGGACCCGCAACCTGTTGACGCAGCGTGATGATCCCGAGCATGCAGAGGATGCCGACGAGGATGAACGTGCACTCGACCAGGCGCGCGGTCACGTAGCCGAGCGACAGCTCCTCGTTCTGTCGTCTAAGGATCGGGAAGATCACGACCGCGGTGCCGATGTTCGCGATGATCAGCAGCAGCTCAAGCAGAGCCGCGAGCAAGACCTGATTGTCGTGCCCAGCACCCGCGATGTAGCGCTCCGGATGTCGAAGCACGGTCTCGTAAAGCGCCAGGGCTGGGATCGACGTGACGAACGTGATGAGAAAGAGCACGCCGAACCAACGCGCCCTCTTCTGATCTAGAGACACCCGTTGGACCCCCTTCCCCGGTGATGGCGATCAGGCGAATTCCCACACCACCACCTCGACCGGGTAGAACGCGAACCTACCGGCACAGGACCATCGTTTCAATCCAGATTCGGGCGAGCAGCGATTCGAACGTCAGGACGCTGACACCGCCAGGAGCGTCGCTGCCGCAACGATCGAGGACCAGAAGCCAGCGGAGGTCGCAGCGTGGCGAAAGGCCACGCGGCTCACGCGAAGTCGTGGGGCGCGGTGACGTCCCCCAAGACTTCCGACATGCTCGCCGCGGGGCATCACGGAGCCATGTCGCGCGCGTGCCGAACACCGCGTAGGCCGATGGGCCGCTGGCGGCGGATGACGGCCGTCCCCTCAACGGGCGGTCCCCCCTCACGGAACCCGCGTTTGAGCCGTCAGCCCAGGTGCTGAGCGTCGCTACCGGCCGGTCGGGCGGTGCGTTGGCGCGCGCGTGTGGCCGGGGCGTCCTCTCCCGCCGCGACCCCCGCCGCGCGCCGCATCATGGACCGGCGACGGCGTCCGACCGAGGAGAAGACGCAACGCCCGATCGTCGGGACCCTCCGCCCCCCGCTCGGTCAAGGCGTCAGGATGAACCGTGCGGAACGTCGGCCCTCGGCCGGGTTCCACCACGGCCACCACCACCTTTGAGTGGCTCGGCACGTCGAACACGATCCCATCCAGATCCGGGCCGCGACCCGCGACCCTTACCAGCTCACCTGGGCCGATCGTCTCCACCGGGAAAAGGTACCGCGCTGGTGCCTCTTCAGCGAGCACGGGCTGCTGTAGGCATGCCTCGTCGACGGTGGGCGCACCCGCGGCGCCTCAGCGGACCAGGCGGCAGGGCCTCACCGAGGGGTTGAAAGGTGTGACGAAGAGATGATTTGGCTGTGGTGGTCGAGCAACCGGGGCACGTCGGCGGCGTCGACCCGGCCCATCCCGCATTCGGTGCAAATGCCCCAGTCGCGAGCTCCCGCGGAGGAGCCGCCCAGCGCGGCGTCGATGTGCTCGATTTGCTCGCCCGTGGTGCCCGCTGCCTGGTCATCAGGGTGATATGGAACAGCCCGAAGTACAGCTCAGTCTCCGGGCCCGTCCTCAGGCCAGCCAGCGGCTGGAAGTAGGCGCTGTCGTTGCGACCCTGGGCACGGTGAAGGAGACGAAGTTGAGCGGGCGCGCGGCTGCGGAGGTCACGGCGTTGACGACGTCGACCTGCATCTGCAGCGACTCAGGCTGCTTGAAGTGCTGGTGGCCGTAGTCGCGGTAACAGAGGTGCATGCCGACCGGGACATCCGTGGGCACCTGCTCGAGACACCGCACCAGCCCGGGCACGATCTGTTCCATCGGCACCTTCGGGACCATGACTCCTTCCAGCGCCGCGAACTCGACCGCGACATCCCACCTGGATCGCGATCCGCTCATGCGGAAGCCGTTCAAGCGCCGTATCGAGGTCGGCGAACAGCACCTGCGGGTAGGACGGCGCGACCTTCGCCTGGTCCTCCGCGGCGATTGTTCCCGCCATCGAAGCCAACGGCGTTGGGTATTGCAGCTGCAACCGCACGCCAGACGGGATCGCGCCCTCGTTCTGCAGGCGATCGAAGATCGCAAACGACTCGGTGTACGCATCGGCATAACCCAGGTTCGGCCAGTTGATCATCTCGGCCGACACACGATCGGTGAGCCGAAGCTCAGGCATCGGCGGCGCGTCGGGAGCCGTCTCGTAGGCCATCCCGACCCACACAGTCTCAAACTCCGGCATCTGCTCGAACTTCTGCGTCTGAAAGCTGATCCAGTAGTTCCGGTCTCCCGTCTCCCCATCGGTCATCCGACGGACTCCAGCCGGGATTCGCGAGCTGATCTCCCGCATCACGGTCTCACCGTCGGGCAGGTTGACCGAACCGTTGAAATGAACAGCAGTCGGTGGCATCCGAGTCCTCTCTCGCTTCTCCGATCTCGCGCGTCGCGAAATGCCGGCTGGTGGGCCACGCCTTGAGCTGCGACATCGGCGCGGTGGCCGCTTTCGGCAGTAAAGCAGCACTTTGAACCGGCTCGACGGCGGGCTGCGCTGGTAGGCCGAGAATCGACACGCCTCGTTCACGACCGGGTTACACACGCGCCGACCTCGTCCGGAACGATGCGGTCCGGGTCCGGTCCAGGTCTCTCGCAGAAAGGCGGTGGCTGATGCTCAGATCCCGTACGGGGAATCGCGTCGATGCAGGTTTGCATGTCAGGCGACAACGGCGACGGGTCTCGAGAGGCCGTCTCGCGGTCTTCCGCGGGGCAGGCCACCGACTCCGTCTCGTCGCACTCGGCGGCACAGCTGCCGTCCTCGCCTGTGCGGGGTTGGCCTATGCCTCGACGAGGTTGTTTGGCGACAACCAGGTCGGCACCCAATACCCCAACGGGATCCAAGTCTCAGACGACCAGATCATCAAGCCGCTCGGTGACCGTCTGCTCACTCAGTTCGGCAAGTTCATGGGCTCGACGGTCAGCCCAGACGGGCGGTTCCTCGCCGCCACCAGCGCCGACAAATCGGTGGTCCTACAGATTTTCGACCTGTCGAGCTACAAGCTCATCTGGACGGTTGGCAGCGCATCCGCGATCAACCAGAAGCTGACCGACGGTACCGTCGGTCAGGAACGCCCGACCTACTCGCCGGACGGCAAGCTCCTCTGGCTTCCGGAGCAAAATGGCCTGACCCGGTTCCCGGTCAACGCCGACGGCACCCTGGGTACGCCGACCACCGTCTCGATCCCAGCGGTGAACGGGCACTCCGCCCTGGTGGGACAAACCAAGTACTCGCCCGACGGGTCCACCCTGTACGCCGCGCTCAACGGACAGAACACGGTCGCTGCGCTCGATCCCACCACCGGTGCGGTCGAACGGACGTGGAACGTCGGCATCGCCCCGCGCGAGATCACGTTTGTCCGCGGCCTACTCTACGTGAGCAACGAGGGTGGCCGTCAAGCGCAGGCGGGCGATACGACCATGGGCTCCTACGGCACCCAGGTGCCCGCCAACGGGTACCTCGGCACGTCGACGACCGGAACGGTGAGCGTCATCGATCCCGCGAACCCGTCGGCGACGGTCGGATCCATCGCCGTCGGCCTGCACCCGACCGCGATCTATGCAAACGGAAACGCGTTGTTCGTCGCCAACACGAACAGTGACACCGTCTCGGTCATCGACACGACGACGAACCAGGTCGTACAGACGATCGACACCCAGCCGTGGCCGGAGTCCACGGTGGGGTACGAGCCCGACAGCATCGCCATGACCCAGGACGGCCACCTGCTGGTCAGTCTGGGGAGGGCGAACGCGGTCGCGGTCTACCGCTACGACGGCACGCCTCAGGACCCGGTGAGCTACATCGGCCTGCTGCCGACGGACTACTACCCGGCGACCGTGGCCACCGTCGGCGACCAGATCGTCGTCACCAATACCCGCGGCATCGACGCACGCGGCCCCGCCATCACGACGTACAAGGGACAGGGAACCGTTCCCGTGAGCGGTCACGACACGCACAGCACCACGGCGTCGCTGACGCGCTTCACGCTTCCCAGCGACAGGGACATCGCGCGCGACACGGCGACGGTCTTATGCGCAGAACGGTTGGGAGAAGACCGACGTTCAGCAGGCCGTGGGGCACAAGGTGGCGCCGGTCCCGGTCCCGACGCGCATCGGTGACCCGTCGACGATCAAGCACGTCTTCTTGATCGTGAAGGAGAACCGCACCTACGACCAGCTGTTCGGCGACCTCGGTGAGGGCAACGGCGACCCGACGCTCGCACAGTTCGGGACGAACACCGCGGGCCAGAAGGTCACGCCGAACCAGCAGGCGCTGGCCAAGCAGTTCGGTCTCTACGACAACACCTACGACGTGGGCACCAACTCTGCGGAGGGCCACAACTGGCTGATGCAGGGTGACAACCCCGAATACACCGAGTCCTCCGCGGGTGAGTACCAGCGCAGCTATGACACCGAGGAGGACGTGCTCGGCCACCAGCGCTCGGGCTTCCTGTGGACCGCCGTTGAGTCTGCCGGCGCGACGGCGAAGAACTACGGCGAGTTCGAGTACATGGAGGGCAAGCCGGCCGGTACGTGGCAGCAGTACTACTGCGCGGCCAAGAGCGTCCAGAACGGTGGTGACCCTGCCCAGCTGACGGCGCCGGACCTGAAGGGCAACTACGGCTCGGTGATCCCGTCGCTGAACGCAATCGCCGACCCGCAGTCACCGCCGTTCGACCTCTCGATCCCGGACATCTACCGATACGAGATCTGGAAGCAGAACTTCGAGCAGAACGGTCTTGCCAACTTCAGCATGATCTGGCTTTCCAGCGATCACACGGGTGGGCCGACGACCCCGGAGGCCGGGGTGGCCGACAACGATCTCGCCACCGGTGACATCGTCGACACGATCTCGCATAGCAAGTACTGGAAGAACACGGCCATCTTCGTCTTCGAGGACGACAGCCAGGACGGCGCCGACCACGTCGACGGCCACCGGGCCCCGGTCCAGATCATCAGCCCGTGGGCCCGGCACGGCAAGATCATCAACACCTACTACTCGCAGATCTCGGCGGTCCGGACGATGGAGCAGATCCTCGGCGCGCAGCCGCTGAATGAGAAGGTGGCGGCTGCCACGCCGATGTACGACGCGTTCACCTCCAGGCCAAACTACACGCCGTTCAACGCGGTGCCGAACCAGGTCCCGCTGACCGAGGGCATCGCCACCCCGCCGGCCTGTGGTCTGGACACCCTGGGTAAGACCGGCCCCGCGGCGGCGGCGCTGAACCAGGTGTCGGCTCAGAACGCTGCGGTGCCCGCGAACGAGCAGGCCACCGCCGCTGCCTGGCAGACCTGGCTCGGCGGCCAGCACCTCACGGGCAACGGTGCGATCCCCGACTACGCGGACCCGGAGCAGATGAACCGGTACACGTGGTACCGCGCCCACGGTTGGAAGGTGCCCTACCCGGGTGATTCGCAGATCTACGCTCCGGCGCAGGTTCCCGGTGGCTTCATTCCGAGTCCGGAAGCGGGGTGAGACCCTCCGGACACAGCTGAACAGCCCTACGGTGATGGCCCGGCGGAGCGATCCGTCGGGCCGTTACCTGTCTTGTGTAACTCACCGGTTCCAGCCGTGCCAGCGAGATCGCGACGTGCTGCAACACCGGCCGGACGGACGGACGACCTCTTGTCATTGACCAACAATTCAACGACCCGCCCATCGATCGCGGCGGCCGAGATGGTTCAGATTCCGCAGGCACCATCCAAGGCTCGGCGACATGAAACACTCGCCGTGCGGGCGCGCGGGATCACCAAATCCTTTGGCGAGGTCGTCGCCCTTGACGGCGTCGACCTCGACATCGCGGAGGGTCAGGTGCACGGCCTGGTCGGACCGAACGGCGCCGGGAAGACGACGCTGTTGGGCTTGCTCCTCGGCTTGGCCGAGGCCGACGGCGGGGACCTGGAGATTCTCGGCAGTCCGGTACGCAGGGCGCGCGCTCTGCCTGACGGGGTTGCGGGGTTCGTGGATGGGCCGGGTCTGTATCCCTCGCTCACAGCCTGGCAGAACCTTGCCGCGCTGGCTCGCTTGCGGGGCGACGGCTCCGACGGCATCGGCGACGCGCTGGAGCAGGTTGGGCTCACCGATGTTGCCAACGATCGCGTTCGCGGCTTCTCACTCGGGATGCGACAGCGTCTCGGGCTTGCCGCAGCGCTGCTGACCAGGCCTCGGCTGCTGGTGCTCGACGAACCGGCGAACGGCCTTGATCCTGCCGGCGCTCGTCACGTGCACCGTGTTCTGACCCGGCTGGCGGCGCGCGGCACATCAGTCGTCCTCTCCAGCCACCGAATGGATGATTTGGCCGCGATGTGCTGCGAGGTCACCCTCCTCACCACCGGGCGGGTGGTCTTCTCCGGCCCGGTCAGCGAGCTCGCCGCCGACACCGACGAGCTGGACTACCGGCTGCGTACCTCCGATCCCGCCACCGCCTCGCGAGTTGCGGCCGAAATGCCGGAGCTGCGCGTCCTCGAAGGCGACGAGCTGTCCCGGCACCACAACGCCGAGTGGCTCCTGGTGCGTGCGGCGGTGCCGGCCCTGGACGACCTGGTTGCGCGCCTGGTCGGCGCGGGTGTTGGTGTGCGCGAATTGGCCCCTGTCGTACCGCCGCTCGAGGCGGCCTTCCTGGCTCTGACGGCGGCCGCAACCGTAGCGAGCGAGGCTGAGGACCTGTGACCGCCGCAGCCGTCAGGCTACCGAGGGCCGGCGCGCCGCCGGCGCCCGTCCGGCGCGGCTACCGCTTCGAGCTGATCAAGCTGCTGGCCCAATGGCCGATCCGCCTGGCGCTCCTGGCCTGCTGGCTCGCCCCGGCGTCGCTGGTGGCCGTCATCAGTCAGCAGAGCGCGTTGCCGGCCGACACGCTCTTCGGCCGCTATATGAGTCAAACCGGCTGGGCGGGACCGTTGGTGGTCCTGTCGTTTTCCGGGACCTGGGTACTGCCGCTACTGACGTCTCTGGTTGCCGGCGACATCTTCGCCAGCGAGGACCGGCTTGGCACGTGGCGACACCTGCTCGTCGCCGTACGTTCACCTCGGCGGATCTTCGCGGCAAAGGCGCTCGCGAGCCTCACCGTCATCATGCTGCTCGTAACTGGACTGGCCGCCTCTGGCATCGTCGGCGGACTCGCAGCGGCCGGCAACCGGCCACTGGTAGGCCTCGACGGCCACCTGCTCGCACCGGGGCAGGCAGCCAGTGCGGTACTGCTCGCCTGGGCCAGCGCGCTGGCGCCGACGCTGGCGTTCGCGGCGATCGGGTTGCTTGGCTCGGTGGCGTTCGGCCGTTCTCCCATGGGACTTGTTGTGCCCGCGCTGCTCGCATTACTCCTGCAAATTGCGCAGCAGCTTCCGCTGCCGGTCGTCGTGCGCGTCGCCCTGCCGAGCTACGCCCTCGTCGCCTGGCGCGGGCTGTTCACCGACCCTCTCCAGGTCGGGCCCCTTGCCATTGGCGCCGCCGTCAGCCTTGCCTTGGCGGTGGCCGCTTCCGCGCTGGCCTACCGACTCTTCATGCGCCGCGACTTCACCGACCTGGCGTACGACGGGTCCGGCCGCCGCGTTGTGGTGGGAGCTGTGTTGCCATTGGCGGCTCTCTTCGCCGTCACCGTTGGGGTGATCGCGAGCGCGACGCCGGCCTCCGGCTCAGGGATCGACGGAGCCAAGCTGGACCGCTCGCTCGCGACGGCGTTCGCCCATATTTACCGCATGCAGACTGAAGAGCTGCATCGTCCCGACGTAACGGAGGCGCAACTGCGGACCAGCGCCGCATGTGACAAGGGCGGTGACCGTGGCGAGGACGTGGGACCGGGCAACGACTGGCGGTGTGTCGTGACGTGGCGGCTCCCGGGGTCCGCGGCGATCGGTTCGGCCATCTATCAACTCGACGTCAGCCCAGACGGGCATTATGTCGCCGACGGTGACGGACCACAGGAAGTCAACGGCTTCTTCCAGGTTCACACCTTGTCAGGCGATGTACCGAATCCGCTTTGGCAGTTCAACGGCTCCATCGATCTGTTAACCGCCATCTCGCCTAGATAGGGCGGCTCGCTGCGGTCGATCGCCGCGGCCACGACTGTCAAGATCCGGGCTGCCCGCACCGGCGTCTCAGACAGCGCTAGCGGCTAGTCGTAGCGGAGCGACGGGAAGTTCGGCTCGTTGGTTCGGCCTTCCGGAGTCACGTCCATCACGTTCCATATCGGCCAGATGGAGTCGACGTGGCGGGCCTCGATGCCCTCTTCTCGAGGCGCGTACATGAGCTCCGAGGCCCACGTATGGCAAAACTGATCGCCGTCGCGGGCGAACACGTTCAGCATCGGCATCTGCTCGCCTTCTGGCGTCTCGGCGTGGTAGTCGCGGTTGTAGGTGTTGCCGCGCGAACAGAGCAGCCGCAAATTGCGCCAGCCACGCTCGCGCGCGAAGTTGCGGATCCGGTCTGGGTCCGACTTCGCGACCACGGCGAGGTTCAGCCGCCGGCCGAGATGAAGCGCGGCGCCGTCGAGCGAGTCCAGGATCGAGGTGCATGACGCACACGGGGTCTCGGAGAGCGGAAGCCGCGCCGTCTCGCCCACCTTAGGCCCCGGCCTGGGATCGCCCGAATATCGTGGGAACATGAAGCTGTAGATGACGAGGGTGTTCCTCCCCGCCTCGAACAGCTCGCTGAACCGCACCTCGCGACCGTCGAAGGCCTCCTCGAAGCGGTAGTCGTCGGGAACGACGCCGCCCAGCGGTAGCGCGCGCCGCTGCGCCGCGACCGCTTCGAGCGCCCGCCGCAGGCCGGCCTCGGCTTCCAGGAGGCGGTTGCGCTCGCGACGGTACTCCTCGGACTCGCCAGGGAAACGAATGCCAGAGTCAATGGGGATCATCACCATCTCCTTGTGTGCTCGATGGCTGCTTAGTCTTTCGCGTTCAGGCTGCTATTGGCTGGCCCGCTGGCTCGGTCTCTGCCGGCTCGGTCTCCGCGGGCTCGGTCTCGATGTCGGACTCGGCCTCGGCCTTCGTCCTCCCCGACATCGCGGTGGCAGCGAGCGCCCCCATCGCGGCAAAGACGGCGCAGGCCCAGAGCGCCGGCTTGAATCCCGCCGTCACGGTGGCGGGGCTTCCGAGGCCGCCGGAGCTTGCGAAGACGGCGCTGCCGGTCGCGACCGCGAAGACAGCGCCGAAGCGCTGCGCCATGTAGTTGATCCCGGCCGCCTTCCCCATCTCGTGCGGAGCGACGGCGCTCAACACCGCGGTCGGCACCGTCGGGAGGGCCATAGAGATCCCGACGCCGGCGACGAGAAGTGCGATCACGAGCTCGATCCAGCTCGTGCCCAGCGAGCCACGCCAGGCGACCCACACGAACCCGGCCGTCAGCATGCTCAGCCCGACGACGATGATCGGGCGGCGGCCGATCCGATCGGACAGAGCGCCGGCCATCGGCGAGACGACCATCGGCGTCGCGAAGAACGGAAGCAGGCGCACCCCGGCGCCGACCGGCGAGAAATGGCGCGCAAGCTGGAACTCTTCGGTGACCAGCAGCCCGCCGGCGAATATGGCCCCCGACATGAGAAACGTCGCGACGTTGCCAATCACGAAGTCCCGGCCCGCGAACATGCGGAGCGGCACCATCGGCTGGGCAACCCGATGCTCCCACCGAAGGAACGCAGCCAGGAGCGAGGTCCCGGCGGCGAGGCTCCCGATCGTCTCGGCGCTCGCCCAGCCGACGTCGTTGGCGCGCGTGAGAGCCCAGACGAGTGCTACGACGCCGGCGGTGACGAGCCCGACCCCGACAAGGTCGAGCCGCTCCGGTGCGCCATAGCTCTCGGGCAGCAGCCGGAGGCCGAGGGACACGGCGACGACGCCGATCGGAACGTTGATCCAGAAGATCCAGTGCCAGTCGATGCTCTGCGTAAGGGCGCCCCCGACAATCGGGCCCATCGCGACGGCGAGACCCGCCAGGCCGCCATAGATCCCGACGATCATCCCGCGACGCTCGACCGGGAAAGCCGCCGTCAGGATCGTGAGGCTCAGCGGCAGCACGACCGCGCCGCCGAGCCCCTGCACCGTCCGGGCGACGATCAACACAGATAGGCTCGGCGCCAGGGCGCACGCGACGGAGGCGACCGTGAACAAGGCGAGCCCGATCGTGAAGACCTTCCGCCGTCCGAATCGGTCGCCGAGCGCGGCGGCTGTGATGATCCCTGCGGCGAACGCGATGCCGTAGGCGTTCAGCGTCCACTGCAGGGATGAGAGACTCACGTGCAGATCGCGCTGCATGCGCGGCAGTGCGGTGATCACGACGACCGAGTCGAGCACCACCATGAAGTAGGCGGTTGAGGTCAGCGCGACCACCCAGCCGAGTCGACGCCTGGTTTCCGGCTTGTCTGTCATCAGTCCTCCTTCGTCATGGCCGGCTCGTCGGCCGGTTCTGACTCGCTGACGAACGGACAGACGCCGGACGGACAGGCGGCCAAAAAAAGGTGAGGAGGTGTCCGTCTTCGGCCAAGCTGTTCGTCTACAGGGCGAACGACCGGTCCCCCGAGGAAGGAGACGTCTTGAGATATGCGCTCTTGATCTATGACGAAATCGAGGTTCGCGATCGGACGCCCGAAGACGAACGACGCCGGATCACCGCCTCGGTACTCGAGGTTCTGGCGCGACCGAACGTGAACGGCTGGCTGCGCCTTCAGGGCGTCGAATCGGCGACCACGGTGCGTCGCGAACAGGGCAGGTCGCTACTGACCGATGGACCCTTCATCGACAGCAAGGACTTCCTCGGCGGCTTCGTCGAGGTCGAGGCGCAGAACCTCGACGGCGCCCTCGCGCTGGCGGAAGAACTACAGGAGCTGCGGCCGTGGGGCGCGATTGAGGTGCGGCCGGTTCGCGAGGAGCCTGGCCTCGGTGCTTGAGCAGGTCTTTCGCGAGGACTGGGGCCGCGTCGTGGCGTCGCTCGTCGGCTTTCTTCGCGACATCGAGTTGGCCGAGGACGCCGCGCAGGAAGCATTCGCCATCGCCGCCGAACGCTGGCCGCGGGACGGACTACCCCCTAACCCGACGGGCTGGCTGATCGCGACCGCTCGCAACCGAGCGATCGACCGGATCCGGCGCGAACGGACACTCGCGGCGAAGACCGAGCAGCTGGAGCGCGAGCTGCGAGACCGATCGGAGGAGACGATGGACGAGACGTCGACGTTCCCGGACGAGCGGCTCGAGCTGATTTTCACCTGCTGCCATCCGGCGCTGGCCCTCGACGCGCAGGTCGGACTCACGCTGCGCACGCTCGGCGGCTTGTCAACCGAGGAGATCGCACGCGCCTTCCTCGTCCCGTTCGAGACGATGAGCAAGCGCCTCACGCGTGCCAAGCAGAAGATCCGCGACGCGGCCATCCCGTTTGCCGTGCCGCCCGACCACCTCCTGCCGGAGCGGCTCGACGCTGTCCTCGCGGTCGTCTACCTGATCTTCAACGAAGGCTGGGGCGCCGGCCGTATCGACCTGTCGTCTGAGGCGATCCGCCTTGGTCGCTCGGTGACCGAGCTGATGCCCGACGAAGCCGAAGCGCACGCCCTGCTCGCGCTCATGCTCATCAACCACGCGCGGACCGCCGCTCGCTTTCGTGACGGCGAGCTCGTCCTGCTCGACGAGCAGGACCGCTCGCTGTGGGACGAGCACCAGATCAACGAAGGCCGCGAACTGCTCGACCGCGCGCTCGCCCTTCGCGGAAACGGTCCGTACGTCATCCAGGCGGCGATCGCCGATCTCCACCTCCGCCGGCCGCGCGACTGGGAGGAGATCGCGCTCCTCTACCAGCGGCTCGAGCGCGGGACGAACTCACCGGTCGTGGCGATGAACCGCGCGATCGCCGTCGCGGAGCTCGACGGACCCGAAGCCGGACTCGCCCTCCTCGACCACCTCGAGCTCGACGACTACCGCTACTACCACTCCACGCGCGCCGACCTTCTCCGGCGCCTCGGCCGCGACGATGAAGCGCGCTCTGCGTACACACGCGCCCTCGAGCTAACTCAGGCGGGACCGGAGCGGCGATTCCTCGAAACCCGCCGCGCCCGTCTCTCCGACAGCGCTGGACAACCCACCGACGCGTAAAGGTGGCCACACGGCCCACAATCTGTCCGTCCGCGCCGATGCCGTTCGTCAGTGGGGTGAAGGCGTGCATGGGGCACGCCGGTTCTCGAAAGGACGGTCCACATGGCGAAGTTCATCTACCTCTACCGCGGCCCGGTCCCCGATCTCACGCCGCAGCAGGGCGCCGAGCGGATGGCCGCCTTTGCCGCCTGGCTGGAGAAGGTCGGACCGGCGCTCGTCGATGGCGGTAGCCCGTTCGGGGCGAGCGCGTCGGTTCGAGATGACGGCACAGAAGGAACAGCCGGCGACCTGATCGGCTACACGATCATCGAGGCCGACGATCTCACCGCTGCCAAGGCGTTCACCGACGGCCTCCCGTTCCTGTCCAACTGTGACGGTCAGTGCGCGGTGGAGATCTTCGAGTTGCTGCCGATGTAGCCGTTGCCGGTCAGAACGACGCCGACCGGTCGGGGTGATGCGGTCTGTCGCCTCCTCTGACAGTCACGCGGCCACCGGCTCACGCAACTCGACGCGGGCGGCGATCACCCACGAGCACGAGAAGGCGCTGCACGAGCACGCGAGCGTCAACGCCGTCGCCGCCGGAGTCGCGGCGTAGGTTTCTGGACTGGGGCGGCGGCTCGGCCGCCGCGCCAGCCGTGAGCTGCTCACCCGATCTGGGTGATGGCTCTTCCCCGGGGATACGGTTCGCTGTCTGACACGTTGGGGTGGTGATCAGGCCGCTTGGCTGAGGCTCGCGACCGGCCTGAGCAGCGCCGGGATCGTCGAGTGGAGGTGGAGGATGCGTGCCTGATCAGCAGGTCGCGCGCGGGGATGCCGGCGTCGCGGGGTGGATCTCCGCGGAGCTACAGCAGAACGTCATCCAGCCGATTGCGGACTTCGGAAACCCGAATCAGGAGTGGCGCCGACTCTTCTCGGAGCTGCTCGGGACGTTCTTTCTGGTGACCGTCGCTGCCGGTGGAGGGATGATGGGCGCGGCGTTTCCGAACACGATCAGTCGCACCGCGGCGGTTGTGGCGCCCGGGCTGATGGTGATGGGAATCATCATGTTCATGGGGAAGGTCTCGGGCGCTCACCTGAACCCCGCGGTTAGCATCGCGTTCGCGCTCCGCCGGGACTTTCCGTGGCGGCGGGTGCCCGGATACATCATCGTTCAGCTGGTCGGCGCCACGCTGGCCGCGCTGGTGCTGCACGCGGTGATCAACGTCTCGGCCGTTCACGGTTCGAACTACGTCGCGTCGGGGTACAGCGCCGGTGCGGGGTTCTGGATGGAGCTGCTCCTGACCTTCGGGCTGGTGAGCGTGATCCTCGGAACCGCTTCGGGCGCGCAGAACATCGGGATCATCGCGGCGTTGGGGGTGGGCGCGTACATCGCCCTGGCCGGGTTGTGGGGGAGCCCGATCTCCGGAGCGTCTATGAACCCGGCGCGAACCTTCGGCCCCGACCTGGTCGGGGGGAGGTTCACTGACTACTGGGTCTATGTCGCCGGGCCGATCGTGGGTGGCGCACTGGCAGTCGCCGTCGCGTTCGTGCTCCGCGGACCGGGCGGCGGGCTAAGCGGCTCCGGCGCCGCTCAAGGCGCGCTGTACACGAAGGTAGAAGAACCCGACAAACAGTAGTCGCAGCGGGCGAAACACAGGAACGCATGGCAGCAACTGCGCACCGGTCGGAGCACCCGTCAGCGAGACGAGGCATGCTCGGACCGAGGCGGCCCTTATTGGCAGCCAGCCGATGCGACAAGAGCCCGTAGGATGGGCCCTGTGGTACCCGGAGCCGACCTGCCGGCTGAGAACGCCACCGACGCGTCGCGGCGCACATGGCTGGCTGCCGAACGGACGTGGCTCGCCTGGTGGCGGACGGGGCTGGGAGCAACCGCCGTGGCGATCGCCGTCGGCCGCCTGCTGCCGGTCGCAACCCATGGTGCGCGGTGGCCCTTCAGGCTGATCGGCATCGGCTTCGGCCTGCTCGCGGTCGTCTCGCTGATTGCCGGCGCGCACCGGCAGAGCCGCACCGCCGACGCGTTGCGACGCGGAAGCTATGCAGAGCTGTCCTCACCCCTTGTCATGTGGCTGACCGCCGGCGCCGTGCTGCTGTCAGTGGCGACGATCGCGATCATCGCGGTACGGCTCTAGGTCGTTGTGTCTGCTCACCGCCAAGGCGCCCAGATAGCCATGCACGCCCGCCGACGTCGATCCGCTCTGAAGGAGTGTGTGAAATGCCCCAACTACCGAACGAGCTTCGCCAACTGATCGAGTCCGGGCCGCTGGCTCATCTGAGCACCATCAACCCCGACGGCAGTCCGCAGGTGACCGTCATCTGGATCGGGCTGGACGAGGATGCGATCGTCAGCGGGCACATGCGCCACCACAAGAAGCTGAAGAACATCGAGCGCGACGAACGCGCCGTTCTGTCTTTCCAAGCCCCGCGCGACCACGGCGTCGTCCTCAATCCCTACGCCGTGCTGCGCGCGCGGGCTACCGTCGAGCCGAGCGACGCGGCGTGGGACCTGCTCAACCGGCTGACGAAGACGTATATGTCACCGGGCACCGAGTTCCCCGCACCCAGGGGACCCGGGTACATCGTCCGCTACGAGGTCGAACGGATCAGCGGCGTCGGACCGTGGGCCACGGACGGGCGCTGATCCGCACCGCGCCTGCCACCGGCGTCTGATCGGCTCCGCGCGGCCGGCTCTTACTGGGCAATGGGGCGCTCGCCGCGGGCGCGGCGGCCGGCGAGAATGTAGGCGCGGGCCTGGCACGCTGCGGCGTGCTGCGCCTCTCGGTAGCGCTTCTCGAGCGGGTAGGTCCAGTCGGCGATGCTCAACGCCGCGGCTGCGAGGAGGAACAGAAACGCGGCAACGAACAGCAGCGGGACGGCGACTGCAGCCGACAGCCGATCGGAGGGTGTGGCGGCCAGGTAGACCGCGTCGGCGATGACCACGCCGGCCCCGGCCACCGCGGGCAGCCACCACAGCCGCTGACCCAGACGGGAGGGTCGGTGCTCGCGCAGATGAGCCTCGAACTGGTAGGTGTAGTCCATGGGATGACGCGATGCGGGCGGCTGACTTCGGCCCATCCTTTTCGTGTTCGCCTTGCACTATCCTGCCGCGGCCGTGCGGCGACGGGCTGGGACGTGGGCGACGAATTCCACGAGTTGCTGAAGCCGTTGCCGGCCGACTCTGGCCCAACGCCGCGCCCGACCCGCGACTGGACGAGCGAGACGGCGGCATTGCGGTGGCCACGGCCGCCTCGGATCGCCTGACCGCTGTTGCTGCGCATCTGGGACGTATCAGCACCACCCGCTCGAGTGTCTGTGGAGCAGAATCACCATGCGGTCATCTCCGAAGCTCAAGTCATTCACCGACCGGTACCCCTACCTCGGGCCACTCATCTGGTTCGCAACGCTCGAGTACTTCGTCATTCAATACATTGTGGCTGCCAACTGGGCGACCCCGTACAGCCTGCTTCTCAATCCGATCAGTGATCTCGGAAACACCGGTTGCGGCCTTTACGAGGGAAGGCATGTCTGTTCTCCCGAGCACGGGCTCATGAACTTCGCCTTCGTCGCCCTAGGCCTCCTCATGGCGGCGGGGGCGCCGCTCATCCATCAGGAATTCCGTGAACACCGGCTTGCGGTCGTGGGATTCGGTGGAATGGCGATCGCCGGCCTGGGGACCGTCCTCGTCGGACTCTCCCCCGAAAATGTCAACCATACGGTCCACGTTTTCGGCGCCGCGGGTCCGTTCCTGGTTGGCAACGTCGCGTTGGTCATTCTCAGCTGCACCCTGACCATGCCGATCAGTGTGCGCGCACTGACCGGGATCGCCGGCGTCATCGGTCTGGTCGGGCTCGCTCTCTTCGCCCTCGGCGCCGACCTCGGCCTCGGTCAGGGCGGAATCGAGCGCGTGGCAGCGTATCCGCAGACAATCTGGCTGATCGTCTTCGGCGTATACATGTCGAGGAACCACTACATGAGACGTCGTCGGATGCGAAGCGAAATCGGTCTCCACGGTTCAACGGCATAAAGGCGCCGGCGATCCCCCCGAACAGCCTCCAGAGTCGCCATGAGGTTACCGGTGTCCAACGAGGGCCGCTTCTACGACCGCTTCGACGCCGTTGTGCTGCTGAGTGCTCTGACGAACGTTCTCCTTCGTCGCCTCGAGACGCGCACGACCAACCCCTATGGGAAGACCGCCGCGCAACGAAAGCTCGTGCTCCGACGGTCGGGCCCTGGGGTTTCGCAAATGTCGACGGTATCGCCAGTCGAGTCCTGTCGACTGGCCTTCCCCACCCGGTCTGTCGGGTGGCGGCTAGCGCGCCACGGCGTTGATACTGGGCCCCGTCGGCGAGCTGTGGCCCAACTTCCCGCAGGAAAACCCTCCCGCGGCGCTTCCGCAGATCCAGCCGTCGACCACCCTGTCGACCTGACCCGTGGCGGGATCCTTGCGGCGCTGCCCTTTCCCGGCGAACACGGCCTTGAAGACTCGTCGGGCCGTCGGACAGGTTGCCTCGTGGGCGAGGATCGAGAACTGCGCTCCCGGGCCTTTCAAGGTGCCGCAATGCCGGAAGTGCAGAACGCCGGCTCCGGCGGATCCCGCTGCGGTCCCGCGCTGGACGCTCCCGCACGGATGACCTGCTCCGTTGAGAATCGCCGAAGGGAAACCAGCGGCGAAGCGCTCGAGATCAGCGGTGGTCTGCGGCGGCGTCGACCAGGTCGCGCATGACGTCGCCCATGTACCGCGACGGGGCGGTATGGCCGCCGGTGCGCCACACGTGCAGGTTCGCGCCTGGCACGCGCCGGGCGACGCGCTCGATCGCGGAGACAGGGCCGTTTCTGTCATTGGCGCTGTGCCAGAAGCGTGTCGGGCACGTGATCGCACGCACGTCGATGTCCCAGTCTTCCCCGAACAGCGACACCGCGTCATCGACCCATCCGTCCACACCCGGCCTGAGCGCCTCGACCATTGCCTCGAGTCGAACGCGCTGAACGTCCTCCCGGGCATTCCACTCGACGTCCTCAGGAGGGGCGTCGGCGAGGTTGGTTCGCGTGGCCTCGAGCGGATCGGCCAGTATCTGCGTCCGGAGCTCTCCCAGGAAGCTGACCATTCCGGTCCGGCCTTCCTCGGTCAGGATGCGGTACGCGTCGCGATTCAGGCCGATCACGCCGTCAAGCTCATCCTTCACCAACGGCGCCGCGCAGGCCACCGCCGCGCAGGCGCGCACGCGGTCCTTCAAGAGCGCGGCACAGGCCAGGGCGTGCGGCCCTCCGCCAGAGCCGCCCGCCACCATGAAGCGCTCGGTGCCGATCGCATCGGCGACGGCAGCTACGTCGTGCGCGGCATGGCTGACCCGGCGCTCGGGAAGCGCGCTCGAGAGTCCGTAGCCTGGCCGGTCGATGGTGATCAGCCTCAGACCAAGTCTCGACCACAGTGGCGCGTCGGGATGTCGACTCAACCGGCAACCCGGCGTTCCATGCAACAGGAACACCGGCTGCCCGGCACGGTCACCCCATTGCTCGAATCCGAGAACCCTGCCGTCATTCAGCGAGACCGTCGTCATCGTCGCTCACTCATGATGGCCGTTCGGGTCCTCGCCCCGGGCCGCTACCTGCCGTTGCGCTCGCGGTGGCTGCACCCCGGCCAGCAGCAGGGTCGCCGCTTGCCTTCCTCCAGCTCCTCCTGGGTCCGGCGAATGCGGCGCTCGCGGGTCGTCTGCTGCTTGGCGTCCTCGACCCAGCAGATGAACTCGTTGCGGGCCAGCGGCGTGATGTCCTTCCAGGCATCGAGCGCCGTGGCGTTGGCGATCAACGCCACGCGCAGGTCCGCTGGCAGTTTGTGCACTACCCCACCGGGCACGCTCTGGCCGCTCATCGTCCGATCGTAGTGAGTCGGGGGTAGGCCCGGATCACCATCCTGGCCGGGTCTCGTCGCCAGAGGACGGTTGCGGATGCCGCCAGCACGACGGTTGCCCCACCCGAGACGGTGAGCGTCCACCCAGCGCCGATGCCGGCGACGATCGGACCGCCGAGCGTCGCGCCGAGCGGGGCAGCGACGATGAGCGCCGCGCTGCGAGCGGCCAGCACGCTCGGCAGGTTCGCGGTCGTGGTGACTGACTGGAACAGCGCATAGGTGAGCGGCACGAAGGGTCCGTAGACAACGCCTCCGACGGCGAAGCAGACGAGTGTCACAACGGATCGCGCGACAGCGAACGGAAGCAAACAGGCGCCCCAGCCAACGACGCGGCACTCCCCCAGCTCGCCAGAAGGGACGAGCCCGGGAGAAGCACGACAAAGGCCATGGGAGACAGCGACCCGCTCGCCGCAAGCACGACGATCGTGCCGAGGCAGCCCGCGCGCAGCAGTCGCCGAGGGAGGAGACGCCGAGTCCCGACAGCAGCCGCCGCGCGCGACGGTCTCGGAGCAGCACTCGATAGGCGTTCGGGATCAGCTGGCCCACCGGTGCGTCGGATCCGGGACTCAGCGCAGCTCCTGGATGCGGATCAGGTTCCCCGACGGGTCGCGGACCGAGCAGTCGCGGATCCCGTACGGTTGGTCGGTCGGCTCCTGTACGACCTCGGCTTTGGCCTGCAGCCGCTCGAACGTGCCGTCGAGGTCGCTGGTCGCCAGGTTGATGCTGGCGAACGTGCCCTTGGCCATCATCTCGGCGATCGTGCGGCGCTCCTCCTCGGTGATGCCGGGCGTAGCGGCCGGCGGGTAGAGGACGATCGACGTACCGGGCTGATCGGGCGGGCCGACCGTGATCCAGTGCATCCCGCCGTATTCGACGTCGCCCCGCACGTCGAAGCCGAGGGTGTCGCGATAGAAGGCCAGCGATTCGTCGGGGTCGTTGTGCGGGAGCAGCGCGGAGTGAATGGTGATGTCCATGACGGTCACCCTAGCCGCGCTGGGTCGCCGGCGCTTCTCGATTCCTGATCGGTCTGGTCACCTGCTTGGCCACGCACGGCGGCATCCCGGCCGTCGCCCCCGCCTCGTGGCGCTGGTATGCGCTGGGCGGCATGCCGACGAGCTCGGCGAAGCGGGTGCTGAAGGTTCCCAGCGACGAGCAGCCGACCTCGAAGCAGACCTCGGTGACACTGAGGCCGCCGCGACGCAGCAGCGCCATCGCGCGCTCGATGCGCCGCGTCATCAGGTAACTGTAGGGCGACTCCCCGTAGGCGAGCTTGAACTGGCGGCTGAGGTGCCCAGCCGACATGTGCGCGTCGCGGGCGAGCGCCTCGACGTCCAGTGGCTGCGCGTACTCCCGGTCTATCCGGTCACGGACTCGGCGCAGGAGCGCGAGGTCGCGCAGCCGCTGCGCCGTGGCGGGACTGTTGGTCACCTGGGAAATCCTGCCACGTCGCTCACGCTCTCGGGGAACCAGCTGATCGGCGGAGATGAGGATCCGGCGGGAACCTGAGCTCGAGCTGAAGCCGAGGGGCTCCTCAGGTTATCTTCAGGGAGACCCGGTCCTGCCCGCGCTCCTCAGTCTCCGCCGGCACGTAGGGAAGATCGAACACGAGGTGGCCGGCGGCAGGGTAATTCAGGTGTGCATGCGGGGCACGATCAGAGCGCAGGGCAGCCATGATCTGATCGGCGTAGACGTCAGATGGCCACAGCTGATCATCGCCGCCGCTGATGAGCATCACGGCCCCATTGAAGCGCTCGACCGGAATGCGTGCCGCCGCGGCCCCTGGATCGTCGAGCCCATAGAGAAAGGCGGCGCGCTCGCTGACCGAGCCATCGGCCTGAAATGTCGGCCCTCCAACCACCGGAGCATGCGGCAGCGGCCGCCCACGCAGCGTCCATGCCACAGGCGACCCAGACCGGCACTGACCTGGATTGGAACCGTAGACGGAGGAGCTGGGGGCCTCCGCGACGATGCCGTGCACAAGCGTTGGCCAATGCGCCGCCACGAGCAGTTCCGCTTCGGTGCCACGGGAACCGCTCAGGATCCAGACTCGCCCGGGATCGACTTGGGGTTGTGAGCGCAGCCAGCGAATGGCCTTGACGAAATACTCCAACGGGATGTTCTCGAGTGCGCATGGAAGCGCGGGTTCATCGAAACAGGCGAGCGCGAGCGCCGGGATTCGGTGGGAGGCAAGCAGTCCGGCCCACTCGGGGCTGACGCCCAGGGCGCCTTCGGATCCTCCCCATACGATGACCGCGGGATGCCGGCCCGAACGGGCCGGCGCGTAATACCGGCCGAAGAACCCCGCCCTCGCGATCGTCTCGCGCTGTTCGGTGACCCCCGGCCCGACCAGTATCTGTGTGACGCTCGCCGACCCGATTCGCCGGGGGCCCGAGCTTACCGTCAGCCGGGTGACCCTGGAGTTGCCGGTAGCCGCGCCGGCTCGGACCCGGTGCTGTGACCAGAACAGGCCCATCGGCGATACGCCGTGGTAGCTGCCGAACCGCGGCGCGGCACGAGCCAGGTCGACGACGCCGTTCGCATTTGCCACGTAGGTCGCGCTCGCGGCCCAGATTCCGTTGGACCGCAAGGAGTTCGCCGAGATCGTGACGACCTGCCCGGGAGCAAGGTGCGAGACAACGATCGACCGCGGAGTGTCATAGAGCCCCACCGCCGGTGACACTCGGATCACGGCGGCTCGTCCATGCGCCGCACCACATCCGGCGATCGAGCCGTTGAGGACCGCCATTACCACTGCGGCCGAGCACACACGCCGCAAACTCATGCGAGCAAACCATACGATCCGGAGCGGCCTTCGGCGCCGGTTCAAAACCCGCGCGTGGCGCGCCGCCCGTCCCTACTGGCGCGAAGCCAGCTTGATACCCAGCAGGTGCTGCATGGGCGTGATCACGTTGCCGGCGAGCGGGCTCCAGTGTCGCCCCAGAACACTG
Source organism: uncultured Solirubrobacterales bacterium (assembly GCA_963811135.1). Classification (GTDB taxonomy): domain Bacteria; phylum Actinomycetota; class Thermoleophilia; order Solirubrobacterales; family Solirubrobacteraceae; genus Palsa-465. The sequence goes on along the minus strand of CAWEQG010000008.1, from coordinate 66,212 downwards.
AACGTGATGGGAAAACACGCCCACCCCGGAACGCTGGCGGGCCAGGCAAAGTTCGCTGCCGAGCTCACGCTGGCTTCCGCCACGAGCCGGTTCGTGGCGCCGGCCCGAAATCCGACCCGCACGATTGGCTTGATCGTGTACGCAGGGCAGTTGATGCCCACGGGCTGGATCCGGCCGAGTGAATCGAACAACGCGACAAGCTTGTGCACCTTCGATGGCTCGGTCACGTGGCGCGAGAGGAAGGGCGGCTTTCCCGGCCAGCTGCTGGTGACGTCGACCTCGCGCACACCGTGCGGGATCGTCTCGCCGACCGGACGGGTGACGACCCACTGCGACTGGGCCTCGGCGTAAAGCAGCGTGTCACCCTGAGCAGTACCGGTTACGGTGAGATCGAGCCATCGACCGTCGAGCACCCCGGCGACCGGTGGCCACACGCGGAGGACCGACCGCGAGGGTGGACTGGGACCGCCGGATCCGGTGCTGATCACCTTCGACCCCGGAGGCAGATGGGCCTGGATGGACGACAAGACGGACGCCGGACCGTCCGGGACGCTCCAGGTGCTGTATGCGATCGCACTCGCCGAGGCGCTGGTCAACAGCCGCGCACGGGGCCCGGTGCCCGTACCGCTTGATTGGAGGACGGACCCGGCTGGCGGCACCACGCCCTGGAGAAGGTTACCGGCGTCCTGTATCGCGGCCAGGCGATTAGCGGCGGTCGTGCGAACCACTGTCTGCGGCCCGGCTGCAGCGAATAGACAGCCGGCGCCGGCCAGCAACACAACGGTTCGCAGCGCCCGCCGAGCTAGCACGGATCCATTCGCCAGGGCACACCGGAACACTACGACGACCCAGACCGATCGTCACGTCATTTCGACCGGGCACAGCCGGGACGCACGGCGAGCTCGAGCACGGGCGGTGACCGGTTCGCGGAGGTGGCGAAGATCGCCCGACTTGCGCCGCTGGTAGCAAAGTGATATCACTACGCTATTAGCGTCCCCGTCGCTCCCCGGATGAACACGAGCACGAAACGTCACCGCACGATCGGCGCCGCCCTGGTGCTCGCCATGGGCTTCGTGGTCTCCTGCGGCGGAAGCACCACCGCGATCTCGAGCGCCGGCTGCCGAACCGTCACCAGGAGCGTGGCTGCTTCGACGGTGCGCGCCTCCGGTTCATGGCCATACTCGAACGCCGACCTCGCGAACACTCGGGACGCCGCCGCTTCGACCATCTCCTCGGCGAACGTGTCCAGGCTCGCGCAGGCCTGGACGTTCAAGCTCACTGGAAAAGCTCGGATCGCCGCGACCCCGTACGGGTCGATGACGGCGAACCCGATCGTCCAGAACGGTGTCGTGTATGTCCAGGACCTGGACTCGAACGTCTACGCGCTCGCGCTCGCGACCGGGAAGCTCCGGTGGGAGTACCTGTGCAATCAGCCCGAGCGCAGTGGACCCGGGCCGAACGGCGTCGCCGTCGCGAACGGCAGGGTCTACGGGCTCACTCCGACCGCGGGGTTTGCGCTGAATGCCGCCACCGGCCGGACGGTCTGGGTCAGCGGGGATCTCCTGCGCAAGGGCCAGGGCACGTTCGGCATCCAGCCGCAGGTGGCAGGCGGGCGGGTGTATCTGGCAAGCCAACTGGGTTCGGCGCCCGGCGGCGGGGTGCTGCTCGCACTGAACGCGTCAAGCGGGGCGGTGCTCTGGAGGTTCAACACCGTTGCCGGCCCGGAGCCGGGCGTGCAGTCGCTTGGAGTCGGCGCCGGCGGCGCGTGGGAGACGCCACTGATCGGCGCCGATGGGTCGGTTACGTACGGGACCGGCAACCCGTATCAGACCGCCGCAGCGGCGATCGCGCGTCCGGCGGTGGATCTCTACACCGACAGCGACGTGAACCTCGACGCCGCGACCGGAAAGCTTCGCTGGTACTACCAGGGCGTCCCCGATGACTTCAAGGACTACGACATGCAGGCCTCGCCGATCTCCGCGCAGAGCGGTGGCGCTCCCGTGGTGATCGGCAGCGGCAAGATGGGCTACGTGTACGAGATGAACGCCGCGACCGGGAAGCTGATCTGGAAGACCCCCGTCGGCGAGCACAACGGCCATGACAACGACTCGCTCCAGGCGCTGGAGCACCGCAGCACGCTCAAGGCGCCGTTCACGATCGCGCCGGGGCCACTCGGCGGCGTCCTGACCGACCTGGCCGTCGCAGGCAGCAGCGTGTACGTGGCCACCTTGGACGTACCGCTGACGTACACGAACATGAACCTCGCAAGCGCAACCAAGGCCGCGGGCCCCGTGACCGGCGAGGTGGAGGCGCTCAGCCTCGTGAGCGGCAAGGTCGAATGGGACAGGAAGGTCCCGCAGCTGCCGCTCGGCGCCGCCACGGTGTCGAACGACCTCGTCTTCACGACGCTGTACAACGGCGAGCTGATCGCGCTCAACCGCCGCACCGGCGGGATCGTCTATCGCCACCGACTGCCGACGTCGACCAACTCGCCGATCGCGATCGCCGGGGACACCGTGATCGTTCCGGCGGGCGGCCCCGTCACGAGCGTCAGAAGCCGAGGCGGAAACCCGCAGGTCGTGGCCTACACGCTGCGGTAGGTCTCCCGAACGGCCCGTACTCTCCGGATCTATGTCACGCGCGACCGAGGATCGCAACCGGCGGATGCTCCGGGCCCGGGACACGATGGACCGTGCCTTCGCGGAGCCGCTCGACATTCCCGCCCTGGCGCGGGTGGCGCACGTGTCGCCCGCGCATTTCAGCCGACAGTTCCGGGCTACGTTCGGCGAGACGCCGCATCACTACCTGCAGCGCCGGCGGGTGGAGCGGGCGATGGAGCTCCTGCGCGAAACCGACCGTCCGATCACCGAGATCTGCCTGGACGTCGGGTGGGGCAGCCTGGGCACGTTCAGCCGCACCTTCGCCGCGGTCGTCGGTGAGCCTCCGTCGCGCTATCGCGCCCGGTTCGCCGGCGACGGTGCCGCCCTGCGCGTTCCGGCGTGCTGGGCGATGGCGTGGACGCGGCCGGCCGGCTGATGAGCAGTTTTGGAGAAGCGCGCCGGCCCAGGGACATCTAGGGTGAGCGGCATGCTCAAGCGAATCACCCACACGTTCATGTATGTCCTCGATCAGGACGAAGCGCTGGACTTCTACGTCGGCAAGCTCGGGATGACCGTGCACACCGACGCCGATCTCGGCTTCATGCGCTGGCTCACGGTGACCCTGCCCGACCAGCCCGACCTCGAGCTCGGCCTGATGCTCCCCGGGCCACCCGCCTACGACGATGCGACCGCCGAGGAGATCCGCGAGCTGGTGGCCAAGGGTGCCGCCGGCGGAGGCGTGATCTTCGCGACCGATGACTGCCGAGCCACCTGCGAGAAGCTGCGGGCCGCCGGCGTCGAGGTCACTCAGGAGCCGACCGAGCGCTTCTACGGCACGGACTGTGCGGTACGCGACCCGTTCGGCAATTCGATCCGCATCACACAACCGCCGGAGGGGCCCGTCGTCATTCCGTCTGCCGACGAGCTCCGCGCCGAGACCTAGCCGTACGCTCGCGGGCGCGGCGAGCACGGGTCCGATTTCTTCCCCGAGTGCGCCGAATCTACGAGCTGACCGGCGCCGACTCCCACGCGGCCAGGCCGCCGACCAGGTCGGCCACCTCGGCGAACCCGTCACGCTGCATCAGGCTGGCGGCGATCGCCGAGCGATAGCCGGTACCGCAGTGCACGACGATCGGCTGACCCCGCTCCAGCGTCGTCATCTGCTCGGGCAGGCGCGAGAGCGGGAGGTTGATCGCGACCTCGATCCGCCGCTCGCGCCATTCGCCCGGCGCACGGACGTCGATGAGCAGCGGCGGGTCGAGGCCGGCGAGCCGCTCGGCCAGCGAGCCGGCGGTGATCCGTTCGATCCGGTCAACCGGCGCCGTGCGGCCGGCCAGCGACCCCATCCCCCCCTCTAGGTAACCGGCCACGGTGTCGAACGCGATCCGCCCCAGGCGAGTGGCCGCCTCGACCTCGCGCCCGGGCTCGGCGATCAGCACGATCGGCCGCGCTGGATCAAGCAGGGTTCCGCACCAGCTGGCGTAGCTCCCGCTCAGGCCGACGTTGACGCTCCCCCTCAGATGCGCCCCTTCGAACCTGGCCGGCTCGCGGGTGTCGAGCAGCTGGGCCCCGCCCGCCGCCAGTTCGAGCGTCTGCTCGAGCGTCAGTGGGTGAAGTTCGCGTTCGAGTGCCTGCTCGAGCGTGGGGCGCTCGCGCGCGTTGAGCACCGCGTCGTAGGTGAAGTAGGCCGGCGCGTCGGGCAGGTCGCTGGTCACCGTCTCGATGAACCGCTCGCGGCTCATCGGCGCGAGCGCGTAGTTGTAGGCGCGCTGGATGCCGATCGTCGAGACGGTCTCGCTGCTCAGGCTCTTGCCGCACAGCGATCCCGCGCCGTGCGCGGGATAGACGAGGGTTTCGTCGGGCAGCTGCGCGAGCTTGTCGTGCAGCGAGTCGTACAGCATGCTCGCGAGCTGCTCGGCGCTCCAGCCGAGCGCGCCGCGCAGATCGGGACGGCCCACGTCGCCGATGAACAGCGTGTCACCGGTGAGGACCGCGTGCGGCTCGTCGCGCCCCTCGTCTCGGTCATAGACCAGGATCGAGATCGACTCCGGCGAGTGCCCGGGCGTCTCGAGCACGGTCATCCGCACCGCGCCGAACTGCACCGAGTCACCGTCGGTCATCGGCGTGAACGGATACTCGGCCTCGGCCCGCGCGCCGAGGTGGATGACGGCGCCGGCGCGCTCGCGCAGCTCGAGGTGGCCGGCGACGAAGTCCGCGTGGAAGTGGGTCAGGAACACGTGGCCGATCCGGCAACCCACCTCATCCGCGTCGGCCAGGTACTGCGCGACGTCACGTTGGGGGTCGACGACGGCCGCCAGGCCGCTCGCCTCGTCCGCGATCAGGTACGAGGCGTGGGCGAGGCAGCCGAGGTAGTACTGCTTGAGAACCACCGTCCCGAGACGAGGCTCAGCTCGGTTGCGGGACGATCCGGATGTAGGGCTTGGGCTCCTCCCACTCGCCGAAGATCTCCCTGGCCTGATCGTTGGAAACCGAGCCGGAGATGATCACGTCGTCGCCGGGCTTCCACTGCGCCGGCGTCGAGACCTTGTGGTTGGCGGTGAGCTGCAGCGAGTCGATCACGCGCAGGACCTCGTCGAAGTTGCGGCCCGTGGTCATCGGATAGACCAGGATCAGCTTGATCTTCTTGTCGGGACCGATCACGAACACGTTGCGCACGGTCTGGTTGTCGGCCGGCGTGCGCGCCGATGGATCACCCGCCACGTCGGCGGCCAGCATCCCGTACAGCTTCGAGACCTCGAAGTCGTGATCGCCGATGATCGGGTAGTTCGGCGCGACCCCCTGGGTCTCCTCGATGTCGCGCGCCCACCGCTCGTGCTCGCTCGAGGGGTCGACCGACAGGCCGATGATCTTCACGCCGCGGCGGTCGAACTCGGGCTTGATCCGCGCCATGTACCCGAGCTCGGTCGTGCACACCGGCGTGAAGTCCTTGGGGTGCGAGAACAGGACCGCCCACGAGTCGCCGAGCCACTCGTGAAATCTGAGCCTGCCCTCGGTGCTGTCCGCCTCGAAGTCCGGCGCCGTGTCGCCCAGTTGCAATGCCATTTCGATCTCCTAGAGCCGTTCGGTTTCCGCCCCACGTCGCTGCCCGGCACGCACGATACCGCCCGCCGTGACCGAGCCGTGTGGAACCGCCGCCGTGGACTCGCGGCAGACGCGCCGACGGCCCGCCAGGCGCTCGTTGCCTGACGGGCCGCCATTGCCTGCCCCCTAACTGCGGTGCCCCCTAGTGGCTTGCCCTCTCCTAAGAGGGCTCGCCGCCCCCGGTGATACGTCCCCGTCGGGCGTCAGTGCCCGTAGCTCGCCTGGCAGGCCTGGATCTTCGACGTGTCGATGCCGGCCTGGGTGAGGCAGCCGGCGAGCTTGGCGGCCTTCGAGACCTGCTGCTGGACTTGCGAGGTGACCGAGCCGGCCTGGGAGACCTGCTGCTGGGCCTGCGAGCCGGCCGACCCGGCCTGGCTGGTCGCGCCGCTCAGCTGCTTCTGGGCCTGATTCAGCGCCTGCTGGCTCTGCTGAAGGCCGCTCTTGACCGCCTGGTTCGCGGTGTTTTCGCTCGGCTTGATCACGGTGAAGAACAGCACGCCGAAGATCAGCAGCGAGGCGGCCAGTCCGGCCATCGCGATCCGCCAGTTACCGGTGATGAGAACCATCGTTTCTTACCCCCTGAGTGTGTGAGTGAGTGGTATTCGTTTTTCCGAGATGTCGCTTCGTGCGTCTCAGACGGTCGCGGCCTCGGCCTGTGCCAGCGCCGCGTCCCAGTCGATGACGATGTCGTGGTCCGCCCCGTCCGGCATGCGCTTGGCGGGAACGGTGTTGCCCGGATACAGCAGCGGCACGGCGTCGGCCGGCACCGGGTTGCCGACCTGGGTCTGATATGGCGTCCTGCCCTCGGCCATGACCGTCAGCAGGAAGGCGTACATGTCCTTCCCACTCGAGCTGCGCATCCCCATCGGCTGCGACTGAACGATCACCGCCTTGCACGGCACGCCGTACTCGAGGATCTGAGCCGCCGAGCCCGTGTTCGGGTCGGCGCTGGTCATGGTCACGGTCGGCGGCTCCTCGCCGAGCGAGAGCGCGATCCGGCTACGGTCGTCCGGATCGACCCGGACCGCGACGGTGGCGCCCGGCATCATCAGCTGCGGCAGGATCGTCGCCCGCACCGCCTGGCGGCACGTCGCGGTGTAGCGCGGCACGTCGTCGAGCGCCACTTCGACCGTGAACACGCACACGTGCGAAGGATCGAAGTCGACCCCGGTGCTGACCGAGGTCTGCTGGATGCTGACGATGATCCCCCGGCCGAGCAGCCCCTTCTCCAGCAGCTCCTTGGGAACCGAGCCCGCCAGGTTGCGCATCTTGTTGAACAGCCCCATGTGGTTGCCCTCCTGTGGGTACTTCGCGTTGACGCGCTGCAGATTGAGCGCTCGCCCCTAAGCCGCACCAAAGAAGCGCCAAAGCGACGGTTTTGTCCGTGACCGGCCCGGGCGTCTACCCTGTCGGTGGGGTGGCCGGTGACGTAGCTCGCTTCGGGGTGCTCGGTCCGCTCGCGTTCGAGCGCGACGGCCAGGCCGTGCCGGTCCCGAGTGGCCGCCAACGCTCACTGCTCGCATTGCTGCTGCTGGCCGGCGGCGTGCCGCTGTCGCGAGATCGGCTGATCGACGAGCTGTGGGGCGACCGGCCTCCGCCCAGCGCGATCTCGGCTCTCCACGTGCACCTCTCGAAGCTGCGCGCCCTGCTGGGCGGCTTGCTCCTGCTCGATAGCGCCGGGTACGCGCTGGCGCCGGCGGGCTTCGAGCTCGACGTGTGGCGCTTCGACGATCTGCTCGACCAGGCCAGGGACGATCCAGACCGCGCCCCGAGGCTGCTGCGCGAGGCCCTCGCGCTGTTCCGGGGAGAGCCGCTCGGCGACGTGGCGGCCGAGGGAAGCGTCGCGCAGTGGCGGCGGGCGCTCGAGGAGAAACGCCTTCAGGCGATCGTGCTGCGGATCGAGGCGGACCTGGCTCGCGGTGACGCGGCCGAGCTCGTGCCCGAGCTCGAGCGCCTGGCCGCCGAGCATCCGTTCGAGGAGCGCGTGTGGCGCCAGCTGATGCTCGCGCTGTATCGCGCCGGGCGTCAGGCGGACGCGCTCGATGCCTATCAGCGGACGCGACGCCGTTTCGCCGAGGAGCTCGGGCTCGAGCCGGGCGAGCAGCTCGAGCGACTGCAGCAGCGAATCCTCAGGCGCGACCCCGGCCTGGCGCCGGAGCCTCAGCCGGTTGCCCGGCCGGGGCTGGAGGAGCGTTCCGATGCTCCGCGCGCCCCCTCGAGCCTGCCGCGGCCGGTCACGAGACTTGTCGGCCGCGAGGATGAGCTGCAGGCGATCGGCCGGCTGATGACCGATCCGGACACGCGGCTGCTGACGCTGACCGGTCCGGGCGGAGTCGGCAAGACGCGCTTGCTGCTCGAATTCGCCGCCGAGCAGGAGGCGAGCTACCGCGACGGGGCGGTCTTCGTCCGCCTGGAGCAGGTGACCGATCCCGCCCTTGTGGCGGCGGAGATCGCCAGCGCCCTGACCCAGCGCGACGGTGGCGACGGGCCGGGTCCTGACGCTCTGCCGAACTACCTGCGCGAGCGCGAGCTGCTGCTGGTCATCGACAATTTCGAGCACCTGCTGGCGGCCGCCGTCCTCCCGGCCGAGCTCCTGGGGGTGGCCTCGCGGCTCCGCGTGCTCGTATCGAGCCGCACGCCGTTGCGGATTCGCGGCGAGCACGTGTTCGAGGTCAGTCCACTCCCGCTGCCGGCCAGCGACACCGACGAGGGGGTTGCCGAGAGCCCAGCCGTGCAGATGTTCCTGCAGTGCGCGCTCGCGTCGAACCGGAACCTCGCGGTCGACGTTTCGCTGGCCCGGACGGTGGCGGGCATCTGCCGCACGCTGGACGGACTGCCGCTCGCCATCGAGCTTGCGGCGTCGCGGGCCTCGGTGCTCGCGCCCGGTCAGATCGCCGAGCAGCTCACCCAGCCGCTGTCGATCGGCCGGCGCGCCCTGCGTGATCTTCCCGACCGTCAGCAGTCGCTGGCGAGCACGATCAGGTGGAGCTATGACCTGCTCACGCCGGCCGCCCGCGAGCTCCTCCGAGGCGCGGGCGCCTTTCTTGGCGGCTTCGACCGGGCTGCGCTCGAGGCAGTGGCCGGCCGCCCGGCCGGCGCGGAGCTCGACGAGCTGCTCGAGGCGAGCTTGCTCCGCCGCGGGGTCGACGGTCCTCGGTTCGAGCTGCTCGAGCTCGTCCGCGCCTTTGCCCTGGAGGAGCTGACCGTCAGCGGCGAACTCGATCGCGTCCGCGCTCGCCATCGCGCCTTCTTCGCGGAGCACGTCGCCGGTGCGAGCGAGGCGCTCGACGCCGGCACCTCGCCCGGGGAGACCTCCGCACCCTTGCTGCCCGACCACGCCAACATACGCGCGGCGCTCGGGAGCGCGATCGAGGCCGGCGATCAGCCATCGGCCACCGCTCTGGCGCTGGGCCTGCGCCCGGTGTGGTTTGCCGGGCTGCTCCGCCAGGAAGCCCAGGAACTCGTCGACCGGCTGCTCGGGCGCTTCTCGCTGGAGCCAAAGCAGGAGATCGCGCTGCTCCGCGCGGTCTCGTTCGTCGAGGGCTTCACCCCCGGCGCCTCAAAATGGACGCGCCGGCTCGCCGAGCGCGCTGCCGAGCTGGGCGACCACGAGGCGCTCGCCACCGCCACCGGCAACCTGTTCGGCCGGGCGCTCAACGCGCGAGACCGGGAGGAGATGCAGCGGATGCGCCCGATGCTGCTGGCGCTCATCATCCCGGAGGCGAGCACCGCGGCCCTCGGCTGGACGCACTACTTCCTCGCGCTCGACGCCTACGTCGACGGCCGCTACCAGGCCGCCTTCGAGCATGCCGCGCAGAGCGCGGACCGGGCCCGCGAGCTCGGGCACGACTACATGTTCGCCACGGCCATGGCCACCCGGCTGCTGGCCGAGTCGGCGCGCGACCGCGCGATCGCGCAATCCGCCCTGGCCGAGGTGCTCGCGCTCGTACGCGGCGTCAGCGTTCAGCCGCTCGCGGCGTTCGCGCTGTGGCTCGTGGCCCGGTACGCCGCCGCCGTGGCGCCCGACACCGCCGCGCAATGGCTCGTCCAAGCCGAGGGAATCGTGGTCGCGATCGACTCCGAGCTGTGGCCGGAGAGCATCCTGCGCGACGAGTGCGTCGCGGTGCTGAGCGTCGCCGAGCGCACCGCGCTGCCGGACGGCGCTCCCACGCTGGATCACGTGACGGCGGTCGCTCAGGCCGCCGCGTGGCTGGCCACGCGCGATCCCGCCGAACGCGCCGCGCGCGATCCGATCGGACGGCTCACGTTCGCCGCGGCCGGGCTCGGCGACCTTCAGAGCTCGAGCTCATAGAAGTAGTTGATCGGCCCGTCGGGCTTGCCCTCGCGGTTGTTGAACCCGAGGCTCTCGTACAGGTTGCGGGCCGCCACGTCGGTCTCGGCCGTTCCCAGGTCGATCCAGGCCGCCCCCGCCTGCCGGGCCGTGTCGAGGGTCGCGTTCATCAGCGCGCGGCCCAACCCGTGGCCGCGCTGCTCGGGCACCACGTACAGCTCGGCCACATAGCACTCGGAAGCGTCGGCCCAGATGGCCTGCCGGAAGCGCAGCACGGCCAGCCCGTCGGGCCCGGCGCCGCCGAGGAGCACCACGGTGTCGCCGCCGGCCAGCAGCGTTCCCATCCGCTGCGCCAGCCGCTCCGGTCCGGGTGTGGGGTCACCGAACTCTGTGTTGAAGTCGTGCAGGAGCCGCCCGATGTCCTCCGCGTCGGCGGATGTCGCCCGGCGTACGGCGAGGCTCGGGTCGGCCGTCACGTCGCCGTCGTCCTGCGCAGCAGCTCGAGCTGGCGGTTCATCGCATCGTTCACGCGCTGGACGTCGCCCGTGGCCAGCAGGTCCAACAGCGCGCCGCGCAGGACGGCGAGCATCAGCGTGTGCTCGGCGGCGTCGCCGCTCGTCTCACCGAGCAGCGCGAGCCAGTCGGCGACCGTGGCCCGGGCGAAGCCCGCCCACGGGCCGTCCGGGTCGATCAGCGACCGGGCGTAGCCCTCCATCCACAGCTTCAGCAACGCCCGGTGCTCCTCGGCGGCCAGCCAGTCCCACAGTTGGGAGACGACCCCAGGCAGATCGCCCTCCCCGGTGCCGGCAGCGCGGGCGCGCTCCAGCAGCTCGAGCTCGTCCCGCCGGGCCCTGGCCAGCAGCGCCTGCAGCAGCCCCGCCTTGCTCCCGAACAGGAACAGCAGCACTCGCGGGCTCGAACCGACCGCCGCCGCGAGGGGCCGGAGCGACAGGTCCCCCACCCCGTGCTCGAGCGCGTACCGGTAAGCCAGCTCGAGGAGCTCATCACGCCGGGGCGAGGCGGTTGCGGCCATCGCGCCTAGTGTAAGCTACTGAAACGATCGTTTCAGTAGCCTCCCCCATCGCGCACGCGACGATCCGACCCCTCGGACGACCGGGCGATCTCGGCTGGGTGGTCATGGCCCACGGGGAGGTCTATGCCGAAGAGTTCGGGTGGGATTCGAACTTCGAAGCGCTGGTGGCGCGGATCGTCGCCGACTACGCGGGCGGACACGATCCCGTCCGCGAGGCGGCATGGGTCGCCGAGCTCGACGGCCGGCGGGTCGGCTGCGTCTTCTGCGTCGGGGATCCGGAGCGCTCCGCCACCGCGCTGCTGCGCATCCTGCTCGTGCACCCGGACGGGCGCGGGCGCGATCTGGGTCGCCGGCTCGTCGGCACCTGCCTCGATTTCGCGCGCGATGCGGGGTACCGGCAGGTGCGATTGTGGACCAACCATCCGCTGGCGGCGGCGCGGCACCTATACCTGGAGCGCGGCTTCCGGCTCGTGGCCGAGGCGCCGCACCACAGCTTCGGCGTCGACCTGGTCGGCCAGACCTACGAGCTCGACCTGGGCCGGTGTCGGGACACTGACTCGGGACGCTACGTCCCGCGGGTGAACTCGGGACGCTAGGTCCCGCCGGTGACCAGCCGCTCTCCGCGGCGCCGGCGGGAGCGTCGCGAGCCCTTCTTTATCGCCGGGGCAATCGGCGCTCCGCGGGCCATCCCTCGACCGCGCGTCATGGCCAGCGTGATCAGCGCCCGGTCGCGCGCCCGCACGAAGGCGCGGCGCCGGAAGCGACGCTCGCCCTGTTCGGAGGCGGCTTCAAAGTCACCCCACCGCGACAACGCGATCGCCGCATCCTCCTCCTCCCTGGCGGCCGCCCGGCAGAGGGCCAGCGCACACGGCTCCCCTCCGCCGGGGGCGTTACACCCATGACCGGGGGGGCAGCACTGGGCCATGGGTATCTGCTACCCGACGGCGGAGCGCCAGAATCGCCCGTGATGTCAGCGGGAGTTGACGCGAGCAGCGGTATTTGCCGCATTCGGCGGCGCCTCGTGGTGCTGCTCGGCGCCGTGGCGATCGCCGGGCTCACCGCCTGCGGAGCGGGCACCCGCGCCCTGCCCGTCCAGCGGGACCCCTCCCCCACCGCCCGGTTGCCGAGCAGCGCCCCGGTGCACGTCGCGGTGATCGTGATGGAGAACCACGAGTACGGGGACATCATCGGCTCCGGCTCGGCGCCCTACATCAACGCGCTGGCTCGCCGCTACGGACTGGCCACCGGCATGTACGCGGTCACCCACCCGTCGCTGCCGAACTACCTGGCGCTGACCGGCGGCGCCACGTTCGGGATCGGCAGCGACTGCACCGACTGCTCGGTGCACGCCACCAGCATCGTGGACCAGCTCGAGCAGGCGCACCTGGCCTGGCGGGCCTACATGCAGGATCTGCCCCGGTCCTGCTTCACCGGGGCGAGCGCCGGCGAGTACGCCAAGAAGCACGACCCGTTCGTCTACTACACGCGTATCACCGGCAACCCTGCCCGCTGCGCGAATATCGTTCCGCTCGCCCGCCTCGCCGCCGACGAGCGGAGTCAGACCATGCCGAGATTCGCCTGGATCACCCCCAACCTTTGCAACGACATGCATGACTGCTCGACCTCCACCGGCGACCGGTTCCTCGCCCGGCTCGTGCCCGCGCTGCTGCGGGCGCTCGGGCCGCGCGGGCTGCTGTTCCTCACCTGGGATGAGGGGTCGAGCGACGCCGGGTGTTGCCGCCTGGCCTCGGGCGGCCACATCGTGACGGTCGTGGCCGGCGCCGGCGCGCGATCCCATGCGCGACTGGCCACCCCGACCGACCACTATTCCGTGCTGCAGACGATCGAGGATGTGCTCGGCCTGAAGCGCCTGCGGGGCGCCGCCTGCGCCTGCACCCCGTCGCTCCAACCGCTGCTCGCCGGGAGCTGAGCACCCTGGCGCGCCTGATCGTCAACGCCGATGACTTCGGGCTGACCGCCGGGGTGAACGACGGGATCGTCGAGGCACACGAGCGCGGCATCCTGACCAGCACCAGCCTGATGGTCGAGCGCCCGGCCGCCGAGCAGGCGGTTGCGCTCGCCCGCGATCATCCACGGCTATCGGTGGGACTGCACTTCGAGGACGACACCCCCGAGCTCGACCAGCCCGGCCACGCCGCGCGGCAGTTCGCCGCTCAGCTCAGCCGCTTTCGCGAGCTGGCGGGCTCCGAGCCAACCCACGTCGACTCGCACCATCACGTTCACATGACGCGGATGGCGACGTTCGTCCGGCTCGTCGAGCCGCTCGGCGTTCCGCTCCGGGGCGATGGTCGCGTGCCGTACCTCGGCGAGTTCTACGCCCATCCGGCGCCGGGGGTGGTCGACCTCGACCGGATCCGCGAGCCGTTCCTCCTGCGCCTGCTCGGCGCGGCCGCCGACGGTGCCGGCTTCATCGAGCTCGGCTGCCACCCGGGCCGGGTGACCGGCGAGTTGCGCTCCAGCTACGCCGAGGCGCGGGAGATCGAGCTCGCCACGCTGACCGATCCGGGACTGCGGGCGAAGATCGAGGCGCTCGGGTTGACGCTGGCCAGCTATCGCGACTGGCGCACGTAGGGCCCGCCGACCGCCGGCTCTGAGGGGTCCTCTTCGAGCTCGAGCCGCGGGCCGAAGCCCACGCGCAGGATCGCGCCGCCGTCGGGGGCGTTGGCCGCCTCGGCGAAGCCGTCGTGCGCCTCGGCCGCCTGCCGGACGATGGCCAGCCCGAGCCCCGAACCGGGCTTCGCCCGCGCCTCCTTGGCCCGGTGAAAGCGATCGAAGATGAACGGCAGGTCGTCCTCGTTGAAACCTGGGCCGTGGTCGCGGACCGTGAGCGTGCCGTCGTGCAGGGTCACATCGACGACGCCGCCCTCCGGGCTCCACTTGGCCGCGTTGTCCAGCAGGTTGGTCACCGCCCGCGAGATCCGGTCGCCCTCTCCTCGCACGAGCGTCGGCTCGATCACCTGATGGAAGGTGAGCCCCGGGGCCCGGCGCCGGGCCCGCTCGATCGCGTCGTGCACCACCGCGTCGAGCCGCACGTCGCCGGGCTCGCCGCTCGGCTTGCTCCCGCGGGCCAGCTCGACCACGTCGCCGACCAGCGCGGTCAGCTCGTCGAGCTCCTCGATCACGTCCGCTCGCAGCGCGGCGCGGTCCTCGGGCGAGAGCAGCCGCTCGTCGCGCATCAGCTGGAGGTTGGCGCGGATCGTGGCGATCGGCGTGCGCAGCTCGTGGGAGGCGTCGGCCACCAGGTTGCGCTGGGCCTCCACCGATCGCTCGAGCACGTCGAGCGTGCGGTTGAACGTCCCGGCCAGCCGGGCCAGCTCGTCGGAGCCGAGCACGTCGAGGCGCTCGTGCTCGATCCGCTCGGGGTTGGCGGCGATCTTTTCCGTCTGCCGGGTAAAGCGCGCGATCGGGGCCAGCGCGGTCCTGGCCACCAGGATCCCGAGCAGAGCGGCCAGCAGGATGCCCGCGCCCCCGATCAGCAGCAGCAGCACGAGCTCCCGGTGCAGCGCACTGTCGACGGTGCTCAGCGGCAGCGCCACCGCGAGCGCGCCCTTGGAGCCGATCCCGGTGACAAGCACCCGGATGTGGGTGTCCTTCACGCGCATGTCCGTATAGAACTGGCCCCGGCCGCTCCTCGCCACCGCCTCGATGGCCGGCGTCGCCGGGATCTGGTACCCCCGCGAATAGGTCCCACCGCCCTGCTTGAACACCGTGAACGCGCCGGACGGCCCGCCGAACGCCTGCGCGGGCAGGCGATCGAGCCCGAGTCCCTCGTCGGGATCTCCCCGGTCGGTGTCGCTCGGCTGGCGCGGGCCGGACTGCGGCAGCGGCGAGCCGCGTCCGCCCGGGCCGAATCCGACGTTGCCCAACGGCTGCTTGGCCAGACCCTGCAACTGCTGGTCGACCTGGCCCTGCAGCTCGGACCGCGTCCCCGCGTAGGAGGCCACGGCGACGGCCAGCGCGGCGATCGCCACCGCCACCCCGGCCACCAGCACCATGCGCGTCCGCAGGCTCATCCCTGGGGCTCCCGTAGCGAGTAGCCGACGCCCCGCACGGTGTGGATCTGCGCCTCCGCGCCGGCCTCCTCGAGCTTGCGGCGCAGGTAGCCGACGTACACGCGCAGCGCGTTCGAGGTGGGCCCGAAGTCGTAGCCCCACACCCGGTCGTAGATCAGGGTGTGCGGCAGCACCCGGCGGGGGTTCAGCATCAGCAGCTCGAGCAGCTGGTACTCGGTCCTGGTCAGCTCGACGAAGTTGCCGCCCACCATCACGCCATGGCGCGCGGAGTCGAGCGTCAGGTCAGCGAACTTGAGCGAGCCGTCGACGCCCGTCTCACCGCCGGCGCGGCGCAGCAGCGCCCGCAGCCGCGCCTTGAGCTCGTCGATGTCGAACGGCTTGACCAGGTAGTCGTCGGCCCCGGCGTCGAGACCGTCGATGCGGTCCGACACCGTGTCGCGCGCGGTCAGCATCAGCACCGGCACCCGATTGCCTTCGCTGCGGAGCAGCCGGCACACTTCGAGCCCATCGATGTCGGGCAGCCCCACATCGAGCACGACCGCGTCGGGCAGGCTCGTGTTGATCTCCGACAGCGCGCCCGCGCCGGACTCGGTCAGGCGCACCTCGTAGCCGGCCAGGGCCAGGGCCCGGCGCAGAACGTCCCGCAGGGCGCGATCGTCGTCGACCACCAGCAATCTCATATATGTGAATTGTCGTCCGTTCCCGGCGTTTGCGCGAGCGGTTCCTACTTAGGTCTTACCCCGTCCAGCTCGCGCAGCACCGCCCCGAGGATCCCGTTCACGAACGCGGGCGCCTCGACCCCGCAGAACCGCTTGGCGGTCTCCACCGCCTCGTCGATGGCCCCCTCGGGCGGGATCGAATGCTCGCCGGGCAGCTCGCCGGCGTGGAGCAGCTCGGCCACGCCGACCCGCAGTATCGAGCGCTCGAGCGGCGCGATCCGCTCGAGCGACCAACCGCTCGCGTGCGCGCGGATCAGCTCGTCGAGCTCACCCTGATGGTCGCGCACGAGCTGGGCCAGGGCACGGGTGAAGCCCGGAGCGTCCCGGGGAAATGTCTGCTCGAGCGGCCGACCGAGCAGATCGCTCTGATACAGCGCCCAGATCGCAGCGCGGCGCTGCTCAGTCCTACGCACGGCGACGAGTGTAGACGGGGCACCCGATCAGTCGGTGACCGTGAGCTCCTTGGCCAGGCCGGTCAGGATCTCGGGGCCCTTGCTCCTGACCACGACCAGGTCCTCGATCCGCACGCCGAGATCTCCGGGCAGGTACACGCCGGGCTCGACGGTCACGACGTTGCCCGGCTCGAGCACCGCGTCCGAGCGCTGGGCCAGGCGCGGGGCCTCGTGGACCTCGAGTCCGACGCCGTGCCCGAGCCCGTGCCCGAAATGCTCCCCGTGACCGGCGGCCTCGATCATCTGGCGCGCCACCGCGTCGACATCGCGCCCGGAGGCGCCGACCGCGACCGCGTTCAGGCCGGCGAGCTGGGCGTCGAGGACGAGCTGGTAGATCTCGGTGGCGTGGCCGTCGGCGGCGCCGGCGGCGAACGTGCGCGTGCAATCCGAGCAGTAGCCGTCGAGCTCGGCGCCCCAGTCGATCACGACCAGATCGCCACCGCGCACCTCGACCTCGCGCGGGCGGGCGTGCGGCAGGGCCCCGTGCGGCCCGGCCGCCACGATCGGCTCGAAGCTCGGCCGCTCGGCCCCCCGCCGGCGCATGTCGAACTCGAGCGCCACGGCGAGATCGCGTTCGGTTCGCCCCACCAGGCCGCCGCTGATCAGCTGCTCGAGCGCGGCGTCGGCCAGCGCGGCGGCGGCCCGCATGGCCGCCACCTCGTCGGGTTCCTTGACCGCACGCAGCCCCTCGACCAGCCCCTGCACACCGACCAGCTCGACGCGGTCGGGCAGTAGCTCGCGCAACCGCCCGTGCTCGCGAACCGTCATGTGGGCCTCCTCGAAGCCGACGCGCAGCTCACCGGACGGGATCGCGTCCTGGATCGCTTCGAGCAGGTCGACCGAGGCGCGCAGCCGGTCGAACGACGGGTCGACCTGCTCGGCGGCCTGCTCGACGTAGCGGAAGTCGGTCACGAACACCCTCGTGCTCGGCCCGATCAGCGCCAGGCCGTTCGATCCGGTGTAGCCGGTCAGGTAGCGCACGTTGACCAGATCGGTGACCAGCACGGCGTCCACTCCTGCGTCGGGCAGGCGCTCGGTCAGGCGATCGGCTCGAGCGCTCACTCGGCGAGCTCCGTCTGTAGGCGCTCGAGCGCGTCGCGGTAGCCGTCGGGCCCCTGGCCGGCGATCCGGGCGAAGCAGAGCTCTCCGATGACCGACTGGCGCCGCCACGGCTCGCGAGCGTCCACGTCGGACAGGTGGACCTCGACCGCGGGCAGCCGGGTCAGCTCCAGGGCGTCGCGAATCGCGTAGGAGTAGTGCGTCCAGGCGCCCGGGTTGAGCACGATCGCGTCGGCCATCCCCTCGAGCCGGTGCAGGTGCTCGACGAACTGCCCCTCGTGGTTGGTCTGGAAGAAGCGCACCTCCAGACCGAGCTCGCGGGCGTCATCGCTGATCCGCCGCTCGAGCTCTTGCAGCGTGAGGCTCCCGTAGTGGGCGGGGTCGCGCCGGCCGAGCTGGTCGAGGTTGACGCCATGCATGATCTCGACGCGGTTGCGCATTGACGCATGTCAGCCTGACAGCTCTCGCACCGCGGTGACGAGCGCCCGGGATGACACCTCACAGCCAGGCCGGGGCTGACCTGGACCGTCGAGCAGGACGAACGGGACCGAGCCGGTGCCCCGGCGCTTCTTGTCGCGCGCGGTGGCCATCACGACGGCATCCGGGTCGGCGTGCTCGAGGGCGGTGGGCAGGCCGTGGGTCCGCAGCAGCGCTTCGACCTCCGCGCGCAGATCGTTCTGGTCGGACAGTCTCAGCGCCGCGAGCAGGCCGAGCGCCACCGCCTCGCCATGGCGGTAGGCGGCAAACCCGGTGGCCGTCTCGATGGCATGACCGACCGTGTGGCCCAGGTTCAGCACCTGCCTGAGCCCCGCGTCGCGCTCGTCCTGCGCCACGATCCGGAGCTTGGCCCGGGCACAGGCGACGATCACGGCCGGGTCGGTCGGCTCGGCACCGGCGCGCACCCGGTCCCACAGCTCGCCCCCGGCGATCAGCGCGGTCTTGACCACCTCGGCGTAGCCGGCCGCGAGCTCGGCTTCCGGCAGGGTCCGCAGGGTCTGCACGTCCGCGATCACCGCGCTCGGCTGGTGAAACGCGCCGACGTAGTTCTTGGCCTCGGCCAGGTCGACGCCGGTCTTGCCGCCGTAGGCGGAATCCACCTGCGCCACCACTGTGGTGGGCACCTGCACGAAGCGGACCCCGCGCTGGTAGGTGGCGGCGCAGAACCCGGCCAGATCGCCGACCACCCCGCCGCCCAGCGCGACGACGACGTCGTCGCGGGTCATGCCCGCCCGGACCAGCTCGGTCCACACGATCTCGGCGTGCGCGACCGTCTTGGACTGCTCACCCGGCATGATCGCCGCGCGGCCGCCCAGCGGCTCGAAGTGCTGGCCGTACAGGCGGCCGGCGTTCCCGTCGGTGACCAGGAACCGCCGCCCGCCGATGCCCTGAGGCCAGAAGTCGTGCTCGGTCACGAGGCCGTCGCCGATGTAGGACGGGTAGTCGGCGTCCGGGTTCGCCGCGATCGCGGCCCACAGCAGCTTGGTCTGGTCCGGCAGCGACTCGAGTGCGCTCAGCACCGGCCTCATGTGGTGTGAGCGCTCGGCCGGGACGATCGCATCGGCGAGCCCTGCGTAGATCGGCTCGCGCCCGCGATAGAGGGCCTCGAACTCGGCACGTTCACGGGCCAGCGGACGGTCGCTGTCGCGGCAGCGCTCCCAGGCCAGCTCGAGCCCGACGTCGAGCCAGATGACCAGGTGCTGTTGCAGCGCCTGCCGCACCCGTTCGTGCCCTATCGCCCCGCCGCCGAGGGCCAGCACGCCGGGTTGTGGCCGGTCCAGCAGCGCGAGCGTCACCTCCTCCTCGGCGGCGCGGAAGGCGGCCTCGCCGTCCTCGGCGAACACGCGCTCGATCGGCTTGCCCAGCCGCTCCTCGATCACGCGGTCGACGTCCGTATGCGGGGTGCCGAGGAGCTCGGCCAGGCTGCGGGCGGCCGTCGTCTTGCCCGCGCCCATGAAGCCGATGCACACGAACGCGCGCTGCGCGGTCGGTCGCCCGCTGGCTACCCGCGTCGCCACGCGATCCGCTCCTCGTAGGCGCGCAGGGCGTCCTTGACGTCGTCGATGTGGTCGCCGCCGAACTTGCGCCGGTAGGCATCGGCCAGCACGAAGGCCACCATCGCCTCCCCCACCACGCCGGCGGCGGGCACCGTGCACGAGTCGGTGCGCTCGCGCAGCGCCTCGGCCGGCGCATGGGTGGCGATGTCGACCGAGCGCAGCGGCTTGGTCAGGGTGGGCAACGGCTTCATCGAGCCCCTGACGATCAACGGCGCGCCGGTCGTCATGCCGCCCTCCACGCCTCCGGCCCGGTTGGTCTCGCGGTAGTAGCCGCGCGCGTCGTCATAGAAGATCTCGTCGTGGGACTGCGACCCGGGCAGGCCCGCGACCTCGATCCCGTCGCCGATCGAGACCGCCTTGATCGCCTGGATCGAGAGCACCGCCTGGCCAAGGCGGCCGTCGAGCCGCTCCTCCCACGAGACGTGCGAGCCCAGTCCGGGGACCAGGCCGAACGCGCGCACCTCGAACACGCCGCCGAGCGACTCGTTGGCCTTCCGCAGCCGGTCGATCTCGGCGACCATGGCCTTGGAGGCGTCGGGGTCGAGGCACCTGACCGGCGACTCGTCGACGTTCGCGAAGTCGTCCGGGGTGAGGTCCGGGCGTCGCGGGGCCTGGACGCTCGTGATCTGGATCACGTGCGAGAACACCTCGACGCCCAGCTCTGTGAGGAACGCCTTGGCGAGCGCGCCACCGGCCACGCGCGCCGCCGTCTCCCGGGCGCTGGCCCGCTCGAGGATGTTCCGCACGTCGCCGGTCTTGTACTTCTGGGTGCCGACCAGGTCGGCGTGGCCGGGCCGCGGCAGATGCACCTCGGGGATCTCGGCCTCGACCGGCCACGGGTTCATCCGCTCCTCCCAGTTGGCGTAGTCGCGGTTGGCCACCTGCAGGGCGATCGGCCCGCCCAGCGTCTGGCCATGGCGGATCCCGCCCGTCACCTCCACCTGGTCGCGCTCGATCTTCATCCGGCCGCCCCGGCCGTGGCCGAGCTGCCGGCGCGCGAGGTCCCGGTTGATCCGGTCCCGGTCCACGGGCAGGCCCGCCGGCAATCCCTCCAGGATGCAGGTCAACCCGGGGCCGTGGGACTCCCCGGCGGTTGTCAAGCGCAGCGACATGGCCGATGTAGGTTAGGGATCGGCCTGTTTTGGGTCGGGTCCGTGGTTTGCACGGATCAATCCGGGTTTTCTACGGATAGAGCTTTTCGGCCGGGGAGCCGATGGGTTGTATGTGGTGTCGATGAGCTTGCTGCGCCTACCGTGACGCGATCCCGATGGCGGATCCCCTCGAGCATCTTGCAGAGCACGACCTCCTGACCGGGGTCTTCAACCGGTCGCGGCTCGTCGCCGAGCTGGATCGCCAGCTCTCCTATTCGGCTCGGTACTCCCGGACCAGCGCGCTCCTCACGCTCGACATCGACAACTTCAAGCTGGCCAACGACACCTATGGCCGCGCCGCCGGCGACGTCATGCTCAAGGCGGTCTCCGAGATCCTGCGGGCCCGCGCCCGCGCGACCGACGTGATCGCCCGCCTGGGCGGCGACGAGTTCGCCGTGATCCTCCCCGAGGCCAACGAGGACGAGGCGATGATCGTCGCCCGCGACATCCGGGCCATGCTGTGCGAGCGCCAGCTCGGGCCGCCGATCCTGGTCAGCGTCGGGATCGCCCTGCTCACCGGCGACGAGGAGGTCGGCGCCGAGGACATCCTGGCCCGGGCCCAGATCGCGCTGTATGAGGCCAAGGAGCACGGCGGCGATCAGGCCCGCGGCTACACCGACCAGGCCAGCGGCGCCCTGACCTGGATGCAGCGCATCCGCGCCGCTCTGGCCGAGGATCGCTTCGTCCTGTACGGCCAGCCGATCGCGGACCTGCGCACCGGCCGGATCACCCACCACGAATTGCTCGTCCGCATGCTCTCCGAGGACGGGGACATCATCCCCCCGGCCGCGTTCCTGCCCATGGCCGAGCGCTTCGGCGTGATCGGCGAGATCGACCGCTGGGTGACCAGCGCCGGCCTGCGCCTGGCCATCGACGGCGAGGGCGTGGCCGTGAACCTGTCCGGCTATTCGATCGGCGATCCGGCCATCGTGGCCGAGATCCGCTCCGCCATCGCCGACGGCGTCGACCCCGGCAAGGTGATCTTCGACGTCAACGAGACCGCGGCCATGAGCAAGCTCGAGGCCACCCGCCAGTTCGCCGGCCTCTTGTACGGGCTCGGATGCAGCCTTGCGCTCGACGACTTCGGGACCGGCTTCTCCTCCTTCACGTTCCTGAAGTACATCCCGGCGCGCTACCTGAAGATCGACATGGGCTTCATCCGCGAGCTGGCCAGCTCCAAGCTCGACCACCAGGTCGTCAAGTCGATCGTCGGCATCGCCCGCTGCCTGGACAAGCGGACGATCGCGGAGGGCGTACAGGACGCCGAAACTCTCGGGGTCCTGAAGGCGATCGGCGCCGACTACGCCCAGGGCTTCCACTTCGGCGCCCCGAAGCGCCTCTCGCCGCCCACGGCCTTCGAGCGCCAGCTGCGCGCCGCCCGGGCGGCCACCGCGCCCACCTTCTGAGCGCCGGCTGGCGCTTCGGCGTCCGCGCCGCCCACCCGCGCGCTCATGGGTCACAACGGCGCACTCGGGTGCGCCGCCGAGCCGAGTGCGGATTCAGCGCACTCTGTGGTGGCCGGTGCTTACTCCGCTCTCGGCGCAACGCGATCGTCGAGCGCGGGGTTATGCCGCGCGCAACACCCGGCTGCGGCCCACTCCGGTCGGAAAGCGGGGAGGGTGGCCGTGGGTCGGTGAGCGTGGTGGGCCTCGCTGCGCTCGGCGTCCGTGGGGCCAGGCGGCCCCGTCCGGACCGCGTCGCAGGGCCACGCTCGCCGGGTCGCAGTGCCCCCGTGCCGCCACCATTGCGCCTCCCGGTGACCGGTAACGCCGCACTCGCGCTTCCGGCACCGGCCAGTGACGCGTTGTCCGCCACCCGACAAGCCAGCGTCACGTCTCTCAGAAGCGCCCGCCCGCCGAAACGACCGCGACCCCGGGAGCCCGACGAGAGGGCTACCCGGGGTCGCGGAAGAGAGCTTCGGCGCCTAGTAGCTTCCAGCGACGTCGACCGCGACCTGCTGGTTGCCGGCGGCGACGAGCGCCAGGCGAACGGTCAGCTTGACATGCGCGAGGTGGGCCAGCTTCTTGGCCGTCGCGGGCGACAGGTGCAGTCGAAGCGTCACGGTGCCGTGGGTGATCGACGACACGGTGCCGATGCCGATGCGCACGGCTGCCGCGCGCCCGACGTTGATGTGCGCCTTCTTGGCGGAGGCACGCGTGATCCACACGGTGGCGATGCCGTTGGCGGCCTTGTTCGAGCTGACGCGGACGCCGATGCCGTTGCGAATTACGGACTTGAAGCTCTGGGGGAGCAGCTGCAGCCGGGCGCTCAGCAGGTCGCCGCCGGCGGAACCGGAACCCGGACCCGAGCCCGGACCGGAGCCCGAGCCAGGGGACGTCGGCGCCGGTGACGACGGGGTCGCCGGCTGACCGTCCGAGCCGAGCACCTGGATCGTCTGGGTCAGCGTGTTGACGTTCCCACCGCGATCGGTCACCTTGAGTGTGACGTTCCACGTGCCCGCCTTGTTATAGGTGTGGGTGACGCTCGGGCCAGTCCCGCTCGCACCGTCACCGAAGCTCCAGCTGTAGTTGGCGTTCGGGATTCCCAGCGACGATGCGGTCGCCGAGCCGTCGAGCTCGACGCTGTCGCCCTGTTCGATCTGGGCCGGCGCGACGAACGTCGGATCCAGGACGTCGGAGGGCAGGCACCCCGCGTAGGTCCACGGGTCGTTGTCGACGTCCGTCGTGTTGTTGGCCTCCCGCTGAAGGTAGTAGGGGGCCTGTCCGGTGCTGCCGAAACTGAACGTGTCGAGTCCGTGACCGAGCGGCTGGCAGCCGTTCTGGTCGTCGATTTCGAGCCCATCGACACCAAACCAGCCGTTGAGTTGCGGGTTGACGATCGCCGCCATCGAGGACTGGCTGACCGGACTCACCAGACGCTGACCAGCGCTCTTCTCGACCACGTCGGGGGCCGCATAAGCGGGAACCGTGGGGACATCCGGCTCATCGCACATCGTGAACGCGCTCCACGGCTGGACCACGTAGCTCACCGGCTGGCCGTTCGCGTCGGTGACATCAGTGTCTCGCGAGTGGTAGGAGCAGAATGAGGCCGGACTCTGAGGCGCCGCACCTCCGGTTGGCGGCGCAGTCAGTGTCAGCGGCTGACCGATCGGGATGAGACCCGTTGGGTAGTCCGTAGTGTGCTGGCGCGAGTAGACAGATCCGTCGGGACCCGTGACATACGCGTACCAGTATGCCTCTCCGCTGTGCGCAGGGGGCGAGTCGATCGTGATCGTCGACGTGGATCCTGTCGTCGTCACGCTCGCCGGCGCGCTCGGCGCGGACTCAACACCGCCCGGGGAGGTGGTGACATAGCTGACGACCACCTGGTAGGCCCCGGCGGTGACCGTTCCGCCCGTGGCGGCGGTGGACGGCACCGGCGGCGGCGGAGCGAGGACAGAGTTCGACGAGCACAGCTTGCCGAGAGAATCGAGGCAGACGACGACGCCCGGCGGGGTCAGCACGGTGACCAGCGGCGTGCGCCCGGTCTTGGTGTGCGCGATCAGCCCGTCGTTGTGGACGAGGTTCGTGACCTCGGCTTTGATGTCGGAGTCGGTTATGCACAGGTTGTTGGGAATCGACACCGGCCCGCCGCCGAAGCTTCCGCCGTCGATGTTGTCTCCCGGGACGTTGCCGACATCGCAATGGCTCGAGGTGGGCAGCGCGTGCCCGGATCCCGATCCGCAGGGGGCGGTTCCGTTGTCGTCGCAGGCTCCGCCGAAGAACGAGTCATAGGCGGCGCGAGCGCTGGACGGCACGCCGGGCGTGACCGGGTGGTTGTCCCAGTACTGGGTAGTGTCAGAGTAGGGATTTACGCGCTGGTTACTGGCGCTGCCGACGTCCTGGAGGAAGTTCTGGACGTACTGCTTGGTCGTGTTCTGGAAATCGTTGGGCGACTGCCCCTCCCACTCGACGGCAAACGTCTCGTTGGCGTGCATCACCGGGCCGCCCTGCCAGCAGATCGGCTCCGCCAGGCCGGCCGTCTGGGACGGCGTCGGCCACAAACCGGTGGTCAGGATGTCAGGCTCGGTCGAGGCAGCCGGGTCCGAGCAGGACCCACCCGGGGCGTCAACCGTGACACCCGCAGTGCTCAGATCGGTCGCCACCGAGTCCCCGAGCACGCGAAGGCTCGGAATGAGGTCAACCCCGGCCACCGTGCCGGTGTTGGTGTCAGTGACCACGACCGCCTGCGCGCCGCTGGCCGCGACGCCCAGCGAGGCGACCAGCGTCGCGCCCAGGGCGAGCAGGGTCCGTCGAGTGTTCAGTGAGAAACGGCGCATCATCAACCTCCAACCGTCAGATTGCGCAGGTCGACGACAGCGCCGACACTCGGGTCGTAGTGGAAGAGACCGTTCCCGCTCAGCGGGGAGTTGGCCAGCAGCTCGCGGCCGACCTCGGACACCGCGGCACGAGCGGCGTTCGCTGCGGCGGCCGTCGGGTGATCGACGGCGGTGATCGAGTTCACCGAGAGCAGGGCCACCGGCTTCGAGCCGGTCGGGGTCTGCTTGGACAGCCCCTCGGTCTGGCCGGGCGAGAGCGCAATGACCTCGCAGTCGATCGGACCCGGGGTGCAGGTCGCGTGACCGCTGACCGCTGCGCCGGGCTCAACCGCGAAGAGCACCTGCTTGCCGCCCTGGAGTACGCCGAGCTCGACGAGCAGCGGCTGCTGCGGACTCGGCAGGACGCTGAGCCGCTCGAGCGGATCGATAGTGTTCAGGCCGCCGCTGGAGGTCGTGATCGCTAGCGCGACCCGGTAGGACTGCTTTGCGGTCAGACCGCTCGGTGCGGGTGCGGGGGCAGGCTTGGCCGGGCTGGCCGGCGTGGTCGGCGCGCTCGGAGTGGGCGCCGGCGCGGGAGAAGACGTGGTGGGAGTGCTGCCGCCGCCCGTGGACGGCGTCGGGGTGCCGCCGGTCGACCCGGTGCTTCCGCTCGGTCCGGTGACGGTGCTCGCCGTCGTGGGCGTGGTGGCGGTCGTCGTCGCGGTCGTGGTGGCGGTCTGCGGGGTGAACGGGTTTCGCGCGCGGCCGGCCAGTTTGGAGCTACCGGCCTTGGTCTCGACCGTGATGGCGGGCAGCGCGCTTCCCGTGGAGTAGGGCAGGCCACCGGTCGGCTGGGGCACGACCAGGTGGGTGGGGGCCTTCTTGGAGAGGAGCACCGGCACGGCGACGAGGGCGACGATCAGCCCGATGGCGATCGGCCACAGCCTGCGCTCGCGCAGTTCTTTGATCATGTTGGTCAGGACACTCATCGCAGTGGTGAGGTGATGGCGGCGGCGGGTGCGCCGGTCGAGGAGCCGGAGGTGGACGTCTGCGCCTGCGGCGCGGGGGCGGGGCCCGACGGCGTGGCGCCGCCGAACGTTCCCTCGGTCGCCGGGACGATGTAGGTCGTCGCGGAGATCGTGGCCCCGATCTGCGGGAACCCGCTCGGGCCGGGGACCAGGTTGATGGCGTTGATCGTCATCAGGCGGCCGCTGATCAACAGCGTGCTGCCCCGGGCGGTCACGAAGTTCTGGAGTCGGTTGAAGAAATCGGACAGGTGGAAGAAGTTGCCGACCAGCGAGAACGTGAACTGCTCGGTGGGCAGACCGGCCGCTCCAACCGCCGCTCCGGGTGGGAGCGTGGCGGTGGCCGCGCTGGCGGAGGCGCCGGAAGACGCCGACGAGGACGAGGACGAGGACGAGGACGAGGACGAGGACGAGGACGAGGTCGAGGACGAGGACGAGGTCGACGGCGCGGGCGTGCTGCTCGAGCCACCACCGCCGCCGGTCAGCTGGAGACCGCGGAAGGTCACCTTGGCCGCCTGCGCGGCGCTCTGCACCTGATAGATCAGCGACGGGACGTTGTCGTCCGGTGGGACGGCCTCGCCCAGCTTGGCGAGCTCGGTGTACTGGCCAGCGAACGCGGTTCGCG
This sequence comes from uncultured Solirubrobacterales bacterium, assembly GCA_963811135.1. Lineage (GTDB taxonomy): Bacteria > Actinomycetota > Thermoleophilia > Solirubrobacterales > Solirubrobacteraceae > Palsa-465. Next base: position 39,809 of record CAWEQG010000008.1, on the reverse strand, counting down.
CGGCCTCACCGGCGTTCACCTGGGCGCGCAGGGTGTCCAGCTGGCTCTGCTGGGCGCTGATCTGCGTGCCGAGGCTGGCGGCCTGATCGCGCTTGGGCGAGACGACCAGCAGCCAGCCGGCGGCGACCGCGCCCAGCACGAGCACGACCATGATCACGATGCGATCGCGGGCGGTCACGAGGTCCCCTTGGGGGTGGTCGTGGTGGTGCTGGCACCGACCGAAGTGACGCCGGCGGCTCCGGCGTTCGGGACCGGCGTGAAGAAGGCGACGATGTCGAAGGTGGCACTGCCCGCGCTACAGCCCGTGCTGGAGCCGGACGCCGACTCCTGCGAGTTGCTGAACGAGACGCGCGTCACGCCGTTGATCAGGCGCAGCTGCGACATGAGCCGGGCCACGTCGTCCTGCGAGCGGGTGCAGCCGGCCAGCTCGAAGGCGGGCGCGGTGATGTCGCCGCGCAGCGAGCCGCTGCCGCCGGACCCGCTCCCGGCGCTCGCGCCCGGCACCACCGTGCCGACGATCGACTGAAGCGTGGTGTTGGCCGGGACCACCTTCGAGAGGTCCGAAAGGGCGGCGTGCCAGTCGAAGCGCGCGGCGGCGATCGAGCGAACCGTCCCGATACGGGTCTGGGCCAGCTGGGAGAACTTCGTGAACTCGCCCAGTCGGGTCGCGGCGGCCTGCTCCTGAGTCACCTGCGTCTGCAGGCTGCTGAGCGTCGCCTTGCGCGAGGTGACTGAGTTGTTGGCCAGGACATACACCGTGACCAGGACGACCGCGGCGGCCAGGAAGCCGAGCAGGACGTAGACCGGCGCCTGCATGCCGGTCGACGGACCCCGGCTACCGGAGGCGCGTCCCCGCGCCTCGGCCGGAATCAGGTTGACGGACCTCATGCCGGAATCTCCTCGACGGTCAGGCCGGCGGCCACGGCGAGACGGCCGGCGTCGATGCCGCCGAACCCGCCCGGATGGCCCTCTTGGACCACGCCGACCTCGAGGGGAAGCCCGACCTGCTCGCCGAGCCGCTCGGGGAAGCCGGGGATGGCCACCGCGGGACCGGTGAGCACGACGCGCTCGACGGCGGCGGAGGCGTCGGTCATGGCCAGGAAGTCCAGAGAGTTGCGCACCTCGTCGGCGATGCGGCGAACGCCGTCGTTCAGCACGTCGCGCGCCTCGAGCACGATGTCGGTCTCGCCCTCGATCTCGTCGACCGCAGTCAGGAGGCCGACGTGACGCAGCCAGCCGTGCGCGTGTTCGAGCGTCAGCCCGCGGCGCTCGGCGAGCTCGCCGGCGATCGACTCGATGCCCTGCCCGGCCACCCGGGTGAAGGCGCAGGTCGGACCGACCGCCACGGCCAGGTTGGTCAGGCCGCCGACGCTGGTGTACAGCGTGCCGCCGGTCAGCTCCGGCCGGTAGAGGGCACGGATCATGGCGAAGGCCGAGAGGTCGACGCCGACCGGGCGCAGGCCGGCCTTGCGCGTGGCGTCGAGCAGGCGCTCGATCATGTCGCGCCGCGCGGCGACGACGACCACCCGCGTGCGCGGGCCGTCCGGGGTCTCGACGATCCCGAGCGAGTGATGCTCGAGCACGGCCTGCTCAAGCGGCATCGGGATGTGGTCGGGTGCCTGGAAGCGAATCGCGGAGGTGATCTCCTTGGGGCTCTTCAGCGGCGGAAGGTCGAGGGTGCGCATCACGATGCGCTGGTTGGCGACGCCGAGGCGGACGCGCTTGCCGAGCTTGTGGGCGGCGAACAGGTCGCGCAGGTGGGCGGCGAGCGTGTCGATGTCCACCACCTCGCCATCGCGCACGATGCCGGCGGGCAGCTGCGCGCTCGCGGCGCGCTCCACGGTCACCTGACCGGGGCGCGTCTCCACCGCCGCGACATACCCAGGCTCGATGTCGAGACCGACAACGGATTTTGACTTAGCGGATCCCATTGCGCTCAGGCCAAGTGATCGACCGCTACCCCCGAAGGGTTGAGCCCCTCCGGCTATGCCTGGACAGCCGCGCCCATTTCGGTGGTGCGTCCAGCCGCGACACCCGCATCCATTCGACTGCGGCGCGCACCGAAAACCAGCTGGAAAGGCCGCTCGACGAGGTACCAGCTCGCGGCCCCCATCGCGACGCCGCCGGCTAGAACAAGCAGCCATGTGAGCACCACCGTGGCCATCGACGCCGAGAACGGCGTCAGATCGCCAGCGTGCCGACGACGTGCCAGGTGGCGAACTGAATCGTGCACACCGCCAACAGGACGGCGGATCCGACCAGAATCGTGCGCGACGCTCGGCGTTCAGCAACCCAGGCGCCGGCGCACATATAGAGCGGGAACAGCACCGCCGCATACCGCGCGAACCCGACCAGAGGATCGCCAACGGTGGGGCTCGTGAGCGCGAACACGAAGCCCACCAGCGCGTACGCGCCATAGGCGATCGGGAGCCGGCGGATCGTCGCGACCAGCGCCGACCCCGCCACGAGCAGCGTGCCGAACTGGAAGATGGCCTGCGACCTTTGCGCACCGATCGCACCGCCACCGAGGGTCAGCTGGGCCTGATGCCAGGCGGCCGTGACCGCGTACCAGAGCGTCACGACGGGCACGGTCAGTCGGTGTCTCGTGAACCGCTGCTGGGAATGGACGAACGCGAGTGGGCCAAAGCCGCGAAGCGCGAGATAGGCGGCGAATCCCGCCGTCCCGACCGGGATCAGCAGCGCCCACAGGATCCGGAGCCCGACTGGACGTCGAGCCCGCCAGTGTGAGCTACGCCTGAGGATCGATCCAGCGTCCTGCGGGCCGTACAGATACAGCAACAGCACCGGCACGACGAGCAGAACGCCGGTGACGCGCGTGGCGGCAGCGATCGCGCTGAGCAGCCCGGCGGTCGCCCATCTTCCCCTTCGGGCGGCATAGAAGGTGCCGGCCGACAGCGCGAGGAACAGCGATTCGGTGTAGACGGCGGAGAAGTACACGGCCACCGGGGCGAACGCCAGGAGCGCGATCGCGTTCTTGGCGGCGCCCGCGCCCAGTTCGAGCTCGGTGAGGCGACGTACGAACTCGAATCCGACGATCGAGGCGAGGACCGAGATCAGTACGCCCGCGACCCATGGGGAACCAAGCAGCCCGGATGCAGCTGCGACCAGGATCGGAAAGACCGGAAAGAACCGGGCCGCGGGCAGGGACTGGTATCCATGATGAGCGATCTGCAGATACCAGGTGGCGTCCCACCGGACGGCCGGGGCGGCCAGCACGTTGCCCAAGCTGCCCAGCGACTGGGAGATTCCCCCTGGGTCGAAGCGCCGCCGCGCGGCGGTCGACGTTCCCAGCAGGAGAACGGCCAGGCAGCCGACGCTCCAGATCAACAACCGGGAGCCGAGCAGCACACGTAGCGTGTCTCGTGGCGTCGAGCGAGAAACCGGTTCCCGATCTGCATCCGCCAGAACAGAGGCCGACCGGGCCGGAAGCTCGATTGGGGTCTTGATGCTCACCGGCTCAGCTCCGCAACTCGCCGGCCAACGCCGCGGCGGGCTGGAGCTGACCGCTCGCCCGGGCGACCGGCTCCGCTCCCAGCTCGGGCGCGCGAGCATCGGCCAGCAGCGACGTGCACAGCATCGGCGCGACCCACACCAGGTACAGGAACGCCCAGTAATCGGCCGCGAGTTGCAGCCCGATCAGGATCGCGGCCGCCAGCGCCGCCATCCGGGCGCGGTCGCGAGCCAGCTCCGGCGCCATGCGGAGCCGTGCGACCGCGGCGGTGATCAGACCGACGACGCACGCCTCGGCGAGCGGCTGCAGACTCTCGATTCTCAGCGCGCCCCAGATCGATTGATCGGTGCCACGCGAGAACTGGTACGACATTGCGTGGAGCATCGCGCCGATCCCCTGGGGCCCTCCGAGCGCCAGCAGTAGAGCGACCAGGGGCGCCGAGGCGGCGCCAATCGCCGCCAGCGCAGCGGCGAGCCGGCGGCCGCGCAGCGGCGCCAGGCGCACGGGCAGCAGCGCGAACGGTGCCAGCTTGAACCAGCCCGCAGCGGCCAGGAGCGCCGAGCACGCGGTCGGGCGCCGCCACAGCAGCAGCGCGCCGGCGAGCATCGCGCCCACCACGATGTCGGTCGTGCCGGTCGACACGGTGGCCAGCAGCGTGGGGAACGCCAGCCAGGCGAATGCGCTTCGCAGCGCGGCCTCCTCGTCCTCGGGCCGGCGCACCGCGCCCTCGCTCCCGCGAGGGCCGGCAGTCAGACGGAACAGCGCCCAGGCACCCGCGATTGCTGCCGCGGCCGCGACGATCAGCCCGGCATCGACGGAATCCCAGTTGTCGGTTACGGGTGCCAGCGCCGCCAGCGGCGCATACAGCGCGTAGCTGAGGATCGGGTAGGTGTCGCCGTGGATGATGCCGCCGTGCGACATGTGGCCGTACGGCAGGACCCCATGAACCAGTTTTGTCGCGCCCTCCATCACCGCATAGAGCACGTCGACGGCTGCAGGTGAACCCGCTCCGACCATGAACACAGCGAGCACGAGGACGATGAGCCAGAGGCGCAGCCACCGCACCCTGCGCGCGACGTCGAGACCGGGGGTGATCGCGTGCAGCAGCGGTGTGCACGGGGCGGTCGGCGCACCCGGCCCGAGTCCCCTGTATGCGCAGCGGAGACCGAGGTACGCCATCGCGGCCGCGGCGACTACCAGGCTGTCGGCGATGTAGCGGTGCTGAAAGAGCCCCATGGAGCCGACCAGCGATACGGCGACCGCGACGTCGAGGTTGCGCAGCCGACGCCACGGCGTCACTGCCGTCATCAACACGAATACGGCGCACAGTGCCACCAGCAGTGCGGGTTGGTAGGCAAGCCAGTTTCCGTATGGCACCTGCTGGTGGCGCTCATTGACGCCGCTGACGACCTCTGGTTCGGATACACGTCCAGCCGATGCAGGGACCTGTTGCACGAGGACATTTGCGACGAGCTGGCCGCGTGCAAAGAAGCTGACGCTCTCCAGGACGCTGCCCAGCGATTCGGTCTGCACGCTCGTCCAGTTCGAGCCGGCCAGGTCGCGCTTGGTCGTGGTGTCGCGCAGGGCCGCGCGGATCGCGACCGCGGGCGCGACCGCCGGCCGCGGCGGGTGGTGGGTCGTGATCAGCGCGATGCCCGCGACGAGCGCCGCCACAAGGCCGGCGGCGAGCACCGCGAAGCCCCTCGGCCGCATCCGTGCCAGGCCAGGCGTGGGCATCAGAGCCCGGAGTGGAGGTACCAGTGGACGATCGCCGGGCCGGCCAGCAGGCCGATGACGCCGCCGATGGCCAGGAACGGTCCGAACGGCACTGCGGTCTTGCGGCCCCTCTCGACGCCGACGCGCGCCATCACGACCGCGCCCACCACCGTGCCGAGCAGGACCCCGGACAGGATCGCGACGGCGACCGAGCGGCCGAGGAACAGACCGAGCACGGCGGCCAGCTTGACGTCGCCCATGCCCATCCCGCGCGGATACGCGAGGGCGAAGAACAGCAGGAAGCCGCCGGCGCCGGCGCCGGCGATCAGCTGCTCGGGGACGCCGCGCAGGTCGAGCGCGCAGCCGATGGCCACGGCGGCCACGGCGGCCGGCAAGGTGATCTTGTTGGGGATGATCCGGTGCTCGAGGTCGATCAGCGCAACCGGGACGAGCACGGCGATCAGTGTGAGCCCGAGGAGGACCTCCGAGGTCGTGTGCTTGGTGAGCACGACGGTGACCGCGAGCGCCGCGGTCAGCGCCTCGACGATCGGGTAGCGCGGCGAGATCCGCGTCTTGCAGGTGCGACAGCGACCTCGCAGCACCAGCCATCCGAGCACCGGCACGTTGTCGTAGGTCTTGATCGCCGTCCCGCAACCGGGGCAGCGCGACCCGGGCCGCACGAGCGACTCGCGGCGCGGCAGGCGATAGGCGACGACGTTCAGGAACGATCCGACTGTGGCGCCGAGGACCCCCGCGAACGCGGCTGCAAATGCGATCGGCATCGTCCCGCCTCAGGCCGCTCCGGCCAGGGCCGGCGACGGCTCGCCCGCCTCGACCGGCTCGGCTGGACGAGCGGGGGCATCCGGCTCGTCGTGCTTCGGCGAGTCGCCGAGCACCGCCACCAGCACGAGCGGGAGGAACCACACGATGTACAGGTAGAACCAGTGCAGCGCCGGGAGCTGAACCGCGATCACGACCGCGGCGGCGAGCGCCGCGACCTGCGCCGGGGTGCGCCGGCCTCGCGGACGGAACGCGACCACTACGGCAAGGATCACCGCGAATGCCTCGACCGCGTCTTTGATCGGCGCGAGCGACGGATGCAGCGCCCAGATCGAGAACACGTCGCTACGCGTGAGCTGGAAGCCGAGCGTGTGGTTCCACATCTCGACCAGCCCGCTCGACGGCATGAACACCGCGATCGTGGCGCCGACCGTGATCACGAACCCGGCCAGGACCTTGCGGATCGTGAGTTGGTCCCGATCGCCATAGCCGACGGCCACCAGCGGGAGCAGGATCGCGGGGAAGAACTTCGCGGCGGCGCCGATTCCGACCAGCACGCCGCGCCGGACGGGACCGTTCAGCGCCAGCATGATCAGCACCACGATCAGCGCCGTCAATCCGTCGTTGGTGCTCTTCTCCATCCCGAGCAAGCTGAACGGGCACGCAGCCCACAACCACGCGAGCAGTAGCCCGAGCCGCAGTCCATCTCGCCCGCGGCGCAACCTCGTCCCGAGCGCGAGCAGCCCGGCGATGGTAAGCAGGTCGAACGTGATCGCGGCCGCGCGCGCCGCCGGCAAATGGATCCAGTTCCCCGGCCAGACCAGCTCGAACGGGACATAGAACAGGTAGTTGAGCGGACCGTAGGTGTCGCCGTGACCGAGCGAGTAGTAGTAGATGCTCTGGCCGTGCAGGATCTTGTACGCGCCGAGGACCGAGGCGGTGGCCACGTCGAGCACGCTCAGGGGATCGAGATTCACATAGATCCGTCCGGCTACCAGCAGCGCCAATCCGATCACGAGCACGGCCGTGGGTAGCCGGCAGTCGAGCGGTGGCGCAGGACGGCGCGCGCGCATGCCGCGCATCAGCATCCTGACCAGCAGATAGAGCAGCGGCGGATAGAACAGCCACACGCCCGCCTCGAGATGGGTCAGGTCGAACAGCGCGTAGGACGCCCCGAAGCCCAGCAGCATCGCCAGGTCGATGCGATCCATCCACGAGCGCCGGCGTAGCAGCGCCAGAGGGAGCAGGAACATGAACGTAAAGGAACCGAGTACCCACGGCGAGTCGAAGATGTCGCCGTAGTGGCCGCGGGCGTAAAGGGTGTCGATCAGCGCGCCTGTGTACAGCGGACCAAGCCGCCCGCCGGCAGTGACGACCTGGTCCGCGATCGCCTTCCCCTTGTAGAAGAACTGGATCTCGTAGTGGCTGCGGACCCACAGGATCGGGTCGATGCGCAGTGGGTGATGGGCACGATGGATCGCCCGCATCTTTGGGGAGCTCTCGGCGATCGCGATGGCCTTGCTGGGCGTGATCGCGAATCCGGGCGGAACCTGGTTCAGGTTCGTGATCGAGAACAACGGCGCCGCGACGTCGGGCGGCGGACTGGCGGCCGCGGCGCTCGCCGTGGCCGGCGCGAGCGCGCACGTGACCGCGGCCAGGGTCAGGATCATCGGAAGCAGGCGCCGCATGTCCTCAGTAATCGACCTGATCCCCTGCCGCCTTGACCCCGTCTTGCCTCGGCGGGATGCGCGCACGGTCGCGGTCGTCTTAAACGCCGCGAGGCGGCCCGGAGGCCGCCTCGCGCACATTGCCGTGGTGGCGCCTGGACTACCAGGTGCCGCCGGAGCAGGAGCCCGAGCTGGTCCCGCCACCGGTGCCGGGGCCGGCACCGCAGCTGAACGTCTCGGTGCCGCTGTTGTTCGAGAGCGTGAACGCCTCGTTGTCAGACGGCGACACGGCGACGACCTGGTAGCTCGTCGAGCTGCCGCCCACACCCGTCGAGAGCAGGTAGGCCTGCCCGTTGCCCGAGTTGGTGTTGAGGTTCGGCTCGATGGAGGCCAGAGCCGCCTGGCTGATACCCGAGTAGCCACCGTTGTTGGTGGTCGCGTACGTCTCCGCCGCGGTGGCGGCGTTCCGGGCCAGGGACTCGGCCGCCGAGTCGTTGGCCTTGCTCTTCTGGTTGAGGAACGTCGGGATGGCGATCGCGGCAAGGATGCCGATGATCAGGATCACGACGAGGAGCTCGATCAGGGTGAAACCCTTCTCTTCCTCGGCGCGACGGCGCAACTTATGAAGCATGGAGCCCTCCTGGGTTTGATTGGGTCTGTGCGCCAGATCCAAGGCCCCAATCGGTCATCCATGACTCCGTCACGTCCCCATTGGTGGTAACCCGGCTTCCTCCGGTCCGTCGGAGGTCCGTGGCTTTGCGTCCCGCCCTCGCGGGCGGTTTGCCCCTGGCACCTGAGTGACTCTGGCTTGGCATGTATCGACATGCCGCAGGTGGAGGGTTACGCGTTTGGACGTTTGTGCGAGAAGTGTTTAGCCATCGCCGGCGTGGGCACCGGGACTCTCGGCCGGCTCGGCCTGCGCATCGCGCCCAGCCTGGAACTCGCCGCTGCCCCCGCACCACGGACACGTGACCTCATGCGGCGTCCCCCCCAGTCCGGACATCAGCTTCCCTGTCCCCCGGCAAGGGGTGCACTTGCTTCTACCTTCATCTGGCGTCGCGCTCATCGTCGGCCACGATAGCGAGAGAGCGATGTGCCGCATCGGCCCGCGGTGGCTATAAGGGAGGCCGCGCGGCCCGACCGGCGTCCCTCGCGCTCGGCCACGTAACGCCCATCGCGACCTTCTCGCCGGCGCACAGGGACGCTGGGCGGGCAGGCGGCCGAACCGACCGCCGGCGCACGGGACGCCGGGCCGGCCGCGCGGTCTCCTCCTACTTGATCGAGTTATAGATCGAGAACAGCGGGAGGTACATGCTGATCACGATCACCCCGACGATGCCGCCGACGAAGATGATCATCACCGGCTCCATGATCGAGGTGAGCGCCTTGACCGCGGCCTCGACCTCTGAGTCGTAGAAGTCGGCGATCTTGGCCAGCATCGAGTCGAGCGCGCCGGTCTCCTCGCCAACGCCGACCATCTGGGCCACCATCGGCGGGAAGGCGGGGCAGTCGCGCAGCGGCGCGGCGATCGTGCCGCCGCTCTTGACCGAGGTGATCACGTCACCCATCGAGCGCTCGATCACGGCGTTGCCGGCGGTCTTGCCGGTGATCTCGATCGCCTGCATGATCGGTACGCCGGCGGAGGTGAGCGCCGACAGCGTGCGCGACCAGCGCGCGATCGCCACCTTCTGGACGACCTCGCCGATCTTCATCGGAATGCGCAGCTTGAAGGCGTCCCAGGCATCGCGTCCGCGCTGGTTCCGCTTCACCGCGATGAAGCCGCCGACACCGGCGCCGAAGCCCAGGATCAGCAGATACCACTGATGGGTCACCAGGTGAGAGAAATTCACCATGAACTGGGTCAGGGCGGGCAGCTTGCCGGGGAACTGCTTGAACACGCCGACGAACACCGGGATCAGGAACGCGACGAGCGCGAGCAGCACGGTGACCGCGAACGTGATCACGATTGCCGGATAGACCATCGCGGCGCGGACCTGACGCCGCAGGGCGGCGTCCTTTTCGAGCTGGTCGGCGACGCGCATCAGGCAGTCTTCGAGCACGCCGCCGGTCTCGCCGGCGCGCACCATCGAGACGTAGAGCGGCCCGAACACCTTCGGGTGGCGCGCCATCGCGTCGGATAGGAGGAGTCCCGCCTCGACGTCGTGGCGGACGCCCGCGACCGCCTCCTTGAGCATCTTCGACTTGGTCTGCGTCTCGAGCACCTGGAGTGCGCGCATGATCGACATGCCCGAGGTGACCATCGTGGCCAACTGGCGCGAGGCGACCGCCAGATCCTTGGCGTTGACCCGCGCGAACAGCTCGACGTTGAGCTCCTTGGAGCGGTACTTGGCCGCGATGTCGACGACGACCAGCCCGCGCTCCTTGAGCTGCTGGGCGACCGCCTGCTTGGACTCCGCCTCGACCTCGCCCTTGGCCTCGATGCCGCTGAAGTCTTTCGCCTTGAAGACGTACGTGGCCATGGCTTATGCCGCCATCTGGTAACCGCCGCCGCCGGCCCCGGCGATCAGGCGCCGGAACTCCTCGGGGGCGTGGGCACGGGACTCGGCGAGCTGGCGGTTGACCTTGCCGGCGCGCACCAGCTGGGCCAGCGCGGCGTCCATCGTCTGCATCCCGTGGGAGGCGCCGGTCTGGAGCACCGAGTAGATCTGATGGGTCTTGGACTCGCGGATCAGGTTGCGCACCGCCGGCGTCGGCACGAGGATCTCGGCGGCCACGCAGCGACCGGCGCCGTCCGCGGTCGGCAGCAGCATCTGGGTCATGATCCCCTGCAGCGCGACCGACAGCATGGCGCGGATCTGGCCCTGCTGCTCGGCCGGGAACACGTCGATGATGCGGTCGATCGTCTGCGGGGTGTCCTGGGTGTGGAGGGTGGCGAACACGAGGTGGCCGGTTTCCGCCGCGGTGATCGCGGTACCGATCGTCTCGATGTCGCGCATCTCGCCGACGAGGATCACGTCGGGGTCCTGGCGGAGCGCCGCCTTGAGCGCGGCGGCGAAGCTGGTGGCGTCAGAGCCGAGCTCGCGCTGGTTCACGAGGCACTTCTTGTGCTGGTGCAGGAACTCGATCGGGTCCTCCACCGTCATGATGTGCTCCTCGCGGTTGGCGTTGATCACGTCGATGAGCGAGGCCAGCGTGGTCGACTTGCCCGAGCCCGTCGGTCCGGTGACGAGCACCAGGCCGCGGGGCTTGTTGGCGAACTCGGCCACGACGGGCGGCAGGCCGAGGGTCTCGAACGGCACGACGTCGAACGGAATCAGGCGCAGCGCGGCGCCGACCGCCGAGCGCTGCAGGTACGCGTTGACGCGGAAGCGGGCGCGGCCCGGGATCTGATAGGCAAAGTCCAGCTGCCAGTTGTTCTCGAACTTCTGGCGCTGGCCCTCGGACAGGATCGAGTAGACGATCTCGCGCGTGTCGTTGGGAGTGAGGACCGGATAGCCTTCCATCGGTACGAGGCGGCCGCGCACGCGCACGGTCGGGGGCGCCCCGGCCGTGATGTGCAGGTCGGAGGCCCGTCGGTCGATGACCTCGAGCAACACATCGGCGAAATCGAGCTGCATTCGTATCCGTCCTTGGGTTCGAGAAGTTCGTGGATGTATCGGCAGTCGGGCCGACACCGTTTACTGGCCTGGACGGCCCTGGACGCCTAGTGGCCCCCGGTGCCCGTCACGCGGGCGATCTCGGCCACCGACGTGAGGCCGTGCTTTACCTTGTCCAGGCCGTCCTCGCGCAGGCGGCGCATGCCGCCGCGCACGGCCGCCGCTCCTAGCTGGTCGGCCGAGGACCGCTGCAGGGCGAGTGAGCGGATCTCCTCGTTCATCACCATCACCTCGTACAGGCCGATCCGGCCCCGGTAGCCCATCCCGCCGCAACGCACGCAACCGCCCGGCTCGTAGGCCTCGATCGGGAACTCGGCCGGGAAGCCGTGGTCGCGCAGCACCTCGGCCGGGATCAGCGTGCGCTTCTTGCAGTGAGCGCACAGCGTGCGGGCCAGCCGCTGGGCGACCACGCAATCGATCGCCGAGGCGACCAGGAACGGCTCGATCCCCATCTCGACCAGGCGCGTGATGGCCGAGGGGGCGTCGTTGGTGTGCAGCGTGGACAGCACCATGTGGCCGGTCAGCGCGCCCTCGATGGCGATCTGGGCCGTCTCCGGGTCGCGGATCTCGCCCACCATCAGGATGTCCGGGTCGGCGCGCATCATCGAGCGCAGCCCGGCCGCGAAGCTCAGTCCGGCCTTGTTGTTGACCTGGACCTGGGTGATGCCCCCGATCTGGTACTCGACCGGGTCCTCGATCGTGATGATGTTCTTCTCGGGGGTGTTGAGCTCCTGGAGCGCACCGTAGAGCGATGTCGACTTGCCCGATCCGGTCGGGCCGGTGGTAAGGACACACCCGTAGGCCTGGCTGAACGCCTTGCGGAAGCGCCCGAGCTCCTGCTCCTGGAACCCGAGCTTGTCGAGCTCGAGGCGGATGCTCTCCTTGTCGAGGATGCGCATGACCACGCCCTCGCCGTGGACGCTGGGAATGGTGACCACGCGCACGTCGACGTGACGGCCGTCGATCGTCATGCCGACGCGGCCGTCCTGGGGGATGCGCCGCTCGGCGATGTCGAGGTCGGCCATGATCTTGATGCGGGAGACGACGCCGGGCACCATCTTCTTAGGCACGGTGGTGGCCTCGGTCAGCACGCCATCGACGCGCATCCGGACGCGCATCTCGCGCGCCGTGCGACCGCTGGGGTCGGGCTGCGGCTCGTAGTGGATGTCGGAGGCGCCGCGCTCGGTGGCCTGGGCGATGATCGAGTGCACGAGCTTGATGACGGGGGCGTCGTCGGCCGTCTCCTTGAGGTCGACGACCTCTTCGTAATCCGCCGCCTCGCCCTCCTCGACCGCCTCGGCCACCGCATCCTCGAAGCGGTTCATGCGCGTGATCAGCGCATTGACGTCCTCCGCGGAGGCGACCGCCGGGCGGACGTCGAGATGGGTCAGCAGCGCCACGTCGTCGACGGCCAGCACGTTGGCCGGGTCCGACATCGCAAGCAGCACGGTGTGCTCGTCGAGGTAGGAGACCGGCACGGCGCCGTAGCGCTTGGCCGCGGCGGCGCTCAGCAGGTTGGCGGCCGCCATGTCGACCTTGAAGATGCCGAGGTCGAGGTGATCAAGGCCGTAGCGCTCGGCGATGGCCCGGGAGAGCTGCTCTCCGGTGATGGCCTGCTGGTCGAGCAGCATCCGCTCGGGGGAAACGCCGGCCGCCCGCGCGGCCTCGACGGCCCGCTCCACCGTCTCCCTCTCGGCGAAGCCGAGCTCGACCACGACCTCGGTCAGGTGCCGGCTCGAGCCGCCCCGCCGGGTCGGGGGCGTCACGCCGGTGAAGGTCTCGGGCGGCTGCGCTTCGCTGATGCTCATCGCCCGTCCACCGCACGGCGCATCACGTCGACCGGCGCCGGGCGACCCGTGAACTGCTGGAAGCTGAGGGCGCCTTGGCGCACGAGTAGCTCACGCCCGCCGACAGCGCGGACGCGGCGTGCCCGTGCGGCCTGCACGAGCGGGGTCTCAGTATCCGTATACACGAGATCAACCACGCATTCGTAACCGATCAGGTCATCGGCATAGATCGGCAGTGTCTTGAACGTGTCCTGGCCGGGATGGAGGCCGCTGGCGGTGCAGTGGACGAGCAGATCGGCCGGAGCGGCGTCGCCGACGGCGACGCCGCCGAGCTCGGCGGTCAGCGCCGCGGCACGCTCCGGGGTCCGATTCCACACCCGGACCTCGCGCGCCCCGGCGTCCAGCAGCGCCCACACGATGGCACGTGCGCTGCCTCCGGCGCCCAGCACGAGCGCCGTCCGGTCGGCGGGACTGAACGGAAGCGCGGCGATCAGCCCGGGCGCATCGGTATTGTCGGCCGCGATCCGGCCGTCCGGCTCGAACAGCAGCGTGTTGGCCGCCCCGATGGCGGCCGCCCGCGGCGTCGGATCGGTGGCCAGGTCCAGCGCGGCCTCCTTGTGCGGGATCGTCACGTTGACGCCTCGGAAGCCGGCCTGCGGGAGCGCGGCCACCGTCTCGGCGAACAGCTGTGGGGGGATTGGAAGGAGCTGATAGCGCCAGTCGGCTAGCCCGACGGAGCGCAGCGCCGCGTTCTGGATGGCCGGCGAGCGGCTGTGGGCGACCGGCCAGCCGACCACCCCGAGCCGGGTTCGGGAAGAAACTCGTGCCATACGCGAGTTTTCTCCCAAGTGGTGCCCGCTAGGTGACTACTTGCAGCGTTCGGGCGAGTTGCCGCCCCGGGCGTTGCGCGCCTGCTGGTACTTCGCCACGTCCGCCTGGAACTGCTTGTATTTCGACTCGAACACGCTCGAGCCGTTGCCGCACACCTTCGCCACGAAATACAGGAAGTTGGTGTGCGCAGGGTGCGCGGCGGCCTGGATCGCCGCGAGACCCGGATTGTCGATCGGCGTTGGCGGCAGGCCCTTGTGGTTGCGGGTGTTGTAGGGCGAGCGCGAGTTCAGCTGCGACTGGGTGAGCGGCTTGGTGTAGTTGCCGGTCGCGTAGCGCGTGGTCGCGTCGAGCTGGAGCGGCATGCCGAACCTCAGCCGGTTGTAGATCACCGAGGCGATCAGCGGTTGGTCGTGGGCGGTGGCCGCTTCGCCCTGGATGAGGGAGGCGATGATCAGCACGTCGTAGGCCGTCAGGTGCTTGCTGCGCGCGTAGCCCAGGTTGACCTGGGCGAACTCCCGGCGGAACGTGGTCAGCTGGTCGCCCACCAGCTTCTGGATGCTGATCGGCTCGACGAGCTGGTAGGTGTCGGGGAACAGGAACCCCTCGAGGTCCGGCGTGTGGCGCGGCGCTCCGTAGGCCGCGAAGTTGATCAGCGGCGAGCTCCGGGTGGCGGCGAAGTAGCTGCCCGGCACGCCCTGCGTGCGGAGAAGGTCGTTGATCTGGGCACGCGTGCGGCCCTCGATGATCGTGATGTTGGTCGTCTTGGCCGCGGGCGGCGGCGTGGTGAGGATCTTCAGCACGGCTCCGTAGGTCATGCCGAGCTGCAGGTGGTAGGTGCCGGCCCGCAGGTCGCTCCGGTCGCCGGCCAGTGTGGCGCGGACCTCGAAGAAGAACCCGGACGGGACCACACCCTCACGGGCCAGCTGGTCGCCGACCTGCCGGGCCGTGGAATGGGCGGGAATCGTCACCGTCGCGTGCCCGTGCGGCGATCCGTGGAACGGTTGGAACAGCTCGATCACGAACCAGATCACCGCGGCCGCCGCGATCAGCGCGAGCAGCGCGAAGATGCGCCCGGCCCACGAGTGCTTGCGGCCGGGCCGCGCGGTCCGGGCCGGCCGGCGGCGAGGCGGAGGCGGCTTGCGCCTCCGGCCGTCGGGCGGCGGCACCCCGTCCGGTCCTCCACCGGTCCCCCGGTAGCGCTGACGTTCCACCCGCGCCTGCTCGCGTTCCTCGGCGGTGCGCTCGTAGCCGTCAGGCAAGCGACCCCCCGCCCTCCTCCACGGGCGCCTCGGTCCCCCCCGACGCCTCAATCTCCCGCGACGCCTCAATCTCCCCCGACACCACGCCTGGCTGGCTGGCCAGCCAGCCCTCGAGCAGATGCGCCGCGGCCCGCGAGTCCTCGTCCGCCGTACCGCCCATCCGCTCGGCCAGTCGCGTGGTGAAGCGCTCGTCGTAGAGCTCGACCGGGATCGGCAGCTCCGCCTCCAGCCGTGCCGCGAACGCCCGCGTCTCGGCCGTCTGGGCCGAGTCGCGCCCCGAGAGGGACACCGGCAAGCCCACCACGACCCTCTGCACGTCGAGATCCCGCACCAGCGTGCGCAGATGCGCCAACCCACGCCGCGTGGTCGGCGCGCGAACCGGTTCGATTGGGGACGCGAGCACGCCAGTGGGGTCCGAGACCGCACACCCGCACCGCGCCCGGCCGTAATCGAGCGCAAGCACGCGCATGACCTTACAAGTTGGCGGGGCGATGAGTCACTCGCCCAGCGCGGATTCGATCGCGGCCAGCGCCACGTCGAAGGCACGCGGAAGCCCAGCCGGATCGCGTCCGCCGGCGCGGGCCAGCGTGTCGCGCCCGCCGCCCCCGCCGCCGACCTCGGCCGCGGCCAGCTTGACGATCTCCCCCGCCCGGACGCCTCGCTCGACCAGCGCCGGCGCGACGCTGGCCACCAGGTCGACCCGGTTCTCGCCGGTCGAGGCGAGCACGATCGCGGCATTGCCGAGCTTGTTCTTGAGCCGGTCGGCCACGTCGAGCAGCGCCTTGCCGTCGAGTGATTGCACCTCGGTGACGAGAACTCGGGCGCCGTCGCGCTCGACCGCCGCGGCGGCCAGTGTCTCGACGTCTACCGCTTGCTCGGTGGCGCCGCGGCGCGCCGCGCGCTCCAGCTCGCGCAGGCGTGATCGAAGCTCGTCCACCTCCCCGGCGACGCGCTCGGGCGGGACTCGCAGCACCTTCCCGGCTTCGCTCAGCTCGCGATCGTGGCGACGCAGGAGCTCGACCGCCTCGGGCCCGGTGAGCGCCTCGATCCGCCGCATGTTGGCCGCGCTCGAGCTTTCGTTGAGCAGCTTGAACAGCGCGATCTCCGCTGTGTTGTGCACGTGCGTGCCACCGCACAGCTCGCGCGAGAACGAGCCGTCACCGACCTCGACCATCCGCACCACGTCGCCGTACTTCTCGCCGAACAGCGCCATTGCGCCGAGCCGTCGCGCTTCCTCCAGCGTGGTGGTGAGGGCCCGCACAGGCTGGGCCTCGAGGATCCACCGGTTGACCTGCTCCTCCACGTCGTGCAGCTCCTCCGCGCTCAGCGCCTTCCCGTGGGTGAAGTCGAAGCGGAGCTTGTCCGGACCGACGTAGGAGCCGGCCTGGCGTACGTGGCTGCCCACGCGCTCGCGCAGCGCGGCATGGAGCAGATGGGTCGCGGTGTGGTTGCACTCGGTGGCATGCCGGGCGGCGCGATCGACCTGGGCGCGGACCCGCTCTCCCGGCTCGATCGTTCCCCTCTCGGGAACCACCGCGACGACCTGGTCGTCGCCCAGGCGAAGGACGTCCTCCACGCGCGCGCGGCAATCTCCGTGCAGGCATTCGACGTAGCCCGAGTCGGCCACCTGACCGCCGCCCGTGGCGTAGAACGGCGACTCCACGAGCTTGATCAGCACGCGGCCGTTCTCCGTCGCCGCGGCGCCGATCGTGGTCTCCCGGTCGGTCGTCTCGTAGCCGACGAAGTCGGTGGTGAAGCCCGCGTCCTGGACCAGCGCCCGCGCGTGCTCGCGCACCTCCTCGGAGCCGCTCCCAAAGCGTGTGGCGCTCGCCCGTGCGCGCTCGCGCTGGTCCGTCATCAGAGCTTCGAATCCCTCCTCGTCGACGCCCAGGTCGTGTTCCGCGACCAGCTCGAGGGTCAGGTCGATCGGGAAGCCGTAGGTGTCGTGCAGGAGGAAGGCGTCGGCGGCGGCGATCCCTTCGTCGCCGGCCTGGCGGGCGCGCTCGATCAGCTCGTCCAGCCGCTTCAGCCCCTGCTCGAGCGTGTGCCCGAACGCCTTTTCCTCGGACTCGAGCCAATTGCGCACGACGTCGCGCTCGCGGTGCAGTTCCGGATACTCGGCGCCCATGAGCTCGGTCACCAGGTCCTGGTAGCGGAGCAGGAACCCCGGCGGCAGCTCGAGCGAGCGACCGTGCTGGATCGCGCGCCGCATGATCCGCCGCAGCACGTAGCCTCGATCCTCGTTGGAGGGTACGACGCCGTCGGCGATCAGGAACGTCATCGCGCGGCTGTGGTCGGCCAGCAGCCGCAGCCCGCGGTCGGCCGCGTAGTCCTGGCCATAGCCGCGACCCGATAGCTCCTCGCCCAGCGCGATCAGCGGCGCGAACTGGTCGGTCTCGAAGATCGAGGGCTTGCCCTGGAGGATCGAGGCCAGCCGGTTCAGGCCGAGCCCCGTGTCGATGTTCTTGGCCGGCAGCGGGGCCAGCGTGTTCACCGGGTTCTGATCGAACTGCATGAACACGAGGTTCCAGTACTCGAGGAAGCGCTCGTTGTCGCCGCCCGGGAGATCGTCGGCCTTTCCGAACTCCAGGCCACGGTCGAGGTACAGCTCCGAGCACGGGCCGCACGGGCCGGTCGGCCCGGCCTGCCAGAAGTTCTCCGAGCGCGGGCACTCGACGATCCGCTCGCGCGGGATACCGATCTCGAGCCACGCCTCGATCGCCTCCTGGTCGGCACCGAGCCCGAGCTCGTCGTCGCCGGCGAACACGGTGATCCAGATGTCCTCGGGCGAGAAGCCGAAGCCCTCGGTCGACAGCGCCCAGGCGTAGCGCGCGGCCTCGCGCTTGAAGTAATCGCCGAACGAGAAGTTGCCGAGCATCTCGAAGAACGTGAGATGCCGGCTGGTCGTGCCGATGATGTCGATGTCGACCGTGCGGAACGTCTTCTGGCACGTCGTAACGCGGGGATACGGCGGTCGCTCGCGGCCGAGGAAGTACGGCTTGAGCGGGTGCATGCCCGCCACCGTGAACAGCGCCGAGGGGTCGTGCTCGGCGGGCACCAGCGAGGCCGATGGCAGCCGCCGGTGATCCTGCTCCTCGAAGAACTCGATGTACGTGCGCCGGATGTCGTCTGAGCTCATCGCCATTGGATTAGGCAGTGTAGGCGGACGGGAGTCGAGGTCTGCCCCCTGACATCAAGCCTCGGGAGCGGCGAGCCGAACGTAGAGAGAGTGACGTCCCGGCTTCGCCACCTGGCCTTGCTGCCCCTAGCCGTGCTGTGCGCGCTGCTCGCGCCCGCGGTCGCGCAGGCCGACGCTTCGAACGACCCGACCGGATTTCACCTGGACTCCACGTCGCTCTACGTGCACGAGAACGCGAACCAGGCGGTGATCACGATCTCGCGCGGCGACACCAGCGAGGACGCGCAGATCCGCTACATCACGCTCGGCGACGGAGTCACGTGCGGAGCCGCTCCGTGCACGGCCGTCGACCCGTACGACTTCTCGTCGGCCAAGGGCATGCTCGACTTCCCCGTCGGCGTGGCCTCGGAGACGTTCAGCGTGCCGATTGTCGATCACGGCGTGCAGAGCGTGCCCAAGACGATCGCGGTCTCGCTGTTCGGGCCCTCGCCGATCGGCATGGGCTCGCCGAACAAGGCGGTGCTGACGATCCTGGCCGACGATCCCACGACCCCGCGCGACCCGGCCAATCCTCTCGCCCTCCCGGTGGCGCCGCCCGCCAGCAACCCGCTGCTCGGCGCCAACTTCTTCGTCGATCCCCAGAGCGAGCCGGCCCACGCGGCCAAGGCGGATCCCACGCTCGACGTGATCGCGCGTCAGCCCGGGACCGCGCGCTTCGGCAAGTTCAGCTTCGGCTCGAATGGCGTGCCGGACATCCAGACCGCGGTTTCCCGCTATCTCTCGCGCGCCGCCGTCGAGTCTCCGGGCTCGGTGCCGCTGCTGGCCACCTACCGGCTCCTGCACGGCCTGTGCGGGCATGCCTCGGACTCGCCGGCCGACGCAGCGTCGTACCACGACTTCATTGCGGGCTTCGCCCAGGGGATCGGGTCCTACCGTGCGGTCCTGTTCCTCGAGATGGACTCGCTCATCACGATGCCCTGCCTCTCGGGGCACGGCAAGGCGGTTCGCGAGGCCGAGCTGCGCGACGCGATCAACGTGCTGAACGCCAACTGCCCGCACCTGGTCATCTACCTCGATTCCGGGGCGGCCGACGCGCTGAGCGCCCGCGACGCGGCGAAGTACCTGCGGGCATCGGGCGTCGCGAACACCGAAGGCTTCTTCCTGAACGCGACCCACTTCGACTGGACCTCGCGCGAGATCCGCTACGGACACCAGATCTCGCGGATGCTCGGCGGCAAGCACTTCGTCGTCAACACCGGCGAGAACGGGCTCGGCCCCCAGCGCCCGCGCGACATCGTCCATCAGGGGATGGAGGTTCTCTGCAACCCGCGCGCCGGCCTCGGGCCTCTGCCCACGGCCAACACCGGCTACTCGGGCGTCGACATGTTCGCCTGGACGAGCAACCCGGGTGAGTCCGGCGGAAAGTGCGTGCCGGGTGCCCCGGCCACCGGTCAGTACTGGCCGGCCTACGCCAAGTCGCTCGTGCAGAACGCCGACTTCAAGGTCCGGTAGCCGGCGTCGCTCGACCGGGCGATCGTCCCCCACCCCACCACCACGTCGCCGTCCATCAGACAGGCGAGCTGCCCGGGCGCGGCGCCGTCCACCGGCTCTGAGAGCTCGAGGGCCAGCCTGGCGTGATGCCCCGGCCCGGGGGTCGTCGGCCCGGAGATGCGGCACGGCAGGGGCCGCGAGCGGTAGCGCAGCTTGACGCGGTCGATCCGCGCCCCGTCGCGGTGCAGACGGACGTGGCGGATCGACACGCGCCGGGTACCGAGTGCCTCGCGAGGGCCGACGATCACCTGGTTGGTGGACGAGTCCTTGTCGAGCACGTAGAGCGGCTCGCCGGGGATCGCAATCCCGAGGCCGCGGCGCTGGCCCACCGTGAAGCGATGCTGTCCGCGGTGATGGCCGAGAACGTCGCCGTTGCGGTCGACGATGGCTCCCGGCGCGTCGGAGAGGCCGCCGTGGCGGGCCATGAAGCGGGCGCGGTCGGTGCCGGCCAGGAAGCACAGGTCCTGCGAGTCGACCTTGCTCGCCACCGGCAGCCCGGCCTTCGCGGCGATCGCCCGCACGTCGGGCTTCGCCAGCTCGCCGAGGGGGAAATGCAGCCGGGCCAGCGACGATGGCGAGAGCGCGGCCAGCATGTAGGTCTGATCCTTGGCGGGATCGGCCGCCACGCGCAGGAGCGGTCCTCGCTCGTCGGCGATCTCCGCGGTGCGGGCGTAGTGGCCGGTGGCCAACCGGGTGCAACCAAGACGATCGGCCAGGTCGAGCATCGCGTCCAGGCGCACGTGGCCGTTGCAGCCGACGCACGGATTCGGGGTCTCGCCCGCGGCGAATCCCGCGATGAACGGCTCGACCACGCCCGAGCGGAACTCCTCGCGCAGGTCGAGGGTGAAATGCGGGAGCCCCATCGCGTGGGCCATCGAGCGGGCTTGGGCGACCGCGGAGGACGAGCAGCAGCTGCGCTCCGCGTCGTTCTCGGGGTCCGACCACAGCTCGAGGGTGACCGCGGCGGTCTCGCCCTCCCGAGCGCAGAGGAGGGCCGCCACCGCGCTGTCCACCCCCCCGCTCATGGCGACGAGGGTCTTCGTGCCGGTCGATGCGGGGACGCTCTCTCGCCCGCGCACCGCGGCGCCCAGCGCGCGTGCCAGCGCATCGGCCGCGAGCTCGGCGGCGTGCAGCTTGCCCGGGCTGAGCCCGCCCAGCTCGTCGGCGATCTGGCCAGGGCCGATGCGCGCAGCGTCGAGCACCGGGGCGCCCCGGACCAGCGTGACGACCGCGCTCCCGGCGGCGGTGGCGGCGCCACAGCCACGGGCATCGAACCCGGCGTCGGCCACGCGGTCGCCGTCGACCTTGATCGAAAGCTCGATCTGATCGCAGCAGGCAAAGCCTCCGACGGTGGCGGTGAACGCGTCCGGCGGTCGGCGGCGGCGGCCCTGAGGTGAGGTCAGGTGATGCTCGAAGGCGATGGCATCCATCGCCTCGCGAGGATAGACCGCGTTACTTGGTCGCCGAGTTCGCCGCGGTCGGCGCGGCGGCGAGCGCATCGTCGATGCGCTGGGCGATCTCGACGCCGTCGGCGTAGCCGATCAGCGAGGTGGCCTGGCGGGCCCGGTCGATCAGCACGAGGGTCGGCGAGGTGTCGACCGGAACCTGCGTGGTGATCATCGAAAACTGGGTGAGCTGGCTGACGGGGATGGCGAGCTTGACGACCTGCCCGTGGTGCGTGGGGATCGCGGCCAGCTCGGTCTTCATCGCCTGGTCGTCGGCGGCTGCATCGTTGTAGAAGAGCACGGCGACCACTTTGCCGGCGCGGACGGCTTGCTCGACGGTCTGCACGCCTGCCGCGGCCGCGGCCGCCACGTCCTGGGTGGTCGCCTTGCTGGCCGGGGTCGCCTTGGTGGCCTTCGTGGCCGGGGTCGCCTTGGTCGCCTTCGTGACCGGAGCGGTCTTGGTGGCCGGGGCCGCCTTGGTCGCCGGCGTGGTGGCGGTCGTCGAGCCCGGCGCCGTCGTGGTCGCGGTGGGCGCCCCGAGCTTGGCGTTGGCCTGGTTCGAGGTCGTCACCGCCTGATGAGCCCGGTTGATCGCCGGTTGATACTGGCCGACGCCGCCCTGGGACCCGCTCGACGAGGACGAGCTCGGCTTGAGCGCGACCATCCACACCGCGAAGAACGCGATGGTCCCGAGGAGCAGGCCGATCAGCGGTTTGGGCAGGCTTCCCATCACGCATGTGTTCGGCAGGCGACCGCCGCCCTTTAAGGGTTAGTGAGCCGAAACGGACGCTCGGGCGGAACCTGTCAGGTCGGCCGGAGGCCCAACTCGCGCAGCTGAGCGGGGTCGACCGGCGCCGGCGCGCCCGTGAGCGGGTCGGTGCCGCTGGCCGCCTTCGGGAAGGCGATCGTGTCGCGGATCGACTCGACGCCGGCCAGGGCGGCGATGATCCGATCGATTCCCATGGCGATGCCGCCGTGGGGCGGCGCCCCGTAGCGGAGCGCGTCGAGCAGGAAGCCGAACCGAGCCTGCGCCTCCTCCGGGCCGATTCCGAGCAGCTCGAACACTCGCTCCTGGACGTCGATGCGGTTGATACGGATCGAGCCGCCGCCGATCTCGGCCCCGTCCAACACCAGGTCGTAGGCCCGCGAGCTCAGGTGCGCGGGGTCGCCCAGGTCGCCGGCCGGCGCGGTGAACGGGTGATGCGCGGCGTCCCATCGCTGGCCACCCTCGTCCCAGAAGAAGGCCGGGAACTCGACGACCCAGAGGATGTCGTGCCGGCCGTGCGGAATCAGCTCGAACCTGCGGGCCAGCTCCATGCGCAGCGCGCTGAGCGTCTGGCCGACCGTGGTCAGCTCGTCGGCCACGACCAGGAGCAGGTCGCCGGGCTTGCCGTCGAGCCGGTGGGTGATGGCACCGACCTCGGCCTCCGACAGGAACTTGGAGATCGGCGACCGCCACCCTTCCTCCTGCACGAAAGCCCATACGAGTCCCTTGGCACCGTGCTGCTTGGCCAGGTCGGTGAGCCCCTCGAGATCGGAGCGCGGCAGCTCCCGCGGACCGGCGTTGATCCCGCGGACCACGCCGCCCGAGGCCAGCACATCGGCGAACACCTTGAACTCGGTGCCCGTGAGCGCCTCACCGAGGTCGTGCAGCTCGAGCCCGAACCGGGTGTCGGGGCGATCGATGCCGTAACGCGAGACGGCCTCGGCAAAGGTCATGCGCGGCCAGGGCGGTGCGGGCACGTTGAACCCCTCGCGCTCGAAGATGACGCCCATGACCGCCTCCATGCAGTCGATCACGTCGTCCTCCTCGACGAACGCCATCTCGATGTCCAGCTGGGTGAACTCGGGCTGGCGGTCGGCGCGGGTGTCCTCGTCCCGGAAGCAACGCGCGATCTGGTAATAGCGCTCCATGCCCCCGATCATCAGCAGCTGCTTGAACAGCTGGGGCGACTGGGGCAGGGCGTAGAACGACCCCGGCTGGACCCGGGCCGGCACCAGGTAATCGCGCGCGCCCTCCGGGGTCGAGCGCGTCAGGTACGGCGTCTCGATCTCGAGGAAGTCGCGTTCGTTCAGCACCTCGCGCATGGTCGAGACCACGCGGTGGCGAAGGGCGATCGTGCGCTGGAGCTGCGCCCGGCGCAGGTCGAGCGAGCGGTGCCGCAGGCGGATGATCTCGTCGACGTCTGAACCGTTGTCGACCGGGAACGGTGGCGTCTCGGCGTCGGCCAGGATCGCGAGCTCTGAGACCGCGAGCTCGATCTCTCCGGTCGCGAGGTTGGGGTTGACGTTCTGCGGGTCGCGCCGCGTCACCCGGCCGAACGCGCTGATCACGTCCTCGGAGCGCAGCGCGTGGGCCCGCTCGTGCGCCTCCGGCGCGTTCTCGGGATGGAACACGAGCTGGACGATGCCCGAGCGATCGCGCAGGTCGATGAAGATCAGGCCGCCGTGGTCGCGGCGGCGGTGCACCCAGCCGGACACGCGGGCCTCGGTGTCGGCGCGGTCGGCGGTCAGCTGGCCACACCACGCGTCGCGGTAGCCGTTTGGCCGCGGGGCGTGCTTCACGGGTTGCGATCTCCTCGCAGGATGGCCGGTATGACTTCGCGTGCGGTCAGCTCGCGCTGCTCACCGGACTGCATGTCCTTGAGCGCGACGTGTCCGTTCTCGACGATGGCCACGAACCGGGCCCGGATCCGGTCGGCGTGCTTGAGCTGGCCCTTCAGCGAGCGGCCGGCCAGCTCGAGTTGAGCCTGCAGACCGGCCCGGCGGGCGTCGTGGGCGAGCTCGAACGCGGTGCGGGTGCCATCGGGCTTGGCCATCGCCACGAACAGATCGACCAGCTCGGCCGGCGGGGCGACGTCGCCGCCGGCCAGCAGCATCCGCTCGACGCCGGCCGCCCAGCCGACAGCGGGCGTCGAAGGACCGTCGAGCAGCTCGATCAGCCCGTCGTAGCGACCACCGCCGCCGACGCCGGACTGGGCCCCGAGCTCGTCGCTCGTGAACTCCCACACGGTCCGCGTGTAGTAGTCCAAGCCCCGGACCAGGGTCGGATCGAGCTCGTAGCGGATGCCGGCGTCGTCGAGCAGCGCCCGGACGTCGGCGAAGTGAGTCGCGTCGTCTTCGTGCAGACGGTCGAGCAGCAGCGGTGCGTCGCGCATCACCGCGCGAGTAGCCCGGTCGTCGGCGTCGAAGGCGCGCAGCGGGTTCAGGTCGATCCGGTTGCGCACGTCCTCGGCCAGCTCGTCCTCGTGCGCGCGCAGGAACGCCTTCAGCTCCTCGCGGTAATCCGCGCGCGTCTCCGGGGTGCCCAGGCTCGAAAGGCGCAGGCGGATTCCCTTTACGCCGAGCGCCTCCAGCAGATCGGCCAGCAGAACGATCAGCTCGGCGTCGGTCTCCGGCGCGGCCGACCCGATCGCCTCGGCGCCGACCTGCCAGAACTGCCGGTAGCGCCCACGCTGCGGCGCCTCAGCGCGGAAGAAGCTCGACAGGTACCAGAGCTTGACCGGCTGGGCCAGCTTGTGCATCCCGTGCTCGAGGTAGGCGCGGCAGACGGGCGCGGTCCCCTCCGGGCGCAGCGTCAGCGAGCGCCCGCCGCCATCGTCGAACGTGTACATCTCCTTCTGCACGATGTCGGTCGCCTGTCCGACGCCGCGCGAGAACAGCTCGGTCGCCTCGAAGGTCGGGGTCTCGATCCGCCGGTAGCCGGCCGCCCCGAGGATCTTCTCGCTCTGCTCCTCGACGACCTTCCGCTGTGCCGCCGACTCGGGCAGGATGTCGAAGGTGCCGCGGGGGGCCTGAATCACCGAGTGCTCACCGCTCCGCGAGCTCGCGCAGGAACGGGTTGGTGGCGCGCTCGCGCCCCAGCGTGGTGATGCCCATGTGGCCCGGGTAGACGGTCGTCTCGGCCGGATAGGCGCTGACGAGGCTCTCGATCGAGGCCAGCAGCGTCGGCCAGTCGCCCCCCGGCAGGTCGACCCGCCCGACCGATCCCTGGAACAGGACGTCGCCGGAGAACAGCGCGTCGTGTTCGGCCAGCGCGTAGGTGACGTGGCCCGGGCTGTGGCCCGGCGTGAAGATGACGTCGAAGCTCAGGCCCGCGAGCTCGAGCGTGTCGCCGCCGGCCACGGTGTGGTCGGCCTGGTAGCTCTCGAACGGCCCAAAGCCCGGCCACGGGACGTAGTCCATGATGTTGGCCAGAACCTGGGTTTCGAGCTCGGGGCAGTAGACGGGGGCGCCCGTCGCGCCGGCGACCGGCGCCACCGCGCCGATGTGGTCGAAATGCGTGTGGGTGATGAGGATCGCCTCGACGGTCTGGATGCCCAGGCGCTCGACCGCCTCCAGGATCTTGTCGGCCTCGTCGCCCGGGTCGACGATCACCGCGTTCGGCGCGTCCCTGCCCCGCACGATGAAGCAGTTCTCGCTCACCGGTCCGACCGTGAACATGCGGACGTCGAGCGAGCTCACTTGCGCACCTGCGGCTGCTGGGGCTGGTTGCGCCGCTGGCGGCGGCGGTACATCCACAGCTCCATGTAGTAGCCGCCCGGGACGTACAGCGCGAGCGCGAACAGGGCGAAGATCGCGGCGCTCGGGATCGGGTTCTTGCCGCGGCCCAGGAAGGCGAACAGCACGAACAGGAGGACCGCGGCCAACGCACCGCGCAGGGCGGAGCCCTTCCAGGTTGGCGGCGTGTTCAGTCGCCGCTGTCGCGCGTCCATGCGCGTCTGCTTCTTGCGCTCCTCGGCCGAGGGCGGCCGGCCGGTGCGGCCGCGTGTCTGGATGGTGCCGGCGGCCGTCCCGCGATGCTTGGTCCGGCGCTTGCGCTTCGTCTGAGCCATGGTGCAATGCAGCTTAGTGGGCGGGGGCGCATGTTCGCCACCGACTCCCGCCGCCGGCAGGGGTGCAAAACCCGCCAAACCACGCGCCGCGGTTCCACTTCGGGCGGATAAGCGCCTCACAGGCGCTTATCTGACTCAAGGCGGCCGGCGCCCGAGCGCTTTCGTGGGTTAGGCACCTTCGTCGGCCAGCGCGTCCTCCACCGTGCGCCGGTTGGCCACGGGCAGGTCATCGGGAAAGCCCTCGAACGCCACCCTCGGCGCCAGCCCCACGAGCTCGGCCCGGCTCGGCGTGGCGTGTCGGGCAATCGCGGCGAGGACGCGGGCCAGCGGCACGGCCCGGTGGTCCTCGACGTTGGTCGAGACCTGCGCCACGCCGCGCGCGTCGAGCCACAGCCCGATCGCGCGCACTCCCTCGAGCCCCTCCACCCCGCCCTCGCGGATTCGCGCCGCGATGTCCCGCGCGTCTTCGACGCTCGCGGGCGCCGCGAGCTCGACGTTGAACGCGATCAGCGGAGGCCGCGCCGCGACCAGCACGGCGCCGGCCGTGGCGTGAAGCCGCCGCGGCCCGAAGTCCGGCCGCAGCTCCCCCGCCTCGATCCGTTCGGCCAGCCGGGCCGGACCGCCACGGCGCAGCTCGGCTCGCGTGCGACCTGCCGCCAGCTCCCCGTAGAGGAACACGGGCAGCCCGAGCTCCTCGCCCAGCCGGTCGGCGAGAACGAGCGCCTCGGCGCAGGCGGCTCCTCGGTCGGCCGGTTCGAGGTAGACGATCGGCGCCACGTCGATCGCGCCGACACGAGGGTGGATCCCGATATGCCGGTTGAGGTCGACCCGGCGGACCGCCTCGGCAGCGCCCTGCAACACCGCGCCGGCCAAGCTCCCGGGCTGCCCAGCCAGCGTGAACACGCTGCGGTGGTGGTCGGGGTCGGAGTGGATCCCGAGCAGGCGCGCGTCGAACGCAGCGCCGATCGCCTCGATGGCGACCGCGTCCCGGCCCTCCGAGACGTTCGGGATCGCCAGCAGCGCCGCGGCCACTACAGGACGTAGCGGCCGCGTTCGAGCACCTGGCGGCCGTCGATTTCCAGGCTCGCGTCGAGGACGACCACGTCGAGGTGGATGGGCACCGACACCGTGCCGCCGATCCCCGCGCTCGCGCCGAAGGCGACGTGCACGGTGCCGAGGATCTTCTCGTCCTCGAGGACGTTGCCGGTCAGCCGCGCCCGGTCGTTGGTGCCCACCCCCAGCTCGGCCAGGTTCGTGCCCAGCCTGCCGTGGCTGAGCAGCAGCTCGATGAACTGCGGGCCGAGTCCCCCGTCGGCCGCCACCAGCCGGCCCTCCGCCACCGTCAGGCGGGTCGGCTCGGGGCTCAGGCCGAGCGGCGCCAGGCTGGACGCCACGAGCGTGCCCTCTCCGTAGGCCGGCGAGATGAAGCCCTCGCCACACGGCAGGTTGCCGAACGCGCCTCGCCCGGTCAGCGATCCGTCGTCGGAGGTCCCGGCGCGGCCGTCGATGGCCAGCGTCAGATCCGTGCCCAGCGGGCAGGTCACGTGCGCGCGTGTCCCCGCGTCAAGCAGCGCGGCCACCGCCCCCGAGCGCGCCGCCATCGTGTCGAAGTCGACCGCCATGACCCGCGCCAGCATGTCCTCGGTCACGCCCGGCATCGTGGCGCCCCGCGCCCCGGCCTCGGTGGCGCGCTTGCGGGCGCTCGTGTGGCTGAGCGACCGCGTCGTGGGCGCAATGAACACGTCGCACGCGGCCAGCGCCGCCGCAATGCTCGCGGGCGGCTCGGTGCCGTCGGTGGCGCGCTCGTCCATCACCATGAGCACCGCGTCGGCCCCGGCTGCGCGGGCCTCGTCCCGGAGCGCCTCACCGATCGTCCGCATGGCCGGATCGACCACCACGACGACCTCTTCGCCCGCCCGTACGCCCAGGCAGCGCCGCACCACGGTCTCGACTGCCGGCCCCAAGTCGCTCATGGCGTCGATCATAAGCCCGCCAGAAGCCCCGCCGACCCTCGCGGGGCTACACTCGCTCACCGCGCCGGAGTAGCTCAGTCGGTTAGAGCAGCGGAATCATAATCCGCGTGTCGGGGGTTCGAGTCCCTCCTCCGGCATCCAGCTAATTCGGGCAAATCCCTGGAAATGAGGCGGATGCAAGATCTTAGGACTGGATGCATCGGTGCCCGACGATCCCCGACAGATCTCAGCGGCGCTGACACTCCTGTCCATATTCCTGTCCATATTTCAGGGCTCTAAGCGACCGATCTCGGCGGCGAGGTAGGCCTCAAGCTTCTCGCGCGCGGTGGTGCCGCGCGGAACCGGCAGATTCTTGATGTAGCGACCGGTCGTCACCAGGTCCGCGTGCCCCAGGTACTCCTGGATCTGCTTGAGGTTGTAGCCGGCCGCCATCAAGAAGCTGGCGTAGGTGTGGCGGGCCTCGTGCAGCGTCACGCGGGCGAGCCCGGCCCGCTCCCAGGCGGCATCCGCGCGGGCCTGCCACTTGCCCGAAAGCACAGAGCGCTTCACGATCCGCCCAGTCTCTGGACGGCCCACGCGCATCCACTCCTCACGCAGGATCTTCTTCAGCGGACCGACCATCGGGACGCGCCGCCCTTCGCCTGCGTCGCTCTTCGACTTGGCGACCATGATCTCGTCCGCATCCCAGAACACATGCGGCCACTGCGCCCGGCCGATCTCGCTGCGGCGCATGCCGGTGTAGAACGCGAGGCCCCAGCCGGCCCGGTCGCCGGTCTCGCGCGAGCGCCGGCCATCAGGTGTCTTGTAGAGCTCCCCGCGCCTGACTTTGCCGACGAGCGCGTCGCTCACGCCGAAGCGCCGTCCGAGCGCAACGGCGCTCTGGCTTGACGCCCGGATCTCAGTGACGGACTCCCAGCTCAGCGCTCCGGCACTATCGCTCACCGGAAGCGCCTCGATCAGCTTCGCCGCCTCGTCGGCGGTCGCGACCCGCTCCCGCACCTTCCCGTCGTTCGCCGGCATCTCGAGCTCGCGCGTCGGGTCGTTCGTGACAATCCTCAGATTCGGACGCCTCGCGTAGGCGTAGATGTGCCGGATCACCGCGAGGTACGTGGCGATCCGCGAGTGCGACTTGCCGTCCCGGACGAGCTCGTCGATGATCGATACGGTTGGCTGCAGACGCCGTCGTCACAGCCGAGCCGCAGAGCCGATGATCCCGCGCGAACGGCCCCGGAGCAAGCTCCGCCCGGGCGGAGCGGTGCTCACCCGACGGCGCTGGCGAAGCGAGCGTGCTCGTTTACCCAGCGATCGAGCGAGCCAGGCTCGATCAGCAGTAATTGGCCGCACGGCACAACCTTCACGAACGGCTGCACGTAGCGCTCGAAGTGGGCCACGCTCATTCCCAGCGACGCGGCCGCCTCGGCCCTTGTGAGCAGGCGGCGCGGCACCGTCTCGATAGGACGATCCCGAGAACGCCTAGGCACCCTTGAAACCTCCTCGGTCGCCAAACGATAAGTCGAGCATCAGCGCTGGTGAAGTCCGCTGGGACGATCGACCGATTGCGCGCGGCCCGGCCGCATACGGACAAGGTCTGCCGGCGAGGTCGGGCTCCCAGCTATCGAGCCCTGCTTCGCCGACGCCCGCTTGCCATCCGATCGCGCAACCCGAAGATGTGGACGGACCTGCTCCACGAAGTACACCTCAATGCAGCCGAGCGAGGCGCATGCCTCCTGCTGCGTCAGCGCGATCCGCGCCACCGGCTCCACCGCGGCGACGGCCGCGCGGTCCGAGGCCGGCCCCACGGCCCTGACCCGGCGCTGCGCTCGGCCGAGCTCGCTGATCTGGGTGGTCACGACACTGCGCTCCGTTTCAATCGCCTCTGGAAAGCACCTGGCTTCTAGATACAGCGTTTCCGGCCCTGAATCCCGATCTGCGCAGCCGTTTCCCGCTCCGGCCGTGCACGTTCGTCGGCGGTCGCCAATACCTCCCGCCCGGCTGGCCGCCTGTCGTCAGGGACGATGCTCTGGCGACGGTCGATCCTCTTCGCCAGCTTGGACAATCTGGTCGGCGGCCGCCGTCCGTGCCGCCTTCCAGCTTCCATAGACGCCGGTGACCGTGCTGGCGGAGGGCCAGTCGCCGGCGACCAGTCGCGCAAGCTGCTCGCCGCCACGCCGCTGCGCGTGCGTGCGCGACCAGTCATGGGACGACGGCAGACGACCGTAGCGAGCGCGCCACTCGCGCATGGCGTCGAGCACGCGCTCCCGCGTCCAGCGCCGCTCGATCGCGCCCGGGTGGCACGCCTTGCAATAGGCGTAGGCATCGCCCTTGCCGTTCCGCGGCTGGGTGTACGCGCCGCAGCCGCGGCACACCCCGACGTAGCGGGCCTTGACCGCCCTCGCCTTCTCCCCCGTCGGGTCCTAAGCGTCTAAAGGGCGTTAGTGTCCCGTCGTGAGGGGTCGTATGTCGAAGCTCAGAGATGTCGTGGTCGTCCGGGTGAGCGAGAAGGGCGATCGGGAGGATGAGCACTTTCACTCGCCCGAGGTGCAGATCGAGGCCGCGAGGCGGTGGGCGAGGGACCGTGGTGAGCGGCTTGTTGCCTCGCCGATTCCTGAGATCGACGTGAGCGGCAGGCTGCCGCTGTCCAGCCGCCCGGGGCTGTTGGCGGCGATCGAGATGATCGAGGCCGGTCGGGCCGACCAGCTTGTGGTGGCGTATTTCGATCGGCTGGTGCGCTCGCTGAAGGTGCAGTTGGAGGTGATCGAGCGGGTGGAGCGGGCGGGCGGGGAGATTTTCGCGCTGGACCACGGCAAGCTCACGAACGGCACGGCGGCGCAGCGCCTGTCGACGAACATGCTCGGGTCGGTGTTCCAATACTTTGCTGAGATCACGGGCGAGAAGGTCGCGGCGGCTCAGGCGCGGGCGGTGGCGCGGGGTGTCTATCCGCATCCGAGGATCCCGGTCGGGTACGTGCGCGGGGAGGACGGCGTGCTGGTGGTGGAGCCCGCGGCGGCGAGGGTCGTGGTGCAGGCGTTCAAGCGTCGCGACCTGGGCGCGTCGCTGGTGGAGATCCAGGCGTTCCTGGCCGAGAATGGGATCGAGCGCGCGCTCTCCGGTGTGGCCTGGATGCTGCGCTCCCGGATGTACCTGGGCGAGATCCACTTCGGCGAGCTGCACAACCCGCAGGCTCACGAGGCGATCGTCAAGGATCGCGGGCTGTTTGAGCGGGTGCAGCGGCGGACGGTCTCGCGCGGGCGCCAAGCCAAGTCAGACCGGCTGCTGGCCCGCCTCGGGGTGCTGCGCTGCGGGACGTGCGCCTCGCGGATGGTGATCAACTCCGACAGCGGCAGCTACCGCTGCGGCGACACGAGCGCGAACCGCTGCCAGCGACGAGCGGCGGTCAAGGCCGACCGGGTCGAGGCGATGGTGCTGGACGCGGTCCGGGCGTACTCGGCCACCGCCGACCTGCATGGACGCGCGTCGCGCAAGCAGCAGATCCGCGAGGCGGACGAGGCGATCAAACGCGCGAACGCGGATCTCGATGACACGATCCGGCAGCTCGGCGAGCTCGGCTTGTTGGGCCGGCCCGCGAGCCAGCAGACCTTGGAGAAGCTGACCACGGCGCTCGATGACGCGCACGCCGTGCGGGCCCGACTCGGCGATGGGGGCGAGAGCGATGTCATCGGTCCTGACGAGATCGACAAGCTGCGCGAACCCGCGAAGCGGTTAGCGGCTTGGCGACGGCTGATCACCGACACCGTCGAGTCAGTTACGGTCGCGCCGGCGATGACGGCGGATGGGCGCCCCAGTCGCCTCTGGGACCCTCGCCGGATCGAGATCAGGTTCCTGGGACAGCATCCATAAGCAAGCCGCCCGCGGCGACCTCTCGCGCTTCCCTCGACACCCTCCGGTCGTACCACTCTTTCTACCGCTGGGTCCGGCCTACGCCGGGATCGGACGTGCGGGCATGTCAGCACCGAGCAGACGCTCAAGCGCGACGCGGAGCCGCTCGGCGGGCTCGGCCGGCAGCGGCCGGAGCGGCGCCCGGACATCCGGGCCCACCGAAACGCCGCGGAAGCCCAGCGCCGCTTTCACCGACGCCTGAAACCGCTGCCCCGAGAGCGCCACGCGCAGCGACTCCACCAGCGCCACCCGTTCGGCCGTGGCGTCCCGCACGAGCGCGGAGACGGCCTCCGGAAACGCGGCCGCCACGCCCGACACCGCGCCGACCGCACCGTGCTCAAGGCCCTCTGCCACGACGTCCTCGGCTCCGATGAAGACGTCCAGCCCGGTCGCGATATATGGCGCCACGCGCTCGAAGGGCGAGTCCGAGACCTTCATGCCGGCCAGATTGGGCGCTCGCTCACACAGCTGCTCGATCACCGCCACCGGGATCGCGTAGCCGCTGCGCTCCTCGTACTCGTACAGATAGAACGGCAACGGCGCGCACGCGGCGGCCGCAGCAGCGAAGTGCTCCAACAGCTCACCCGCGTCGAAGGCGAAGAACGGCGGCGCGATCACCGCAACAGCGTCGGCGCCCGCCTCCGCGGCGTGCGCCGCCAACGCGCTGGTCTCGGCCGTGCTCTGAGCGCCGCAGTGCACGATGATCCGCAGCGCGCCGGCGCCGGCCACCGCGAGCTCCGCCACGCGGCACCGTTCGTCCTGCTCGAGCAGGACTCCCTCGCCCGTGGTGCCCAGCACGAGGACCCCGTTGAGTCCGCTGGTGCCGTAGAACTCAAGGAGCGCCTCGATCCCATCCTCGTCGAGGCTCATCCCGCCGTCGCGCAACGGCGTCACCGCCGCCGCCAGCGTTCCTGAAATCCGGTTTTCGGTCATGCATGCATCGTCTCACGAACCGTCTCCCGTTTCGGATCGGCTGTCAGGTCACAGACCGAGTGGCTCCTACGGGACGCTGGCCGCCCGCGCCGCCCGATCGGCTGGCGACTACCGCGTACGGGTTTTGAACCGTCACTCAGGGACGGCGCGACAAGCGGGTACTACCGGGAGGCGCGTCCGTTGGACGCGGCGAGCCGCCGCCGCGCCTTCTGCACCGACGGAAGCGCCGCCTTGGTCTTCGCCAGGGGACGCGCTCGCACGTCGACGCTGGCCGGCTTGGCCGCGATCGTGATCTCCTCGCCGGTCGCCGGGTTGCGTCCGGTGCGCTTCTTGGTGGCGGGCTTGACCCGCACCGTTAGCTGAACGACTCCGCCAAGACGGACCTTCTGGGCATTCCCCAACTCCTCGAGCACGATCTCATCGAGCGCGGCAAGTGCCCGCTTCGCGTCTGCCTTGCTCATGTCTGCGCGGTCGGCGACCGCCGCGATCAGCTGGGACTGGGTCAGCGGCATGCTTACTCCCCCTCACATGGTGGTGCGGGAACAGTGGTATTCAAGCTCCGCCGGGAGACGGAGCGTTTTCTGCCGCGTCGCCGGCGGCAGCTAACCGGGCGCTCTTGACTCGATCTGCAGTGGCGAGAATGGGGAGAACCGCCCGCGGCAGGTAGCGGATCGCGGCGGCCGACCGCCGCCTTAGCGCTCGTCCGGATGGGTCGACGGCGGGCGACTGCAATCGTGGCATTGCTATAGCGCGGCCGGCGTCCCGGCCGACGCGAAAGCAATCACGCGGCTCGTGCCGCGACGCGACAACCGGCGTGATTGAAATGTCGCCCAAGCGCTCGTCCGCTTCGGCGCCCGCCGGGATACGAAAGCAGTCGTCCGGACCCACCGTGGAGTCCCGTCCTGACGACGATGATCGGATTGTTTGCTTCCCGGTCCCCTGGTCGGCTCACGCCTGCAAGAAGCCGGGGCGCATGATTGGTGCGGTGGGTCGCTGGTTCGTGATGGGGTTCAGAACCCAACCGGACGGATAGGCACGCCGGACTTCGTAGACCGTCTCGGCTCGCTTTAGCTTGGAGCCGAACCACGCCCCGGCAAGGCTGCTTGCGATCGCGACTATTGCTGTGAGATCAGGATCTCCCGATGACGACCCCACAACTCCGCCGCCTACTAGCCCGAGGAGCGCGAGTTCGGTGGCGCGGTCGACCCACTCGGTCACATACGCGTTGAGGACCTCGAAGCCGAGCTGTTGGACGGCGACGAAGATCGCATTCAGCGCCTCGTCGTGGGAGGGCGCGGCGAGTTCCAGATCCAGCGTCCAGGTGTACGAGTCGGCGCTGCTCAGTTCGCGCAGCGTGACCGACGAAAGATGCGCGGCGACGTCATCTGGGGTCAGCGTCGGCTGCATCCAGCCCGCCATTGCCAGCCGAGCGGTTGGGCGAATATGGAGTCGGTAGCTGTTCATCTGGACGGCAGCCTCCGGAACAGATCTTGGATTGTCGCGCCCAGCACCGCCGCGATCGCGATCGCCAGAAGAACCTTCGGCTCGCTCAGTCCTCGCTCGATGTTCACGACCGTCTGACGACTGACGCCGAGCTCGCGGGCCAAAGCTTCCTGAGAAAGACCAAGCTGTTCGCGGTACTGCTTCACGTTTGACTCGAATGGGGGCATGTTCGGGTTGGTGGCTGCCAAGAGTACTGTACTAAGAGTTCTTTACAATCAGGAGATGTGGTGGACGAGCAAGAGCCAACGATCGAGTTCCGTGCCGTGGGTCCGGGCCGCTACCTCGTGCTCGCTAACAAAGCGGTGATCGGCGGTGTCGAGCGCCGGGTCGGACCTGGCCGCGGCTACTCCGACAGCAAGCAGATCAACTACACGCGCACGCAGGTTTGGGAGCCATTCGTGCGGGACGTTGAGGGGCTTGCGCTCACGCAGGAGCAGCGGTACGCGATCGAGCATGCGATCAAGGGTCGCAAGAGGACCCGCGAGTACGCCGTCCGCGACCTCGTCCACGCGTGGGCGGCTGCGGGCGTCGACCTGCCGCTCCCGCCTGACGACCCCTCCTGACCGCGCCCGGCTCGAGACTGAATAGCGATGTTTCGCGCTTGGGCGGGATCCGGCAACCCGCGGCGTCCGCGACGTGAGCCCTATCGCTTTGATTCAACCCGCATTCGTGCGGCTCCAGCACGAAGCCAGTCGGCGATCTCGTACGCGGCCGCATTGGACCGGGCTCGTGTTGCCCGAACGGATCGCGCCCAAAGAAATCGAGGTACTGAGCGATGATGTCCAGCCTGTCCGGCTCCATCGTTCCGGCATACAGCCGCGCGTCAGGACCCGGACCGGTCTGGAACAGGTCATTGCCGCCCGCAAACAGCGTCCGCTCCCCTGGCTCGCGCTGATCGTTCCCCCAGTCAACGAACGCTCGTGCGGCGACCGAGCCCACTGCCAACGACATCGCGTATACATCCCAGTCGGCCTGATCACCCGGACGGGCGCGTTCGTGCGTCGCCGCGAAGTCGCCAATGCGGACTACTTGTTCGGCCTCGCCGCGGAGCGATGCTTCGAGCGCCCGGAAGTCATCTCGTGACTGCTTCGGAAGACTGCCGCGGTGGATTTGGTCCCGTGCCTTGCCGACTATCCCGAGCGCTCGCTGCCACGTTGCCGCCTTTTCGTTCGGGCACTATTCGCCATCCGCACGCCGGCGTACAGTCTGTCGGAGGCGAGGCGCAGCTCATCTGCGTCGTAGGCATCGATCACGCTGCTGACTGCTGCCGGATCGTCGTTCTCGGCGAGCGCGAGCGCACACCGCGCGACGGGGGCTCGCGTACTCGCCATCGAAGATCCGCTCGGCCGACAGTGCGCTCCTGTCCACGTACCACCGTCTCCCTCGCTTGAAGGCGGGAAACGGAACGGGTCCGCAGCGAACGACCTCGGTCAACGTCCACGCGCGATGCCTGGAGCGGGGCCGCGTCTTTCAGAAGGACGGGCTCGTTTCCGTCTGCCGATGACGACCCCTCGGTCATAGCGCAATGATGGCGCTCTCGGGAGACGGCGACCGGCCTTGCCGCCCGGCAACCGCGTTGCTATTGGGTGCGCTCGGCGTCAAGGTGGGTGCCGAACGGGAACCATCGCATCCGCCGCGCGGCCAGCACACAGCCGGGCAGGCGGCGGCGAGCGCTGTGGCGACCAAACGCGCGGAGCTTGCCCGGGCGTCTGCTTGCTCGTCCGCGGCTGGCACCCCAGCCTCGCGGAGGTTGCGGCTCGTCGCCATCGGAGTCGTCCAGCAGATTGAGATCACCCAAATGGCGAAAGCGCTCACCTCAGACGCGCGCCTAGCTCTCCATGGCCGTATCCGGCTCGAGCCACGGCTAGGGTCCTTAGGTTTGCGGCCCGGTTGGACACTGCTCGCGGCGTTACTGGACGTGTCGCGAATCCCGCTACGGAACCGAAGGTCGGGAGTTCGAATCCCTCCGGGCGCGTAGATAGATAAGCCTCGTAAATCGGATACTCCGCTAACGGAGCGTGTGACGACTACACCGCGCGCGCTACCTAGCCTCGATTCGTCAGTAGCGCTGGGCGGGGGCGCTGGCGGGGTCTGAACGTCCGTCCTGGCGGGGAGGATTGCGGCTGTCGAGCGCCAATCCGCCCGCTCAGGAGGTCACCTTGAAGGTGATGGGACGTTGGAGTGTCAAGGTAGATGTGCGGGCGGACGGCATCGGTTTGTCCTCTCGGGCGGGCACCGCGTTGTTGGCGCTGGTCGGCGAGCGGCTCGGGCTTGACCGGCGGGGCTGAGCGCTGTGCTGGCGGGCACGCGCGAGCGCCGCTCGGGCATGATCCGGGACGGGTTTTGTGCGATCTGGCGGTGATGGCCGCCGACGGCGGGCGCTGCGTTTCTGACCTGGCGGCGCTGGCCGGGCAGCCGGCGCTGTTCGGTGATGTCGCGTCGGTCTCGACCGCGCGGCGCGTGCTGCTTTCGATCGGTGAGCAGCGAGCTTGCCGGCATCCGCGGGCCCGCGCGGAGGCTCGCGAGCGGGCGTGGGACGGCCGGCGCGGCGCCGGATCGGGTGATCCTCGACTTCGACGCGACGCCGATCAACGTGCACTCTGAGAAGGAGCACGCAGCCGGTCATTACAAGGGCGGGTTCGGGTTCAACCCGCTGCTGGCCACCTGCGGCCGCGAAGTCCTGGCGGGTGTCCTGCGGCCCGGCAACGCCGGCGCCAATAACGCCTGACGATCATCTCCGCTGCTGGAGCTCGCGCTCGAGCAACTCCCCAAGACGCGCTGGACGGGCGAGATCCTCGCGCGGTCAGACTCGGCCGGCGCCAGCCACGACTTCGCGTTCGCGTGCCGCGAGACCAGGATCGCCTTCTCGCTGGGCTACGCTCATCGAGCCCGTCCGCGACGCGATCCTGGCCCTGGAGGAACAGCGTGGACGCCGGCGATCAACGCCCGACGGCGAGCCGCGCGACGGCGCGTGGGTCACCGAACTGACCGGCCAGGTCAACCTGGACGGCTGGCCGAGGGCACCCGGCTGATCTGCCGGCGCGAGCGCCCCCACCCCGGCGCGCAGCTCTCCTTCACCGACCTCGACGGGCATCGCTTCCAGTGCTTCATCACCGACCAGCCGGCCCGGACATCGCCGCCTCTGGAAGCCGATCACCGCCAGCACGCCCAAGTCGAAGACCGCGTCAAGACGCTAAAGGCGACCGGCGCCGGCTACCTGCCGTTCCACTCCTTCGCAGCCAACGCGGCGTGGCTTGAGCTGTCGCTGCTGCGCACGACATCACCGTCTGGACCCAGCAGCTCACGCTCGACGGCGAACACCACATCGCCGAGCCCAAACGCCTGCGCTACCGCATCCTGCACGTCGCCGGGCAACTCACCCGCCACGCCCGCCAACCACGCTGCATCTCCCCGCCGACTGGCCCTGGGCCGCCGCGATCCAGAGCGCGTTCAAACGCCTCCACGCGCTCGCCGCCGGCGGCTGAACGCCAGCCGCATCGCGAGGACCGACGGCCGCCGAGCGAGATCGCTCACGGCTGCCTCAAACCGCACCCCGCGGCACCGCCCCACGCCAAGCCGACGCCGCTCCGAGCAGACCAGCTGCGCAAACAACGCAGCCACGTCACCACCAAACCCAGTTCCTCACCCCACCACGCCACAACCAATGGTTAATGACGAATCGAGGCTAGCCGCCCGCTGCGTTACAGACTGCCTGCGCCTTGTTGGCGTAGCCGTTGGCCGTGTTGACCATGGCTTGGGCCTGAGACAGAGCACCACCGACTGAGCCGTTCTCCGAGCCCGTCTGAGCCTGGGCGGCCTTGATGGCCGCGGAGACTTGCGTGTCGCTCGGCGCGTCGCTCGGAACGTCCTTCGGATCGTTGGTCCGGTCCGCGTCCAGCACTGCGTTGTCCTTCTTGAGCTGAGCGATGGCGGAAGAGATCGCGCTCGTATCGCTCTGTGATGAGCCCTGATCGCTCTGGATCGTCCCCTGGTCGGTTTGGACCGTCCCAGCGTCGGTAGCGACTTGACCCGCATCTGAGCAGAGAGTCCCGCTGTCGGTACCGCCGGCTTCGCCAAGAACCTTCTGCTCATCGGTAAGCGTCGTCGCCAGGTCAGTCTTTGTCTGGTTCAGATCGGAGCCGAGCGAGCTTGTCCCGTTAGCGCCCGACACGGCCGACTTCAGGTTGCCGAGGTCCTGAGACACCGCCGAGGCGTCATTGGCGACGCTCTGCGCCTGAGCCTGGGCCTGCGCTTGCTGCTGGACCTGGATGTTGGCCTGAGAAGCCTGGTTCTGGAGGCTTGCCACCGCCTGGTTGAAGGCCGAGGCGTTGCCGGAGTGGAGGGCGACCGTCGTGATCCCGCCGTTTTGACCAGGGAAGTTGAGATCCAGTTCGCCGCCGTTCAACGTGCCAGTCAGGTTGTTCACCGAGCCGAGCCCTTGATTCAGTGAGAGCGTGACGCCCGAGCCACTGACGGTGCCCGTGAACGCCACGCTGTCATTGCTGACCGACTCGGGATTTGCGCTGTCCGACTGGCTGTTGTCCTGGAGCGTTGCCTGCTGAAGCTCCCCAGTAAGTTGGCTTCCGTCGCGGGTCCACTGGACAAGGACGGCGGCGTTTGAAGCCGTCCCCACGAACGAGCCGGACCCGCTGCTGCTGCCGCCACAGGCGCCCACGAGGATGGCAAGGCCGAGCGAAGCGAACCTCGCTATCTGCTTTGCCTTGACTAGCACCACCCGCACCATCACTCCACGCAACCCGTGTAGTTATCGGCGGCAACGATAGCTCTGGTCGACCCATCGTTGGCCGACCCAGCTACAGCAAGGCCGACGGTCCGTGACGCCGGCCATAATCGGACGCATGAACACCGAGGTCATCCTGACTGGCGCGTTGTTCCTGCTGGTGTTCATCCCGTTCGCTCGAGCATTGATGAACGCTTGGTCGGTCGCCGTCGCCGAGATCCCGAAGCACCCGTGCGGCTTCATGCCGCCCGCTTGACAGTTCGCACCGTCAACTGAGGCAATCGAGGCGGTTGACTCGCGCTGCCGTGAGGGTGGCTAGGGTGGCGGGACGCCAGCACCTTCGGGAAACATCTCGGAGGCGGGGATCAGGACGCCGACGAGAACGACGCGGCCGATCTGGCGAAGCTCCTCGATCACCGCAAGTCCGTCACGGGGACCCTCGCTGGACGCTATGTCCGTCGGGGCGTGGGGTTCTACGTCTACAACCGGCTTGGGCAGGGGCGTCCCGCCGTAGGCGGTGAACTCGACTACGTATGTATCGCCTTCGAAGTAATCCACGCGGGCAACCTGAACCGCGTTTGTGAGCTTGAGTGTCGCGGCTTTGAACACGAGCATCGTTGGAATGAGGGTGCGATGCTTGTCCGTGTTCCAGAGGTCGTGAAG
>CAWEQG010000007.1:0-75581 GCA_963811135.1 uncultured Solirubrobacterales bacterium | reverse complement strand
CGAGTATGGGGTTAACACTCCATCGCGGGTTCGAATCCCGCCCTCTCCGCTCCGGCGTGCCCGCCGAGGACGGGCTGGGCGGGCGCCCGGCGCAGCGCCCGAGACGAGCGGGACAGCGCCCGGCGCGGCGCCCCAGAAGGGCGGGACAGCGCCCCCCGCGGGGGAGGCAGCGGTGCCGTCCGCGACCGCCCATATCGTGCACGGTCGGCCCCCGCTCCCGCACGTAGCTGTGCCGAACATTCCGCCCCACCTCCCGGTCCCGGCCACCGCGGTCCCTCCCGCGCAATCGATCGTCGTGCAGACCCGTCCCTGGGAGGGCGGTGGCGAGCGGCGCGACGCCGGCTCGTTTCACGTGCTCGCGATCGGGTGGTACAGCGACCCGGCGGAGCCGTTCGTCTACCTGGTGTTCGACAAGATCAGCCACACGATCTTCTGGGTCGCCCAGTCGGTCGTCGAGCGGGTGGTCTCGGGCTAGGCGGAGGCCGATCAGCCTGAGAACCGTCTCACGTCGTGTGGCAGCCGACAGGCAAGCTCGTTAGCATGGCCGGACCAGGTAGCTCGCTCGTCGGCGAGCAAAAGAGAGCAGCTGGGTGCGGGCCGGCGCGCCGGGTGCTGTACGGATGCGTGTTGTGTTGCGATTCCGACCCCGACTCAGACTTGCCACAGTTGCCTTTTTCGCGCTCCTCCTGACGGGGAGTAGCGGCGCGGTTGCGGGCGCTCGTGCCACGAGTTCGAGCGCGTTGCACGAAAAGTTGCATGCGGCCACGAGCAAGGTCGTGCGCTACCACGGCTACCGGCTCGTGGTGCCCGCGAGCTGGCCGGTCTATGACCTCGCCGGCGACCCGACCGTGTGCGTGCGGTTCGATCGCCACGCCGTGTACCTCGGGCAACCGAGCGTCCGTCAGAGCTGTCCGGCCCATGCCGTCGGACGAACCGAGGCGATCCTCGTGACGCCGCTCGCCGCCCACGGCGCCGCCGCCCGCGGCGCCGGCGCGCGCGGTGCCGCGGGGCCCGCCCTGCCGCCGGTCCGCGACCCGGGCGCCCAGCCGCAACGCGGGTCGTCCACCGAGCTGGCCGTTCCCTCCGCCGGCGTGCTCGTCACCGCGACCTGGGCTGGCGATCCCAGCGTCGTCGCCCGGGCGCTCGGGGTGCGCTCGCTACGGAGCGCTGACCAGACCGGACCCGCCGCGGCACCCAAGGGTGCCCGCACCGCTCGCGCGCATCCGGCCGCCGCCCGCGCGCATGCGAACGCTGCCCGCGCTCATGCGACGCATCGGGCGGGCGACGCGATCTACACCGGCCTCGGCTTCGACGTCTGCTCGACGCCGAGCTCCTCAACCATGTCGGCTTGGAGCTCCTCGCCCTACCGGGCGATCGGCTTCTACATCGGTGGCGCGAACGAGGCCTGCGCACAGCCCAATCTCAACTCGACCTGGGTGCAGCAGGAGTCTGCGGCGGGCTGGGCACTCCTTCCGATCTACGTCGGCCTTCAGGCGCCGAGCAACGGCTGCGGCTGCGCGGGCATCACCCCATCGCAGGCGTCCGCCCAGGGCACGGCAGCGGCCGACGACGCGGTAACTCAGGCACAGGCGGTGGGACTCGGGCTGGGCAACCCGATCTACGACGACATGGAGGCCTATACACGCAACAGCACGAACACCACCGCGGTCCTGGCGTTCCTGAGCGCGTGGACAACCGAGCTGCACGCCCGCGGTTACGTGTCTGGCATCTACAGCAGCGCGGTCTCCGGGATCACCGACCTGGTCAATGAGGTCGGCACCGGCTACGCCGAGCCCGACCAGATCTGGATCGCCGAGTGGAACGGCCAGCAGAGCACCACGAGCGGGTACGTGCCGAGCAGCGACTGGGTCAACCACCAGCGCCTTCACCAGTACCAGGGCGGCCACAACGCCACCTACGGCGGGGCGACGCTCAACATCGACAGCGACTATGTCGACGCCGGCGGCGCGGCCGGCGGTCTGTTCCCGGACGGCTCGTTCGTGCAGGTGAGCGGAGAGCCGCAGATCTACGAAATCGCCGGCGGCAGTGCATTGCTGGTGAACAACTGGGCCGACGTGGGCGGGGCCCAGACCTACACCGTGATCAGCCAGCAGCAGTTCAATTCGCTCAACCCCGTCCCGGCTAACGGCACATTCCTGCGCACGCAGGACGGCGCGGTGTGGCGCGTCGTCGGCGGAGCGCCGATGTACATCCAGGATCCCCCGCTGTTCGGGACGATCAACCCAGTGCTGGTCGACGAATGGGACATCGTGAACGCCGGCAATGCCTGGTCGCATCTGAACGCCGCGCCATCCAACGGCACGTTCGTGACCACGACGACCGGACTGACCTACCGGATCGCCGGGGGAGCTCCGATCCTGGTCACCATGTGGTCGCTGTTCGGAGGTCCGCAGCCGTCGGTGACGGTCGACTCGTGGGACACCGCCCACCTCACCGATCCGGCCTCCCGTCTCATCTCGAGGCCGGCGGTTGGCACGATCGTGGAGGGCCTGCCGTCAGGGGCCTACTGGGAGTTCGGACCCAAGAACCGTTACCTGGTCCCGCCGACCGCCACTGCGGTGAAGGTGGACGACCACGGTCTGTCTGGCTTCTCGGCGATGCTGTGCCGCGTGCCCGGCCTCGCCCACGAGACCCTGACGCAGGTCAAGACCGCGCTGCTCAAGGCCGACTGCCACCTGGGCAAGATTCACGACCGTCCGAGCACCCGCCGCCGCCACACGCTGCGCGTGATAAAGCAGGTCCCGCAGCCGCGCACGACGCACACGGCCTACTACACGGTCGGTATCACGCTCGGCTGACCCGCGGCCGAGGCGACCGACGGAGACGCGGTCCATTCGACCACCGTTCCGCCCCAGGTGAGACCGCCGCCGAAGGCCGCCAGCAACACGCGCGCACCCGGCTCGAGGCGCCCCTCGGCCTGCGCGACGGTGAGCGCGATCGGCAGCGTGGCGGTCGACGCGTTGGCGAACCGCCCCACGTAGTCGACGACCCGCTCGGGCGGGAGATCGAGCCGCTCGCCGACCGCGCGGATGATCCGCGAGTTGGCCTGGTGGTAGACGAACAGGTCGACGTCCTCGAGTCGGCAATCGGCGGCGGCGAGGGCCTCGATGGTGACCTGCGCCAGCAGCCCCACCGCGGCGCGGAATGAGTCGTGGCCGTCCATCCGGATGTGATCACCGCGGCTCAGGCGGATCATGTGCGACCCTGAGTGATCGGCGCGCAGGACGATCGGGCCCACCCGGCCCGTCGGCGACTTCGTGGCCGACAGCACGGCGGCGCCGGCGCCGTCGGCGAACAGCGGCGCTGTGTCGCGATCGGAGAGGTCGAGGAAGCGCGAGAGGATCTCGGCGCCCACCACCAGCGCATGCGCGGCACGGCCGGACTCGACCTGGCCGCACGCCATGGCGAGCGCCGACAGCCAGCCGGTGCACGCGGCGCTCACGTCGAGGGCTCCCGCGCGATCGGCGCCGATCAGCCCGGCCACGAGCGGCGCCGCGTTGGGGGTGATCTCATCGGCGGTCGAGGTCGCCACGAGGACCAGGTCGATCTCGCCGGGCTCGATGCCGGCCTGCGCGAGCGCGGCTCGCCCGGCGTCGGCGGCGAGCTGGCTCAGGCATTCATCGTCGGACGCCCACGGCCGCTCGTGCGTCCCGGTGCGCTTGGCGATCCAGGCGGCGTCGACGCCCAGCCCGGCGGCGATCTGCTCGTTGGACACGAGCCGCTCGGGAACTGCCATCGCGACGCCCGCGATTGCCGCACCGAGACTCATCGATTCTGCCGGCGCTTAGCGCGTCTTCTTCGGTGCGGTTCCGAACACGTGATCCCAGAACGGCGCACTCACTCCATAGCCGCGCTCGTGGTTCTGGAAGTGGTGTCGCATGTGCAGCTCGCGCAGACGCTTGCCGAGCGCCGACTTGGGCCGGTGGTGGTGCACGTGGTAGTGGAGCATGTCGTAGCCGAGATAGCCGGCGAGGAAGGCGGCGCCGAACGGCAGGAAGCCCGGGCTGCCGATGACCAGCGAGAAGGCCCACACGAACACGGCAGCCAGCGGCACGCTCAGGGCAGGCGGCATCACGAGCCGCAGGGGATCGTTCGGATGGTCGTGGTGGACGCCGTGGATGATCCAGTGAAGGCGCGCCCCGATGCCCTTCTCGGGCTCGAAGTGGAACACGACCCGGTGCAGCCAGTATTCGGTCAGGGTCCAGAACAGATAGCCGGCGGGCAGCCAGTAGAGGGCCGACCAGCCGACCCCGTGTACGAAGCCCTCGATCAGCAGGACCGTGATGACCGGCACGAAGATGATCGGCGGCACGCTCCAGTGCACCCGCGAGAACTTCTCGAACAGGGCCCAGTCGAACATCCGGGGCGAGGCCCGGAGGGCCTCGCTGCGGCTGAGGCCCTCTAGATCGTCGG
This sequence comes from uncultured Solirubrobacterales bacterium, assembly GCA_963811135.1. Lineage (GTDB taxonomy): Bacteria > Actinomycetota > Thermoleophilia > Solirubrobacterales > Solirubrobacteraceae > Palsa-465. The sequence continues at coordinate 71,147 of CAWEQG010000007.1, read as the reverse complement.
CGCGGCGGGTGGCCATACGGAACACGATACCTCGGAGCCGCCCGGAGGTAACAGGAGCGGCCGGCCGGCCTCGCGACGACTCAGGCGGCGCCGTCGCCGTTCAGCGGCATGGCCAGCACCACGTGGCTCAGCGAAACGGCCAGAAATGGCCGCCGCTGCGGCTCGCTCCCGTCGAACGGCAGCAGTTCGACGTCGGTCAGGGCCAGGAACGCGCGCTCGGACGAGTTCAGGTAGTCGGTGAGCCGGCTGCGATAGCCGTCGCGCGGCAGGCGGAGCACCCCGCTGATCCGGTAGCGGTCGGTCTCGATCACGATGCGCTCGTCGCGGTGCTCCATGGTTCTCGAAGATACCCGTCCGACTCGCGCTGCGATGCAATGCTTGGACGCATGGCTGAGGAGCCCAAGCCGCGCTGGTGGTCCTTCCGCCCGGCCCAGAACCTCAAGCCCGCCACCTACCGCTGCCCGCTGTGCGGCCGGCATCTGCCCGCCCTGAGCGAGCACATGCTGCTGTTCCCCGAGGGCGACCACGGCCGCCGGCGGCACGCCCACAGCGATTGCGTCATGGCCGCCCGGCGCGCCGGCAACCTCCCCACCCGCGAGGAGTGGCTGAAGACCCAGCCCCGGGAGCCGGGCATCTGGCAGCGCCTCGCGACGCGGATCGGCCGGCGGGAAGGGGGTGCTTAACGCCCAAAAGCGCCCAGGTCGCACCGCGCCTCCGGGAGATAAGCGTCTCCCCGGCGCTTATGTCCCGGAAGCGGCGCGGGGGCGGGGGGTTTCGTGACTTTTGCACCCGGGCACATGTGCGGCCCCGGGCGCTGGCGGTAGGCGACGGCGGTCGGCGGTGGCAGTGGCCGACCCCGACTTCCCGAGGCGCGGAGCCGGACGAGGGTCGCGCCGTGCGGTTCGCGCCCGGGCCGACGCCGGCGAACAGGATGGGGGGCCGTCGATGGGGTTCGTGGGGACGTCGATGCGGTTCGCCCGCCCTCGCGGAAGCGCGGCGACGCTCCGCTTGGGGAGACGACGCGCGGGCGGGCGAACCGGACGACGGTCCCCAGAGACGAACTACGCGTCGTGATACAGCGCGAACTCCCACGGATGCGGCCGCATCCGGATCGCGTCGACCTCCTCCACGCGCTTGTAGCGCACGTACGCCTCGATTAGGCCCGGGGTGAACACGTCGCCCTCGAACAGGAACGCGTTGTCCGCCTCGAGCGCATCCAACGCGGCGTCCAGCGACGATGGCACGGTGGCGATGCCGGCCAGCGTCTCGATCGGCAGCTCGTAGAGGTCGGCGTCGAGTGGCTCGCCGGGGTCGAGCTCACGCTTGATCCCGTCCAGCCCCGCCAGCATCAGAGCCGAGAACGCCAGGTATGGATTGGCCGTCGGGTCGGGCGAGCGGAACTCGATCCGCTTGGTCTTGGGCGCCTCGTGGTACATCGGGACGCGGACGCAGGCGCTCCGGTTCCGCGCCGAGTAGACCAAGTTGACCGGCGCCTCGTACCCCGGCACCAGCCGCCGGTAGGAGTTCGTCGTCGGCGCACAGAACGCGAGCAGCGCCGGTGCGTGAGCCAGGAGACCTCCGATGTAGTGCTTGGCCAGCTCGCTCAGGTGGGCGTAGCCGCCGTGCCCGTACATCAACGGATCGCCGTCCTTCCACAGCGACTGGTGGACGTGCATGCCCGACCCGTTCTCCTCGAAGATCGGCTTGGGCATGAACGTGGCGGTCTTGCCGGCGGCCCGCGCCTCGTTCTTGACCACGTACTTGTAGATCATCATCTGGTCGGCCATGCGCAGCAGGGGCTGGAAGCGCATGTCGATTTCGCCCTGGCCGCCCGAGGACACCTCGTGGTGATGAAACTCGCACCGGATCCCCAGCGACTCCATCGTGGCCACCATCTCCGAGCGCAGGTTGGCCATCGAGTCGGCCGGCGGCACGGGGAAGTAGCCCTCCTTCTGGCGCAGCTTGTAGGCCAGGTTCGGCGCCGCGCTGACCGGGCTGCCCGTGTTCCAGAACCCCTCTCCGGAGTCGACCTCGTAGAAGGCGCGATGCCCGACCTGCTCGTAGGCGATGTGGTCGAACACGAAGAACTCGGCCTCCGGGCCGAAGTAGGCCACGTCGGCGATCCCGGTCGCAACCAGGTGCTGCTCTGCCTTGTGGGCGACGAAGCGCGGATCGCGCGCGTACGGCTCGCCCAGCACCGGATCCGCCACCGAGCAGATCAATGACAAGGTCGAGCGCGTGTAGTAGGGATCGATGAACGCGGTCGACGAGTCCGGGATCAGCAGCATGTCGGACTCGTGGATCTCCTGGAAGCCGCGGATCGACGAGCCGTCGAACCCCAGACCGGATTCGAAATCACCCGCGTCCAACGCCCCGATCGGCAGTGTCATGTGCTGCCAGGTCCCCGGCAGATCGACGAACTTCAGATCCACCATCTCGACCCCGCGTTCGGCCGCGAAGTCCAGCACCTCGGCCGGGCTGCTGGCGCCGGCGGCCATCGCGGTCTGTTCGCTCTCTGTGGTGGCCACGCTTTTCCTCCTTCAGTCTTGACAGGCGCGAGCCTATCCGGGTTGTGACAATCGTTCTCGGGCCGCCAGGATGTGCGCGGCCTTGAGTCCCAGGCTCAGCCGTTCGCGGCCGTCGGACTCGTAGGGCGACAGCCCCGAGACCTCCTGAACGCGCGACAGGCGATAGCCCACGGTGTGGCGGTGCAGCTGCATGACCTCGGCCGTCTCGGTGGTCGAGCCGTGGTGGGCCAGGAACGTCCCGAGCGTGGCGAGCAGCTCGGTGGCGTGCTCGGCGTCGTAGGCCAGCAGCGGCGCGATCGTTTGGGTTCGCAGCAACTCGAGCTCCCCCGGATCCCGCAGCAGCACGCCGATGAGCAGCCGGTAGGTGTCCTCCTGGCCGGCGACCGCCGCCTCCGGCGCCGTCAGAAGCTCGGCCAGCAGCATCGCCTCCCGCACTGCCTCGTGGAGCAGCGCGGGCTGCCGGCGTGGGGCGGACACGCCGACCTGACACCCCGCGGCGCGCAGCCGCTCCGCGAGCGCCCCGGCCTCACGTCCGGCCTCACGTTCAGAACTGCCGGCGAGCGACACCAGACCCACCAGGCGCCCGGCCGCGAGCGATGCCACGAGCGCATCCTCGCCGTCGCCGAGCTCGTCGCCGCCGAGGCCGCAGACCGCGATCGCGCCGGCCCCGAGCTCGACGCCGAGCAGGCGCCCCTGGTCGACGATCGCATTCGCGTCCGCCGGCGGCCCGGCCGCCAGCGCCTCGACCAGTTCGTGCCGTCCATCAGGCCCGGCGCCGTCGGCCATCAGCCGGACGATCGCGGTCGCGGCGGCGGCCAGCTCGTCGAGCCGCGCGGCGGGGACCGCCTCCGCCGGCCACACGACCGGCGTGCCGGCCGACGGGCAGATGACCGCCACCGGATGTCCGAGAGCCTCCGACGCCGACCGGGCCACCTGCTCCAGACCGTCGCCGGCCACCGCCTCAGAGACGATGGCCAGCGACGTGGAGTGCGACATGCTGGACGTGACGGTGAACCGCGCTCCGGGTCGATCCTCCGTCAGGCGGTCGACGGCGCGGTAGCCTGGCCGGCACCGGCGTTGATACCGGGGATCCCGCCCGGGTACCCGAGCGACGGGACGTCGGATGGGTAGACCTCGTGGCCGTGCTCGGCCACGTCTCCGATCTCCATGTTCTGCTCCGACATCCGCAGCGGCACGAACAGCCCGACCAGCTTGAGCAGCACGAAGGTGATGAGTGCTGTCCAGCAGATCACGAACAGCGCGGCCAGGAACTGCCACTTGAGCAGGTTGGCGTTGCCGTGCACGAGGCCGGCCACCGAGCCCCCCGCGGTCAGGCCGTTCTTGCCGGTCTTGTAGAACAGCGCCATCTGCGGGTCGGCGAAGATCCCGACCAGCAGGCCGCCGGCCAGGCCGGCGAACCCGTGCGTGTAGATGACGCCGAGCGTGTCGTCCACCCGGCGGAATGGCTGCAGGCGGCTCAGGTAGTTGAGCGCGAAGTACACGATCGTCGAGGCGATGATCCCCATCGCGATCGCGCCCCAGCCGTTGACGTACCCAGCCGCCGGGGTGATCGCGACGAGACCCACGATCATGCCGTTGACGGTGCCGATCAGCGACGGCTTGCGGCCGGTCAGATAGTCCCAGCCGACCCAGATCAGCAGCGCCACTGCGGTGCACAGGTTGGTGTTGAGCACCGCCGCGGCGGCCGACATGTTCGACGCGTACGGGTCACCGCCGTTGAAGCCGTTCCAGCCGAGCCACAGCAGCCCGGCGCCGACCGCGACCATCGCCACGTTGTTGGGCGCGTCGATCTCGCGGTCGCGCTGGAGGCGCGGCCCGATCACCGCCGCCGCGACGAACCCGGCCACACCGGCGGACAAGTGGATCACATAGCCGCCGGAGAAGTCGACCGCGCCGTGCTGGGCGAAGAACCCACCGCCCCACAGCAGGAACGCGTCAACCGCGTAGACGCACGTGATCCACAGCAGGCAGAACGGGATCCACGCCTTGAAGTTCACGCGCCCGAGCACCGACCCCAAGGCCAGGATCGGGGTGATCGCGGCGAACACGAACTGGAAGTAGACGAGGGCCGAGTTCGGGAAGGCCATCGTCCCGATCAGCGGGATGTTCGCCTGGTGCTGGAGCTCTGTGTGCGAGAGCACCGGCCCGGGCTTCCCGATGAAGTTCCCGAAGAACCCGTGGTGCGAGAGGCCGTGGAAGGGCGAGCCGAAGCCCATCTTGAACCCCCACAGGACCCACACGACGAGCACGATCGAGAACGTGCAGAAGGTCAGCATCATGCTGTTGATCGACCAGCGCTTCTGCATTACTCCGCCGTAGAGGACGGCCAGGCCCGGCACGCTCATCAGGCCGACCAGCGTCGCGGCGGTGATCTGCCAGGAGGTATCTCCTGCGTTCAACCAACTTGGTGCTTCAACTGGCAACTGAATCTCCTTGCGCTCGAGTACGCCGCGCAGGCCCTGGCGACGCCAACTTGCCGAGGAGTGTCGTCTCACCCCACCCCACCGACCATGTCCTCACGTCCAGCAAATGGATAAGGGGTCTGGACATTGGGATAACCGAACCCCGCATCCTCCGGGATTCCGGGGGTTCGGGCGGTGATCTGGGGCCGCCTGCGACGGGGCGGTGCGTCCCGTCGGGACAGTGACGGTGGGGCCGAGAGCCTTAGCCGACCGGCAGACCGGCCTTGCGGCACTCGGTCGCGAGCGTGTGCGCCGCCTGCGCGGTGTAGGCCCCGGGGGCGTTGACCGACTGGCAGGTCTCGCGCGCGGTCGCCCCGCATTCATGCACCTGCTCGGCCCCCACGGCGCCCGGGATCGTCGCGTAGACGCAACCGTGTCCTGAGCTGGGGCCAGAGCTCACGAACGAGATCACCAGGACCACGGCCAGGATCGCCACGACGCCGAGGACGCCACCGACCATCCATCGCTCGCGCGAAGACAGGCGGCGGACCGGGTTGGCGTGTTCGGCGGGCAGGATGAGCACGCCGGGAGTGTAAGCCGCGGCTTGTGCCACGATCGAAGGACTTGCTCGTCCAGGCGATCCTCCATCACGTGCCGGCCGCGAATATCGACTACGCGGCGCTCGCCCTCGGGGCGTTTGCCAGCTGGGCGGGCGTGCCAGGGCCGGGCGAGCCGCTGCTGATCGCCGCCGGGATCGTCGCCGCCCAGCACAAGATCGACATCACCCCGGTCTTGATCTGGGCCTTCGTGGGCGCCGTGCTGGGTGGGGTCGCCGGGTGGCTGTTCGGCCGGGTTGCCGGACGCAGCGTGATGACAGCCCGGGGGCCCCTGTACCGCCTGCGGTTGAGGGCGGTCGAGCGGGGGGAGGAGGTGTTCCAGCGCCTCACGGTGATCGCGATCCTGCTCGCGCCGTCCTGGGTGGCCGGCATCCACCGCGCGGGGCCCGTGATCTACAACCTGACCAATGTGGTGAGCGCCGCGATCTGGGCGGTGGGCATCGGGCTGGGCGCCTACTACTTCGGTCCGCCCGTCCTCGACGTGCTCCAGGACGTGGGGACGGCGACCGCAATCGGCCTCGTCCTGCTCGTGCTGGTCGGGATCGGACTCGAGGTGAACCGCCGGCGCCGGCGCAGCGCCCAGGCTTAGCGGCTACAGGTTCGTCCCCGCGAACGAGATGACCTTGGCCGGGACGGTCGGCGTACCCACGTCGAGCTGGATCGAGGCGTGCGGGAGCAGCGGGATCGCGCGCGGGTCCTTCGTCCAGGGCTTGCCGTTGAGGAATGCAGTGACCTTGCCCTTGACGCTCGCCACCTGAGTGGGGCTGAGCGGCTGGTGCCACTCGTCGAAGAAGTTGCCGAGCGTGTAGATCCGCTTGGTGGGCGACTCGATGTGGATCACCCCATCGCTCGTGTGTGTGTGCAGCCAGTAGATGCATTTGCTGGCGCCGTAGAAGGGACCCTGGGGGGTCTGCTGAGCCACCGGGCCGATGATCCCGACCGCGCCGGGCAGCGCGCGAGGCTGCCCATCGGCGTATACCTGCAGATGAGAGTGGATGTGGTAGGCGAGCTGCTCGACCGGCGCGCACTGGATGCCGTCTACGGTGGCGCCGGGAGTGGTGGAGGAGGCCGGGGCGAGCGGCGCGCCTGCCTCGAGCGGGATCGCCTCGGGACCGAGCGGCTGGGAGGCCGGCTGGGAGGTCGAGGTGGTACCGGTCGCGCTCGCGGCCGAGGTGCTCGACGCGGTCGCGCTCGAGCTGGAGCTGGAGCTGCTGCTGCCGCACGCGGCAAGAACGCAGGCGGCCAGCATCGAGATCACGGTGATGGCGCGGCGGGCCGGCATGGCAGCGGCGAACGGTAGCGGGCGCCGGGCGGTGGTAAGTTGCGGCTCGATGAGTTCGTCCGGGCCGATCACCGACATGCCGATGACGACCGCGCTCGAGCTCCCCGGTCTGCGGATACGGGAGAACCTGGGCGTCTGCTACGGACTGGTCGTCCGGAGCATGGGCATGATCGGAGGCATGACCGCCTCGTTCAAGGCCCTGCGCCGAGGGGAGATATCGGAGTACACGCAGCTGCTGGAGGACTCGCGGCGCCACGCGATCGAGCGGATGGTCGACAACGCCCGGCTGCTGGACGCCGACGCGATCATTGCGGTCCGCTTCGACTCCTCGGAGATCGGCCAGCAGTTCACCGAGATCGTGGCCTACGGGACCGCGGTCAAGGCTGACTCGATTCAGTAGCCGGTCGTGCTGCTCGGCGACGCCGATCGCGAGCTGCTCTACGAAACGCTCAAGCGCCACGCCGCCGAGGGGCGCCTGGATGTCCCCGAGCTCGAGCGCCGGGTGGCGATCGTCGCCGAGGCGCAGACCCGCGAGGCCGCGGCCGAGGCGATGGCCGGGCTGCCACCGCTACCCCCAACCGTGCCGGCGCCGCAGGAGCGGCGGCCGCGCTGGGGACGCGGGCACGGCGAGGCCGAGAGGCCCGAGCCCGACTGGCAGCCGACCAGCGAGCGGTTCCGCGACCCGCGCACCAAGGCCGTGCTGCGGGTCTGGGTCGATGCCGGGGGCGCCCGGCACTATGTGGCTGAGTGAAGGGCGCCGCCGCCGCCGGCATTCGCCACCTGGCCAAGCCGCGGCGGCACGGCTTGGCCCGTCGGGCGTAGCGGTCCCCGCTCACACTCGATAAACCTCACGAATCATGAGCACGACAGGCGACGGGCCACTGGCCGGCTACCAGCTGCCGGCAGGCTGCCGGGACGAGCTGGTTGGCGCCGATGGGGCGCCGCTTCCCCACGCCGCGGCGCTCCTGGCCACCCTGGGGCGCCTGGGCCCCGAGCGCCTGCGTGCCGCCGGCCGGCGCCGCGACACGATCTTCATGCAGCAGGGCATCACCTTCGAGGTCCCCACCGGCGACGGCGAGCGGCGCGATCGGGCCTGGCCGCTCGACCTCGTCCCGCGGATCCTCACCACCGCCGAGTGGACGGGGATCAAGCGGGGGTTGGCCCAGCGCATCCGTGCCCTGAACGCATTCGTCGACGACGTCTACCACTCCCACGAGATCGTCCGGGCCGGAATTGTGCCCTGGTCGCTGGTGGTCAGCCGGCCCCAGTTCGCCCGACCGGTGCACGGGGTGCGTCCTCCCGGCGGCGTCTACTGTCACGTTTCGGGCTGTGACCTCGTGCGGGGCGGCGACGGGCGCTGGCGGGTGCTCGAGGACAACGTTCGCACGCCGTCGGGGATCTCGTACGTGATCGAGAACCGGCTGGCCATGACCCGGCTGATGCCCGAGCTGTTCGAGGGCCAGCGGATCCGCGCGGTCGATCACTATCCGTCGCTGCTGCTCGAGGCGTTGCGCGCGGTGGCGCCCGGAGTCGAGGCGGGAGAGGCCAGCGTCGTGCTGTGGACGCCGGGTCCGATGAACTCGGCCTACTTCGAGCACGCGTTCCTGGCCCGCCAGATGGGAATCGAGCTGGTCGAGGCCGGTGATCTCGTGGTGCGCGACGCCGTCTGCTACATGCGCACGACCGGCGGTCTGCAGCGGGTGCACACGATCTACCGCCGGCTGGACGACGACTTCATCGATCCGCTCGAGTTCCGCCCCGACTCGATGCTCGGCGTTCCCGGACTCGTGCGCGCGTACCGCGCCGGCACGGTGGCGATCGCCAACGCAATCGGAACGGGCGTCGCCGACGACAAGGCGGTCTACCACTACGTCCCAGAGATGATCCGCTTCTACCTGGGCGAGGAGCCGATCCTCGAGAACGTGCCCACCTATCTGTTGACCGACGAGCGCGTGCGCCGACAGGTTCTCGGGCGTCTGCGCGAGCTGGTGATCAAGCCCACCTCCGAGTCGGGCGGCAGGGGCGTGTTCATCGGCCCGCAGGCCGACGCCGAGCAATGCGAGCGCCAGAGCCGCCTGATCGAGGCGCAGCCCGAGAGGTTCATCGCCCAGGAGCTCGTGCACCTCTCGACCGTCCCCACCGAGACGGGCGACGGTCGCCTCGGCCCCCGCCACGTCGACCTGCGCCCGTTCGCGGTGTTCGGGGAGGAGATCCGGATCGTGCCGGGCGGGCTGACCCGGGTCGCGCTGGACGAGGGGTCGATGATCGTCAACTCCTCGCAAGGAGGCGGCTCGAAGGACACCTGGGTGCTCGATGACGGCGCCTCGGTCGACCTCGCGCCGGGCACCCTCCCGGCCCAGCGGCCGCCCCGGCTGCCGGACGTGCGCTACGGCGGCTGGCACGGCCAGACGCAGCAGCAGCAGCAGTAATGCTGGCCCGCATCGCGCACGAACTCTTCTGGCTGGGACGCGACCTGACCCGGGCCGAGCACACCGCGCGCACGCTCGACGGCGCGTTCCACGCCGATGTGGCCGGCGCGCCGGGGGAGCGCAGCATCTCGCTCACGTGGGACGCGGTACTCACGATCATCGGTGGTAAGCCGCCGATGCCCGGCGAGGACGCGCTCGAGGCGGTGAGCACCGAGCGGCCGCCCCTCGGGCGTAACCAGACCGCACGCCTGCTCACCCTCGACGTCGAGAGCCAGGCCTCGATCGTCTCCTGCGTCACGCGAGCCCGCGAGCGGGGCCGCACCCTGCGCGATGTGATCTCGACCGAGATGTGGGAGGCGCTCAACTCCTTCTACCTGTCGCTCGGACGCTACGACCTCGCCGCCGCGCTCCAGACGGGCCCCTACTCGGTCTACCAGGAGGTCAAGGAGCGCTGCGCGCTGTTCTGGGGCCTGGTCGATCGGACCATGCTGCGCGACGACGGGAGGGCCTTCCTCGAGGCGGGTGGACGGATCGAGCAGGCCGACATGGTCCTGCGGATGCTGCTGGTCACCGTGCCGGCGGAGTCGGCTCGGGGCGGACACGAGAGCGAGGCGATCGCGCTGCTGCAGGCGGTCGGCGGCGCCCAGGCCTACCGGCGCGCCGTGCGGGACGCCCCCACCGTAGTCCCCGTGGTCCGCTTCCTGCTCTACGACAGCGCCTACCCCGGCTCGGTCGCCTCGTCGGTGGCCGCGCTGCGCGATGCGTTGGCCGAGGCCGACGCCCATCCGCGGTCCTCGCCGCCCGTGCTGCGGCTGGAGCGGCTGATCGCGGAGCTCGAGCTCCAGCGCCGAACCCCTCAGGGCCAGCTCGGTTTGGGGGGGATTCTCGGCCGGGTACAGGGAGAGCTCGAGCTCATCGATCGTGACATCGGGGACCGCTACTTCGCGATCGCCGCACTGGCGGCAGTACATCTGTAGGTGGCGGCATGATTGATGAGCCGCTCACCATGAATTACGCGATCCGCTACCTCACGAGCTACGAGTACGACGGCGAGGTCGTCGACAACCTCAACGCCCTGCGCGTCAAGCCGGCGACCACGGCCCGCCAGCGTTGCGACGAGTTCAGCGTGCGGCTGACGCCGGAGGTCCGGCTGCACCGCCACACCGACTACTTCGGCACCGACGTGGTCGAGTTCGAGGTCTCGCGACCCCACCGCCGGCTCACGATCGACGTGCGCGCGCGGGTGAGCACGCGGCCGGCGGCCGAGCCGCCCCAGGCCACCTGGGAGGCGCTGGCCGACCCCGCTTACCGGGAGGCCGGCGGTGAGTTCCTCCTCCAGACCGACGACGCCCCCGGCCACCCGGCGCTCGCCGAGCTGCTCGCCACCGCGCGCGCGGCGGACTCGCCCCTGGGCATGCTGATCCTGATCTCAGAGCTGATCCCCGACCGGTTCGAGTACCGGCAGGGAGCCACCTACGTCGACTCGACCGTGCGCGATCTGCTCGACGGCGGGGCCGGCGTGTGCCAGGACTTCGTCCATCTCGGCGTGTGCCTGCTGCGGCACCACGGGATCGCCGCGCGCTACGTCTCCGGCTACCTGTTCGCGGCCGGGAGCTCCGGCGGCCAGGAATCGATCGAGGTCGACACCCACGCCTGGCTCGAGGCGCTTCTGCCGGTGCCGGGGGAAGGCGAACCGGTATGGGTGGGCGCCGACCCCACGAACCGGGGGATGGCCGGCGAGCAGCACGTCAAGATCGGGCACGGCCGTCTCTACGGCGACGTGCCGCCGGTCAAGGGCGTCTACCGCGGAACCGCCGCCGCCACCCTCGAGGCCAGCGTCACGATGACGCGTCTCGACGGCGTCGATCCGGCGTCGATCGCCCGCGCCTAGACGGACTCGCGACCGGCGGCCGCGCCTGTACGGACTGGCGGCCGGCGGGTCGGGTGCCCGCGCAGCTAGCGCGTCGACTTCTTGACCGCGCTGCGGGCCTTGCCGACCGTGTTCTTAGCCTTGCCCTTGAGCTCCTCGCCGGCGCCCTTGGCCTCGGTGCTCCGGTTGCCTGTGGCGGCGCCGGCGGCCCGCTTCACGCGGCCCTTGACCTCTTCCGTCTTGCCTTCGGCACGCTGCGCTCGATCTGCCATCGGTCCTCCCTCGTGTTCGGGGCTTTACCGACGGCTACCCGCGCGCGAGAGCTCGAACACCTTGGCCAGCACCTTCGGCCAGTGCTCGCGGAGCGCCTCGTGTCCCATGAACAGCCCGAGGTGGCCGCCCGTGCTGACGTGTCGCGTCACCTGCTCGGACGGCGTCGAGGCGTGGGTGGCCAGGGCGAAGACCTGGTCGGGCGGGGTGATGTGGTCGGTGGCGCCGGCCATCAGCTCGAGCGGCATGTCGATGTTGGCCAGCTCAACCTTCTGGCCGCGCACTTCGAGCGAGCCGCTGATCAGGGCGTTGTCGCGGAACAGGTGGCGGACGATCCAGAGGTAGAACGCACCCGGGACGTCCTGCGTGTGCTTGAACCAGTCCTCGAACTCGCGGTAGCGGGCGACGTGGGCCGGATCGTCGAGGTGGAGCAGAAGCTCGATCTGACGCGAGATCTCCGCTCCCGGCTGGATCAGGATGAAGCCGGCCAGCATGTGACGGCCCTCGAGCACGCCGCCGCCCATCTGCACGAGCGTCTCGTAGAAGCGCATGTCCCCGTCGGGCGAGACGCGCCGCAGCACCTCGTGGATCACCGGCTCGCCGGCGTGGAAGTCGATCGGGGCGCCCGCGATGGTCAGCGTGTTGACGCGCTCGGGATGCAGGGCGGCGTAGATCGTGGCCAGCCAGCCGCCCTGGCAGTCGCCGATCAGGTTCACGCGCCCGCCGCAGTGGTCGATGGCGCGGTCGACCACGTCCATGTAATCCTCGATCGAGGCGTCCTTCGTCTTCTGCGTGGCGCCCACCCAGTCGAGCGAGAAGGCCCGCTCGAGCCCGCACTCGACGATCGTCCGCATCTGGCTCTGCTCGGCCGAGTAGTCGACGATGCACGAGTCGTGCCCGGCCTGGGGCGGGAGAACCAGCGTCGGCACCACCCGCTTGCGCGAGACCGAGAAGTCGCGCAGACGGGCCAGCGGTGCCTCGAACACGATCTCGTGTGGTGTCGTCCAGGAGGGGCGGCTGCGAGTGGTCGCCGTGGCGATCCAGCGCGGGAGGTCGAACGCGACCGGTCCCCGCTGCAGGGCTGCCGACCAGCACTTGCCGAAGCCGTCGAGGGCGCTGGTGTAGCCCTCGAACCAGCTGTCGAGGAGTCCCGAGGTCAGGCTCGGGGCGGGAACCGGCGGGCATTGCGGGATAGCGCTCAACTCACGACCTCCTTGGCGAAAGCACAAAGCTCTTTAACAACGACGAAGCACCGGCGTACTTGCCACCGGTGCTTCTCCCAATCACGGCTGTCGCTAACCCTACTTGAGCAGGCCGCGCGCGGTCGTGGTGTACGACCCGGTCAGCTCGCGAGTGACGTCGACCTGCGCCTCGATCAGGCTCTTGAGCCACTCCTGCTGGCTCAGTCCGGCCAGCTTGAGCTGAAGCTCGGTGGTCCGATCGACGGCCTTCTCGTAGGAGTCGAGGTACAGGTTGCCGGCCTTGCGGGCGGCGGTCAGCACCTGCTCGCCGCTCTCACGGAACTGATCGAAAGCCGCGTCGAACGAGGGAATGCCGGTCTTGGTCTGGGTGGTGGTTGCCATGTGAGTCGTCTCCTGGGTGGTGGATACTGTGCTTGCAGCTTAGCAAGAATCTAGCAAGCGTGCAAGCACCCTTCCCAGGCGGCCCGGCGACAGCGCTTGCAGCTTAGCTGCAAACAGCTAGCACTGATAGGCTGCGGCGCGGTTTTCGGGATTTCTTACTGAGAGGCGAGGAGGTCAGATGGCTGACCACGTGTATTCCGTCAGCGAGATCGTCGGGTCCGCTCCCGGCACGATCGACGATGCGATCCGGAACGCGCTCGAGCGCGCGGGCAAGACCCTGCGCCACCTCGACTGGTTCGAGGTGACCGAGATCCGCGGCCAGCTCAACGAGGACGGGTCGGTCGCCTACTACCAGGTGATGCTCAAGGTGGGCTTCCGGCTGGAGAGCTGAGCGCCACCTCGCGCGTGGCCGGCGCCAGGTGGACCACCCGCAGCGGCTCGAGCTGCGGGGTGTAGATCGCGAGCGTGCCGCGCAGCAGCGAGGAGACCACCACGTAGCGGTCGTCCGCGGCCAGCTCGAATGACCCGTACGGCGTTCTCGCGCGGTGGAGGATGCGGCCGGTGCGGGCGTCGACCTGCTCGATCGTGCTTCCGTACCCGCTGGTCAGGTAGCCGTAGCGGTCGGTCAGGGCCACGTGCTGCGGCGGCGGGCCGACCGGCACGCGGAACAGCACCTGCTGGTCGATCCCGTCGAACACCGTGACGTCGCTGCGGTTGGACGCGGTGATCCAGATCTTCAGGTCGTCGTCGGAGAAGGCGAGGTCGTGAACCTCGAAGCCGGGGTCGAACCGGCCGAGTACGTTCGGGTGCGCGACGTTCTGGGTCCCGAGGATCACGATCCTGGTGCCCGACTCGCCGAGCGCGACCCAGGCCGCCTGGTGGATGAGGTCCAACCCCATGTGGTGAGCGCCGGCGCCCACGTGGATCGTGCTCGTCACGCGCCGCGTCCGCAGGTTGATCACGGTCAGCGTGCCGCGCGCATCGTCGGTCACGTAGGCATCGAATCCGTAGGGCACGGGCCAGAGCTCGACGATGTGCGGCGAGCGCATCCCGCCGAACTCCTTGACCGGCCGAAGCGCCTGACCCTCGAGCAGGCTCACCTTGCCGGAGGCGGCGCTGGTCACCACGGCGAGACGGGCCTTGCCCCAGGCGGGGCTCGTGGCGGCAATGTCCTCGGGATCGGCCGGAAGCGGGATCCGGTTCACGACGCGCCCGCTGGGGAGGTCGACGACCAGCAGGCGGTTCTCGGTCTCGGCGGTCACCAGGGCCTGCTCGGGTGGCGCGTTCGGGGCGCGGGCCGGTCGGGTTGCCGGGGCCGGGGCGACCGGCCTGGCCGATGCGACGGTGGCGGGATGGGTCTGCGCCGGCTCGTGCTTGTGCTGGTGCGAGACCGACCCGCCGCAGGCGGCGAGAAGCGCCGACGCGGTCAGCGCGGCGAGGCTTGTCCGTGCGCTCATCCGGGCGTACCGAGCACGGTGCAGCACCAGCCCTCGAGCCGGGGGAAGCCTGCGGCTGCGGAGCCGGCGGAGAACTGCTGCGCGATGCGGGCGACCGCGGCCACGTGGGGGGTCCCGAGGGCACGGACGAAGACCCACTGGTCGGCGGCCGGCAGGCTGGCCAGGAGCCAACGACCGTTCGGCGACCAGCTCAGCTCGCGCAGGCCGGTTACGGCCAGAAGCTGGCGCACATGGTCGCTTGACGCTCCGGCCCTGACGATCACCAGCTGGCGGCCGGCCAGCACGAGTGCGAGCAGCCGCCCGTCCGGCGAGAGCGCGGCGTCGCCGGCGGCGGCGACGGGTGGCAGCCGGAGAGTCGCGCGCAGCACACCGTCGGGCGTGTAGGTGCGCACTGCATGCGCGGTGACCACGACCAGCCGCCGCCCGTCGCTTGACCAGAGCAGCTCGCGCGGCCGGACTGCGAGTGCCGGGGTGCTCCAGATCGCGCGTTCGGTGTCGGCGTCGCGAACCACGATCCGGTTGCCCTGGGTCACGTAGGCGAGCTGGAAGGCAGAGTTGGGGCGCCACGCGGGCGCGACAGGCGCCACGCGGGCGGCCAGGAGATGATCTTCCGTGCCGTCGCCGGCGATCACCCGGAGCGTCCCGGCCGACAGGTAGGCGACCCGATAGCCAGTCGGGGAGAACCAGGTCGGGTCGCTGACATCGGGCCGGGCCACCGCCCAGCGGACGTTGCCGTGCGGGTCGACCGCGGCCAGGCGATCGTTCGACGCCACCGCCACGTACAGCCCCCGGGGCGACCAACTCGCCTGCGACCAATCGCCGAGGTGGCGGAGCGAGCCGTCGGCCGCCGCGGTCCAGGTTCCGCCCGGCCCGGACACCAGCAGCCGCCCCGGCGAGGGCAACGAGGACAGCATGGGTGCCGCATGGCGCACGCCGAGGGCCCTCGTGATCAGGCGGCCGACAGTGGCCCCGGCCGGCGACAGCACCACTCCGGCCGCCGCGATCACGGCCACGGCCGGCGCGAGCGCCAACCCGCGGCGCGAGCGGCGCCTGGTGGCGAGCTCTCGTTCGGCGTGGGCCGCCTGCACCACGCTCCAGGCCCGTCGCTCCGCGCCGGGCTCGTCGGGGGCCCGAAAATCGCGCAGCATCTGGGGCGCGCGCCGTCTCATCGCGGGTCGAGCGCTCCCAGCCGCGATTCGAGCGCGTCGAGGCCGCGGCGCAGCCGGGAGTTCACCGTTCCCCGCGGCAGCTCGAGCGCCCGCGCGATCTCGCCCGGGCTGTACTCGAGCAGGTAGCGCATCACGATCACCGCCCGATGCTCGGGCGACAGCGAGGCCAGCGCGTTCAGCACCTCCTGTGAGTAGCGGCCGGCCGGCGGGTCGGGCGGCGACGGCGTCTCGGCCACCGGCTCCCCAGTGGACTCGCGCCGGGCGCTCCGGGCCCGGATCCAGTCGATCGCCCGGTTGGCCACGATCGTGCTCAGCCAGGGGCCGAAGCGGCGCCGGCGGTCGAACCGGTCAAGCCGCCGGACGGCGGCCAGGAACGCCTCCTGCGCGATGTCCTCGGCGGCGGCGTGGTCTTGGACGATCAGGAACGCCGATCGGTAGGCCCGCGGCCAGTAGCGGCGGAACAGCGCCTCGAGGTCGGCCTCGGAGCCGGCCAGCACCCCGCGGATCAGCGCCTGCTCGCTGCGCTGCCGGCGCGGCCGGCGGCGGCCGAGCTCCCCGCCGATCACCAGGCTGTCCGCCGCCGCCATCGGTTCACCGGAAATGGACACGGTCGATGCGCATCGTCCCTCTTACGAACGAGGCCGGGCAAGAGGTCCCGCCCGCGAGGAGGGTCGCGACTGAAACGACCGGCCGCCCGCGTCGGGCATCATCTGCGCATGCGGACCGTGCTGATCACGTTGATCGGTCCTGAGCGGACGAGCGACCTCGTGGTCGATGCCGACACCGCGGTGGCCGAGCTGCTGCCCAACCTGCTCAACGCAGGCGGGGTCGCCGACGAGGCACAGAGGCTCCCGGGGTGGGGACTTGCCGTGATGGGCAAGCAACCGATCCAGCCGGATCAGACGCTGGAGGACTCGGGGATCCTCGACGGGACGGTCGTGGTCCTCCGAAGAGAGGCCGAGCAGCGAGCGGATCCCGTCCTCAGCTCACCGCTCGCCGGTGGACTCACCGGGTCCCCGCTCGAGCGGACGCGCGCGCTGCTGGATCAGCCCAGCGGGGCGACGTCGCTCCGGGGCCGGCTCGTGCCGCAGATTCCGGATGCGTCGGCGGCGGCGGAAGGCCCGCGCGCGGCGCTCGAGGACGCGATCGGCGCCGCCCGGCTCACGCGCTGCGCGACGATCGCGGTGGTGTCTCCGAAGGGCGGGGTGGGCAAGACGACGATCTCGATCCTGCTCGGGGAGCTCATGTCCTCGCTGCGCCCCGAGACGGTTCTGGCCCTGGACGCGGACGTGGACTACGGCTCGCTCGGTCGGGTCGCGCCCGCTCGCGCGGGCGCCTCGACCTTGGAGGCGCGTGACAGCGCAGTGTTCGATGCACTGGCGCACGGGGCGGTCACCTTCGCCGAGCTGGACCGCACGCTCTGGAAGCTTCCGGGCGGACTCCGCGTCGTCCCGTCTCCCCGCGATCCGGCGCAGATGGCCATCGTCTCGAACATCACCGTCAGCAGCTCACGCTCCCGCTGCATGCGCTTCCGACGGCCCGGGACCAGACGGCCCTCCGGTGGGCGATTTGGCGGCTCGACCCGCCGCGGCTCGACCGGACCTCCCGGGTCGCGCGAGGTTGCTGCGCCGCCGGGGGCGGCCGGCACTGGTGCAGCTGGCGCTGCCTGCTCCGGCGGGTGGGACGATCGACGTGAACGGTAAGGGAGACGTGGAGCGTGCCTTACTTTCAGGTCGCAACTGACGGCTGATCCAGCTGGGTGCGACCGGTGTGACTCACTCCCGGGTTGGCATGGCCGCGGTCGGCGCGCCACTCTTCGGCCGACAGCTGAAGGCTCCGCTGAGCGGCTCAGCCTTGCGGCTGTGCTCACGCGACCTGTTCCTGATGCTGGGCGCGTGCGACCGCGAAGCATCGATCGCGGGCGCGTCGGTCACACGGGCCACCCAGGATGGCCGTGACGCAGTCGTGCGGCTCTCCTCAGGCGTGAGCATCGACCTGCAGCAAGTGGCCGGTGAGTGGCTCGTGCAGGACATCGCGGGAGTGCCCACCCACACCGGGCATCTCACTCAGGGACCGTGCGCGGGTGCCTAGGCGCGCCGGAGGCGCCCGAGCTTCAGGCCGAGACTGCCGCCATCCGCTGAGCTCCGGAGCGTGCGCAGCAAGGTGTCGCTCACGGAGTGCTACGTCCGGAGTTCGCCCGACGCCACGCCCATTCCGATTGCAGTCGGGCGGGAGCACCCCTAGATAGATCGCTCTACTTAATGCTAGGCTTGCCGGCGTGTCAGCTCGGGCGGAGGTTCGGACCCGGGACCGGATCGTCTATGCCAGCGCCGAGCTGTTGCGCCGGCAGGGGTACGCCGGCACGGGGCTCAAGCAGATCGTCTCCGAGGCGCAGGCGCCGTTCGGCTCGCTGTACCACTTCTTCCCGGGGGGTAAGGAGCAGCTCGCCGATGAGGTGTTGCGGACCGGCGGGCGCTTCTTCCTGGCCCTGTACGAGGCAATCGCGGCGGCGGCGCCGGATCTGACCTGCGCCGTGCGCGACTTCTTCGCCGGCGCGGCGCAGACGCTCGAGAACACCGACTACGCCGACGCGTGTCCGATCGCGACCGTCGCCGGCGAGGTCGCGAGTACGAACGATGTCCTCCGTCGCGCCACCGCGGACGTGTTCGAGTCGTGGCTGGCCGCGATGACGGAGGATGCGATCGAGGCGGGGATCGACGCGGCCCGGGCTCGGGCGCTGGCGCAGGCGGTGCTGTCCTTGCTCGAGGGCGCCTTCCTGCTGAGCCGGGCGACCCGCAGCACCGAGCCGATGAGGTCGTGCGGCGAAGCGGCGGTCGCACTCGTCCGGGCCGCGATCGCTGAAGCCAACGACGAAGCGGGAGGCCCATGATGGATAGACGCAACGTGATGCTCGGCGCCGGTGCCGCGATCGCCGGCCGCGCGCTGGTGCAGCGGCTGATCCTGGCCAAGCTGCGTCGCGACGTGCGCCGGCTGAACCGCGGCGACTACCGCCCGCTGCTGGCCGGCTACGCCGATGATGCGGTCCTGGTGTTCAACGAAGGGCCACACCGGTGGTCGGGGGAGCATCGCGGCCGGTCGGGGATCGAGCGGTTCCTGCGCGACTTCACGGCCGCCGGCGTGCAGGGCGAGGTGCGCACGCTGTGGATCGGCGGGCCGCCGTGGGCGCTGACGCTCGTGGTGCGCTTCGACGATCGCGCCACCGGGCCGGGCGGCGAGGAGCTCTACGCCAACCGCGTGGTGATCGTGGCCCGAACCCGATGGGGCCGGATCGTCGAGCACGAGGACTTCTACCTCGACACCGCCCGGATCGTGGAGTTCGAGGAGAAGTTGCGGGCACTCGGGGTGGCGCCTGCCTCCGGGTAGCCGGGCCGGGCGCGCCGGCCGGCCGCGGGTCGCGTGGTGCCGGCGGCGATGTCGCCGGGTCGCGGCGGCCTGCCGGCACGCACCCACCGCCGGCGGCGCTGGCGCCGGGCCCCCTCTGCGCCACGCTCGGACCAGGCCAGTCGAAGGCGCCGACGTGGCTACGGCCTGATCACGGCCTGAGCCTGCGTCGTCTGCACGACCAGGCGGTCCGCGTCGTCGCGCACCTCGGTTTCGACGACGATCACGCCGCGGCCGACGCGCAGAGGACGTGTGGTGGCGGTGACGCTGCCGTCGCGCACGCCACGCAGGAAGTTGGTCGACGAAGAGATCGTCGCGGTGGTGGCGCCGGCGGGGAGATTGAGATAGGCGCACACGCCGCCCAGGTTGTCGGCGAGCGACATGAGCGCGCCGCCGTGCAGCGCGCCGCCGGTCGTGCAGAGCTCCTCGCGCCAGGCCAGCCGCCCGACCACCTCCTCGGGCCTGGCCGAGACCAGCTCCATCCCGAGCGTCGCCGCGAACGGGACCATTGCCATCAGCTCGCCGAGCGGCGGCCCCGAGTGCGGTGCTCCCGCGTCCACGGTCGCGAAGACTATTTCACTCGAGGTTCCACCCGAAGTACACCTCGGCGCGGCAGATCTGCTCGCCGCGGAAGGTGAGCACCTCGGTGTTGCGGCCACGCCGACCGTCGCCCGCGCTCATCTCATAGGTGACGATCACCTCGTCGCCGGCGGCCAGGAGTCGCACGAACGAGAACGTCTGGCCCTGGCCGGCGCCCGGCCAGCAGCGCTCGAAGTAGCCGGCGCGATCCAGCCGCGGGTCGACCGGGCTCGAGAACGTGAAGTCCTGGCTCAGGAGGCGCTCGACGGTGGCGCGGTCGCCGTCGGCGAACGCTCGGTACATCGCGCGCGCGGCTTGGAGCCGGTCACCTTCGGACATGTCAGCCGGCCCGCTTCATGGTCAGGCGGATCGTATGTGACCGCGGCTCGGGCGCCGGGACCCGCCCGCCCGCTCAGTCCCGGCTGCGCTCCTTGGAGTGCTGCCACAGCGCCTTGTCAAGCGTGCGGACACTGACGCCGGAGCGCCGCGCGAGCGCGCGGCACGCGTCGAGGTAGGCGAGCCAGAAGCCGACCGGATAGACCGACCGGGACTTCACGCCGAGCGACTCCAGCGCGCGCACGTCGAGGATCGGATAGCGGTCGGGGAACGCGGCGTAGAGGAGCGTCGAGGCGGTCGGGACGCCGACTCCGGCGAGTTCGAGAAGCGCCGCGATGCGGGCCGCCTCGTCGTCGGTGCCGAGCGCCCGGCGCGTCGCCGCGGCGACCGCCCGCGACGAGTTGGCGGCCACCCGCGGCCGGCTGCGCGGTGTCTTCCACGCGCACACCTCGATGAACTCGGCACGGGTGTAGTGACCGCGGGCGCGCACGGCGGCACCGACGGCCAGGAGCCGGCCATCGTCCGCGCTGGGAAACCGCGCCGCCAGCGCGGGCACATCCTCGATCGGGAACTGAAGCTCGAAGACGGGGGCGGCAACCGGGGGCACGTGGTGGACATGATGATGAGTGCGGGACGCGCCACCGCTGAGTTATCGTTGACCGGTGGGCGATGAGGGCAAGACCTCGGCCGACCAGGTCGCGGAGATCCGCAAGCTGGTCCAGGACGCGCAGGACAAGCTCGACCAGGTGACGCGCGCCCTGCGCAGCCTCGAACAGCGTCTCGAGCACGACGACAAGCGCCGCAGCGAGGACTGACCCCGGCCCCACCCGCCAGGTGCTCCTGCCGGCGCTGCGGCTCTAGGACGCCAGGCCGGCGCGAGCCAGGATCTCGCTGACCACCGCGGTCTTGGCGTCGGCGTACTGCTGCATGTACTTCCACCGGCGCGCGGCCAGCTCGCGCTTGGTCCGCGCGTACAGATCGCGGTCGGCCGCACTGCCGCGCAGGTGGTCGCGGAATCCGATCATCCGGTCGGTCTCGGGGCAGCCGGCGGAGAACACGTGGAGGTGGACCTCGCTAACCGGCCACTTGAGCAGGCGGTGCTCGAAGAACTCGGGTTCCCGGATCCACAGGATGTAGCCGACGGCCTCGAGACCCGGCACATACGATCGCTCATCCGCGCTGTCGGGAACCTCGAGCACGATGTCGACGATCGGCTTCGCCGGCAGGCCGGGCACCGAGGTCGAGCCGACGTGCTCGAGGCGGCGCACGCGCTCGCCCAGCGCGCCGTCTATACGCCCCGCCTCCTGCTCGTAGCGCCGGGGCCAGTCGGGGTCGTAGGCGCGAATCTCGATCGGAGCGGACAGCGGCGTCGGCGAGCCGACCGTCACCCGGGCCAGGACGGCGTCGTAGGCGGCCGTGTCATAGGGGTCGGGCAGGCCCACGACAGGGATTGTCGCGCGCACGCGAACGGCCCGGGAAGGAGGAGCGGGCTTCCCGGGCCGGACGCGTCTGGCGTTTCGCGCGGTGACGCGCTCTGAGCTAACTCTGCGGCGGCGTGGGCACGATCAGCGTGATCCCGCCCACCGGCTGTCCGGTGGTGAACACGTTCTGCCCGAGCACCGTGTTGAGCGACGCCGCGCCCTCGCTCGAGAGCGACGCGAGCAGGCCGGTCAGATCGAGCTGACCGTTGGGCAGGGCAGCCTGTTGGAGCTGTGAGGTGTCGATGTCGAACAGCTTGAGCTCCGGGCCGCCGTTAAGCGAGAAGCTCAGGCTCGAGCCCTCGGTGCCGGTGCCCAGCGTCAACTGGGGATTGGTCAGCGACGCGGAGATCGTGCCGTTGCCGAGTTGCAGGCCGCCGCTGAGCGGGATCGTCCCGGTCAGGGTCCCGTTGGCGAAGCTGCCCGTGGCCGAGGAGCCGTTCAGGGGGAGGGTCACGCTACTGCCGTCGACGCCGGGGATCGTCGTGGTGCCGAGCGGCGCCGGCAGCCCGTTCGAGCCGGGGAGGAGTGGAATCGCGCTCAGGCCTGCGGAGTCGAGCAGCGACCGGAAGGCGGGGAGGAACTGCACGCCGGCTCCTGTGCTCGACGCGCCGGTGACCGGGGCGCCCGCGCCCGTTGTGCCGGATGCGCCCGGCGCGCCCGAGGCCGCGCCGGTGATCGGCGATGTGCTCACGGTGACAGTGAACGAACCGAGGGACTGGCCCTTGCTGAAGGCACGGCGACGAAGCGCGCTATCCAGGCGTGCCGCGCCCGGCTTGGTCAGCTTCGCGGTCAGGCCGCTGATCGTCTCGGTGGTGGCGCTGCGCTTCACGCGCGCACGTCCGGTGACCGTGAACAGCTTCACCTTGTGGCCGGCCAGCTTCACCGTCAACGTGCCGGCACCCTTGGCCGGGCGGGTGAACGTCACCGAGTTGATCTTCACCGATCGCTTGCCGACCGCGATCGCGAGCACGCCCTTGAGGTTGAGCGTCCCGGTGGCGGTGACGAAATTCCACTTGCCCGAGCTGGCCGGAAGGGCGTAGCTCGACTTCTGGCGGGTCGCCGGTCGCAGCGCGCGCAGGCTGACGTGCTGGCGAGCCAAAGCGCGCTTCGCCTTGACCGACAGCGTCAGCGTGGCCTTGTTTGCCGCCTGCGAACTCGTGCCCGAGGTCGCCATGGCCACCGCGGTGGCGCCAAGCGGCAGCATCAGCATGAACAGCGCAAGCAATAAGCGCCGGTAGCGAGGAGAGGACATGACCAGCCCGCCTTTCTTGAAGTGCGTTAAGGGAGACGCGAGCGTCGGTGCCCGGGACGTCCCCGGGGGTAGTGCCCGGACACGGCGCCCTTCTGGAAAGCTGGTTACAGCTGCCTGTGCGGCCCTGCCTCCGCACCGGCCTCTTCCGTCTCGGGCTGGCAACTGCCCCTGGTCAGCGCCAGCTAAACGATGGAATGGCCAGGTCCGGCAAAATCATCGGAGTGATTTAGTCGGTTTGTGCAATGGCAGTCACGTTTGCACCTGAACGGAGCTATCGGGAGTGTTCGAGCGATTCACGATGCAGGCGCGCGGAGCGGTCGCGCTGGCGGCCGAGGAGGCGCGCGCGGCCGGGCACGCCGCCGTCGGGAGCGAGCACATCCTCCTCGGGTTGCTGCACGCGCCCGATTCGCTCGTGGGGCAGGCGCTCTCCTCGTTCGACATCAGACTGACCGCGACTCGGCTCCTCGTCACGCACAGGCTCGGTTCGGCTGAGCCGACGGAGGGCGAGATCCCGTTCACGCCGCCCGCCCAGCGCGCGCTGGAGCGCGCCCTGCCCGAGGCGATCCGCCGCGGCCGCGCCGACGTGGAGCCGGAGGACATCCTGCTCGCGTTGCTGGCGGACCCCATCGCCGGCGCGACGCAGACCCTGCTCGAGCTCGGCGCCACCCCCGAAGACGTCTGTCGCGAGCTCGAAAGCCTCGCCGGCGACCCCGCAGATTCCGATCAGCTGGATGGCTGGCCCGGCCTCGAAGAGACCGGGGCAGAGGGCACGTTCGAGGTGGGATGGCGCGGACGGGCAATCGCGCTGGCCGCGCTCGGGGCGGCCGTGCTCGGACGTTCCGCTTTCGATGACCGCCGCACCCGAACACTCGTGGCACTGGAGATGGAGCTGCTGGTCTACCTCGCGCTCGGCCTCGAGGCCGATCCGGCGTCCCAAGCTGGTCCAGGAGAGGCGGTCGAATTCCTTCCCGTCGCGCTGGCCTGCGATCACCAGGAGCTCAGCCTCGCGATCGACGCGCTGCGGGGCGCGCAGCTCGTCGTCCGCCCCGCGGAGCTCGACGACGAAGACCGCGTCGCGATCACGCCGGCCGGCCTGGCGCGCGTCGAGCAGTGGCTCAGCCGGATCGTGCCGCTGTTCGGCGGCTGGCCACCGGAGCATCCGACCGCCGACGACGCCACCGGCTGACGGCCGGCTACTCCCGGCGCTCACCTCGTCCGGGCACGTCGCAGGGGCAACGTCCGGCCGGTCTGCCGCCGGCGCCTTCGGATCGGACCGCGATCGGCCGATATGGGCGGGTGATGGGTTCTTCTCTGGCAGAAATCCGGTCAAACCGACGGATCATGGCCTACACCGCCGCGGCGATCTACGGGATCGCCGGGCTAGACGGCGCCGTGGAGGGCTTCCTGCCGAACGACCCGCCGTTCGCCCTCCTCCCGGTCGTCGTCGTGTTCGTGATGTTCGGCGTGCTGATGGTCGTGGGCCCCCGGATGCCCAAGTCGGGGTTGGCTCTGCTTGGCCCGCTCGGGGTCGCTCTGATCGCCTATGCGATAGCCACCACACCCGGGCCCGGCGACGCGGCGCTCCTCTACGCCCTGCCAGTCTTCTGGACGACCTTCTTCTTCGGCCGCCGGGGCGCGGCCGCGATCCTCGCGTGCGTCGCGGTCGGCCACGCGATCACGTTGCTGGCGATGCCCGTGGCCGACTCCTACCCCGGCCGTTGGATCGATGTGATGGTGTCGGTCTGCGGCGTCGCGCTCGTCGTGCTCGTGCTCGAGCACCGCAACGAGTTGCTGCTCGAGCGCCTGGCCGAAGAGGCGCGGACCGATCCGCTGACCGGCCTGCTGAACCGGCGCGGCTTCGACGAGGTCGCCGCCCGCGAGTTAGCGCACATCGCGCGGAACGGCGGTCCGATCGCGCTCGCCACGCTCGACATCGACTTCTTCAAGCAGGTCAACGACGAGTGGGGACACCTGGTGGGCGACCGCGTGCTGGCAAACCTGGCCCAGGTGCTGGTAGACCAATCGCGGCTCATCGACGTGGCGACGCGACTGGGCGGCGAGGAGTTCGCCGTGCTGATGCCGGGCAGCGACGAGGCGGGCGCCGAGGCGTTCATCGAGCGCGTGCGCGCCTCGCTGGCCAGGCCGCGCCCCGACCTTCCGGCGGTGCGGATCAGCGCCGGGATCGTCGCCACGGCCGAGTCGCCGGACCTCGAAACGATGCTGGCGGGTGTCGACAGGGCGCTGTATGCGGCCAAGCGCGGCGGCCGCGACCGGACGGTGGTGCTGAGCCGGCAGGAGTTGCGCCTCGCCGCCTGACCGCGGCCCCCGCGGTCAGCGCCGGGCTTCGAGCAGGCGCAGCCAGACCTCGCTGACCGTCGGGTAGGAGGGCACCACGTGCCACAGGGTCTCGAGCGGGACCTTGCCGACGATGGCCGTCGTCGCGCTGTGGAGGAGTTCGGCGACGTCGTCGCCGACGAAGGTGGCCCCGACGAGCGTGTCGGTCGCCCGGTCGACCACGAGCTTGGCGCGCCCGACATAGTCGTCGCGCAAGAGCGATGCGCCGGCCACCGAGGCGAGGTCGTACTCGAGCGCCTGCACGTCGATCCCCTTCTCGCTCGCACGTGACTCGCTGAGCCCGACCGATCCGACCTGCGGGTCGGTGAAGACCACCGCCGGGACCATGTCGTGGTCGGCCACATCGCGGTAGCGCAGTCCCTCGATCGGCCGTCCCTCCGCGCGCGCCGCGATCACGTCGCCGGCGATCCGGCCCTGGTACTTGCCCATGTGGGTGAGGAGCGCGCGTCCGGACACGTCGCCGACCGCATAGAGCCAGCCTCCGCCGCCCTCGACCGCCATGTGGTCGTCGGTCTGGAGATAGCCATGCGAGGCGCTGACATCCACCCCGACCCGCTCCAGGCCGATATCCCGTGTGGCCGGGGTGCGACCGGCCGCGACCACGACCTCGTCGACCTCGAACTCCGAGCCGCCGGCGGCGACGGTGGCGGGGCCGCCGTGGATCCGTCCGACCCCGGTGTCCGCGGGGTCACGGCGCCGGACGGAGTCGACCCCGGTGCCGACCAGGACCCGGATACCGCGCTGCGCGAACTGCTCGGACGTGATCTGTCCGACAAACGGCTCCTGCTGGGCGAGCAGCGACGGCTCGGGCTCGATCACGGTCACCTCGCGAGCCCCGAGCCCCGCCAGCCAGGTGGTCGACTCGCACGCGACGACGCCGCCGCCGATCATCGCCACCCGCGCGGGGACCTCGCGCAGGTTGGTGACGTCACGCGAGGTCCACGGATTGGCCTCGCGCAGCCCGTCGATCGGCGGAACGGAGGCCGTGGTGCCGGTGGCGATCACCACCGCGTGGCGGGCCCGGATCGTGCGGGTGCCCCCGTCGGAGCCCGTGAGCTCGAGCGTTCTCTCGCCGGTGAGGCGGCCCCGCCCGCGGATCACGTCGATCCCGTTGCCGGCTGCCCACTTCACCTGCCCGCTGTCGTCGTGGTGGTGGGTGAAGGTGTCCCGCCGATCGAGGACAGCACTCAGTTCAAGCGTGCCGGAGGGCATTCCCGGGAGGGCGCGCGCGGCGTCGAGCATCTCGACCGGGCGCAGCAGCGCCTTGCTCGGCATGCACGCCCAGTAGGAGCACTCGCCGCCGACGAGCTCCGCCTCGACGATGACCGCGGTGCGGTCGCTGCTCCGGATCGCGTAGTCCGCGGCGTTCTCGCCGGCCGGTCCGCCCCCGATGACCACGACGTCCCAGGTGTCCACGCGCGGGAGCCTAGACGGCTTCACCGATCACCGTCCGGACAGGACGCGCACTGTCCGGACGGGGCGCCCGGGCTTCCGAAGAACTTCCGATGAATGCCGCGCGCGCCCTGGACTCCGGGCCGCGCGTGGCTAGCGTGCTCGATCATGAGCTTCACAGCGACGCGTTCCGCGACCGCGACGGTCAGGCTCAGCGACGAGCTCGAGCGGTGGCTGAACGGTGAGGGCGAGAAGACGCTCGGGAGCCTCGTCGACGCGTTCGGCGAGAAGAGCTTCGCGCTGCTGTTCGTGCTGCTGCTCGGCGTGCCCGCCCTGCCCGTGCCGACCGGCGGGGCGACGCACGTATTCGAGATCATCGCGGCGCTGATCGCGCTCGAGCTGATCGCCGGGCGCCAGGAGATCTGGCTGCCCGCGCGCTGGCGTCGCCTCGAGCTCGGCGGGGAGCGCCAGCAGCGCTTCCTCGCCTCGTTGATGCGGCTCATCCGCCGCCTGGAGCGGTTCTCCCGCCCTCGAGCCGCCTTCCTGCTGCGCCACCGGCTGGGCGATGTTGTCTTCGGCCTGCTCGTGATCGGCGGCTCGGCCGCGGCGTTCGTGGCGCCGCCGTTCACCGGTCTGGACACGCTACCGGCGCTGGGCGTGGTGCTGATCTCGCTCGGGGTGCTGCTCGAGGACGTGCTGATCGCGATCGCCGGGCTGATCCTCGGGACGGTTGGTGTGACGCTCGAGGTCGTGCTCGGCGCCGCGGCCGTGCACGGGATCAGCTCGCTGGTCTGACGGCCCTCATCAGATCCAGGCCATCTCGGTCGCCTTGAGGACGGCCTGGGCGCGATCGGGCACCTCGAGCTTGGAGTAGGTCTTGTGCAGGTGGGACCGGACGGTGCTCTCGGTCAGGTGGAGGTCGCGCGCGATCTCCCCGGCGCGCTTGCCCTCGGCAACCAGCTGGAGGATCGCGGTCTCCCGCCTGGACAGCGGCGAGCGTTCGGCGCGGCGTCGCCCGCTGCCACCCGCATGCGGCAGATCGAACACGATCTCCCTGAGCGCACTCGGCGTGAGCTCGCAGGCGGCGGCGAGGCGCAGCATCAGCTCCCGGTCGACCGGATCCCCGTGTGCGTGGTGCACGACCGTGTCGGCCAGCCGGACCAGCGTGGCGGACTCCGTGGCTCGGTGCGCCGAGTGGTGAGCCGACACGGCGGAGGTGAGCTGGGAGGCGAAACCCCATCGCTCGGCGAGCAGCCCGCCGAGGCTCGCGTGGTCGTATCCGAGCGCGCGCCGTTCGCGCGCCACGAGCTCCTCGGGGGTCTCGCGCATCGCGCTCACGGCGGCGAAATCGGTCCAGATCCGGGCCAGCAGGAGCTTGCCGACATCGTGCACGACCGCGGCGGCGACCAGGTCATCTCTGGCGAACGGCCTCACCAGGTGGGCCAGGCGGTCGGTGGCCCGGGCGACCGCCTGGGCATGGATGCGGCAGCGCAGCAGGAGCGCCTCGAATGCGGTCTGCCACGGGAAGGACAGCCTGGGCAGCCCCGCGATCGCCGCGCCGACCAGGTCGGAGCCGAGGCTCGACACGGCGCCTGCCACGCTGACGACGGCGGTTGGACCGCGGCGCTGGGCGAGACGGAGCACGGCGACGGTCAGGCCGAGATCGCTCTCGATCGCGCTGACCAGCTCGCTGTGACCCAGGGAACCGGAAAACGAAGCCGCCGCGAGCGCCCGCTCGCAGGCGGGGCCGAACACGGGGATGACGTCGAGCTCGGCGATCGCGGTGCGCAGCTGGCTGGCACGCTCGGATCGGCTCGATCGGCTCGCGCTACGAGCCGGCCGGCTCACCGGCCGGTCGATCTGACCAGCCGGCGCGGGAGTCCCGACGTCGTCCTGGCCGGTGATCGCCTGCACCAGGCAGTCGACGATGCCCGGGTCGAACTGCGCTCCGCGCTCCTGCACGATGTATTCGAGCGCGCCCGCCGCGCCGGCCCCGCGACGATGCGGCCGGTCGGTCGCGATCGCCACGAACGCGTCGCACACCGCGACGATCCGGCTGGCCAGCGGGATAGCCTCACCGCGCAGTCCGTCCGGGTAGCCGTCACCGTCCCATCGCTCGTGGTGGGCCCGCACGAGCTCGGCGACGGCGGCCATGCCCGGGAGCTCGGAGAGCAGCTCGGCGCCAAGCTCGGGGTGGCGGTTCAGCAACCCCCAGTCGGGCGGCGAGAGCCGGCCGGTGTTCAGGATCACCTCGTCGGGCAGACCGATCATCCCGATATCGCGCAGCTGGGCGCAGGCGTCGACCATCAGCTCCTGCGTTTCGTCGAGGTCGAGCCGGCGGCTGACCCGAAGGGCGAGCTTGCGCACGAGCGGCGTCGAGGCATGTAGCGCGGGGGCGCGAGCCTGCAGGGCCGCCTCGAGCGCCGCGGCGGCGATCGGCACCGACGCGTGATCCTGCTCGCCGCCCGTGCTCGCGACGCGAGGTGTCAGATAACCATCGTCAACAGTTGTGACGGCCACCCCACGTGCCTCCGATTCGCTTCCTGAACGGCCTCGCGGCCGCCCCGTCAGGTGTTGCCCGCCGACCGGCACGACCGCGCGACGGCGGCGAGCGCGCGCACGCTATAGCAAGACGCTTGCGATCGTAAAGCCCGGTGTCCGCCTGCAAACCGGTTTGCACGGCATCCGGGGTATTGATACTGCGTTATTTCGCGTGGGCCGTGTGGCCGGCGTGACCGCGCCCGGGTCACCTCGGCTGGAAGCGGGTCCAGATGTCGCCCAGGGCGATCTGGTCGGTGACCGTGAGGCGGTCGAGAAAGAACTGCCGGATGCCTTCGCGATGCGTGGCGCGGGCGGCGGTGATCTTGGCCAGCCCGGCCTCGGTCAGCTGCGCGTAGAGGCCGCGACCGTCGCAGCTCGCCGCGCATCGGGTCACGTAGCCCCGGTCGCCCAGGCGGTCGACCAGGCGCGTGCAGCCGCTGCGGCTGAGGAGGACCTGCTCGGCGATCTCGGACATGCGCATGCGATGCTCGGGCGCGTCGGCCAGGAACATGAGGACCTCGTAGGCCGACAGCGAGAGCCCGTGTTCGGAGCGCATCTGGGCATCGAGCTGCTGCGTGACGCGCGCGTGAACCTCGAGCACCCCGCGCCACGCGGCGAGCTCGTGGGGGCCGAGGGTGGCCGTCGGTGTGTCGGTGCTGGACATCGCTTCGGATTTGGCTTTGGCGTAGTTTGGCTTGGCTTGGCTTGGCTTGGCTTGGCTTGGCTTGGCTTGGTTGGCGCCGGGCCGGCCGGCGGTGATGGGCGCCGGCCGGTCAGGCGGGCGGCACGCTAGGCGGGCTGCTTGACGGCGGAGATGTCGAGGGCGAGCTTGATCTTGTCGGCGACGAGCATGTTGCCGCTGCCGAGGGCCTGGTTGAACTTCATGCCGTAGTCGCCGCGGGACAGCTGGCCGGTGACCTCGAGGCCGACGCGCTCATTGCCCCACGGGTCGATGTCGGTGCCCTGGGCGTCGGCGTGCAGGACGATCTCGTTGGTCACGCCGTGGATGGTCAGCTGGCCGGTGATCCGGAACTCCTCGTCATCGAGCGCCTCGATGCTGGTGGACTCGAAGCGAAGCTCCGGGTACTGGGCGACGTCGAAGAAGTCGGGAGAGCGCAGGTGGTCGTCGCGCTGCGGCTCGTTGGTATCCACCGACTGGGCCTGGACGGTGCCGTAGACCTTGGCGCTCGAGAGGTCCTCGCCGATCTCGAGCGTGCCCTGGAACTCGGTGAACTCGCCGCGCACGGTGGCGATGCCCATGTGCTTGACGGCAAAGCCGACCTTGGAGTGGGCGGGGTCGATGCTCCAGGTGCCGGTGGGGATGGCGGTGAAAGTGGTGGTGCTCATGTGATCCTGTCCTCGGTTTCGTCGGGGGGCCGTTGTGGTGGCCGTGATGAGATTGCGTAGACAACTATAGCACGAATGTGGTTGCGCACGCAAGTGTCTCGCGATGCCCCGTCTGTACGGGCAAAAACAACCTGACGACCCAGGCTGCTCAGAGGTAGTTGCGCGCGCAATCAAGCAATGTTATAATTGCTTCAGCAACTAGATCTGACCCGCACCCCCGTCAGGAGAACAATGAAGCTCGATGGCATGCACCACCTCACGATGATCACCGGCGACGCCGCGAAGAACGTCGAGTTCTATGCCGACGTGCTCGGGCTGCGGCTGGTCAAGAAGACGGTGAACTTCGACGCGCCCGAGGCCTACCACCTGTACTTCGGCGACGAGCAGGGCTCGCCGGGATCGATTCTGACCTGGTTCGAGTTCGCCGGCGCGCGCTCCGGGCGCGCGGGCGCCGGGATGATCCACACGATCCAGCTCGGGGTGAGCTCGGACGCGGCGCTTGACTTCTGGGCCGAGCGCCTGGCCGCTCGCGCGTACGAGACCCGCCGCGCCGAACGCTCGCTGGCCTTCGTCGATCCCGACGGCCTCGGGCTCGAGCTGGTGGTGGCCGATGAGGGCAACCCGCCCCTTCGCGCCGAGCATCCCGAGGTGCCCGCCGAGTTCGCGATTCTCGGCGTCGAGGGCGCCCGCGCGTACATCGCCCGGGGCACCGAGGCCGATCGCGCGCTGCTGACCGAGACCCTCGGGTTCACCGAGCTCGGCGACGGCGAGTACCGCTTGGACGGGGACACGCGCCAATTCGCCTGGGGCTATGACGCCACGGCCGAGCGCGGGATCCCGGGCGCCGGCACCGTGCACCACATCGCCTGGCACTCGCGCGACGAGGATCACGTGAGCTGGCAGGAGCGGGTGGCCGCCGCCGGCATGCACGTCACCCCGGTGATCGACCGCGACTACTTCCTGTCGATCTACTTCCGCCAGCCGCAGGGGATCCTGTTCGAGATCGCGACCACCTCGCCCGGCTTCGCCGTCGACGAGGATGCGGCCCATCTCGGCGAGGAGCTGCGCCTGCCCACACAACACGAGCACCTTCGCCCGCTGCTGGAGCGCCAGCTCACCCCGCTGACCAATCCGCGCGCGACCGCGCGCCAGGAGGCGTAGACATGCGCAAGATCCAGAGCCAGGGCGTCCATCACATCACGCTGGTGGGCGCCGACCGGCAGACCTCGATCGACTTCTGGGAGGGGGTGCTCGGCATGCCGTTCGTGTTCGAGCAGCCCAACCTCGACAACGCCGCCGAGAGTCATCTGTACTTCGATCCGGGCGACGGCCGCCTGATCACCGTGTTCACCAACGAGGAGCGCACGCCCGATCCCGAGCGGACGCCCACCGATCCCGGCTGCGTCCACCACCTCGCGTTCGCGCTGTCCCAGGCCACGTTCGCCCAGACGGTCGAGCGGCTGGACGAACGCGGGATCAGGCACAGCGGCGTCAAGGACCGCGGGTTCATGGACTCGATCTACTTCACCGATCCGCTCGGGCTCCTGATCGAGCTTGCGTCCTACCGGTTCGAGCCGCCGGCCGGCCACGCGCACGCCGACGTTCTGCTCGCCGCCCACCGGATCCGCGTGGAGCGCGGCGACTACAACATCGCGCCGGTGCACCTGGCCGACGCGATCGAGCGGCTCGTCACCGGCTCCCGGGAGTCCCTGTCCGAGGACCGCACGCCGAAGGATCCCTACACCCACGCTCGCCCGGCCGAAGTGCAGGCACCGAGCGAATGAGACTGGCCGGCCCGTTCGTCGTGTTCGACCCTCCGCGTACGTTCGAGATCTTCGTGCTGGAGCCCCGCTCGGGCTAGATCTGCTCGCAGCGCGCACGGCCGGTGTTGCGTTGGCCATCCGGACGACCTACTGTCAGTGCCATGCCTGACGAGCTTCCCGACGTTCGCGCGTTCGGGGCGCTGTTTTCCGAGTTTGTCGAGTCGATGAACGCCGCGGCTCGAGCGATCGAGTCGGAGGTGGCAGCGCGGATGCGCGAGCACCTCGGAGCCGATCCGAAGGAGCTTCCGTCAACCAGCGCGGAGTTCGCGCCCACCGATCGCCCGAACCTGCAACTCGCGCTCGACGCGGTGTTGCCAGATGCCGAGGTGCTCGGCATGCTGGCGGCCAATCCCGGGTTCATGATGCTCGGGCTGAGTGGCCTCTTGAGCGGGCGTTCCGTGGTCGGGCCGATAGCGATCGGCCCGGTGCAGTACACCGACGTCGAGGTGGGTGACGGCCGAACCGTCCGGTGCGTCTCGACCGGTGTGTTCCTGGCCAACCGGGATGGCGTGCCGGTCGTGTTGGTGCTCTCGAGTTCTGAGCATCCGTTTGGGCAGGACAGGCTGCGGCTCGAATGCATCTCGCCGGTGGACGGGCTGGTGTCGGGACTACTGGCTGACCTGCGTGCGGCGATGCGCGAGCACAACGTCTACCGCGGCAAGGTGATTTCCCTTCACAGTCACGGCCGCGAGCAATCGATCGGAGTTCAATTTCACCAACTGCGCGAGGTCGCGCGCGACGGGGTGATCCTGCCCGAAGGGACGATCGAGCGTCTGGAGCGCCACGCAATCGGCATCGCCGAGCGTGCCGAGCAGCTGCGGGCGGCGGGGCGCCAGCTCAAGCGGGGCATCCTGCTGCACGGTCCTCCAGGGACCGGAAAGACGCTCTCCGTGAATTATCTGCTCGGCGCGATGCCGGGCCGTACCACCGTGCTGTTGACCGGACGCGGTCTGAGCCTGATCGAGCCGGCAGTCGCCATCGCCCGCGAACTAACGCCCGCGACGATTGTGCTGGAGGACGTCGACCTGGTGGCGGCGGAGCGGACGATGCCGATCGGCACGACCGGAGTGCTGTCCGAACTGCTCAACCAGATCGAGGGCCTCGACGAGGACGCCGACCTGCTGTTCCTGCTGACCACGAACCGGGCGGACCTGATCGAGCCCGCGCTCGCGACCCGTCCCGGGCGGGTTGACCTCGCGCTGGAGATCCCGTTGCCCGATGAGGCGGCGCGCCAGAAGCTGGTCCGGCTCTACGCACAGGACGTACCGCTCGACCCCGCGGGCGAGCGCGAGCTCGTGGTGGGCACGGTCGGGCTGACCGGAGCGTTCATCAAGGAGCTGATGCGCCAGGCCGCACTGCGAGCGGCCCTGGAGGACCGGTCGCCGGACTCGAGCGATGCGGCAGCGGCGTTGGCCGAGCTGCTCGAGGAACGCTCAACCCTGACCCGTCGCCTGCTTGGCCAGGGCGCCGACGGCGAAAACGCGCCGCCGCCCGGCCCGCCGCCGTTTCCCGAGATGCTGCACGCGTTCGGCGCCGCGGGCATCGCGCTTCCCGAAACCGGCTCCGGGTGACTGCGGCGAGGCTCCGCCGGGCGGGCCACCGGTCACGGGCGGCGCGTCAGCTTGCTGACGAGTAGCTCGACCGAGCGTTCGAGGTCGTCGAGAGAGGCGTGCTCGACCGATCTGATCCCGAGCTTGCGGTTGATCCAGGCGTTGATCTCGCGATGGGTGGTTCCGTCGCGGCGTGTCAGCTCGGCGACGAGCCGGTGGCGCTCGTTTCGCAGCCTCGCACGCTTCTCGAACGCCGGCATCCCGTGTGGCCGAGCCCCGAGATCATGATCGGCGGCGGGGTCAGGGAGGTCGGTCGTATGACGGTGGGGTGGCGGGGCAGGCGTTCCGAATAGGGTCAGCTGCGGGGCCACGTCAGCGCTCAGCGGCTCGAACGCCGGCGTCTCACCGCGCTCGGTCTGGAGCGGGGTGGGCCGGTCGAACTCGTCGGCGAACTCGTCGCCGGCCGGGCGGAGCGCATGGCGAAGTTCCTGCTGCACGGTCGCGGCGTGATCGCGCAGGACGGGGTCCGCGGGGATGTACAGCCAGCTTGGCTCCGCAGGCCGGCGAGGGATCGTGCGCACGAAGCGGCCGACGATCTGCCGGAACACGAGCGGCGTCTTTGCCGCCGTCGCATACACGCCGACCCGCAGACGCGGAATGTCGACGCCTTCGGAGACCATGTTCACGGCGACGATCCACGGGTCGCGGGCATTCGTGAACGCGGCCAGCTTCTCGGCGGCCCTGGGCTCGTTGTGCAGCACGACCAACGCCTTGTGCCCGGTCGCCTCGCGTAGCAGCGCGGCGATCCTGCGCGCGTGGGATGAGTCCGCGGCGATCACCAGGCCGCCGGCGTCCGGGTGCCCGTCGCGGCGGATCATCCGGAGCTTGGCGTCGGCTTCGCGCAGGATCCGGGGCAGCCCATCGGGGAGCTCGGTCGAGATCGCGGTGCGGTAGCGGCGACTGGCCTCGCGCCCGCTCAGGATGGTCTCGAAGCTCGACTCGATCACGTCATCGCCACTCCGCCACGACAGCGTTCCGTCGTAGGCGACGAAGCACACCGGCCGGCAGATTCCATCGAGCACAGCATCCGCGTAGCTATATGAGACGTCCGGTTCCGCCAGTCCGGCGGAGTCGTAGCGCACGCCCGGAATCGGGGTCGCATCGGAGCGAAACGGGGTCCCGGACAACAACAGCCATCGCTCGCAGGGTCCGACCGCCCGCGCGAACGCCTCCCCCCAGGCCAGCTCCTCGCCGAGATGGTGCGCCTCATCGGCGATCACCAGCGTCCGCGTGCTCGCCGCCTTCTGCCACCGGGCGGGCGCCTTTGCGATCCGCGCGTACGTCACGGCCACCCCGTGGAAGCCGCGCGGCGGCTGGGGCGAGGACGCGTCCACCTCGAGCTCGACGCCCAGCCCGCTCGCGGCCCTTGCCCACTGTCGAGTCAGCGGTCCGGTCGGGCAGGCAACCAGCACCGAGCCGGCCGCCCCGGCCGCCAGCTGGCGCCGAGCGAGCTCCAGCGCCGGCCGCGTCTTGCCCGCGCCGGGCGCCGCCGAGAGCAGGAACGAACCCCGCTCCCACCGATCCATCGCCTCGAGGGCGCGCGTCTGCCAGAAGCGCAAAGCGGGCGTGGTCTGCAGATGGGACGGAGACACGGGCCGGACAGGATGACCAGCCGCCCGGACAAAACGACCGATCCGCCGAGGCTCGCCAACGGTCCGTGCCGCGTCGCGCCGCCCGCTCGCCTAGCGCTCCCTCAGCGTTCGATGCGCGAACTCGACCAGGTAGTCGTTCAGCGCCAGCGAAGCCTGAGCCGCCCGTTCGACGTCCTGCGCGTGGATGGCTCGCAGGATCACGTGGGGATCATCGCCCGTGAAGGCGGCGAGCGCGCCTGCCAGCTCGCAGCATTGCTTCGCGCTCGCGGGTTCGGATCGGCGGGCGGCCAGCCGCACCGCCAGTTCCTCCAGGCTGCGGCGGATCTCGAGCAGTTCGAGTTGGGCCTCGACCGAGATCGGGGCGACCAGGATGCCGCGGCTGGGGTGGATCTCGACCATGCCCTCGCGGGCCAGGCGTTGCAGCGCCTCGCGCACCGGCGTGCTGACAGCCTTCGCCACCCTCACCGTCGGTCTGGCACTACGAGCATTCGAGCGGGCGACGCTTGCATAGGACAGCCAACCGCGCGAGGACGCGAGCTGCTGGCAGGCGATCCACCGTACGCCGAAGTGTTCTACAACGTGGCTTGCGGTGAAAGCCTTGCCGGCCACGTTCAAGGAACTGCTCGCAGGGTGACGGAGGACAGCCGCGCGAGGTGGCAGGGCCGGTCCCGGCGAGGGGACGTGGTGCCCGTTCGGGCACCAAACGTCGCCCTGTTGGCCCTGGGTGTCAATGCAATACTCGATCGGACCGAGAGGGCAATTGCGTACCGAGCACCCCAATCGCGATCGGGTGGCACGCGCGCCGCGAGCCCCCAGGCCCAAAGCACCGGCGGTCGACGCCGGCGCGCGCGTCGGCGATGCGGGAGTGCGCTCGGTCGAAACCCCGGGCATGCGCGAGCTGTTGCAGCTGCAACGGTCGGTGGGCAACGCGGCGGTCGCCCGCATGCTCGAGCCCCGTCCGGCAGAGCCGTCGCAGGGTCCCGAGCTCGGGCGGGAGCGACGCTCCCTGACCTCGAGCGCTCGCCCGTTCCTCCAGCGCTTCAAGGTCAGCGAACGTCGCTCCGGTAAGGCCCTGGTCCAGCGCGTGGGCGGTCAGAAGATCGGCTTTGACCTGACCGCGCCCACCGACGCGACGATCAAAGCCGGACAGGATCTCCTCGTTGCGCAGTGGCGACAGATCAGGCAGACGGAACACGATCTGAAGGTTGGTACTGAAAGGACCGATGTCGAAGCGGGCGCGCAGGAGCTCATCGCGCATCGCGCACGCCAGAAAGAGCGCGACGCGTACCGGACGACGAATCCAACAGCAACCAAGACCGTTGTCGACACGGCCTTCCCAGTGAAGCCCGCGGGCAGGACCGGCGGGGGATTCTCGAAGTACTACTACGACAAGCTGACGGGTCGTAGCAGAACACGGCAGCTCCCCCTCCTGCAAACCGGGAGTGCGTTTGGCGATGCCAGGCTAATCATCGACGTCGCGACGGGTGCCATCCAGTATCGACCAGATCCCACGCAGGCCTACGTGACGATCGGAACGCTCAAAAAAGGTTCCGACGCTTTCAAAGTCAAGACTCCGACCACGCCGAGTTCCGGTACCCAGCGCGACGTCCTCGAGAAGCACGGCGTGAGCACGGACCTGAGCAACGAGGCGAAGGAATACGTCAAAGACACTCGAGGCGTCGTGACACGCCGCTACGCATACGTAGAAAAGAACTACTGGCAGATGATGGAATTCTTCATGACTGGCCGTCACGAGGGTCGATTCCAATCCTTCATGAAGGCCGCCGGTGAGCCAAACCCGAGCCTCTTCGAGGCGCGCCAGCCGGAGGTCGATATCGTCCGCGGAGCGCCGACGGCATCGACGACCGGGACGTTAACAAAGAAGCAGCTGGCGGTCGCACATCAGAAGCTCGGCAGTGGGCCGCAACAGCGTGGTGTGAGCCTCACGTCGACGCCGAAGGTGGGCGCCACGTACGTGAATACGGGTGAAAACTTTCGCACGGACCGCGGCTTCCGCCTCAAGATCGACCTGGCCCTGATTCCGCCGCCCCCCGCGGGACCGCTACTGATCAACCACTATTCGCACGGTGGCGTGATCGACAAACCCACCAAGTACGACACCACGCGGGAGCGAGGCAAAGCATCGAAGTATCCGTACCTTGAGAGCGCGCTTCATGCGCGAGAGCTGTACCTGGAGTACCTGAAACCGGAGTGGGTCGTCGCCATCGAATCACACCCCACCGTCACGGGGGCGAGTACGACGATCGACCTGAGTTCGCCACTCGGGCATGCAACCTCACTGTTCCAGCTCGGCAAGTCACAGTTTGGTGGAAGTTCGTTCCAGCAGGGTTTCGACGAAGGACTCGGCAATGGCCCGAACTCGTTGCCAGGCGACCAGAACCACACCGACGGCTTCAACCACGGAAAGTCATTTGGGCGCGGCTGGGACGATGGCCACGCCGAACACACACGTGTCGGAGCGGGCGATGCGGGAGCGGCCGCGACTGCGCACATCACGGTGGCGCAGTACGTCTACGACAAGTCAATGGCGGTCGACCTGCCCACCGGCGAGTACGACATTTATCGCATGGGGTATCTCCAGGGCCGATCGGGGGTTGCGAAGATCACGGCGGGCGCGAACCTGCCTCATTGACCGACGCGGGCGCGGCCGGGAACTCGGCCGACCACCGGGACGCACGATCAGGTCGAGAGGTTGCCCCAACGGGCAGATGTCCGATGCGAGCCGCGATCGGGGGGTGACAATGAGACGACCTGGCCAGTCCCGAGACGATGGAGAGAGAAGGACGTCGGCGGAGCGAGATTCTGGTGTGAGGTGTGGGACGACTGAGCATGGACTAGCCCGGTGGAACGCATCGCGATAGTTCGGGCGCTTCGGCTAGGTTGGACGTCCATGGTGACGTGGTGCACGGTGCTGGGGCTGGGCGCGGGAGCGGTCGCCGCCGAGACGGCCACCACGCCAGGCGCGGCGTCGAGCCTCGACTCCACGAGCGGCGCCGGCGCAGCAGGCACGCCGACCACCCCGATCTCCGCCCCGGCCGGTACGGCTGCGCCAAGCAATGCGGTCAACCCGACAGTGACGAGCACCGTGACGACGACGACCGTGACGGTCACGGTAACGCCCGCGAAGTCCCGGAGTCCGGGCGGCTCGAGCGCGAAGTGCCGACTGCACCCGCGGCGGCAGAGCGGTCGCCAGCGCGGCCGCCGGCGCCATCCAGAGCGGCCAAACTGCCGGGTGCGTCCGGCCAAACAGCGGCACCACCCAACCGTAACCTCGCGCCAGTCGGCGGCGCCCGCACTGAGTCCGCCGAGCGGTGGCGCGAGCGCGACGCCGGCCACGAGCGGCTCTCCGTTCTCGTTCACGTTTCCCCCGCCACCGTCCACGATCCCCGACTTCTTCATCTCGAGCTTTCAGATCCCGCCGTTCCTGCTCCCCATCTACCAGGCCGCCGGGATCGAGTACGACGTTCCGTGGCCAGTGCTGGCGGCGATCAATGAGGTCGAAACCGACTACGGGCGGAACCTGTCGATCTCGAGCGCGGGTGCCGTCGGCTGGATGCAGTTCTTGCCCTCTACCTGGGAACGCTACGGCGTCGACGCAACCAACTCCGGCTACGCCGACCCATACAACCCGGTCGACGCGATCTTCGCCGCCGCCCGCTACCTGCACGCCGCCGGCGCCTCGACGAATCTCGCAAGCGCGATCTATGCGTACAACCACGCCTCCTGGTACGTGCAGTCGGTGCTGGTGCGCGCCGAACTGATCGCCGGGATGCCCGGAGGGCTGATCAACGCGCTCAGCGAGTTGGTCGAAGGGCGCTTCCCGGTGGCCGCTCCGGCGAGCTATCTCGATGCCGGCGTGACCAGACTGGAGAGCCAGGGCGCCGGGGACACCGGCGCGTCGATCGCCGTCATCTCGAACCCGGCTGCCACCCCTACGACCATCTTCGCCAAGCCGGGCGCGCCGGTGATCGCGGTCAACGACGGCACGATCGTGGCACTCGGGCAAAGCCGGTCCCTGGGTCGGTACATCGAGTTGCGCGACGCCAGCGGCAACCTCTACACCTACGCGGATCTGGGCTCGGTTGCCACGATGTACGCGGTCCCGAAGTCGCTCGAGACGAACGCACCGGGGCCGGGAGAGCTGCCGGGCTGGGCGGCCGATCCGGGTGGGTCGAGCGCGCCGGCGAGCGCCGGAATCCAGACCAACGTCGCGCCCATCGTGTTCGCTGGACTTTGGTCGTCCCCGACGCTGTTGGTCAAGGAGCGGCTGTTCGCCGACCCATCGCGCCCGGCCTCCTACGCCGCCGGCGGGAATCTGCAGATCGAAAGCGAGCCGGTCACCCCGACACGCTTCGACAGCTACTTCTCCGACACCCTTCACCTCCCGCGCAACCAGTACACGCTGAGCCCGCTTCGCGCCGGCGCAATCGTGGTCGCCGGCACGATCCTCGGTCGGGTCGGCCGGTCCCCGAACGGCGGGCGAGCCGGGCTGATGTTCAAGATCAGACCGGCCGGGGTGGGGGCTCCCTACATCGACCCGAAGCCGATCCTCGATGGCTGGAGGCTTCTGGCGGCAACCGCGGTCTATCGCGCGCCGGGGATGAATCCGTTCCTCGGTAGGAGTCCGAGCATCGGTCAGCTCCTCCTGATGTCCAAAGAGCAGCTCGAGGCCCGCGTCCTGGCCGACCGGGAGGTCCAACTGGACGGTTGCGAGCGACGCCAGGTGACCGCCGGACTGGTCGACCGCCGGATACTCGGGGTGCTCGAGTTCTTGTCAGCATCCGGAATGAGTCCCACGGTTACGGGCACCGGTTGCGACGGTCTGCTTCCGCGGTCGGGCCGATCAACGGTTTCGGATCCGACAATCGAGATCACCGCGCTCGATCACCAGCCGGTGCTCGGGCACCAGGGCGCCGGCTCGCTCTCCGACCTCGCGATCAGGCAGATGCTCACTCTCCAGGGGACGTTCAGGCCGGCACAGGTCATCAGCCTGATGAGCTACCGGGGCCAGAGCAACACCCTGGCCAGGGCCGATGACGCCAACCGGATCGAGATCCGCTTCCTGCCCACCGCCGGCCAGGGCCGCGGGCTCGGCGGCCAGGTCGGGGCCAGTCTCCAGCCTGGCGAGTGGACGCAGCTGATCAGTCGGCTGGACCAGATTCCCGAGCCGGTGGTCCCGGTCGCTCCGAGTCGGTACGCGATCCGAGTGCTCGCAACCTCGACGAGTCGCTGAGGACCGCTCGCCCGCGCACCCGCACGGACAGTCTCCAAACTACGCCTGCGGTATCACGTCGTGGTCTGAACTGACAGCCGGCGGAGCGCGCGATTCGACGACCGGACGCGCGTCGGCCAGCCGCTGTGGTCGGCTCACGTAGAGCTGAACGATCACGACCGTGAGGACGGCAATCGTCATGATCCGCTCGCTCTCGCCGAGCGTGGCCAACAGTCCCCAGATTTGTGTCGCCAAGGCGAAGACCTGGCAGGCGACCGGGAGGAGCACCGCCTTCCATCCGTAGAACTCCGGCGTCGTGTGGTCGACCCGAGGCTGCCAAGCGGCGTACGCGACAAACAGCAGACCTAGCGGCCATAGGTAGTCATACACCCCGGCCACATAGGTCTCTTTCACTTTCTGCACGGAGTAGAGGGCATCGGCGACCACCCAGATCGACAGACCCAGAGTCAGGAGGTACCACGCGCGCCCCGGGCGCCAGCCGGTGAGAGCGATCACTCCTATGGTCGACCCGAGCAGAAGGATGTCGCCCGCCGGGTATGCGATGTCGACTATGTGCCCGAGGAGGCTCACGCTTCGCGACTCGTCGACCGCTGGCTGGAGGGAGAGAGCGACCGCTGGCGTAGCCACCACGAGCGCGAGTGCGATCCCATCTATCCACCGCGCGAAATCGAAATCTTTGAAGCGGGAACGGACGAGCATCATGAGGCCGCCCGCCGCGAGCGGATACCACCCCAGCCAGAAAATATCCGACACATCAACGTCGTGGCCGATCCCGACATTGACGTCGACCAGGATGTCACCTACGACCCAGCTGAACGTGCCAAGGCTCAAGAGCACCCAGCCGCGGTCGGTGGGATCGCCGAGTCCGCGGACCAGCATGAGGATGCCGGCGCCGGTCGCCGCTGCATCGTAAAAGTAGCTGTCGATCAGATTGCTGTAGCCAGAGCCTGCGACGCCAAAGATCTCATGCAGAGCGTCGAAGGCGACGATGGCCGCGAGGCCGGCGAAGATGAACCGGACGCGCGGGCTGATCCGCCATCCGCCGACGGCGAGCCCCTCTTCCGGCACGCCGAGGTCAGTCGCGTCTGCCTCGTACGACATCGCCTCAGATCGCGCTGATCCTTCCACCGTGCTCCGCCGCCTCTCGGAAACCGTGTTGCTCGTTGCCGCCGTCGCCGATGCGGTCCCTCGAATCATCCTCGATCCGAGATGACCGACGTCCGTCTTCTGCCTCATCGGGCAACATGTCGTCATTGACGGGCACGGCCGGTCGATCAGCCCGATTCCTCCGAGGTTGCCGGCACCGATTCGGCCTCGTCGTGCGCGTCTAACCCGGCGGTCAACTCGGCGAGCAACTCCTTGCGCGGGAGTGTGAGCAGGATCGCGTCGTCGAGCGCCACCGCCGCCTCGGTGAGGGTTCCGCCGTGGAGGGTGGCGATCGCCCCGATCAGTTCGCCTGCACCGGCGACGCGTCTGGGACGTCCACGTTGGGAGATCTCGACGTGCCCCTCCCAGATGATGTACGCATCGCCGGGAGGGGATCCCTCGGCGAGGATGATCTCCCCCCGCTGTCGGTGCTCGACGCTCGACACGGATGCGATCCGCGCCACCGCGGACGTCGAAAGGTACGAGAGCAGCGGGAGCCCTGTGAGCAGATCGGCGCGGCGGCGTGGGTCCTCGATGGCCGCCCCGGCCGGGATGGTCAGCCCACGGCTGGTGTCGCGAGCCGGCCACACCAGATCCCCCGGAGACCGGAGCGATTGCAGCCCGAGAATGTGCGATGACTCTCCGCGGAGGCCGGCCCCGGGACCTGCGAGCGCACGGTGGAAATCATCGCCCGCCAGTGACAGCAGGACCGACCTCTCCGTGGCTTGCACGGTCGCGGTGCGGGGAATGGAGCTCAGCAGCGCCACCTCGCCGAACCAGTCTCCGGAGCCCAGACGGCCGACCTCGCGGCCGTCGACGAGCACGCGCGCCGCACCCGACCGCAGGATGTAGAAGCGGACACCGGGCTCCCCCTGGTAGATGATGACCTCCTCCGCAGCAGCGGGTTGCTCCTCGAGGAGCGCCGCCAGCCGATCTTGCTCGGCCAGCGAACCCGTGTGGAGCCAGGGGACGCTCGATACCAGCTTCAGGCGCTCGTCGTCTACGTCGAGGTCACGGTCGAGCTGGAGAAGCCCGGGCCAGCAGCAGATCACGACGAGCGGCGCCACGGCGGCTCCCAGCACGAGCACGGTGCGGACCCCGAGCGAGGCGATCAGAATCGCCGGTACCAAGGCCGCCACCATGTAGGCAACGCCGGTGAGCGTTTCGTATGCGCCCAGCACGCGACTCATCAACCGATCTGGCGTCGCGCGCTGCAAGACCGTGTCGCCTGCTGCCTGAGCCACCGTGCCCGCAATACCAGCGAAGAATGCGCACACCCACGCGATGGCCGCCTGCGCGACAAACGCTATCCCGGCGATAGGCACGGCCCACAGCATGACCCCGATCCCGAAGACACGCGCGAGGCGCGCGCGCACGAGCTGTCCGATTCCGACGCCGGCCAGCAGCCCCCCGACTCCGAACGCCGAGTAGAGCATTCCGGCGCCGCTATCGGACTGGTGCAGAACGTCGCGCGCGATCACGATCAGCACCACGTCGAGGATGCCGACCGCGAAGGAATAGCCGCAGAACACGAGCAACGTCAGCCCGATATCTCGGTCCGAAGCGGCTGCGCGCAGCCCCGCGAGCGCCACGCTGAGCGTCCGATGCCGTGCTTGGGTCGCGCGCTCGGCATCTACCGGCGGACCCTCCTGCTGGAAACGGGAGAGCCGTGGGTAGCTCAGCGCAAACACCGCGGCGACGACCGCCACCACGGGCACTGCCCCGGCCAGCTCGTAGGCGAGACCCCCTACGAGCGGGCCGAGGAAGACCGCCAAGGCCAGCCCCAGCGAGATGATCAGGTTGACCGAGCCCAGTTCGCTGGGGGACTGCACCAAGGTCGGCGCCAGCGCGCGCAGAGCCGGAGCCCCGACCGAGTAGACCGCGCCCTCTACTCCCGCGAGCACAATCGTCGTCCCGACCGGCCACTTCGCCGCGATGCTCACCGCCATCGCCACCAGGACCCCGGCGCGGAGCAGCGCCGCGACGGCGGCGATCCGTCCGCGGCCGTAGCGGTCGGCGAAGCCGCTCATCGGCGCGGCCAGAAGCGCGACGGTGCCCGAGCTGGTGATGACGAGAAGCGAGATGGCGTCGGTGCCTCCCCGAGTGAACACGTACAGCCAAATCACCATTCCGGACGTGTACTGGGCGAGATCGAGAAGGGCTATGGAGCCCACATAGCCGCGCACCGCGGGGGCGGCCCGCACCGATTGAAGCGCGTCGGCGCTCGACTTGAGGTAAGACCGCACGCCGGCGAACGTCGGGCGGTGTGCGACCACGCGGAGATGCGCGGTCAGGCGTAGGTGACCAGGCTGGCCCACTTGCCGGCGATGTATGCAGAGCAATGCTCCGCGTAGCGACGGCGCATCTCGGGCAACTGCCAGTCCGCTGGTGTGATTCTCCCGCGACAGCCGCCTGCGCCGCAATGACAGTCAAAGGACGCGCCTGTACCCGCGATGAACGTCGCATACTCCACGGTGATTTCCTCGCCGGCCTCGATTCCTCGCCGCGCCACAAGGTCGAGACCCTCGATCCACGCGTTCGGATCACACGAGTGGTTGATAGGCGACCACTGCTCGGGGTCTGAGCTCCAGGTGACCAGCACCTCGTCGTTCAGGGGGTAGCCGTACTGTTCGAGCCAGCGCCGCTCGCGCGGCGGCCAGTTCGCCAGGGCGTGGGCTCGCGTGACGAGGGTGTGCGGTTGCTCCTCTCCACGGCTGATCCGGTCTCCTGGCGCGATCGACGTGGCGGCGTACATTCCATAGCCGGCCTGTTCGCAACTGAACTCGACCACATAGCGGCGCCGGCTGGCGCGCCGACGGGCCACGGCGTCGGCGAGGATCGTGTCGATGAAATCCTCGTGGCCCCCCGGGATGCTCAGCAACACCGCGTCCGCTCCCCCGGGCGCGTCTGGCGGATAGAACACAGAGCAGTTCGGATTGATCTCGAGTATGTACGGGATCCCGGTGCTATCGACACGGATGTCGCAGCGCGCGTAGCCGCTGCCGCCGAGGCCTTCGAACAGCGCGACTGAGATTCGCATGAGTTCGCGCGCAAGTGCGTCGTCGGTCACGGGCCGCCACTCCAATCGCCGGTAGTCGCGCCATTTCAGGTCGTAGTGCTTGA
Organism: uncultured Solirubrobacterales bacterium; assembly: GCA_963811135.1. GTDB lineage: Bacteria > Actinomycetota > Thermoleophilia > Solirubrobacterales > Solirubrobacteraceae > Palsa-465. The sequence continues at coordinate 26,286 of CAWEQG010000007.1, read as the reverse complement.
ACGTCTCGCCCGGTGGAAGCACGCACTCCACGGGGGCATACGCCTTCGGCGCCGAGCGCGACTCCGTCTGCCCAGCTACAAGCACCGTGAACTCGCGACCGTCGACGAACTCTTCCACCCGGGCGCCGCCGAACCGCTCGGTCATCACTTCGACCTGCGCTTCCAACTCGGGCGCTGTGTGCGCCTTGGAGGCGGGTGTCAAGCCGATGCTGTTGTAGCTGTTCGGATGCTTCACGATCAGAGGGAACCGGAGCTTCGACATCATTACGGCGAGGTCATCGCCGCGGCGAGCTACGACCCCGCGCGGAAACCCGATGTCGAGGTAGTGGCACACGAGCGTCATCGCTTCGCGCGTCGGCTCGTAGAAGGCCGTTCCGGCGCCGGTGAAGGCCAGCTCGAGCCGCTGGAGCGCCCCGACCACCTCGATCCCGGGGCGAGCTTCGTCCCACGCGCCATCGCACAGGTTGAGGAAAACGTCGAAGTCGCCGCCGGCCAGTCTCCGCAAGTCTCGAACCGCGGTGGCCTTCGTCAACTCGTGGTAGGCGTACTCGTGCCCGGGACCGTACGCTGCCAACTCGATGGGCGCTCGTGCGGGCGCCGGCACGCCCTCCGGCGAGACCTCGTCGCTGCAGTAGAGGACGCACACCTTCATCGACGGGCCAGCGGCGTTCCAGATCGGGCGATGGTGCGAACCGGGGCAACCCGAAGATACGGTGCGATCCAGTTCGCGTTCTGCTCGCGCCACTCGTCGTCGCGGTCGCTCCACGGCCGGATTTCCCCCCGACAGAGCGCGCCGCCACAGCAGCATGACAACGGTGCGACCAGAGAGTGCTCGGTCATCGCGTAGTCGAAGGCGAGTTCCTCGCCCGCAGGAATGCCCCGCAGCGCGACGAAGTCGTAGGCAGACCACGCGTTCCCGCGCACGCCGAGGTTTGGCACACAGCTGTGATTCAGCAGGGTGGCCGGAGCATCCATCTCAACGTGCTGCCCCCAATCGACTTGCACCGACATACGGGTTCGCCGCGGCGGGTAGTCAATCGCCCTTCCGACGATCACCGTCTCATCTCGCACGAACTCCCTCAGCGCGAAGACCCCATGGCCTTTCACCCCGGCCGCCGCCACTTCAACGTCCACCTTCGCCCTCCGAGTTCACCTCGCTGAACCGACTCTAAGGCCGCGCCGAGAACGTGGTATACCGCAGCCATCGCCCGACCGGCGCGGGGTTTGCCCGTTCGGGCAAACCGCCCTCCCCGATGGCTCGGGCCGGTGGACTCGCCCCGTCGCAGCACCTATGCTCGCGACCATGACACGCTGGGATGGGCGCCGTCAGCCGGGCGAAGCGCGCGCCGACGCGCAGCGCGAGCATGCATCTGCCCAGGCGCCCTCGGCGGACGACCGGTTGTCGGATCTCACGTCGGCGATGGGCAACGTCGCCTTCTCGGCCTTCGCTCGGAGCGGGGCAGGACTGCTGCCGTACGGCCGTGTGCACCCGGACGTGGAGCACGCGATCGCTCGGACACGAGGCTCCGGGTCGCCCGTCGACCGGCAAGTCCGCGACCGTGCGGCACCGATGCTCGGCGATTCGCTGGACGACGTACACGTCCATACCGGTGATACGGCCGATGCATTGACCCAATCGGTGTCGGCTCGCGCGTTCACCACAGGTACCGATATCTACTTCGGGCGTGGGGAGTACCGCCCGGGCACGAGCGGTGGAGATGAGCTCATCGCCCACGAGCTCACACACGTAGTCCAGCAGCGGGGTGCGAGCATCTCCGGACCGCTGACCGTAACCGAGCCAGGCGATGCGCTCGAGGCCGAGGCTGACGCGGCGGCTCGTGAGCTCCCCTAGAGCCACGACCGCAACGCGATCACCGCGCCCAGGGCGTTCGTCTGACGGAGCGGAGGGCGTGAGCTTCAACGACGTCGCCAGCTTGATTCACGCCGCAGTGGAGCAGGTGGCGGCGACCGATGCGCATCCCACCGATCCCTTCCGCGGGCTGTATGTCTCGGATGATCTCGCCCTGACGCTGGCTCGCTCTGCGCGTCAGATGCCCGTGGACGCCGCCCTCGGCGACGCCGCCAGGAAGCTCGACCTCGACGAGCTGGACGCGGCGTTGCTCGCCCTGTGCCTGGCGCCTGAGCTCGATCCGCGGTACGGGCGGCTTCTGGGCTATCTCCACGACGACCTTACCCGCAAGCTCCTCAGTCCGCGGCTTGCCGCCCGACTTCTGTCAGCGGCCGGGTATGAGTCGCGCGACGTGCTTGCTCGCTTTGCGCGCGACCGACCACTGCGCCAGACGGGCGCGATACGACTTCTCGAGGGCGATGAGGCGGTGCCGCTCGCGGAGCGCCTGCTGAAGGTCGCTGAACCGCTCGCATGCCACGTCCTCGGCGCACGGCTGGAGCCCACTTCACCCGACGACCCGCGGCGGGTCGAGGCACCGACAGACGGCCTCGGGCGCGATCGGACGGTGCTGGAGCTTCGCCGGATGCTGGCGCAAGCCGACGACGGCCCAGTGCTGGTTTGCGGTCCCGACGGCGTCGACTTGCTTGCGGCAGCCCTGGAGGCGCCGGTGATGGCAATCGACGACGCGTGCATCCGATCCGACGCGGCAGCCGCGGCGGCGATCCTGGAGGCACGGTTGGCCGGAGGGCGAGTGTGCGTGACGGTCACCGAGGACCTGGGGCCCGACGAGCATCGGGCGGTTACCGCGGCGCTCGCGCTCCGCGCTCACGGCCTGCTGCTGTGGGCGCCGCGCCGCGATGGACTCGCCTGGCTCGACCCGCTCGGTGCGGCCATGGTCGAGGTACCCGCGCCGACGGTGGCCGAGCGACGAGTGCTCTGGAGACGGCATGTGAACGGCGATGACGCCGATCTGCTCGCGGCAAAGTTCCGCCACAGCGCGACGCAGATCGCCCGGGCCGCCCGCCTGGCACGACTGTGTGCTGCCGCCGGCGGGCGAAGCGAGCCCAGCCTGGACGATCTGCATCTCGGCGCTCGGCGCGCATCGAGTCGTCAGCTCGAGCAGCTGGCGGTGCCATTGCCCGGCCGCGAGCGTTGGCAGGAGCTGGTGTTGCCTGAGCGATCACTCGCGATGCTGAGGTCGATCTCGGCGTACCTGCGTCACCGCGAGCTCGTTCTCTGCGACTGGGGGTTCGACGCGACTGGCGCCGGCGACCATGGGGTCAAGGTGCTGTTCTTCGGTGAGTCCGGCACCGGGAAGACGATGGCTGCGCGCGTGCTGGCCGGTGAGCTCGGGCTGGAGCTGTACAGAATCGACCTTGCGACCGTCGTCTCCAAGTACATCGGTGAAACCGAGAAGAACCTGGACCGGGTCTTTGCCGCGGCGCAGGATTCGAACGCGATCCTGTTCTTCGATGAGGCCGATGCGGTGTTCGGCAAGCGCTCCGAGGTGAAGGATGCTCACGACCGGTACGCAAACATCGAAGTCGCCTACATGCTGCAGAAGATGGAGAGCTACGACGGTGCGGTCATCCTGGCGACGAATCTCCGCAGCAACATCGACGACGCCTTCTTACGGCGGCTGGATCTGGCAATCGAGTTCCCGTTCCCGGAGAGCGACCAGCGACGGGCCATCTGGCGCACGTTGTTGCCGGCGCGCGCACCCGTCGCCGACGACATCGATCTGGATGTTCTCGCGGGCAAGTTCAGGCTCTCCGGCGGCTCGATCCGCAACTGCGCGCTAGCGGCCGCCTTCCTCGCGGCCGACGATGGTGGGACGATCGCGATGCGCCATCTGCTCCAGGCCGTCTTCGCGGAGTATCTGAAGCTGGGTCGTCTCACCTTGGAGTCTGACTTCGACCGCTTCCGTGCGGGGCTGAGTGACACGGGGGTGCACTGAACTCTGCCTGTTCGGGCGAGAGATGTGCCCGCCTGAGAGGCGCTCGCCCCTTTCCGGCGCGACCGCCTTGACGTAGGCTGAGCAACGATGAGCCTGACGATCCAGGTGCCGCTGAACACGATGCTCGCGGACCTCGACGAGTCGCTCCGGCGGCTGCTCACGAGAGAGTTCGAGCAGCATGGGTTCGGGGGGGTGTCCGTGGCGTTTGATGCGCCTGCCCGGGAGTGGGCGGTGGCCCTATCAGGGCCAACGGTGAACCTGTTTCTCTACGACTTGCGCGAAGCGAGCGATCTGCGCGAAGCCGAGTGGCGAGAGCATCGCGAGAACGGCAGCGCGCGTATGGCGCGACCCCCACTCCGGCTGCAGTGCTCATACGCGGTCACCGCCTGGGCGCGGGCGATCGAGGACGAACACCGCTTGCTCTCGCAGGTGCTGGCGGTGCTGTTCGCGCACGAGCGCCTCCCGTCCGACTGTCTGGCCGGCGACCTAACCGAACCCGCCGCGCAGCGGTATCCGCTGACGACGCGAATCGGCGTCGCTCGTGAGGACGGAAAAGCCGACTTCTGGAACGCGATCGGCGGCTCATACAAGGCGTCGATCGACTACATCGTCACGCTCTCATGCGAAGCCGGCGTGACCGTCCAGCGCGGCCCGGAGGTGCTGCGCCGGGAGGTTGCGGCACGCCGTCTCGGCGCCGACCGCAATGTCGTAGAGGAGATGCGGAGGGTCGACGGGATTCTTGTCGGTGAAGACGACCACGCGATCGCCGGTGCGTGGCTGGCATTGCCGGACATCGGGAAGTGGGCACAAAGCGCGGGCGACGGACGCTTCTCGTTCACAGGTGTGGCGGATGGCTCGCACCGGTGCCGGGTCCGGGCGGAAGACGGGTCCGAAGGCGAAACCGAGTTCCGGATCCCGCGGCCCTCTCGCGATCTGCGGGTGTCGATGCGCTCCGGGGCGCAGCGGCGCTGACGGGTGCAAACGGGCAGCGAATGCTGCCCGAATGGTTGCCCTCCCGGCTCTGGTCAGCCGAGCCGGGAAACGCCAGAGTTCAGTCGATGGCCCAGCGCCAAATTGCGCGAGTCCTACTGGCGAATCTGGACACGGTTATGCGGTCCGGGATCGTCCAGGAATTCGCCGACGACGGAATCGAGGTGATCGGCCAAGAGCAAAGTCAGGAGGGGATTGTCTTCACCGCTTCGATCGCGACGCCGGATGTGATCGTGATCGACGGCGACAGCCACGGCGCCCCCGAGCTCCGTGAGCGCCTGAGGCGCGCCGCGCCTGACGCAAAGCTGATCATGCTGCCCCGCGACGAGGTGTGGCCGACGATTCTCGACCCGCCGTCCGGGCGGCCCCGGTTGATCCCGCCGCCCGTTTTGGAAGCGCTGCGCAACGAGCTTAGAGGGAGCCGACAACGAATCGAGGAGTGAAATGCCGAACTACCTGACCCCGGGCGTCTACGTCGAGGAGATTCCGGCCGCATCGAAACCGATCGAGGGCGTGGGGACGTCGGTCGCGGCGTTCGTCGGCCTGGCCCCCGGCGGCCCGGTTGGCGTCCCGCAACAAATCGCCAACTGGTCGCAGTTCGAGCGGACCTACAGCGACCCGGACTCGCCCAACCCGACGCCCTTCATGGAGGGCGCCTACCTGGCGCACGCCGTGTACGGGTTCTTCCACAACGGCGGCACCATTTGCTGGGTCGTGCGAGTCGGCGGGGAGGAGAGCCCGCCCAAGGCATCCCTGAGATCGGGTGAGATGGTGGCGCTTCCCTCGGGTGAGAAGGAGCATCCGGCGGCGTTCGACATCGTCGCCAAGGACGGGGCGCCCGAGCCGATCACGGCGGAACTGGCCGAGGATCCGCCAAAGCGCGGCCAGAACGGCCAGAACGGCAACGGGGACGAGAAGACGTACCGGCTGACGATCAAGGCCGGCCGGCTGACGGAAGCGCCGTACGAAGGCCTGCTCCTGAAGGACCTCGCCAAGACGGTGACGGACAAGTCGAAGTACGTCACGGTCACCGAGGCCAAGGCCGAGGCCGGCGACATACAGAAGCTCCTGCCGGGAACGTACCGGCTCAACGTTCCGTCGGTCGTCCCATCGGCTCTGAGTCAAGAGCAAGTGGAGGGAGACGCCGCCGAGCGCGAGGGGCTTGAGGGCGTGACCGCCGTCGAGGAAGTGACGATGGTGTGCGTCCCGGACCTCATGGCGATGCTGGGTGACGGCAACGGCAACGGCAGCGTCGCCGAGAAAGAGACGATCCTGCGCGCCCTCCAGAGCAAGATCATCGAAGGCTGTGAGATGGCCGGGCAGCGGATGGCGATTCTCGATCCTCCGCCGGACCGCAAGCCGACCGAGGTGCTCGATTGGGTTCTCACCTCCAACCTCGACTCCAAGTTCGCGACGATGTACTGGCCCTGGATCGAGGTCCTTGATCCGATCACGAAGCGGCCGATCCAGGTCCCGCCCTGCGGTCACGTCGCGGGCATCTGGTGCCGGACCGACTCGACCCGCGGCGTGCACAAGGCGCCCGCGAATGAGGTCGTGCTCGGCGCCAACGGACTCGGCTATCAACTGACGGGAGCCGAGCAGGACAGCCTCAACCGGGCTGGGATCAACTGCATCCGGGCGTTCCCGGGTCGCGGGATCCGCGTGTGGGGAGCCCGCACGCTGTCGAGCGATCCGGAATGGCGCTACATCAACGTGCGCCGGCTCTTCAACTTCATCTCGGAGTCGATCATGCAGGGCACCCAATGGGCCGTGTTCGAGCCCAACGACCAGCGGCTGTGGATGTCGTTGAAGATCTCGGCGTCGAACTTCTTGACCCGGACCTGGCGGAGCGGGGCGTTGTTCGGAGCCACGCCAGATCAGGCGTTCTTCGTCAAGTGCGACGAGGAAACCAATCCACCGGACATGGTCGAGGCGGGACAGGTCACGGTCGAAGTCGGGATCGCGCCAGTCAAGCCGGCTGAGTTCGTCGTATTCCGCATCAGGCAATTCCAGGTCCAAGCTGGGGCTGAATAGCTCGAAAGGAGTTGTGAGACATGGCAGCAGCGGAAACCGATCAGAAAACCGCCGGCGGGCATTACTTCACGCTTTCGCTGGGCGGCGCGGAGACCGCCGGGTTCTTCAGAGAGGTCGACGGCATCGCGAGCGAGAACGAGGTCGTCACCCACACCACGAGTGACGCGCAGGGCAAGTCACAGGTGCAGAAGTTCCCGGGTCAGATCAAGTGGAACAACATCACCCTAAAGCGCGGCGTCGACAGCAACAACGCGCTCTGGACGTGGCGCCAGCAGGTGATCAACGGTCAGATCGCCGAGGCCCGGAAAGAGGTGACTATCACGGTGATCGACTGGTCAGGTACCACAGTCGTCACCTACAACTTCATCAATGCGTGGCCATGCCGGTACAGCGCTCCCGGGCTGAGCGCCGGCGGCAACGAGGTGATGGTGGAGGAGATCGAGATCGCCCACGAGGGAATGACGCGCCAGTAGGCGGGAAGGAGTGACAAGAACCCTCGGCCCCAGCGCCGTTGGTGGTGTGATGAGGACTGACTTCGAATTCATGCTGCCGCGTGGTTACGTGGATGACTCGGGGGCGGTGCACCGAGAAGGCATCATGCGGCTCGCGACTGCGCGTGATGAGATCGAGCCGCTGCGCGACCCCGCTGTGCGCCACAACGAGGCATACCTCGCCGTGCTCCTGCTGTCGCGCGTGGTGACGCGAATCGGTGAGATCACCGACGTTACTCCGGAGCTCGTCGAGGGTCTGTACGCGGCCGATTTCGACCACCTCCAGCAGCTCTATGAACGGCTCAACACGAACGGCGACGCGGTCGGGGTCATCTCCTGCCCGCACTGCGAGGAGGAGTTCGAAGTTGACCTCAGCGAGATACGGGATGGGCCGCAGGGGGAATGATGCGGCCATCTCCGCATGAGCTGTACGCGGAGATGGCCCGGCTCGCCCACGACTTTCACTGGCCGCTCGACGCGTTGCTCGACCTCGAGCATCGCGACCGCCGCCGATTCCTCACGGAGGCTGACGGCTTGGCAGGGTGGGTTCCGACGTGACCGACCACGGGGGTGTCTCGGGTGTGACTGAGCAGGGAACCTTCAATCCCGCGCCTGTCGGGCGAAGGATCCTGGCGCGCTCGGTTCGGCTCGCGCGCGCGGGCGGCGCGAGATTCGCCGCGCAGACGGCGGCGCGCCACCGGAATCCGACGCGCGGACGAGGGCCACGCCTGCTGCCGGTTCGGGACGTCCGGCCGCCCGACGGCCGCGGGCGCGCGCCGTCTCTGCCGCCAGAGCAGGCGGTCGCAGAGCAGCCGGTGGCAGAGCCGGCCGTCGCAGTCCCCCGACCCGGCGGCATCAGCGACGAGGCCGCCCGGTGGCTATTCCTCGGCGAGCTCGGGCCAAGCATGCTGCCGATGAGCGCGCTCAAGCCGGCGCCACCCCCAGCCGCGCGGAAGGTGGCACGGTCCACGGTGCCGCGCCCACGGATCGAGGAGGGCCCGTCCGTCCGGCCCGCTTCGCCAAGGGCGTCGTTGGCGCGATCGCCGGAGCGACCGCAACGTCGAGTGGAGGAACCGCGTGAGAGCGATCGGGGCGTGCACGGCGACCCGTCGCCGTCCCTCGGTGCTACGGCTGAGGCCGGGGGGGATGGCCGCGATGAGGGACCGAGTGATGCGTCGCCGGGTTCCGATTCCGTGGCTCGCGGACCTGAGACGGCGCCGACCGCACGGTCCGGCGTCATGAGGCACGAGACGCCCGCGCAAGCGGGGGGAACACGATCGTTGGCGCGGGCCAGTACGCCGTTGTTGCGTCGATCACCATCTCCGCCGGCGATGCGACCCTCTCCACTTGGTCGGGTATCGCCACGATCCACTGCCACGCCGGCGACACCCGCAACGATCGAGGCCACCCAGTCCGCGCCGGCAGCGATCGCGCGCGCGCCGCGGTCGGACACGGTCGAAACGAACCCGGCCGTGGACACCGACGAGACCACGCCGAGTCCGCGGCAATGTTGAGACCGCGTCAGGCGCGGAGAACGCCGGCGTCGGATCTTCTCGACCACTCCGGAGGCTACGTCCGGCCGGCCTGGCGCGCCGCGTGCCGCCGAAAGCCGCAGCGGCGAGGTCCCCTGAACAGCCGCAGACCGAAGGACCAGACGCTGCAGTGACCAGGACCGAGGCGTCAGGTCAGGCAGCGACCGCTCGGCCAGTGGCAACGGATGAGGACACCGCGCTGACGCGCGCGACGGCCAGGAGCGAAACCACCCACTCGACGGTCCTCGCGAGACGGGAATCTCCCACTTCCGCCGAGGTCCCCCCAGCCACTCCAGTGGCCCGCAACACCGCTCAGCCGGCAACGAGCAACCCGCCCGCGCCACCAGGCGACACGGCACGCGGAGCGACGCCCGACGTGAGACCGGAGGCAGCCCCCTCGGCACGCGACCCGATCTCGCAGCCAGGTACGCAGGAGTCACCACCAACTCCGCGGGCGGACCTTCCGCGAGCCATGCCGGCTTGGCAAGGAGGTCGCTTTCGCCTTGCGCCGGCGGCGGCGAGACCGCGGCACGCAGCCCCTCGGTCCACCCAGGTCGACCCGGCACCAGCGTCCTCCGGCGTGACCGAAACGGCGCCCCAGCACGAGGAACCACCATCTGCGGTGAACGCGCCCCGTCGCGCGGAACACGCACAGCCGTCGCCTTCCGTTTCGCGGAACGTCGCGCGTTCAGCATCGCGGGAAGAGACCGGGCCAGCGACCAAGACCGCGCCAGCGACAGAGACCGCGCGACCGGCAGAGACTGGGCCACCGACCAAGACCGCGTCACCGATAGAGACCGCGCGATCGCCGGCTGGTGCCCCATCCCTAGCCCGGGCAGAGCAACAAGCGGCTGAAGGATCTACTGCGACGGACACTTCCGCCAAGCCGACGCCGTCGATTTCGCCGGTCCCGAGGGCCGAGGCGACCGGGGGGACTTCGGCTGTCGGGACATCGCCGCCGCCCGGGGGCACGGCCGAGTCCCCGGTCCCTGTCGACCCAGCCGGTGACGGCCCGAGTGTTACGCGCGCGCGCGTGCGGGGGAACGTGGTTGCGGGGAACGTGGTTGCGCGGAAGCCGGCGATGGTCGCGGGTTCCCGCGAACGCGATCCCGACCCACCGGAGGCCGATGTCGCGCCGGCGGCCGGTGCCTCTGCCCAGGCCTCGCCGGAGCGCCCTGCCGCGCCACCCACCGCTCCGATCGCCCGGGCCCCCGCTGCCGCCCGAGCCCCCGCTGCCGCCCGGGTCCCCGCCACCGCCCTGGCGCCCGCCGCCCCCACCGTAGGGAGCGAGACACACCCGGCTGGTGACACATCCGCCCCGGACCCAGGCGCAGCGCAATCTCCGCCCTCTGGCGATTCATCCGGTCAGACGGCGAGCGCCCCGCGGGCGCATTCGCGCGAGAAGGCGATTGCCCGTAAACCTGCCACCGTCGCGGGTGCTCGCGACCGCGACCGTGACCCACCGGACGGCACGCAGCAGGCTGGCGCTTCTTCTCACACTCCGCCCGCGGCCGCTGCGGCGCCACCCACCGCTCCGGCCGCCCGGGCCCCCGCCGCCGCCACCGGCGCGACCGAGGCACCTCCGGCCGCTGAAACACCGGTCCTTGGCCGGGACGAAGCCGAGTCTCTGGTCCCCGGGGATCCATCCAGGCAGGGCGAGAGCATCCCACGCGCGGGAATTCGCGGAAACGTGGTTGCACCCAAGCGGGCCACCGTCGCCGGCATGCCCGACCCCGATCCCGTCGCCCCGGACGCAGCCGCGGTGACGGACACGCCGGCGCCGGCCCCGGACGCGGCGAAGTCTTCCGTGTCTGCGCCCGCGGATGAGGGCCAGAGCGTCCCGCGCCTGCGTGTGCGCGGGAATGCGGTTGCGCGTAAGTCTGAGGCTGTTGCGGGTTCGCGCGATGCCGGCTCCGATCCACCGGACGCCGCGTCGCCGGGCGGCGCGTCCTCCAACGCCGCGACCCCGGCGGCTGCGGCGCCATTCCTGGCGGCGCCCGCCGCTTCTGCCGTCCGCGACCCCGCCGCCGGGAGAACGGCGACCGTCCGCGCCCCAGACACGGCCGCCTCTGCCGGGGATCGGCGGGAGTCTCCGGCTCGCGCGGACCCCGACGGGCACGGCCCGAGCGTCCCGCGCGCGCGGGTCCGTGGGAACGCGCTTCCGCGGACGCGGGCCGCCGTCGCGGGTTTGTCCGACCGCAACTCCGACGCGACGCCTGCAACGCCGCCGGCCGGCGCCTCTCTCCACCCCGCCACAACGGCGGCTGAGGCGTCACCCCTCACGACGCCCACGGCTTCCGTCGCTCCGGACGCGGCGGAGTCTCCAGTCCCTGTAGCCCTCCCCGATCGGGGCCACGATGTCTCCCGCGCGCGCGTGCGCGGGAAGGCGGTTGCGCGGAAGCGCGCCATCGTCGCGTACTCGCCCGGCCGCGATTCTGACCCACAGGACGCCAGGCCGGCGCCTGGCGCCGCCAACGCCGACGCGACCACCCGCGCCACCGACACCAGCGCAACCGCCCCGTCGCCGCTGGGTCGTGTTGCTCGCGCGGCGGTTCGTCGACCGGCCGATCGGAAGCCTCGCGCCGCGCTCATCCGGTCTCGTGCGCCGCGCATCGCAGGCAGATCGGACCGACCGGTCGACACGGCAGCGTCACCAGCGGCTTCCGCCAACGGCCACCACCAACTCACCCACACGAATGAGCCTCCGGCCGGCGCCCCGCTCCCAACCCCCACGACGCGGCCGCTCGTCCGTGCCGGCGCTCGGCGCACGCGCTCCCTCTCGACACGGCGTGTGCCGACGACCATCCCCTCAGCCGGCACCGCGGGTGCTCCACGGCAAGGCGGTCCCCGGCAGGATGCGCCCCCGCAGGAGGCTCCTTTCCCCGCCGGCGAGGCCCAACTCCTCGCCAGCCTTCCCTTCCTCGCCCGCGGCGGCGCCCCCAACCGGCCGACCGGCCAGTCACTGGCCCGCGCGATCGGGATCACTCACGAACGCGATGGGTCCGGGCGTTCCACCGTCGTCTTCCCGCCACCGCCCAGCCCCGTCACGCCCGCCCCAACGAACGGCGGCAGCCCACGGATGGCGCGACAGGTGACGGAACTCGGGGCCGTATCACTGAACGGACATGCACCGGGCTTACCTCCAAGCTCGGCTCCAACCTCGGCCATGGAGGCGGGCGGACAGGAAGCTGCTGACTTCGACGACCTCTATGACCGGGTCCTGTCACGTCTTCGCCGCGACCTGATCGTCGAGCGCGAACGCCGGGGCGACCTGGCGGGCGCGTACTTCAGAAGGGGTTGACAGATGGCTCCGAATACAGTCGCCGGGCAGACCGCTTCAGGCGCCGCCGGGTCGATCCCCGACCCTCTACCTGACCTCACCTTCTTGGTCGAAATCTCAGGCGTCACGATCGGGCAGTTCTGCGAGTGCACGGGCCTCTCGGTCGAGTACGACGTCATGGAGTACGCAGAGGGCGGCAACAATGATTTCGTTCACAGGCTGAGAGGACGCGCGCGCTATCCGACGATCTCGTTGCGGCGGGGGGTGACCTCGCAGGACGCGTTGCTGAACTGGTTCTTCGACAGTCCACAGGCGGATTCTCTGACGATCACGCTGATGGACGAGAGGGCCTCTCCGATCCGCACGTTCGGCTTCGCGTCGCCCTTCCCGATCAAGTGGTCGGGACCGGACGTCTCGGCCGGCTCGAACGGTGCCGCAATGGAGTCCCTGGAGATCGGCCATAACGGACTGGTGGGCTGATGGCAGCGACGGATCAGAGCGCATTCCAGAAGGCCAGGCTCGAGATCGAAGGGGGCCAGACGCTGACGTGCCTGTTCAACCCCAACGAGTACGAAATCACCAAGGCAAACGCCTGGACCGTGAAGCCGGTCGTCGGCGCCAGTCTCCCGTCCCCCCAGTTCAGCGGAGGGCATGCACGAGAACTCACGCTGAACCTGCTGTTCGATGCCGATCCGCAGAGCGGTGACGTCACCTCCGCCACCGACGCGCTGTTCGCGATGATGGAGGTCAACACTTCACTCGCGGCAGGCCGTCGCAACCAGGCCCGGCCGCCGACGATCACGTTTGCCTGGGGAACGTTTACGAGCTTCAAGGCAGTATGCAGCCGCCTGAACGTGCAGTTCACCATGTTCAAACCGGATGGAACGCCGATCCGCGCGACGGCGGCGCTCACGTTGATTCAGGTCGAGAAGGATCCCCGCTCGGGCCAGGGGACTCCCGCAGCGCCGCAGAATCCCACCACTCGCGCGACCGAGCGCATGCGGGTTCACATCGTCCGTGCGGGCGACAGCCTGCAGTCGATCGCCTATGCGCACTACCGCGATCCCGGACGCTGGCGGACGATCGCGCAGGCGAACGGCATCGATGATCCCCTGAACCTCGAACGCGGAGCCGAGCTCTCGGTCCCGCTGTTGCATTCATGAGCGCCACCGGAAGCATGCCGCCGACTGTCGCGGGCGTCGAGATCCAGGTGGGTGGCCAGGCCATCGATCCGCTGCTGGCCGCTCAGCTGCTCGAGGTTCGGCTCGAAAGCCACCTGCTGCTCGCTAACACCGTTTCGATCCGGCTGGCCGATCCGTCGCTCGAGCACATCGACAGCGCGCCGTTCGACATTGGCTCCGACTTGGTGGTCCTTTTCGGCGCCCCGACGGCCGCGTCCCTGACCACGTTGTTCGACGGACAGATCACCACGTTCGAGCCGGAGTTCACCGAGCACGAGGTGATTCTTGCCGTCCGCGGATACGACCGCTCGCACCTGATGAACCGCGCTCCACGCACCGAGACCTATGAGCAGATGACATACGCAGACATCGCGCGTCAGGTTGCGGGCACGGCCGGGCTCTCGGCCGGAACCATCGACGACACCGGCGGCACACTCGACTTCGTGCAGCAGAGTGACGAAACGGATTGGGCCTTCCTATGGCGGCTCGCCAGGGCGATCGGGTTCGAGGTCACGGTCGATGGCCGGACGCTCAACTTCCAAAAGCCGCAGCTACAGGATTCCACCGTCTCGCTCACGTGGGGCACGACCCTGCTCTCGTTTCACCCGCGGGTCAGCGCCGCCCAGCAAGTGTCATCGGTCACGGTGCGGGGATGGGATCCAGTCGCTAAGCAGGCGATCGTGGGGACGGCCAGCACTCCGGATCTGACCAGTGCGATCGGGATCGACCGCTCCACGGTCGTCTCGAGCTTCGGCGACGGAAGCGTGACCGTTTGCGACTACCCGATCAGCACGCAGGCGGAAGCCGACGCCGTGGCCGCGGGCGTCGCTCAGCGGCTGGCAAACGCCTACGTCGAGGCGGAGGGGGTAGCGATCGGCGATGCGCGCTTGACCGCGGGCACCACCGTCGACGTCAGCGGCGTCGGTGAGCGCTTCGGTGGGAAGTACACGCTCACCGAGGCGATCCATGTGATCAGGGCCCGCACCGGCTACCACACTCACCTGCGTGTGTCGGGGCAGGCGGCCCGGGGGTTCATCGACCTCACCGCGAGTGAGCCCGGCTCGAACTGGCGCAACTCGGTTGTTGTCGGTGTGGTCACCAGCAACAGCGGCGATCCGGACAATCTGGGGCGGATAAAGGTCAAGTATCCGGCGCTCGACGATCAGCACGAAGGATGGTGGGCGAGGATCGCAGCACCATCGGCCGGGGCCAACCGTGGTCTGCTCATGCTGCCGGTCGTCGGAGACGAGGTGCTCCTGGCCTTCGAGCACGGTGATGACGAACATCCGTACATCATCGGATCGCTGTGGAACGGTCAAGCACAGCCGCAGACGCTGGTGCACGACGACGGCTCGTTTGCCCTCCGCAGCGACCAGCAGATCATCGCCGAGGCTGCGCAGAACATCTCGGTCAAGAGCGACCAGGCGGTAGCGCTCGAGGCCGGGCAGGACCTGACTGCGAAGACGTCCGCCAAGCTCACGGCTGAGGCTCAGAGCGACGCGTCTCTGCAGTCGACGACGAATATGACCGTCAAGGGTGTGCAGTCGGTCACCGTTCAGGGTTCGCAGGCGACGCTGAAGGGTGACGCGACGACGACGGTGTCGGCCGGGGGCGAGCTGAGCGTTCAAGCGGACGGTCAGCTCGTCCTCAAGGGCGCGACGATCCAGATCCAGGGTACGGGGATGGTGCAAATTTCGGCTCCGCAGATCATGCTCGGGTGACGGGTTGAGCGAGGTACTCGGCACCGGCATCGCGTTCCCGCTTCATCTCGAGGACGGCAAGCTCGCGCTCGCGCAGGACGAGGAGGACGTGGAGCAGGCCGTGTTGATCATCCTGTCCACCGCACCTGGGGAACGGCCGATGCGGCCGGAGTTCGGTTGCGGGATACAGGGGCTGGCGTTCGATCGAATCGATTCGCGGACCGTCGGCAAAATCGATCGCGAGATCCGGGTCGCGCTCGACCGGTGGGAACCGCGGGTCGACGTCGAGGGAATCGAATTCGAGTTCTCCCGCGCCGATGAAGGCGTGGTCGAGATCGCGCTGAGCTATCGGCTGCGGCATACGAACGAGATTCGGAACCTCGTCTACCCGTTCTACATCGTGCCGGCGGAGGACTGAGGGTTGACGCTCCCGGAGTTGAACCTCGACGATCGGAGCTTTCAGGACCTGGTCACGGAGGCGCGCCTGAAGCTGATGGAGGCGTGCGGGTTCACCGGGTGGACCGAGCACAACGTCTCGGATCCGGGGATCACGTTGATCGAGCTGTTCGCCTGGATGACCGAGATGACGATCTACAGGCTGAACCGCGTACCCGAGAAGATCCATCTCGCGCTGCTCGACCTGCTCGGCCTCGGTCTCGATCCGCCCGAGCCTGCGTCCGCCGACATCTGGTTCCGCCTCAAGCAGGAGCCCGAAAGGGACGTCAAGATTCCCGCCTTCGACACCGAGGTGGCGACGCCGCGGACACCGGAGGCCGATCCGGTGATCTTCCAGATCCAGGACGACTTCACCATCCCGGCGCTCAAGCCCGTGGCCTACGTTGTCGAACACGGCGGAAAGCTCGAATCGGTGCCCGTAGCCCCCGACGGCGTGGCAAAACCGTCGGGACCCAGGCAGCAGCCGTTCGGGACGCTCACCGATCGAACGCTCTACCTCGGCTTCGACCGCGACCCGAGTCAGTTGATCATGCGGATCGAAGCGCGGTGCATCGAGGCTCACGGAACCGGGGTCAAGCCTTCCGACCCGCCGCTTCACTGGTACGTCTTGCAGGGGCCCGGCCAGTGGGGTGAGAGGCTCCAGGTGATCAACGACACCACCGGCGGGTTCAACAAGACGTCAGGATGCGTTGAGCTGCTGGTGCCGCGGTCCACCAAGCGTACGGCGATCGATTTCCGCATGAAGCGAGAGCTGTACTGGCTGGGGTGCCAACTCGAGAGCAAGACCCGCGGTGGTCATGACGCGGAGCGATTCAAGCCCGACAACAGGCTCTATAGAGACCCTCCTTACATCTGGTCCATCACCGCGCGACCCGTTGGCGCCAGCCTGTCGGCGACGCACACGATCCTCGAGCAAGATGAGCGACTTGGGAAGAGCGACGGCACGGTCGGACAGACGCTCAAGCTCCGTCACTCGCCGGTTCTTCCGCTCGATCCGGATCGTGACCCCCGGGAGGTGCTCGAAGTTCGCTACCCGGGTCAGGAGGACTGGCAGAAATGGTATCCCTGTGAGTCGTTTGCGACCTGTCATCACGAAGGAAAGCACTTCGCCTTCGATGCGACGACTGGCGAGATCCAGCTTCCACCGGCGATCAGGGACCACCACCTCCGCCACGACGACGAGCGCGAACAGGCCGAGGCCGAGGCCGGGGCTGAGGTCGAGGTCGCCTCCGAGCAAGCAGAGCCTGCCGACGACGAGTCGGCTGAGGTTGAGCAACTTCGGCGCTCGGAGTCATTCCCCGGCGTAGGCGACTTCACCCGTGAAAAGCCGGATGGCGGCTTTGGATCGGACGGAACCACACCCGAGGGGCGCGTCAACGGCTCGCGAAGGATCCCCAGCGGCGGGCGTGACCGACGCCGAAAGCACAAGGCCTATTGGGAGCGACTGGGCAAGGTGCCGCCGAGCGGATCCGAATTCCGGATGAAGGCGTACCGCCACGGAGGCGGACAGCGCGGCAACGTCAAGGAGAACATGCTCACGGTCCTGCGCAGTCCGATTCCCGAGGTTGGGACGGTTACCAACCCGTTGCCGGCGACAGGCGGGCGCGAGGGCGGTTCGCTCGACCTGGCTCGACAGCGGGCGAGGCACGAACTGCGCACCCGCCAGCGTGCTGTCACTGTCGAGGACTTCGAGTATCTCGCCATGCACGCCTCGATCCGAGTCGGTCGCGCAAAGTGCGTCGCGCCCGGTATGTCGGGTCTGTCGCCCGGGTGGGAGCTGGAACCGGATAGCGACACGGATCCGAACCACATGGTCTCCGGGCTGGACGCGATCACCGTGTACATCCTGGCCGCCCACGAGAACCCGGACGAACCCGTGACCGCCGACAATGTGAAGCCGGGCACAGCCCTGCTCACACAGGTCCAGAGATACCTCGACGAGCGTCGTCTGCTCGGCTCTGTCGTCGAGGTCAAGCCGGCGCTGCTACTCGAGGTCACAGTCGAGGTGACGGTCGAAACCTTCGCGCGAACCTCCCATGCCCGAGTCGAGAGTGACATCGAGGCCAACCTGCATCGATTTCTCAACCCGCTCGTCGGCACCACCGTGCGAGGGGGTCAGCAAGGTTGGGGGTTCGGGCGCTCGCTCAATCCCGGCGAGATCCACGGAGTGATCCACGGGGTCTATGGGGTCAAGGCCGTCCTCGACTTGACGATCAAGGTCCGCGATCCTCGCTCGGAGCGCGAGCCGGACGAGATCGACACCCAGTGCAAGGTCGCGCCCGCGCAGGTCGTGGTATCCGGAAACCACAAAGCGACTGCCAAGCCCCCGGGGCATCTTTGAGCACTGAGACGCAATCCACCAGCCGCCGGGCACAGCGACGGCAGACGCTCACCGCGCCGCGGTCGGCGTCTCTCCGGGCATACCTGCGAAACGGCATGCCGTCGGTGTACCGCGACACCTGGGACCTGAGCGACGACGCCCCCTCGACCCCTGACGGGAGCCTCGACGACGACTTCGATGCCTTCGACGAAGAGGATGCCAAGTACACCCAGGACGGTGAGCTCGGCCTCCCGTTCGCGATGCGGTTCCTCAAGGCGCTCGAGGAGGTTCTAGATCCGATCGTGACCCTGCTCGATTGCCTGCCCGCCCACATGGATCCCAAGCTGGCTCCTCTGAACGCCCTGCACACGATGGCGGACTGGCTCGGGCTGCCGTTCGAGGAGCACGTTCCGGGAGACGAGCGGCTGAGCGAGAACGAGAGGCACCGGAGATTGAGGCAGAGGCAGCAGAGGCTGGTCGAGAACGCGCTCGAGATAAATCGCTCTCGCGGTACCAAGCGCGGCTTGGAGCTTCTTCTCGAGCTCATGTTCGGAGAGCCGGATCGGCCGGAGGAAGACCGGGTGTTCAAGGTCATCGACGGGGGCTACTGCGTCGTCGGTTCCGCCCCGCCCGCCAATGGCGGCCGACCCGAGCCCGGCACGTTTGTCGTGCAGTGGACGCAGCCGCTCCGACGGGATGTGGTGCGAGCAGTGAAGCACCTGGTCGAGCGAGAGAGGCCCGTTACGGCGACGTGCACATACGAGGAGCCAAAGCCGAATGTGGAGCAAATGCATGAGGTGAAGGTGTGACGGACATGCTCATCGCCAATGGCGCGCCCCCGGTCGCCGCGGACGAAGCGGCGACGCAGCCGCTCGCGCCAGCTCAACCGTCGCGGAGCCTCACGGTACGCGCACCCGAGGACGATCAGACCCGTCACGCGGGTGCTCGGGTCACGGTGTCCCCGGGCAGCCGAACGATGCTGATCGCCCATGTCCGCAACGAGAGCGACATCGTCGACAACTACGAGTTGCGTGTCACGTTCCGATATTCAGGCGAACACGACGAGCAGACGAAGCCTCACTGGTACACCGTCGCCCCGGAGCGGATCTACCTCATGCCGCTCGGAAACGAGAACTTCGAGTTCGACGCGCAGGTCGTGCTCCATCCTCCCCGTACCCCAGAGGCCAAAGCCGGTGAGTGGCAGCTGACGATCACCGCGATCTCGTGCGCGCGGGAAACGGTTCTCGCCACAGCGTTCGCGACGCTCACGATCGAGCCATACGCCGACATCGACTACGTCGTCTCGCCGCACATGGCGCGCGGGCGGCTGGGTGCGCCGTTCGTCGCGGCGATCGGCAACCGAGCCAACGCGACCGCCGACGTCGAACTGCTTCTCGTCGGCGAGGAAGAGGGGCTGCGGTTCGAGGCCGGTACCCGACGGCTCACCTGGCGCGCGATCGGGCTTGCGCTGGCGCCGTTCGCCTCTCGCGCACAGGCCGACGCGTCCAAGAGTGCGACCAAGCAGCTCAAGCCGCCACCTGGCGCTAAGGAGCTCGTTCCAAAGGATGCGACAAAGGAGCTTTCCAAGGACGCGGCGGACGTCGGTAAAGGCGCACAGGGCAGGGTCGCGGCAGCGGGCGACGCTGCGACGCGTGGCGGACCTGAACTGCCGGAGCCGGTGATTCGGACCCTACCGGTCGGCGGCCGTCCAGACACGGTTCCGTTCGTCGTGCGACCCGACCGGCAGATCTGGATCGGCCGGTCGGCCTATCGCCGCTTCACGGTCTCGGCGAGAGTAGTCGGCGACGAAGCACCCGTGCTGCCGCGCTACGCGGTGTTCCGGCAACGGCCATGGCTGCCATGGTGGCTCGTCATCCTGATCCCGCTGATCGCGATCGGGGTCGCCCTGTACCTCGCGCTCAAGCCGAAGATGGTCACGGTCCCGAACCTGATCGGTGCGAAGAGCACCTTTGTCGCCCAGGAGATGCTGCAGCAGAAGGGGCTGATGCTCAACCCGAACGTTCAATCGCAGACCAGCTCCAAACCGCCCGGCTCGGTCATCGGCCAGACGCCCAAACCAGACGCGTCGGTCAAGAAGGGAAGCCAGGTCGCGATCCTGATCGCCGCGGGGAGCGGCCTGCACACCGTCCCGCAGCTCAAGGACAAGACGGTGACCGAGGCCGATCAGATCCTCACGAAGGCGAAACTGACGCTGGGCATGGTGTCGCCGGCGCCCAAGCCGAACGGGGTGATCGCGAGCCAGATCCCGGCCGCAGGAGTGCAGCGCGCGACCGGGACGCCGGTGAACGTGTTCCTCAAGCCGCCCACCAAACACAAGGGCGGCGCAGCCGGGAAGACCAAGGGCAAGGGCAAGGCGGCCGGAACGGCCGCGGGCGGGGGCGGGGCCGCCGCGGCTGCTGCCGCGAAGATCAAGGTCCCCGCGCCGGCCGGCGCAACGCTGACCAAATACAAAGCCGCCCTCACCAAGGCCGGCCTGACGGCCGGGCCGGCGACGTGGAAGATCGACACGGCTCCCCGGACCACCGTGATCGCCACCGACCCCGCCGCCGGAACCAAGGTCAAGGCCGGAACAGCCGTAAAGACGACGGTCTCAGCCGGCTTCCCGCATCTGGCCTTCGATGACGGTGGCGGCATCGTCGTGCAAGGCGGATACACCGCGGCCCCAGTCGCGCGCTTCGGCGTGGGATCGGACACGAGCCCGACCTGGAGCCCGGACGGGAAGACGATCGTCAACACGAGCGGCCCGGTGCTCCTCGCGAGTGATGTCAAGCATCCGAAGCGCCCCGCGACGCAGCTCACTGCCGCAGCGAACGGCGTCACCTGGACAAATCCGGCGTTCGCTCCAACAAGCACCAAACACGTCCTGGCCGTGATTCGCCACGACAGCGGTCCCGACGCAATGTGCTTCCTGCTCGTCGCCAAGCCGCCGAAGGGCTCGCCCGGGTGCCTCGCAGTTCCCGGCTGGAAGCTGTCGGAGATCGCCTGGTCCCCGGACGGCCGCTCGCTGCTCGTCTCGGCAGCGAGCCTGACGGCAGGCGGGACCTTCGGGCTGCTTCGCTTCGTGGCAACGGTGCCGTTCGCGGCCGACCCCGCGCGGTGGAGCACGAACGGGACCCTCGCCACACCCACCTCCGCCGGGCAGGGAGTGTTGACGGGGCAGATTTCGCCGGACGGAGCCGAGATGGCGGTGATCTCAAGCCTGGGGACCGGCTCCTTCCGGGTCGGGCTCACCAAGCCGAAGGACCTGTCGCTGAAGAAGCTGAAGCTGCTTCCGCTGCGCGGTTGCGACCTCGCCTGGCGGTCTGACAGCGAGGAGCTCGCGGTCGTCCAGAGCGATCCGTTCTGCAGCGCACCTATGGGTTCGATCGTCGGGCTGGACCCGTCGAAGCCGCGAGAGCTGAGGATGCTCGCGTTCACCGGGGAACATCCGAGCTGGCAACCGGTGCGCCTTGGGCCCTGACGAACGAGCGCCGCCGGGGCGGGCGCGAGGTCAGCCTTCGACCGCGAACTGGCCCGGGCTGATCACGGTCACGACGCCCGGGGGGACGCCGTTGGTGATCGCCGTCGCGGTCGCGATCAGGGCCGGGATGCCGCTGATCGTCACCGTCAGTGAGGTCGAGCCGGGCAGCGGCGAGACGATAGCGGTGCAAGGGACCGTCGCCGGCGTGGGCGGCTGAAGGCAGCCCACGATCGGCGAGCCGATCAGGTCGACCAGCCTCAGGACCGGCGCCCCCTGAGCCAGCACCTGGAACTGTTTCGGAATCAACGTGACCTGCCCGCCGTGAGGACACATTAACACTGCGTTGGTGGTGAGAAGCGGCGGCATCAAAAAACTCTCAATAGTTGCTCATCGAGTGACAGCGCTCGTACAACCGTCCATTGCGCCGAGACCGTGACCAAATTACAATTCATGACGAGGGGCAAGGTGGCGAGCGAATCGCATCTCTTCGTTCTTGACTCACACTCGATCTACCGGCGAGGCGTCGAGGCCTGTCTCGCGGCGCTGCCAAATGTCTCTTCCGTGGGGGGCGCGAGCACGCCGGGCGAGGCGTGGGCGAGCGAGGCGCTGGCGACCGCGACCCTCGTGATCGTGGATTCGAGCGAAGCCGAGGCGCGCCAGTTCATCCGCCGCGTCTGCGAGTCCCTCTGCGTCCCGGTCATCGCGTTCAGTTCGCGCTGCGACGAGGAGAGCGTGCTGGCCGCCGTTGAAGCCGGCGCGATGGGGGTGCTCTCGAAGGACGGCATTACGCCGGAAACGCTCTGCTCGACGGTGACTGCGGCGCTCCAGGGCGCCGGCGTGATGTCGCCCGAGGTGCTCGGCATCCTGCTGTCCGGGCTGAACCGCGTCTCGCGAGAGGTACTCGAGCCGCGCGGGCTGTCGCTGTCCCGGCTCACTACACGGGAGCGGCAGGTTCTCCGTCTTATTGCGCAGGGCCACGCCACGCACGAGGTTGCCCGCGAGCTCTGTTACAGCGAACGCACGGTGAAGAACGTGCTCCACGATGTCGTGACCAAGCTCGGCGCGCGCAGCCGATCGCATGCCGTCGCTGATGCGGTGAGGCAGGGATTGATCTAACCGAAAGATGTCCGTAACCCTTACTGTCGATCCCGTTAAGGTGACTCACCTGCTCAGAGAAGGCTAGCGGACCATGTGACCCCCGCGAAGGGGGCATGTCTGTCCGGGCACCCGTTCTGCACCATCGCCCGCCAGCTGGCGGGATGGACGGTGCGCGGCTGCATGATTGTCAGTTAAGTCGTCGATCAGTTTCCAAGACCCAGCGCGGCAGCGAGGCTCGTCCACTCCGAGCGCGGGACACCGGAGATCCCCACCGTCTGCAGGCAAACATGGTCCGCGCCGGCACCCAGATGCCGACGCGCGGCTCCGGCGATCTCGCTGGCGGCTCCCTGGGGGATGATCGCGTCGATCAGTCGGTCGGATCCCCCGTCGGCGATGTCCTGCTGGCTGAAGCCGTGGTTGAGCAGGTTGTTCGTGTAGTTGCGGAGTCCGAGGTACATCGCCGCGTAAGCCCGTGCCTTCGCTCGCGCGGAATCGACGCCATCGTCGATGACGCACGCGAGCTCCGGCGCGAGAAGGGGCGTCTCTCCGAGGATCTCGCGGGCGGCTTTGGTGTGCTCGACGGGTACGAAGTAGGTGTGCGCACCCAGCGAGCGCTTGGCGCTGAGCTCGAGCATCCTTGGACCGAGAGCCGCCAGGCAGCGTCGGGTTCGTGGTACGGCGTCCGGTGCGGTGTCGAGGCCGTCGAGGAAGCCCTGCATCGCGGCCAACGGCTTGGCGTAGCGGCTCGTCGCCTCGGGATGACCGATGCCGATGCCGAGCAGGACCCGTCCGGGAAAGGCGGCCTCGAGCTCGTCGAAATCACGGGCGACACGATCGGGCTCGCTCGCCCAGACGTTGAGGATCCCCGTGGCGACGACGATCCGATCGGTCGCCTCCAGCAGGAGCCGGAGCGCCGGCAGATGCGGCGAGCCACCCAGCCAGAACGTGCCAAACCCGAGCTCCTCGGCAAGCCTCGCCGCTACGCCGGCGTTCTTCTCGCCAATCGCGCGATAACTCGTCCAGACGCCGAACTCGCCGAGGCGCATCTATCACAGCTTTGCAGATCGGGCCGCGGGTGCTCGAAGCCTGGCCGGCTTCTGACTCAGGGCGCGCTAGACCTTGGACCCTTCCGCCAAGCGGCTGTGCAGGTCCTTCGCTTTGCTCGTTTTGACGGCTCGGATCCAGGTCCGAAAGAAGCGTCGCTTTTCTGTGGCGGCGAGCGCCGGCGGAAGCTTCTTGCGGAAATCCGCGTCGCTCAACCGCCGCTTGAGCGGCGGCCTGTTCGCCGGCTTGATCGTTTGTAGTCCCGACCCTGGGATCGACGCGTCGTGGAAGCCTGCGGGAGCGCCTTCCGTACGCTGACCGCCCGCGGCGCCGACGGCTTCGAGCATTTCATCGAATTCCTGATCGGTCATGGTCGTCTTGAGGTCATTGCGCGTGAAGCGTCGATCCTTATTGTCGTCCTTGCTGACGATCTCCATCCAGGCCAGCCACTTCGTGGAGTCGGCCGCGCTGATGATGGTCTGGTCGACATAGCTCGAGAACCAATACAAGTAGCTGAGCACTCCTCGGTTCGCGTATTTCGGATATGCGGTGCTGGCTTCCTTGAACGCGGCCGGATACTTCTTCGCCAGGTAGGATTTGAGAGCGGTGCCGGTGACATAGCGCTGCCCGTAGTACGGTGTCGCATGGTGGACGGCCTCGTCGACGAACGCCACGTATCCGTACGGGTCGACCAGGCCGGTCCCGATTTCCGTGGGATCGCCCAACTTCGCGCGTGTCACTGCGAGGTCATCGCGAAACGCTTTCGGCAGCAAGTCCTTGGTCCGCTCATCGTGTATTGAAGACACTTGCGGGTTGACGACGTACTCCGGCCCGATGAGCTTCCTCGCCGCGTCGGATTGCGCCGCGGCGACCTTGTCCATGTGGTAATTGAGGTTGACGAACAGCGTCTCGCCCAGTGTGTCCTTGTGGAATCCAGTCGCCGACATGTCTCGCTCGCGGAAGTAATGCAGTTCGATGAGGATCTTCCACTCGTCGTTGGGCAGGCCGGCTTTCCGCAGGTACTCGATCTCTCGCGCGTCGATCATGGTCCGTAGTGTGTTTTCAACCACCAGCCGATCGAACCCGAGTTTCTTGATCTTCGCGGCTCGAGAGAGGCCGCCGGCCGATATGAACCCGCCGCCCGTCGGAAGAGGCACAAGCTCGGCCTCGTCGATCAGCTCCTGGTCCGTCTCCGGCATCTCTTCGATCAGGATGCCGCCGAGATTGAGGAGCGCCCCACCGAACTCGTCCGCGTGCTCGACGTCGAGCTTCTTGACCAGCTCCTTCTGCACGTCCACCGAGGGCCCGGGTTTGATTTGGGGGACGGCGAGCTTGGTGAGCAGTGCGGCCGACTCCTCGTTGCGCTGAATACGCGCATGCGCCGGCGCCAACCGGGTCGGACGATCGGTGCTCAGCAGCTCCGCCACCGCGCGGTTCCCCGCCGAGCGTTGCAGCTGCAACGGGCTGCTAACGGATTCGGCGCTGCTGTTAGCGGTGCGACTCGTAGGCGCACCGCTCGACGCCTTCGCCGGTCGCGGTCGGTATTTCGACCGGCGCGGCATTACTGGCTCATTTCGCCGGAATCGAGGATCCGGTTGGTCCGCGGCACGTGGCGGGAGCTAGTCGACATCGCGAGTCACGCAAACGTACCGCGCCGGTAGTCGCCCGGAAAGACGGGCGCACGGTTTTTGCCCTTTCGGGCAACGCGACTGACCCGGTTCCCGGGCTGCTCGTGCAGCTGGTTCGCGACACTCGCGTTCGACGATTCGCGCTCCGGATCCGCGCGATGGATCAGGGTCTCGGCGCCTCAGAATGCTGGAGGCCTGAGCGCGCCCTCGTCCCCCTGGCTCTGGAAGAGAGTCTGGGCCCCGAAGGCCGCTCACCGAGAACAGGGAGAGTCCAGCTCAGCAAGAAATCCCTGCAGATCGAAGAATGGGCACGGCTGGGCTTGAACCAGCGACCTCTCGCGTGTGAAGCGAGAGATCAGAACATAATTTGCCTGCTAATCACGCTAATTTGCATTCTGACTTCATCTGTGCCTAGCCTCAGCCGGATGTGTGTTTAGTGAATGATTCACTATTCCCGCGGGCCGACGGCGGCTGATCGCCACGAAGTAGCAGAGACCAGAAGCGCCCGCCGACGCGAAAGGGCCCGGTCGAGATGGTCCGCCGCCAGTGACTCCCAACAGAAATGCCGAACGTGCTGCCACGCTGTGGCCCGGAAATGATCGACAAGCTCGGTGGAGGGCCCGCGGTCTACACCGAGCCGATGCGCCCGGTCGCAATACGGCCGGCCAACGAGCCCGTTCTCCTCGAGCTAGCTCTCCTGTGGAGCCTGGCGGGGCGTTCGCGACCCGTCCCGATCCGGCCGCAGCGGGCTGCGGTCGCGTTCACCGGCTCGCTCCGGCCGTGGTGCGCCGAGTTTCTGCCGCGAGGCGTTTCTGGAGCATCGCGTGCAGGAGATGGCGCGGTAGCAGGGCGGCCGTGAGCGACGTGGGCGAGAGTAGCGCCCCAAGCTGCTCTGCCCTCCAGGTCGAGTTGCGGGCGGCGAGGACGACCTCGACGAGGATCTGCTCGCACCATTCCCGCACGTGCGCTTCGATCACGGCGCGAGCTCCGGGTACGCCCTTGTAGCGGTCCTGCCAGTGGGTGATGAGGTCGGTGATCGCCCGGAAGTCCCCGTTGATCATCAGCTCGTGGCGGCCCGGGTGGTAGCGGGCGGCCTGGTCCTCGAGGTCCCTCGGGGCTCTGGAGCCGTCGCGCGCGGAGATCCATGCGACATCGGGCAGATCCACAGCCGCGTCAGAGCCGGAG
>CAWEQG010000006.1:0-215470 GCA_963811135.1 uncultured Solirubrobacterales bacterium | reverse complement strand
TGTGGTCCAGGCGGTCGTGGGTTCGAGTCCCATCGCTCACCTGTCTTAAGAGGCCCGATTAGCGGGATTTCTTGCGATTAGGGTCGGCGGCACGATGAGCGGGCCGTCCCGTTGTACCACTTGCCATCGGGGCCGACGAGATGGGGATCGATCGCTGCCAGACACACGCTGCGAGGTCAACCCTTGGTCTCGCACCGCGTTAGTGCATGCAGATGAAGCTGGGGCTGCCGGCGTCCAAACCCCCGTCAGCGACGATCCCGGCGCCGTCGAGGTCGCGGACTGTCGGATCGCCGTGATCCGGCAGCGAACCATGCGACCGCCCCTTCTCGGTCGTCCGGACCGGCAGCGAGGTCGCCCCGCTCGTCGTGGAAATTCACGGTGACGGCAGTCCCGGATTGGATGGTTACACGGTGAGGGCGGCGGCTTCCTCCTCGATCGTGGCGTGTCCGGAGAGGAAGGTCTCCGGGCGGGGCCGGCCGAGCCGCATGGCGGGTCGCATGTGGCTGAGCATCGCCGTCCGAAAGCCGGGCTGGCGCATACCCTCGTGGACGACCTCGAAGAACACGTCAGGCGCTCGCTCGGCGGCGCGAGGACCGATGGCGCCACGGGTCAGCGCCCGGCGTGTCGTCGCGGCGTTCGGGGAGCGGATCCGGGCGGCGAGCTGGCGCAGGCCGGGTGTGGAGAGCGCGGCGAATGCCGGGTCGCCGTGCATGCCGGGCAACGCGACGCCGGGGACTCCGGGGCGACGCCACGGCGGCAACCCGGTCCGGCACGTCGACGGTCAGGCAGAGCGCCCAAATCCCGCCAGGAGGTACCGACGATCGGCGGTGCCGGTCTGTCGTGGCGAGGACGGGTCAGCGCCGGGCGAGTCGGCGTCCGCTCTCGGTGTCAGGCGGGGTGTAGTTGAGCTTGAAGTGGTGGTAGAGCCCAGACTCGTCGGCCTGCGAGAGCTCCTCGCCGTGCTGCTCGATGTTCGGCGCAGACTCGACCTGGGCCTTCGTAACCGCTACCTGTAGGTCATCGGGACCTATCGTGATCCCGCCCAGCGGCACAAACGTCAGGTGGCGGCCGATGAATCCCTCCTTGACGGTGGCGAACTGCGGCTCGTCGTTCTCAACGTCGACGTAGACGTCCTGCAGCTTGCCGATCTTCTCGCCATCACGATCGATGAGCATCTTGCCGTGCCAGTCGGAGATGTTCCAATTGGCTTCCTGTTGGTTCTCGGTCATCGTCGGGCCTCCTCGTCCTCCCTCACCGCGTAGCGGTCATCCATCGTGTCTTCATCCGTCGGACTGACCTCTGCCAGCAGAAGCCGTGCGTCCCGGCGCTGCTGCGCCTGGTCGCGCAGCGACCAGGCAAGCAGCCATAACGCGGCCTTGTGCGTGCCCGATAGCTGGGCGGCGTCGATCGCATCCTCGACGGCGGAGAACGACACGCCCTGCTCCATCATCGCTTCGACCTGCTCCTGGCCTGGGTCGAACGTAACTCGCGCGCTACCCCTCATGGGTGCGCTTCCTTCCTCGGTCCCGCCCGACTGCCCTCGGCGTTCAACGTGCGGGCCCGGTCGGTGAACCGCGGGCATATCCGGTCTCGACCCAACGCGCCAGCGCCGACCGTGCCCTTTGCGAGACAACGCCACCCGTCACGACCGTCCGGAGGCCGCGACGGCTGAGCCGGCACTCGCGATCATCAGCGTGACCAGCGCCGTCCCGTACGGCGGCGACCACACCTCCGAGCGCGCCGCCCGGTGCGAGACGTGATCGAGCAGGTCAGCGCGCTTGACCGCGCGCGCGATCCGCCCCGACGCTCCTGGCCACAGCGCGATCACGCGCACGTGCTCCAGATACAGGTCGTCGGAGCGCTCGGCCTCGCCGCCAGTCAACAGGCGCAGCGCGACAGCTTGATCCGGGCTCGCGCCGGCGGCGATCAGCATCGACTCATCGACACCCGGACAGTCGAGAACGTCATGCAGCCAGCCGACGGCCCGAGCGAACAGCGGCACACCCGCGGCGACGCGACCGACATGAGCGATGTACGGCTCACCGTCCGCGTCGAGTTGACCCTGATGGGCTCGCTCGGCGATCCCGAGAGCCACCGCGACCGAAATTCCCGCAGACCGACCAGCAGCGCGCAGCACCGGCGCGACCGTCCGCATCGGTGCCGACGTTCGGGCTTGGGCGCCCCAGCCCCGATCTCCAGAAGTCCCGCGACCTGGTAGCGGGATGGGGGAGCGCGCTCCTTGCTCCACAGCCGTCCAATCCATCTCACAGGCTCCACATCGGGCAGCTGCCGTTAGCGCTCGTCGAGTACATGCTCACCCGCGCGTTGGCTCGGCCACTGCGATCGCCGCTTGGGCGGCGGGGTCCGCGCCGACCGGCTCGAGGATGAACACCTCGACGGCGATGTCAGGGTCGATGTGGTTATCGCTCATGAAGCCGACCACCTTGCGGCCGGTCAACCCCTCGATCTTCTTGCTGCAGCTTTCACGCATCACGCTCTGCCAGCGCCTGCGCAGATCGAGCACCGCGGCGCTCTCGCCCGCCCCGACAAGGGTCCGCTCCCCACGCGTGAGCGTGTCCTGGAGCACCACGAACACCGCGTTATCGCCCAAGGTCGTCTTCGCCTGCGTCGGCCCGCGACCCGTAGTACTGGCCAGCTCGCCAACCACCGCGTTGGAGATCGCCAGCGAAAGCTGGCCCTGGCGCACAACACCCTCATCAGCCACGCCCAGCCCCCCTCCCAGCCGCGGCCCGAGCAGCGGCCCGTGGCTCGCAACCCCCAACCGCAGACGCCTGGCGGCGCAGCCACACCGCACGCTTCAGCTCCCACCCGGCCGGCAGAGCCCCATCGACGATCTCAACCACCCCAAGCCACTCAAGCGCACCGGCGAAATCCCCCCGCGCCGCCGCCTCCCGCGCAAAACCAAGCGTGTTAGCGACCGCGCGCTCATGCCGCTCCGCCCCCGTCATGCTGCACCGGCAGCATCAAGCTTCGACCTCAACGCAGCGTTCTCCCGCTTGAGCACCGCGATCTCCCGGCGCGAGGCAGCAAGTTCGCGGGCCAGTTCAGAGAGCGCCTGACCCAGCCGCACGCGCCCCGCCAGCTCAGGCTGATCGCCCGCGGCCACCAACCGCTTCGCGACTATCGACAAGCCGGGGATGCTTGCCGCGGTGCCACCGTTCTGGGAGTTGTCTGGCCGCACGAACGGCCGAGCCTTTCCCGTTGCACTTCGTCGAACGCAACAACGCGCCTAAAGGCGTTTTGATCACGTCCCTGAACACGCACCATACTCCCCTCTGGCGTACCGGTGGCGCTGATCGTGCAATCTCCCCGAGAACCCCGCGACGTGCGACAAGATCGGCTTTGTCTACGGAGGAGCAAAGCCGGGGAGAGACGTCAGCTAGATGTTGCACGTCATCGTCCTTTCCGAGAGCGAGCCGGCTTGCAGCCACGCGGTACGGGTGCCGCTCCCGACATGCAGTAGGGGGAGGGGCACCTCCAACCCGCTCGCGTACCAATGAGTAGTTCACCGCAACCCCGCCCGCGGTTTCCTCGTTGGGGAGCTGGAGGGAGCCGAGAAGATCCGCCGATGCCGTCGATGAGCGTGACCAAACGCTCGCTGACGCCGATCACATCGCCGCACTTGGAGCACCTCGGCTGATCGTCAACCATCGCTTCACCGGCCACCCTGAGGTCGGGATCGACGTCCTCGGGTCGGGATCGGCCGGCGGTCGGTCCGCCTTGCTGCTCCGGGTTAGGGAGGGGTTGCGGGCTGTTTGGGGAGTAGGCGGTGGCCGTCGACGATGGCGGTGGCGAGGTCGACGAGTTTGCGGTTGTTGATCCGCGAGTGCTCGCGGAGCAGTTCGTAGGCGCTGTGCTCGTCGATGGTGTGGCGTTCCATGAGGATGCCCTTCGCGCGTTCGATAAGCGCGCGTCGGCCGAAGGCGCCTTCGAGGTCGTGGTATTCGGCGAAGCGTCGCAGCACGATGTCGATTGAGCTCTGCCAGTCGTCGACGTCTGCGTCGGTGAGGTGGGCGAACACGCCGCGCTTGGAGGCCTCTTTGATGAATTCGGGGTTGCGGGCGTGGATCAGGACGATTACGGGGCAGGCGGATTGTCGGACGATCCGGTCGATCAGTTCCAGGGCGTGCTGCGAGCTCTCGCCGAGCCCGACCAGCGCGACGTCGGGTCTCTCCCGGGTCGTGACGGCGGCCACGTCTTCGACCTCGATCTCGCGGGCGATCACCTCGTGTCCGAGCGCGACCACGGCGGAGGCGACGAGCGCGAGACGGTCCTTGCGCTCGTTGGCGATCAGGACGCGAAGATGCTCGGTGTCCCGGTGGCTCATGAGCGATCGACCCCGACCGAGTCTAGCTCGCGACGGCGTTGTGGACCGCGTCCGCCGCCGATTTTGCCGCGGGTGTATGGTGGGTGTTCGCTTCGCTTCATGCCCTCGGCGGGCGGTGGTGCTCCGGCTCTAGATCTCGGCCGGCGTGTTTGTTCGTGTCAGACCAGAACGGTCCGGCACGCATCTCGTCCTAAGGAGCCTGCGTGCCCGCTTCACCGAGCTGTCCATATCGCCGGTGCGGGTGGGACGGCGTTTCGCTCGTTCGCTGGCCCGGCGTCTACAGCGGCTTGGTCCGAGCGCTGGGGGTATGTGGGCGAGCCTACGAGTTGCACGGTTCTCGGGATCGAGCAGCTACGAAGCTGCCCTCGGCTCGGACGTCGTGTGAGTCGCTCATGAGGAGTGTGGCCGTGCGGGAAAGACTGTCTTGTCCACGGGCTGTGGTCGGCGGCAGAGCGGCAGATCGTGCGGGGTCCGGTCCGGTCGGGTTATGTTCGGTCGATCCTGGCGCCCATCGAGTGGTGGGTGCTGGGTGAGCGATCGGGATCGGTCCAGGGCGTGACGGACGTGGCCTCAGGGGACGTCCTTGGTGTCGCTCGCGACGTGCTCGGCGATCTGGATCTCGAGCGCGTGCTTGAGCGTGTGATTGCGTCAGCTCGGGAGCTGGCCGGGGCTCGGTATGCCGCGATTGGCGTTCTTGATGAGTCCCGGACCGCGTTGGCGCGGTTCATCACAACGGGGGTTGACGAGTCCACGCGCCGGCAGATCGGGTTGCCGCCGTCGGGGCGCGGTGTGCTCGGCGAGCTGATC
Source organism: uncultured Solirubrobacterales bacterium (assembly GCA_963811135.1). Taxonomy (GTDB): domain Bacteria; phylum Actinomycetota; class Thermoleophilia; order Solirubrobacterales; family Solirubrobacteraceae; genus Palsa-465. Next base: position 210,315 of record CAWEQG010000006.1, on the reverse strand, counting down.
CGCGACCCGACGCCGCTGCGGGTTGCGTGCGTCGGCGATCACCCCAGGTCGTACGGGTTTCCCGCGGGGCATCCGCCGATGGGGAGCTTTCTCGGGGTCCCGGTCATGGTCGCGGGCGAGCCGTTCGGGAACTTGTACCTCACCGAGAAGGCAAACGGGGGCGAGTTCACGGCGGCTGACGAGCGGGCGCTGGTCGGACTGGCGGAGTTCGCCGGGATCGCGATCGACCATGCGCGGCGCTTCGGCGGTCTGCAGGCGGATCGTGACGCGCTCAAGCAGACCGTTGATGCGCTCGGTGTGATGGTCGAGATCTCGCGAGCTATCGGCGGCCAGACCGATCTGGCCTTGATCTTGACGCTCGTGGCTAAACGTGGTCGCGCTCTGGTCTCCGCGCGGGCGCTGGTTATCGAGCTCCAAATCGATGATGACCTGGAGGTCGTCGCCGCCGCTGGCGAGCTGCCGGCCAATCTGATCGGCCGGCAGATGGCGCTCGAGGGCTCGGTCGCGCAAGCCGCGCTGCGCACCGCCGCCACGCAGCACCTCGGGGACGAGCTGAACCGGGCTCGATTCAACGACCACGGTCTCGGCCGGTTTGGGTTCGGCGCCGAGGATGGTCTGATCGTGCCGCTGGTGTTCCACGGACAGTCGCTGGGGGTGCTTACCGCCCTGGATCGTCTTGACGGCGGGCCGCGGTTCACCGCCCAGGACGAGCGGCTGTTGGAGGCGTTCGCCACGAGCGCCGCGACCGCGGTCTCGACGGCTCAGTCGGTCGCGACCGAGCGCCAGCGCCAGCGGCTGGCGGCTGCCGAGCAGGAGCGATCGCGGTGGGCCCGAGAGCTGCACGACGAGACGCTGCAGGGCCTCGCGGCGCTGCGAATCGCCCTTGGTGCCGCTGACCGGTCCGGGAACATTGACGTATTGCAGGCGGCTGTGCGCACGGCGATCAGCCAGCTCGAGAGCGATATGTCGAGCCTTCGCGCGTTGATCACCGAACTTCGCCCCGCGATCCTCGACGACCTCGGAATAAAGGCTGCAATTGAGGCTCTCGCGGAGCGAGTCGGCAACAGTGGGTTGACCGTTGAGGCAACCGTCGAGCTCGCGTACGAGAGTCGGCGAGCGTCTCAACGCCACACGCCAGAGCTCGAGCTCACGATGTACCGGATCGTCCAAGAGGCGCTGACCAATGCCGTCAAGAATGGCCACGCCACGCACGGCATCGTTGATGTCATCGAAGGAGCGACGACGATCGAGGTGAGCATCCGAGACGATGGCACTGGCTTCGATCCCGCGACTCGAACCGAAGGGTTTGGGGTGCTGGGCATGCGCGAGCGCGTAGCGCTGCTGCACGGCACGCTCGAGATCGAGTCCGCGCCGGGCCACGGAACAACCATCCGCTCCACCCTCCCGGTTCAACGGCGGCCTCAGCCACGGACGGCCCAGGCCCCGCAGCCGCGACGGCGAGCCGGCTGACACAAACCGAAGCACAATGTGCCAAGGGGGCAAGTGCGCCCACCTCCGTTTGGCGAGGGCCGATCGTTAGGCGAGACGACGATTGACACGGCCGTATCCGTCGACCGACACCCGAGGCAAGCCCGTTCCCTGATCCCCCCGTGGTGGCCGTCCTGAGATGCAACGGCCCCGAAACCGACGACCAAGAACCTCCCCTAGTGCGGCCGGGGGTCGACAGCGGACGTGTGGTGCGGACGCAGTGGGGGAGGGGGGCTTCTACCTAGCGGGTGCGAGAGTTAGTGCGGATGGCACGGCGCCCCGGACACAGCATCCTCGGTAAATGCTCAGGAGCGTGCCCAATGACGGACCGCTCAGGCAGGGGGATCGCCCGCCCCGTGTCGCAGTGCTGATCGCTGACCCCCACCCAAGCACCCGCAGCGCCCTACGCAATGCGCTCAAGGATGCCAACACGGTCAAAGTCGTCGGTGCCGCTCCGGACCTGGCATCAGCGATCAATGCCGTCTCCGCTGACCAAGTCGACGTTGTCCTAGCCGATGCCCGGCTCGCTGGACTCGGGAGCGAATGCGCGCGCGCCGGACTCGAGCAACTCTCGCGCCGGATTCCAGTCATCGTGATGGGGATGAGCGACCCCCGGGTCTACACCGCGCCACTGCGAGCCGCGGGCGCCGCCGGATACTGGCCGAAGGATGGCGACCTCGCCCAACTCACCGAACTGTTAGACGCAGCCTCACACCGACACCCCCGCACCGCAACGGTCAGCGTCACGACGCGCTTGCCCAAGCGCAGCTCACAATCGATGACATGATCCGAAGGCGCACCGTCGGCTAGTGCGACCTCGGAGCGATTCGGGCCACCCGGCACCTCCCGAGCGGCGTTTCATCGAAGAGCTACCGTGCTGCCCGGTTCAGCGCGACACCCGGTGGGAGACCCAGCGGCGCGCCCCCCCAGCCCTCGGGTAGTTCCGATCTCGCCGGACACGTCAGCCGGCGCGGACCTCATCAAAGCCCTCCGACCCGCTCTGTTGCGCGGAGTACCATGGGTGTGAGGTTCGCTCCAATCCTTCGGCGGACCCGCTTTTCCGGCTCCAACAATCGGCCGGCGTAACGCGAGACCTGACGGTCTTCGCGACCCCGTTACGTCAGGAGCCTATTCGATGCCTCGCCGCACCCCAGCGCCCGACCAATACGGCTGGCCACCGCATCGGCGCGAGCGCCGGAATGAGCCGGCATCGCTGGCGTCTACCCCCAGGCCGTGTCGCCTCCTGGCGCCCACGTCGGCCATCACCAACGCAGCCGGAAAGGCAGGACCATGATCGCTTTCTTTGTCATCAAGCAGTACGAGCGCGCCGTCGTGTTCAAGCTCGGGAAGGTCACGGGCGAGGCGCGCGGACCGGGGCTGATCTTGATCATGCCGTTCGTGGAGCGCATTCATCGCGTGTCGTTGCGGATCGTCACGCTGCCGATCCAGTCGCAGGGGATCATCACCAAGGACAACGTGAGCATTGACGTTTCTGCCGTGGCGTATTACCGGGTGGACGATGCCGTCAAGTCGGTGATCGCGATTGAGAACGTGCAGTCCGCGATCAGCCAGATCGCGCAGACCACGCTTCGGGCCGTGGTGGGACGTCACACGCTCGATGAGACGCTGTCTGAGACCGACGCGATCAATCAGAACATTCGGGAGATCCTCGACGTGCAGACCGAGGAGTGGGGGATCAAGGTCACGGTTGTCGAGCTAAGGGACATCCAGCTGCCCGAAAGCATGCAGCGCGCGATGGCGCGCCAGGCCGAGGCCGAGCGCGAGAAGCGCGCCAAGATCATCGCCGCGCAGGGCGAAGCGCTCGCCGCCGGCGAGCTCGCCCAGGCCTCTGACGTGATGATGGCCCACCCCTTGGCGCTTCAGCTGCGCAACCTCCAGACTCTGGTCGAGGTCGCGGTCGACAAGAACTCCACCGTCGTCTTCCCCGCCCCGCTGATGAGCACGATCGCGGAGCTCGGAGCGTTCATGCAACGCGAGAGCAAAGCCGCCCGCGAGCTCCCCACCCCAGACCCAACCACAGCCTCGACGAATGGAGAGCTGGTGCCCCATGACCACCACTGACCAGCCTGAACGATCGCCGGCACCCGGAATCATCCCCGAGCCACCTCACCTGAACGACAACTTAGCGTGGCCGCCCGCGGCATCGAGAAAGCCGCACGAGCGCAAGCCGCGACGACGAAACCCGGCCAGGATCGCCTTGGACAGGGTGATGAGCGCGCTTCACGGCGACAAGTACATGGTCGACGCCTACCCGGCCGCGGGCCCCGAGGATTCGGCCCGGTCAGACGACGCCGGATCGCGGACGCACCAGGGCTGAGCGACGCCGCGTACTTCATGTGGAAACCGAGTGATGTCCGCTCACTCATCTTCCGGGCCTGACCACGGGAAGCCGATGCCCCGTGATCACCGGGGTTGGCGGGTTGCCCCCAGCCCCGACGGGCGGGGGGCGCCCGATCCCACCCCGACGCGGGCTCCGCATCGGTCCCGCGCCTTCGTCTGGTTCGCGGCCGCGCTCCTGGCGTTCAACCTGGCGTCGGTGTTCCTGCTCTCCCCCGGCGGCCAGCAGCGGGTGAGGGTGCCGTTCAGCCCGTATTTCCTGTCCGAGGTGCAATCCGGCCGGGTGGCATCGATCGCTTCCAAGGGCGACACGATCCAGGGAACGTTCAAGTCGGCGATGCGCTACCCGACATCCGACGCGAAGGCCACTCCGACGACCTTGTTTGCCACCCAGGTTCCGAGCTTCTGGAACAACGACCAGCTGACCGCGCTGCTGCGGTCCGAGGGAGTCCAGGTCAACGCCCAGTCGACGACCCAGACCACGCCCCTGATCGAGTCCTTACTGCTCGGGTTCGGGCCGACCTTGCTGATCGTCGGGCTGTTCGTGGTGTTCGCCCGTCGGGCTGCCAAGAGCGGGGGCATGGGGGCGCTGGGCAACTTCGGGCGCTCCAAGGCACGGCGGATCGACCCGGCGACGATCAGGATCACCTTCGCTGATGTGGCCGGGATCGACGAGGCCAAGGCGGAGCTGACCGAGATCGTCGACTTCCTGCGCAACCCCACGCGCTACGGCCGGCTCGGAGGGCGCATGCCCCACGGCGTGCTGCTCTCCGGCGCGCCGGGGACGGGCAAGACGCTGCTGGCGCGTGCCGTCGCTGGAGAGGCACACGCCGCATTCTTCTCGATGTCGGCCTCGGAGTTCATCGAGGCGATCGTCGGCGTGGGTGCTTCGCGGGTGCGGGATCTGTTTGCCAAGGCCAAGGAGGCCGCGCCGTCGATCATCTTCATCGACGAGCTCGACGCAATCGGACGCTCCCGTCAGGGATCGGTCTCGATCGCCGGCTCCAACGACGAGCGCGAGCAGACGCTCAACCAGATCCTCACCGAGATGGACGGATTCGAGTCCGTCGAGGCGGTTGTTGTGCTGGCCGCGACCAACCGGGGCGAGATCCTCGATTCAGCGCTGCTCAGACCGGGACGCTTCGACCGCCGCGTCGCCGTGCAACCACCGGACCGAGTGGGGCGCCGGCAGATCCTCGAGGTGCACACCCGGTCGATCCCGCTCGCCGCCGGCGTCGATCTCGAAGCGCTCGCGGCAACGACCCCCGGCATGGTCGGCGCCGACCTCGCCAACCTCGCTAACGAGGCGGCGCTGCTCGCCGCTCGCCGCAACCACCACACTGTCCAGATGTCTGACTTCACCGACTCGCTGGAGAAGATCCTGCTCGGCGCTCCGCGCGGGATCGTGCTGTCAGCCGCCGATCGCGAGCGGACCGCCTACCACGAAGCCGGCCACGCGCTGGTCGGAATGCTCACCCCTGGTGCCGACCCGGTGCGCAAGGTCTCGATCATCCCGCGCGGCGCCGCCCTCGGCGTCACTCTCTCCGCGCCCGATGACGACCAGGTCTCCTACACCCGCGAGGACCTACTCGCCAAGATCAAGGTCGCACTCGGCGGCCGGGTGGCCGAGGAAGTGGTATTCGGCACGATCAGCACCGGAGCCGAGTCCGACATCGACCAAGTCACGATGATCGCGCGCCAGATGGTCGGCCGCTGGGGCATGAGCGACGCGATCGGATTCGTGAGGGTCCTCCCCGCCGACGGACGCGGATCCTTCCTTGGCAGCGCAGGGGAAACCTCCGACGCGACCCAGCGAGTCCTCGACGAGGAAGTACACCAGCTCATCGACGCCGCCCACCTGGACGTGACGGCTGCGCTGACCCAGCACCGCGACCGACTCGAAACGCTGGCCCAAGCGCTTCTGAAGACGGAGACGCTCGACGAGCTCGACGCTTACAGCGCCGCGCAGATGCCGCCGCGCAAACCGGACACCGACCCGCCGCCACCCACCCCCTCTGTGGTGACAGCAGCTGTTCACGGCCGCGCCGGAGCCCGCGCCGAACGCTAGGACGCGACTGACGCCAGCGCCGGATCACGGACCCGCGGGGGACACAATTCGCCGGTGACCTTCCCAGCCCAACCCGCCCGCCAGTCGGTCGAGTGTCCAGATCACGATCATCCCGCTGGGAGGCGGCTGGTCAAGGGCCTTAGGATTGGCGCCGTGGGCTTCTTCGGTAGAAGACGCGCCCCGGACCGGGAGCACGCCACAGCCACGACGACGACCGCGCTGATCGTCGAGGCGGTCGCCCCTCCCGAAGGGGGTCCGAGCCTGGGACCGGGCTCGACCGGACCGCTTCGCATCATGGTCGACCTGGGCTCCGGATCGAGGTTGTACGACGGGCGAATCCGAATGACCGAGGCGCACTGGCTGGTGCCCGGGATGGAGGTCCCGGTGACGTTCGATCCGAACCACCCGGAGCGGTTTGCCGTCGTCTGGGAGTCAGTGCCGAGCATGGAGACTCGCGTCGCCTCCGGCGATCCGGCGCTCGCCGATCCGATCGCCGCGAGACGGCGGGTCGCGCACGCGCTCCGCCTCACGCAGGCGGACACCGGGACCGCGCGGACGGAGCGCTTCCAGCGGGCGCTCGAGCAAGCCGGCAACAAGCCGGCGCCGTCCGGCAAGTTGCGCGCCGTGGTGCTGATCGCGACGATCCGCGGCCGGCGCCGGGTGGTCGGCGATGCTGAGAACGCCGTGACGCATGATCAGGTCACCTACAAGCGTGAGAGCGCCGCGGTCCTCGCGATCAACATCCCCGGCCGGGCGCCGTACCCCGTCTACGCGCAGCGGTTCAAGTGTCAAGCCGACCTGCTCGAGCCGCTGTGGATGCCGTTGCCGGCGCTCGTGTCGGCGGTCGATCCAAGCGAGATCGAGGTCCTGTGGAACGAGGTTCCCAGCCACGACGCTCAGTTGGTCGACCGGATAGCCGGCTCGCAGGCCGCCCAGCAAGCTCGCGCCGCCCAGGTCGACGTGTTCGCCGCGCAAGCGCTGCCGGAACCGTCTCAGATGCAGCAGCTCGCAGCCGAAAGCGCCAAGCGGGCGTTGCAATACGTTCAAGATCCGGCGATGAGGAAGATGCTCATCGACCAGTACCGCGCGGCCGGTATCGACATCGGAGAAGACACCTGACGAACCCCGCGTTGGTCACTGAGGAGAAAGTTGGGCGCGAGCAAGACACTGGAGCGCGCATGGTTGAAGTCACTCAAAAGAGGACAAAGCTGCGCGGCAGACCACAAGCTCCTGACGTCTGCGCTTCGCTTACGTCATTGGCTCGCGCCCAGTGACAACCTAGGGCAACGCGGACCGGCTGGCAAGAGCATGGACGTAATACAGCCCCGCAAATAGCGGCGAATGCTGGTCTCGGGATCGGCGAGTCATGGCGGGACCCGCGCCGGCCGGTCATACGTACTGGTTGAGTGGCAGTCACCGCGCTGTCCGTCGTGCACGGTGTCAGTGGCTCTCAGACTGACTCGGTGAACGCTGCCCTGGCCGATCTCGACGACGACCTCGTCGAGTTGTTGTTCCTTTGCGTGGCCGCGCAGGAGCGACTGGCCGGGCTGGAAGGTGAGCTGGCGGCGGCATGTCCGTATGGACAGACGCGCGAGGTGCTCGCGCGCGCCGTTGCCTCAGGGCGACGCCGGTACCAGGCAATCGGCGGTCAGCTGCGGGCGCTCCGCGCACGAGCGCGATACGGACCGAGGTCGCGGACGCTGGTGGCGCACGTCGGGGCGGAGCGGGCGTCGTTGGCCGATCGCCTGCGCATCGAGCAGTCGATGCTCGCCGGTCTCCTCGCCGCCCCGGACTGGCAATCGCCGGCCTTCATGGCCTCGCTCGAGCCGGCGGCCGGGCGCCAGACGGGACAGATCCGCGCGCACTGGGACGACTACAAGCGCGACCGGCACGCCGACGCCGAAGCCTACGAGCGGCGATACGTGGAGCGGATGGTCGACGGCTCGCCGAGCCTGCGGGCACTGCTCACCGGGTCCGGCATGGCTGCGTTCAGCACGATCCTTTGGTGGCTGTTGGCGGAGGGAACGCTCTCGCGCCCGGTCCTCGCCGGCCGTGGTCTCTACCACGAGAGCCGGTTGCTGCTCGAGCGCGCACTCCCGGGACGTGTGCGCTTCGTGGGCGAGACGGACACCGCGGAGCTGCTCCGCGCGATCGACGACGAGCGCCCGGCCGCGCTGTTTCTCGACTCCCTATCGAACACACCCTGGATGCCGGCGCCTGACCTCGTCGCGGTGATCGATCGCCTGCGCGGCACGGACACGTACCTGATCGTCGACAACACGTGCCTGTCGGTGAGCTGCCAGCCGTTCGCCGTGGCCGGCGAGTCGGTGCGACTGGTCGTGTTCGAGAGCCTGCTCAAGTACGCCCAGCTCGGCCTGGACCGGACGAACGCGGGCGTCATCGTGGCGCGGGCACGGGACGCCGAGGAGCTCGAGACCTGCCGGGAGCATCTCGGCACCAACATCCCGGACGTGGCGGTTCACGCGCTGCCGCCACCAGAACGCGGCGTGCTGGAGCGCCGGCTGGCGCGTCTCGAGCGCAACGCGAGCCACCTCGCCGAGCGGCTGAACGAGCGGGCGCCGCGCCGAGCGGCGATCGCGTACCCGGGGGTGGGCGCGCATCGCGCCACGGTTGGCGCGGCCCCCTTGCGCTTCCGCGGCGCGTGCATCTCGGTGATGTACGGCGAGACGAAGCGGTCCGCGGCCCGGCGCCGTCGCCTCGTGTCGGAGGCGATCGCGGAGGCGGCGCGGCGCGGTGTTCGGCTCCATGCCGGTTCGAGCTTCGGGTTCGACACGACCCGGATCTACGTCACCGCCGCACGGAACGACTACGGCACGCCGTTCGTCCGAATCGCGGCCGGCACCGAGCACCGGCTCGGGCTCGAGGCGCTCGCCGACGCGCTCGTCGTCGCAGTCGCGAGGTGTGCCTGATCCGGTCCGTCGGCGCGAAGCAACGGCGGAGAGATAACACGATGGTCACAGGGCACGGCCCCGACGCGGCTAGGGTGCCGCCGCGTCGCTGGGGCGCTCTGCCGATCACCGCAAGGAGGACTCTTCATGTCGAGCACACCGCACGGCGCGCGGTACGCGCGCGGACGTGCACACCAATGGCTGGCGGCCGTGGGCTGCGCGCTGGTCATGTGCGTCGGGGCTTCGGCCGCCGAGGCCGACGGATCGCACCACGGCGGGCGTGGTGACGAGCTCATACCGGGCAGCTTGCTGCTCAGCACCAGTCTGTACTCACCGGCCGACATCACGCCGGGCGTCACCGAGCTTCCGCCGGGCTGTACCGGCAGCGCGTGCACGCCGGCGATCGCCGATGGGACCTACCCGTTCGTGTTCAACAACGACACGGTCGACGCCAGCTTCGGGGTGACCTCGCGGGCGTTCGTCGACGAGCTGACGCCGTGGGGCCAGGTGTTCGGCCAGATCCCGGTGCCCTCGCGCGAGCTCGTGACGAGCTTCTCATCCAAGTCCGAGCTGGCACTCAACCTGTCCACGAACGGCCAGGACGTCACGTTCATGGGCTACCAGGCGCCGGTGGGCGCGATCGACGTGTCTAACTCGAACACGCCGGGCGTGATCGACCCGACCAACCCGGTCACTGCAGTCAACTACCGCGTGGTGGCTGATCTGAACCGTGACGGGCGGTTCGACTCGTTCACGCTGACCAACGCGTACAGCGGCAACAACGGCCGCGCGGCGATCCTCAACAACGCCGCGAACGTCATCTACACGGCCGGCAACGCCGGCAATGGCGCCAACCCGCAGCCCGACGGCGTCATCACCGGTGCCGGCGCACAGATCCTGTCGCGTTCGTTCGTGCCCGAGTGGTTCCAGACGCCGGGCGCGCCGACGCCGGTCGGCAGCTTCAACGTGACGCAGCTGGGCGACAAGGCGGACAAGGTCGGCAAGGACACGAACTTCCGTGGCCTCACCGTCTCAGGCAACGTCGTCTACTACACGAAGGGCAGCGGGGGCAACGGCGTCAACACCGTGTACTTCGTTGACACAACCGGAAAGGCGTGCCCGAGCGGCGTCGGTCTGCCCGTGCCGGGAGCGCAGCTGCCGACCTCGCCAATCGCCTATGACCCCACGCTGCTCCAGACCAAGGGCGTGTTCCCGTACAACATGTGCATCCTCCAGGGATTCCCGACGACGCTGGCCAAGAACGCCGCGGCGTTCCCGTTCGGGATCTGGTTCGCGAATCCGACCACGGTGTACGTGGCGGATGAGGGCGACGGCACGAACACGTTCTCGACCGCAACCGGGACCTACACCGACGCCGCGGCGCAGACGACGGCAGGCCTGCAGAAGTGGGTGTTCGGAACTCCGACCCCGGGGCAGTGGAACCTCGCCTACACGCTGCATTCCGGGCTGAACCTCGGCCAGCCCTACACGATCCGCGGGTACCCGACCGGAACCAACTCCGTTACCGGGCTCCCGTGGTCGCCGGCCACCGACGGGCTCCGCAACATCACGGGCCAGGTCAGCCGCGACGGCACCGCGACGATCTACGCGATCACCTCGACGGTCAGCGGGAGCGGCGACCAGGGGGCCGACCCGAACAAGCTGGTCGCGATCACCGACCGGCTGGCGGCGACGAGCGCCGGCAACGAGTCGTTCCGGACCGTTCGCATGGCCGGCTATGGCGAGGTGCTACGCGGCGTGTCGTTCGCGCCCGGCTTCGAGCGAGACCGCTGAGTATCCGTCCGCGGGCGATGCGAACATGTGTTCGTGTCGCCCGCGACGATTCTCCACGCTGATCTCGACTCGTTCTACGCGTCGGTCGAGCAGCGGGACAACCCCCGCCTGCGCGGCCGTCCGGTGATCGTCGGGGCAGGAGTGGTCCTGGCCGCGAGTTACGAGGCCAAGGCGCGCGGCGTTCGCACCGCGATGGGAGGCTCCACCGCGCGGCGCCTGTGTCCCGACGCGGTCGTGGTCCCGCCGCGCATGTCGGCGTACTCGGAGGCGAGCAAGGCGGTTTTCGCCGTGTTCGAGGACACCGCGCCGGTGGTCGAGGGCCTGTCGATCGACGAGGCGTTCCTCGACGTGCGGGGGCTCGATCACATCTCCGGCACGCCGGTTGAGATCGCGGCCGATCTGCGCCGGCGCATCCGCCGCGAGGTCGGCCTGCCGATCACGGTTGGAGTCGCACGCACCAAGTTCCTGGCCAAGGTGGCGAGCGCCGTGGCCAAGCCCGATGGTCTGCTTGTCGTGGAGCCCGACCGGGAGCTCGACTTCCTGCACCCGCTTCCGGTCGAGCGGCTCTGGGGCGTCGGGCGGGTCACCGCGGAGAAGCTCCACCAGCGCGGCATCACGACGGTTTCGCAGGTGGCGCTCATGGCCGAGCGCGACCTCGTCGCGATGCTCGGCCGCGCGTCCGGGCGCCATCTCCACGCGCTGGCCCACAACTACGACCCCCGGCCGGTGGAGACCCGGCGCCGCCGCCGCTCGATCGGCGCCCAGCGCGCGCTCGGCCGCCGGCGCCGATCACAGGAGGAGCTGGCCGGCATCCTGATCGCGCTCGTCGACCGGGTGGCTCGCCGGCTGCGCACCGCCCGCCGGGTGTGCCGGACGATGATCTTGCGGATGCGCTTCGAGGACTTCTCGCGCGCCACGCGGTCCTACACGCTGCGCGAGGCCACGGACCAGACCCCCGCGCTGGTGCAGACCGCCCACGGCCTGCTCCGGGCCTCGATGCCGGTCATCGAGCGGCGCGGCATCACGCTGATCGGCATCGCGCTGACCAACCTGGCCGACGTGGGTGCCGTTCAGCTCGTGTTGCCGTTCGACCGCGCGCGCGACCTCGACGCGGTGGTCGACCGGGTGCGCGACCGGTTCGGCTCGAAGGCGATCACGCGCGGCGCGCTGGTCGGGCGCGACCCGGGCATCTGGGTGCCGCTCCTGCCTGACTGAGCCACCCGGGCAAACCGCCGCCGCCCCGCGCGCAACCGCCGCCGCCCCGCGCGCAACCGCCGCCGCCCCGCGCGCAACCGCCGCCGCCCCGCCGTCAACCGCCGCCGCCCCGCTCGGTCAACCGGTCGCCGCCCGTCGCCGCGCCACCCGCGCCAGCGCGGCGTGCACCTCGGCGTCGCGCTGCTGCGCCTCGGGGTCGGTCCAGCGCCATCGGACGCCGGCCTCGATCGCGAACGTCGGCCGGTCGTGGTCGCGGACCTCGTGCACCTCGATCTCGACCGCCACCACGCCCTCGACCAGCGCCTCGTCGAGCACCCGGGCGCGACCGTACGCGGTCACCGCGAGGTCCGCGGCGATGATCGCGAGCGAGACGCGCGGATCGGCGCGCAACCGCGCCAGCGAGCCGCGGCTGCCGGCCAGCCCGAGCAGCGCGTGGCGGGGCCCGGCCCGGACCGCGGCGGAGACCGGGATGGCGTGCGGAGCATCGCCGGCGGTGGCGAGGATCGTGACGGTGCCGGGCGGCCATTCGGGCAGCACACCGCGAACTTTGGCGATCTACCCCCGCATATGTCATGTCCATCGCCAAACTCCGAGCGTCACCCCACCCCGCGCGCTACGCATAGCCGCTGCAGGAGCTCCATGGCCTCACCGGGATGTTCGGGCAGCGCGTCGAGCGCGCCGGCGGCCAGCCGGAGGTCGTTGATCGTGACCGCGCGAGCCTCGAGCGCGAAGCGGCCGAGCCAGCGGACGGCGGCGCGCTCATAGCGCCCCGGATCGCTGCCGCGCAGCACCAGGCAGATCCGCAGCGCGTCATCGAGGGAGACCTGCGGCAGTTCGCGCGCGGCCGCCACGACGAGCGTCTCGTTCCCGGTCTCGAGCGCCCGGCGGAAGCGGGCGTAGGGATTGCCGTCGCTGGTCATGCGAACGCATGTTCGCATGCGCCGCGGCGGGCACGCGCGGCGGGCACGCGCGGCGGGGCCCAGCCGCGGCGGGCTCCCGCGACCGGGATCGCGACCGGGATCGGCTCAGTACGCGCGCGCGACGAGCGCGTCGACGCCGACGGCGCCCGGATCGTCAACCGGCGCCCCATCCTCGCGCACCAGGCAGCGCACGGACACGCCGGACTCCAGCAGCCGCCTCTCTCCGTCGGCACCGACCGATTGCCAAGGCAGTCGCGCGAAGCCGAGGCCGGCCAGCTCGCGCGCCTCGTCGATCGACCGCGCCGGCCGCGTCCGATCGTCACGCAGCGTAGTGGCCTGCTCGAGCAGCGCTCGCTGGTCGTCGACGAGCATTCGCGGTATATCGGCGGCGAGCGCGCGCATCGCCACCGTTTCCTTGTCGAAGCGAGCGCGGCGCGCCACCACGGCCTGGTCGGCCGCGAGGTCCCGCGGGCCCAGCTCGACGCGGATCGGGACCCCGCGCAGCTCGTGGTCGATGATCCGCCGGCCGACCGAGACCTCCACCCGATCGTCCAGCTCGACCCGTACGCCCGCGCGCGACAGCTCATCGAGAACGCCCGTCGCGGCCTCGATCACGCCCTCGCCGGCCCGCGCGACCAGCACGACGACCTGGACCGGCGCCAGTCTCGGCGGCACCCGCAGGCCGCGATCGTCGCCGTGGACCATGATCATCGCGCCGAGGAGACGGGTCGACGCGCCCCAGGAGGTCTGCCAGACGTGGCGCAGCCGGCCGTCCCGATCGGTGTACTGGATGCCGAACGCGCGCGCAAAGTTCTGCCCCAGCTCGTGCGAGGTGCCCATCTGCAACGCCTTGCCGTCGCGCATGACGCCCTCGCACGACCACGAGATCTCCGCGCCGGCGAACTGCTCCCGCTCGGTCTTGCGGCCGCGGAAGACCGGAATCGCCAGCTCGTCGACCATCGCATCGGCGTAGACGTCGTCGAGGATTCGCAGCGCGTAGGCGTGCGCGTCCTCGCGGGTGGCATGGGCGGTGTGCCCCTCCTGCCAGAGGAACTCCGAGGTGCGGAGGAACAGCCTCGGCCGAAGCTCCCAGCGGACCACGTTCGCCCACTGGTTGATCAGCAGCGGCAGGTCGCGGTAGCTCGAGATCCAGCGAGCGAACGAGGAGTTCACGATCGTCTCGCTCGTGGGCCGGACCACCGCGGGCTCCTCGAGCTCCTTGCCGCCTCCGTGGGTGACGACCGCGAGTTCCGGGCTGAACCCCTCGACGTGCTCGGCCTCCCGGTGCAGATACGCCTCGGGGATGAGCAGCGGGAAGTACGCGTTGCGCGCGCCGGTGGCCTTGATGCGCTCGTCGATCGCCGCCTGGAGCCGTTCCCAGATCGCGTATCCCCACGGCCGGATCACCATCGTCCCGCGCACCGGCCCGTTCTCGGCCAGCTGCGCCTTGGCGATCACGTCCTGATACCAGCGCGGAAAGTCCTGCTCCTGATCGGCCAGCACGCTTGACATGCGGGCACGGACTCTAGAGCCGCGATCACACGCCGCACGATCGAGATCACCTCATGCAAGCCAAAGGCGTCCGGAGTACGCTCCGTCCGCGCGGCGAATGGACGGCCGCGATCCCGGGATGGAGGAGCGCAAGGAAACCGAGGAGGTCTCGAAATGGCGGTAAAGGGGGCAGATCTCGAGTCCGAGCTGATCGACACCGTCTGCGAACGGATACGGGAGCGGCTGCCGGCGGAGCAGGTGGCACCGTGCGAAGCGTTCGTCCGCCAGTACTACCAGTGGGTGCCGGCCGAGGACCTCGCCGACCGCAACCCGCTCGACCTGTACGGGGCGGCAGTGGCGCACTGGAACCTGGCGCAGCAGCGGGCGCCGGGCGAGGCAAAAGTGCGGGTCTACAACCCGGACTTCGAGCAGCACGGGTGGCAGTCGCCGCACACGGTGATCGAGATCGTCTCGGACGACATGCCGTTCATCGTCGACTCGGTGACGATGGACATCACGCGCAAGGGCTTCGGGATCCATCTGGTGATCCACCCGGTGATGCGGATCCGGCGCGACGAGGACGGGCAAATCGTCGATGTCCTCGACCCCGACAGCGACAACAGCGGCGCCGGCTCGGAATCGATCTTCCACGCCGAGGTCGGCCGCGAGCACGACCGCGCGGTGCTCGACCGGCTGAGCCGCAGCATCGAGAACGTTCTCGATCAGGTCCGCGCGGCGACCGAGGACTGGCAGGCCATGCGGGCACGCGCCATCGCCCTGACCGAGGAGTTTGACGAGCACTCGCCACCCGTCGACGACGCCGTCGCCGCCGAGACCAAGGCGTTCCTCAACTGGCTGGCCAACGACAACTTCACGTTCCTCGGCTATCGCGAATACGACCTCGAACAAGACGGCAGCGACGCGGTCCTGAAAGCCGTCGACGGCTCCGGCCTGGGCATCCTCCGCGGCGTATCGAGCAAGCCGCCCAAGAAGCTCAGCGCCAAGACGATCGCTTACGGCCGGGAGCCGCAGATCTTGCTCCTGACCAAGGCCAACTCGGCCTCACCCGTGCACCGGCCCGCCTACCTCGACTACATCGGGGTCAAGAAGTACGCCGAGGACGGGACCATGACCGGCGAGCGGCGCTTCCTCGGGCTGTACACGACCTCGGCCTACAAGGCGAGCCCTCGCTCGATCCCGATCATTCGCGGAAAGGTCCAGGGCGTGATCCAGCACGCGGGCTTCCCGCCGGCCAGCCACGACCGCAAGGCGCTCGAGGAGATCCTCGAGTCCTACCCGCGCGACTCGCTGTTCCAGATGGACACCGCGGAGCTGTTCAACGTGGCGATCGGGATCCTCGGCCTGGGCGAGCGCCAGCGCCTGCGCCTGTTCATGTGGCGCGACCCGCTGGACCGCTTCGTCGAGTCCCTGGTGGTCATTCCCCGCGACCGCTTCAACACCGAGAACCGGGAACGCGTGGGCCGGATCCTCCTCGACGCACTGCACGGCGTCGCGCTCGACTGGACCCTGCAGCTCAGCGAGTCGCGCCTCGCGCGCGTGCACTACATCATCCGCTGCGGCGAGGGGCCCTCGGGCGACTACGACGCGTCGACGATCGAGGCGCGTCTCACCCAGGCCGTTCGCGCCTGGACCGATGACCTGCGCGACGCGCTGGTCGAGGACCACGGCGAGGAGGACGGGATCAAGCTGTTCAGGCGCTACGAGCACGCCTTCCCGCCCGGCTACCAGGCCGACTGGGTGGCGCGCTCGGCGGTGGCCGACATCGCCCGGATCGAGGAGCTGGCCGGCGTCGCCGAACCGGTGACCAGCACCTACCGGCCGCTCGAAGCGCCCGAGGGCACCGTGCGCCTCAAGCTGTTCAGCTCCGACGATGTGCTGCTGTCCGACATCCTCCCGACGCTCGAGCATCTGGGCGCGAAGGTGGCCGACGAGCGCCCCTACGAAATCGCGCCCGCCGACGGGAAGCCGGCCTGGATCTACGACTTCGGCCTCCAGGCCGACGCCGAGAACCTGGAGCGGGTCCGCGACCTCCTGCACGATGCGTTCCTGGGGGTCTGGCGGGGCGATCTCGAGGACGACGGCCTCAACGGGCTGGTGCTCGCCGCCACGCTGACCGGGCGCGAGGTCTCGATCGTGCGTGCGGTCGCCAAGTACCTGCGCCAGGCCGGTCTCGGCTTCTCGGACGCCTACATCGAGCGCACCGTGACCGGGCATCCCGACGTCGCCCGGCTCCTGGTCGAGCTGTTCAACGCCCGCCTCGATCCAGACCGAGCCGACCAGGACACCGCGAACCGGATCGCGAGCGAGATCGAAGAGGCGCTCGACGCGGTCCCCAGCCTTGACGAGGACCGGATCCTGCGCGCCTTCCTCAGCGTGATCCGCGCGATCGTTCGAACGAACGCCTTCCAGAGCTCCGACGACGGCAAGCCCCATCCGTACCTGTCGCTCAAGCTCGATTCCAAGCAAATCCCGGTGCTGCCGCTGCCGCGACCCCAGTTCGAGATCTTCGTCTACTCGCCGCGGGTCGAGGCGGTCCACCTCCGCGGCGGCAAGGTCGCCCGCGGGGGCATCCGCTGGTCCGATCGCCGCGAGGATTTCCGCACCGAGGTCCTCGGCCTGATGAAGGCCCAGATGGTCAAGAACGCGCTGATCGTCCCGGTCGGGGCGAAAGGGGGCTTCGTGCTCAAGAAACCCCCGACCGAAGGCGGGCGGGAGGCCATGCAGAAGGAAGCCGTCGCCTGCTACAGGACCTTCCTGTCGGGCATGCTCGACGTAACCGACAACATCGTCGAGGGCGACGTCGTGCCACCCGAGCGCGTGGTCCGCTACGACGAGGACGACCCCTACCTGGTCGTGGCCGCCGACAAGGGCACCGCGACGTTCTCGGACATCGCCAACGAAGTCTCGAACGACTACGGCTTCTGGCTGGGCGACGCGTTCGCCTCGGGCGGCTCGCAGGGATACGACCACAAGGCGATGGGCATCACCGCCCGGGGCGCCTGGGAGTCGGTCAAGCGCCACTTCCGCGAGCTCGGCATCGACATCGAGACGACCGACTTCAGTGCGGTCGGCATCGGCGACATGTCCGGCGACGTGTTCGGCAACGGGATGCTCCTCTCGCGGCACACCAAGCTGATCGCTGCCTTCAACCACATGCACGTGTTCATCGACCCCGACCCGGACCCGGAAAAGAGCTACGAGGAGCGCAGGCGGTTGTTCGACCTTCCGCGCTCGGCCTGGAGCGACTACGACGAGTCGTTGATCTCCGAGGGCGGAGGCGTCCACTCGCGCAGCGCCAAGTCGATCAAGCTGAGTCCGCAGGCTCGCGAGGCGCTGAACATCGAGGCCGAGAAGGTCGCGCCCAACGAGCTGATCCAGGCGATCCTGAAAGCCCCCGTCGACCTGCTCTACAACGGCGGCATCGGCACCTACGTCAAGGCCTCGACCGAGTCCCACGCCGACGTGGGCGACAAGGCCAACGACGGCCTGCGGGTCGACGCCCGCGACCTGTGCTGCCGCGTGGTCGGCGAGGGAGGCAACCTCGGCTTCACGCAGGCGGCCCGTATCGAATACGCGCTGAAGGGCGGCCCTCGAGACGGGAGCGCCACCCACCCCCGCGGGCGGATCAACACCGACGCGATCGACAACGCGGCCGGCGTCAACTGCTCAGACCACGAGGTCAACATCAAGATCCTGCTCGACGGCCTGGTCGCCGACGGCGACATGACGTTCAAGCAGCGGAACGAGCTGCTGGCCGAGATGACCGACGCGGTGGCCGCGCAGGTGCTCTACGGCAGCTACACGCAGACCCAGGCGATGAGCCTGGCCCTGGCCCAGGCCGCGCCGATGATCGACGTGCACGCCAGGCTGATCCGCCACCTGGAGCAGAACGCCGGTCTGAACCGCAGCCTCGAGTTCCTCCCGGCCGACGACACGATCGACGAGCGCAAGGCGGCCCACCAGGGGCTCGTGGCGCCGGAGCTCAGCGTGATCATGGCCTACCAGAAGATCCACCTGTACCAGCAGCTGCTCGCCTCCGACCTGCCGGAGGATGCGTTCCTCGCGCACGACCTCGAGCGCTACTTCCCATCACCGCTGCCCGAGCGGTACTCGGAGAAGATGCGCGGACACCGCCTGAAGCGCGAGATCATCGCCACCGTGGTGGCCAACCAGCTGGTCGACCGCGCCGGCACCACGTTCGCGTTCCGCCTGACCGAGGAGACCGGCGCCCTGCCGGCCGTCCTCGCCCGGGCTTACGCGGCCGCCCGCGAGGTGCTCGACATGCGCTCCTACTGGGACGCCATCGAGCAGCTCGACAACCAGGTCTCGGCCCGCACACAGCTCGAGATGATGATCGAGGGGCGGCGCTTGCTCGAGCGCTCGACGCGCTGGCTGGTCCGGGCCAACCCCTACCAGGTGAGCATCGCGCAGACCATCAGGCGCTTCCAGCCCGGCGCGGAGATGCTCGCGGCGGCGCTGCCCGACGCGCTCGAGGGCTCGGATCGCGAGGCGTTCGACGGGCGCGCCGCCGAGCTCGAGCACGCCGGCGTGCCGGCCGGCCTCGCCCGCCGGGCGGCCGGGATGCAGTCGATGCTCGCCCTGTTCGACATCGTCGAGGTGACCGGCTCCACCGAGCGCGCGCCCGAGGACGTGCTCAAGGTCTACTTCCGGCTCGGCTCGCGCCTCGAGCTCAACTGGCTCAGAGAGCGGATCATCGAGCTACCGCGCGCCAACCGCTGGCAGGCGCTGGCCCGCGCCGCCCTGCGCGACGACCTGTTCAACCTGTACCGCGAGCTCACCCGCAAGGTGCTCGAGGCGGGCGGTGGCGACGCCGACCCGCAGGCGGCGATCGAGGCCTGGAGCGAGCGCAACGCCGAGACGCTCGAGCGCGCCCTCGGGATGGTGGCCGACATCCGGGCCTCCCGGATCTACGACAACACCACGCTGCCGGTGGCGCTGCGCGAGATCCGGGCGCTGCTGCGCGGATCGAGCCGGGCCGGGCTGGCCGTCGGCTCGGTCACGATGGCCGAATAGCGCGCCGCTGGGTCGCCCGCCACCGCGCATACAGCACGAGCAGCAGCGCGACATCGATCGATCCGGCGATAAAGAAGGCGGCCGGTCCCGTCACCAAACGACCTGCGACTCGGGAAACCACGACTGCAAGCTATCGTCCCGAACGCAAGCGAATGGCCGAAAGCGTCTCCACCACCGTTACGGAACTTCCCGAGTCGCGTGTGCGGGTCCAGGCCCAGGTCGCGCCCGAGGAGGTCGAGCGGCGCATCCAGCAGGCCGCGCGCGAGCTCGGCCGCCAGATGCGCATACCCGGCTTCCGCAAGGGCAAGGTCCCGCCACCGGTGGTCATCCGCCGGCTGGGCCGGGAGGCCGTGCTCGACGAGGCGCTCAGAAGCTCGCTTGGCGGCTGGTATGCGGATGCGATCGACCGGGCCGGCATCGCGCCTGTCGGCGAGCCCGATCTGGACGTCCCGAGCGAGCTGCCGGCCGAGGGCCAGCCGCTGCAGTTCTCGATCGAGATCGGCGTGCGCCCCATCGCCAAGCTCGGCCAGTACAAGGGCCTCGAGGTCGGACGGCGCGAGCCGGCCGTGGAGGAGGCGCAGATCGACGAGGAGATCGACCGCCTGCGCGACCGGCTGGCCAAGCTCGAGCCCGTGGATCGGCCCGCTGAGAACGGCGACCACGTGGTGATCGACTACGTCGGCACGGTCGACGGCGAGGAGTTCGCGGGCGGAACCGGCCGCGACCAGCTGCTCGAGCTCGGCTCGGGGAGGCTCGTGCCCGGCTTCGAGGACCAGCTCATCGGGGCGAGCGCCGGCGCCGAGCGCACGGTCACGATCACCTTCCCCGAGGACTATCCGGCCACCGAGCTGGCCGGCAAGGAGGCGCAGTTCGCGGTCACGGTCTCAGAGGTCCAGGAGAAGCGCCTGCCCGAGGCCGACGACGAGTTCGCCTCCGAGGCGGCCGGCTTCGACACGCTGGCCGAGCTGCGCGAGGACATCGCCGAGCGCCTGCGCAAGCTCGACGAGCGGGCGGTCGAGCGGGAGTTCGAGGACGCCGTGCTCCAGGCCGCCGTGGCCGAGGCCGAGGTCGAGGTGCCGGACAAGCTGGTTCACGCGCGCGCGCACGAGTTGCTCGAGGACACCTGGTCGATGCTGGCCCGTCAGGGCATCTCCAAGGAGTCATACCTGCGCTTCTCGGGGCGCGACGAGGAGACGTTGGCCCACGAGGCCGAGCCCGAGGCCGCCGCCGCCCTCAAGCGGGAGGCGGTGCTGGCCGCGATCGTCGAGGCCGAGCACATCGAGCCGAGCGACGAGGAGATCCGCGAGGCGCTCGAGCCGACCGCCGAGCGCCAGGGCACGACCGTCGAGAAGCTGGTCGAGCAGCTCCAATCGAGTGGTCGTCTGGACCGGGTTCGCCAGGAGGTGGGCAACCGGCAGGCGGTCGAGCGGCTGGTGGCCGAGGCCACTCCGATCACCGTCGAGCAGGCCAAGGCGCGCCAGAAGCTGTGGACCCCCGGAAAGGACAAGGAAGGGGCCGAGGGGTCCGGGCAGCTCTGGACGCCCGGCAGCTGACGCCGCGCTGGCCGATCAGCCGCAGTAGCGCCGGCTGGACGAACGTACGATCCGCCCTTCCCAGGCAGACCCGGCCGGTTGCTACAGTCGGCAGGATTCCGGCCGAGGAAGCGAAAGAAGCGAGGACGATGAGCCCACTCGTACCGATGGTTGTCGAGCAGACCTCTCGCGGAGAGCGCGCCTTCGACATATACAGCCGTCTGCTCAACGAGCGGATCATCTTCCTGGGGACCCCGGTGGACGACCAGATCGCGAACCTCATCGTGGCCCAGCTCTTGCACCTGGAATCAGAAGACGCGGACAAGGACATTTCGGTCTACATCAACTCGCCCGGTGGCTCGGTCTACGCGGGCCTGGCCATCTACGACACGATGCAGTTCATCAAGCCCGATGTCCAGACGATCTGCGTGGGCATCGCGATGTCGATGGGTGCGCTGCTCCTGGCCGGCGGGGCCAAGGGCAAGCGGATGGCCCTTCCCAACGCCAAGATCCTCATCCACCAGGTGTCGTCCGCCTTCCAGGGGCAGGCCACCGACATCGAGATCCATGCCCGCGAGATCATCGACATCCGGCGGCGCCTGGACGAGATCATCGCTCAACACACCGGGCAGGACCTCGAGAAAGTCCGGGCCGATACCGAACGTGATTACTTCATGAGCTCCGAGGAGGCCAAGGAGTACGGAATCATCGACCGCGTCATCTCGCAGCACTGAGGGGCTACCCTTAGGCACCGGGACAGGCGGCGCGAGGCAACTTCGGGAGAGGGCAATACATGGCACGTCCGACCGACTCCAACGAACAGCTGCTTTGCAGCTTCTGCGGCAAGTCACAGAGGCAGGTCAAGAAGCTGATCGCCGGTCCAGGCGTCTACATCTGCGACGAGTGCATCGATCTCTGTAACGAGATCATCGACGAGGAGCTCACCGCCCCGCCGAGCTTCGACATCGAGAACCTTCCCAAGCCGCGCGAGATCTACGACGTTCTCAACGAGTACGTGGTGGGCCAGGAGCAGGCCAAGCGGAGCCTGTCGGTGGCCGTCTACAACCACTACAAGCGCGTCCAGATGATGCAGTCCGATGAGAACGACATCGAGCTGCAGAAGTCGAACATCCTGCTCCTGGGGCCGACGGGCTGCGGAAAGACGCTGCTCGCCCAGACCCTGGCCAAGATCCTCAACGTCCCGTTCGCGATCGCCGACGCGACCGCGCTGACCGAGGCCGGCTACGTGGGGGAGGACGTCGAGAACATCCTGCTCAAGCTGATCCAGGCGGCCGACTACGACGTCAAGAAGGCCGAGACCGGGATCATCTACATCGACGAGGTCGACAAGATCGCCCGCAAGGCCGACAACCCGTCGATCACGCGAGACGTGTCCGGGGAGGGCGTCCAGCAGGCGCTCCTGAAGATCCTGGAAGGCACCACGGCGTCCGTACCGCCCCAGGGCGGGCGCAAGCACCCCCACCAGGAGTTCCTGTCGATCGACACGACCAACGTCCTGTTCATCTGCGGCGGCGCGTTCGCCAATCTGGACAAGGTGATCGAGCGGCGGATCGGCCACCAGGGCGTCGGCTTCGGCGCCGCGATCCAGTCCAAGGACCAGCGCGACACCGGCGAGATCTTCGAGCACTGCCTGCCCGAGGACCTGATCCAGTACGGCCTGATCCCCGAGTTCATCGGCCGTCTCCCGGTGATGAGCGCGATCCACCAGCTGAGCCGCGACGAGCTCATGCAGATCCTCACCGAGCCGCGGAACGCTTTGGTCAAGCAGTTCCAGCGCTTCTTCCAATTCGACGGGATCGAATTGGTGTTCGCCGAGGAGGCGCTCCACTCGATCGCCGACCGCGCGCTCGAGCGCGAGACCGGCGCCCGCGGCCTGCGCTCGATCATCGAGGAGGTCCTGCTCGAGGTCCAGTTCGAGCTTCCCTCGCGCCGGGACGTACGCAAGTGTGTTGTAACCCGGGACACGATCGACAAGGGCACCGCGCCCACGCTCGTGACTGTCCCGGTCCCCGAGGAAGAAGCGGCTTAGCGTTTTTCTGGGCCGGGCTTCGCCCGGCGTCCCTGGGAAATCCGCCGCAACGCCGAATCTCGTGCGCACTCGTGGGTGCGGCGGATTTCCTTAAGGGAATTCGGCTCCGGCGCGTCGGCGCGAAATACGCTTCAAAGCCGAATTCCCCGGGGACCGGCGAGGGCCCGTCCGGACACGCCGCGCGTCCCTAGACTGAGCGGTCGCCATGCCTGACCGCGCCGAGCTCGAGGCCAAGACCCGCTACGACCCGTCCGAGGTCGAGCCGCGGATCACGCAGGTCTGGCTGGACAGCGGCCTCGGCCACGCCGAACCCGGCGGCGATCCGAGCGAGAACTACTCGATCGCGATCCCGCTGCCCAACGTGACCGGCGTGCTCCACATGGGGCACGCGCTGAACGACTCGATCCAGGACTGCCTGATCCGCTATCACCGCATGCGCGGCCAGCGGACCAAGTGGATCCTCGGGACCGACCACGCCGGGATCGCCACCCAGATCCAGGTCGAGCGGGCGCTGGTCCGGGAGGGCCTCAGTCGCGAAGAGCTCGGGCGCGAGGCGTTCGTCGAGCGCGTCTGGAGCTGGCGCGACGAGTACGGCGGCCAGATCATCGAACAGCTCAAGCGCCTGGGCTCCTCGCTCGACTACGACGACGAGCGCTTCACGCTCGACGAGGGCTACGCGCGAGCCGTCCAGAAGGTGTTCGTCGAGCTCTACGAGAAGGGCTACATCTACCGCGACCGCTACATGGTCAACTGGGACCCCGGCAACCGCTCGGCGATCTCCGACCTCGAGGTGGAGGACCGCGAGGTCACCGACACCCTCTACTACATCGACTATCCGCTGGCCGAGGGATCCGGGGCGGTCACGGTGGCCACCGTGCGGCCGGAGACGATGCTGGCCGACGTGGCGATCGCCGTTCACCCCGAGGACGACCGGTACGCGCGACTCGTGGGGGAGAAGGCGATCCTGCCCCTGGTCGGCCGCAAGCTCCGGATCATCGCCGACGAGTACGTCAAGCCCGACTTCGGGACCGGCGCGCTCAAGATCACCCCGGGCCACGACCCCAACGACTTCGAGATCGGCCGCCGCCACGGCCTGCCGGAGATCAGCGTGATCGGGGAGGACAGCCTGATGACCGACGAGGCGCCCGAGCGCTTCCGAGGGATGAGCATCGAGGAGGCTCGGGCGGCGGTGGTGGAGGAGCTGCGCGAGCAGGGCCTGCTCGCGCGCACCCAGCCCTACACGCACGAGGTGCCGCACTCGCAGCGCTCCGGCGAGCGGATCGAGCCGTTGATCTCGCTCCAGTGGTTCATGCGGATGAACGAGCTGGCGGAGCCGGCCATCGACGTCGTGCGCAGCGGCCAGATCCGCCTCTGGCCCGAGAACTACACCCGCGTGTACATGAACTGGATGGAGAACATCCGGCCCTGGGTGATCTCCCGCCAGCTGTGGTGGGGGCACCGGATCCCCGTCTGGTACCGCGGCGAGGAGATCTACGTCGGGACGACCGAGCCGGAGGGCGAGGGGTGGGAGCGCGACCCGGACGTCCTCGACACGTGGTTCAGCTCGGGGCTGTTTCCGTTCGCGGCGCTCGGCTGGCCGGAGGACACGCCGGCGCTCCGCGCCTTCTATCCGACCGACGTGCTGGTCACCGCGCGGGACATCGTCTTCCTCTGGGTCGCCCGGATGATCATGCTGGGGATCGAGTTCATGGGCCAGATCCCGTTCACCGACGTCTATGTGCACTCGATCATCCAGGCCCCCGACGGCCGGCGCATGTCGAAGTCGCTGGGCACCGGGATCGACCCGCTCGACCTGATCAACGGCGGCCCGCGGCCGCCCGTGTTCGACGCCGGGGGTGAGTTCCCCGCCTACGGCGCGGACGCCGTCCGCTGGGGCCTGTACGTGATGTCCTCGGCCCAGGACGTCCGCTTCAGCGAGGAGCGGCTGGCCCAGGGACTTCAGCTGGCCAACAAGCTCTGGAACGCATCCCGGCTCATCCTGACCGGGATCTCGCCGGATGCCCGGCCCGAGCCCAGGCCGGCCGCGGTCGAGGACCGCTGGATCCTCTCTCGCCTGGAGCGGACCCGGAGCGAGATCGACCGGCGAATCGAGAGCTACGACTTCTCGCACGCCGCGCTCGCCCTATACGACTTCGTCTACGGCGAGCTGTGCGACTGGTACCTCGAGCTGGTCAAGCCCCGGTTGCGGGCGGGCGAGCCAGAGCTCCAGGCCACGGTGTTGCACGTGCTGACCCAGACGCTGGCCATCGCCCACCCGATGATCCCGTTCGTCACCGAGGAGATCTACCGCTACATCCCCGGCACCGAGGGGCTCCTGGCGGCGGGCCTTCCGGAGGCGCTCGCCACGCCGGTCGACGCCGGCGCCGAGGCCAGCGTCGCGCGCGCCATCGAGGCCGTCCAGGCGCTTCGCGGGTGGCGAGACCTCGCCGGCGTGCCTGCAGCGGCCACCGTGCCCGCCCGGCTGGCGGCCGAGGGCTACGAGGAGACCGGCGAGCACGTGGCGCGCCTCGCGCGGCTGTCGTTCACCGCGGACGGGGCCGAGCCCGTGGCGACCGTGCCGGTGCCGGGCGGCACGGTTGAGATCCTGCCCTCGGACGACGTCGACGCGGAGGGCGCCCAGCGCCGGCTGGCCGCCCGCCGGGCCAAGCTCGAGGCTGAGATCGAGCGGGCCGAGCGCAAGCTGGCCAACGAGGGCTTCGTGGCCAAGGCGCCTCCGGACGTCGTCCAGGCCGAACGGGACAAGCTCGAGCGGCTGGAGGCGGAGCTCGACGCGCTATGACGCCCGAGGAGGCCGAGCGCTACATCCTCTCCCGGGAGCTGTTCGGCATGCGGTTCGGCCTGGACCGCATGCGGCGGCTGATGACTGCGATGGACAATCCACAGCTGCGCTTCCAGTCGATCCACGTGGTGGGGACCAACGGCAAGTCCTCGACCGCGCGGATGATCGCGGCGATCCTCAAGCGCCACGGCCTGCGCACCGGCGCCTATCTGTCGCCCCATCTGGTCTCGTTCGCCGAGCGGATCCGGATCGACGACGCCGATCTCGAGCCGGCGCAGTTCGCCGCCGCCGTCCAGCGCGTCGCACACGCCGCCGAACTGGTGGACCGGTCGCTGGGCGCTGATGACCAGGTGACCCAGTTCGAGCTCCTGACCGCCGCCGCCTACTCGGAGCTGGCTCGCCGGGGCGTCGAGGTGGCGGTGATCGAGGCCGGTCTGGGTGGTCGCTACGACGCGACCAACGTGATCCCGTCCCGGGTGCAGGTGCTGACCAGCGTGGGCCTCGAGCACACCCGCTGGCTCGGCCCGACGATCACCGCGATCGCCACCGAGAAGCTCGACGTGGTCCGCCCCGGCGGCGTGCTCGTGCTCGGTCACGGCCTGCACCCCGAGGCCGACGCGGTCGCCGTGCGGGTGGCCGGCGAGCGCAACGCGCGGATCATTCGCGCGGGCGCCGACCCGGGCGTGGCGCTGGGTGCCCTCGGCGCCTACCAGCGGCGGAACTTCGCCCTGGCCCGGGCAGCCGCGGAGGCCTATCTGGGCGAGCTCGACCCCGCGGCGGTGGCCACCGCCGCGGCCGAGATCCTCGTCCCGGGGCGCCTCGAGGTGATCGACGAGGCGCCGATCACGCTGCTCGACGGCGCCCACAATCCGGAGGGCATGGCCGCGTTGGCCGAGTCCCTCGACGATCCGTTTGCGGCCGGACGCCGCCCCGTCGTCGCGGTCATCTCGATCCTCGACGACAAGGACGCCGCCAGCATGCTGGCGAAGCTCATCCCGAAGTGCGATGCGCTCGTGCTGACCGCCAGCCAGAACCCCCGCGCGCTGCCCCCGCCGACGCTCGAGTCGCTGGCCGGCCAGCTCGGAGGCCCGCCCGCCGAGGTCATCCGCGGCCCGCGTGCCGCCCTCGAGCGAGCCCGCGAGCTCGCCGGCCCCGATGGGCTGGTCGTCGCGACCGGCTCGATCTATCTGGTGGCCGATCTGCTCCGGCCGGCGGGCGCCGGCCGCGCGTCGATGCTGTGAACGAGGAAGAGGAGAAACAGCCCCGCTTCATCCTGATGATCGGGCTGGTCGCGCTGATCGTCGCGGTCGTCATCCTGGTTTTCTTCGGCATCGGTTATCTGTTCGGGCGGGCCTATCTGTAGAGTCCGCCCCGCCCGCCCCTCGGTCGGATCGTGTGAGGATCCACACAAACCCTCACGCTCGACCGCGACGTTCCGACTTCGCCTACCACTACACTCGCGACGTTAATGCTCGCCCTCGCGGTTTTCGGCATCAAGAACAGCTCGATCAACGCCGCCGTGGAGCTGATCTGCCTGTTCCTGGTGGTGATCTGGCTCGCGCTCCTTTACTGGACCTACGCGGACGCCCGGCGCCGGATTGCCGACCCCCTACTGGTCGGCTGCGCGACCGCGGCCTCGCTGTTCCCGTTCGTGGGGACGATCGTGTACATGATCGTCCGGCCGCCCGAGTACCTGGACGACGTGCGCGAGCGCGAGCTCGAGATCCAGGCGGCCGAGGCGCGCTTGGCCGAGCTCGGCTACCAGGTCTGCCCGTACTGCGACTACGAGGTCGAGCGAGACTTCCTGCGCTGCCCCAGCTGCATGCGCAAGCTCAAGGACCCGTGCGCCTCCTGCGGCAAGCCGCTCGACCCGATGTGGAAGATCTGCCCCTTCTGCGAGGCCGAGGTCGGCTCATCGGCGCCGACATCCCGGCGGGCTCGCAGGCGGCGCGACGCGGTCTCCGAGCAGCCGGTGACCGGCGCGACGGTCCGCGCCGAGCGCACCACCCCGACGCCTACGCCGGCCCCGGCCGAGCGCGGCGGCCCGTCGGGCGGCTGAGCGCGCGCCGTAGCGCCTGAGGGCGCGCGAGCCCTAAAGTCCCGGCCGCCGATCACGCGACCGGCGCCGATGCGCGCCAAGGAGACCCATGGAGCGAACGCTGATCCTGATCAAGCCCGATGCCTTCGCCCGCAACCTGAGCGGCGAGATCGTCGCCCGGTTCGAGCGCAAGGGCCTGCGGCTGGTGGCCATGAACCTGATGACGATGACCCGTGAGCTGGCCGAGCGCCATTACGCCGAGCATCAGGGCAAGGGGTTCTACGAGGAGCTCGTGACGTTCATCACGTCCGGGCCGCTCGTGGCCATGGTGCTCGAGGGCGAGCAGGCCGTGGTGGCCGCCCGCCAGGTGATCGGCGCCACGAATCCGCTCGAGGCGACCACCGGCTCGATCCGCGGCGACTACGCGATCGAGGTGGGGCAGAACATGGTCCACGGCTCGGACTCGCCCGAGTCGGCCGCCCGCGAGGTGGCTCTGTTCTTCCCGGACCTGGGCTAGTGCGCCGCACCGGCCTGCCGTGAGCCCATTGGTGCTCGCCTCGCGCTCGCCCCAGCGGCGGGCGATCCTCGAGCAGCTGGGGGTCGAGTTCTCGGTGCATGTACCCGACGTCGAGGAGCTCGAGGCCGGCCCTCCGCACGAGGTGGCGCTCGAGAACGCCTATCGCAAGGCCTCGGCGATCGCTTCCGCCGCGCCGGACGGCGACGGACCCGTCCTCGGGGTCGACACCGTGGTGGCGCTGGGCGCGCGTCTGTACGGGAAGCCGGCCGACCCGGAGGACGCGCGCGCCACGCTGAGAGCCCTGGCCGGCCGGCGCCATGCGGTGGTCAGCGGGGTCTGCCTGATCGAGGGCGGCCGGTCGCGCACCGCGGCGGCGCGGACGCTGGTCGAGTTCCGCGCGCTGTCCGAGCCGCTCATCGACTGGTACCTGGCCAGCGGCGAATGGCGCGAGCGGGCCGGCGGGTACGCGATCCAGGGCCGCGGAGCGGCACTGGTGGCGGCGATCGAGGGCGACTATCTAAACGTGGTCGGCCTGCCGGTAGCGACGCTGCTCGAGCTCGCGCCCGGGCTGCTTGCAGCATGAAAGTGCGGATGCCGATCCTGCCTGACCACGAGCGAGCCCGTACAATCCTGCTCGGATGGCGCTGGCAGCGTGGGCGTGACCTCCGGCGCACAGTTCACCGTCCGCTGCGTACCCCTACCTGCTGATCTATGGGCTTCTTCACGTACCTGACCGGTTTCGGCGGTCGCGACATGGCGGTCGACCTGGGAACCGCCAACACCCTCGTATACGTGCGCGGGCGCGGGATCGTGCTGTCCGAGCCGAGCGTGGTGGCAGTCGACTCGCGCACCGGCGAGGTCCACGCGGTGGGGATCGAGGCCAAGCGGATGCTCGGGCGCACGCCGGGCACGATCCAGGCGATCCGCCCCCTGAAGGACGGCGTGATCGCCGACTTCGAGGTGACCGAGGAGATGCTCCGCCACTTCATCCAGAAGGTCCACCAGAACCGATGGGCGCACCCGCGGGTCGTGGTCTGCGTGCCGTCCGGGGTCACCGGCGTCGAGAAGCGCGCGGTCGAGGAGGCATGTCTGTCCGCCGGGGCCCGCCAGGCGTATCTGATCGAGGAGCCGATGGCGGCCGCGATCGGGGCCGGACTGCCCGTGGGTGAGCCGACCGGGTCGATGGTGGTCGACATCGGCGGCGGCACCAGCGAGGTGGCGGTGATCTCGCTGGGCGGGATCGTCGTCTCGCAGTCGATCCGGGTCGGCGGCGACGAGCTCGACGAGTCGATCATGAGCTACGTCAAGCGGGAGTACAAGCTGCTGATCGGCCAGCAGACGGCCGAGGAGGTCAAGCTCGAGATCGGCTCGGCCTACCCGCTCGGCGAGGAGGTCCAGGCCGAGATCCGCGGCCGGGACATGGTGTCCGGTCTGCCCAAGACAGTGGTCCTGACCAGCGAGGAGATCCGGGGCGCGCTCGAGGAGCCCGTGACCCAGATCATCGACGCGGTCAAGGAGACGCTCGATCGCACCCCGCCCGAGCTCGCCTCCGACATCATGGATCGTGGCATCATGCTGGCGGGAGGAGGCTCGTTGCTCCAGGGGCTCGACGAGCGCCTGCGCCACGAGACGCAGATGCCCGCGCACCTGGCCGAGTCACCGCTGACCTGCGTGGCGGTTGGCTCGGGGAGATCGTTGGAGGAGTTCGAAGCGATCCACCGTTCGAGCAAGAATTCACGCAACAGGCGCCGTCGGTACTAGTAGGTTGAAACCGGCACCGACATGGCGTCCGGCACGAGATTGGGGAATCCCCCCACCCCCTTGGAGACGGCAACCACGTGCATGACAAGCAAGTTCGGCGGCGACGGGCGGTTCTCGCACTGCTCGTTGCCGTCTCCCTGATCCTCCTCACCGCATACTTCGGCGAGACGCCGTCAAGCCCGCTGCACTCGGTTCAGCGCGGCGTGGTCGAGGTCCTCTCGCCGATCGAGCAGGGGGCCAGCAAGGTGCTCACCCCGGTCCGGTCGGTCGCCGCCTGGGTGTCGGATACCGTGCACGCGAAGTCCCAGGTCAAGCAGCTGCAGACCCAGGTACAGAACCTCACCGCCGAGCTCGCCCAGGCGAAGGGGGCCCAGCTCGAGAACGCGCAGCTCAGCCATCTGGTTCACCTCGACAACAGCATCGGGATCGCCGCCTACCACCCGGTGACCGCGCAGGTCATCGCGCGCGATCCCACGCTCTGGTACCGGACCGTCGAGGTCGACAAGGGCTCCGACGACGGGGTCAGCCTGCACGACCCGGTGATCGCCGACCGGGGACTGGTCGGCGAGATCAGCGAGGTCTCGGCCACCGCCTCGATCGTCTCGCTGATCACCGACCACACCGTCTCCGTGACCGCTCGGGTGACCGACAACAACGCCGATACGGGCGAGCTGGTGCCGGCGGTGGGCAGCCCCAACCAGCTCGTGCTCCAGTACCTCCAGCCGCCCAACCCGAGCCAGATCCAGAACGGACCTCAGCCGGGCCAGCTGGTCGTGACGGCCGGCTTCCGGTCGAACTCGCTCGAGTCCTACTTCCCGGCCAACATCCCGATCGGCACCGTGGCCCAGTTCAACGAGAACACCCTGTTCGACGACGGTCAGATCCAGGTCACGCCGTCGGCCAACCTGCGCCAGTTCGACGTCGCGCAGATCCTGACCACCGCGCAACCGGGGACCGCGCGGGCGCAGGTGCCGTGATGGAGCTGACGGACAAGGTCAAGCTCACGTGTCGGCTGATCCTGCTCGGGTTCTTCGCCGTCGTGATCCAGGAGACGGCCATCTCCCAGATCTCGATCTTCGGGGTGAGCGCCGATCTCACGCCGCTGGTGGCGATGTCGGTCGGCCTGCTGTGCGGCTCGCTGACCGGTGCGATCTTCGGCTTCTTCACCGGCCTGCTGATCGATCTGGTCCTGGTCCAGACGCTCGGCGTCACCTCGCTGCTCTACATCGCGATCGGCTACTGGGCGGGCCGGCTGCGCGAGCTGCGCGATCCTTCCCACGAGCTCGTCCCGCTGGCCGCCGGCGCGCTGGCCTCGGCCTTCGCCGGGTTGGGGATGGCGCTGATCCAGTTCCTGCTCGGCGTCGACGCCCCGGTCAGCGGGCTGCTGTTGCAGCAGATCTGCATCTTCGTGCTGGTCAACACGCTGATCGCGCTGCCGGTTCATGCGCTGGTGCGGCGGATCATCCGGCCCCTTCTTCCCGACGACCCGCGGCGCCGGCGCCGGCGCGCCTATACGACCGGCGGCCTCAGCCCGCTCCAGCAGGGCGCGGCCCGCCGGGGTGCGATCTCCCGTCCTCAGACGCGATGAGAGAACTTCCCGAGGACAAGCAGCTGCGCTTCGTCAAGCAGGAGGAGCGGCCGTCGATGAGCCCGCAGCTCGCCCGGCGGGTGGCCATCATCGGGACGCTCTCGCTGGCGCTGTTCGCGATCCTGTTCTTCCGGCTGTGGTTCCTCCAGGTCCTCTCGAGCAACCAGTACGCGAAGGCGGCGTCGGCGAACTTCATCCGGCCGGTGGAGGTCGCGGCGCCCAGAGGCCAGATCCTCGACCGCAACGGCACCCCGCTCGCCTTGAGCCGGCCCGCCTACGCGGTGATGATCTCCCCGCCCCAGCTGCCGGTGCCGGTCACGACCAAGAACCTGGCCCATCCGCCACGGGCCGACGCCGGTCTCTACAACCTGGTCGCCCACGTGGTCGGACTCCCGACCAAGCGCCACCGCTGCCCGGTGGACGGGCACGGCATCCTGCACATATCGCAGATCGCCTGCGCGGTCGCGCAGCAGTACGTGCAGCTGCCGTACGCCGAGGCGACCGTCGTATCGGACATCACCCCGCAGCAGCTCTGGTACCTGTCAGAACGCCAGGCCTCCCTCCCCGGAGTCAGCGTCCAGCAGATCTATCAGCGTCACTATCCGCTGGACGACGTGGCGTCTCAGGTGCTGGGGATCGTCAGCCGGATCACGGCCAGCGAGGTCAAGAACCCGTTTTACAAGGGGGCCTCCCAGAACGACGCGGTCGGCCAGTCCGGCCTCGAGGCCTCCTACGACCGCTACCTGCGCGGACAGGACGGCGCGCAGCGCGTGCAGGTCGATGCGCTCGGGAACTTCGTCCGCGTCCTGTCCGAGGTGCCGTCGAGCCCCGGCAACAACCTCAAGCTGTCGCTCGACTCCAAGCTCGAGGCGGTCGGCCAGCAGGCGCTCCAGGAGTCGATCGACTCGAACTACCCGGCCAACGGCGGCGCGTTCGTGGCTCTGAACCCGGACAACGGCCAGGTCTACGCGCTGGGGTCGCTGCCGACCTACAACGCCAACCTGTTCACCAAGCCGCTCACCGAGTCGGCCTACAAGGCCGAGTTCGGAAACGGCTCGGGCGACCCCCAGGTCAACCGGTCCTACCAGAGCGCCGGCCCGACCGGATCCACGTTCAAGTCGATCACCGCGACCGCGGCGCTCGAGAGCGGCGCGTGGACCACCAGCGACGTCTTCGACGACACCGGCCAGTTCTGCATCTCGGGCCAGTGCCGGCACAACGCCGGCAACGCGGTCGACGGATCGCTCGACCTCGAGTCGGCGATCAAGGTCTCCTCGGACGACTTCTTCTACAACCTCGGTGCACTGACGAATTCGCCCGCACCGAATGGCGGTCCCCTCCAGCACTGGGCGCATCAGTACGGGATCGGCCGGGCGACCGGCATCGATCTGCCCGACGAGAACGCCGGGACGCTGCCCGACGCCAAGTGGCGGGCCGACCGCAACAGGATCGAAGCCGAGTGCGACAGCGCGACCGGGCCGTTCGCCTACACGGACGGCACCAACACGAGCTCGACCGACCATCCGGGCTGGCACCGCAGCCCGAAGCGGTCGCCGGGCGGCTGCGGGATCGCCGACGGCACCAACCGGCCATGGTCGATCGGCGACAACGAGAGCCTCGCGGTCGGCCAGGGCGACGTGCAGGTCACGCCGCTCCAGCTCGCCGTGGCCTACTCCGCGATCGCCAACGGCGGCACGATCGTCACGCCGCACCTGGGCCTGGACGTGCAGTCCTCGCAGGGGTTCGTGCTGCGCTCGTTCAACCCGCCGGCGAAGCGCCATCTGAACATCGACCCGTTCTACCTCGAGACGATCCGGGCCGGCCTGCGCGCGGCGGCTTCGCAGCCGGGCGGGACCTCGGCCGACGTGTTCCAGAACTTCCCCGAGCCGGTGTACGGCAAGACCGGTACGGCGCAGTACACCGGTCAGCAGGACTACGCCTGGTACGCCTGCTTCGTGCCATCGAGCGCGACGACCAAGCCGATCATGGTCGTGGTCACCGTCGAGCAAGGCGGATTCGGCGCGGTGGGCGCCGCCCCGGTGGCGCGCCAGATCCTCTCGCAGTGGTTCTTCGGCAACAAGGGCGCCTACGTCGCCGGGAGTTCGAAGACCCTGTGAGCGTCTCGACGCCGATCCGCCCCGTCGAGGAACCGCCGCCCCCGCGGCCGTACGTGATGCTGCGGATCGACTTCGTGCTGCTGCTCGCCGCGCTCGGGCTTGCCGCCTGCTCGCTCGTCACGCTGAAGGGAGCGACCCGGACGTTGAATCCGGGGCACCCCCTGTACTACGTCGAGCGCCAGGCGATCTACTTCGGGCTCGGGCTGGCCGTGGCGCTGGTGCTCTCGCGGCTCGACTACTCGCGGCTGCGCGAATACAAGTACGGCCTGTACGGGCTGATGGTCGCGCTCAACCTGGTCGTGCTCGGGATGCCGAAGGTCCAGGGAGCGGCTCGCTGGATCCCGCTGCCGTTCTTCCAGCTGCAGTCCTCGGAGTTCGGCAAGGTGCTGCTGATCGTCGCCGTGTCGGCCTTCGCCGTGGACCGCTCGCGCCGGCTGCACGAGCCGCTCACGACAGTGCGGATCATCCTGCTGTCGATCCTGCCGGCGGTCATGGTCCTTCCCCAGCCCGACCTGGGGACGGCCCTGGTCTACATCGCGGTCGGGTTCGCGATCCTGTTCTTCGCCGGCACCTCGTGGAAGCAGCTGAGCGTGCTGGCGGCGGTGGGCGTGCTCGGGATCGTGATGGTGCTGGTCGTCTTGCCGGCCACCGGGCACCACCTCCTCAAGCCCTACCAGATGCAGCGGCTGGTCGGGTTCCTGCATCCGTCGCACGATGTGAGGAACCAGACTTACAACATCACCGAGTCGCTGACCGCGATCGGCTCGGGCGGCAAGACCGGGCTCGGCGTGCACGGGGCGACACAGGTCAGCCTGGGGTTCCTCCCCGCGCGCAACACCGACTTCATCTTCGCGGTGGTGGGGGAGACGTACGGCTTCGTCGGGGCGGCGGTCGTGCTTTCGCTCTACGCCCTGCTGATCTGGCGTGCCCTGCGGATCTTGACCATGGCCAAGAACCTCTACGGCACGCTGATCGCCGGGGGCGTGCTGGCGATGCTGATGTTTCAGGTGTTCGTCAACGCGGGCATGACGATCGGCATCATGCCGATTACCGGAGTGCCCCTTCCGCTGATGAGTTACGGAGGCTCCTCGGTGCTCGTGACGTTTATCGCCATCGGCCTTCTACAGTCGATCTATATACAGGCACGTATGACAGCTGCGTCGAAGAGTCGAGGATTGGTTTCGTGAGGGTTCGCTGCGCCGCCATGGGTGCGCGACCGCACGAGCAAAGCAGGCGCGTTCGCCCGGAGGGCCTGGCTCCAAGAGCTGGGGTTACCTCCGCGAACGTGTCCAAACTTCATAAAGGACTGACAAGAATTGAAGAAGCAAGTTTTGGTGAGCGTCGACCGGGGAGAGACCCGCGTCGCGCTGATGGAGGCGACCGGACAGGTCGCCGCACGTAAGAGCGCGCCCAAGTCGGGCACGCGCCGACGTCGCCGGCCGGCCAAGCCCGCCGCCGGCTATCACGTCGCAGAGCTTTACCTCGAGCGCCGCGGAGCGCGCTCGATCGTCGGCAACATCTACAAGGGCCGGGTCGACAACGTCCTGGGCGGCCTGGAGGCCGCGTTCGTGGACATCGGCCTGGAGAAGAACGGTTTCCTGCACGTCGACGAGATCGTGCTCCCCGGGGTCGAGGCCCCGAGACGCGGCCGCGGATCCGGGCGGGAGAACCGCCAGATCACCGACATGCTCAAGCCGGGCCAGGAGATCGTCGTCCAGGTGGTCAAGGATCCGCTGAAGACGAAGGGGGCGCGGCTGTCGATGGACCTGACGATCGCCGGGCGCTACATGGTGTATGCGCCGTACGGCGAGGGTGTCGGCGTCTCGCGCCGGCTCGACGACGGCGAGCGCGAGCGGCTGCGCAAGGAGGCGGCCAAGCTCGACCTGAAGGGCGCCGGCGCGATCATCCGCACCGCCGCCCAGGGCGCCAACCGCGCCGATCTGGAGCGCGAGCTGGTCTATCTGTTCAAGTTGAACGAGGTCTTGCAGAAGCGCGTGGCCGAGACCAGCGCGCCGGCCCTCGTCTTCCAGGAGGCCGACCTGTCGGTGCGGGTCGTGCGCGACATCTTCTCGGCCTCGTTCGAGCGGGCCGTGGTCGACGACGCCAAGCAGCACCACCGGCTGGTGTCGTTCTTCTCCCGTACCGCCCCCGAGCTGGTCGAGCAGGTGGAGCTGTGGGAGGAGGAGACGCCCCTGTTCGAGGCCTTCGGGGTCGAAGAAGTCCTGGCTTCGACCTTGTCCCGGCGGGTCGACCTCCCGAGCGGCGGCTACCTGATGATCGACTACGCCGAGGCGCTGACCGTGATCGACGTCAACTCCGGATCGTTCGTCGGGCGCGGCAAGGCGGCGCGGCTCGAGGACACGATCACCAAGACCAACCTGGAGGCGGCCGACGAGGTGGTTCGCCAGCTTCGGTTGCGGGACATCGGCGGGATCATCGTGATCGACTTCATCGACATGGCCCGGGCCCGCAACCGCGACGCGGTGCTGAAGGCGCTGCGGTCCGCTCTGGACGAGGACCGGACCAAGACGTTCGTGGTCGAGATCTCGCCGCTCGGCCTGGTCGAGATGACCCGGCAGAACGTCACCGATGGCGTGCGCGAGATCATGACCCGCCCCTGCCCGACCTGCGACGGCGAGGGCGTGATCAAGTCCGAGGAGACGCTGGCCATCGAGTTCGAGCGCAAGATGCGCGACCTGGCCAAGGAGACCGAGGCCGAGGCGCTGCTGATCCAGATGAACCCCCGGGTCAGCGCCGAGTTCACCCGCGATGACGCGCGCGTGCTGCGCCAGATCGAGGAGGAGACCGGCAAGTGGTTCACCTTCGAAGGGTCGGAGGGACTGCACCTGGACCACTTCGCGGTCGTGCTCGAGTCGACGCGGGAGCGGGTGCTCGAGCGCTCGGTGCCGTTCCGCGTCGGCGAGGAGGTGCACGTCGAGATCGTCGAGCCGCACATGTACAGCCCCGGCGATGCTGTGGCCAAGGTCGATGGCTACATGATCCAGATCACCGGCGCCGGCGACTACGTGGGCGAGAAGCACCTGGTGCGGATCGAGGAGGCAGGGCGCACCTCGGCGATCGCCACCCTGCTCGACGCGCCGGCGGCGCCGGCCCCCGAGGCGTCGGTCGACGGGGATGGAGGCGCGGATGGCCTAGAATCGAAGCCTCGGCGTCGTGGTCGCAGAGGCGGACGGCGCCGTTCCGGCGCTAAGGCCGAGTCTGTGAGTTCATCCGAATGACCTACGCAATCGTGAAAACCGGCGGCAAGCAGTACCGCGTCGAGCAGGGCCAGTGGCTGTTGGTCGAGCGGCTTCCGGCCGGCGACGGCGAGACCGTGACCCTGCAGCCGCTGCTGTACGTCGACGGCTCGGAGGTGGTCGACGGGGAGGATCTGTCCCGGGTCTCGGTGGAGGCTCGCGTGATCGCCCACGAGCGCGGCCCCAAGCTCCGCATCGTCAAGTTCAAGCCCAAGCGCGGCTACAAGCGGCGGACCGGCCACCGGCAGAACCTGACCCGGATCGAAGTGACGACGCTCGGGCTGTCGGGCGGCTCGTCGCCGTCCGGCGGGCGCCGGTCTCGCTCCTCCACGCCGGCGCCGGTCGCCGCCGACGCCCCGGTCACCGCGGACGCCGCACCCACCGAGGAGGCTCAGAATGGCTCATAAGAAAGGACTCGGGTCCTCGCGCAACGGGCGCGACTCCCACGCCAAGCGCCTCGGCGTGAAGGTGTTCGCCGGCGAGGCGGTCACCGGCGGCGAGATCATCGTCCGCCAGCGCGGCACGAAGTTCAAGCCGGGCGACGGCGTCGGGATCGGCAAGGACGACACGATCTACGCCGAGTCGGCCGGCACCGTGCAGTTCACCCGCGGCCGGCGCGGCCGGGTGATCTCGGTCCTCGCGGGCTCCGACTCCGACTCGTAGGGCGCCGGCAAGTCCGGCGGCGGCATGTCCGGCGGCGGCATGTCCGGCGGCGGCATGTCCCGCGGCGCGTAGCGCTCGCTGCGCCCGCAGCCGTTCCCGGCCTGGCTGGCTAGCCAGCCAGGCCTGGTGGTGCGCGGTGCGGTGTGCCCGCCGGCGCACGGATGCCCGGCGGAACCGGCCCCATGGATGCCGGCGAAGCCGGCCCCTAAACAGCCGTAACGAGCTCCGAGGTGCACTGGGGGCAGCGCCGCGCCTTGACCGGGATCGCCGAGTCGCACTCCGGGCACTGCTTGGTGTCCGGATCCTCCTGCGCCCGGCGGGCCATCAGCGCGTTGATCGGCGCCACCACCAGGAAGAACATCGCGGCCGCGACGCTGATGAACGTGATCAGGTTGTTGATGAAGTCGCCGTACGCGAACGTGCTGTGGTGGATGGTGAACTTCAGCCCGCCGAAGTTGTGCGCGCCGAAGATCGCCGCGATCACCGGGGTGAGGATGTCGGCCACCAGGGCCTTGACCACGGCGGTGAACGCGGTGCCGATGACCACCGCCACCGCGAGGTCCATCACGTTGCCGCGGAAGAGGAACTTCTTGAAATCTGTTAGCAGCTTTGTCACGAACGCGTCTTGTTTCGTCACATGAGTCCGCGGATCCTTCGCGGACATGGTTCTTTGGCGATCCACATGACATATGCGGGAGTGGAGCGCCAAAGTCCAGTGGCTGGCGGGTCGGCAGGCAGGGCGGGTGGCGTGGTGGCAACTCACAGCGCTCAAGGTTGACGCCAAGACGATTGGACGGTGGGTCGCCGGTGGCTACCTTCACCACGTGCATCCCCGGGTGTATGCAGTTGGCCATCGCGCGCCGAGCGTGGAGGCGGACCTGTGGGCGGCCGTTCTGTATGCCGGACCGGGAGCCATGCTCAGTCACGCGACCGCGCTCTGGTGGCACGGGTTGCTCGACAAGCAGCCCTGGCCGCTTCAGGTGACCACGCCGCGTCGCTGCCGATCACTGGATGGCATACGCGTGTACGGCCGGCGGACCTGCGAGCGGATCCTGCACAACGACCTGCCGACCAGCAGCGTCGAGCAGGCGGTGCTCGACTTCGCCGCGGTCGCGCCGCTCGACCGGATTCGGTACGTACTCGCGAACGCCGACTACCACAAGGTGCTCGACATCCCCGCACTCCAGGTGATCGCCGGTAACGGTCGTCCCGGCAGCACCAAGCTGCGCAGCGCCCTGAAACGCCACGAGCCGAAGCTGGCCCGCACCCGAAGTCCGCTCGAGCGGCTGTTCCTGCCGCTGTGCGAGAAGTACGGGGTCCCGCTCCCGGATGACGTGAACGTCCGCGTCGCCGGCATCCTGGTCGACGCCGTGTGGTGGAAGCAGCGGCTCGTGGTCGAGCTCGATGGCCGCGACAACCACAGCTCGTGGGGACAGATCCAGCGCGACCGGAGCAACGAGCTCACCCTGCGCGGGGCGGGATTCGACGTGCTCCGCTACGGCACGCTGCAGTTGGAGGAGCAGCCGGCGCTGGTGGCTCGCGATGTGACGAGCCGCGTCAGCTCGACTGCGCAGTCGGCCTGACCAGGATCTCGTTGATGTCCACGTGCGGCGGCTGCGACACCGCGAACATCACCGTGCGCGCAACGTCCCCGGCCTCGAGCCTGCCCTCGCCCGGGTTCTCGAAGAACGGCGTGTCCACCATCCCCGGCTCGATCAGCGTCACCCGCACGCCGGTGTCGTTCAGCTCGAGCCGCGCCGCCTCGCCCATCGCGGTCACGGCGAACTTGGTGGCCGAATAGAGCGACCCCGGCAGCGCCCGTCGACCCGCGAGCGAACCGGTGAGCAGCAGGTGGCCGCGGGACTCCTTGAGCGGGGGGATCGTCGCCCGGATCGTGAGCGCGGCGCCGTACACGTTGGTCAGCACCATCGAGCGCCAGTGCTCGGGCGTGTCGGCGAGGAAGCCGCGCGCCGCGCCGAAGCCGGCGTTGGCGAACGCCACGTCGAGCCGCCCGTAGCGCTCGAGCGCGGTCTGGACCATCGCCTGCTGCTGCTCCCACTCGGTGACGTCGCACGGCACGGCCAGCGCGCGCTCGGACCCGCCGAGCTCGCCGGCCAGAGCCTCCAGCGGCTGGGTCGACCGAGCGGCCAGCACCAGCCGGTAACCGGCGGCCGCGGCGGCTCGTGCGGTGGCAGCGCCGATGCCGCTCGAGGCGCCCGTGATCAGGAAGACGGGATCGGACATGCCAGGATGATCCCATGCAGGACCGCGCGCGAATCCACGTAACGGCCGGCGGCGGCGGCGACGGCTGCCTGAGCTTCCGGCGCGAGGCGCACGTGCCGAAGGGCGGACCCAACGGCGGCGACGGCGGGCGGGGAGGCGACGTAGTGCTCGTGTGCGACGACTCGCTGCGCGACCTGGAGAGCTTCCGGCGAAAGGCCCACTTCAAGGCTCGTCGGGGCGGTCACGGCGAGGGATCGCTGCGCCACGGCAAGGACGGCGAGACGCTCGAGATCGCGGTGCCGCCGGGTACGGAGGCGCGTATCGAGGCGGACGGCACCGTGCACGACCTCGTGCGCGCCGGGCAGCGGGCGAGGGTGGCGCGGGGCGGCCCCGGCGGGCGCGGTAACAAGCGCTTCGCGGGCCCCACCCATCAGACGCCGCGATTCGCCGAGCGAGGGCTTCCCGGCGACGAGACGTGGATCACCCTGCAGCTCAAGCTGCTGGCCGACGTCGGGCTGGTCGGGCTGCCCAACGCCGGCAAGTCATCGCTGCTGTCACGCCTCACGCGCGCCCATCCCAAGGTGGCCGACTATCCGTTCACCACGCTCGAGCCGGCGCTCGGAACGCTCGAGACAGAGGATCGCCAGCTGGTGATCGCCGACATCCCCGGGCTGATCGAGGGGGCCAGCGCCGGCGCCGGGCTGGGCCACGACTTCCTGGCCCACATCGAGCGGACGCGGCTGCTCGTGCACGTGCTCGACCTGGCACCCCTGGACGGAAGCGATCCGGTGGCCAACCACGCCACGGTCGAGCGCGAGCTCGAGCTCCACAACCCGCGCCTGGCCGTGCTCCCGCGGGTGCTCGCGTTGTCCAAGGGCGATCTGGTCGATTCGGCGGCACGGGAAGCGGCTCGGCAGGACTGGGTGGCTCGCCTCGGCGACGTGCCCGTGATCGTGACCTCGTCGGCCACGCGACTGGGGCTCGACGAGCTCGCGGCCGAGTTGGTCCGGCGCGTTCCGGCCTCCTCGGAGGCATCGGAGGAGGTGATCGAGGTGGCGGCCGCGCCCGAGGAGCTGGCCGAGCACCGGGTGTTCCGCCCCGCCGCCCGGCGCGCGTACACGGTGGCCCGTGTCGGTGACGGGGCCTACCGCGTGAGCGGCCAGGGCATCGAGCGCCTGGTCGCCCGCTACGACCTGGACAACGCGGACGCGCTGGCCTACCTCGAGCGCCGGCTGCGCGGCATCGGCGTGATCCGGGCGCTCCAGGAGGAGGGGTTCGAGCCGGGGGACGAGGTCGAGATCGCCGGAATCGCGTTCGACCTCGATCCGGAGTAACCGGCGCGTCGCGCGCGCCGCGGGGTTAGCATCGCCGCACTTTCCGGTCTGGCGAGGAGGCAAATCGATCATGCGTCGTTGGCTGTGCGGTGTGCTGGTGCTCTGCGGTTCTCTTCTGCTCGTCCCCGCGGCGGTCGCCCAGGTGCTGCGCGTGGGCACGTACAACGGGATCCCCGGTCAGTACAGCTCGATCCAGGCGGCGGTCGACGCGGCCCAGCCGGGGGACACGGTCCTGGTCGCTCCGGGCGACTACAAGACGACCGGTTCGCGTGCTCCATCCGACGCGTCGGACACACCGGCCGCCGTGCTGATCACGACGCCCAACATCACGCTGCGCGGGATGGACCGAAACGGCGTGGTCATCGACGGGACCGACGCCGGCCCCAAGTGCAGCGCGAGCGCCGGCGATCAGAACTTCGGGCCGGGTGGCTCGGGCCTCAACGGGATCATGGTCTGGAAGGCCGACAACGTGTCGGTCCAGAACCTGACCGCCTGCAACTTCCTGGCCGGCACCGGCGTCGCCGGCAACGAGATCTGGTGGAACGGAGGCGACGGCGGCGGCCAGATCGGCGGCCGGGGGTTCAACGGCGACTACCTGAATGCCACCAGCACCTACTTCGGCGACGAGTCGACGGCGGCCGGCTACGGGATCTTCTCGAGCGACTGGAGCGGCGGCACGTGGGATCAGACGTATGTCTCGAACTTCAACGACTCGGGGTACTACATCGGCGCCTGCCAGCAGGTGTGCGACCAGACGCTCGACCACGGCTGGTCCGAGTACAACGCGCTCGGCTACTCGGGCACGAACTCGGGCGGCCGGCTGGTCATCGAGAACTCCCAGTTCGACAACAACGAGGACGGGTTCGACACGAACAGCCAGAACAACGACGACTGGCCCTCGCCCCAGGACGGCGCCTGTCCGGACGGCACCGCCAGCCAGATCGCCAACGCCCCTTCCTGCTGGGTGTTCATCGACAACTACGTGCACGACAACAACAACCCCAACGTGCCGTCGTCCGGCGCTGCGGCCGCCGGGCCGGTGGGGACCGGGTTGTCGGTGTCGGGTGGGCGCGACGACTCGATCATGTACAACACGTTCGCCAACAACGGCGCGTGGGGCGTGATCTTCGTCCCGTACCCGGACACCGAGACGCCGCCCTCCCAGGTGACCAACCCGTGTGCCGGCGGCGTCGGCGGTCCGGGCAATGTGTGCAATTACGACGACTGGGGCAACGCGCTGATCGGCAACACGTTCACCAATAACGGGTTCTTCGGCAACCCGACCAATGGCGACTTCGCCGAGTCGACATCGACACCGGGCGAGCCGATCAACTGCTACAGCGCAAACACCGACACGAGCGGCACGGTCACGAGCTCGCCGGCCGGGCTACAGCAGACGAACTCGACCTGCGGGCAGACCGCGGTCGCGCCGGATCCGAACGCGCCGTTTGTGAGCCAGGTGAGCTGCGACTCTGAGTTCTTTGGCCCGGGCAGTGCCTGCCCGCCGGGCGCGAGCTATCCGCGCCGGACCTCGGTCGTGATGCATCCGCTGCCGGCCGGCCTGCCCACGATGCCCGATCCGTGCTCGGGCGTGCCGGCCAATCCGTGGTGCAGCGGCCAGGTCATCATGCCTTCGGCGGGAAGGTGC
This sequence comes from uncultured Solirubrobacterales bacterium, assembly GCA_963811135.1. Taxonomy (GTDB): domain Bacteria; phylum Actinomycetota; class Thermoleophilia; order Solirubrobacterales; family Solirubrobacteraceae; genus Palsa-465. The sequence continues at coordinate 167,489 of CAWEQG010000006.1, read as the reverse complement.
AGCGCGCGGGTGGTGACTGTCGCGCTCAAGCTCGCCAAGCGGGAGAGCTTCAGGTCGGTCTCGGTGAAGGTGGCGCGCGGAAAGTGGCGCCGGCACAAGGCGCGCGGCCGTCGCCTTCGCGTCAGACTCAACCTCGGCACCGGACCCAGCCACAACGTGTGGGTCCGCTTCCTCGAGCGCATCACCGTCCGCGGGCATCGCGAAACTATCCGCTTCGCCCGGGTTTATCACCGGTGCTAACGGGACCGAGGAGGATTTTCCACGGATGTTCAGAGGTAAGAAACTGGCGCGCACGCGCGTCGCCGGGGCGCTGATCACGGCACTGCTGCTCGCGTTGGCGGCGAACGCGAGCGCCGCCACCGCGCGGACGCTCATCGTCACCCAGCGCCACGTGTCGTATGTGCACTACACGTCGATCCAGGCGGCCGTGAACGCGGCCCACGCCGGCGACTGGATCCTGATCGACCGCGGCGTGTACGTCGGGCCGGTGACAATCACCACTCCGCGCCTGCACCTGCGTGGCATCGACCGCAACGCCGTCGTGATCGACGGCCGCCACAAGGCCGGCAACGGGATCACGATCACCGCCAACGGCGTGTGGGTCGAGAACCTGACCGTGCGCAACTTCGACCGCCGCAAGCGCGATGACTTCGCGAACGGCAACGAGGTTTGGTGGAAGGGCGGGGGCGACAAGAGCGCCACGATCGGGATCCATGGCTGGTGGGGCCAGTACGTGACGACATACGACACGGGCCTGCTGGGCGGGTACGGGCTGTTCGCCAGCCACTCGGTCGACGGGTTTCTCAAGCACGTGTACGCGTCCGGCTTCAACGACTCCGGCCTGTACGTCGGGGCCTGCCGCGACTGCCACGCGCTGGTGCAGGACGCGCTGATCGAACGCAACGCGCTGGGCTGGTCGAGCACGAACGCCGGCGGCCACCTGGTCATCGAGGATTCGACCTTCCGCGACAACAGCATCGGCATCGCTCCGAACTCGGAGCCCGACAGCGACAGGCCGCCGCCCCAGGACGGCGCCTGCAACGCCGGATCCAACCGCTCGCCGCTGCCGACGTTCAGCTCCACCCAGATCGCGCGCTGCACGATCTTCCGCAACAACCTGATCGAAGACAACGGCAACCTCTCGACGCCCGCTGACGCGGACATCCTGGGAGGGCCGTGGGGCGTGGGCATCATGCTGCCCGGCGACTACGGCGACCTGATCGAGAACAACACGATCCGTGGCAACCCGACGTTCGGTGCGTTCGTGTTCGAGCGACCGGACCCCTTCCCGCCCACGTCCGACACGGTGTTCTTCCAGGCCTCGGGCAACCGGGTGTCGGACAACCGGTTCAGTGGCAATGCCACGCAGCCGGGCACGGCCGATATCGGCCTCGAGGGCGGTGTCTTCGGAACGCAGAGCTCGGTGAACAACTGCTTCTCGGGCAACACGTTCACGAGCTCGATCCCGGCCGGGATCGAGGGCACGTGGGGCTGTCAGAACGCCACCACGCCCAACGGCAGTCCGGACATGCTGACCGAGATCCTGGCGCTGATCTCGCAGTCGGGTGCTCGGCACTCGCACCCCCAGCCGGCACCGGGTCGTCAGCCGACGATGCCGCGGCCGTGCCGTGGCGTGCCGCGCAACTCTCTCTGCGGCTGATCGCGTAGTTGGGGCCCGCGACGGAAGTCGCGGGCCCTAACCTCTCCGACAACATGGGCGCAGTCGTGATCAAGCTTGGCTCGAGCATCGTCGCGCGGGATCGCGGCGAGGTTCGTACCGACGTGCTCAGCCGGCTGTGCGACGACCTGGCCGAGCTGCACCGCGCCGGGCGCCAGCCGGTCGTCGTCACCAGCGGCGCGATCGCCCGCGGGATGGGCGTGATGAGCCTGCCGCTGCGACCCCGCGCGATGGACGAGCTGCAGGCCGCCAGCGCGGTCGGTCAGGGAAAGCTCTACCAGGTCTACGACGAGCTCCTGCGCGCCCGCGGCGTGCAGACGGCCCAGGTGTTGCTCACGTTCTTCGACATGAGCGCGCGCAGCCATTACGTGAACGCTCGGCAGACGCTCCGCAAGCTGCTCGAGTGGAGGGTCGTTCCGGTGATCAACGAGAACGACACCACGACCACCGACGAGATCTCGTTCGGCGACAACGACTTCCTGGCCGCCCAGGTGGCGATCCTGATCTCCGCCGAGCTGCTCGTGCTCCTGACCGACGCCGACGGCCTGTTCACGGCGGATCCGCGAACCGATCCGGACGCACGCCTGGTCGCCGAGGTGACGTCGTTCGAGCAGCTCGACGAGCTGGCCATCGGCCATGCCACCTCGCCGCTGGGCTCGGGCGGCATGCGCTCGAAGGTGGTCGCGGCCGAGATGGCCACGGCGGCCGGGATCCCGACCGTGATTGCCAGCGGCCTGGCTCCGGGCGCGCTGCTCGCGGCGGCCGGCGGCGACGCCGTCGGCACCCGCTTCTCGGCTCGTCCCGGCCGCTACTCGAGCTTCAAGCTGTGGCTCAAGTACGCCAAGCCGGCCCGCGGTCGGGTGCTGGTGGACGCCGGGGCGGCGCGGGCTCTGCGGGACGGCGGCACGAGCCTGCTGCCGGTGGGCATCGTCGAGGTGACGGGCAACTTCGACGCCGGTGATGCCGTCGAGATCGCCTGCGACGGTGAGCTGATCGGCAAGGGCATCTGCAACTACTCGGCGGGCGAGCTCCAGCGGGTTCGGGGGTTGAAGTCGGCCGAGGTCCGTTCGAGGTTGCCGCGGGCCACCGAAGAGGCGGTCCATCGGGACTACTTCGTGCTCGCGTAACCTGTTAACGGCAACCATGGCAGTCACCGCGACATCCGTAGCCGACACCTGTCTGGCCGCCAAGCGCGCGGCGACCCAGTTGGCATCGCTGCCTTCCGGGGTCAAGAACGCCGCGCTGGAGGCGATCGCGGCAGCGCTGATCGAGCGCACGCCCGACATCCTGGAGGCGAACGCTCGAGATCTCGAGGCGGGGCGCGAGGCAGGCCTGACCGAAGCTCTGATGGACCGCCTGGCGCTCGATCCCGGGCGGGTGGCGGTGATCGCGCGCCAGGTCAGGGAAATCGCGGCGCTGCCCGATCCGGTCGGTGAGGTGATCGAGGGGCGCCGGCTGGCCAACGGGCTCGAGGTGCGCAAGGTCCGCGTGCCGCTCGGCGTGATCGCCGTGGTCTACGAGGCCCGCCCGAACGTGACCATCGACGCGGCTGCGCTTTGCCTGAAGGCGGGCAACGCGATCGTGCTGCGCGGCTCTTCGATGGCAGCACATTCGAACGCGGTGCTCGCTGCGGTCGCGATCGAGGCGGCCCGGTCGGCCGGGCTGCCGGACGGAGCGATGTCGCTGGTGGCCGGAGGCGGGCACGAGGAGCTCGCCGAGCTGGCCACTCAGACCGGCGTGATCGACCTGATCATCCCGCGCGGCGGGGAGGGGCTGAAGGCGGCCCTGAAGGGCGTGGCGACCGTGCCGGTCATGTACGCGGCGTCGGGCAACTGCCACGTGTACGTGGACGCCACCGCGTCCCTGCCGGATGCCCTGGCGATCACTTTGAACGCGAAAGTGCAGCGGCCGAGCGTGTGCAACGCGGCCGAGACGCTGCTCGTGCACGAGGCGGTGGCGGACGAGTTCCTGCCGATGGCGCTCGGCTCGCTGGTGGAGGCCGGGGTCGAGCTCCGTGGCGATTTGCGGACGCAGGCGTGCGCCGGGGGCGTGCCGGTGGCGGAGGCCACGGACGAGGACTGGGCCACCGAGTACCACGCCCTGACGCTGGCCGTGAAGGTGGTGGGCTCGGTGGAGGAGGCGATCGAGCACATCAACCGCTGGGGGTCCGGGCACTCCGAGGCGATCGTCACCCGCGACACCGAGGCCGCGCACGCGTTCGGACTGGGCGTTGACGCGGCGTGCGTGTACGTCAACGCGTCCACCCGGTTCACCGACGGCGGGGAGTTCGGCATGGGTGCCGAGATCGGCAACTCGACTCAGAAGCTCCACGCCCGTGGGCCGATCGGGCTGCGCGAGCTGTGCACCTTCAAGTACCTGATCGAGGGCGCCGGTCACATCCGACCCTGAACGGGCATTCGGAGCCTGTGCGCATCGGAATCCTCGGCGGAACTTTCAATCCGCCACATCTTGGTCACCTCATCTGCGCGCAGGAGGCGTACCTTCAGCTGGGATTGGACCGCGTGACGCTGATCCCGGCCCGGATTCCGCCGCACAAGCCCGTCGAGGACGAGCCGGGTGCCGAGCACCGGCTGGAGCTGTGTCGGCTGGCCGTTCGCGGCGACGAGGAGCGGCTCGAGGTGTCGGACATCGAGGTCAGCCGGGAGGGGCCGTCGTACACGGTCGATACCCTTGAGGCACTGCACTCTCGATCGCCAGACCAGGAGCTGTTCTTGATCGTCGGGGGCGACATCGCCGCGGGCCTGCCCACCTGGCACCGCCCGGAGCGGGTCCTCTCCCTGGCCACGCTGGCTGTGGCCAAGCGCCGGGGCACGCCGCAGGCGGCGGTGGACCAGGCCCTGAGCGCGTTGCCGGGCGCAGAGCGCACGCGCTTCTTCCGCATGCCCAGGATCGGGATCTCCTCCACGATGCTCCGCGACCGGGTGCGCTCCCGCGAGCCGATCCGCTACTACGTCCCGGACGCCGTCGAACGCTACATCGAGCACCACCGTCTGTATACGGGGGTAGCCTGAGCTCCATGACGCAACCTGCCCGCGCCCGGGACTCCGATCCGATGACCCCCGAGGAACTCGCCCGGGCGATCGTCGACTACGCCGCCGACCGCAAAGCCGTCGAAATCGTCCAGCTCGACCTGCGCGGCATGATCGGCTACACGGACTACTTCGTGATCTGCTCCGGTCGAACCGAGCGGCAGACCAAGGCCATCCACGACGCCATCTACGAGGGGCTGAAATCGACCCACGGGCGCCTTCCCCAGCGGGTGGAAGGGCTGCCGGGCGCCCGCTGGATCCTGATGGACTACCTCGACGTGATCGTCCACGTGTTCGTGCCGGAGACGCGCGAGTACTACCGGCTCGAGCAGCTGTGGGGCGAGGCCCCTGCGCTCGCCGTCGGCGCGGGCCCGGCCTAGGTCGGCGCGGCCACTGCTGTGGCCTCGCACCTCACGCCGCTGATCGCCGTCCTCCTGTGCCTGCTCGGGTTCGCCGTCGGCGTGTTCGGGACCTTGGTAGGCGCGGGCGGCGGGTTCATCCTCACGCCGGTGCTGCTCCTGATCTATCCGCAGTCGACGCCGGCGCTGATCACCGCGATCAGCCTCATCGTCGTGTTCTTCAACGCCGGGTCGGGCTCCCTCGCTTATGCCCGGCAGAAGCGGATCGACTACCGATCGGGCGTCGTGTTCGCGCTGTGCACGCTGCCGGGCTCGGTGCTGGGGGTGCTCGTCGCCGACAAGGTCTCCCGGCCCGGGTTCGACGTTGTCATGGGGCTGGCGCTGACCGGGCTGGCGTGGTGGCTTCTGCGGGGTCGGCGGCAACCCCACGGGGACCACTCGGGCCATGGTGCCTTGCGGACCATCGTGGATCGCGAGGGCAAGCACTACCGCTACCGGGCGAACGTCCGGCTGGGAGCGGCGTTCAGCGTCGTGGTGGGCTTCGTCTCGAGCTTCCTCGGCATCGGCGGCGGCGTCGTGCACGTGCCGCTGCTCGTGACCGTCCTCGGCTTCCCGACGCACGTCGCCACCGCCACCTCACATTTCGTCCTGACCTGGATGGCGCTGGTCGCGACGTTGACCCACGTCGCCGCGGGCACCTTTCACGGTGGCGTCGGGCTGCGGCGCGCGGCGGCGCTGTCGGTCGGGGTGGTGTTCGGCGCGCAACTCGGCGCCGTGCTTTCGCAGAAGCTGAGCGGCACGGTGATTCAGCGGCTGCTGGCGGTGGGGTTGCTGGTGCTTGGGGTGCGGCTCGTGCTGAGCGTGGTGCTCTAGGCCGCGTCTCCGGCCGCGTCGCCGCGCCCGCTCTCCTGGAGCAGACGACCGCGGACGGGGCGGGCTACATCGCCGCCAGCAGCTTGGGCGCCACTTCCTTCTTGCGACTCAGCACCCCCGGCAGCTCGATCTGGCCGTCGTGCGCCGGCAGGCCGAACGCGCGCGCGACCCCGTTGACGTCCCCGGCGACGAGCAGGTCGGTGCCCTTGGTCAGCACGTCGGTGACCATCAGCGCGTAGAGCGTGAGGTCCCGGCTCTCGCGGGCCTTGCGCATCGCGGCGACGAGCTCCTCGCTGCGGTCGAGCAGCGCCTTGCCGACCACCTCGATCTGGGCGATGCAGATCTGATGCCCGCTCGAGGCGTGGTACTGCTTGGCGTCGCGGCTGATGATCTCCTCGGCGCTCACCTCGGAAACGTCGGAGGTGGCCTCGAACATCTGGCGGCCGTACTCGGCGGCGTCGAGGGCGAGCACCCGCTCCAGGTAGTCCACCACCTGGCGGTCCCGGTCGGTGGTGGTGGCCGAGTTGAGGATGATCGTGTCCGACATGACCGCCCCGAGGAGCATCATGGCGGTCGGCGGGCTCGGCTCCATGCCGCTGTGGCGGAAGCGCTCGACCACCAGGGTCGCGGTCGAGCCGACCGGGTCGAACGTGGCGGTGACCGGGATCCGCGTCTCGATCGAGCCGATGTGGTGGTGGTCGAGGATTTCGACGATCTCGGCCTGCTCGACTCCGGCCACGCTCTGGGCCTGCTCGGCGTGGTCGACGAGCAGCACGCGCCGGCGGGGCGGCGAGACCAGGTCAGAGCGGGTGACCAGACCGACCGGCCGGCGCTGCGGGTCGATCACCACCGCGGCTCCGTAATGGCTCTCCTTGATCTGCTCGGAGATCTCGTCGACGAGAAACTCGGTCGTGGCGGTCAGCGGTTCGCGCTCCATGAGCGCGCCGCATGGCGCGGCCAGTGTGATCATCCGGCCCGAGACGTAGCTGTCCAGGGGGGAGACGACCACCGCGGTGCCCCGCTCCCCGGCCAGCGCGAGGATCTCCTCGCCGGGCTCGGAGTCGTTGGACAGGACGAGCAGCTGAGCCCCCCGCTCGATGGCCAGGCGCTGGGCGTCCGCCCGGTTTCCCACCACGACCACGTCGCCCTCCGAGGCGCCGCTGCGGGTGGGGTCCATCGAGTGCACCCACACGCGGCCGGTGAGCGTCTTGTCCTCGCCGATGAGGAGCCGGCCGCCGAGCACCTCGACGATGGCCGAGACGCGGGTCGGGGCGTCCTGCAGGGTTGAGGTCTCGCGCGTCTCGCGGATGTAGCGGCGGGCCAGGCCGCGCTCGGTCAGGACCCCGGCGAGCGCTCCGTCGTCGTCCACCACGGGCACGATCTCCAGACCCGAGCGAGCCATCTCGAGGCCGGCCTGCCGGATCGGCGCCTGCAGCCGGGCGATCGGGAACTCCGATTGCATCACGTCGCAGGCGCGGACCATCACGTGGGGCAGGAACTGGGGCTGGCGAGCGCCGCTGCGCTCGAGCAGCCAGCGCGTCTGCGCGTTGCACTCGCCGAGGCGAGCGGCGACGTAAGTGTTGCGGGTATCCAGGCGGCCCTTGAGCTCGGCGTAGCCGATGGCCGCTGCGACCGAGTCGGCATCGGGGTTGCGATGGCCGGTGACGTAGATCGTCGCCATGGCCGCCGATTATCGCCGCTGGACGCGGCAGCGCGATAGCGTCTGCGCGAAGTCGAGGGCAGCGGCTCGAGCTGCCACACCGGACCCGAAACGGAGAGAGATCATGCCGTCCGCCCCCCAGATCCTTCCCACGCAGATCCAGCAGGGGAGCGCCCCGGGCGTGAGCTATCGCCTCGAGGGCGAGCTGGTTCCCGTCCTGCACATGGCGCTCGACGGGCGCGTGCCCGTGTACTTCGAGCATCACGTCCTGCTGTGGAAGTATCCGGAGCTGGTGATCGGGCTCCACCCCCTCGGTCGCGGCCTCAAGCGCCGCGTGTTCGGCGGGATGCCGCTGCTGCTGCTCGAGGCCCAGTCCCCGGGAGAGATCGCGTTCAGCCGCGACGCGCCTGGCCACATCGTGGCGCTTCATCTCCAGCCCGGGGAGGGGATCATGGCCCGCGAGCATCAGTTCCTGGCCGCCACCGGGGGTGTCCAGTACGACTACAGCCGCGTCAAGGGCTTTGCGAACATGCTCTACGGGGGCGGCTTCTGGGTCGACCACTTCTTCGCCGGCGACCACGAGGGCGTCGTCTGGATGCACGGATACGGAAACGTGTTCGAGAAGACCCTCGAGCCGGGCGAGTCGATCGACATCGAGCCGGGCGGCTGGCTCTACCGCGACCACTCGGTCGAGATGACCCAGGAGATCTACGGGTTCAAGACCGGCTTCCTGAGCGGCGCCGGCAACCTCGTCTTCAACCGCTTCACCGGACCCGGCCGCGTCGGCCTTCAGAGCGCCTACTACCACCCGCCCGTGCAGGAGGGCGCCGGCGGCGACTCCCAGCGCGGAGGCCGGGATACGCTCGGGGGCATCATCGGCGGGCTGCTCGACAACTGAGCCCGCCATGACCTTCGCTCCGGTGTACCTGGCGTCCAGCCCGTTCTCGCTATGAGCTTCGCTCCGGGATACCTGGCGTCCAATCCACTCCCGCCTGGGATCGTGGGCGCGCTCGGCCTGGGCGGCTACCAGCTGCTGGTCGACGTGGCCGGCGTGGGCGCGGGCCGACTCGGGTCGCACGCCTTCCTGGTCGTAGCGGCCGAACCGGACCCGCAGCTCCCGGACGCCGGCACCCAGCTCTCGCTGCACCAGCCACGACTCAGGGACGAGACCGAGGCCTCGGCCTTCATACAGCTGGCGGCCCAGCTTGGTTATTTGCGTTTGTCGGGGTACCGCCTGGCGCTCGAGCGGGCCGGGCTGCGCAGCAAGATCAACCTGGTCAACCCGGCCACCGGCGGGGTCGTGGCCGTGATCCCGGACAAGGCGCCCGGGCGCCTGTTCGGGGGTGGCGCAACTGCTCCGAAGTTGCTGGCCTCCGTCCGCGCCCTCCCACCCGCCGGCCCGCCGCCGGACCTTCATAGCCCCGAGCAGCTCCGCCAAGTGCTGCTCGCGCTGGCCCTGCGCGACGAGTCGATCGGTGGCGCGGAGGCGGCCGAGCTGGCCGATCGCGCGCTCGAGCTGGCCGTCCGTGGCGGCGGCATGGACCCGCCGGCGGCGCTCGAGGCCGCGAAGCAGGACCGCGGCTGAGTCGAGTCCTCACGGCGCGGCCTCTGGACGACGGCCGGCCGGACCCAGATAGACGCCGCCATCTGGCGCGGCTTCGGCGCGGACTGCGCTGACCACGGGCGGCTGAGGAACGGAGAGGTGGAGCTGAGGGGATTCGAACCCCTGACCTCTTGGCTGCCAGCCAAGCGCTCTAGCCAACTGAGCTACAGCCCCGTCGAATGTGAAGTCGTCGGCAAGGTTAATGCATGCATGCTGTCCGTTGCGCGCGGGGGTCAGCCGGAGCCGGATTGCGTTCCGGCCTGCGAGAGGCGGTCCTGGCAGAAGGAAGCAGCGGTCGAGCTCGCCGCAGTACACACCGAACCCAACGGGACGAAGGACAGGTATGCCGAGCCTGGTCGCCGCCAGCACGATCGCTTGCTCGGCGACGGCTCCTTTGACGTTCGAGGTCATCACGAACACATGTTCGCATGTGCCTCGGACGGAAACGCCTGGAATGCAGGGGGAAACGCAGCGCCAGGCACTTAGCCCGGCGGAATGAACTCCGGCACGTCGAGACCGTCGTCGCTCACCGGCGGCGGCCCGGGGGAGTCCGGTGACTCTTCCCGGGATCGCCGGCGCGCGCCAGAGCGCCCACCGCCGCCGGCCCCGGTGGCGCGCTCGACCCGCTCGATCTGCGCCACCAGCCGCGAGTGCACCCGCTGAACGTCACCGAGCAGCCGCTCGGCGTTCGAGCGCAGCGAGTTGCTCATCTCGCGGAGGTTCCCGACGAGCTGGAGGCCCTCCGAGCGAACGCCGTCCGCGGTGGCGCGGGCGTCCTCCAGCAGGCCGCGTGCCCGCTCCTCGGCCTGGGAACGCGTGGCCGCAGCCGTCTCGTTCGCCTCGGCGACGATCGCCGAGGCGCTCTCCTCGGCTCGTGCGACGATGCCAAGCGCCTCATTCGTGGCGGCGGTCGTCGCGGCCTCCGCCTCGGCGCGCCCGGAATCGCGCAGCCGCTCCCCCTCGGCCTGGGCCATCCTGACCACCTCGGCCGCCTCGTCCTCGGCCGCGCGCACTCGATTGTCGGCGGCGCGCTGACCCTCGGCGATCCGCTCGCGGACACGCTCTTCGGTCTCGCGGCGCAGGCGCTCGGCTGTCTCCTCGGCCGCGGCGATGATCGCGGCGACGCGCTCGGCCGCAAGGGCGGCGCCGGCGTGGGAAGGCTGGTTGGGCCCAGGCCCGGTCGGATCAGCCACGCCCGGATGGTAGAGGGGGCGGATTGCGACTAGCGGGGGGTGGATCGCGTCAGGCGGGGTGGATGGGGTGTGGTGGGGTGGATGGGGTGTGGCGGGGTGGATGGGGTCGTGGCGGGGTGGATGGGGTGCGGCGGGGTGGACGGCATGGTCCGGGCGGCTCCGCGTGGACGTCCCGCCGCGACGGGGGGTGGACAGACCGCAGCCCACGCGGATGGCGGCCGTCGAAGTAACCTCCCAACTGCTGTGTCCGAACGACGGTACGACCCCAAGCTGATCGAGCCCAAATGGCAGGACATCTGGGAGCGTGAGCGCACGTGGGAGGTGGCGAACGACCCGGACGGAACCGACGGCCGCGAGAAGTCGTACGTGCTCGAGATGCTGCCCTACCCGAGCGGCGAGCCGCACATCGGGCACCTCAAGAACTACGCGCTCGGTGACGCGATCGCGCACTTCCACCGCCGGATCGGCCGGCGGGTGCTGCACCCGATGGGCTATGACGCGTTTGGGCTGCCGGCGGAGAACAACGCGATCAAGACCGGCGTGCACCCCCGGCTGGCGACCGACCGCTCGATCGCCGCCTACCGGTACTGGTTTCACCGCTGGGGAATCTCGATCGACTGGAGCCGGGAGCTCGGCACGCATGAGCCGTCGTACTACCGCTGGACGCAGTGGATCTTCCTCAAGCTGCTCGAGCGTGATCTCGCCTACAAGCGGACCGCGGCGGTCAACTGGTGCCCGAACGACCAGACGGTGCTGGCCAACGAGCAGGTGATCGACGGTCACTGCGAGCGGTGCGGCGCCAGGGTCGAGGTGCGCCAGCTCGAGCAGTGGTTCTTCCGCATCACCGACTACGCGGACCGCCTGCTCGATGACCTCGACACGATCGAGTGGCCCGAGCACGTCAAGATCATGCAGCGCAACTGGATCGGGCGCAGCGAGGGCGCCGAGGTGGTGTTCCGCTGCGAGGAGAAGGCGATCGACTATCCGGTGTTCACCACGCGGCCCGACACGCTGTTCGGCGCCACGTTCTTCGTCATGGCGCCTGAGCACCCCGACGTGTTCAAGCTGGCCGAGGGCACCGAGTACGAGCAGCAGGTGCACGAGTACGTCAACCGCGCCCTCACCGAGACCCCCGAGGAGCGCGGAGCGGCCGACAAGCCCAAGACCGGCGTGGCGCTCGGCCGGACGGTGACGAACCCGGTCACCGGCGAGCAGATCCCGATGTTCGTGTCCGACTATGTCCTGATGGAGTACGGCACCGGCGCGATCATGGCCGTGCCCGCGCACGACCAGCGCGACTACGACTTCGCCAAGGCGTTCGACCTCCCGATCCGTCCGGTGGTCGTTCCGGCCGCCCACGCCGGCGACGCCGACGCGATCGCCGCCGAGGACGGCGCGTTCACCGCTCACACCGAGAACGAGGTCCTCGTCAACTCAGGACCGTTCGAGGGCATGAACGCCGTCGAGGGCCAAAGGGCCATCGTCGAGTGGCTCGATCGCGAGGGCAGGGGCCACTTCTCGGTCAGCTACAAGCTGCGCGACTGGCTGGTCTCGCGCCAGCGCTACTGGGGCTGCCCGATCCCGGTCGTCTACTGCGACGCATGTGGCATGGTGCCGGTCCCCGAGGACGATCTCCCCGTCGAGCTGCCCGACATCGAGGACTATCAGCCGAAGGGGCGCTCACCGCTGGCCGCGGCGGAGGACTGGGTCAACACGAGCTGCCCGCAATGCGGCGGCCGGGCAAGACGCGAGACCGACACGATGGACACGTTCGTGGACTCCAGCTGGTACTACCTGCGCTACTGCGATGCCCACAACGACCAAGCCGCGTGGGACCGGCAGGTGCTGCGCAGCTGGACGCCCGTCGACCAGTACATCGGCGGCGTGGAGCACGCGATCCTGCACCTGATGTACTCGCGCTTCTTCGTCAAGGCGCTGGCCGACATGCACCTGCTGGACGTCCAGGAGCCGTTCCGGGCGCTGTTCACCCAGGGCATGATCCTCGGCCCCGACGGCTACAAGATGTCGAGCTCGAAGGGCAACGTGATCGCCCCGAGCGACATCGTCGAGCGCTTCGGCGCCGACGCCGCGCGCTGCTACGTGCTGGTGATCGGTCCGGCCGATCAGGACGCCGCGTGGTCGGACAGCGGCATCGAGGGGGTCCACCGGCGCCTGCTGGGTCGCCTGTGGCGGCTGGCCGACGAGCTCTCCGACGAAAGCGCGAGCGCCGCGGAGCGGGCAACCTGGGCCGGCCAGCCCGATGATCCCCAGGGCGACGCGCTCGCCGTGGTGCGCAAGGCCAACTGGGCGATCGACAAGGTCACGCGCGATACCGCGACCCGCTTTGCCTTCAACACCGCGCTGTCGGCGATCATCGAGTTGCTCAACGAGATCTACCGGTATCCCGATGCCGATCCGCAGGCGCGCCGGTTCGCCACCGCGACCGCCGCCTCGCTCGTGTTCCCGTTCGCCCCCCATCTGGGCGCGGAGGCGTACGAGATGCTGACCGGCCGCCGGGTGTGGGAGGAGCCGTGGCCCGACGCCGATCCCGACATGCTGCAGGCCGACACGTTCGAACTGGTCTGCCAGGTCAACGGCAAGGTGCGCGACCGCGTGAGCGCGCCTACGGGGGCGCCACGGGACGAGCTCGAAAAGCTGTGCCTGGGGTCGCGGGGCGTGCAAGCCCACCTCAACGGCCAGGAGATCGCCAAGGTCGTCGTCGTGCCGGACAAGCTCGTCAACGTCGTGGTCCGCTGAGCCCGGGAACAAGCCGGTCCGGCTCCTAGACTGCGCCACGTGCCGACGTTCAAGCCCGCCTACCTGATCCACGGCGACGACCACGGCCGGATTGCCGAGCGCAGACGCCGGCTCCGTGCGCTGGCGGAAACCGAAAGCGGTGCCCAGGGCGTGGAGCTGTTCGAGGGCGACGCCGCCACCCCCGAGGCGGTGGCCAACGCGCTGAACGCGCTGACCTTCGCCCTGGGACGGCGGTTCATCGTGGTCGACGGCGTCGAGCGCTGGACCGACAAGCAACTCGACCCGCTCGAGGCCTCGCTTGCCCAGTTCCCCCCCGATACCACCGTGGCCTTCTTCGCGCGCGAGGACAGCCGCGCGAAAGCCCCCAAGCGCCTGCACGACGCGGTCAAGAAGGCAGGCGGCGACATCAGCGCCGAGGAGAGCGTCAAGCCGTGGGAGCTGCCCAAGTGGGTGATCGCACGTGCGCGCGAGCTCGGGCTGCAGCTCGAGCCCGATACGGCTCGGGCGCTCATCGCCCAGGTCGGCGACCGCCAGCAGCGCCTGCTGCGCGAGCTCGAGAAGCTCGCCCTCTACGCCGGCCCGGGTGCCCGCGCCGACGCAGCGCTGCTCGACGAACTGGCCGCGCCCTCGGCGGAGCACCGCGCCTGGTCGCTGGCCGACACGATCGTGAGCGGCGACGCGCGCGCGGCCATCGCGCTCTACCTCACGCTGCGCAGCCAGGGCGAGCGCCTGTCGGGGCTTCTCTACTGGATGAGCCAGCGCGTCCGAACCGCACACGAAATCGCCTGTGCCCTCGAGGCCGGGCAGCCTCCCGCTCAGGTCAAGCGACAGCTGCGGATGCCCTCCAAGGCGGCCGACCGGCTGATCGCCGACGCGGACCGCAGCGGCGCGGAGAAGCTCGAGCGGACGATCGAGGAGCTGGCCGATCTCGAGCTCGCCTCGCGCGGCGGCGGGAGCGGTGGGGCCGGCGAGGACACCCTCGCGTTGCTGGCGATCCAGCGCGTCGCCGGCTGACGCGTCGAAGCCTTAGATCAAATGCAGGAGCAGCGCCGCGACGAAGGCGACGATCAAGACGACGAGCGCCGGCACGAAGTGCAGGAGCCGGTTGCTGTCGCGGCGGTAGGCCGGCGGCGCGTTCGCCGCGTTGCGCATGACGAGCGCCGCGCCCCGGGAGGCGACCGCCTCGTCACGTTCGGAGCGAAGCTGCTCGATCGTCGCCTGGAGCGCCTCGCGCTCGGCCACGTCGCGGTCGTGCGCGGCGCTCGCACCGTGGTGGGCGCGCAGGGCGTCGTCGCGCTCGTCGAGCAGGGCGTCGCGCTCGCCGGTCACCTGGTCGCGCTCGGATAGGGCCGCCTCCTGCGCAGACAGAGCGGCGGCGAGGCGGGCGGCCACCTCCTCGCGCTCGTCGATTGCGGCGCGTCGTTCGGCCAGCGCCTCGTCGCGGGCGGCCAGGGCGGCATCGCGCAGCCGCGACGCCTCCTCGCGCGCCTGTAGAGCGTCGTCGCGCTCGGACGCGACCGCGTCGCGGAGCCTCAGCGCCTCGCCTCGAGCGTGCATCAGTCGCTCGCGTTCCTCGTCGGCGAGAACGCTGGCCTCGCGCGCCGCATCGCGCGCGCCGGAGATCTCCTCCAGCTTGGCGCCGCGCTTCTCGAGCTCCTCGGACAGCTCGGCGATCTCGGCCTGCCGGCGCTCGAGCTCTCGCTGGAGTCGGTGAATCTCGCGGCGGGCCTTGACCAGCTCGGCCGAAGGAGCATGGCTGCGCCGCGTGGCGCGACTCGGTTCGGCCGCCGCGCCTGGCCGGCGCCGGCGCGGGCGCGCCGGCGAACCCGGAAGTGGGAGCGTCACCGTGATGTCCGGCGCGACGTTCAGCTCGGCCTCGACCCACTGGTCGTCCGGCTCCTCGTAGGGGAAGGTGGCCTGCCACGGCTCACCGTCCTCCGCCGCCCACGGCTTGTGGTCCAGATCCGCGAGCAGGCGGCGCTGCTCCTCGTCGGCCAGCAGCGTCAGGCTCGGCCGGATGAAGCGGCGTCCGCGCACGCCGAACCAGCGACCGTTGACTTCAAGCCGATCGCCGTCTGCAAGTTCGATCCGATCGAGCTCGAAGGCGATGCCGCTCGTTCCGGTGATTGCCGGCTCGACAGCCTCCGCCATCAGGGAGCCAAAGTTACCGGCTTCGCCCGCGGCGCGCGGACTCGCAACCGAGCTTGCAGGCGCGGAAGGGCAGGGGATGCGGACGGCGGACGGCGGAGGTGCCGCCGCGGATGGGAGGCGTGCGGTCCCGAGGGGCCGATCAGCCGTTGCGCAGCCGGGCCGCGCGCGACTTCTTGCGCGCGCCGGCGTTGCGATGCAGCGCGCCGCGCTTGACGGCCTTGTCGATCGCCTGGACGAGCTCGCGATGCTCGGCGTCCGCCTGCGCCCCGTCGCCGTCGGCCACCGCGCGCTCGAGCCGCCGGAAGAACGTCTTGATCTTGGACGTGTAGCGCCGGTTCTCGAGCCGCTCGCGCTCGGCGCGCACGATTCGCTTCTTCTGTGACTTGATGTTGGCCATAAGCAGGAGGAAGCCGCAGCCCTCGCCGCGGCGCGCCCTACTATAGCCAGCCCTGGCCCAGATCGACACCAAAGCAGGGACGTCAGGCAACGGCGTCCCGCCGAGACCTCCCGAGGGACCCGGCACGCCTCCCCAGGGACCCGGCGCGACTGATCCGCCCCGCCGGCGCATCGCCGTCAACACCGCGATCTTCGCGTTCGCCACCGCGATCTCGCGGATCGCCGGCCTGGGACGCGAGGTGGTCCAGGCCGCCCTGTTCGCCACCACCGCGGCCATCTCGGCCTTCCAGCTCGCCGCGCAGGTCCCCAACCTGTTCAGCAACCTGTTCTCGCAGGCGGCGCTGTCGGCGGCGTTCGTGCCGGTGTTCGCCGAGCTGCTCACCAAGGGACGCAAGCGCGAGGCGTTCCGCGTCGCCTCGACGCTGTTCTGGATCATCCTGATCGCGCTGGGGGCGCTCACGTTGCTGTGGATGGGGGTGGCCGACCTGGTCGTCCCGCTGTTCACCGGCAGCGGCGGGATCAGCAACAGCCTCACCGCGGGCCTGTCGCGCGTGCTGTTCCCGGTCGTGCTGCTGCTCAGCCTGACCGGCCTGCTGGTCGGTGTGCTCCAGACCTACGACGAGTTCACGATTCCGGCAATCGCGCCGGCGGTGTGGAACCTGGTCATCCTGGTCGGCCTGGTCGCGCTGTACCCGCGCTTTCACGGCCCCGCGCGCGTCTACGCCTACGCGATCGCCTGGCTGGTGGCCACCGTCGTGCAGTTCCTGATGGTGGCCTGGGCGCTGCGTCGCGTCGAGTTCCGCCTGTCGTTCACGCTCGACTGGCACGACCCGCGGGTGCGGCAGGTGCTGATCCTGTTCCTGCCGGTGACGATCAGCGTCGGGATCATCAACATCGACATTTTCATCAACGTCGGCTTCGGCTCACTGGTCTCCTCGCACGCCCCGGCTGCGATCAACAACGCGTTCCGGATCTACATGCTGCCGCAGGGGATCTTCAGCGTGGCGGTGGCCACCGTGCTGTTCCCGACGCTGAGCCGCCTGGCGGCGCGCCACAACGTGACCGGCATGCGCCGCGCGGTCGGCAACGGGATGCGCCAGATCAACCTGCTGATGATCCCCTCGGCGGCCCTGCTGCTGGTGCTGGCCACGCCGATCACCCGGCTCATCTACGAGCACGGCAGCTTCAAGGCGTCCGACACGCATCTGGTCGCCACCGCGCTGTTCTGGTTCTCGTTCAGCCTGCCCTTTGCCGGGATCAACCTGCTGCTGAGCCGCACCTTCTTCGCGGTGCAGCGGCCCTGGATCCCGACCAAGCTGGCCGCGATCAACCTGGTGGTCGACGCGATCGTCTCTATCGCGCTGTACAAGCCGCTGGGCATCGCCGGTCTGGTCATCGGGACTGCGGCGGCCAACATCGTGATGACCGCGCTGCAGCTCTACCGCCTGCGGATCGGCTTCAACGGCTACCTCGAGGGAGGCCAGACGCTGATGATCACAATGCGGATCCTGGTCGCCACCGTGCTGATGGCGGCGGTTGCGCGCGGCGTCTGGGCGCTCCTGGACAGGCTGCTCGGGCGCTCGCTGCCGGCCGAGATCGTGGCGGTCGGGCTGGCCATCACGGCGGCCACGGTGCTCTATGCCAAGCTCGCGCTGACCATGCGGATCCCCGAGGCGCGCCAGATCCGGCAGCTGGTCGTCTCCCGTCTGCGCGGCAGCGGCGCGGCCGGGTGATTCGGGGCCTCGCTGCGCTCGGCGTCCCTGCGGCCTGGCAGGCCCGTCCGGACGGGGTCTTCAGGCCCCATCGATGCTGCGCGAAGCGCAGCCCCTAATACCCTCTTGAACGGTGGCTGATCAGGCTCACATCCGCAACTTCTCGATCATCGCGCACATCGACCACGGCAAGTCGACGCTGGCCGACCGCATCCTCGAGCTGACCCACACCGTCGATCCGCGGTCGATGCGCGCCCAGGTGCTCGACTCGATGGATCTCGAGCGCGAGCGTGGGATCACGATCAAGGCTCAGGCGGTGCGGGTGTTCTACGAGGCGGGCGACGGGCAGGCCTACCAGCTGCACCTGATCGACACCCCGGGCCACGTTGACTTCACCTACGAGGTGTCGCGGTCGCTGGCCGCGTGCGAGGGCGCGCTGCTGGTGGTCGACGCCAGCCAGGGGGTCGAGGCGCAGACGGTGGCCAACACCTACCTGGCCATCGACTCCGGGCTCGAGCTGATCCCTTGTCTGAACAAGGTCGACCTGCCGGGCGCCGAGCCCGACCGCGTGGCCGAGGAGGTGGCCGACCTGCTGGGGGAGCCCCCGGAGAGCGTGCGCCGGATCAGCGCCAAGACCGGCGAGGGCGTGACCGATGTGCTGGACGAGCTGATCGCGCGCGTGCCGCCGCCGAGCGGCGACCCCGACCGGCCCCCTCGGGCGCTGATCTTCGACTCCGAGTTCGACCAGTACCGTGGCGTGATCGCCTACATCCGGGTGGTCGACGGGACCTTCACGAAGGGCGAGGCGATCCGGGCCATGCAGGCGGGGACCGAGGCGGAGATCGACGACATCGGGTTCTTCACGCCGCAGATGACCTCGGCCGACAGGCTGACCGCGGGCGAGGTCGGCTTCCTGATCACCGGGATCAAGGACGTGACCAAGCTGCGCGTCGGCGACACGCTGACGACCAAGCGAAGCCCGGCCTTCGAGCCGCTGCCCGGCTACCGCGAGGTCAAGCCGATGGTGTTCTGCGGCCTGTTCCCGATCGACTCCGACGACTACCCGGACCTGCGCGACGCGCTCGAGAAGCTGTCTTTGAACGACGCGGCGCTGAGCTGGGAGCCCGAGACAAGCGATGCGCTCGGGTTCGGTTTCCGCTGCGGGTTCCTCGGGCTGCTCCACATGGACATCGTGCGCGAGCGGCTCGAGCGCGAGTACGACCTCGAGCTGCTCGCCACCATGCCGAGCGTCGAGTACGAGGTGACGCTGACCGACGGCGAGACCATCCCCGTCCACAGCCCCAACGACATGCCCGAACCGACGCGCGTCGCGGTCGTGCGCGAGCCGTACATCCGCGCCTCGATCCTCACCCCGAAGGAGTACATCGGGCAGATCATGGAGCTCTGCCAGGAGCGGCGCGGCGACCACGCCGGCCTGCACTACCTGTCCTCCGAGCGCGTGCAGCTGACCTACGACCTGCCGCTGGCCGAGATCGTGCTCGACTTCTTCGACCAGCTGAAGTCGCGCACCCGCGGCTACGCCTCGCTCGACTACGAGCTGATCGGCCTGCGTGAGTCGGACCTCGTCAAGCTCGACATCCTCCTGGCGGGCGACCCCGTCGACGCGCTGTCGATGCTCGTCCACAAGAGCAAGGCTTACGACGCCGGCCGGACGCTGGCCGAGCGGCTGCGCAAGACGATCCCGCGCCAGCAGTACGACGTGCCGATCCAGGCGGCGATCGGGTCGCGGATCGTGGCCCGCGAGACGATCAAGGCCTACCGCAAGGACGTGATCGCGAAGTGCTACGGCGGCGACATCACGCGCAAGCGCAAGCTGCTCGAGCAGCAGAAGCGCGGCAAGCAGCGGATGAAGCAGGTCGGCCGGATCGAGGTGCCCCAGGAGGCGTTCCTGTCCGTGCTCGAGCTTGGTGACAAGGGCTAGTCGCTCTTCTTGTTGTCGCGCTCGCCCTTGAGCACGGCGGCGACCTGGTCGAGCAGATCGGCCACCCGGTCCTTGACGGGCTCCTCGCGCACCTGTCCGAGCCGATCGGACAGCTCCTGACGGGCATCGGCCAGGATCTTGCCCAAGGTGTCGTCGGTCTTGATGTAGCCGAGCTCCTCGTCGGAGGGCCGCTTGTAGTTGGCGGCGGCCTCGCGGGCGGCGCGCTGGGCACGCTCGCGGGCCGCCCTCGCCTTGGCGAGCAGGTCGCGCTCGATGTCGGCCAGACGCTGCTCGACGTCGGGGTCGGTCGGCGGCGGCGAGGTCGAGCGCGGCCGCGTCGGCGAGCGCCGGCGCTCCTTCATGATCGCCGCGTAGGCCTCCTGGACCTCCTCGAACCGGCGCGCGGCGTCGGGTGAGCCGTCGTTGTGGTCGGGGTGGTGGAGCTGGACCAGCCGCCGGTAGGCCGCCCGGACCTCCTCGTCGGAGACGCCGGGCCGGACGCCCAGAACCTTGTAGGGGTCGGTGCGGCGCAGGGCGACGGGTGGCTAGGTGACTAGATCCAGGGCCGCGGTCCGGGCGTGCGGCGGGCCGGCCAGCGGCTGGCGGCGTGGACCGAGCGGCGGTAGGAGCCCCAGTAATGCCGGCGACCGTGCCCGAACACGAACCAGCCCACGATCAGCAGCAGGCCCCAGGCCGAGAACAGGGTGGCCACGATCACCGCCGCCGCGAGCATCAGCGAGATGATGACCGGGGCGAGGAGGAACAGCGCAACGATGTGGATCGGGGTGAGGACTGGCAACCGCGGCCGCTCGTGCCGGCGGACCGTCACGCCCGGGAGATCGGCGACGACGGCGTCGAGCTCGCCGTAGGTGCGAGCGGTGAACGTGGCCTCCAGACGCTCCTCGAGCTCCTCGGCCAGCAGGCGGCCCTCGCCGGTTGCCTTCCGCAGCCGCTCGGCGATCTGCTCGCGGTCCGCGTCCGATGCCTTCAAGGTCGCTCGCCGTGACATCTCAATTGCTCCTCGTTGCCGCCTCAGAACGCTCCGCGTGATCCAGTACGAGGCTACCGCGCGGCGAGCCTGCTCACAAGGCAGGCTAGCTGGCGCATTTGTATTCCTTGACAGGCATATATCCAGCTGGTTATATATTCGCCGTGGCGCCGACTTCGACCTGGGCCGCGCTGGCCGATCCTCACCGCCGGGCCATGCTCGAGCTGCTGCGGGAATCCCCCCGGCCGGTGGGCGAGCTCGTGGCGCACACCGGCCTCAGCCAGCCCGGCACCTCGAAGCACCTGCGCGTCCTGCGCGACGCCGGGCTGGTCGTGGCCCGGACGGAGGCCCAGCGGCGTATCTACGCGCTCGACCTGCGGCCGCTGACTGTGCTCGACGCCTGGCTCGAGCCTTACCGGCGTACATGGGAGTCGAGCCTCGACCGCCTCGAGCGTCACCTGGACGAGACCGCGAACCCGACCCCAAAGGAGCCCTGATGTACGGCGCTTACGACACGATCGAGAACCGTCCCGCCCTGCGCTTCGAGCGCCGGCTGTCACACCCGGTGGAGGTGGTGTGGCGGGCGATCACCGCGTCGGGCGAGCTCGAGCACTGGTTCCCGTCGCGGGTCGAGGTGGACGAGCTGAGACCCGGCGCCGAGATGACGTTCCGTTTCGAGCAGATGCCGCTCGAGGGCATGCCGACCACGATCACCGGGCGGGTTACCGAGTTCGACCCGCCGCGGTTGTTCGCGTTCTACTGGGGAGACGATCACCTGCGCTTCGAGCTCGAGCCGCTGGCCGGCTCAGAGGACGCGTGCCTGCTGCGGCTCACGGTTCTGCTCGACACCCGCGAGAAGGCGGCGCGGGACAGCGCCGGATGGCACGTGTGCCTCGATCGGCTCGAGGCGCGGCTGGGCGGATCCGGCGAGTCGGGCGAGGGCGAGGACTGGCGCGGGCTCTACGAGGAGTACCGCCGCCGGGGCGCGCCGGCCGGCGCGCCGATCCCGGGCGAATGACCCGGAGTCAGACCAGGACGCGACGGCGGAAGTTGCGCAGCCCCAGCCACAGGAAGCCGGCGCAGAAGCCGACCAGCACCGGATAGATGATGAACAGGTGCATGTGCGAGAACGAGGTGAGCCCGGCGCGCATACCCTCGGTGACGTAGATCAGCGGGTTGACCAGCACGAGGATCTGCAGCCAGTGAACGCCGGCGAGCTGCACCGGGGCGAGCTTGGTCCACTGGTAGTAGGTGCCGCCCAGGAAGGTCAGCGGCAGCACCACGAAACCCCACATCAGGCCGATGTTGCGCGGCTCGAACGTGGTGCCGAGCACGAGCCCGAGCGAAGTCATGGCCAGGCAGGCGAGCGGGATCAGCGTGATGACCACCAGCCAGTGGACGTGCAGGTGGGCGTTCACGCCGCCGGCGTGGATGACGGCTGCGATCGGGAACACGATCAGCGCCGCGAGTATCCCCTGGACGCAGCCCGACAGGACCTTGGCGATCGCGACGAGCCAGATCGGGCATGGCGCCTGGACCCGGTCCTCGATCTCACGCGTGTAGCCGAACTCGGTCGACATCGGCAGCGCCACCGCCTGGATCCCCTGGAACATGATCGAGATCCCGACGACGCCGGCGACGAGCACGGTCGCGAACGCCGACTCGGACACGGGCCCGCGTCCGCCTCCGATGCCCTGGCCGATCGTCGGGAACACGTACAGGAACACGAACACGAGCAGGAAGGGCTGGATCAGCGTCCGCACGATGAACTCGCCGAAGTGCTTGCGGAGCACGGTCAAATCGCGCAGGACAAGCGCCCACAGGGCCGCCCGGCTCGCCACGAACGTCGATCGCGTCGGCGTCAGCGAGATGGCCGCGCCGGAGGACGGGGTCGGCACGCGGCCGGTCTCCTGGCCCGTGACGGGGGAATTCGGCTCCGGAACCGCCGCTGACAACCAACGAGACCGAGCCGAATTCCCATCAGGGAATCCGGCCGAAGGCGCCTGTGGCCGTCGCATGCGTGGTCGGCCGGATTCCCCGGTCATTCGCGGAGCTCTTTCCCGGTCAGGTTGATGAACACGGTCTCGAGTGTCGGTTCGGCGACCGACAGGTCCAACAGCTCGAACCCGCTGCGCTCGGACGCGCTCACCACCCGGGGGATGATCCGCTCGGCCCCCTTGACGTGAAGCTCGACGCCGCCGTCGATCACGCGCGTCCGGGTGACGCCCTGCACGTCGCGCTCGAGGCCGGCGGCCAGCGCCGAGCCGTCGCCTTCCGCCTTCACGGTCACGATCGTGTCGGCGCCGACCGTCTGTTTCAGGTCGGCCGGCGTGTCGAGCGCGAGGATCTTCCCGTGATCCATGATCGCCACCCGGTTGCACAGCCGGTCGGCTTCCTCCATGTAGTGCGTGAGCAGCATGATCGTCTGCCCCGCGGCGTTGAGCTCGCCGAGGATCTCCCACAGCGCCAAACGGCTCTGGGGATCGAGCCCAGCCGTCGGCTCGTCCAGGAACAGAACGGCCGGACGGTGGAAGATCGCGCGCGCCACCATCAGCCGCTGGGCCATTCCCCCCGAGAGCGCGAACACCGACGCCCCGGCCCACCGGCTCAGATGGAACTGCTCGAGCAGGCGGTCGGAGATCCGCCGCGACTCGGACGCCGGGATGCCGAACAGTCGCCCGTGGAAGTACAGGTTCTCCCACACGGTGAGCTGGCGATCGAGCGTGTTCTGCTGAGAGACGATGCCGATCAGCTGCTTGGCCAGGGCGGGGTGGGCGACGACGTCCACGGTCCCGACCTGCGCCTGGCCGGCGGTGGGAATGACCCGGGTGGTGAGCATCCCCGCGGTCGTCGTCTTGCCCGCGCCGTTGGGCCCGAGCAGCCCGAAGATCTCGCCGGCCCGGATGCTCAGGTCGAGGCTGTCGACGGCCTTGAAGTCCGTGCCTGCGTAGACCTTGGTCAGACCCTCCGTGCGGATGATCCCGCCGCTTGCCGTGCCGTCGTCGGTGGCGAGGGCCATGGAAGAATGATCCAGCATGGACCTGGGCCTGCGCGATCGAGCCTGCATCGTGACAGGAGCGTCCGGGGGGATCGGCCGGGCTACGTCGGTGGCGCTTGCGCGCGAGGGCGCCGGCGTGCTGCTCGTCGGCCGCCGAGAGGACGCCCTGGCAGAACTGGCCAGAGCCTGCTCGGAGGAGGGCGGCCGTGGCGAGCCGCTGGCCCTCGATGTGACTCAGCCCGACGCCGGTGACCGGGCACTGGCCACGTGCCTCGAGCGGTTCGGCCGCGTCGACGCACTGGTCAACGGCGCCGGGACGAGCGCGGTCCGCTCGCTCGAAGAGCTGACCGATGATGATTGGCAGGCGCAGTGGGAGCTCCACGTGATGGCGCCGATGCGCCTCATGCGAGCGGCGGCGCCGGTCATGGCCGAGCGCGGCTGGGGGCGGATCGTCAACGTGTGCTCCTCATCGGGCAAGCGCCCCTCGGGGACGAACATGGCCTACTCGGTGACCAAGGCGGCCGAGCTGTCGCTGTCGCGCGCGTTCGCCGACCTGTTCGCCGCCCGCGGGGTGCTGGTCAACTCCGTTTCGCCGGGGCCGGTGGAGGGCGATCTATGGCTGGCGCCCGGCGGCCTGGCCGACCAGAACGCGCAGGCGCGCGGCGTGAGCCGGGAGGACGTGCTCGAGGCGACGGCATCGCGCGTGCCGGTCGGGCGGCTGGGGACCGAGGAGGAGATCGCCGCGGTGATCGTCTTCCTGTGCTCGGAGCCCGCCTCGAACGTGGCCGGCGCCGCCTGGTCGGTCGACGGCGGCACCGTGCCCGTGATCATCTAGATTCCCGGCCGCAATGGCAGTCAACACCGACGCGATCGGCAAGACGTATCCGGCGGTGACGTACGCGGTCGGACGGGAAAAGATCCGCGAGTACGCGTCGGCGGTGGGCGAGACCAATCCGCTCCACTTCGACGTCGACGCCGCACGCGCTGCGGGCTACGCGGACGTGGTGGCGCCGCCAATGTTCGCCGTGGTGTACGCCGGGCGCGCGATCGCGCCGGCGCTGTTCGACCCCGAGGTCGGCATCGACTTCGCCCACATGCTCCACGCCGGCCAGGAGTTCGAGTGGGGGCCGGTCGTCGTCGCCGGCGACGAGATCACCACGACCACGACGGTCGCTGACATCGAAGAGCGCGCCGGGATGGGCTCGTACGTGTTCCGGACCGATTCGCAGAACGAGCGCGGGGAGACCGTATGCACGGGGATCTGGCGCCAGCTGGTCAGGGGGACGTAGCCGTGACGCTGCAGCAGGGCGACATGATCGAGCTCAAGGTGACCCCGGACCCGTTCGTCACCGTTCGCTACGCCGGAGCGTCGGGCGACTTCAACCCGATCCACATCGACGAGGAGTTCGCCCAGCGCGTCGGCCTGCCCGGACGGATCCTCCACGGGCTGTGGACGATGGCCCAGGTGGCCCGCGCCCACACGGACGCCGCCGGCAGCCCCGAGCGGCTCAGGCGGCTATCCGTGCAGTTCCGGGGGATGGGCGTGATGGGGGAGGAGATCGTGGTCAGCGGCACGGTGCGCGAGGTCGAGGGCGGGGTGGCGACCGTCGAGTCCCAGGCGGAGCAGTCCGGGCGGCGCATCATCCGGAACGCCGTGGCCGAGGTCGCGGTCCCCGACTAGCTCGGGCACGTCACCGGACCGCTCGGGCGGCGGGGTGTGCCGGGCTCCTGGGGCGGGGGCGCCGAGTTGACCGTGACCGGGTAGGCCGGGACGACCGTCTGCTCGAGCACCTTCAGCGTGGTCGTGCCATCGGTGGCCAGATCGAGCGGCGCGCTCTCGGCGCAGCTGCTCATCGTGACGCGGTTGTCGGCGGGGGAGGGCTGCGGCAGCGCCGGCACCGACGCGTTGACCTTGGCGAAGTTGAAGGCGTTGGTCATATCGCCGGTGGCCGACCGGCGCCAGTCGCTCAGGTTGGGCACCTCGGCGCCGAAGCGCGTCTCGAGAAAGCGCAGCGTCGAGGTGTGATCGAAGGTGTCGCTGCACACGAAGCCGCCGCGGGCGAACGGCGAGACGACCAGCATCGGCACGCGGAAGCCGAGGCCGATCGGGCCGGCCACGCCGCTCGCGTCAGAGGGCAGCGGGCTCGCGGTCAGGTACTCGCCGGCCGTGCCGGCTGGCGCGACCGGTGGCGGGACGTGGTCGAAGAACCCTCCGTTCTCGTCGTAGGTGATCAACAGAGCCGTCTTGGCCCAGAGCGCCGGGTTCGAGACCAGCGTGTTCAGCACCTGGGCGGCCACGAGCTCGCCGTAGATCTCGGGCGCGGGCGGGTGCTCGGAGGCGATCAGCGGGGCCAGCACCCAGGAGACCTGCGGGAGCGTACCGGCGGCGACGTCGGCCTGGAAGGTCCCGGGGTAGGAGGGCGTGAGCGCGCCCGCCGCCAGGGTCGGGTCGGACCAGTACTGCTTGAAGTAGGGAAGGACGTTGTCGCCGTAGTTGCCGTCGGCGCTGCCGTAGACCTTCCAGCTGATCCCGCGCGCCTGGAGCTGCTCGGGCATCGTCGTCCAGCTGAGCGTGGCGTAGCGCTCGACGCGGGTGCTGCTGGTCGAGAGGATCGGGCCACCCTGGGTGCCGGCCGGATCGAGCCAGGCCGACATCGTGTACAGGCGATTGGGGTCGGTCGGCCCGATCACCGAGCAGTAGTACTGGTCGCAGAGCGTGAACGCGTCGGCCAGCGCGTAGTAGAACGACAGGTCCTTGCGCGTGTAGTAGCCCATGGCCAGAGGTCCGTTGGTGGCGCCGTCGGCCGCCTCGTGACCGGTCACGAACCCGTCGAGCTTGCCGCCGTCCCAGTAGCTGTGCTGAGGCCCCCAGCTGTGGTCGATGTCGTTGGTGCACTCGCCGTTCGAGTAGGAATCCAGGTGGAACGGGTACAGGTGGTCGCCGTCGAAGCCGCCCGGGTAGCCGGGCTGGGCGAAGATCGACAGCCCGCTCCCGTCGCCGAGCTCCGGGACGTCGGGATCGGCGAACCCCCGGACACCCCGGTAGGAGCCGAAATAGTGATCGAACGAGCGGTTCTCCTGGATCAGGATCACCACGTGCTCGATGTCGTTCAGGCTGCCGCACTTGGGGGCGGCGGCGAGCGCGCGCGCGATCAGCGAATTGGACAGCAGCGCCGCGGTGCCGAGGGCTCCGCCGGCTGCGACGCCGGCGCGGAGCGCCTCACGGCGGGTGATCTGACCTCTCATTCCCCTGCTCCTGTCGTTCGTGCTCGCCGGGAACGCGCCCCCGGGAACGGCCCGTGAGCCCGCAAACGCCCGACCTACAATCAACCCGGATGCTTACTTCCCGGCAGGAGCTCGTACTACGCAAGGTGGTCGAGGGATATCTCGAGGGCGGCACCCCCGTCGGCTCCAAGGCGCTGGCGGTCGACGTCCAGTGGGGTCCCTCGACGATCCGCCACGAGCTGGCCGGCCTGGAGGAGCTGGGTCTGCTCGCCCACCCGCATACGTCCGCCGGGCGCATCCCGACCGAGGCCGGCTACCGCTACTTCGTCGACCGGCTCCTCCCCCGGGAAGACCTGCAGCCCGCGCCACCGCGGCTGCCGCTGTCGCTCGTTCGCCGGGAGCTGGACGAGGCGATGCGGGTCACCACCGAGACGCTCTCCCAGGTCACGAACCTGCTGGCGATCGTCACCGCGCCCCCGATCGAGACCTCGACCATCCGCCACGTCGAGGTGCTCCTGCTCCAGCCGCAGGTCCTGATGGTCGTGGTCATTACCTCGACCGGCGGTGTGACCAAGCGGATGTTCACGTTCTCCCGCGCGGTCGACCCAGGGCTGGCCGACTGGGCGGCGAGTTACCTCAACGAGCGTCTGGTCGGGCTCGGCCTGGGCGCCCGGATGCTCCAGAAGCGGCTGCACGATCCCTCGCTCGCCCGCTCGGAGTCCGACTTCCTGGACGCGCTCTCGCCGGTGTTCACCGAGCTCGAGGCGGGCGCGCACGACAGCCTGTACGTGGAGGGCACCTCGCGGCTCCTGCGGGATGACCGTCTGGGCGAGGTGTCGGAGCTGAACGCGCTGATGGACCTGCTCGAGCGCCGCGTGGCGATGCTCGGGGTGCTTCAAGCGGCCTTGACCGAACGCGACGTCCTGGTCCGGATCGGGACCGAGAACGCCGATCCCGGCCTGCGCTCGCTGGCTTTGGTGGCGGCCGGCTACGGCCTGCCACAGCGGCGGCTCGGGACCGTGTCGGTGATCGGGCCGGTCCGGATGGACTACGGCCGCGCGATCCATGCGGTGCGCGACGCGGCGGCGCAGCTCTCGAGCTTCATCGGCGAGATCTACGACGAGCGATGAGCTCCACGCGCGACTACTACGAGGTGCTGGGCGTCCCCCGTGACGCCGACGACACCACGATCAAGAAGGCCTTTCGCCGGCTGGCCCGCGAGCTGCACCCGGATGTCAACAAGCACGACCCCGACGCCGAGGACAAGTTCAAGGAGGCGGCCGAGGCCTACGAGGTCCTGTCCGATTCCGAGCGGCGCGCCACGTATGACCGCTACGGGCGCGAGGGCCTGCGCAGCGGCGGCTACGCACCGAACTTCGAGGGGTTCGACGTGTCGGATCTCTTCCAGGCGTTCTTCGGCGGAGGTGGGCTCGGCGATCTGTTCGGGATGGGCGGCGCGGCGCGCGCCAGCGGGCCGATCCAGGGCGGCGACGTCGCGGTGGCGGCCGAGATCGACCTGGCGGAGGCGGCTCGCGGCGCGGCCGTCGAGGTCAGTTACGAGGCGGTGGCGACGTGCGAGCACTGCCACGGCAACGGGGCCGAGCCTGGCACGCCGATCGAGACCTGTGCGCGCTGCCAGGGGAGCGGTCAGCTCCGCGCGGTGTCGCGCACGCCGTTCGGTCAGGTCATGCGCACCACGGTGTGCGACGTATGCCACGGTGACGGGCGGGTGGCCCGGGAGCCGTGCAAGGTCTGCCGCGGGCGCGGGCGCAAGGTCGAGCGCCCCAAGGTGAAGGTCGACGTGCCGGCCGGAATCGCCGACGGCCAGCGGATCCGGGTCGCGGGGCGCGGCCACGCCGGCGAGCGCGGCGGTCCTCCCGGCGACCTGTATGTGCTCGTCCGCGTGCGCGAGGACCCGCGCTTCGTGCGCGACGGCGACGATCTGATCACCGCCGTCGACGTCTCAGCCCCGCTGGCGGCGCTGGGGACCACCGTCGAGGTTCCCACTGTGCTCGACGAGGAGGTCGAGGTGGAGGTTCCGGCCGGGACCCAGCCGCACGAGACGCTGATCGTGCGGGGTGCCGGCATGCCGTCGCTGCGTGGGCGCCGCAAGGGAGATCTCCGAGTGGTGGTGAACGTGGTCGTCCCGCGGCACCTGAACCACAAGCAGCGAAAGCTCGTCGAGGAACTGGCCGAGTCGCTGACGCACCACAACCTGCGCACCGAAGACGGCGTGTTCGGCAAGCTCCGGCGCGCGTTCCACGGGCACGGGCACCACTAGCTTGCTCCGGCTGGCGGTCCGGGTTCGCCGGGACGAGGCCGAGATCGTCCTGGCCGAGCTGCTCACGCTGGCGCCATCCGGGGTCGAGGAGGTCGCCGTGGGCGCCGACGTCGTCGAGTACGCGGTCTATGGCGCGCCCGGGGAGCTGCCAGCCCTCCCCGAGCTGACGGCCGTGGCGGGTGGCGCGCTCGTCGACGTCCGCACCTCCGAGGTGGCCGACGACTGGGACCGCCGCTGGCGGGAGTTTCATCGTCCGCTGGTGCTCGACGGCGGCCGGTTCGTCGTGCGACCGCCGTGGGAAGCCGCGCTGGGGTCCGAGATCGAGCTGATCATCGATCCGGGTCAGGCGTTCGGGACCGGCGCGCATGCCACCACCCGGTTGTGCCTGGAGCTGATGCTGGAGCTGGCCGGATCCGGCGACGCCGGCGAACCGGCGCGCCGCGGCGGCTTCCTCGATCTCGGTTGCGGGTCTGGCGTGCTGGCCATCGCGGCGGCGCGGCTGGGCTGGGAGCCGGTGGTGGCGGCGGACTTCGATCCGGTGGCGGTGGAGGCGGCGCGGGCCAATGCGCACGTGAACGGAGTCTCCGTCGAGGTGCGCCGGCACGATCTGCGCTCCGATCCGGCCCTCGCCAGCCCGACCGTCGCCGCGAACCTCCTCCGTCCGCTGCTGCTGGCCTGGGCTCGGCGCCTGGCCGGCGCCGGCGCGGGGGACGGGCTCACGCTGCCCGAGCGCGTGATCGCCAGCGGGCTGCTCGAGGGCGAGGCGGACGAGATCGCCGCCGCGTTCTCACCCGTGGGCCTGCGCGAATCCGGCCGCCGGGTCTCCGGCGACTGGGCGGCGCTGCTCCTCGAGCGCGGCCGTGGATAAGCGGCCGCGTCAGATCTTGTCCACCGGGCCCATGTCCACGCCGCCCGGCGAGCGCATCCTGTCGATCACGGTGCGAACTCGAACCTGGCAAGGAGGTGAGCCCAGTTGCCCAACCCGCTCGCGATCGGTGTGACTCTCGGTGGCCTGCTCCTCGATGTGCTTGTGCCGCGGCCAAAGCCTCGGGCCGGAATTGCGTGTGAGTCCTCTCTCCTCTCTCCGCGCGTCGTCTCGAGGACACCGCAGCACGAAACGGCCCACGAGGAGTACGACATTCCGCCGGCCGCGGGCGTGCGACTCAACTGAATCGGGATGTCCACGGTGGCCGCGCTAACGTGCGGCCACCGTGGCATCGTTCGCCGTCAGGTTTCTCGGCTGCAAGGTCTCCCAAGCCGATGCGATGATCGCTCGGCAGGCGCTGCTCGCCGCCGGCCATCGCGAGGCGGCCGAGGACGAGGCCGAGCTGCACGTGATCAACACGTGCTGCATCACGAGCGAAGCGGAGGCGAAGTCGCGCCAGGCGGTCCGCCGCTCGCTCCAGACCGCCGACCGGGTCCTGGTGGCGGGCTGCGCTGTGAACTTGAACGGCGCACAGTTCGAGGCGATCGACGACCGCGTGAGCGCCTTCGTGGGGACCGCGGAGGACGTGGCTGGCGCGATGGCGGCCGGCCTCGGCGGATGCGCCGATCTCGAGCACGACGTCCTGGTTCGCGATCCGGTCCAGGCGCGCAGTTCAGATCGCACCCGCGGGTTCATCAAGGTCCAGGACGGCTGCGACTGCCACTGCGCCTACTGCATCATCCCGACCGTCCGGGGCAGCGCGCGCTCCCGCCCGGCGAGCGCCATCCTGAGCGAAGCCCGCCGGCGGGTCGCCCAGGGCCAGCCGGAGATGGTCATGACGGGCATCAGCGTGGGGGACTACCGCGATCCCGACACAGGGCTTGAGCTCGGCCAGCTGATGGTGGCGGTCGCGCAGGTGCCCGGGGTCGAGCGGGTGCGCCTGTCGAGCGTCGAGGTGATCCACGTCAAGGACTCGCTGCTCGAAGCGCTCGCCACCGAGCCCAAGGTGTGCCCGCACCTGCACGTCCCGATGCAATCCGGCGACGACCAGGTCCTCGAAGCGATGGGCCGCCATTACGACGCCGGCGAGTACCTCGCTGCGATCGCGGCGCTCAGACGAGCCGTACCCCATGTCAACGTCACCACCGACGTGATCGTCGGCTTCCCGACCGAGTCCGAGGAGGCGTTCCGGCGGACGCTGGACGCGGTTGACGAGGCCGGCATAACGCGAGTCCACACGTTCTCGTACTCGCCGAGGCCGGGGACGAAGGCCGAGGCGCTGGGCGACCGCGTTCCGCCCGAGGAGAAGAAGCGCCGCTCCCGGGAGATGCGGGCGCGCTCAGAGGTGCGCTCGCGCCACCACCGGGCCGGCAAGCTCGGCGGCCGCGAGCGAGTGTTGATCGACAAGGTGGCCGACTCCCAATGCTCGGGCTACACGGCCGACTACACCCGGTGCTATCTGCCGGCCGGCGCAGGGGCGCGCGGGCGGCTCGTGGACGCCCGCTGCGAGGAGCTCCACGCGGACGGCATCCGGTGCGGGGCTATCCTGAAGGTGTGAGCGTCATCGATCAGGTGCGCGGCGACATGACCAGCGCGATGAAAGCCGGCGAGAAGGACCGGGTCGGCGCCCTGCGGCTGGTTCTGTCCGAGCTTCAGAAGGCCCAGAAGGACGGCAACGCGGACGAGCTGGCCGTGCTTCGCCGGGAGCGCAAGCGCCGGCTGGAGGCGGCTGAGCAGTTCCGCGGCGGAGGCCGCCCGGAGCTGGCCGAGCAGGAGGAGGCCGAGGCCAGGATCATCGAGGCCTATCTGCCCACCGAGCTCGACGAATCGGAGCTCGACGCGATCGTGGCCGCCGCCATCGCCGAGACCGGCGCCAGCGACCCCAAGGACATGGGACAGGTGATGAAGGCGGTGATGGCGCGGGCCGGGGGCCGAGCGGACGGCAAGCGGGCATCGGCGCGCGTGCGGGAGGCCCTGCAGGCGTAGACGGGGACATGGTGGGTGCGTAGGCAGATAGAGCTCGAGAACCCGGTCGCGGCCGAGCTGGCGGGCAGCAAGGACGCGGTTTTGCGGTCATTGGAGGGACATCTGGACTGTGACGTGTTCCTGCGCGGGAACGTGCTGACGCTGGACGGGGAGCCCGAGGCGGTCGACGCCGCCGCGGCGGTCGTGCGCGAGCTGTCCGAGCTGATCGTCCAGGGTCACGAGATCGCCCCGGGGACGATCGAGGCGGTCAAGCGCGCCCTCGACCAGCACGAGTCGCCCGGCAAGATCCTCGAGGACGTCGTCTGGCGCCACCGCGCGACCAAGGTCTCGCCCAAGACCGTCAACCAGAAGCGCTACGTCGACTCGATCCGTAACAACACGATCACCTTCGGCATCGGCCCGGCCGGCACCGGCAAGACGTTCCTCGCGGTGGCGCTGGCCGCCGCGGCGCTCAGCCGGCGCGAGGTCAACCGCATCATCCTCACCCGGCCCGCCGTCGAGGCCGGCGAGCGGCTCGGCTTCCTGCCGGGCGACCTGATGGCCAAGGTCGACCCGTACCTGCGGCCGCTGTTCGACGCCCTGCACGACATGCTCGAGCCCGAGCGCGTTTCATCGCATCTCGAACGCGGTGTGATCGAGGTGGCGCCGCTCGCGTTCATGCGGGGGCGCTCGCTCAACGACAGCTTCATCATCCTCGACGAGGCGCAGAACACGAGTGCCGAGCAGATGAAGATGTTCCTCACCCGGCTGGGGTTCAACTCGAAGATGGTCGTGACCGGCGACATCACGCAGATCGACCTGCCGCGCGACCAGGATTCCGGTCTGGTCCTGGTGGCCGACATCCTGAACGACGTCGAGGGCATCGAGTTCGTGCGATTCGGCGAAGAGGACGTGGTTCGTCACAAGCTGGTGCGCCGGATCGTCGCCGCCTACAGCGAGCACTCGCAACGCCTCGCACCGGAGCTGCGCCCCCGGGCCGCCACCCCGAGAGGCTGAGCGGCTCATGCTCGAAATCGAGGTCATCGGGATCGACAAGATCGCGCTCGAGGGTGAGCGCGCGATAGGTCTGATGGTGCCGACCGCGGCCGAGGTCGAGCGTCTGTGCGCCCTGGCCATCGCCTCATCGGGCATCGAGGATGGGCATGTGGCGATCGAGTTCGTCGGCGCCGAGCGGATCCGCGAGCTCAACCGCGAGCACCGCCGGCTCGACGAGCCGACCGACGTGCTCTCGTTCGCCGTCGACGGCGACGGGACGAGCGCCGGACCGCGGGAGCTGGGCGACATCGTGATCTGCCCGGAGCACACCGAGGACCTCAGGGAAGCCGTCATCCACGGCGCGCTGCACCTGACCGGCATGGACCACGAGACCGACGACGGCGAGATGCTCGCCCTCCAGGCCGAGCTACTGCGCTGGGCGCGGTGACCGGCGCCGGCACCCGCTCGATCCGGTCGCCGGCGCGGACACGGTCGGGCTTCATCGCGCTGGCCGGACGTCCCAACGTCGGCAAGTCGACGCTGGCCAACGCGATCGTGGGAGCCAAGGTGGCGATCGTCTCCGACAAGCCGCAGACGACCCGCCGGGCGATCCGCGGCGTCGCCACCGGCCCGGACTGGCAGCTCGTGCTCGTCGATCTGCCCGGAGTGCAGCGGCCCCGCGACGAGCTGACGGCGCGGATGCAGCGGCGGGTCGAGCAGGAGCTCGAGGACGCCGACGGCTGCCTGTTCGTGCTGAACGCCGCGCAGGGGGTGGGACCGGGGGACCGGTTCATCGCCCGGCTCCTGGCGTCGGCTCCGGTCCCGGTGGCGATCGCGGTCAACAAGCTCGACCTGGCGGACCGGGCCGCGACTGCGGCCGCCCTGCAGGCGGCGGCCGACCTGGATGTGGCCGAGGAGGTCTTCCCGGTCTCGGCGCTCAACGGCTCCGGCGTTCGGCCCCTGGTTGACCATCTGGTGTCGCTGCTGCCGGAGGGTCCGTTCTACTTCGCGCCCGAGCAGCTGACCGACCAGCCCGAGCACGTGGTGCTGGCCGAGCTGGTGCGCGAGCAGGTACTGGCCCGCACGCGCGAGGAGGTACCGCATGCGGTGGAGGTCGTGGTCGAGGGCATCGAGCACCGGGAGACGATCCGGATCGAGGCGGTGATCCTCGCCGAGACCGAGTCGCAGAAGCGCATCCTGATCGGCGCCGGGGGCCAGATGGTCAAGTCGATCGGGATCGCCGCCCGCCGTGCGATCGAGCGCCAGCTCGGAGCGCGCGTGCACCTCGACCTGCGGGTCCGCGTCCGCCGCCACTGGCGGGCCGACGAGCACCTACTCGACCGCCTGGGCATCGAGTAGCCGCGGCGGCATCGAGTAGCCGCGGCGGATCACGGGACTAAGGCCCGGCGGCGCCGGCGTAAGGCCTCATCCCGCCGGATCGGCTCCGAATGCCCGATGTTCCGGCGGACGTCGCAGCTCACACTCGGTCGCGACCGCAAGGGTCCGACTCCCAGGAGATGACACCGATGAGCCAGATGTCCCCTTCGCCCCGAGCCGCCGGAACCGACCGAAGCCGATGGATAGCGCTGATCGTCCTGTGCGCCGGGTTCCTCATGATCGTCCTCGACCAGACGATCGTGAACGTCGCGCTGCCCTCGATTCAGAGCGACCTCCATTTCTCGCAGTCGTCTCTGGCCTGGGTGGTGAACGCCTACCTGATCGCATTCGGGGGTCTGCTGCTGCTGGCCGGGCGGCTGGGCGACCTGATCGGGCGCCGGCGGATCTTCCTGTCCGGTCTGGCGGTGTTCACGCTGGCGTCGCTCGCGTGCGGGCTGGCCGACACCCGGTCGATGTTGATCGGCGCGCGCTTCGTGCAGGGCGTGGGCGGTGCGATGACCTCGGCCGTGATCCTCGGGATGATCGTGACGATGTTCCAGAGGCCGGCGGAGCGGGCTCAGGCGCTCGGGGTGTACAGCTTCGTGGCCGCCGCGGGCGGGGCGATCGGACTGCTGGCGGGCGGGGTGCTGACCCAGGCGATCAACTGGCACTGGATCTTCTTCGTCAACCTGCCGATCGGTGTTGCCACCGGCATCCTGACCACCCGGTTGTTGCCCGACGACACCGGGGTCGGCCTGCACAAGGGCGTCGACGCGTTCGGCGCGCTGCTGATCGTCGCGGCGCTGATGCTGGTGGTCTACGCGATCGTCGACACCGGCAACTACGGGTGGGGATCGGTTCACACCCTCGGCGTGGGCGCGGTCGGGATTGCCCTGCTGGCGGCGTTCATCGTCCGCCAGGCGCGCGTGGCAAACCCGCTCGTTCCGTTGCGCGTGTTCGCATCGCGCACGGTGAGCATCGCGAACCTGATGTTTGCGCTGGTGGTGGCGGGCGTGTTCGGAATGTTCTTCGTGGGGGCGCTCTACCTGCAGCGGGTCCTCGGGTACGACGCGATCGAGGTCGGCGCCGCGTTCCTCCCGGTGGCGATCGGGATCGCCGTGCTCGCCCTCGGGCTGGCCGCCAAGCTGATCATGCGCTTCGGCGCCAAGCCCACCTTGATCGGCGGGCTGATCCTCGTCGCGGCCGGCTTGATGGTGTTCCGGCGTGCGCCGGTGAACGCCGACTACCTCGCCGACCTGCTGCCTGCGATGTTGCTGCTCGGCGTCGGGGCGGGGCTCGTGTTCCCGTCGGTGGTCGCGCTCGCAATGTCCGCCGCCACTCCGGAGGACTCGGGCCTCGCCTCGGGATTGGTGAACACGACGCGACAGGTGGGCGGCGTTCTGGGCACCGCGATCCTGGCGACGCTGGCCACTGCTCACTCCGATGTCCTGCGCGCCCACGGAGCGACCAACGCGGTGGCCCTGGTCGGTGGCTACCGCTTGGCCTTCACGATCGCGGCCGGGCTCGTCCTCGCAGCGATCGCGATCGGCCTTCTCCTGCTGCGGGCGGCGCCGGCGCTCGCGACCCAGCGTGAGCCGGAGCGAACCGAAGCGTCCGGGCTCGAGGCGCGCGAGCTCGAGCCCGCGGTCTTGGCGGAAGCCGCGTAGCGCCCTGATGCGATCGAAGTAGACCGTCTCTTGTGAGAAGTTCTGCTGAGCGGACTATCCTTGTGCTCATGGCCACAGACGTCGTGCAAGCCGTAACGCCTCTCGCGTCCGACTTGTGCTGGCTGCTGGCTCGCGCCAGTCACGGCCTGAACACGGAATCGACCGCGGCGCTCGAGGAACTGGGCGTTTCGCCCCGGGCCCACGCCGTCCTGACCACCGCGATGACCGGCGAGCACACGCAGACCGAGATCGCGCGCCGGGTGGGGCTCGACAAGACCACGATGGTTGTCACGGTCGATGAGCTCGAATCCGCGGGCCTGGCCGAGCGGCGCCCGTCGAGCAGCGACCGCCGAGCCCGCGTCATCGTCGTGACGCCGGACGGCAAGCGGAAGGTGCGAGACGCCGACAAGGTGCTCGACCGCGTCCGCGAGGACGTGCTCGGCGCGCTGGCGCCGGAGGATCGCGACGTGTTCCTGCGGGCCCTCGGCACGCTCGCCTGCGGCCGTCTCGCCGAGCCGGTGCCGTGCGCGCACCCCGTGCGCAGGCGCCTCTGATTCTCCGCTAAGGCGCCTCCACGCCCGACTAAGGGGTGGGCGCGCCGCACCGCCACCGAATTCCCGATGTGCGACGGCGGCTCGCAGGGCAGACTGGATCGGGCCGATACAGATCGTCTGCTAACAGATGATCTGCTACGGTTCTTTCCTGAGCGGTTCGAACACGAGGAGATGAACCTGATGAGCCAGACGTTGCACCCGCCGATGGACGCCGCCGCCGATCGCCGCCGCTGGATCGCGCTCGTGGTGCTGTGCGCCGGCTTCCTGATGATCATCCTCGACCAGACGATCGTGAACGTGGCGCTGCCGTCGATCCAGAGCGACTTGCACTTCTCGCAGTCGGCGCTGGCGTGGGTGGTGAATGCATACCTGATCGCGTTCGGCGGCCTGCTGCTTCTCGTCGGCCGGCTCGGCGATCTGATCGGCCGGCGCCGGATCTTCCTCACCGGCTTGGCCGTGTTCACATCGGCCTCGCTCCTGTGCGGGCTCGCCCAGAGCCAGGCGCTGCTGATCGGTGCCCGCTTCGTGCAGGGCGTCGGCGGCGCGATGACCGCGGCCGTGATCCTCGGAATGATCGTGACGATGTTCCCCAAGCCGTCCGAGCAGGCCAAGGCGATCGGGGTCTACAGCTTCGTGGCCGCGGCGGGTGGCGCGATCGGCTTGCTCGCCGGCGGTGTGTTGACGCAGGCGATCAACTGGCACTGGATCTTCTTCGTGAACCTGCCGATCGGGATCGCTACCGCGGTATTCGCGATGAGGCTGCTCCCGTCGGACTCGGGAATCGGGTTGGAGCACGGCGCCGATGCCCCCGGTGCGCTATTGCTCGTGGCGTCGCTGATGCTCGCCGTCTACACGATCGTCGAGGCCAGCCAGTACGGCTGGGGGTCGGCTCACACGGTCGGCTTCGGTGCCGTCGCGGTGGCGCTGCTAGCCGGCTTTGTCGTCCGCCAGGCCACGGCGGCCAACCCGCTCATCCCGCTCCGGGTGTTCCGCAATCGCACGGTCACGGTGGCCAACCTGATGCAGGTGCTGATGGTGGCGGGAATGTTCGGGATGTTCTTCCTGGGCGCCCTGTACCTGCAACGGGTGCTTCGGTACGACGCGATCGAAGTTGGCCTCGCGTTCTTGCCGGTGGCGGTCGGCATCGCCGCCCTGTCGCTGCGGCTGGCGGCCCGGCTGATGATGCGCTTCGGCGCCAAGCCGACGCTGATCGCCGGTCTCATCCTGGTCGCCGCCGGGCTGCTGGTGTTCCGCCGCGCCCCGGTGGATGCCGCGTACGCCACGGACCTCCTGCCCGTGATGGTGCTGCTCGGCGTGGGGGCGGGGCTGGTGTTCCCGTCGCTGATGACGCTCGCGATGTCGGCCGCCACGGCGGAGGACTCGGGCCTCGCCTCCGGGCTCGTGAACACGACCCAGCAGGTGGGAGGGGCGCTTGGACTGGCCGTGCTCGCCACGCTCTCCACGACCCGCACCACCTCGCTCCTCGGCCACGGGACCTCGAGCGCCGTGGCGCTCACCGACGGCTATCACCTGGCATTCACGATCGCAGCCGTGCTGCTGCTGGCGGCGATCGCGATCGGCCTGGTCGCGCTCAGGCCGGCCGCGGGGCTGCACGCCGTCAGCGAGCCCTCCCCGGTTGGGGTGGCCGACGAGGAGATCGTTCTCGAGGAAGCGGCGTAGCCCGCGACGGCGTGCGTCTGCGATTACGAGGGGCGCCAGCCTAGAATCGACCGCGGCATGGACGACGCGGCAATCGCCTACGACGACCGGGGCCTGGTCCCGTGCATCGTGCAGGACTGGCGCACCGGCGAGGTGCTGACGCTCGCGTACATGAACGAGGAGGCGTTGACGCGCACCCGGG
Organism: uncultured Solirubrobacterales bacterium; assembly: GCA_963811135.1. Lineage (GTDB taxonomy): Bacteria > Actinomycetota > Thermoleophilia > Solirubrobacterales > Solirubrobacteraceae > Palsa-465. The sequence goes on along the minus strand of CAWEQG010000006.1, from coordinate 129,278 downwards.
AAACCGGTGAGGTCCATTTCTTCAGCCGCTCGCGCAACGAGCTGTGGCACAAGGGCGCCACGTCGGGCAACACCCAGGCGGTCAAGGCGATCCGCTACGACTGCGATGCCGACGCCGTCCTGGCCCTGGTCGAGCCGGCCGGCCCGGCCTGTCACACCGGCGAGCGCTCCTGCTTTCACAACGGCGACACCGAGACCGGTGCGCCCTACGAAACGCTCCCAATCCTCGAGCGGACGATCGCCGATCGCGGTGCGACCAAGCCGGATGGCTCGTACACGGTCGAGCTGCTGGAGGATCCGCGCCGGGCGGGGGCCAAGGTCCAGGAGGAGGCCGAGGAGGTGGTTCGCGCCGCACGGGAGGAGTCCGATGAGCGCGTGGCCGAGGAGGCGGCCGACGTGATCTACCACCTCGCGGTGTTGCTGCGCAGCCGGGGGCTCACGCTGGCCGACGCCGAGCGGGTCCTGGATGGCCGTCGCGAGCGCTGACGCCATCGCGGGCGTGACGCCGTCGCTCGCGCAGACGCGGGCCCTGGCCGCCGACTACAACCTGATCCCCGTCAGCGAGACGTTCATCGACGACTGCCAGACCCCGGTGTCCGCCTTTCTGAAGCTGCGCGGCGCGGAGCCGTCGTTCCTGCTCGAGTCGGCCGACCAGGGTCGCGTGGGGCGCTACTCGTTCATCGGCTTCCGGCCGCGCAAGGTGCTGCGCTGGTCACAGGGCGATCCAGGCGACCCGTACGCGCTCGCCGCCGCCGAGCTGGCGCCCCTGAGACCCGCGCCCCTCCCCGAGCTCCCACCGTTCGCCGGTGGTGCGGTCGGGTTGTTTGCCTACGACCTGGTCCGGACCGTGGAGCCGCTCGGACCGCCGAATCCCGATCCGGTCGGGCTGCCCGACCTTGCGCTGATGCTGACCGACGCGCTGGTCGCCTTCGACCACCTCAGGCACACGGTGACGGTGATCGCCAACGTGTACGCCGACGAGGACCTGGAGGCGTCGTACGCCCGGGCGCAGGAGACGATCGCCGAGGTTCGCTGGCGGCTGGCCGGCCCGGTTCCGCGTCCGCCGCGCCCGCCCGCCACGGACCGGGCCGTCGCCCCCCTGCAGCCGAACATGTCGCGGGACGAGTTCGAGGCGATCGTCGCCCGCATCATCGAATACATCTACGCCGGCGACGCCTTCCAGGTCGTCCCCTCACAGCGCTGGTCCGGGCCCGTGCCGGTCGAGGCGTTCTCGATCTACCGTGGGCTGCGCGCGGTCAATCCCAGTCCGTACATGTACTTCCTGGACTTCGGCGACTTCGAGATCGCCGGGGCCAGCCCGGAGCCGCTGATCACCGTGGCCGGCCGCCGCGTGTCGACCCGTCCGATCGCCGGCACCCGGCCGCGCGGCGAGACACCCGAGGAGGACCGCCGGATCGCCGAGGAGCTGCTCGCCGACCCCAAGGAGCGGGCGGAGCACGTGATGCTCGTCGACCTCGGCCGAAACGACCTGGGACGCGTGTGCGCGTACGGAAGCGTCCAGGTCGAGAGCTTCATGGCCGTCGAGAACTACAGCCACGTGATGCACATCGTCTCGAGCGTCGCCGGCGAACTGCGCGACGAGGTCGGGGCGCTCGACGCCCTGCGCGCCGTCCTGCCGGCCGGGACGCTGTCCGGGGCGCCCAAGGTCCGCGCGATGCAGATCATCGACGAGCTCGAGCCGGTCAAGCGCGGTGGCTACGGCGGCGCGATCGGCTACGCGAGCTACACGGGTGACCTCGACACCTGCATCCACATCCGCACCGTGGTGATCAAGGACGGCATCGCCCACGTCCAGGCGGGCGGGGGGACCGTGGCCGACGCCAAGCCCGCGCTCGAGTACCGCGAATCCGAGGCCAAGGCGCGGGCGGTGCTGCAGGCGATCGAGCTGGCGGCGCGCCAGCCCGAATGGCCTTAGGGCCTCGGCCCCGCGGCTCGATTGGCAATCGGAAAGGAGCCCTCATGCAGTTCGAGCAGATAACGACCGAGCTGACCGACCACGTTCTGACCATCACGCTCAACCGCCCCGACCGGCTGAACGCGTGGACGCAGACGATGTTCGGCGAGCTACTGGACGCGTTCGAGCGGGCCGACGGCGACGACGACGTGCGCGCGGTGATCGTGACCGGCGCCGGCCGGGCGTTCTGCGCCGGCGCCGACCTGGAGCGCGGGGGGCAGACGTTCACCAAACGCGAGCACCAGGACCCGGATGCGATCCCCCGCGACAGCGGCGGCCGGCTCATGCTGCGGATCTTCGACATGACCAAGCCGGTGATCGCCGCCATCAACGGACCCGCGGTCGGCATCGGAGCCACGATGACGCTGCCCATGGACATCCGCCTGGCCGCCGATGACGCCCGCATCGGGTTCGTGTTCGTCCGGCGGGGGATCGTCCCCGAGGCCTGCTCGAGCTGGTTCCTGCCCCGCGTGGTGGGGATCAGCCGGGCGATGGAGTGGGTCGCGACCGGCCGCGTGTTCGACGCGCGGGAGGCGCTCGAGGGCGGCCTCGTCCGCAGCCTCCATCCGAAGGGTGAGCTGCTCGATGCCGCCCGCGAGCTGGCCCGCGAGATCGCCGATAACGCCGCGCCGGTTTCGGTTGCGCTGGCCCGGCGGATGCTGTGGCGGATGCTCGGCGCCGAGCACCCGATGCTGGCCCACCGGGCCGACTCCCGCGGGATGCTCTACCGCGGGCGGTCGGCGGACGCGGCGGAGGGCATCGGAGCGTTTCTCGAAAAGCGCGCCGCCAGCTTCCCCGACAAGGTCAGCGATGGCCTGCCGGACATCATGCCCGGCTGGCGCGCCCCCGATTTCGAGTAAGAGCTACTACGGCGCCCAGGTCACGGGCGAGTTGATGTAGGCGTCGGTGCCGTTGTAGCTGATCTTGCTGATGCCGCCTGGGATCAGGAAGGTCAGGCAGTCGTTGTAGCCCTTGCCCGCGGGCAGAGGCGTGGTCGACGCGACGTCGGGACAGCGCGGAAAGCTGCCGATGAACGTGACGCTCGACTGGTTTGACCCCGTGCTGTCGACGCCCTCGATGGCCGCGGCGCTGCCGTCGACGTCGATCGCGGCCGGACCCAGATTGACGACGTGCACCTTGACGTAGTAGGGGGTGCTCGCCTTCTGAGCGGCGTCGAGCTGAATCCCGTTGAAGTCGCTGAGCGAGCCCTTCTCGAACGACTGCACGGTCACCATCAGCTTCGAGGACTTCGCGGTCCCGGTGGCTCCGGCCGGGCGATACGCCACCCGTGCCGTCTGTCCTACCGACAGCTTGGCGCCGGGCGGGGTAGAGGCCGCGGGCGGGGGAACGTCCCCGGGACGCGACTTAGCGGACGTGGAGGTCCCCGTGGCGGGGGCCTGTGCGGCGGTCGGGGCGCTCGTGGTCGTGGCGCCGGTCGCCGAGCTGCCGCCGCACGCGGCCAGCGCTGCGGCGGCGGCCACCGCGGCCAGCGCAACCGATGCGCTGGAGATCGACCTCCGCCAACCGTTTGCGGTCATCGTCAAGCCTTTCTACTAGTTGTTAGACATCTGATGACCTAGGACGCTCGAAACGCCGAAAACGCGTCAAGCGCGTCGCGCGTTTACCGTTTCGTACGTATGCGCGTCCTCGTGTTGGACAACTACGACAGCTTCACGTACAACCTCGTCCAGTACCTCGGGGAGCTCGGCGCCGACGTGGAGGTGGTCCGCAACGACCACGCCACGGTCGACGAGCTGCTCGTGCGCGGCTACGACCGCGTGATCGTCTCGCCCGGGCCGTGCACCCCGAACGAGGCCGGCATCTCGCTCGAGGCGGTCAGGCGGTTCCCGCAGTCGAGCATCCCGACCCTCGGCGTGTGCCTCGGCCATCAGGCACTCGTGCAGGCGTGGGGCGGCCGGGTCGTGCAGCACGAGCCGGTCCACGGCAAGACGACGACCATCGAGCACGACGCGAAGACGATCTTCCGCGGTCTGCGCCGGCCGCTCGAGGTCGGCCGCTACCACTCGCTGGTGGTCGACCCCGCGCTGCCCGAATGCTTTGAGGTGAGCGCCCATGGCGGGGAGGTCGTGATGGCGGTCCGCCACCGCGAGCTGCCGGCCGAAGGGGTGCAGTTTCATCCCGAATCGGTCCTCACCGAACAGGGCCGCGAGCTGCTGGCCAATTTCCTGGCCGGGACGCGATGACGGCGGGCGGAGATCTCCTGACCCGGGCGATCGACACGCTCGCCAGCGGGCATGACCTGGGGCTCGACGACACCGCCGCGGTCCTGTCGGAGATCATGGCCGGCAACGCGTCGGAGATCCAGATCGCGGCGTTCCTGATCGCCCTGCGGACAAAGGGGGAGACGGTCGAGGAGCTGGCCGGGCTGGCCCGGACGATGCGCGCGATGGCCGCGCGGGTGGCCGTGTCGAGGGATGACCTGCTGGACACGGCGGGCACCGGGGGCGGGCGCCGCACGTTCAACGTGTCGACCACGGCGGCGCTGATCGCCGCCGGCGCCGGCTGCACGGTGGCCAAGCACGGCAACCGCTCGGCCACCGGCCTGTCGGGATCGGCCGACGTGCTCGAGGCCCTGGGCGCGCGCATCGACCTCGGGCCGCATGAGGTGGCACGTTGCATCGACGACGTGGGCTTTGGGTTCATGTTCGCCCCGGCCCACCACCAGGCGACGCGCTACGTGATCCCGGTCCGGCGCGAGCTCGCGGTGCGGACGATCTTCAACTTCCTGGGGCCGCTGACCAACCCGGCGGGCGCGACCCGCCAGCTGATCGGCGTCTCCGACCCGGCCTACCTGGAGACCATGGCCGGGGCGCTCGCGCTGCTCGGGACCAAGCACGCTCTGCTCGTCTCCAGTCAGGACGGCCTCGACGAGCTCAGCATCTCCGCGCCGACCCAGGTCGTCGAGGTGATCGGCGAGGACGTGCGCAGCTACACGGTGGCGCCGGCGGACGTGGGGCTGACCGAGGCGCCGCAGGAGGAGATCCCCGGCGGGGACCCGGCGCAGAACGCCGGCACGACGCGCGTGATCTTCGCCGGTGAGCGCGGTGGCGCCCGCGACCTGGCCGTGCTCAACGCCGGCGCCGCGATCTATGCCGGCGGCGGCGCGGACACGCTCGAAGCAGGGGTACGGGCGGCCGAGCGGGCGATCGACGACGGCGCGGCGGCCGACGCGCTCGAGCGGTTCGTGAAACGGACCAACGAACTGGCGCCGATCAGGGCATGAACCGCCTGGATCCCATCCTGGCCGCCACGCGGGAGGAGGTGGCGCGCCGGCGCCAGGACGTCCCGCCGGCGGAGCTGGAGCGCGCGGTGGCGGCTCGCGTCGGGACCGAAATGCCCCTCCGCTCGTTCCGGGCGGCGCTGGCCGAGCCGGGCCTGTCGGTGATCGCGGAGCACAAGCGGCGTTCGCCGTCGGCCGGGCCGATCCGGGGAGATCTGGCGCTCGAGGACGTGGTTGCCGCGTACGAGCGGGGCGGAGCCGCCGCGGTCTCGATCCTCACCGAGGGGCCGAGCTTCGGCGGGTCGCTCGACGATCTGCGCGCGGCCCGGCGCGCGACCGCCCTGCCCGTGCTCCGCAAGGACTTCGTCGTCGACCCCTACCAGGTTCAGGAGTCGTTCGCGGCCGGGGCAGACGCGATCCTGCTGATCGTCGCGGCCCTGACGAGGTCCGAGCTGGCCTCGCTGCACGCCGAGGCGAGCGATCTCGGGCTGAGCGCGCTGGTCGAGGTGCACGACGAGCGCGAGCTGGACCTCGCCCTGGATCTGCTCCCCGCCCAACCTGTCCCGATCGTCGGGATCAACAATCGCGACCTGAAGACGCTCGAGGTCGACACGCGCCGGACGTTCGAGCTGCTCGCGCGGGTGGCCGGCCAGGCGGTGGTGGTGTCCGAGTCCGGGTTCAGCCGGCCCGAGCAGCTCGATGAGCTGGCCCAGGCCGGCGTCAACGGGGTTCTGGTCGGCGAGGCGCTGATGCGCTCACCCGACGTCGAGACCGCGTGCCGGGCGCTCGCCGCGCGCTGACCCCGGCCGACCCCCCGGCCGCGCCGACCCTACGATTCGTCGCGTGACCAAGATCAAGTTCTGCGGGATCACGCGGCTCGAGGACGCCGAGCTGGCGGTGGCCGCGGGCGCGTGGGCGGTCGGGCTGATCTTCTGGCCGGGCTCGCCGCGGCGCGCCGAGCTCGACGCCGCCGTAGAGATTGCCGCCGTGCTCAAACGCCGGGCTGAGGTGGTCGGGGTGTTCGTCAACGCCACGCTCGATCACGTCGCTCAGACGGCCGACGCGGTTGGCTTCACGATCGTCCAGCTGCACGGCGACGAGGGGCCCGCGTACTGTGCCGAGGCGGCGCGCCGCACCGGCTGCAAGGTGATCAAGGCGGTCCGGGTCCGCAGCGGCGCCGACGTCCAGGCCCTGACGCCCTTCCACACCGACTTCCACCTGCTCGACAGCTATACGGCGGGCGTGCCGGGCGGGACCGGCGAGACGTTTGCGTGGGATCTCGCGCGCGTGCATTCGACTCCGGGACATCCGGTCCCGGTGATCCTCTCCGGCGGCCTCACTCCCGACAACGTGGCGGACGCGATCGCGGCGGTTCGCCCGTTCGCCGTCGACGTGGCGAGCGGCGTCGAGCGCCGCCCGGGCGAGAAGGATCCGGACAAGCTTCGGGCGTTCGCGGCTGCGGTGGGCGCCGCGGCGCCGCTCCAGACAGGCAGCGGCGCCCGATGAGCACGATCGAGCATCGCTTCGGTCCCTACGGCGGCCAGTACGTACCCGAGACGCTGATGCCGGCGCTGGCCGAGCTCGAGCAGGCCTGGCTCTCGGCGCGCGACGATCCGGAGTTCCGGGCCGAGCTCGACGGCCTGCTGCGCGACTTCGTGGGCCGACCCTCGCCGCTGTATCTGGCCCGGAGGCTGAGCGAGACGGCGGGGCACCCGATCTACCTCAAGCGCGAGGACCTCAATCACACCGGCGCGCACAAGATCAACAACGCGCTGGGCCAGGCGCTGCTGGCCAAGCGCATGGGCAAGCGGCGGATCATCGCCGAGACCGGGGCGGGACAGCACGGCGTGGCCGCCGCCACCGCCTGCGCCCTGCTCGAGCTCGAGTGCGTCGTGTACATGGGGACCGAGGACATGCGCCGCCAGCGACCCAACGTGGAGCGGATGGGACTGCTGGGCGCCCGGGTCGAGCCGGTCGAGGCGGGCGCGCGCACGCTCAAGGAGGCGGTCTCGGCGGCCATCCGCGACTGGGTCGCGAACGTCGAGACCAGCCACTACATCATCGGCTCCTGCGTCGGCCCGGCGCCCTACCCGGCGCTGGTCCGCGATCTTCAAAGGGTGATCGGCGACGAGGCACGGGCGCAGGTGCTCGAGCGGACCGGCCGCCTGCCCGAACGCGTGATCGCCTGCGTGGGCGGCGGCTCGAACTCGATCGGGATCTTCATTCCGTTCGTGGACGACCCCGGTGTGAAGCTGATCGGGGTGGAGGCGGCGGGCGAGGGCATCGAGACCGGCCGCCACGGCGCCCCGCTGACCGTCGCCGGGCTCCCCGGCGTGCTGCATGGCGCCTTCTCGGCGATCATGCAGGACGAGGACGGGCAGATCCTCGAGGCGCACTCGATCTCGGCCGGGCTCGACTATCCGGGCACCGGCCCCGAGCACGCCTGGCTGCGCGACACCGGCCGGGCGCGATACGTCGCGATCACCGATCGGGAGGCGCTCGCGGCGTTCGCGACCTGCGCGCGGCTGGAGGGGATCATCCCGGCGCTCGAGAGCGCGCACGCGCTGTCCTGGGCGATGGCCAACGGGCCCAGCGAGCTCGACGTGATATGCCTGTCGGGACGCGGGGACAAGGACTTGGCGGAAGCACTCGAGCTCCTCGGTCGCGTCCGGGGATGACGGCGTGACCGGGGTTGAGCGGATCGCCGAGGCATTCGAGTCGGCGCGGGCGAGCGGCCGGCGCGCGGCGATGATGCCCTACCTGATGGGCGGCTTCCCCGATCTGGACACCTCGCGGGCGATCGGCGTGGAGTACGCGCGCGCCGGCGCCGACCTGATCGAGCTGGGGGTGCCGTTCTCCGACCCGCTGGCCGACGGCCCCGTGATCCACGCCGCCGGCACGGCGGCGCTGCGCGCCGGGGCGAACCTACCGAGCGTGCTCGAGGTGGGGAGGGCGATCGCCGAGCACGTTCCGGTGGTGGTCATGTGCTACGTGAACCCGATCCTGGCCCGGGGCGTCGAGCGCTTCGCCGACGAGCTCGTCGAGGCGGGCATCAGCGGGCTGATCGTGCCCGATCTGCCGCTCGAGGAGGCCTCGGCGACGCTCCGCGCCTGCGACGAGCGCGGACTCGCCCTGGTGCCGCTGGTCGCTCCGACCACGCCCGACGAGCGCCTGGACCGGATCGGCGCTCAGGCGCGCGGCTTCGTCTACGCGGTGTCGCTGACCGGGACGACCGGCGAGCGCGGCTCTGGCTTGCAGGACGGCCTCGCCGGCATGTTGGCCCGGGCCGCGGCCCGCACGGCGGTGCCGCTGGCGGTCGGCTTCGGCATCTCGACGCCCGAGCAGGCGGCCGCGGCGGCGGCCGCCGGGGCCGACGGCGTGATCGTGGGCAGCCGGCTGGTGCGCGCCGCCGGCGAGGGCGAGGCGGGCGGGGACCCGGTTTCCAGCGTCGGTGCGCTGGTGCGCGCGTTCTCGGCGGGCCTGAGCGCCGTGAGCTGAACCTCGGGGCGGGCCGGGTCCGCCGTCGGTAGCATCCCTACCGCGATGGGTTTGATCCTGACTGCCACCGCGGGCCTGTGCCTGTGGATCATCCTCTGGTCGCTCAACGTCAGCGGGTTCGACGCCATCATGATCGCCATAGTGATGGTGCTGATCGCGCTCGGCGTGCGCCAGCTGCTTCCCTTCCTGCCCGGCCGGCGGGAATAACCGGGGCCGAGCTTGTCAAGCCGGGTGCTCGCACGCGGACGGGCGGCCTGCGCGTGGGCTCTGCTCGCGCTGGCGGCCGCGGGCTGCACGTCGAACGGCTCCGGCAACTCCTCGGTGACCGTGTCGGGCAAGACGCTCACGATCTACCTGAGCGACGCGCCGAGCAGCCAGCCTACGGTGGCCCAGGACGTCCTGGACGCTGAGCAGCTCGCCTTTGAGCAGTCGTCGGGGAGCGTCAGCGGCCTCACGCTGCGGGTCAGGGTCCTGCACGGCAAGATCTCCGATCAGGCGCGTACGGCGATCCAGGACCAGACGGCGATCGCCTATCTGGGCGAGGTCGTCCCGCACTCCTCCTACGCGTCGCTGGGGATCACCAATGCGCTCGACCTGCTGCAGGTCAGCGCGACCGACACCGCGCTCGAGCTGACCCAGGCCAGCCCGGTGGTGGCCGGGTCACCGGACATCTATTACGAGTCGCTCAGCTCCTACGGGCAGACGTTCGTGCGCGTCGTACCGACCACCGCCCAGGAGGCCAAGGCCCAGCTACACGAGATGCAGACGCTCGGGGTCACGAAGCTCTACGTGTCCGACGACGGCGGTCCCTACGGCGCCACGATCGCCAACGCGATCAAACACGATGCCTCCGGCGCGATCAGCCTGGCCGGGAGCCTGGGCGCCGCCGACGGGGCGTTCTACGGGACGGCCTCGCCGGCCGACGCGGCGCGCTTCTTCGATCGCGCCGCCTCCTCGAATCCGTCGCTCAAGCTGTTCGGCCCCTCGGCCCTCGACGATCCGACGATCGCCGCCAAGCTGTCCAGCGCCGGCAACCTGGTCCTCTCGGCGCCCGGCTTCCTCACGCAGAACCTGCCGCCGGCCGGCAGCCTGTTTCCCGCCCAGTTCAAGAACAAGTACGGGCATGCCCCGGTTCCGCAGGCGATCTTCGGCTTCGAGGCGATGTCCGCCGTGCTGCACGTGCTCCAGGAGGCCGGCTCGCAGGCCAACAACCGCTCGACGGTCGTGCACGACTTCCTCGCAATCAAGAACCGCCAATCGGTACTCGGCACCTACTCGATCAGCTCGACCGGGGATACGAGCATCGCGCCGTTCGTGTTCAGCCGCGTGCGGCAGGGGAAGCTGGTTCCGTTCGCACAAGTGCAGGGGTGAGGCCGGCCACGGGGTGCAGAGGGGCGGTACGGTGGGCGAGGGTCGGGGTCGCGACCCTCGCGGTCTTCGCGGCGCTCGTCGCACTCGCCGGCTGCGGGGGGAAGCACACGGACACGGCCGGCGCCCGGATCCGCGGCAACGTCCTCACGGTCTACGCCAGCGTGCCACTGCGCGGCCTCTCCCGGGTGAGCGGCATGGCGGCGGTGCTCGGCGCGCGGCTCGCACTGGCGCAGGCGGGGGGTCGGATCGGCCAGTACCGGGTCGCGCTCAAGGTGCTCGACGACGCCACGGTCGCCCGCGGGGGCTGGGATCCCGGCCAGACCACGATCAACGTGCGCCTCGCGGTCCTCGATCCGACCACGATCGCGTATCTGGGTGAGCTCAATTCCGGGGCGAGCGCGGTCTCGATCCCGCCGCTGAACCGCGCCGGCATCCCCCAGGTGAGCCCGGCCAGCGGCGCGGTGGGACTGACCGAAAGCGGGCCGAGCGCGTTCCCCGGCGAGCCGCAGAAGTACTACCCGACCGGCGTGCGGACGTTCGCCCGGGTGGCGCCCAACGACACCGTCCAGGCCAACGCCCAGGTGCGCGTGCAGAAGAGCAGCGGGTGCCACAAGACCTACGTCCTGAACGACGGTGAGGTCGACGGCGCGGATGCGGCCCGGAGCTTCGCCGTGGCGGCGCAGGCCACCGGATTGCCGCTGGCCGGGATCCAGGCCTTTGCGCGGAATGCCACCAGCTACACCGCGCTCGCCGCCAGCGTGGCCCAGACCCACCCGGACTGCGTGCTGATCAGCGCCGACACCGAATCGGGCGCCGCGCGGCTGACCGCGCAGCTAGCGGCGACGATGCCCGACGTGAGGATCTTCGGGACGGCCGGCCTGGCCGAGAGCACGTACGCGGACCCGGCGCAGGGCGGCATTCCGCTGGCCGTCGACCCGCGCGTGCTGCTCACGGCCCCGGCCCTCAGCCTGGCCCAATACCCCACCTCGGCTCGAGCGTTCACGGCGGCCTACGAGCGGCGCTACGGGCCGGTGGAGCCCGACTCGATCTTCGGCTATGAGGCGATGAGCCTGCTGCTCAGCGCGATCACGCGCGCCACCGACGGCGGCACCGAGCCCGCGATTCGCTCCGCGGTGCGGACGGCGCTGTTCGCCACGCGCGACCGCCGCAGCGTGCTCGGCACCTACGGCATCGACGGGGCCGGCGACACCACGCTGCGCCGCTACGGCGTGTACGCGATCGTCGACGGACACCTGACCTTCTGGCAGGCGGTGGACACGTCAAATAAGCCCGGATAGTGTCGGGATTGACGTTGCGTTAGGGATCCGCTCCTGACGCTTGCGCTGTCCGGTCACCCGATTACGCTGCCCCGTCATCGGGTGGCGGAACGCCCGGTTTTTAATAAACAGGAGGTCGTATGAGGTTCGTTCTTGGCAAGTCCCTTATGGGCTTGCTCGTTCTCGGCTCCGTCGTCGCTCTGGCGGCGTGCGGCAGCAGCAAAAGCAGTAGCAGCGCCAGCAGCAGTAGCGCTGGTTCGAGCTCGGGCGGAAGCTCGGGCGGCAGCAACTCGGTCACCATCTACTCGGACCTCCCGCTCACGGGATCGGTGAGCGCGCAGACGGTTCCGGCCCTGAACGGAGAGAAGCTCGCGCTGTCACAGGCCGGGTACAAGGCCGGCCAGTGGAAGATCAACTTCGTTTCGTTGAACGACGCGACGGCGACGTCGCCGACCAACTACGACCTGAACGTGTGCCAGGCGAACGCGCGCAAGGCCGCGACCGACCCGAAGGCCGTGTACCTGGTCGGCCCGTTCAACTCAGGCTGCGCCGAGGTTGAGATTCCGATCACCAACCAGGCCGGTCTGGCGCAGGTCAGTCCCGCCAACACGTATCCGGGTCTGACGACGAACGACCCGGGAACCTCGGCCGGTGAGCCGGCGAAGTACTACCCGACGGGGAAGCGGACGTACCTGCGGATCGTTCCCCGGGACACCATCCAGGGGCAGGCTGGCCTGGTGGCGATGAAGCAGCTCGGCTGCACCCGGGTGGCGGTGGCCGACGACAAGACGCCATACGGCGTCGGGCTGGCGACCCAGATCCAGCTGCACGGGAAGGTCAACGGGATCACGGTCACGAGCGTCACCCCGGTCGACCCGACGTCGCCGAACTTCCGCTCGTATGCGTCGTCGGTCAAGTCGCAGGGCGCGGACTGCGTCTACACCGCGTTCAACCCGCCGGGCGAGGTCCAACTGGTCAAGGACATCAACTCCGCCGTCCCGACCGCCAAGATCTTCGGCGGCGACGGCGTCTGCTCGGGCGGGGAGACCAACCCGTCCAAGGGCGGGTTCCCCGCCAGCGTCGCGCCGCTGTTCCACTGCACGGTGGCGACGCAGGGCCTGACCACGTATCCGGACGGCAAGGCGTTCCTCGCCGCCTACAAGAAGGCATACGGGGTATCGGATCCTGACCCGTACTCGATCTACGGCTACCAGGACATGCAGCTCGCCCTGAACACGATCCAGAAGCTGGGTGCCCAGGGCAACAGCAAGTCCGCCGTCCTGGCCGCGCTGTTCGCGACCAAGAACTACGCGGGCGCGATCGGAACCTTCGGGTTCGACGCTAACGGCGACACGACGCTGAAGGCCTACGGCCTGTACAAGGTCGGCCCGGACGGCAACCCACTGTTCGATAAGACCATCACGGTCCAGTAACAAGGACAGAAAGTGGAGCGGGGCCGTTGCGGCGGCCCCGCTCCGCGGTTAGGCTGGACTGGCGCTAGCAGTTAGGCTGGACCGGGGTCCATGGAAGCAAGCTCGCTCCCCAAGAGAACCGCATCGTCGGTCGCCAGGACGGTGTTGCTCGACATCCAACGGTTCGCCGGCCGGTGGGGCCTGGTGGCAGTGCTCGTCGCCTTCCCCGTCTACTTCCTGCTGCACGATCTGACCACCGGATATCCCGGGTATGCCCACGGCCACCCGACGAGGATTCACGATCTCACGTACCTCGGCACCAACCTCGTCCAGGGCATTTCGAACGGCGCGATCTGGGCGCTGATCGCGATCGGATACACGCTCGTGTACGGGATCATCGAGCTGATCAACTTCGCCCACGGCGACGTGTTCATGATCGGCTCGATGACGGGCGTCAGCTTCTGGTCGGCGATCGGGTTGGGCCTGACCACTTCGACTCTAGGTTTGGTGATCGGCCTGCCCCTGGCCCTGCTCGTGTGCATGGTCGTCTGCGGCGCCCTCAACGTGCTGATCGAACGGGTTGGCTACCGGCCCTTGCGAGGCGCGCCGAGGCTGGCTCCGCTGATCACGGCCGTCGGTTTCTCCTTCATCCTCCAGAACGTTGGGCTGCTGTGGCGCGGGGGATCGACCGTCGGCGTGGCCGACCTGATCCGCGAGAACAAAACCGTGGTCCAGATATCAGGGGTCGTGATCCACCGCGCGGACTTGCTCTCGATCGGGGTCACGATCCCGCTCGTGTTGGTGCTCGGGTGGTTCGTCAGCCGGACGCGCCACGGCCGGGCGATGCGCGCCACCGCGCAGGACCCTGAGGCTGCGCGGCTGATGGGGATCAACGTCGACTGGACGATCTCGCTCACGTTCCTGATCGGCGGGGCCCTGGCCGGCGCCGCCGGGCTCGTGTACGCGAACTACGAGACGACAATCTGGTACCTCCAGGGATTCCTGGCAGGGCTGATCGCCTTCACGGCCGCAGTGATGGGAGGAATTGGAAACCTTCGCGGAGCCGTGCTCGGCGGGCTGATCATCGGCTGCATCCAGCAGACGATCGACGCCCGCGTCGGGCCGCAGTGGACGCCGTTCTTCGTGTTCGGCCTGCTGATCATCGTCCTGGTCCTGCGCCCGCAAGGACTGCTCGGCGAGGAGACGAGGGAGGCAGGGTGAGCGAGCTACGGGCGCAGCTGCAGGAATGGAAGGCGGCAATCGAGCGCTTCCTTCCCCCCTGGTGGTCGCGCGCCCTGGCCGTGGCGCTGATCGTCTTCGGCCTGCTCCTGCCGCAGTTCTTCTCGACGACCAGCACCTTCATCAACGACGAGATCCTTGCCCTCACGTACGTGATGTTTGCGCTCGGCTTGAACATCGTCGTGGGGTTTGCCGGCCTGCTCGACCTCGGCTACGTCGCGTTCTTCGCGCTCGGTTCGTACGTGTTCGGCTGGCTCGGCTCCGGCTGGTTCTTCAAGGCCCACGTCCACATCCTCGTCCACGGCCCCCAGAGCACGCTGCCGGGCATCCATCTGAACTTCGTGCTGATCCTGATCTGCGCGGGGCTCTTCACGGCGTTCGCCGGCGCGATCATCGGGGTGCCGACGCTGCGGTTGCGCGGCGACTACATCGCGATCGTGACGCTCGCGTTCGGGGAGATCATCCGGGTGTTCGCGCTCCAGGGACCGTCGCTGAAGGTCTTCGGGATGCCGCTGACCGGCGGCGAGCTCGGGATCAGCGGTACCGATCCTCCGTACCTTCCGGGCGTCGGCCAGTTCAGCCAGCTCAACCTGAGACCCTGGTACTACACGATCTTCGTGCTCGTCCTGATCACGCTGTTCGTCAATTTCCGCGTGCGCGACTCCCGGCTGGGGCGAGCGTGGGTCGCGCTGCGCGAGGACGAGGTCGCCGCCGTCTCGATGGGCATCCCGCTGGTGCGCACGAAGCTGTCCGCCTACGCGCTCGGAGCGGCGTTCGGCGGCATCGCGGGCGCCTTCCTGGGCGCACAGACGACGCTGATCGACGCCGGGTCGTTCCAGTTCGGCTTCTCGATCTTCATCCTCTCGATGGTCATCCTGGGCGGCCTGGGGTCAATCTGGGGAGTCGTGCTGGGGGCGCTGCTCCTCGCGAACATCAATTACTACCTGATCCCGAACGTGTTCAACTCGCTGCCCGGCAAGCTCGGGCTGAACTTCAGCTTGACCGACCTTCAGGTCAGCATCTTCGGCTTCCTGCTCGTGATCGTCATGGTCCTGCGCCCGCAGGGGCTGATCCCCGAGCGACGGCGAAAGCTCGAGCTCACGAGGGGGATCGGCGAGCTGGAGATGGAGGAGCCCGGCACGTCGTGGACGGCGGTCGAGCCCGGGGAGGTGGCGCCGTGACCGTCGACGTGCCGGCGCCCGGGCAGAACGGTTTTGGAGCGGCGATCCTGAGCGCCGAGGATGTCTCCAAGATATTCGGCGGCCTAGTGGCCGTCAACGATGTCTCGCTCGACATCCCAGTTGGGTCGATCGTGTCGATCATCGGCCCCAACGGAGCGGGGAAGACGACGTTCTTCAACATGCTCACGGGGCTCTACAAGTCGTCCAGCGGACGGATCGTGTTCTCGGGCCGGGACATCACCCACGATCGACCCGACGTCATCACCAAGCTCGGGGTCGCCCGCACGTTCCAGAACATCCGGCTGTTCGGCGCGATGACCGCGCTCGAGAACGTGGTCGTGGGACGCCACTGCAGGATGCGGGCGGGGTTGTTCGGGTCGATCGTGCGCGCGCCGTGGGTGCGCGCCGAAGAGCGGGCGGTGGAGGAGCGGGCGGCCGAGACGCTTTCGTATGTGGGGTTGCGTCCCCGCCAGTTCGGCCAGCTCGCCACCAACCTCTCCTATGGCGACCAGCGGCGGGTGGAGATCGCGCGTGCGCTCGCGTCCGATCCCAAGCTGCTGTTGCTCGACGAGCCCACCGCGGGCATGAACCCGCAGGAGTCCGCGGCGCTGACCGAGTTCATGCGCAAGCTGCGCAACGACCTCGAGCTGACGATCCTGCTCATCGAGCACGACATGAAGGTCGTGATGGGCGTCTCCGAGCGGATCACGGTGCTCGATCACGGGGAGAAGATCGCCGAGGGCCCGCCGGCCGAGGTCCGCGAGGATCAGCGCGTGATCGAGGCGTACCTCGGAAAGCAGAACTGATGTCGCTTCTCGAGGTCGAAGACATCCACACCTACTACGGCGCGATCGAGGCGCTCCGAGGCGTGTCGCTGACCGTCGACGAAGGCGAGGTGGTGACGATCATCGGCTCCAACGGCGCGGGAAAGTCGACCACCCTGCGCTCGATCTCCGGGCTAACGCCGGCGAGATCGGGCAAGGTTGTGTTTGACGGACAGGACATCACTCAGCTCCCGGCGCATGAGATCGTCAGCTGCGGGATCGCCCTCTCCCCGGAGGGACGCCACTGCTTCGCGCGGATGACGGTCCGCGAGAACCTCGACCTCGGCGCGCATCTGCGCCGTGACGGCGAGATCGACCAGGACCTCGGGCGCGTGTTCGACCTGTTCCCGCGCTTGCAGGAGCGCGAGCGCCAGAAGGCGGGAACGATGTCGGGCGGCGAGCAGCAGATGCTCGCGATCGGCCGAGCGCTGATGGCCCGTCCCAAGCTGCTGATGCTGGACGAGCCATCGATGGGAATTGCGCCGATCCTCGTGCAACGGATCTACGAGACGATCGCCGAGATCAACCGTCAGGGAGTATCGATCCTGCTCGTCGAGCAGAACGCGAACTACGCGCTGGATGTCGCCCGGCGGGGCTATGTGCTTGAGACGGGAGAGGTCGCGCTCGCCAATAAGTCAGACGAGTTGCGGAACGATCCCGCCGTGCAGAGGGCGTACCTGGGCACATGATCATCCTCGCGGTCATCGGGGCGAAGGCGCTGTACCTGACGTTCGTCTGGCTGCTGTCCGCCGCGATCGGCGGGTGGGTCTCTGAGCGGAAGGGGTACGGCGAGCGGGTCGGCCTGGGGTTCGGGCTGATCCTGTCGGCGATCGGACTGGTGATCGTGCTGATTTTGCCGGGCCGCCCGGGCTCGAAATGGAAGACCGAGGGGTGGCGACCGCGTCGGCGCACCGGTGGCGCGTAGCCCTCACGGGGTGAGAAAATCTGGCCGTGGGCGTCGACGCGCAGGCCGACCTCGTCTCTGAAATCGCCCGGCTGAAGGTCGCGATCGATGGCGCCGCGGCGGCGACGCAGAGCATCCTGGCGGGCGGTCCGTCAACGACGGCGGATGACGATCGCAAGGAGCTGAGTCGTCAGCTCGGGGCGCTACGCGCACGGGTCGCCGCAGCGGACGATCGGAACGAGGGCCCGGACGCGTTCCGTGCCGAGCTCGCCACCCTGTTGTTCTTCGCCCGGACGCTTCAGGCCGACGCCGAGACTTGGCGCTCGGCGCTCCAGGACGAGATCGAAAAGCTCGAGCGACAGAAAACGGCCGCGTGCGAGGAGCAGGAGAGGCTGGCTGTGGAGCATGACCAGCTCGTGCGACGTCGCGACGCGCTGCAATCGACGATCCTGCAAACCGCGGCGCGGGTGGCGCAGCAGTATCGCGGCGAGTGGCGCAGGACCATCCCCGTCGTCACGCTCGGCGACGGCCTCACGGTCTGCTCGGTGACCGTGTCGTGTCCCAGGAGGGGGCTCCGGCTCGCCAGACAATGGCTCGTGACGCTCACCCGTTCGCAGGATGTGCTGATCAGGCGCGAGTAGGCCGAACGCGACGTTTTTTTGGACTTCGACACCGCGCGATTGGGGTTGCGTTAGGGCGGACGTGATCGCTTGGCGCTCCCCGGAGGCGGGTCTACGCTCGTTCCGGGTCGGGGTACGGGAAGCCCGAAACCGGAGACAGAGGAAGCTGGATGAGGCTCGCTACCTGCAGGGCGATCGCCGGATGCCTCCTGCTGCTGTCCGTGGCAGCGCTGAGCGCGTGCGGTAAGGGCTCGGGCGCCGGCAGCGCCACCGCATCCGGCGCGTCGATCGCGGGCGGCGCGAACGTCGTGGACATTTACTCGAGCTTCCCCGTGCACGGCCCGTCGGCGGCTGAGACAACCGCGCTCGTCAACGGGATCAAGCTGGCGCTGGCGCTGGCCGGCGGGCGGGCGGGACCGTTCGCGGTCCGGTACACCGCGCTCGACGACTCACGCGGTCCGGACGGCTGGGACGCCAGCCAGACGGCAGCGAATGCGCGCAAGGCCGCCTCGGATCCGCGCGCCGTGTACTACATCGGCGAGTCGGACGACAACGCCAGCAAGGTCTCGATGCCGATTCTCAACGAGGCCGGGATTCCGCAGGTGTCGCCGACCAACACATACGTCGGGTTGACCACCGCGGACCCGGGCAGCGCCCCCGGTGAGCCGCAAGGCTACGCGCCGACCGGCACGCGCACCTTCCTGCGCATCGTCCCAGACGACGCGGTGCAGGCTGCCGCGATCCTGCTCGCGATGAAGCAGTCGGGCTGCACCAGGTCGGCGGTCCTCGACGACCAGGCGCCGTACGGAGTCGGCCTGGCCAGGCTCGTCGAGCTGGAGAAGGGCTTTTACGCCGTGAACGTGGTGAGCACGACGGGGATCAACGGGAACACCGCCGCCCTGCGCTCGTACGCCGCGTGGGTCTGGAGGGAGCGGCCGGACTGCTTCCTGCTGGCCGGAACCGCGTCCCCGATCGCGGTTGCGCTCACCCGAGCGGTCCATGCGGCATCGCCGACGGCGAAGATCTTTGCCCCAGGGTCTATGTGCACCGCCGCGTGGACCAACCCGCGCGACGGCGGGGTGCCGGCCGGCATCGACAGGCTGATCGAGTGCACTGCCGTCACCCGCAGCCTCGCGGCCTACCCCGGCGGCAGGTCGTTCATGGCCGCCTACAACGCGAAATATCGCGGCACCGATCCCGGGCCCTACGCGATCCTCGGCTACGAGGCGATGAAGCTTGGCCTGAGCACCATCGCCGGCCTCGGCTCCGACGGGGACAGCAAATCGGCCGTGCCGAGCGCGCTGTTCTCGGCCACCCACCGGCGTTCGGTCCTCGGCACCTATGGATTCGACAAGGACGGCGACACCACGCTGCGGTCCTACGGCCTGTACAAGGTGGCGCCGGGCGGCGACCCGTCGTTCGTCAGGACCGCCACGCCGCCGCACGTCCTGTAAGCGCCCATGCCGCACGCCGGCCGCCGAGCGGGGTCCCCTCGGCGAGGGTCGCGACGCTGGCGGCGGGGACGAGCACGAGTAGGCCCGCCGGCGCTAGGTGTATGTGCTTCAGCACGACCAGTTCAGCGGCGAGGGCCGCCCGGGCGACCAGAATCGCGGCTACCGCGCCGCCAACCTGCCCGCGAGTCCCGCCGGCGGCCAGGAGTGCGGCCGGGACACAGCCCCAGAACGCGCCGCCACCGCCGTCGAGCGCCACCGCGGCCGCGGTGGCGCCGGCGATCGCGACGGCGCGGAGGACCGCGCGGCGCGCGGCACGTACGGATGCCCGCCGTCCCGCGCGATCGGGCTTCGGCAGCCGCTCTGATGGTGCGCGGCGCGCACCCCTGGGGAGTCCTCCGACGCCGGCCGGACGGTTCGGTGGCGCTGGACGATAGGGGTGCAGAACGCGCGAAACCTGCCGGCGCCCGTGCGCTTCTGCGACATAAGCGCCGCTGCGGCGCTTACGTGGCGGGAGCAGGCGGACTATGGCGAGTTCTGCGACTTACGGACCCTGGCGACGGCCTCCGGGACGCGCCCCGGCAACGCACGCCGGCAACGCCGGGCGCACGCCGGCAACGCACGCCGGCAACGCCGGGCGGGCGCCGGCAACACGCGCCGGCTACCGCCCCGGCAGCGCCCCGAACTCCTCGGTCGATCCGAAGCCGACCTCGGCGCCTGCCTCGGCCTGGCCGCCGACGCGCGCCTCGGCCGACACCGCCGCCGCGACCGCGGGCGCCACGTCGCGGTTGAACACCGAAGGGACGATGTAGTCCTCGCGCAGTTGGTCGTCGGTCACGATCTCGGCGATGGCCCGGGCCGCCGCCGTCTTCATCGACTCGGTGATCGCGGTGGCGCGGACGTCGAGGGCGCCGCGGAAGACGCCCGGGAAGCACAGCACGTTGTTGATCTGGTTCGGGTAGTCCGAGCGGCCGGTGGCGAGGATCCGCACGTACTGCACGGCCTCCTCGGGCGCCACCTCAGGGTCGGGGTTGGCCAGCGCGAACACGATCGGATCGGCGTTCATCCGCGCCAGAGCCGACGCCGGCAACACCCGCGCACCCGAGACGCCGATCAACAGATCGGCCCCCTCGATCACGTCCACCACACCACCGGACCGGCGCTCCCGGTTGGTCACCTCAGCGATGGCGCGCTTGACGTAATGCATGCTCCCGTCGAGATAGTCTGCGCGGTCGACCGAGACCGCACCGCGCGAATCGCAGCAGACGATGTGCTGCGCGCCCGCCTCGACCAGGATCAGCGTCACGGCCACGCCGGCGGCGCCCAGGCCCACGATCAGGATGCGCAGTTCGCTCATCCGGCATTCGGTCAAGCGCGACGCGTTCAGCAAGGCGGCCAGCACGATCACCGCGGTCCCGTGCTGGTCGTCATGGAACACCGGAATGTCGAGGCACTCCTTCAATCGGTCCTCGATCTCGAAGCACCGCGGCGCCGAGATGTCCTCGAGATTCACGCCGCCGAATCCGGGGGCGAGCGCCCGAACCACCGCGACGAGTTCGTCGACGTCACGCGTATCGAGACAGATCGGGAAGGCGTCGACGCCGCCGAACTCCTTGAACAGCATGGCCTTGCCCTCCATCACCGGCATCGCCGCTCGCGGGCCGATGTTGCCGAGTCCCAGCACCGCGGTCCCGTCCGACACGACCGCGACCGTGTTCCGTTTGATTGTGTACTGGAAGGCCTTGTCGGGGTCCTCGAAGATCGCCCGGCACACCCGCGCCACCCCCGGCGTGTAGGCCATCGACAGGTCGTCGCGCGTCTTCAGAGGGCTCTTGTTACGGATCTCGATCTTGCCCCCGGCGTGCAGCAGGAACGTGCGGTCGGTGGTGTCGAGCACCCGTGCGCCAGCAACCGCGTCGACGGCCGAGGTCAGCCGGGGCCAGTCGGACGCGTCGCCTGTCTCGACCGTGATGTCGCGGATCGTGTGCTCGCGCTGCACCTGCACCAGATCGACCGCGCCGATGGTCCCCCCGGCGTCCCCAATCGCGCTCGCCACCCGCCCCAGTATCCCCGGACGGTGCTCGATCTCGACCCTCAAGGTGAGGCTGTACTGGGTGCTCGGTGTTGCGGCCACGCGGCGAGATAGCCTGACATAGGTGGCGTCCGTGACGACCCCTGACGAACTCTTCCTGATCGACGGCAACAGCCTGGCCTACCGGGCTTTCTTCGCGCTGCCCGAATCGATCGCCACCTCGACCGGAGTGCCGACCAACGCGATCTTCGGCTTCGCTTCGATGCTGGTGAAGATCCTCACCGACTACGGCCCCAAGGCGACTGTCGTGGTGTGGGACGCCGGCGACACCGGCCGCAAGGCGGTCTACGCCGATTACAAGGCCCAGCGCGCCACGCGTCCCGACCTGCTCAAGGAGCAGTGGCCACACCTCGAGCCGCTGGTCGATGCGTTCGGCTACCGCAACCTCCGCGTGCCCGGCTACGAGGCCGACGACGTGATCGCCTCGATCGTGGAAAAGGCGCGCACCGCCGACCCGAAGATCCCGGTGATGGTGGTGACCGGCGACCGCGACGCCTATCAGCTGGTCGACGACGGTGTCGTGAAGATCATGACCACGTCGCGCGGGATCACCGACACGCGGGTCTACGACCGCCAGGGGGTGATCGACCGCTACGGGATCCCACCCGAGCTGATCCCCGACTTCATCGGGCTCAAGGGCGACACCAGCGACAACATCCCCGGCGTGCCCGGCATCGGCGACAAGACCGCCGCCGAGCTGCTGCAGCGGTTCGGAACCCTGGAAGACGTCCTGGGCCACATCGACGACATCTCCGGGGCCAAGCGCAAGCAGAACCTGACCGAGCACGCCGACGCGGCGCGCATCTCCAAGCAGCTCGCCACCGCCAAGCGCGACATCGACGTCGAGCTCGACCTCCAGACGTTCGCCACCACCGCCCCGGACCGCTCCAAGCTCAGGGACACGTTCCGCAAATTCGAGCTGCGCGAGCCGCTGCGCCGGCTGGAGGAGGCGCTCGGCTCGGCCGACGCCGCCGCCCCGGCCCCCGAGGCGGAGGAGTCGCTCACCGCGCGCCTGCGCAAGGCCACGGTGCAGGACCTCGGGCGGCTGCCGGACCGGGAGGTGGCGATCGGGGTCAGGGCCCCCGAGACGCCACCCGATCAGCTGTTCTCGCCCGATCTGGGCTGGCGGTTCGGAGTCCAGGCGGCGGGCTCGGCCGAGGTGCTGGCCGGGGAAGCGGCCGCCCCCGACGAGGTCGTGCGGGCAGTGGGCCGCCGGCCGGTGATCGCCCACGACGCCAAGTCACTCGGCGAGGTCCCCGCGGTGCTGGCCCACGACACCGAGGTGGCCGCCTACCTGCTCGAGCCGGCTCGGCGCGCGTATCCGTTTCGCGAGCTGACCGAGGAACGGGGCATCGGCACCGACCTGGAGGACGAGGCGGCCGCCGACGCCGTGCTCCTGCACGCGCTGGCTGCCTGGCAGCGCGAGGAGATCCGCGGGCGCGGCCTGACCGACCTGCTGCACCAGGTCGAGCTGCCGCTGGTCCGGATCCTGCGCGAGATGGAGCTCGCGGGCTCCAAGCTCGACACCAACCGGCTGCGCGAGATATCGGAGCGGGTCAAGGCGGAGGCGGATGAGCTCGAGCGCGAGATCTTCGGCATGTGCGGCGAGGAGTTCACGCTCGGCTCGCCCAAGCAGCTCGAGGAGGTCCTGTTCGGCAAGCTCGGGCTGTCGCGCAAGCGGCGCGGCAAGACGGGCTATTCGACCGATGCACGCGTGCTCCAGGCGATCCGGCACGAGCACCCGGTGATCCCCAAGATCGAGCGCTGGCGCGAGCTGACCAAGCTGGCCCAGACCTATCTCGACGCGCTCCCGCTGCTGATCGCCTCCGACGGTCGGATCCACACGACCTTCAACCAGACCGCGGCCACCACGGGTCGCCTCTCCTCCAACAACCCGAACCTCCAGAACATTCCGATCCGGACGCCGCTGGGGCGTGAGATCCGGGCCTGCTTCGTCTCGGAACCAGGAAATCTCCTGGTCTCGGCCGATTATTCGCAGGTCGAGCTGAGGCTGCTGGCGCACATCGCCGGCGAGGACGCCCTAAAGGAAATCTTCCGAAAGGGCGAAGATGTCCACACCGCCACGGCCTGTCGCGTGTTCGGTGTGACACCGGAACAGATAGACCCCGGAATGAGATCCAAGTCGAAGATGATCAACTACGGCATCGTGTACGGGCTGTCGGCGTGGGGGATGGCCGACCGGCTCGACATCCCCCAGGAGGAGGCCGAGGAGTTCATCCAGCGCTACATGGCCGGCTTCCCGGCGGTGGCGCGGTGGATCGAGGAGACGATCGAGCAGGGCACCGAGCACGGCTACGTCTCGACGCTGTTCGGCCGGCGCCGCCAGGTCCCCGAGCTCCGGGCCCGGCGCTGGGAGCTGCGCCGGCAGGGCGAACGGTTCGCGGTCAACATGGTGATCCAGGGCACCGCCGCCGACATCATGAAGGTGGCGATGGTGCGCTGCGACCAGGCGGTCAAGCAGTCCGGGCTGCGCTCGCGGATGATCCTTCAGATCCACGACGAGCTGCTGTTCGAAGGTCCGGCGGCGGAGGCCGAGCAGGTCAGCCGGATCGCCGCCGAGCAGATGGCCGGCGCGTTCGAGATGGACCCGCCGCTGGCGGTCGAGGTTGGCGTGGGACCCGACTGGCTGGCCGCGAAGTGACGGCACGCTTCTTCAGGGGCGCGGTGGCGCTGCTCGGCGCTGCGGGGGCGCTGGCCCTTGCCCTTGCCCTTGCGCTCGTCGTGGCGTCGCCCGCGGTGGCTCAGGTGAAGCAGTTTTCCGGCGTCGAGCGCGACGTCCCGACCGCAACCCAGGTCCAGCTCCTGGGGCGCCTCGACGCCGCCCGCCGGGGCAACCTGCCCTACGGGGGCGGGCCGGTCCTGCACACCAACCGCACCCACGTGATCTTCTGGGAGCCCGCCGACTCCGGCCTGGCCTTCGACCCGGGCTACGCCTCGCTGATCGAGACGTTCCTCATCGACGTGGCCGCCGACAGCCACCGGACGAACAACGTCTACGGCCTGAGCGGGCAGTACACCGATGGCGGCGGCCCGGCGGCGTACGACTCGACCTACGGGGGCGCGGTGACCGCCACCGATCCACTCCCGGCCAACGGGTGCACCGAACCCGCGATGACCGGGCCCGGCTGGACCGTCTGCCTGACCGACGGCCAGCTCGAGAGCGAGATCGAGCGCGTGATCGCGGCCGACCACCTGCCCACCGAGAACCGCGACGTGTACTTCCTGGTCACGCCCGACGGCCTGGGAAGCTGTACGACCACGAGCTCCTCGAGCTGTGCGCTGGGCGGCAGCGTGAGCGGTTACTGCGGCTATCACTCCCAGACGCCGGGCGGCATCAACTATGCGGTGATCCCGTACAACGCGGTGCCCGACCACTGCCAGTCGAACAACCCACGGCCGAACTCGAGCACCGCCGACCCGGCCATCTCCACGATCAGCCACGAGCACAACGAAATGGTCACCGACCCCGGCGGGGACGCCTGGATCGATGCGCAGGGCAACGAGGACGGCGATCTCTGCCTGACCCAGTTCGGCCACAGTCTCGGCCCGCCGGGCGCCACCGCGTGGAACGAGACGATCCACGGCGGGCACTTCTTCCTTCAGGAGGAGTGGAGCAACGCGGACTCGTCGTGCGAGCCGCGGGCGCTGCCCGACGCGATCTCGTTCGCGTCGGTCGCCGTCCCGGGACGAGGACATGCCATGTCCTTCACCGCCCACGGCGCGGACCCCGAGGGGCAGCTGGTCTCGTTCGCGTGGTTCTTCGGCGACGGCCGGGCCGGGTTCGGCCGGCGGGTGTGGCACACGTTCCACATCCCGGGCAGCTACCGGGTGATGCTCCGCTCCACCGACAGCTGGGGCAACTGGGCGCTCGCCTCCCGGACGGTCCACATCAAGGGCGCGCCCGGCCCGCCCGCGGCGAGCGGGGCCTCTACGGCACGCTGACCTGCACCCGGGACGGGCGCGGCCCGGCGGCGACGAAGCGCGGGTGAGCGATCTCCAGGTAGTGCCCGAAGGCCCAATCGAGGAAGCGCTGGCTCTGCATCGCGCGCAGCGAGCCGGCCAGCAGCCGAGGTGCCACGCGCGGGATCAGCCGCTGGCAGCGCAGCAACCAGCGGAAGGCGGCGGCGTGCGAGGCGCTGAAGTCGGCGTAGCGGGAGAGTCCCTCGGACGCGGCGCGCTCGCCGCCCAGGACCGCGCGCAGCTCCCGACCGGCGGAGAGACCGAAGTAGAGCGCGGTCCGGATTCCCTCGGCGGTGAGCGGCAGGCAGTGGCCGGCCGAGTCGCCCACGAAGTACACGCCGTCCTCGACGGCCTCACGCAGAGCGTGGGGGATCCAGTTGCCCTGGTAGCGGACCGTCGGCGCCTTCAGGTCGCGTGCCAGTTGTTCGGTCGGCTCGCGCACGTGGAAGCGGGGGTCGAACGACCCCACCCCGATGCGCACCTCGTCCCCGGCGGGAAAGCTCCAGCCGTATCCGGCCGGGACGTAGGAGCGGTCGATCCAGATCTCCATGTCCCGTCCCGCGCCGTTCGGGTGCACCTCGAGGCCCCGGGAGAGCAGGGCCTCCGGGGGCTGGATGTTCTCGCCCGCCCCGAGCACGCGCCGCCAGCCGAGCGCGTCGACGACGTGCGCGGCGCGGATATCACCACGGTCAGTCCGCACGGTGCGGCCGGTCCGGTCGTTGACCTTTGCGGTCTCAAACGCGAATTTCCCCTGGTCGGCCAGCGACGAGCACAGCGTCCGGTAGTCGAACGTCGAGAACGTCCACGGCAGGCGGTAGTTCACGGTCGTGTACGGGGTGTGGATCACGAGCTCGCCGAACGTCTGCTGCAACGCGGTTTGCAGCTCGAGCTGGGTCAGCCAGGCGGTGGGAATTCCGCACGCGGAGGTCTGCCGCTCGCCGATCTCGTAGCGGTCGATCAGTAGCACGTCGGCGCCGGTTTGGCGCAGCTCGCGGGCCACCGCGAGGCCGGCGAAGCTCGCGCCGCAGATCAGCACGTCGCAGTCCCGATCCAGAGGCGTCCGGTCAGTGCCGCGCTTGGTCGCTCTCGTCGGCATGGGCAGCGGATGATAGGGAGGGGCCTTCGGAGCGCTTATCCCTCCATCTGCGGCTATCCTCCGCTGAACGCATGTCTTCTACCACAACGCTTAATCCCGCCACCGATCAATCGAACGCCAAGGTCGTCGAGGGCTCGAACGGCCTGCTGCTCGAGATCGATGGCCAGATCGTCCCCAATTACGACGCCACCGTTCACCCCTTCCAGGAGGGCGACGTCGTCACCGGCCAGGTCGTCCGCATCGACAACGACGAGGTCCTGGTCGACATCGGCTACAAGTCCGAGGGCGTCATCCCCTCGTCAGAGCTTTCGATCCGCAAGTCAGTGGATCCGAGCGAGGAGGTGTCCCTCGGCGAAGAGGTCGACGCCCTCGTTCTCACCAAGGAGGACCAGGACGGGCGACTGATCCTTTCCAAGAAGCGGGCCCGGTTCGAGAAGGCCTGGCGCCGCATCGAGGCGGCCGCCGAGTCGGGCGAGCCGGTCGAGGGCGCCGTGATCGAGGTCGTCAAGGGCGGGCTGATCATCGACCTCGGGGTGCGCGGCTTCCTGCCCGCCTCGCTGGTCGACATCCGCCGGGTGCCCAACCTCGACGAGTACATGGGCCAGCCGATCGAGTGCAAGGTGATCGAGCTCAACCGCTCGCGCAACAACGTCGTGCTGTCTCGGAGGGCCGTGTTGGAGGAGCAGCGCAAGGAGGACCGCGAGCGGATCCTCGACCGGCTGCAGCCCGGCCAGGTCGTCGAGGGCACGATCTCCAACATCGTCGACTTTGGCGCGTTTGTCGATCTCGACGGGATCGACGGCCTGATCCACATCTCCGAGCTGTCCTGGTCGCACGTGAACCACCCGAGCGAGATCCTCTCGATCGGCGACAAGGTCACGGTCAAGGTGCTCGACATCGACCGCCAGCGCCAGCGCATCTCGCTGGGGCTCAAGCAGACCCAGGAGGACCCGTGGCAGCGGGTCGTCGACACCTACAACGTCGGCGACGAGCTCGAGGGCACGGTGACGAAGGTCGTCACCTTCGGCGCGTTCGTCGAGATTCTGGACGGGGTCGAGGGCCTCGTGCACATCTCCGAGCTGGCCCAGCACCACGTCGAGAACCCACGGGAGATCATCCAGCCGGGCGACCCGGTGCGGGTCAAGATCCTCGAGATCGACTCCGAGCGCCGACGGCTCTCGCTGTCGATCAAGCGGGTCGAGGGGCAGGTGCTTCCGGTGCGACCGATCACGGCGCCGGTCGACGGCGATGCCGCCGACCTCGACAACATGCCCGAGCTGGGCCTGTCCGAGGACGTGTTCGCGGGCGCGGACGAGGTGCCGGCGGCCGAGGAGGCTGAAGAAGTCGATGGCGAGGAGTCCGTCGACGGCGCTTTCGGCTACTCGGACGCCTCCGACGTCGAGCCTTCCGAGTCCGACTCCGAAGCCTGACCCGCGGGCGGTGTCGTCCGGGGGCCGTCGGCGGATTCCTTTCGTCGGGCTGACCGGGGGGATCGGCGCCGGCAAGTCGACGGCGCTCGAGGCGCTCGAGCGCGGCGGCGCGGCCGTGCTGTCGACCGACCGGGTCGTCCACGAGCTGTATCGGGATGATGATGTTGTTTCAGCTGTGCGCGAGCGATTCGGGGACGCCATCGAGCGGGATGGTGTCGTCGACCGAGGGGCGCTGGCCCGGGTGGCCTTCGCCACGGCTTCGGACCGTGAGTGGCTCGAGCAGTTGCTGTGGCCGCGCGTGGGAGAGCGGATGGCCTCGTGGCGAGCCGGGCTCGAACGCGCCTCCCCGCCGCCCCGGGCCGCCGTCGTCGAGGTGCCGCTGCTGTTCGAGTCCGGGATGGAGGGGCTGTTCGACGCCACGATCGCGGTCGTGGCCTCGGAGGAGTTGCGGGCTTCCCGGGCCGGCGCGCGCGGTCATGAGGCGTTGGAGGAACGCTCGGCGCGCCAGTTGACGCAGAAGGAAAAAGCGCACCGTGCGACGTACGTGGTCGTTAACGAAGGTACCGTGGAGGAGCTGGACTCGAAGTTGTCGGAGCTGCTTGAGATGCTGGGGCCGTGAGCCCGCCCGCGCTCGATGTCGAGGCGCGTTCCCGTTCGCGCCGTCAGGCCGCGGGGCGGGCCGCTGCCCGCCGGCGCGCCACCATCCGCCGCCGGCGTCGGCGCCTGGTTCGCCTGCTGGCGGGGCTCGGGCTTCTCGCGGGCGCGATCCTGGTGATCCAGGCCCTGCCCCTCGTCCAGAAGGCGGTCGACGACCTCTCGTTGCCGCTGAACTACACCGGCACGATCCGCCAGCAGGCGGCAGACAAGCACCTCGACCCGGCCCTGATCGCCGGCGTCATCTATGCGGAGACCAAGTTCCAGCCGCGCGACTCCTCCGCCGGCGCGGTCGGGCCGATGCAGATCATGCCCGAGACGGCTTCCTTCCTGGCACACCGCTCCGGCGCCACCACGTTCAGGACCAGCGACCTCAACACGCCGCAGGTCAACATCGCCTACGGCAGCTACTACCTCCGGTACCTGCTCGACGAGTACCACGGAAATGTGACGCTGGCCCTGGCCGCGTACAACGGTGGCGAGTCGAACGTCGATCGCTGGGTGGCCGCCGCGCGAGCCCAGGGGCAGACGCTGACGGTGGCCGACATCCCGTTCCCGGAGACTCGGGCCTACGTCGCACGGGTCCTGCACGCCCGGCAGGAGTACCGGCGGAAGTACGCCTCGCAGCTGTACGGCTGAGCGAGGGAAACGGCCGCCCCGGGTCCCCGGTCCTGACCGGACGGGCCGCCCGGCGGTCGCGGCGACGCCCCGCTCAGCATCGATGCATCGCAGACGGGCCTGCCGCGACTCATCCGGAGGAATCCGGCGCGTGCGCGATCTCGGTGACCCAAGGCTCTGAAGCCGGATTCCTGCGCGAGGCCCGCCGCCACCAATCTGCCACTCGCCCCCCGCCCCGGGGGTGAATGGTCGTTCACCCGCGTCAGGCGCGAGTGAACGACCATTCACGTGCTGGCGGGTCGTCGAATGGCGGATCACTCGCGCTCGCGGCCACTCCCTGACCGCGATTCGCGCCACCATTTGCCGGCCGCCGCCGCCGCTACGCTAAGGGGTCCCCGCTCAGATGCCCCAGTTCGAACTCGACGCCGCCTACAGCCCGACCGCCGATCAGCCGGCGGCGATCGTCTCGCTGGCCGAGGGCATCCTGGGCGGCGAGCCGAAGTCGACCCTGCTCGGCGCCACCGGCACGGGCAAGACGATGACGATGGCGGCGACGATCGAGGCGGTCCAGAAGCCGGCGCTGATCATCGCCCACAACAAGACCCTGGCCGCGCAGCTGTGCAACGAGTTCCGCACGTACTTCCCGCGCAACTCGGTCGAGTACTTCGTCTCCTACTACGACTACTACCAGCCCGAGGCCTACGTCCCGAGCAAGGACCTCTACATCGAGAAGGACTCGGCGATCAACCAGGAGATCGACCGGCTGCGCCATTCGGCCACCGCGGCGCTGTTCGCGCGGCGCGACGTGGTGATCGTGGCCAGCGTCTCGTGCATCTATGGCCTGGGCTCGCCGCAGACCTATGACGAGAACCTCCAGACGCTGCGCAAGGGCGAGATGATCGACCGCGACGCGCTGCTGCGCAAGCTGGTCTCGATCCAGTACAGCCGCAACGACACCGCGCTGGCCCGCGGCAACTTCCGGGTCCGGGGCGAGACCCTCGAGATCTTTCCCGCCTACGCCGAGACCGCGTACCGGATCGTCCTGTTCGGCGACGAGGTCGAGCATCTGCAGGAGTTCGACCCGCTCACCGGCGAGGTGCTCCAGGACGACATCGAGCACGTGGGCATCTGGCCGGCTTCGCACTACAACGTCCGCGAGGGGATGATCGAGGACGCGGTGGCGGAGATCGGGCGCGAGCTGAACGCGCGCTGCGCCGAGCTCGAGGCCCAGGGCAAGCTGCTCGAGTCCCATCGGCTGCGGCAGCGCACCCAGTACGACATGGAGATGCTCCGCGAGCTCGGCTTCTGCAGCGGGATCGAGAACTACTCGCGAATCCTGGACGGGCGCGCGCCCGGTTCGCGGCCGTACTGCCTGCTCGACTACTTCCCCGAGGACTTCGTCTGCTTCATCGACGAGTCCCATCAGACCGTGCCGCAGATCGGCGGCATGTACGAGGGCGACCGGTCGCGCAAGCAGACCCTCGTCGACTACGGGTTCCGCCTGCCGAGCGCGATGGACAACCGCCCTCAGACCTTCCAGGAGTTCCTCTCGATCACGCCGCAGATGGTGTTCGTCTCGGCCACGCCCGGCGAATACGAGCGGACGAACTCGCGCCGGATCGTCGAGCAGATCGTCCGCCCGACCGGCATCGTCGACCCCGAGGTCGAGGTGCGCGAGACCCGCAACCAGATCGACGACCTGATGAACGAGATCCGCGTCCGGGTCGATCGCGACGAGCGCACGCTCGTGACCACGCTGACCAAGAAGATGGCCGAGGACCTGACCGACTACCTGCTCGAGATGGGTTTCCGCGTGCGCTACCTGCACTCCGAGATCGACACGCTCGAGCGGATCCAGATCATCCGGGAGCTGCGCCTCGGCGAGTTCGACATCCTGGTCGGCGTGAACCTGCTGCGCGAGGGCCTCGATCTGCCCGAGGTCTCGCTCGTGGCCATCCTCGACGCCGACAAGGAGGGCTTCCTCCGCGGCGAGACCTCGCTGATCCAGACGATCGGCCGCGCCGCCCGGAACATCGAGGGCAAGGTGCTCATGTACGCCGACAAGGAGACCGCCGCGATGCGCGCCGCGCTCGACGAGACCGACCGCCGCCGGGCGATCCAGGTCTCCTACAACGAGGAGCACGGGATCACGCCCGAGACGATCGTCAAGGGCATCTCGGACATCGCCGAGTTCCTGCAGTCCGAGTCGAAGGTGCCGAGGTCGAGGCGCCGCCGCCGGCCCGCGACCGACATGCCGCCGGCCGAGATCGAGAAGACGATCGTCGCGCTCGAGGAGGAGATGCTGGCCGCGGCCGAAGAGCTCCGCTTCGAGTACGCCGCGAAGCTCCGCGACGAGATCCGGGACCTCAAGCGCCAGCTCGACCAGGCGATCGCCGAGGGCTACGCGCCGGCCGGCTGAGGCGGGTGGCGGAGCGTGCTCGCGACCGGCGAGAAACCGCCTCCTCGTCCGATACCCTGCGGACGCTTCCCCCCCTCGATACGGAGGTAGTTCCGTGGCGCTGGACCGACAGAGCATCGAGAAGAAGGACTTTCCCATCGGGCGCCGGGGCTACGACCCGGACGCGGTCGACTCCCACCTGAGCGCGCTGGCCGACGAGATCGACGAGCTCAAGCGCTCGGCCCGCCGGCGCAGCGAGTCGCTCGCCGCCGCCGCCAGCGAGCAGGTGCGCTCGATCGTGGAGGCGGCCGAGACGACCGCCGCGGACATCCAGCGCCAGGCCGAGGACGAGGCACGCGACATCCGGGCCGAGGCGAGCAGCGAAGCCGAGTCCACCCGCGAGCACGCCACCAGCGAGGCGCGCGATTACGTCGGCAAGGTCTCCGAATCGACCAGCGGGATGCTCGAGCGGATCGACGCGATGGAGAACGAGCTGAACGCGCTGATCGAATCGCTCCGCACCGGGTCAAATCGCCTGACCGCCGACCTTCAGCTGCTCGAGGGCAACCTGGCCGCGGTCAAGAACGCGGTGGTCCCGCGGCCCCAGTTCGAGCCCGAGCAGGGGGCCGGTGTGTCCCAGCCCCCCGCGGCGGCGCCCAGCGCGGCCGCGGCCGCGGGCGAGCCGGGCGAGCTGCCCGAACCGGCCGAGCCGTTGCCGAGCCGTTCGAGCAGTCGGTGGGGGTGGCCGGCGCGGCGGCCGGCGAGGTCCTAACCGACCCGGCCCTCGAATCCCCGCCCAATCAGACCACAAACGGCGGCGAGGACGAGAGCGCGCGGCTGATCGCTCTGAACATGGTGATGAACCGCACGCCGCGCGACGAGATCGACCGCTACCTGGCCGAGAACTTCAGGCTGACCGACCGGCGGGGCCTGCTCGACGAGGTCTACTCGTCGTTCGAGAGCTGATCTCGGTCTCGAGAACTGACCGGCTCGCTCGAGGCCGGACCGCCGGTTCGGAGCACTGACGACCGACAGCCGGCTCAGATAGCCCTCGATCCGGGCGTTTTCGCCCGGTTCGGGGGGACGGATGCGCGCGGGGCCGGGGACCGTCATCGGCGGGAGCGTGCCATCAGGGCATTTCTCCGCAAACAGCGAACGACCGATCATGGGAACGTCTGTTCGGTCGATTAGACTCGGTTATGTGGACAAGCTGATCGTCTCGGGTGCGCGGGAGCACAACCTGAAGGACGTCACGGTCGCGATCCCGAGGGACGCGCTGACCGTGATCACCGGGCTGTCGGGATCGGGCAAGTCGTCGCTGGCCTTCGACACGATCTACGCCGAGGGGCAGCGCCGCTACGTCGAGTCGCTGTCGGCCTACGCGCGCCAGTTCCTGGGGCAGATGGACAAGCCCGACGTCGATTCGATCGAGGGGCTCTCGCCGGCGATTTCGATCGACCAGAAGACGACCTCGCGCAACCCGCGCTCGACGGTCGGCACGGTGACCGAGATCTACGACTACCTCCGCCTGCTGTGGGCGCGGATCGGCCATCCGCACTGCCACATCTGCGGTCGGCCGATCAGCGGGCAGTCGGCGGAGCAGATCATCGACCAGGTCATGGAGTTGCCGGAGGGCACCCGGTTCATGGTGATGGCCCCGATCGTGCGCGGCCGCAAGGGCGAGTACGGGAAGCAGCTGGAGGAGCTGCGCGGCGAGGGCTTCTCGCGGGCCAAGATCGACGGCGAGCTGCGCAGGCTCGACGAGGAGATCGTGCTCGACAAGAAGTTCAAGCACGACATCGCGATCGTGGTCGACCGCCTGGTCATGAAGGGCGAGCTGCGCAAGCGGCTGGCCGATTCGATCGAGACCGCCGTGTCGCTGGCCGACGGGCTGGTCGAGATCGAGATGGTGGACTCCGGCGAGGTCCAGACGTATTCGGAGAAGTTCGCCTGCCCGGTCCACGGCCCGAGCCTGGTCGAGCTCGAGCCTCGCATCTTCAGCTTCAACTCACCCCACGGCGCGTGCCTGCGCTGCACCGGGCTGGGGTCGCAGATGGAGATCGACCCGGAGCTGGTCGTGCCCGACCCGACGCTGTCGATCGGCGAGGGCGCGATCGCGCCGTGGGCGGCCAGCGCGTCGGACTACTACGACCAGCTCATCCAGGCCATCGCCGAGCGTTACGACGTCGACCTCGACACGTCGTGGGAGAAGCTCCCTGACGAGGCGCAGGACTTCTTCCTGTACGGGACCAACGGCGACCGCGTGCAGGTCACGTACCGCAACCGCTTCGGCCGGCGCCGGTCGTACGCGACGACGTTCGACGGCATCATCCCGAACCTCGAGCGCCGCTACCGGGAGACGGAGTCCGAGCTGGCGCGCGAGAAGATCGAGGAGTACATGACGCTGCGCCCGTGCCCGGAGTGCAAGGGCGCCCGGCTGCGCTCCGAATCGCGCGCGGTGCTGGTCAACGGCACGGCCATCCACGACTTCACCGCCCTCTCGGCCCGGCGCGCGCTGGAGTGGGTCGACGGGCTCGAGCTCTCGGAGCACGACCAGCGAATCTCGCGGCTGGTGCTGCGCGAGATCGAGGAGCGCCTGCGCTTCCTCGACAACGTCGGCGTCGGGTATCTGTCGATGAACCGTGCGGCGGCCACCCTGTCAGGTGGAGAGGCCCAGCGAATCCGGCTGGCCACGCAGATCGGCTCCTCGCTCGTCGGCGTGCTCTACATCCTCGACGAGCCGTCGATCGGTCTCCATCAGCGTGACAACGAGCGGCTGATCGCGACGCTCGAGCGGCTGCGCGACCTCGGCAACACGGTGCTGGTCGTCGAGCACGACGAGGGCACGATGCGCGCCGCCGATCACCTGGTCGACATGGGGCCGGGCGCCGGCGAGCACGGCGGCCATGTGGTGGCGCAGGGCACGGCCGACGAGGTGGCGCGCGTCGGGGAGTCGCTCACCGGCCAGTTCCTGGCCGGCACGCGCACGATCGAGGTGCCGCGCAAGCGCCGCAAGCCGGCCGGGCACGTCTCGATCGAGGGCGCGGCCGAGAACAACCTGCAGAAGGTCGACGTGAAGATCCCGCTCGGCGTGCTGTGCTGCGTGACCGGGGTGTCGGGCTCTGGCAAGTCGACGCTGGTCAACGAGGTGCTCTACAAGGCGGTGGCCAACCGGCTGCACCGGACGCGGCAGAAGGCGGGCGCGCACAAGCGGATCACCGGGCTCGAGCAGGTCGACAAGATCATCTCGGTCGACCAGTCGCCGATCGGGCGCACCCCGCGATCGAACCCGGCCACCTACATCGGCCTGTTCGACCAGATCCGGGAGTTGTTCTCCAAGACCCAGGAGGCGCGCGCCCGGGGCTACAAGCCGGGGCGGTTCTCGTTCAACGTCAAGGGCGGGCGGTGCGAGGTGTGCCGCGGCGACGGCCAGATCAAGATCGAGATGCACTTCCTGCCCGATGTGTACGTTCCCTGCGAGCAGTGCCACGGCAAGCGCTACAACCGGGAGACGCTCGACGTGCGCTTCAAGGGCAAGACGATCGCCGACGTGCTCGAGATGCCGATCGAGGAGGCGCTCGAGTTCTTTGCCCACATCCCGAAGATCCGCCGACGGGTCGAGGCGCTGAACGACGTCGGTCTCGGGTACATGCGGCTGGGCCAGCCGGCCACCACGCTGTCCGGCGGCGAGGCCCAGCGTGTGAAGCTGGCCGCCGAACTGTCCAAGGTGGCCACCGGGCAGACCCTGTACATCCTCGACGAGCCGACCACCGGACTGCACTTCGCCGACATCCAGCGGCTGCTCGAGGTGCTCATGCGGTTGGTCGACGCGGGCAACACGGTGGTGGTGATCGAGCACAACCTCGACGTGATCAAGGTGGCCGACCAGATCATCGACCTGGGGCCGGAAGGGGGAGAGGAGGGTGGTCGCGTGATCGCGACCGGCACACCGGAGAAGGTGGCCGAGGCCACGGACTCCCACACGGGCGACTTCCTGGCGGAGGTCCTTCCCGTGCGGGCGGCCAGGACGACGAAGACGGCCAGGACGAGCAAGACGGCCACGTCGGCGAACGGCTCCGGCGCGAACGGGCGGCCGGCTCGCCGGCGGACGACGGCGGCCGCGCGCTGATCGGCGCAAGGTGAGCGAGCCCGCGCGACCCGGGGCGGGTGGTCCGGGCGTGGACGCGGCGGCGCTCAAGCTGTGGCTCCAGAAGTGGCGCTGGTATGAGCGCAACTCGCTGCCCTGGAACCGCGCGCGGATCCATTGGGAGTTCATGCGGCGGGGCGCGTTCGTCCGGTGGCCCGTACACGGCAACGTGCTCGAGGCGCTGCTCGAGGGCAGACTGGAGATCGGCGAGCAGACGCTGTTCGAGCCCGGCGTGTGGATCACCGCTCCCGGCCAGGCGCGCGTGCGGATCGGCGCCGGCACCTTCCTGAACCTCGGCGTGATGGTGGCCTCGCTCGAGCTGGTCGAGATCGGCGATCACTGCATGTTCGCCAACGGGTGCTACATCACCGACTCCTCGCACCGGTTCGACGATCCCGATCGCCCCGTGACGTGGCAAGGCTTCACCAGCAAGGGCCCGACCCGGATATGGCGACAACGTCTGGTGTGGCACAAACGTCGTCGTCACGAGTGGCGTCACCGTCGGTCAAAGGTGCGTCATAGGGGCGAACAGCGTTGTGACGAGCGACATCCCGCCGTTTTCGGTGGCCGCCGGGGTGCCGGCGCGGGTCTTGCGAACGATCACGTACTAGCGGGCCTCCTGCCACTCGGACGCCCCGGTGCGAGTGGAGCGTCTGCGCGGTCGCAGTGCTGAGCATGGGGTCTCGCACTGCACCGGTGGTCGCGATTCCGCGAGGGGCGTCCGACCGGCAGCGAGGCCCGCTTGGCGAGCCGGGAGGGCCGCCGGGCCGCGGCGGTGCGCCACCGTACGGCGGGCGCCCGCTGCGTTTGACTTAGCCGGGCGGGTCTGGAGCTAAAAGCGAGGCCAAGCGGTGCGCCGGCATGGGGGGCTGGCGTTCCCCGTCTGCGGCACCTCGCGCCCGCGCACGTTCCGACCTGCGGCACCGGTGGCCGGCGCACGGTGCCGCAGGCGGGGAGGTGCCAGCCCTCTAGCTCGAGGGGATGCCGTTGGCCGGAGGCGCCGGTTGGGTGCCGGTGAACGGCGTGATCGCGCTGCCCGCCTCGGGCGTGGTGGTCAGCGGGGAGCCGGACAGGACGATCTTGCCGCCCGTGATCATGCCGATCTTGGCGCCGCCGTAGCCGCCGTGATCGCTGGTCGAGTAGCGGAACGGGACCAGGCCGGGGCCCGTCCAGCTCGCGCCGTGCTGGTTGATCGCGTCGACCAGAGCCTGGCGGGTGAGGTGCGGCCCGGCGGCCTTGAGCGCCTGGACCAGGGTGTAGGCGTTGGCCATGCCGTATTCGACGTTCCCGTCGAACGGGGCGCTCTTGTCGTACTGGTCGTGGACCTTCATGAACAGCTGGATCCAGGGATTCGACGTGTCGGTGTTGGAGGGCAGGTAGCCGTCGGTGACCGCGCCCTCGATCAGCGCGGTGCCGGACGCCTTGCCCTTGGAGATGGTCTTGAGCAGGCCGCCGACGGTGATCGGGTCGATGCCGACGTTGGAGACCACGAGCTGCGGCTTGTAGCCCAGCGTGAACGAGGTCAACTGCGCGATCGCGGTGTAGATCGGCACGGTGAAGTCGACCAGGACGTCGGCCTTGGCCGCCTTGATCGCGGTGATCTCCGGCGCCAGCGTGGTAACGCCGGGCTGATAGGGCTGGGCTGAGACGATGCTCCCGGCCGGGAGCTCGTCCTTGATGCCGGTCAGGCCGCCCTGGCCGAAGTCGTCGTCCTGGTAGAGGACGCCGATCTTCTTGCCGGCGAAGTGCTGCTTGATGTATTGGCCGAGGATCTTGCCCTCGATCGTGTAGTTGGGCTGCCAGCCGAACGTGTACGGCTGCTTGTTCCCGTCGTCCCAGCACGGGCAGCCCGACGCGACGAAGATGTCCGGGATCCGCGACGCGTTGAGGTAGCCGACCACCTTGGTGTGGGTGGGCGTGCCGAGTCCCTCGTAGATCCCGAACACGCTGCTCTGCAGGACGAGCTGGTGGACGACGTTGACCGTGTTGGTCGGGTTGTAGGCGTCGTCCTTGATCAGCAGGTGGATCGAGCGCCCGAACACGCCGCCGTTGGCGTTGACGTAGTTGAAGAACGCCTGGGATGCGGCGGCGATCTCGCTGTAGCCCGGTGCCACCGGGCCGGTGAGCGGCTGATGGGTGCCGAACGTGATGCTCGTCGCGGTCACGCCCGGGGCGGTGGCGCCGCCGTTGCCCGAACTGCTGGTGGTGCTGCTACTGCCCCCGGCGCTGCTGCTGCTCGTGCTGCTGCTGTTCGACGACCCGCACGCGGCCACAACCAGGGCAAGCGCGACGATGACTCCTACGTACGCCAGCGATTTGGTCCCGCGAAAGCTCATACCTCTCCTCCTCCACACGGTGGACCCGACTGGGACAGCGCGTCACCTCGACGCACGGAATCTAATTAGATACGTTTTCCCTTAGGTGTTTCAAATATTAATTTCCGTTGATGGGGATCGCAATACGGACGGAGAAGAATCCCGGGGCGAGCGAAGCGCCTCCCGACCGCCCGGGTCGGGCCGGTAGGCGAGGTCGGCCGGCGACCGCGTCGCGCGACGACGTACTCGGGCTGGTGACCGAGCTGTACCTGGACGGCCAGCGGGTGGACATCACGGTCGTCGCGTCGCGCCTGGGTCTCGGCCGGGCCACCATCTACCGCTGGTTCGGCTCGCGCGAGGCCCTGCTCGGCGAGGTGATCGCCCACCAGCTCGAGCTGCTCGTCAGGCGCAAGCGGCTCGAGGTCCGCCGGCCCGGCGCGGCCGGCCTGCTCGAGGTGCTCGACCGCGTCAACCGCACGCTCACGCGCTCGCGAGCCGTGCGCCGGCTGCTCGAACAGGAGCGCGACACGGCCATGCGAATGCTCACCTCGAGCGCGGGCGTGGTCGAGCCGCGCGCGGTGGCCTGCGTCCAGACGATGATCGAACGGGAGATGGCGGCGGGCGACTACGAGCCGCCGGCGGATCCGGCCACGCTGGCCTACGCGCTCGTGCACCTCCGCCACGCCTTCCTGTGGAACGACGCGACGAACGGCGTCCGCGGCGACTACGAGCGCCTGCGCGAGGTGCAGGCGGCGCTGCTCGGCATCCCGCGCAAGCCGGCGCGCGCCGCTCGCCACCCCCAACGCGGCTAAGACCTCGGGGTGCCGGCGCCGGGCGCGTGCTCGGGGTCGGGTGCGTCTTCGGCTTCGGGCACGCGCTCCGTGCTCACCCGGCCGAAACGCTCGGACAGCGACGACCGCACGGCCCCGCCCGCCGTGCGCACGCCGCCCTGGATCCCGCTCGGCCAGACCAGCATGGCCCCGATCAGGACGACCCCGTACACCGCGATCGGCAGGTTGTGCGACACGTTGGTCGACAGCGAGAACGAGTTCGCGACGTCGTTGGTCCAGTTCGGGAGCAGCACGAGCAGCGCCGCGCCCCAGGCCGCGCCCCACAGCGAGCCGAGGCCGCCGATCACCACGCCGGCCAGCAGCGTGAGCGACAGCTGGAGCGGGAACGCGCCCGGCGTGGCGAGCTGCGTCACGACCACGAGCAGACCGCCGCCCAGGCCGGCCGCCGCGGCGCTCAGGGCGAAGGCGAGCGTCTGCCAGCGCCCGATCCGCAGGCCGGCCAGCGATGCGGCGATCTCGTCGTCGCGGACGGCGCGCAGCGCGCGGCCGACGCCGCTGTGGGTCAGGTTGTAGAACACGAACAGCACGATCAGCGCGCCGATGCACGCGATCCACGCCTCCCAGCGCTCCAGCGGGAAGGTCGCTCCAAGTGATGCGGGCGGCGTCGGCGGATTGATCGACAGGCCGTTCTCGCCGCCGAGGAAGGCCGGGAACTTGTCGGCCAGCGCCGGCAGCCCGACGGCGAAGGCCAGCGTGGCGCCGGCCAGGTACGGGCCGCGCAGGCGGCTGCACGCCACGCCGACCGGGATGCCGATGATCAGGGTCGCCACCACCGCGGCCGCCAGTTCCGGCACGAGCGCCCAGCCGGCGTTCCCGAGCTTGGCCACGGTGTAGGCCCCGACCGCCATGAACGCGCCGTGGCCGAGAGAGATCTGACCGCTCGAGCCGGCCAGCACGGTGAGGCCCGCGAGCACGCAGAAGTAGTACGCGGCCTCGGCCAGCTGAAGGTCGCGGTATGCGCTGAACGTGTCGCTCAACAGCAGCAGCACGAGCCCGACGATGACCACGACGGCCAGCGACCGCAGCAGGGTGCTGCCGCGCAGAACGCCACGCGCGCGCCCGGTCACACCCGCCGCTCCCGCGTGGCGGCGAACAGGCCGGTGGGCCGGATCATCAGCACGAGGACGAGGATCACCAGGGCGGCCAGCGGCACCAGCGCGTCGCCCTCGTAGCCCGAGACATAGGACAGCGCCAGCCCGAGGACGAGCCCGCCCACCACCGCCCCCGGCGGGCTGTCGAGGCCGCCCAGGACGGCCGCGACGAACCCGATGATCAGGATCGGGTCGAAGCTGTTCGGACCGAGGAACACCGACGGCGCGACGAGCACTCCGGCCAGGGCGCCGACCATCGCCGCCAGCGCCCACCCGAGCGTGAGCATCCGCCCGACCCGCACCCCGAGCAGCCGCGCCACCTCGGGCGCGAACGCGGCCGCCCGCATCCGCAGGCCGAGCGTGGTGCCCCGGAACAGGACCGCGAGGGCCACCGCCACCACGAGCACCACGAGCACGATGAACGTGTCGTTCGGGGTGAACAGGAGCGTGGTCCCGCCCACCTTGTAGCCGCGCAGCGAGAAGGCGGCCGGGAACGAGCGCGGCGAGTTGCCCCAGATCATCCCTGCGATCGCGACCAGCAGCGTGTACAGGCCCAGCGTCAGGATGACCGCGTTCAGCGGCGGCGCGTTCTCGACCGGACGGACCACCACCCGCTCGACCACCGCGCCTAACACGAAGCCCGAACCGAGCGCGACCACGAACCCGAGCACGTACGAGCCGCCCGAGTTGATCACGGCCGAGGCGATGAACGTGGTGATCATCAGCATCGCGCCCTGCGCGAAGTTGACGATCCGCGTCGAGCGCCAGATCAGCACCAGCGCGAGCGCCACCGCGGCGTAGATCGCGCCGGTCGAGATGCCGTTCAAGGTGAGGTCGATGAACTTGGTCATGGCGCTAGAACCCCAGGTAGGCGTGCAGCAGCCGGTCGTCGC
Organism: uncultured Solirubrobacterales bacterium; assembly: GCA_963811135.1. Classification (GTDB taxonomy): domain Bacteria; phylum Actinomycetota; class Thermoleophilia; order Solirubrobacterales; family Solirubrobacteraceae; genus Palsa-465. Next base: position 88,720 of record CAWEQG010000006.1, on the reverse strand, counting down.
TCGCGAGCTTCTGCGGGTCCTGCTCGGCCACCACCCGCCCCAGGTTCAGGACGATGCCCCGGTTGGCGATCGACAGCGCGCTGCGCGCGTTCTGCTCGACGAGCAGCACGGCCAGGCCGAGGGTGTCGGCCAGCCGGCGGACCATGCTCATGATCTGCGCGACGAGCACGGGGGCGAGGCCGAGCGACGGCTCATCCAACAACAGCGCGCGGGGCCGGCCGGCCAGGGCCCGACCGATCGAGAGCATCTGCCGCTCGCCCCCCGACAGTCGCGAGGCCGGCTGGTCGGCCCGTTCCTCGAGCCGCGGGAACAGGTCGTAGATCTCCCGCAGCGGCATCGCGTCGCGACCGCGCCAGAGGCCGCCGAGCCGGAGGTTCTCGTGCACGGTCAGCTCGGCGATCACCCCGCGTCCCTCCGGCACGTGCGCCACCCCGAAGCGGACGATCTCCTCGACCGCCCAGCGCGTGATGTCCTCGCCCTCGACCTTCACCCGCCCCGACGTCGGCCGCACCAGACCGCACACCGTCCGCAGCAGCGAGGTCTTGCCGGCGCCGTTGGCTCCCAGCACGGCTGTGACCGACCCCTCCGGTACCTCGAGCGACACGTGATCGACCGCGCGGATCGGCCCGTAGTCGGTGGTCAGGTCCTCAATCGTGAGCATCGTCGGCTCCCTCGGTGGCCAGTGGATCGCCGTCCTGCGCCTCCCGCCCGAGGTAGGCCTCGAGCACGCGCGGGTCCTGCTGTACGACGGCCGGCTCCCCGTCGGCGATGATCCGGCCGAAGTCGAGCACGACGACCCGGTGGCACACCGAGACCACGAAGTCCATGTGGTGGTCGACGAGCATCACCGCGATCGAGGTGCCCAGCGAGCCGATCAGCTCGCCTAGGTCGGCGAGCTCCCGCGCGTCCAGGCCGCCGGCCGGCTCGTCGAGCATCAGCAGCTCCGGATCGCAGACCAGCGCCCGCGCCAGCGCGACCCGCTTCTGCACCGCGTAGGGGAGCGTCCCCGGCAGGCGGTCGACCACGCCCTCGCAGCCCAGGCGAGTCAGGGCGGCCAGCGCGCGCTCGCGCAGGCGGCGCTCGTCGAGATCGGAACCGGGCAGAGCGAGCATCGCGCTCACCAGCCAGCTGCGGCGAAAGCGCTGAGCCCCGGCCATCACGTTCTCCAGCACGGTGAGGCCGCCGAACAGCCCGACGCCCTGCAGGGTCCGGGCGATTCCCAGCGAGGCCAGCCGGTCGGCGTGGACGCCGGCCATCGGCTGACCGCGCCAGCTAAGCGTGCCCGCACTCGGCCGGACGAAGCCGCAGATCACGTTGAACAGCGTGGTCTTGCCGGCGCCGTTGGGGCCGATCACGCCGAGCACCTCGCCCGGGGAGACGTCGACCGAGACGCCCTCGAGCGCACGGATGCCGCCGAACGAGACCGCGACGTCGCGAACCGACAGCCCGGCGCCGGTGGGCGGCGGGGGGGGATTCGGGTCCCTCTCCACGCGCGCAAGCTACAGCAGCGCCCGGCAGCTGCCAATAGTGAGACACGCGGGCCTACGAGTTCTTAATCACGATTCCGTAGAGGATGTCCGCGACGTGCTCGGTCGAGTCGATGGCAGCCTCGAGGCGCTCGAAGATGTCCTTCCAGCGGATCACCACCATCGGGTCGATGCGCGCGTCGAACAGCGACGCGACCGCTTCACGGGTGATCCGGTCGCCTTCGTTCTCGAGCCGGTTGACCTCGGCCGTGTGCTCCGAGAGCTCGGGCTTGAATCCGCGCAGCAACGGAATCGCCTTGTCGATCTCCTGACAGGCCTGACTGAGCACGCGAGCCAGGCTGATCGCCTGGTCCATCGGGGCCTCGATCCGGTACAGGCCGAGGTAGTCGGCCACCTCCTCGGTGTAGTCGACGATGTCGTCCACCGCCGAGGCGAGGGCGAGGATATCCTCGCGGTCGATCGGGGTCACGAACGTGTGATTGAGCCGATCGATGATGTCGTGGGTGATCCGGTCGCCCTCGTGCTCGCACTCGAGGATCTCCCCGGCCAGCTCGCGGCTGTCGGGAAAGTTGACCAACATCCGCTCGAGCAGCTCGGCCGCCAGCACGGCGTTCCGGCCTGCCTCCTCAAACAGCTCGAAGTAAGCCCGGTCGCGCGGCGCGAACAGGTCTCCGAGTCGCGGCGGCATCCGAAGGGATCCTAGTGACGTGAGACCCACTAGTCGCGGGGCGCTCTGATTGGGCCGCGGCGCGGCCTCACGCTACGTCACGTCGAGCTCGTCCAGCCCGGCCTCGAATGTGCGCAGCTCGTCCTCGTCGATCGAGTAGGTGTGCTCCGGCCCGGGGAACGAGCCGCTGCGCACCTCGGAGGCGTAGGCGGAGACGCCGACCACCATTTGCTCGCGGAGCTCGCTGTAGCGCTTTGCAAATCGCGGCGCGTGCCCGTCGTAGATGCCGAGCAGGTCGTGGAACACGAGCACCTGGCCGTCGGTGGCGGGGCCCGCCCCGATGCCGATTACGGGGACCTCGAGCCGCGCCATCAACGACTCCGTGACGGCGGCCGGGATGGCCTCGATGACCAGGGCAAAGCAGCCGGCCCGCTCGAGCGCGGTCGCGTCGCGGGCCACGTTCAGTGCCCTCTCGGCGGTACGCCCCTGGGCGCGGTAGCCGCCCAGCGCGGTGGCGGTCTGAGGCGTCAGCCCGACATGGCCCATCACAGGGATACCGGCGTCGACGATCGCCCGGGCGCGCTGAACGCTGGTGCCACCCCGCTCGAGCTTGACCGCGTCGCAGCCGGCCTCCTTGACGAACCGCTGCGCGGTGGCGATGGCCTGCTCGTCGGAGGCCTCGTAGGAGCCGAACGGCAGGTCGCCGACCAGCAGCGGCGTCTTCAGCCCCCGCCGGGCGGCGGCGGCCAGCATGAGCATCTCCTCGGTGGACACCGGCACGGTCGAGGGGTAGCCGAGCACGGTCATGGCGCCGGAGTCACCGACCAGCACCATGTCCACGCCGGCCGCCTCAGCCACCTGGGCGGAGGGGTAGTCGTACGCGGTGACCATCACGATCGGCTCGCCGAGGCGCTTCTTCTCGGCCAGCCGCGGGAGGGTCATCGGCAGCGGGGCGTCGAGGTTCTGCGGGATGGGGATGCGCGGGGTCGCGGACATTCAGGTTCTCTCCTTCACGCTACGGTTGGCGCCCGGGTGCGGGTCGCCACCTCACGGTCGTGGTTGAGGGACGGCTGGATCAGCTGGTTGTCGATGAGGCGTGTGTCGCCGATATGGGCGGCGAGGACGGCCAGGACGGCGCCGTCGATCCGGCTCACCGGAGTGAGCGTGTCGCTCGAGACGAGCTCGAGGTAATCCGGGACGATCCCGGCCGATGTGAGCACGGCGTGCGCGCGGGCGCGCAGGGCAGCGGGGTCACGTTCGCCGGCGCTCACCGCGTCCTGGACCGCGGCGAGCGCACCGTGGAGCGCGGCGGCGCGCGCGCGATCGGCCGGCGCGAGGTGGGCGTTGCGGCTCGACAGGGCCAGTCCGTCGGGCTCGCGCACGGTCGGGCAGACCTCGATCCTGACCGGGATGTCGAGGTCGCGCACGAGCCGTCGGATGACCAGCGCCTGCTGGGCGTCCTTCTGCCCGAAATAGGCCACGTCCGGCGAAACCATGTTGAACAGCTTGGTCACGACCGTGGTCACGCCGTCGAAGTGGCCGCGGCCGCGGTGGACGCCCTCGAGCGTCTCGGTGATCCCCGCGACCGACACGCTCGTGGCGAAGCCGGACGGATAGACCTGCTCGACGCCCGGAGCGAATAGATAGTCGACGCCGATGTCGGCCGCCAGCGCCTCGTCGCGCTCGCGGTCGCGCGGGTAGCGCTCGAGGTCGCCCGGATCGTTGAACTGGGCCGGGTTCACGAACAGCGACACCACGACCACGTCGCAGTCGCGTCGGGCGCGGCGCATCAGCGAGAGGTGGCCCTCGTGGAAGGCGCCCATGGTGGGGACCAGGCCGATGGTCTGCCAGGCGCGGCGGGGCTCGTGCAGCGCGGCTCGCAGCTCGGCGACGGTATGGATGACGTTCATGCCGGCTGGACCTCGTGTTCGCGTTCGTGTTCGCGTTCGTGGTCGCGTTCGCGGTCGGCCGCGAGGGCGCGCGTGGTGGCGGTCAGGGCGTCGAATAGCTCGAGCAGCTCGGGCGCGGCCCCGGCCACCGCCTCCCGCTGGCGGGCGACAGTCGCCTCGTCGCCCCGCGCCACCGGGCCGGTGAGCGCCCGCTCGGGCCCGAGCCGGGCCCAGTTCTCGACCGTCGCCCGGACGAGCGGCACGAGCTCCTCGCGCTCGAGGCCGACGGTGGCGCCGATCCGCTCGGCCGCCGCCTCCAGCGTGATCAGGAAGTTCGAGGCGATCGCGGCGGCGGCGTGGTAGGCGGGGCGGTCGGACTCGGCGATCTCGACCGGGCGCATGTTGAGCGCGCGCGCGAGATCGGTGGCGAACTCGAGGGCGCGCGTGGTGCTGCCGGCAACCGCCGCGCCGGCGCCGGCGAACTCGGCCCCCTCGGCGGTGACCGTCATCAGCGGATGGAGCGAGAACGCCTCGTGTGGCCGGAGCGCCTCCAGTGCGGTGGCGCCCGAGCAATGCCCGACGAGGGGCCCAGGCGCGATGTTCGCCGCGGCAGTGGCGATCTCGGCGTCCGGCACGCAGAGCAGGACGGCGTCGGCATTGCCGGCGTCCGCGCCGCGCCCGAGCGGCCCGTCAACCTCATATCCGGCGTGTCGCAGGGCCTCGCTCAGAGCACGCCCCACACGGCCACGGCCGACGATGGCCAACCGCCTACATGCAGGGGTTTCTGAGGTGGAGTCCCGTTCCAGTTCTCGCATCTGAGATACCGGTCGGCGTGTGGAGAAGGATCAGTTGGTGTTGAGGTCCAGCCGCGGCGTCCGCGTGTCGGCCTCAGAACCCAGGATACCCCGGTTCGGATCCACCGGTACCGCGTCAGACCACAGGCTCGTAGGGGTTTTCTACCCAGTTCGGCGACCGCAAATACCGGGGAAGCCCCGCGAGGGCGTCCGTGAGCGGGATTAACATCGGATGCCAGTGAGGACCGCCGCCGAGCGTCGCGAGCAGTTGAAGTCCGTCTACGAGGAGGCGCGGGGCTGCACCCGCTGCCCGCTGCACCAGACGCGCACCAATGTCGTGTTCGGCGCCGGCAACGCCGATGCCGACCTGATGTTCGTCGGCGAGGCACCGGGGGCGAACGAGGACCGGATGGGGCTGCCGTTCGTCGGCCAGGCCGGGAAGCTGCTCGACAAGCTCCTGGCCGAGATCGGGCTCGAGCGCAAGGAGGTGTGGATCTGCAATGTCCTCAAATGCAGACCGCCCGACAATCGGGACCCGCACCCCAACGAGATCGAGGCCTGCCAGGACTACCTGCGCCGGCAGGTCGACTTGATCGAGCCGACGGTGATCTGCACCCTGGGCAACTTCTCGACCAAGCTGCTGCGGGCCGACACGACCGGGATTTCGCGCCTGCACGGCCGCGAGGAGGTGCGGATCGTCGGGCCGCGCGCGGTGCGCCTGTACCCGCTCTACCACCCCGCGGCGGCGCTCTACACGCCGTCGATGCTCGAGGCGCTGCGGGCGGACTTCAATCGCATTCCCGAACTGCTCGCGCTCGGTCCGCCTGCCCAGCCGCAGAGGGTCGAACCGGTCCCCGAGCTCGAAGATGACCTGCCCGAGCCGGAGGATCCGCGCGCCGATGGCGAGCTCGAGCCGGCGGCCGCCCAACTCGGGCTGTTCTGAGTTCTCAGGGCTGTTCTGAGTTCTCAGATCAGACGCGCGAGGCGCCCACCAGCTCCGGCTCGACCTCGCGCACCCTGCGCTCGTCGGGATCGAGCGGCGGCGGCTGCTGCTTTCGCAGGGCGAGCCCGAACGCGACCGCCGCGCCGACCAGCTGGACGCCGAGCACGACGACGGCGAAACCGACCGGCTTCTTCGGAGCGCCGAGCAGGAGGATCGGCTCGGCCACCGCGACCGCGCCGATCGCGAGCAGGAACCAGGTCCGCTTGAGCGCCAGCAGATACTGGACGGCGAGGTAGGTCGCGGCCAGCACGGTGAACGCGACGCCGAGGATGAACAGCGCGTCGACGGCGAGCAGGCGGTTGGCTCCGAAGGCCAGCCGGATGAGCAGCCGCGGCGCCACCGCGAAGATCAGCAGGCACGGAACGGCGGCCACGCCGATGATGGCCAGCGCCCGAGCCAGCACCGGCCGGGTGTCCTCGCCGATGGCGCGACGCCGCGAGACTTCGGGCACGAGATAGAACCCGGCTCCCATCGCGACCCAGATCACCACCTTGGCGGCCACGGCGGTGGCGCTGTAGGAGCTCGCGACAGCGCTCGAGAAGCGATGCTTGGCGGCGATGATGTCGATGTTCTGGAGAATGGCGATCTCGGCCAGCGCGACGATCGGCACCCAGGCGTGGCGCACGTGCGTCCACAACCCGAGGGCGGCCTTCTGTCCGGGCTCGGCCCGCCCGAGCCGGTTGCGCAGCGGAATCGCGCAGTAGAGCATCATCGCGACGAACGACAGCGGCGTTCCGATGTAGGCGCCGGTGACTCCGAGCCCGACCGCCGCCAGCACGCCGCCGATGGCCAGCCGCGTGGCCTGCTCGCCGACCAGGCTGATGCCGACCGCGCGGTAGTCGCCGAGCCCCTGGAGGACGCCGCGCATGATGCAGAGCAGGAGGTACAGGCAGCCGGCCGGGATCCCGAGGGCGGCCGCCCACTCCTGCTTGACGCCGACGGCCTGGGCGATCGGATGGCGGGCCAGGACCGACGCCACGGTCATCACCGCCGTGAACACGAGCAGCGCCTTCGTCCAGCTGCGGATCGTGGCCGTCAACTCGGTGCCTACGCCCAGGGTTCCCACCACCGCCTCGCGCGCGGTGGCGACCTGCATCGCGTAGCCCGCGACGGCCAGGATCAGGAAGTAGCTGACCAGCGCGGCCAGCGAGCCGTAGTCGGTCAGCAGCCGCGAGAACACGATGACCGAGCCGAGCGCGATCACGTTGTTGGCCACCATCGCGCCGGCCAGGCCGGCCGCCTTGCCGGTCTCGGAGTTGCGCACCCGGGCAAGGTGCCGCTCGTACCGATGAAGAAGCCTCATCTGGTCGTGACGGTACCGGACCGGTCGGAGCGGTGATGCCGTCCGCCTGCTCTACATTGGGTTTTTGCCATGTCGCGGCGCCAGGAGACGAGCAGTTCCGCCCAGGCCGAGTCCCGCCGTCAGGAGACGGGCAGCTCCGCCCAGACCGAGGCCCTCGCCGCCGAGCTCGCGGTCGGCCTGAATCCGGGCGACGTCGTTCTGGTTGAGGGCGAGCTCGGCGCCGGCAAGACCACGTTCGTGCGGGGGGCGTGCCGGGCCCTCGGCGTGGACGCAGTCATCACCAGCCCGACCTTCACGATCGGGCAGCGATACCCCGGCCGCGTGCCTGTGGCTCACCTCGACCTGTACCGGGTGGCGGATCTCGGGGAGGAGGACCCGGACCTGCTGGCCGACTACATCGATCCGGACCGGATCGCGTTCGTGGAATGGCCGGGTGGCGCGGTCGCGCGCATCGCCGGAATCGGGCACGTGGCGGCGAGAGTGCTCATCGAGCATGCCGGCGGCGATCGGCGGACGGTGACGATCGAGGCGCCGTTTGCTCCCGGTCGGCCATTGGCGGCGGTCGAGGGCGACCGAGGGCGATGAAGGCGATCGACGGGCCGTGAGAATCCTCGCCTTCGACACCGCCACGCCCGCCACCACGGTCGCGCTGTCCGGCGTGGACGGGGTGATCTTCACCGCCCGGCACGATCCGCAGCCCGGCGAGCGCCCGGGTCACGCCACCCGCCTGCTGCCGCTGGTCGCGCTGGTGCTGGAGCGGGCCGGCGTCGCCTGGGACGGAATCGACCGGATCGCGGTGGGCATCGGCCCCGGGACGTTCACCGGCCTGCGTATCGGGATCGCCACCGCCCGCGCCCTCGCCCGGGCGCGCGACATCCGGCTGGTCGGCGTCTCGACGCTCGAGTCCCTGGCGCTGGCCCGGGCGGGTCCGGACGCGGCGCCGGCCGGCCTGGACGCGGTGCTCGCCGTGCTCGACGCACGTCGCGGCGAGGTGTTCGCCGCGATCTGGAGGATCGACGAGGCGGGAGAGTTCGAGAACGCGCTGCTGCGCCCGCGCGCGCTCGCGCCCGAAGCCCTGGCCGAGCTCGTGGAACCGCTCGGCCCGGCCACGCTGGCCATCGGAGACGGGGCGATAGCATTCAGGGAAGTTCTCGAGCGCTCGGGATCCTTCATTCCGGAGGACGATTCCCCGCTCCACAAGGTCACGGCGACCAACCACTGTCGGCTCGCTGACCACCTGGAAGGGGGCGACCCCGACGAGGTTCTGCCGGATTACCTCCGCGCCCCGGACGCCGAGATCGCCCACCGAACGCAATGAGCACGCCGCCCATCTCGATCCGCTCCCTCGGCTACTCGGACCTTCCGCAGGTCATCGCGATCGAGCGGCGCGCCTTTCCCACGCCCTGGTCGCTGGCCATGTTCGTGCTGGAGCTGTCCAAGCCGTCGGGCGTGTGCCTGGCCGCCATCGAGGAGCGGCGGGTCGTCGGCTACCTGATCTGCTCGCGCTACGCCGACGTGTGGCACCTGATGAACATCGCCGTTGATCCTCCGGCCCGGCGGCGGGGGCTGGCCACCGCGCTGCTCGACGAGATGATCGCCCGGGCCGGGGCCGACGCGTCCTACACGCTCGAGGTCCGGCCCTCCAACGGATCGGCGATCTCGCTGTACGAGCGTTTCGGCTTCCGGTCGGCCGGCACGCGCCGGCGCTACTACCAGGACACAGGCGAGGACGCCGTGATCATGTGGCGCACGGCGGAGTCGGCTTCGACCCCGAGCGCCTCCGGGTGATCCTCGCCCTCGAGACGAGCTGTGACGACACGTGCGCGGCCGTCGTCACGTCTTCCGGGGAGATTCGCTCGAATGTGATCTCCTCGCAGGGCGTGCACGACCGCTACGGCGGCGTTGTCCCGGAGATCGCCTCGCGCCACCATCTCGAGCTGATCGGCGACGTGGTCGACGATGCGCTGGCTCGGGCCGGGGTTTCGCTCGCGTCGGTGGAGCTGGTCGCCGTGACGTGCGGACCCGGTCTGGTGGGGGCGCTGCTGGTCGGCGTGGCCACCGCCAAGGGACTGGCCGCGGCGTACGAGCTCCCCCTGGCCGGCGTCGACCACTTGCACGGTCACGTGGCGGCCGCGTTCCTCGGGCCGAACGCGTTCGAGCCGCCGTTCTTGACGCTGATCGCGAGCGGCGGGCACACCCTGCTCGCGCGGGTGACCGACCGCGGGCCGGGCTACGAGGTGCTCGGCCAGACGCTCGACGACGCCGCCGGCGAGGCGTTCGACAAGGGGGCTCGGCTGCTCGGCCTCGGCTACCCGGGCGGCCCGGCGCTCGAGCGGCTGGCGGCTCAGGGTGATCCCGGCGCGTTTGCCTTCCCGACCGCGCAGCGTCTGGCCGGGTTGGATTTCTCGTTCGCCGGGTTGAAGACCGCGCTCGTGTACAAGGTGCGCGATCTTGGCGAGGCCGAGGCGTTGCAGCGGCGGGCCGACCTGGCCGCCTCCTATCAGCGGGCGATCGTCGAGTCGCTGGCGTTGCGCGTCGAGCGGGCCTTGGCTGCGACGGGCCTCGAGCGGCTGTCGATCGGCGGCGGCGTTGCGGCCAACGGGGCGGTGCGCACGCGCATGGGGGCGCTGGGGGTCGAGCTGCACGTGCCGGCACGCGAGCTGTGCACCGACAACGCGGCGATGATCGCGAGTGCCGGTCGGTTCGTGGACGCCCGTCCCTTCCCCGAGTATCTCGACCTCGATGTGTACGCGACCGGCGAGCGGCTGTTGGTGGCGCGATGACGCACGTAGTTCTGTTCGGTCGGGAAGGATGCTGCCTGTGCGACGAGGCCCGGGAGGTCCTCGAGCGGGTGCGGCGGCGCCGGAGCTTCGAGTTCGAGGAGCGCGACATCGATCGCGACGAGGAGCTGCTCCGGGCGTATCTCGAGCGCATCCCGGTCGTTACGATCGACGGTGCCGAGGCGTTCGAGCTGTTCGTGGACGAGTCCGAGCTCGAGCGCCGGATCGATATGGTGCACACGCGATGAGCTACACGGTCGGGAGCGGGGCCGAAACGGCTCAGCCCGGGCTCGAGAAGCCGGGCGAGAAACTCGCGCTGGGAGTTGCCGCGCGCCTGTCGCGCTACCTCCAGGTCCTGATCCAGGCCCGGAAGATGGGCAAGGAGACGATCTCCTCTCAGGAGCTGGCCGAGTACACCCACGTGAACTCGACCCAGATCCGCCGCGATCTTTCCGGGTTCGGCAAGTTCGGCAAGCGTGGCGTGGGCTACAACGTCGAGTCGCTGGTCAACCAGATCCGCAAGATCCTGCACACCTCGGGCCAGCACAACATCGCGCTGTTCGGCGCTGGCCACCTGGGAACGGCGATCGCCACCTCGGACATCTTCGCCGACCACGGCTTCAGGGTGGTGGCGATGTTCGATGTCGATCAGGGGAAGGTCGGAGGGCAAATCGGGCCGCTCGCGGTTCGCCACAACTCCGAGCTGCGCGAGGTGATCGACGAGGAGGACATCGTGGTGGCGGTGCTGGCCGTGCCGAATGCCGCGGCGCAGAAGCTCGCCGAGGAGCTCGTCGATGCCGGCGTGAAGATCATCTTCAACTACTCCGATGCCCTGCTCCAGGTGCCGCCCGAGGTGACGGTCCACACCTCCAGCCCGGCCGTGGACCTGTTGTACGCGCTCTACTTCTATCTCACCTGATCAGCGCCCGATCCCGCCTCTAAGGTGATCCGTCTGTGAGCCGCAGCCTCGACCTTGAATCTGCCTACGCCGCGTTCGAAGCAGCGACGGACTTCACGGTCGGGCTCGAGGAGGAGTTCGCGCTGCTGCACCCCTCCTCGCTGGGACTGGTGGCCCGGTTCGAGGACCTGCGTGACGCGGCGGCTGCCGACCCGGTCCTGGCCGACTCGATCGCCGGCGAGCTGATCTCCTCCGAGATCGAGATCCGCTCAGGGCGGTGTGAGGATCTGGGCGCGGCGTTCGCCGCCCAACGCGATCGCCGGCGTCGCCTGTTCGCGCTGGCCGCCTCGCAGGGGGTCGCGCTGGCCGCCACCGGCACCCATCCCTGGTCGGACTACCGCGAGCAGAAGATCATCGACACCGAGCACTACCGGCGGGTGGAGGATGGGCTCAAGTACGTGGCCTGGCGCAACAACACGTTCTCGATGCACGTGCACGTGGGGATACGCGGCCCCGATCGTGCGGTGCTCGTGTGTGACCGGTTGCGGCCGGTGCTGCCGCTGCTCCTGGCCATCTCGGCCAACTCGCCGTTCCTGGACGGGCGAGACTCCGGGCTGCACAGCGCGCGCAGTCAGATCTTCACCAAGAGCTTCCCGCGGTGCGGCGTGCCCGACGCCTTCGGCGGCTGGCGGGAGTACGCCGACTACATCGATTTCCTGGTCAGAACGCGTTCGATCGTGGAGTACACCCAGGTGTGGTGGTCGGTCCGGCCGCATTTCTCGTTCGGCACGGTCGAGGTGCGGATCTGCGACGCGCAGATGACCGCGCCCGAGTCGGAGGGGCTGGCCGGGCTGATCCTCGCTTGCGTGGCCCAGGCGGCGCGCGACGTGGACGAGGGCGTCCCGTTCACCGATTTCCCCCGGCGACTGATCGAGGAGAACTTCTGGCGGGCGATCCGGCATGGTCTCGACGGCGAGCTGCTCGATCTCGATCGAGGCGAGGCCTATCCGGCCGCCGAGGCGATCGATCGGCTGCTGGCCTGGTCCGCTCCGGTGCGGGCGGAGCTCGGGATCGAGGTGGCCCTGCCGTCGATGAACGGCGCTCAGCGTCAGCGGCGGATGACCGACACCGGCGTTAGCCTGCCCGAGGCCTACGCCGCCGTCGTGACCGAGACGCGCGACACTTATGCGGCCAGCGCCGCGGAGGTGACCCGATGAGCAGCGAACCCAGAGAACCCTCGGAAGAAGAGCTGCGCGCCGCGTACGAGGCCGAGCTCAAGCGGCTTCGCGTCGAGCACGTGCTGCTCGACAACGTCGTGGCGCTCGTCAACATCGGCATGCGGCGGACCGGCCTGGTCCCCGGTTCCGAGGACGAACGCGACCCCGAGCAGGTGCGCCTGTCGATCGAGGCGATCCGCGCCCTGCTGCCGCTGCTCGAGCAGGCGGCTCCCGCCCAGGTCGGCCCGATCCGCGAGGCGGTGTCGCAGCTGCAGATCGCCTACGTGAAGATCGGCGGACAGCCCGCGGGGTCGGCGGGGTCGGCGGGCCAGGGAGCCGGCGCCGGCGGTGCAGGCGGTCCGGGTGCAGGCGGTCCGGGCGCCGGCGGGGAACCGGCGGCCCCCAGCCCGGGCGGGCCCGCGCCCCCGGGCAGCGCCCCGCCGCAGCCCGAGCCGCCCAAGCCCGGGGAGCCCGGGCCCGCGCAGCGCAGCGGGCGGCTCTGGATACCCGGGCAGTAGCTCTCGGGCCGGCCCGCCCGGGCCTGGGCACGGCCGCGCGCGACCAACGTCCGCGCGTTGCCACCAGTGCTTGGGAAGAAACTGTGTCTATGCAGTAGTTTCTTCCCAGGCGGCCGGTTCTGGGTTGCCGCCGCGGGCGGGTACGTGGCGCCCCTCCGCCGGCTGGCTCGCTACACTCGCCCGTCTCCGGGTCTCCGCTCGACAGCATCGGGTGGCGGCCCTTTTTCCAGTTTGTGTTGGCTGCGCTTGTTCGCGCCCTCTCTCTAAAACAGACCTTCTTCGGAGGACTTCCTTGTCCAGCTTCCTTGCCCACCACGGTGTGCTCGTTGCGCTTGTTTGCGCCGGAGCTGCCGTCGTCTACGGCATCCTCACCTCGCGCGCGCTGCTCGCGCTGTCGCCCGGCAACGAGGCGATGCGCACGATCTCCGCGGCGGTGCAGGAGGGCGCGCGTGCGTACCTGAATCGCCAGTACACGGTCATCGCCGGTGTCGGCGTAGTCCTGTTCATCGTGCTGATTCCGATCCAGAACATCCGGGTTGCAATCGGCTTCGCCATCGGCGGCGTCCTCTCGGCGGCGGCGGGATACATCGGGATGAACGTGTCGGTGCGGGCGAATGCCCGTGTGGCGGAGTCGGCCCGGAGCGGCGTGTCGCGCGCTCTGGACGTGGCCTTCCGGGGCGGGGCGGTGACGGGTCTGCTCGTCGTCGGCCTCGCGCTGTTCGGTGTCTCCGGCTACTACGGCGTGCTCACCTGGATCGTCGGGGAGACGCCTCGGAATGCGGTCACCGCTCTGGTTGGCCTCGGCTTCGGTGGTTCGCTGATCTCGGTGTTCGCCCGTCTGGGTGGCGGCATCTTCACCAAGGCCGCCGACGTCGGCGCCGACCTGGTCGGCAAGATCGAAGCCGGGATCCCGGAGGACGACCCGCGCAACCCGGCGGTGATCGCCGACAATGTGGGCGACAACGTCGGGGACTGCGCCGGCATGGCGGCCGACCTGTTCGAGACCTACGCGGTCACCGCGGTGGCGGTCATGCTCCTGGGCGTCCTTCTGTTCAACCAGCAGTCGGCGGTGGCGCTGTACCCGCTCGTGCTCGGCGCCGTCTCGATCATCGCCTCGATCATCGGCACCTTCGCGGTCAAATCGCGGGTCGGCAACGTCGAGCGCGCGCTCTACCAGGGTCTGATCGTCTCGGCCGTGCTCGCGGCGCTCGCGTTCCTCCCGATCACGTACTGGATGATGCACGGCCTCACGTTCAAGTCGGGAGCCCCGGCTCCGCACTGGTGGAAGTACTACCTTTGCGCGTTGATCGGGCTCGGCGTCACCGCCTGCCTGTTCGTGATCACCGACTACTTCACCTCGACGCGCTTTGCGCCGGTGAAGAGCACGGCCCGTGCCTCGCAGACCGGGCACGCGACGAACATCATCCAGGGGCTCGCCCAGGGCCTTCAGTCCACCGCGCCCCCGGCGATCGTGATCGCGCTGGGCATTCTGGGCTCGTGGAAGCTCGCCGGCGGTGGCACCACCACCGGGATCTACGGCATCGGCGTGGCCGTCATGGCTCAGCTGTCGCTGACCGGCCTGATCGTCGCGCTCGACGCGTTCGGCCCGATCACCGACAACGCCGGCGGGATCGCCGAGATGGCCGACCTGCCCCAGGAGGTCCGGGACGTGACCGACCCGCTCGACGCGGTCGGCAACACCACCAAGGCGGTGACCAAGGGGTACGCGATCGGCTCGGCCGCACTCGCGGCGCTGGTGCTGTTCAGCGCGTTCGAGAACGAGCTGATCCAGCGGGGAAAGCACCCAGACTTCTCGATCGGCAACCCCGCCGTGCTGATCGGCTTGCTGCTCGGTGGGCTGATGGTCTACCTGTTCGCCTCGCTGGCGATGGAGGCGGTGGGCCGCGCCGGCGGTGCGGTGGTCGAAGAGGTGCGCCGCCAGTTCCGCGAGCACCCGGGGATCATGGACGGCACCGAGCAGCCCGAGTACGGGGCTGCCGTCGGGCTGGTGACGCGCGCGGCACAACGGGAGATGATCCTGCCCGCTCTGATCCCGATCCTGATCCCGTTCATCGTCGGACTGATCAGCGTGGAGGCGCTCGGCGGTCTGCTCATCGGCGTGATCGTGGTCGGGCTGTTCGTCGCGATCTCGATGACCTCCGGTGGTGGCGCGTGGGACAACGCCAAGAAGCTGATCGAGGACGGCGCCTACGGCGGCAAGGGTTCCGAGGCCCACGCCGCGGCGGTGACCGGCGACACGGTCGGCGACCCCTACAAGGACACCGCCGGACCGGCAATCAACCCGATGATCAAGGTCGCCAACATCGTGGCGCTGCTGATCATCCCGATAATCACCTGATCGTCTGCCGCGCGCCCTCCTGGGTGCCCGGGGATGGATCGTTGTGCGGATTGGCCGCGTGGGGTCCGCGGGGGCACCCAAGAGGGCGTCGCGGCCAGGTCAGGCGCGACGGGCGCTCCAACAGCTTGGGAGAGCCGAGTGCCCGTTGGTAGCCGCGGTTCGTGGACGAATTCGTCTACTTTCCTCACGGCGCCGTTCACCAGGAGCTAGCCTGCGTTCGTGGAAATGTCTCTACAGTGCTGGGCATGTTCATCCTGATCGTCGGGTCGGGGCGCGTCGGGTCGGCGGTCGCCAAGCGCGCGCTTGACGCTGGCCACGAGGTGTCGGTGCTGGATTCAGACCCGCTCTCACACGAGCGGCTCGACAAGGATCAGCTAACCACCTGGGAGGACGCCGGCGGGCGGTTCACGGTGAGCACCGCGCTCGAGATCGACGGCCTGATCGAGGCCGGGATCGAGCAGGCGGACGTGTTCGTGGCCGCCACGAGCGGCGACAATACGAACCTGGTGATCGCCCAGATCGCACAGCGCCGGTTCAAGGTGAAGAAGGTGGTGGTCCGCGTCGCCGACCCCGGTCGTGCCTCGTGGTACGCCGAGCAGGGGCTGCTGACGATTTGCCCCACGCAGGTGGCGATCGACGAGGCGTCACGGGTGGTCCTGGCATGAGGTCCCGGCCGTGTACGTGATCATCGCGGGCGCCGGCAAGGTCGGCTGGAACCTGGCGCGCGAGCTGATCGCCAAGGAGCGCGAGGTCACCCTGGTCGAGTCGGACCACGCGCGCTACCGCGTGGTGGAGGAGGAGCTCGAGCACGCGGTCCAGTACGGCGACGCCACCGAGCTGTGGGTGCTCGAGCGCGCCGGGATCCAGCGGGCCGATCTCGTGATTGCGGTCACCGGCGATGACGAGGACAACATCCTGATCTGCCAGATGGCGAGGGAGAAGTACGGCGTGCAGCGGATCGTGGCCCGGGTCAACAACCCGCGCAACCTCCAGCACTTCCGGCTGCTCGACGTCCAGCCGGCCGTGTCGGCGACCGACCTGATCCTGCGTCTGATCGAGCACGAGGTCCCCGAGTACGGGCTGGTGCAGCTGCTGGCCCTCGAGGAAGAGCATCTGGAGATCATCGAGCTCGAGGTCGGGCACGGCTCCGATGCGGCCGGTCGGCGGGTGCAGGACGTCGAGCTGCCCGACGGCTCACTGATCATCTCCGTCCTGCGCGGCGGCGCCGGCTTCGTGCCCAAGGCCGACTCTGTCATCCAGCCGGGCGATCAGGTGCTGCTGATCCTCGATCCCGGGCTGGAGGCTCAGATCACGCCGCAGTTCGCCCCAAACGGCGCGAGCCCGTCTTGAGGGCCTGTCGGTGAACCGCGATGGCTGACCGCCACGTTGCCTACGCCCTGATCGGCGGCGGCCTGGCCGCCGGCAACTGCGCCCGCTGGCTGCGCGAATCGGGGGCCGACGGCCACATCTTGCTCATCGGGCGCGAGCCCGACCTGCCCTATAACCGGCCGCCCTGCTCCAAGGGCTTCCTCCAGGGCAAGGAGTCCCGCGAGGACACGCTGTTCCGGCCGCCCGACTGGTACGAGGAGCAGCAGGTCGAAGCTCTCACCCGCGTCTCGGTCAAGTCACTCGATGTCTCGGAGCGGAGCGTCGAGCTGTCCGACGGCCAGTCGGTCAGCTTCGACAAGGCCCTCGTCGCCACCGGTGCCGGCGTGCGCCGTCTGTCGGTCCCGGGTGCCGAGCTCGAGGGAATCCACTACCTGCGCACGCTGGGCAACAGCGACACGATCCGGGAGGACGCCTCGGGCAAGCGCGTCGTCCTGATCGGCGGCTCGTACATCGCCAGCGAGGTCGCCGCTTCGCTCACCGAGCGCGGCAGCTCCTGCGCGATGGTGATGCTCGAGCCCGTCGCCCTTTGCCGCGGCTTCGGCGAGCGGGCCGGCCGGTTCTTCCAGTCCCGACTCGAGGAGCACGGCATCGAGGTTCACGGCGACGACGAGCTCGACCGCTTCGAAGGCGACGGCAGCCGCGTGACCCGGGTCATCACCAAGGCGGGCCGCGAGCTCGACGCCGATGCCGTCGTGATCGGCGTGGGCGCCGTGCCCGACGTACGACTCGCCCGCACCGCCGGCCTCGAGATCGGAGAGCAGGGTGGCGTGCTGGTCGACGCGCGCCTCGAGACCGCGGCCCCCGGCATCTTCGCGGCCGGCGACATCGCCGAGTACGAGAGCGTGGTCCACGGCGGCCAGCGGCTGCGCGTCGAGCACTGGGACGTCGCCTTCAACCAGGGCAAGACCGCCGCGCTGAACATGCTCGGCCGAGACCAGCCGCACGACGTCGTTCCCTACTTCTTCTCCGACCTGTCCGACTGGGCCTCGCTCGAGTACATCGGCCCGGCTCACGACTGGCAGCAAGAGGTCGTCCGCGGCTCCATCGACGACGGCGAATTCACGATGTTCTATCTGCGCGACGGCCGCGTGGCGGGGGCCTTGAGCGTTGGGCGATCGGACGATCTCGAGCACGCTCGCCGGCTGCTGATCGCGGGCACCGACGTGGGCGAACGCGTGGACGAGCTCGGGGACGTCTCGAGCGACCTGGCCACGATCTGACCGACCACCGGCCATGCGCCACCCAACGCTCCGGGCCGTGCGCTACCTGACTCTCCGGCTCGCCTAACGCTCCGGGTCGTGCAGCTACACGATGATCGGGGGCGGAGGACGGCCCGCTCGACCGTTGCGGCCGGCGTAGTTGCCTGTCTGGCTATGGCAGTTCGGGCAGAGCAGCTGCAGGTTCTCGAGGCGGTTGTCGTCACGCTCGCCGTTGACGTGGTGCAGCGCCAGCGTCAGCGGCTGGCCGCGCCATTCGCTCAGCCCGCAGCACTCGCAGCGATTCTCCTTGAGCCCTCGCGAATTAGGCGCAACTTGAGGCTGTACCGACCGCGATACGCACCCGCCACGAGCAGCTCGGCGATCGGGGTCGCCGCCGGACGGGCGATGATCGCGCCACGCTTCACGGCATCGAACCAGCTCGCCGACGAGAAGCCGAACGTCTCGATGCACTCCCGGACGCTGTGTCCGTCGTCGTAGAAGCGCTGCACCGCCTCCCAGTCGTAGCGACGGGCGCAGCGTTCGTCGATCGCGTGGTCGAGCCGGCGGGCGTGGTAGCTCACGGTCGCCTTGGACAGGCCAAGCCGCCGCGCGATTTCGATCCGTAGCATCCCGCCATCAAGAAGCTCGGCCACTCGGGCGCGCGTACCCGACACGCGTAAGGCTGTCAGCGGCTGCGCGGGCGACGGGACCGCCTCGACGTGCTCGGTGGCCAGCCGCCGTAGGTGGTAGACCACGGTCGCCGGCGCGATTCCCAGCTCGTTGGCAATCGCGCGCTGACTCAATCCGCTCCTGTACAGCTCATCGATGTTTGCTCGAATGTCCGACACGAACGTATGTTCCCATACGCGCCGGACGGAAACCTGCCTGCAAGCGGTCGGCATGGTGTGAATCCTGACCTATACTCGGCGATGAGGCTCGACAGCCACGCATAGCACTGGGGAATGGTGTAATGGCAGCACGCGACGCTCTGGACGTCGAAGTTGGGGTTCGAGTCCCTGTTCCCCAGTTCTAACCCCTCGCGCGTGGATTGCCAGCCGAGCGCGCTCCGTTTATGCAGCGCAAGCGCAGTCCGTGGATGCCGACCCGGTCGCAGTGCTCGGGACGCGTGTCCCCGCCACGCTCCGCGGCCGCCGCGCTCTTGCCGGCTCCCGGCAGACTCGAGCGGCCGGCTAGAAGTGACCTAGCTCGGATCGGTGAACTGGGCCGGCTGCTTGAGCATGCCGGCCCTCACCGCTTCGAGCTGATTGGGCGTTCCGAGCAGGCCGAGCTGGATATCGGCCTCGAGCCGCAGCGTGTCCTCGGTTGATCCGGTCCACGATTCGTTGAACAGCCGCTTCATGCCGCGTACCGCGTCGGGGGAGCGGCCGGCGATCTCGGCCGCGAGCGAGCGGGCCGCCGCCAGCGGGTCATCCGCCACATGGGTGACCAGGCCGAGCGAACCGGCCTCGCTTCCGCTCAGCACCCGCCCGGTGAACGCGAGCTCCTTGGCCACGTCGATTCCGACCAGTCGAGGCAGCGTCCGCGTGATCGCCATGTCCGGAATCAGGCCCCACTTGACCTCGAGCACCGACAACCGAGCGTCGGGCGTGGCGAACCGGATATCCCCGGCCAGCGCGATCTGCAGCCCGCCGCCCAGGCAGTGCCCGTGGATCGCGACGATCACCGGCACGGGCACCTCCAGCCAGCGGTGCGCGGCGCGCTGGAACCAGTTGGGAACCGGCTCGTGCAGCGGAGCCATCAGCGCATCCGAGTCGGGTTGACTGGCCATGACCCCGGCCACGTCGAGCCCCGAGCAGAAGCTGGGACCGGAACCATGCAGGACCACGACGCGCACCCAGGGCTCGACCGCCACGCGCTCGGCGGCGGCGGTGATCGCCTCGAACATCGCGACGTCGAGGGCGTTGTGCTTCTCCGGCCGGGTCAGCGTGACAGTCGCGATGTGATCCGAGACCTCGATCGCGACGCGCTGTTCGGCGCTCACTTCGGTGCTCATACGCCCAAGAACACTACCTATCCGTCGAGCACCGACACCTCGTCGCCGATCCGCACCGTCCCCGGTTCCACCACGCGCCCCCAGACCCCGAACGGCAGTGGCTCGGTGGTCTCGACCGCGCCCCGGTAGTCGCCGAGGATGTCGAGCGTGGGTAGGTCGACGACGCCGCTGTCGGGATCCCGGCTGGTGATCAGGCAACGTCCGACGTGCCCGCCGAACGCGACGACGGCGTCGCCGATCCGGACCGGACGGCCGCCCACCCAGCCGTCTTCCTCGTGCGCGTCGACTCCGTCGATCTCCACCAGCATCCGGAACCGGCGCACGTCGATCGAGCCATCAACCGCTCCGGCCGAGGCCAGTCGAGCCAGCGACGCGCGCGAGATCAGAGACACCGCACCATCCGGCCCCCGATCGACCCCGTGGCCGGCAGCGCACGCCTCGACCAGGCGAAGGGGCCGGCCGGCCACCTTGCTCAACGCGTCGGACCAGGGACCTTCGACGAGGCGTCCCCGCCGCTGAGCCGAGAAGAAGCGCGTGTCGAGCTCATCGCCCAGCCGAATCTCATCCTCGAGGACCCGCCCATCCGGAAGCTGGAGCCGAAGTCGCCGGTCCCCCGCGGAATACTCGGCGATGATCGTCTGAAGCTCGCCGGCGATCTTGCTGTTGATCATCCGGTCGCTCGGGTCGACCACATAGAACCGGCGGTTGTCGGCCACCCCGTCCGGCCCTAGATCGAGGCAATCCACGACGCCCAGCCGCGTGGCCTTGACCGGCGTATAGGCAAGCCCGACGACGACGGCCACGCCTACGCCGCTGCCTGCTCGGCCCAGTCGCGATACAGACGCCAGTAGCGGCCGCGCGCGTCGAGCAGCTCGTCGTGCGTGCCGTCCTCGACCACCCGACCGTGCTCCAGCACCAGGATCCGGCTTGCCCCCCGGATCGTCGAGAGCCGGTGGGCGATCACGATCGCCGTGCGCCCGGCCACCAGCCGGCGCAGCCCCTTCTCGATCAGGGTCTCGGTGTGCACGTCGACGTTCGAGGTCGCCTCGTCCAACACGAGAATCCCCGGATCGGCCACGAGCGCCCGGGCGAAGGCCACGAGCTGACGCTGACCGGCGGAGAGCTGCACTCCGCGCTCGCCGATCTGGGCGTCGTAGCCGTCGTCGAGCGCTTCGATGAACGAATCGGCGCCGACCGCGCGCGCCGCGTCGCGGACGTCCGCGTCACCCGCGTCGGGCCGGCCGAACGCGATGTTCTCGCGGATCGTGCCGCTGAACAGGAACCCCTCCTGCGGCACGATGCCCATTTGCGAGCGCAGCGACTCCGCGGTGACGTCGCGCAGGTCGTGCCCGTCCACCAGTACCGCGCCCGAGGTGGGGTCATAGAAGCGCGCCACCAGCTTGGCAAAGGTCGACTTGCCGGCGCCCGTCTCGCCGACCAGCGCCACCGTCTGGCCCGGCGGGATCACCAGGTCGACGTCCCGCAGCGCGTAGAAGTCGTCATCCCCCGAGCCCGATCCCGAGCCGTACCGGAACGAGACCTCATCGAAGCGCAGCTCGCCGCGGATCGAAGGCAGCTCGGCCGCATCCGGCGCGTCCACCAGGTCCGGCTGCTCGTCGAGGAGCTCGAAGATCTTGTCGAGCGCCGCCATCCCGGACTGGTAGGTCGTGTAGAGCTGCGAGAGCTGCTGGATCGGGTCGAAGAAGTTGTTGAGCGCCGCGACGAACGCGAACACGACGCCGGTCGAGGTGTGCCCGTTGATCGCCTCGATCCCGCCGGCGACGAGGATCTCCACCGTGACCAGCGCCGAAAGGAACTCGACCGCAGGGAAGTAGGCGGCGTTCAGCTTGACCGTCGTCAGGTTCGCCTCGCGGTTGGCCTCGTTGAGCTCGCCGAACTGCTCGATGTGGCGCGGCTCTTGCCCGAACACCCGCACGACCCGGATGCCCGACAGCGTCTCCTGCAGATAGCCGGTGATGATCGCGATCTTCTCGCGGGTCAGCCGGTAGGCGTCGGCCGAGGCAATCCGGAACACCACGCCGCCGATCAACAGAATCGGGATCGCGAGGAACGTGAGCAGCGCGAGGCGCAGATCGAGCACGAGCAGGATCACCACCACGCCGACCAGCGTCAGCCCGGACTGGAACAGCGTCGCGATCCCGTCCTCGACCAGCTGGTCGAGCGCCTCCACGTCGTTGGTGATCCGCGAGATGATCACGCCCGCGCGGTTGCGCGAGTAGAACGAGATCGACAACCGCTGCAGGTGGGTGAACAGTCGCACGCGCAGGTCCTGGAGCGCCCGCTGACCAACCCAGCCCACCAGGTAGGTCTGGGCGTAGGACGCGACCGCGTAGACGAGCGCCGACACCAGGAACAGGGCGACGATCAGATCGAGCGCGCCGGCATCCCCGCGCTGGATCCCGTCGTCGATGGCCAGCTTGGCCAGCGGCGCCGGCGCGAGCGCGGCCGCCGTGGCCGAGACCAACGCGACGGACATCGCGAGCACCCGCCACTTATACGGCGTGAGCAGCTCGATCAGGCCGCGCAGCTTGCGCGCCCGGCCACCGGTCTGACGCAGGCGGCGCCTCACAGCCCCACCGCCTCGGCGGGCTTGCGGGTCATGAACACCTGATCGGGCATGCCCTTCTCGACGATCTCGCGATACAGATCAGACTCCTCGAGCAGCTCGTCGTGGCTGCCGTGGGCCGCGACGCGACCATCCTCGAGCACCACGATCTGATCGGCCAGCGTGATCGTCGAGAGCCGGTGGGCGATCACGAACGTCGTCCGATCGGCCATCACCTCGCGCAGGGCGAGCTTGATCTCCTGCTCGGTCGACGAGTCCACCGAAGAGGTCGCGTCGTCCAGGACGAGGATCCGCGGGTTGGCCAGCACGGCCCGCGCGATCGCGATCCGCTGGCGCTGCCCGCCGGAAAGCGTCAGCCCGCGCTCACCCACGCGCGTGTCGTAGCCCTTCGGGAGCTCCGCGATGAAGCCGTCGGCCTGCGCCACCCGGGCGGCGCGCACGACCTCCTCGCGGCTCGCGTCGGGGCGGCCGTAGGCGATGTTCTCGTGCACGGTGGCCGAGAACAGGAACGGATCGTCGGTCACCACCGCGATGGCGCGGCGTAGCGAGACCAGGTCCACGTCGCGCACGTCGGCGCCGTCGATCTTCACCGATCCGCGGCTCGTCTCATACAGCCGCGGCAGCAACGACACCAGCGCGGTCTTGCCCGACCCCATCGCGCCGACCAGCGCCACCGTCGAGCCGCCCTCGATGTCGAGATCGATGTCGCGCAGGGCGGGGTGCGAGCCGCCCTCGAAGGTCAGACTCACCCGCTCCAGGGTGACCCGGCCCGAGCCGTCCGGGAGGGCCGGAGCATTCGCCGGCGCGGAGATCCGCGGCGCCCGGTCGAGCACCTGGAAGATGCGAGCGCCCGATGCGGTGGCCCGCTGTGCGGCGCTCAGCATGTAGCCAAGCGTCCGCATGGGGGAGATCAGCATCAACAGATAGGCGTAGAAGGCGGTGAAGGCGCCGATGGACAGCGACCCGTGGATCACCTCGCGCCCGCCCACCAGCAGGATCAGGGCCAGCCCGAGATTGGGCAGGAAGCTGATCATCGGCGTGTAGCGCGCCTGGATCTTGGTCGCGTAGAGCTGCTGGTCGAACACGCGCTGGACCGAGTGGTTGAAGCGGCCGAGCTGGCGCTCCTCCTGGGCGAACGCCTTGATAACGCGTACGCCCGAGACGTTCTCCTCCGCCTCGGCGGTGAGCTCGGCGATCCGCTGCTGGGCCTCCTGGAGCGCGGGGCGAGAATGCTTGCCGTACCGGTTGGCGATCAGCACGACGAACGGCACGGGGGCCAGGGCCAGCGCGGCCAGCCCGGGCTGGAGGGCGAACATCGCCACCCCGGCCAGCGCGATCGTCAGCAGCGACTGGGCGATGAAGATCAAGCCGTAGCCGAGGAAGAAGCGCACCGACTGGAGATCGACGGTCGCGCGAGACATCAGCTGTCCCGTCTGCTGGCGGTCGAAGAAGCCGAGCTCGAGGCGCTGGAACTGCTCGTAGAGCCGGTTGCGCAGATCGACCTCCACGCCCAGCGACACCTGTCCGGCGACCAGCCGGCGCGTCGCGCTCAGGCCGAGCCGCAGCAGCCCGGCGGCGCCGATCGCGATCACACAGACGATCAGCGTGTGGCGGTGATGGCTGCGGATCGAGTTGATCGCCTCCCCGGTCAGGAGAGGAATCAGGACCGTCATGACCATCGCGCCGGCGGCCAGACCGAACGACCAGGCGACGCCCTTCCGATACGGGCGCAGGAAGCTCAGGAGTCGCCTGAAGATCAGCACTTCATAAAGTATAGTAAAGGAGGCGCGCGGCTGCCGCGGTGTTGTCTGCGCTGTAGCTGTGAGGCGCTACGCGTCTGGCCCCGGACGCCCGTGCGCCGTTCGAGGCCTGCGCAAAGGTCGTCTTGAATCGGGCGCGAGGCGTCCGGCGCCGGACCGCCACCACCCCATACGCGCCGTCAGCGTCGCCCGCGAGCGTCTCCGCGCGGTCCCGCGGAAGCTTGAAAAAAAGCGAGTAGGCCAGCGCTGCTGTTTTGCGAGGTCGGAGCCGGTGAGCCGAGGTTCGGCATGCCGTGGGCGGACGCTCTCGAAGTGCCGCGGACGGTGGCCGGCGCCCGTGCCGGTGGCGGGGGCGCCACCCTCCGAGAACGCAGTAGGGTCCTGCACCGCATGGCCACCGTCCGGGAAGCAACCCTCGACCTGTTCAGGGCCCATGGGATGACGACGATCTTCGGCAACCCCGGCTCGACCGAGCTGCCGATGCTGGCGAACCTTCCGGATGACTTCCGGTACGTGCTCGGGCTTCAGGAGCAGGCGGTGGTCGGCATGGCGGACGGGTATGCGCAGGCGACCGGGAACCCGACCCACGTCAACCTGCACACGGCGCCCGGCGTCGGCAACGCGGTCGGGGCGATCTGCACGGCGCGGGCGAACAAGGCGCCGCTGGTCATCACGGCCGGCCAGCAGGTGCGCCCCCAGGTCACTCACGAGGCGCTGCTGACCAACCGGGACGCGATCATCGTCCCGCAGCCGTACGTGAAGTGGAGCCACGAGCCGCCCCGGGCCCAGGACGTGCCGGGCGCGATCGGGCGGGCCATCCACCACGCCACGCTGCCGCCCCAGGGCCCGACGTTCGTGTCGATCCCGATGGACGACTGGGAGGCTGAGGCGGACGAGGACCGGGCCGTGCACGCCCGCCGGCGGGTGGTGACTGGGCGTGCGGTGCCTGATCCGGCGGAGCTGGCTCAGCTGGCGAGCCTGCTGGAATCAGCGCGCAACCCGGCGCTGGTTGCCGGCCCCGACATCGACGCCAGCGGCGGCTGGAACGCCGCGGTGGCGCTGGCCGAGAAGCAGCGCCTGCCGGTGTGGGGCCCGCCGTACACGGCCACGTCCCGGATCGGGTTCCCGGAGAGTCATCCCAACTTCATGGGAATCCTGCCTCCTGCCATCCGGCCTCTGGCCGAGACGCTGAAAGGGCACGATCTCGTGCTCGTGGTCGGCATGGCCGTGTTTCAGTACTACCCATACATTCCGGGGCCGCTGCTGCCGGAGGGGACGACGCTCGTCGCGATCACGGCCGACCCCGACGAGGCGGCGCGCGCGCCGCTGGGAGACGCGCTCGTAGGCGATGTAGCGCTGGCGCTCCAGGAGCTCGTCGCGCTGGTCGGGGAGTCCGACCGGCACGTTCCCGATCCGCGGCCCCAGCCGTCGCCGGCGGAGGACCACGACCCGATGACCGGGTCGGCCGCCATGGCCATGCTCGCCGCGGTCTGGCCGGACGGCGGGATCGCGGTCGTAGAGGCGCCATCGAGCACGGGCGCACTACGCAACCGGTTGCGGGTGTCGGAGCCGGGGAGTTACTACCAGACCGGCAGCGGCGGATTGGGCTTCGCGATCTCCGCCGCGGTCGGGGTCCAGCTGGCCAAGCCCGAACGGCCGGTGGTGTGCGTGGTGGGGGAGGGGTCGGCCCAGTACGGGATCACCGCCCTGTGGACCGCGGCCGCCTACAAGGTGCCGGTGACCTTCCTGGTCCTCCAAAACGAGGAGTACATGATCCTCAAATGGTTCGCCGCCTTCGAGAAGGTCCAGGGCGTACCGGGGCTCGAGCTCCCTGATCTCGATACCGCGGCGGTCGCGTCGGCGTACGGCGTCCCGTCGCGAAACGTATCGGGGCCCGAGGAGCTGGGCGAGGCGCTGCGCGAGGCGATCGCCGCCGACGACGGTCCGCGCCTGGTCCAGGCCCGGGTCGCGTCCGGCATGTGGTTCGAGTAGCCGCCGCGGTCAGGGCACTCGGTAGCCCTGGTGGACCTCGGTTGCCTCCTGGCCTTGCTCGACGGACTCGCGATCCTCGACTCGCTGGATCTGGTCGCAGAGCAGCGACCACGCGGCGCGGTCGTCCTTACCCCGGTAGCGGTCACGCCCCTGGAGGAACGCCCACATCTCGCTGCGCAGCCCCGCGGCGGATATGCCTCGTCGCGTGGCGCGCTCCGAGGGCTTCAGCCACTGGCTGATGCTCTGGAGGAAGCCGACGATCAGGCCGAACATGATCGGCCACACCTTGGGAAAGTCGAGCGCCGCGGCGAGCGAGGCGCCGATGCCCGCGAGGATCGAGACCAGGTTCAGGAAGTTGTCCAGGAAGGCGTAGCCGCGACTGCCGCGCTCGAAGCGCTTCATCGGTCCGACGAACCGGTGGTACAGGAACGCGCGCTGGATCTCGAGCTGGTCGACGGCCTGCGCATGGGTGCCCCAGTCGACCGCGGCGAGCCGCCGCTCGATCAGCTGAGAGAGGTCCTGCGCCTCCCCGCTCAGGTGTGAGCGCATGCCGACCGCCTCGAGCAGCGCGTCCACCTCGTCGTTGCCTTTGTGCATCAGGCGCGTGACGACGCTCTCGCTGCGCCGGGAGTCTGGCTTGGCCGGCTTCTCGGCCTCGATCTGATCGGTCACGTGCGGCGTCCCCCTTCGTCCGGACCGGCGCCTCCCGAGAAACCGTATTCGGTTCACCCCCCGCGAGGTGAGATTCCGCTTGCAGGGGTGGGCGCGGGCGGGGCCGTCTCCCTCAGACCGGCCCGCCCGCGCCCTGGGCGGACGACTACAAGCTCGCGAGCCCTGGCACTTGCAGGAGCTGCTGGACGATGTTCAGGAGCCCTGTGATCTCCTGCGCCGACAGTGCTGACCCGGTCGGAAGCCCCGTCCCGTTCAGCAGGTTGGCCACCGAGCACAGCAGATTGCCGAGCAGGTTGCCCGGGCCTGACACCGCGTTGATGTCGAGCACCACCTCGTTGAGGTGCACGGTCAGCCCGAGCAGGTTCAGGTTCAGCGGCCCGAGGTCCAGATGCAGGATCGGGCACGTTCCGGCCGGGCTAGCCACCTGGTCCTTGCTGCCGACGATAGGGGTGCCGGTGCCGATCGACGCCGGGATGGCGACGTTCTTCTTGGTGACGACCCGATTCCCGATCCGGCCGGTCAGGGTCCCCAGGGCGTAGGTCTTGCCGCCCTTGGTGATGAACTGGCTCACGTCGAAATGGCCCGTGAACGCCTTGCCGTTCTTCGCAGTGCTCGACATCGGGATGTGCGAGAACGACGTGGTCGGGATCCCCGTGGACGGGGTGGTCTGAGCGCCCGCCGCGACCGGGACGACGAGCAGGGCCGCACACGCGACAGCGACAACGAGCCCTAGTTTGCGTACTGACATGGATCCTCCTGGATCGAGTTGACAACTACTCCGTTCCCGGCCGTTGGGGCTGGAGGCCCTTGCGCGCTTGTTGCTTGGATCTCTTCGATCTCCGGACGAGGACAGCGACGTCCGCCGGCGCGGCCAGCCCGAGTGGCCGCGCCGGCAAACGCGGTGGACCTCCCTACTCCTCTACCTCCCTTCGTGCGCACCTCTCGCTTACCCGTCCATTAGCGGGCCACCCGAACACTGGACAGATGTTCTAGGGACGTCAACCTGCGTTTACCAACGGATGTTCTAGGACCGCTGGACACACGAAAACGGCCCCGCCGAGGGGGCCGTTCAATCTGCGGAGACGGGGGTGACGGGCGGCGCGACCCTGAGCCGGGCGGCGCCGCCGGGGGCCGCGTTACAGATTCACGGCGACGTACTTGGTCTCGAGGTACTCCTCGATGCCCTCGTAGCCGCCTTCGCGTCCGAAGCCGGATTGCTTGATGCCGCCGAAGGGCGCGCCGGCGTTGGACACCATGCCCTGGTTGAGGCCGACCATGCCCGTCTCGAGCCGCTCGATCACGCGGAGCGCGCGCTTGAGGTTGTTGGTGTAGACGTAGGCGACGAGGCCGTACTCGGTGTTGTTGGCGGCGGCGATCGCCTCGTCCTCGTCGGAGAATCCCTTGACCGGCGCCACCGGGCCGAAGATCTCCTCATGGAGGAGGTTGGCGTCGTCGGGGACGTCGGTCAGCACGGTCGGGTCGAAGAAGTAGCCGGCGCCGTCGCGGGCGTGGCCGCCGACGATCGCCTTGGCGCCGCGGCCGATCGCGTCCTCGACCAGCTCGGCGACCTTGCCGCGCTGCCCGTCGTCGATCAGCGGCCCGACCTGGACGCCCTCCTCGGTGCCGCGGCCGACCTTCATCGCGCCCATCTTCTCGGCGAGCTTCTCGGCGAACTGCTCGGCGACCTTGTCGGCGACGTGGAAGCGGTTGGCCGACGTGCACGCCTCGCCGATGTTGCGCATCTTGGCGAGCAGCGCGCCCTGGACGGCGGCGTCGATGTCGGCGTCGTCGAACACGATGAACGGGGCGTTTCCGCCGAGCTCCATCGAAAGCCGCAGCAGGTTCTGGGAGGCCTGCTCCATCAGCTTGCGACCGACCTCGGTCGACCCGGTGAAGGACAGCTTGCGCAGCCGTGAGTCGGCGATCAGCGGTCCCATCGTCTCGCTCGAGGACGAGGCGGTGACCAGGTTCACGACCCCGCCGGGGAGGCCGACTTCCTCCAGGATCTTGACGAGCATCAGCATCGACAGCGGCGTCTGCTGGGCAGGCTTGACGACCATCGTGCATCCGGCTGCGATCGCGGGGCCGATCTTGCGCGTGCCCATCGCGAGCGGGAAGTTCCACGGCGTGATCAGCAGGCATGTCCCGACCGGCTGCTTCATGGTCAGCACCCGGCCCTGACCGTTGGCGTTCACCGAGTAGCGCCCGTCGATCCGGACGGCCTCCTCGGAGAACCAGCGGAAGAACTCGGCGGCGTACGCGATCTCTGCCTTGGACTCGGCGAGCGGCTTGCCCATCTCGAGCGTCATCAGCAGCGCCAGCTCGTCGGTGCGCGCGGTGATCGCCTCGAACGCCCGGCGGAGCACCTCGCCCCGCTCGCGCGGCGGGTGCTGGAACCACTCCGGGCCCGCGTCGGCCGCGGCGCTCAGCGCCGCCTTGGCGTCGTCGGTCGAGGCATCGGCGACCTCGCACAGCGTGTCGCCGGTCGACGGGTCCTCGACCCCGAGCGTGCCCTTCGCGCCGTCTCGCCATTCCCCGCCGATGTAGAGCTGCTTGGGGACCTCATCAACGATCTTCTGTTCCTGTGGGGCGGTGATAGTGCTCATACTCGGAACCTACCACCGGCGAACCGCCGCCAACCGCGGCGAGCGCTTCATAGGTGCGTGTCCCACTCGGGTGACTCGCGCCCGATCCCGTTGGCCAAGAGAAGGGCCGGGAGGGCGCGCGTCACCCGATGCGGACACGTACCGGAACTACGCGGCCTGGCGGAGCGCCGCCGGCTCGAGCGCGACCGCCAGCACCTCATCGACGGTCATCGCGAAGTGGAACGTCATTGCCTCGCGGACCTCCTGCGGGACGTCGTCCAGGTCGCCGCGGTTGCGCTCCGGGAGCACGACGTCGGTCAACCCGGCGGCGTGCGCCGCGAGCACCTTCTGCTTGACGCCGCCGATCGGCAGCACCCGGCCCTGGAGGGTGACCTCACCGGTCATCCCCACCGTGTGCCGGACGGGGCGGCCGGTCAGCAGCGAGGTGAGCGCGGTGACCATCGTGACGCCCGCGCTCGGACCGTCCTTGGGGATCGCCCCCGCCGGCACGTGCACGTGGAACGAGCGCTCGTCGAAGCTCGCCGGGTCGATGTCCAGCTCGCCCGCGTGACCGCGCACGTAGGACAGGGCGATCTGCGCCGACTCCTTCATCACGTCGCCGAGCTGTCCGGTGAGCGTCAGGCCAGGCTTGCCTTGCATCGCGGTGGCCTCGACGAACAGCACATCGCCGCCGGTGCCGGTCACCGCCAGGCCGGTCGCGACGCCGGGCACTGCGGTCCGGATCGCGGACTCCTGGAAGTGGCGCTGGCGTCCGAGCGCATCCCGGACCGTGTCGAGGTCGATGGCCACAGGAGCCTCGGCCTGTCCCGACGCGATCCTCGTGGCGGTCTTGCGCAGCAGCGTTCCGAGCTCCCGCTCGAGCTGGCGCACGCCCGCCTCGCGGGTGTACTCGGTGGCGACGGTGTTCAGCAGCTCGTCGTCGATCTCGACCTCCTCGGGCCGCAGCCCGTTGCGCTCGAGCTGCCGCGGCCACAGATAGCCACGGGCGATCGCGACCTTCTCCGAGGTCGTGTAGCCGTCGAAGCGGATGACCTCCATCCGGTCCAGCAGGGGGCCGGGGATGGTGTCCGCCACGTTGGCCGTCGCGATGAACATGACGTTGCTCAGGTCGAGCTCCACGTCCAGGTAGTGGTCGCGGAAGCTGTGGTTCTGGGCCGGGTCGAGCACCTCGAGCAGGGCCGAGCTCGGGTCGCCGCGCCAGTCGGCGCCGACCTTGTCGACCTCGTCGAGCATGATCACCGGGTTCATCGTCTCGGCGTCGCGCAGAGCCCGCACGAGCCGCCCCGGAAGGGCGCCGATGTAGGTGCGGCGGTGACCGCGGATCTCGGCCTCGTCCCGCACGCCGCCGAGCGACATCCTGACGAACTTCCGGCCGGTCGCGCGGGCGATCGACTCGCCGATCGAGGTCTTGCCGGTGCCCGGAGGGCCGATCAGCGTGAGGATCGCGCCGGAGCGCTTGTCCTCGGTGATCCCGCGCTCCTGGCGCAGCTTCTTGACCGCGATGTACTCGACGATCCGGTCCTTGACGTCCTCGAGGCCCGCGTGGTCGGCGTCCAGCACCTCACGAGCGTGCTCGGGATCGAGGCGCTCGTCGGAGCGCTGGCTCCACGGCACGGCGATCAGCCAGTCGAGATAGGTCCTGATCACCGTCGACTCGGCGCTCTGCTCGCCCATCCGCTCGAGCCGCCCGAGTTCCTTCTCGGCCTGCTCGCGGACCGCGTCGGGCATCCCGGCCTCTTCGATCTTGGTGCGGTACTCCTCGACCACGGACGCATCGTCCTCGCCGAGCTCCTTGCGGATCGACTCCATCTGCTTGCGCAAGAAGTAGTCGCGCTGCTGCTTCTCGGCACCGGACTCGACGTCATCGCGGATGCGCTTGCGGACCTGAAGCTCGGCCAGCCGCTCGCGCTGGAAGCGCAGGGCGAGCTCGAGCCGCTCGGTCACGTCGACGGTCTGGAGCAGCTGAACCTTGTTCTCGTAGCTCAGGTCGGGGGAGTAGCCGCTCGTGTCGGCCAGGGCTCCCGGCTCGGTGATGCTGCGCAGGAACGAGGAGATCCGGCCATCGTCGCCGCGCAGCTCGAGGATCTCCTCGACCGTCGCGCGGTACTCGCGCTCGAGGTTGCGGGTGCGGCCGTCGACGGGGACGTCATCGGGCCGCTCGTCGACCTCGACGAACAACCGGCCATCCGGCATGGTCTGGGCGGCGCCGGCAACACCACGGTGCAGGCCCTGAAGGGCCACGGCACGCGCGCCCCCCGGCAGCCGGACCCGATCGCTCACCTCGGCGACGGTGCCGACGTTGGCAAATTCGTTTTCGTGTCTGGGAACGAGCAAGACTCGCTCCTCCTCGCCGGCGTCGACCGCGAGCGTCAGCGACATGCCCGGGAAGGCCACGACGTCGTCGAGCGGAATAAGGAGAAGGCGACTGGACATCTGAAGGGCGTTCGCTTTCGATAGTTGCTTACTAGAGATAAGTGAAGGATACCATGCGCCCTGCACGAATCTTAGTCGGGCGGGCTGAGATCTTAGGACGGGCGCCGGCCGACCGCCGAAGCTGCCGAGTAGACGGCAAAGCTCCACATCTGGGATCATCCGGGCCCATGCCAGGCCGGGAGTCCCCGCCGCCCGAGGACGAAGCCCACGACGTGCTGGCGGCCGAGGCGTTCGCGGTTCCCACCGCGGATCCGTCGTTGCGCCAACGGCCGATCAGGCTGCCCGACGATCCCAGCGGGATCGCCGAGCCCCACGACGTCCTGGCCGCCGAGGAGTTCGCCATGCCGGCATCGCGCGGGTCGTCCTCGCCGGTGGGGTCGGGGGCCCGGATCGCCGCGAAGGCCCCGATGCCGATCCGGATTGGCGCCGGCCTGGCGGTGGCGCTGATCCTGCTGCGCATGTTCCGCCGCCGCCGCCGTAGCTAGCGGGCGGGTGCTTGGGAAGAAACTCGCGCTATGCGCGAGTTTCTTCCCGAGGCTAGGCGCGGGCGGCGCGCTTCCGCGGGGGCATCAGGTCCGTGATCGTCCCCTCGGCCATCTCGGCCGCGAACCCGATCGTCTCGGTCAGCGTGGGGTGGGGGTGGATCGTGAGCGCGATGTCCTCCGCGTCCGAACCCATCTCCAGGGCGTGGACGGTCTCGGCGATCAGCTCGCCGGCGTTCACGCCGACGATGCCAGCGCCGAGCAGGCGACGCGTCTCCGGCTCGAACAGCAGCTTGGTCATGCCCTCGTCGCGGCCCAGGGACAGCGCGCGGCCCGAGGCGGCCCAGGGGAAAACGGCCTTCTCATACTCGATCCCGTCCGACCGGGCCTCGGTCTCGGTCAGTCCCATCCAGGCCACCTCGGGATCGGTGTAGGCAACCGAGGGGATCGTGCGCGCGTCGAACTCGACGTTCATGCCCGCGATGACCTCGGCCGCCACCTTGCCCTCGTGCGAGGCCTTGTGGGCCAGCATGGGTCCGCCGACCACGTCGCCGATCGCGTATATGTGCGGCACGTTGGTCCGCATCTGCCGGCCGACGTGGATGAAGCCGGCGTCGTCGACGTCCACGCCCGCCTCGGGAGCGCCGACGGCACGGCCGTTCGGCCGGCGCCCGATCGCGACCAGGACACCGTCGAACTTGTGCGAGTCGCCGTTCGAGAGCGCGACCTCGAGGTGCTTCTCGGACGCCTCGACGGACTCCACCTTCGTTCCCAGGTGGATCGCCTCGTAGCGATCCGCGATGCGCTTGTGCAGCGGCTTGACCAGGTCGGGGTCACAGCCGGGGATGAGCTGGTCGAGCAGTTCGACCATCGTCACCTTGGCGCCGAGCGCGTGGTAGACGGTGGCCATCTCGAGGCCGATGATCCCGCACCCGACGACCAGCAGGCGCTTGGGGACCGACGGCAGCTCGAGCGCGCCGGTCGAGTCGATGATCCGCTCGTCCTCGGGGAGGCCCGGCAGCGTCGCGGCCTCGGATCCAGCGGCGATGATGCAGTGGTCGAACGACACCGTTCGATCGCCGACCGACACCGTGTGCGGACCGGTCAGCGACGCGACTCCGGTGATCACCTCGACCTTGCGCTGCTTGGCGAGCGCCGCCAGGCCGCCGGTCAGCCGTCCCACCACCGACTCCTTCCAGGTGCGGAGCGCGTCCACATCGACCTTGGCCTTCCCGAACTTGATCCCGTGCTCGGCCATCTCCTCGGCCTCGGACACGACGCGCGCGGCGTGCAGAAGCGCCTTGGAGGGAATGCAGCCGACGTTGAGGCAGACCCCGCCGAGCGTGTCGTAGCGCTCGATGAGGACGGTCTTCAGTCCCAGATCAGCGGCACGGAAGGCGGCCGTGTAGCCGCCCGGCCCCGAGCCGATCACGACGACCTGGGCGTCGTGATCGCCGCCGGCGCCGTCCGAGGAGGCGGGCGGGGGAGGGACCGGCTCGCGCTCGACGCGCGCCTCGGACGCGGGCTCCTCTGCCGCAGGCGCGCTGGGCGCCGCGCCGTCGGTTGCGGCCTCGAGCGTGAGCAGCACGCTGCCCTCGGACACGCGATCGCCGATCTTCACGCTCAGCTGCGTCACCGTGCCGGCCTCCGGCGCCGGCACGTCCATCGTCGCCTTGTCGGACTCGAGCGTGACCAGCGGGTCCTCCACCGACACCTCGTCGCCGGGCGAGACGTGGATCTCGATGATCGGGACGTCCTGGAAGTCTCCGATGTCCGGGACGCGGATGTCGCTCACAGGAGCGCCCGCCGCAGATCGGACAGCACGTTGACCAGGTGCACGACGAACCGGGCCGCCGCCGCGCCGTCGATCACGCGGTGGTCGTAGGACAGCGACAGCGGCACCATCAGCCGCGGAACGAACTCGCGGCCGTCCCACACCGGCTTCATGGCCGACCGGGTCGCTCCGAGGATCGCCACCTCCGGCGCGTTGATGATCGGCGTGAATGAGGTCCCGCCAATTCCGCCTAGCGAGGAGATCGTGAACGAAGCGCCCTGCATGTCGCTCGGCGCCAGCTTGCCGTCGCGCGCCTTGCCCGACAGCTCGGTCAGCTCGCGGGCGATGTCGAGCAGGCCCTTCTTGTCGGCATCCTTGATCACCGGCACGACCAGGCCGCCGGGCGTGTCGGCCGCGAACCCGATGTTGTAGTAGCGCTTCAGGATCAGGTCGTCGCCGTCCAGCGACGCGTTGAAGTTGGGGAACGCCTTGAGCGTCGCGACCGAGGCGACCACGAGGAACGAGACCATCGTGACCTTGACGCCGTCCCGGGCATGTTCGTCGTTGAGCCGCTTGCGCCACGCCTCGAGGTCGGTGATGTCCGCCTCGTCGTTGTGGGTGACGTGGGGGATCATCACCCAGTTGCGCGCGAGCACCGGACCGGAGATCCGCTGGATCCTCGAGCGTTGCACCCGTTCGATCTCGCCGAACTTGGAGAAGTCCACGGTCGGCCAGGGCGGGAGGTCCAGACCGAGGCCCGGTCCCCCCGGCGCTGACGGGGACGTGGCCGGCGTCGGGCCCCGCTCGGCGAACGTCTGAACGTCTTCCTTGGTGATCCGTCCCTTGCGTCCGCTCCCGGTCACCCGATGCAGGTCGACCCCGAGCTCTCGCGCGATCCGCCGCACGGCGGGGCTGGCATACACGGGACCGCCACCATTGCCGGCCGGCGACGGGGCTGTCGGGGCGGGCGCCCGCTCGGGCTGCTCCGGCGCGGGTGGCGCGGGTGGCGCGGGCTGCTCCGCCGCGGATGGCGCGGGTGGCGCCGCCTGCTCCTCGGCCTCGCTCGCGCTCTCGACCGCGTCGGCCGCCTTTGTGCCGCCGGCCGGAGCCGGCCCGCCGGCTATGCCGTTGCCATCGCCATCACCCGAGGGCTCGAGCGTGAGCAGCTTCACGCCCTGCGAGACGCGATCGCCCACGCCGACCAGCAACTCGCGCACCGTGCCCGGAAACGGCGCCGGCACGTCCATCGTGGCCTTGTCGGACTCGAGCGTGAGCAGCGGATCGTCAACCGCCACCGTGTCTCCGGGCGAGACGAGGATCTCGATGATCGGGACGTCCTCGAAGTCGCCGATGTCGGGTACTTCGACCGCTACGGCGTCGGACGTCGTGCTCATACGGTGGTAGGCATCGGGGCTTCGGCGTCGATCTCGTAGCGCTCGATCGCCTCCTGCACCCTACCCGGCTCCACCTGACCTTCGTCGGCAAGCTCCTTCAGGGCGGCCACCGCGACGTAGTGCCGGTTGACCTCGAAGAAGCGCCGTAGCGCCTTGCGCGAGTCGCTGCGCCCAAAGCCGTCGGTTCCCAGCACGCGGTAGCGCCCGGGCACCCACTGGCGGATCTGGTCGGCGTACGCGCGGATGTAGTCGGTCGAGGCGACGACCGGCCCGCGACCCTCGAGCTGGTCGGTGACGTAGGCCCGCCGAGCGTCCTCCAACGGATGCAGCATGTTCCGGCGCTCGACGTCGATCCCGTCGCGCCGCAACTCGGTGAACGACGTCACGCTCCACACGTCGGCCGCGACCCCGAAATCCGACTCGAGCAACTCGGCGGCCGCGAGCACCTCGTTCAAGATCGTGCCCGATCCCAGCAGCTGGACCCGCGGCGCGTCGTCGCGTGACGAAGCACGGAGCCGGTACATGCCGCGCAGGATCCCCTCCGGGGCCCCCTCGGGCATGGCCGGATGTCGATAGTTCTCGTTCATCAACGTGATGTAGTAGAAGACGTCCTCCTGCTCGGCGAGCATCCGCCGCAGCCCGTCCTGGATGATCACCGCCACCTCGTAGCCGAACGCGGGGTCGTAGGCGCGGACGTTCGGCACGACCGAGAACAGCACGTGGCTGTGCCCGTCCTCGTGCTGAAGGCCCTCGCCGTTCAGCGTCGTGCGGCCGGCCGTGCCGCCCAGCATGAAACCGCGCGTCCGGGAGTCGGCGGCCGCCCACACGAGATCGCCAACCCGCTGGTAGCCGAACATCGAGTAGTAGATGTAGAACGGGATCATCGGCACGCCGTG
This sequence comes from uncultured Solirubrobacterales bacterium, assembly GCA_963811135.1. Lineage (GTDB taxonomy): Bacteria > Actinomycetota > Thermoleophilia > Solirubrobacterales > Solirubrobacteraceae > Palsa-465. The sequence goes on along the minus strand of CAWEQG010000006.1, from coordinate 52,607 downwards.
GGCGCTGTAGGAGGTGCCGGCGGCGATGAACGAGGACGTCGACCCGGCCTCGGTGATCCCCTCCTCGAGGATCTGACCGTGGCGGTCCTCCTTGTAGAACATCAGCTGCTCTGAGTCCTGAGGCTGGTAGAGCTGGCCGACCGGCGAGTAGATCCCGACCTGGCGGAACATTCCTTCCATCCCGAACGTGCGCGACTCGTCGGGCACGATCGGGACGACGTGAGAACCGAGCTTCTTGTCGCGCAGCAGCGCGGCGAGCACGCGCACGAACGCCATCGTGGTGGAGATCTCACGCTCGCCGGTGCCCTCGATCTGGCCCTTGAACGTCTCCAGCGGCGGCACCTCGAGCGAATCTGCCTTGCGCCGGCGCGCCGGCAGGCTCCCGCCCAGCGCCGCGCGGCACTCGCGCAGATACTGCATCTCCGGCGAGTCCTCCGGCGGCTTGTAGTACTCGGCGGCCCGCACCTGCTCGTCCGACAGCGGCAGCTCGAACCGGTCCCGGAAGGCGAGCAGCGCATCCTCGGTCATCTTCTTGGCCTGGTGGGTGATCATCTGACCCTCGCCCGAGACGCCCATCCCGTAGCCCTTGATCGTCTTGGCCAGGACCACGGTCGGTTGCCCGGTGTGCCGGACCGCCTCGTGGTAGGCGGCGTACACCTTGTGCTGGTCGAGCCCGCCGCGGTTGAGCATCCAGATCTCGTCGTCGGACATGTGCGAGACGCGCTCGAGGAGCACCGGATCGCGGCCGAAGAAGTGCTCGCGGACGTAGGCCCCGTCGCGTGACTTGAACGTCTGGTACTCGCCGTCGACGCACTCCTCCATGACCTTGACCAGCCGGCCGTCGTGGTCCTCGGCCAGGAGCGGGTCCCAGCGGGTGCCCCAGATCACCTTGATCACGTTCCAGTCGGCGCCGCGGAAGTCGGCCTCGAGCTCCTGGATGATCTTCCCGTTGCCGCGGACCGGGCCGTCCAGCCGCTGAAGGTTGCAGTTGATCACCCAGATCAGGTTGTCCAGGCGCTCGCGGCCCGCCATCCCGATCGAGCCCAACGTCTCGGGCTCGTCGACCTCGCCGTCGCCGATGAACGCCCACACCTTGCGGCCGTCGGTGTCGGACATCCCGCGCGCCTGTAGGTACTTCATGAAGCGCGCCTGATAGATCGAGGTGATCGCGCCGATTCCCAGCGACACGGTGGGGAACTGCCAGAACTCCGGCATCAGCCACGGATGCGGATAGGAGCTCAGACCGCCGGGGGACGAGACCTCCTGGCGGAAGCCGTCGAGCTGCTCCTCGGTCAGCCGGCCCTCCAGGTAGGCCCGCGCGTAATTCCCCGGCGAGGAGTGCCCCTGGAAGTAGACGAGATCGCCCCCGTGGGAATCCGACGCGGCATGCCAGAAGTGGTTGAAGCCAACCTCGTACAGCGTGGCCAGCGACTGGAAGCTGGCGATGTGCCCGCCGAGCTCCGACGAGGTCTTGTTGGCGCGCACGACCATCGCCATCGCGTTCCAGCGGATGATCGAGCGAAGCCGGCGCTCGACGGCTGGATCGCCAGGGAGCCTCGCCTCGCGTGAGGCGGGGATCGTGTTCACGTACGGCGTCGTGATGGCGGCGATCGGACCGCTGCCGGCCAGCTGCGCGCGCTGCACCGCCCGCGCGAGGATCTGGCGCGCGCGGTCCGGGCCGTCGTGTTCGACGACCGCGTCGACCGCCTCGAGCCACTCGCTGGTCTCGGTCGCGTCGATGTCGGCGCCGGCGCCGTTTGAGCTTGGGGTTTGCACAGAGTCGGTCATGAGCGCGGGGGCGGGCGATCGATGACCCCACCCCGACGCTCAATATACCCCGGGGATTTGCGCTCAGACGGCACGCCGGGTCGGTTTTCCCCTACGGTTGGGGGGTGTCGCTGAGAGAGCTCGACGGCGTCGTCGGATCACCTTGGGCGCGGCCTCTGGCCGGCGCGCTCGACCAACTCGTGGTCGAATCCGACGCGCTCGCGGACAATCCCCTGGGTGACCCGGCACGACGGCCGCTGTACGTGTACCGCCCGCCGGGCGTCGAGCTCGATCATCCCAAGGGGCTGCCAACCGTTTACGTGATCCAGGGGTTCACCGGCCAGATCGACATGTGGCTCACGCGACCGCCCCTCGAGCCCACGATGGTCGAGCGCGTCGACGCGATGTTCGCCGCCCGCGCCTGCCCCGACGCCATCCTCGTGTTCGTCGACGCGTGGACCTCGCGCGGGGGGTCGCAATTCATCAACTCGGCCTCGATCGGCCGCTATCTCGACTACCTGTGCGACGAGGTCGTCGCGTTCGTCGATGAGCGCTATCCCACGCTCCCGAGCCGCGACCATCGCGGCCTGGCCGGCAAGTCCTCGGGCGGCTACGGGGCGATGGTGGTGCCGATGCTCCGCCCCGACGTGTTCGGCGCGCTCGCCTCACATGCCGGCGATGCGCTGTTCGAGTGCTGCTATGAGCCCGAGTTCCGCGCGGTCGCGCGCACCCTGCGCGAGCACTTCGACGGCTCCTACGAGGTGTTCTTCGAGGCTCTCGCCGCGGCCGACCATTTCGTCTACGAGCGGTTCGGTCCGCCGTTCGAGATGTACGGGTACGCCTGTGCCTACTCCCCGGACCTGACGCGTCCCGGCGCCGCGCTCCTGCCGTTCGAACCCTCCACCGGACGGCTGAACGAGGACGTCTGGGCGCTATGGCTCGAGCACGATCCGGTGCGGATGGCCCACCACCACGCTGATGCGCTGCGCAGCATGCACCGCATCTACCTGGATGCCGGCAAGCACGACGAGTACTTCCTCGATCTCGGCGCGCAGGCGTTCGCCCAGGAGCTTTCGAAGATCGGCGCCGCCCATACGCTCGAGCTGTTCGACGGCAAGCACGGCGGCATCACCTACCGCTACCCCGGCGCGATCCGCGAGCTCGCGACCGCGCTCCAGGGATGACCGCCACAGCCTCCGACGAGCTCGCCTTCGCCGGTCCGGGCGCGCTGGCCGACCTGGTTCGCCGGCGCGAGTGCCATCCGCGCGAGCTCGTGGAGCTGTTCGTGCGCCGGATCGAGGCGATCGATCCGAAGCTGAACGCGTTCCGCGTCACGCTGGCCGATCAGGCGCTGGCCGAAGCCGATGCACTCGCCTCCGACCGCGCGGACGGCGCACTCGCCGGCGTGCCGATCGCGGTGAAGGATGAGATGGCACTGGCCGGACAGGCGGCGACCCAGGGCTCGCGCTCCTACGGCCCCCCGGCGGTGGCGGACGCCGAGATCGTGCGCCGGCTGCGTGCCGCGGGGGCGATCCCGATCGGCGTCACCAACGTGCCCGAATTGATGATCTTCCCCTGGACGGCCAGCATCGCGAACGGGATCACCCGCAACCCGTGGCACCTCGAGCGAACGCCGGGTGGATCGTCGGGCGGGTCGGCCGCTGCGGTCGCCGCCGGGCTCGCCGCCGCCGCGACCGCGGCCGACGGCGGCGGGTCGATACGCATCCCGGCCGCCTGCTGCGGCCTGGTCGGGATGAAGCCGACGCGCGGCCGTGTCTCCCAGTCCCCGGTCGCGCAGGGCTGGCTCGGCTTGACCGTCTTCGGGGCGCTCGCCCGCTCGGTGCGCGACAGCGCCCTGCTGCTCGACGTCATCCATGGGCCGATGCCCGGCGACGCCGACGTCGCGCCCCCGTTCAACGGGAGCTACGCCGAGGCGGCGAGCACCGAGCCAGGCCGGTTGCGAGTGGCGATCTCACGCAAGCTCCCGCCCGGCGCCATCGCGCGGCTGTCCGGCGAACAGCGCGGCGCGTGGGAGCGCACCGCCTCCCTGCTGACCGATCTCGGCCACGACGTCGTGGAACGCGACCCGGCCTACGGCCTGGCCGGCGTGGTCTTCCTGCAGACCTGGGTGCGCGGCACCTACGAGGTCGCGCGCGAGGTTCCGGACCAATCCAAGCTCGAGCGCTCGACGCGCCAAATGGCGGGCGCCGGGCGCCGGGTCGTGCCCGACCGCCGGCGCCAGAAGCTGATCGCCAAGCGCGACGAGGTGAGCGCACGGATCCTCGAGCTGTGGCAGGAGGTGGACGTGCTCCTCACCCCCGGCGTCGCCACCACCGCGATCGGGGCCGAGGGCGGCTATGGCCGATCGGCTCCGGTGGCGATTGACAAGGCCAGCCGGTTCACCCCCTGGACGCCGGCCTGGAACCTGACCGGCCAACCCGCGGTCAGCCTGCCGGCCGGGTTCGGCGCCGACGGGCTCCCGCTCAGCGTGCAGCTGGTCGGTCGTCCAGGTGCGGAGGATGTCCTCTATTCACTCGCGGGCCAGATCGAGAACGCGCGGCCCTGGGTGCACCACCGGCCGCGGGTTTAGTCCGGATCGGGGCCGCGCGTCTGGTCGGGACCGCGGCCGCCCGTCGAATCCGGGTCGGCGGCGCCATCCGGCGCGCTGAACAGTTCCTTGGAGAGCGCAAGGAACGCGGCCGCGGCCGGCGCGAGGCGGCGGCCCTCCCGGGAGGCCAACGTGATGTCGCGCCGCAGCGCGGGCTCGGTCAGGGCGGCGATGGCAACGACGGTGCCGGGTCGCTCGGCGTCCGAGCGGGGAAGGATCGCGACGCCCATGTCGCGGGCTACCAGGCGCTTGATCCGCTCGCTCTCGTTGGACTCGAGCTTGATCTGTGGCTCAAAGCCGGCGTGGCGCGCGGCGAAGGTGAGGAGCTCGCGCAGCCGCGCGCCCTCCCGGTAGCTGATGAAGTGCTCGTCGGCCAGCTCGGCCATGCGCAGCGTCCCGCGCTGGGCGAGCCGGTGGTCGCGCGGCAGGACCACCACGAGCTCCTCGGACACGAGCTGGTGCAGGCCGAGCCCATGACTCTCCATCCGCTCGGTCACCGACAGGAAGGCCAGGTCGAGCACGTCGTCGCGGAGCATCTCGGCGAGCTCCTCGCTCGATTGCTCGCGCACCGTGAGCTCCACCCCCGGGTGTCGCCCATGGAACATGGCGAGCGCGATCGAGACGTCGACCGGTCCCATCGTGTGCATCGTCCCGACCATCACGTGGCCCGTGCGCACGCCGACGAGGGCCTGCATCTCGGCGTTGGCGGCGTCGACCTCGGACAGAATCCGGCGGGCGCGGGCGACCAGCGTCTGGCCGGCCTCGGTCACCGTAACTCGCCGGGTGGTGCGCTCGACCAGGGCCAGGCCAACCTCCTGCTCGAGCCGTCGGATCTGCTGCGACAGGGCGGGCTGCGCGATGTGCTCGCGTGCCGCCGCGCGTGTGAAGTGCTGCTCGTCGGCGAGGGCGACCAGGTAGCGCAGCTGTCGAAGTTCCATAAGCTAAGCCTATAGATCTCTGAGAGTTTCCGTCTTTGACATATCAAAGCGTCGCGGGCATCATGACTGCACACCCTCTCCTCCCTCAGAGCGCGCCCCGCTGATTCGGCCAGCAGTTCCGCCGAATCCGGGGCGCGTCTCTTTTCCGCCGTCAACCGAGGAGAGAGCCCAGCTCGCCGATCCGTGCCACCTGATCGACCTCGGGCTCGACGAACTGGTTGCACATGACGCGGCTCACGCCGGCCTCGCGAATCGCTGCGAGCTGCTCGGCGGCCTGCTCGAGCGTCCCGACGATCCAGCCGGGCGGCGGATCGCGCAGCAGCTCAGCGGCGTCTCGGCCGGTCGCGGCCGCCACCCGGCGGGCGCGCCCCTCGACCTCGGCGACGTCGGCGCCGAGCACCACGCCGGCCATGATCGAGAACGGGATCGCATCGCGGCCGGCGCGATCGCACGCCCGATCGATCTTCGCCTTACGCTGGTTGATCTGATCGAGCGAGGGGAACGGCGTGTTGTACTCCGCCGCGAATCGGGCGGCGAGCTCCGCGCTACGCGAACCTGCGTTTCCGCCCATGATGATCGGCGGATGCGGGCGCTGGACCGGTTTGGGCTCGGCGTTCAGGCCGGACAGCGTGTAGTGCTCGCCGGTGAACGAGAACTCGTCCCCGCCCCAGTGGCCGATGAGGATCTGGAGCTGTTCCTCGAGCACGTCGACCCGTTCGGCCGTGGGCAGGAACGGGAATCCGTAGGCCTCGTGCTCGCCCTCGTGCCAGCCGGCGCCGAGGCCGAGATCGATCCGCCCGTCCGAGACGTGGTCGGCCGTCACGACGAGCTTGGCCAGGACCGATGGGTGACGGAAGCTCGTCGGAGTGACCAGCGTCCCGAGCCGTAGCTTGGTGGTCAGCGCCGACAGAGCGATGATCGTGCCCCAGGCGTCGAGCGACCCGCGCTCCGGATGCTGCCCGTCGAGGTTCTGATAGTGGTCCGAGCGGAACAGGGTGGCGATTCCGTGTCGCTCGCAGGCCTCGGCGAGCGCCCGCCACTGGGGCCACGTCACGCCTTCCTGACCTTCGATCATCAGGCACAGGTCCAAGCCGTCAGCTCCTTGATAGAAGGGGTCGCGATGGTATTCGTTCCGCGGCGCGCCGTGCCGTTTGTGGTCGTGGCCGTAGTCGTCGCCGGCGCGCTCGCCGGCCTGACCGGCTGCGGTTCGGATAGCGGGAGGCAGTCGGCGCGTCAGGTGCTCAGCACCGTGGTCACGATCCAGCCCGGCGGCGGGGAACGGCGGGTGCCGTCCGGCTTCCTCGGGCTGTCGCTCGAGTACCCGGCGGTCGAGCGGTACGCCGGCACCGACGCGCGCGCCCTCGATCCGGTGTTCGTGCAGCTCGTGCGCAATCTCGTGCCGGGTCAGGCTCCCGTGCTGCGCATCGGCGGCGACAGCACGGACCGGACCTGGTGGCCGACGCCGGGCCTGGCTCAGCCGCCCGGAGTGACCTTCTCGATCACGCCCGGCTGGCTCGCGGTCACCCGAGCGCTGGCCGCTGCGCTCCGGGCGAGAATGATTCTCGGTCTCAATCTCGAAGCGGACAACCTGCCGCTCGCGGCGTCCGAAGCCGCCGCGCTGTTCGACGGGATCGGTCCGTCACGCGTGCGCGCGTTCGAGCTCGGCAACGAGCCCGACCTCTATTCGACGTTCCCCTGGTACCGGACGGCCGGCGGCCAGCACGTGACCGGCCGTCCGCCCGACTACGACATGTCCGCCCTGATCGGCGACTTCACCCGCTTTTCCGCCGTGCTGCCGCAGCGACCGTTGGCCGGGCCGAGCCTCGGAGCGCCGGGCTGGACTCGGCACCTGAGTCGGTTCCTGGCCGCCGAGCCGCACGTCGGGCTGGTGACGCTCCATCGCTATCCGCTCCAGGTGTGCTTCACGCCGCACCGCTCGCCGCGCTATCCCACCGTCGCTCGCCTACTCGCGCCGGCGTCGTCGATCGGGCTCGCCGACAGTTTCGCCTCGTACGCCTCCCTGGCGCGCGCCCGAGGTTTGTCCGTGCGCATCGACGAGCTCAACTCGGTCTCCTGCGGGGCCGATGGGGCGGTTAGCCAAACCTTCGCCTCCGCGCTGTGGGCCCTCAACACCCTGTTCGAGTTGCTCCGCGTCGGGGTCCACGGAGTGAACATCCACACGTTCCCGGGCGCGGGATATGACCTGTTCAACATCAGCCGGCCGGGCGGGCGGTGGCAGGCAGGGGTCGCGCCGGAGTACTACGGGCTGTTGCTGTTCGCCCGCGCGGCGCCGGCCGGCTCCCGGTTGCTCGACGTGGCGAGCCCAACTTCAGGGCCGGTCCGCACCTGGGCCACGCGGGCGGGCGACGGCACGGTCCGGGTCGTGTTCGTCAACACGGGCCGGGCCGCGCGGCGGCTCTCGGTGGGGATCCCCGGGATGAGGCTCGGGGCCGGCGTGCTCGAGCGGCTGACCGCCCCCGGCGTCGGATCCCATGTCGGGGTCTCGTTGGCCGGGCAGAGCTTCGGTTCGCGGACCTCGACCGGGCTGCCCACCGGTGGGCTGCGCACCGCGAGCGTGGCGCCGGTTCGCGGTCGCTACGTCGTCCAGTTGCCCGCCGCCAGCGCGGCGATGCTCGTCCTCTCACCGAGGAGCTGAGAATCTGCGCCCGCAATTCCGTGGGCCGCGAGGCGCTGCCCGCCGGCCCCTGCCGACGTGGCGAAGGCGGCCCTGAGTCCGCTGTCGGGGCGAGGTCGGCCAGAGTTCACGCCGTGGCGTTCCTCCACGCGACCTGCGGGGTTTGCCTTCCTGGCGCAGTCGCCGCCCCGACCGGCGGCCCGCGCTGCCTCTTCGTGGGCTGCTTTGCACCAGTAACGCTAAGTAACCGGCCATTCTCGCGGTCAGTGCCGACGGCACGTCCGGGAGGAGTACGATCGCCCGATGGCGCGCCGGTCGGTGACCCTCCTCGTGCGCATAGGGTTTTTCGTGCTGCTGCTGTTTGCTCCGCTGCTGCTCGTCCTCGCCGCCGCCGCCATGCCCTCGGGCCTTCCAGAGCGGGTCGAGGGGACGCTCCTGCTGGTGTCCGGCATCTGGTTCTTCTCCGCCATCCTGCTGGCACCTGCGGTCATCTTCCGCGACTCCGGGTCCTCGTCGGGCCCGGACGGCGACGGAGGCGGAGGCGGGGGCGGACCGCCGCTCCGGCCGCCGCTACCGCCCGCGCCGCCGCGCGGTGGCATACCGCTGCCGGACGCAGAGCAGTCTTCGTCGCGACTGCGCGATCACGACCGTCCCGCTCGGTCCCGGCTCCCCAGGCGGCGGCCCGCGCACGCGCCGGGCCGTGCCCCGATGACCCCGACGCCTGATCGCTGACGCTCACCGGGCTGCGGGGGAGGTGGCTCAGACGCTGGCCACCGCGACGAGCCGGTCCGGCCGCAGCCGGATGACCGTCCGCTCGCCGCCCGCACGCCGTCTTGCGCTGCGGGCCGCTGCACCGTCGCCATGCTCGTACTTGTCGTCGATCCGCTGGGTCCATTCCCAGTTCGCATCGGCGAACAGCTCGGCCACGCCGACCGCGCGAACCTGGCGGTTCGGTCGCTCGCCGTCGCCACGGTCTGGCCGCTCGACATCGATGACCAGGCCCGCGTGCGGGTTGCGCTCCAGACGCCGCAGGTGGGGGCGGTCGGAGTAGCTCGTCAGGTGGAAGGCGCCCTGCGCCCACACGAACCACAGTGGCGTGACATGAGGAAAGCCGAGTGCGTCGATCGTGGCCAGCCGGGCGGGAACGTCGAGGGCGAGCAGCGCCTCGATCTCCTCGCCGGTGAGCGCGCGCGGCGGCTTGATCATCCGCGCATGCTGGATCTCGCATGGCTGCCGCGAGCGCGCGGTTCTCGCAGCACCCATCCCTCGCCACGCTGATCACGACCGACCTGCGCGCGAGGCACATGCCCTGCCTGAGGTGGCCCGAGGTGTCCGCCTGGAGCCCTCGCGGCTAAACCTTTGGGTCGGGGTGCCGATGCACGCGTGCGTGAACCCGACCAAACCGGATCGACAGCCTGACCGCGACGGCGGCTCCACGCTCGACGTCTCGGTCCTGCGCGCGGTCGTCGACATGCAGCACGAGCTGGCCGCCGTCGGACTGGACCTCAAGGCGGTCATGCAGCGCATCGCCGACCGTACGCGCGAGTTGACCGGAGGCACCTCCGCCGCCGTACGCCTGCTCGACGGCGACGCGCTGGTGTGCGGAGCGATCAGCGGCGCGCCCGAGATCGCCAAGCCGCACCGGCTCCCGCTGGGCGACAACCTGTCCGGCCACGCCATGCGCAGCGGCCGCTCGCTGCTGTGCCTCGACACCGAGAACGACGATCGGGTCGACGCGGCGCTTTCGCGCAGTCGCGGGGTTCGGTCGATCATCGCGGTTCCGCTGCTGCACGCCGGGCAGGCCGTCGGTCTGCTGCTGCTCTACGGCGAGCAGGCCGGCGTGTTCGGCGAGCGTGAGCTCACCACGATGGAGCTGCTGTCGGTGATCCTCTCCGGAGCGATGGCGCACGCGGCCGAGTTCGAGGCCAAGCGCGACCAGGTGCAGGCGCTGGCTCGCTTCGAGGCGACGTTCGCCAATGCCCTGACCGGCATGGTTATGCTCGACCTCGACGGCGCGATCCTCGACTCGAACCCGGCCATCCAGCGCCTGCTCGGCTTCGGCCACGCGGAGATCGCCGGCCACCGGCTCTCGAAGTTCGTGCACCAGGCGGATCGCCGCAAGACGCGCGCCGCCTACCAGCGCATGGTGGCCGGGGGCGGAAATTCGCTGCGCATGCAGCATCGCTTCGTCGGCCGCGAGGGCCAGGTGGTCTGGGTCGACGCGGCGGCCTCGCTCGTGCACGACGCAGCGGGTGAGGCGAGCTTCGCGATCGCGATGATCCAGGACATCACCCAGCACAAGGAGGCCGAGGCCGCCTTGCTCTCCCAGGCCGCCCTGAACGAACATCAGGCCCAGCACGACGCGCTCACCGGCCTGGCCAACCGGACGCTGTTCCACGCGCGCATCGGCCACGTCGTGAATCCACGGCGCCGGAGCGACGGCCGGGCCGCCGTGGTCGTCGTCGATCTCGACGGGTTCAAGGAGATCAACGACTCGCTCGGTCACGCCGCCGGCGACGAGCTTCTCGTCGTCCTCAGCGGCCGTCTCGATGCCGCGCTGCGCACCTCGGACACGGTCGCGCGGCTGGGCGGCGACGAGTTCGGAATCCTCCTGCCCGACATACGCAAGCGCGCCGACGTGCTGCATGCGGTCGAGCGCTTGAAGGAGGCCATCGAAGAGCCGGTCGCCCTCCAGGGCCTGTCGCTCTCGCTCGAGGCGTCGATCGGCATCGCGACCTATCCGGAGGACGGGGAGGACGTCGAGACGCTCCTGCGCTGCGCCGACGCCGCCATGTACCACGCCAAGGAAGAGAAGTGCGGCTGGGCCTTCTACGACGCCAGTCGCATCCGCCATGGGACGCCGCGCGTGACCCTGATGGGCGAGCTGCGCCGCGCGCTCGACCAGCACGAGCTCGTCCTCTACTACCAGCCCAAGGCGGTGCTCGCCGACGGCGCCGTGCACGCGGTCGAAGCGCTGCTTCGCTGGCAGCACCCGGAGCGTGGCCTGGTCCCGCCCGACGAGTTCATCCCGATGGCGCAGCAGACCGGTCTGATCAAGCCACTCACGCTGTACGTGATCGAGGAGGCGCTGCGCCAGTGCCGCGCGTGGCTCGAGGACGGACTGCGGCTGGCCATCGCGGTCAACCTGTCCGCTCGCAGCCTCGTCGACGGGGACTTCCCGTACGAGGTGGAGGGTCTGCTCGAGCGCTGGGGGGTCGAGTCGGAGCTGCTCGAATTCGAGATCACCGAGTCGGCGATGCTGACCGACCCGGGTCGGACCAAGCTGATCCTCGAGCAGCTGTCCGCCATGGGCATCCGGCTGTCGGTCGACGACTTCGGCACCGGCTACTCGTCGCTGGCCTACCTCAAGCGACTGCCGGTGAGCGAGATCAAGGTGGACCGGTCGTTCGTGATGAACATGGACGAGGACGAGGACGACGCCACGATCGTGCGCTCGACGATCGATCTCGGCCGCAACCTCGGCCTCGACGTGGTGGCCGAGGGAGTCGAGAACGAGCAGGTGTGGGATCGGCTGCGCGCACTCGGCTGCACCGCAGCACAGGGGTACTACCTCAGCCGTCCCGTGCCGGCACCGGAGCTGAGCGCCTGGCTCGGGCAGCGCCGGGTGGCGAGCGCAACCTCGCACCGCTCTCGAAGCTAGAAACGCACGGCGATCACGCCGCGACGGCTTGCTCGGCGCGGAAGTAGTGACCCTGCTCGAGGTCCTCGATCAGTCCCGGGTGCGTGGGATTCCACGCCAGCCGCGCCCGGGTCAGCGCGCTCGAGGCCGGAGCGTCGAGGCCCCAGAAGCGGGCCATCCAGCCGAAGTGCTCGTCCGCGTTCTCCGCGGGGATCGGCGTCACCGGCACGCTCAGGTGGCGTCCGATCAGCTCGGCGATTTCGCGCGTCGGCACGCCTTCGTCGCCGATCGCATGGAACACCGAGCCCGCTGGTGCCTCTTCCAACGCCAGGCGGTAGAGGTGAGCGGCGTCGAGGACGTGCACCGCCGGCCACCGGTTGGCGCCATCGCCGAGATAGCCTGAGGCGCCCTTGCTGCGAGCGAGGTTGATCAGGAACGGGACGAAGCCGTGGTCGCCCTCGCCGTGCACCGAGGCGCCTGGCCTCACCACCGAGATGCGCACGCCGCGGTCGGCCAGCGCTATCGCCGCCCGCTCGTTGCCCAACCTTGGATGCCCCGACCGGCTGGGATCGCCCGCGTCGTCCTCGGTGACCACGTGTCCGGGCCTGATCAGCGCGGTGCCCGAGGTGACGACGAGCGGTCGGCCCGAGCCCTCGAGCGCCGCGCCCAGCGCCTCGACCGCTCGCCGGTCGGTCGCCGCCGCGTTCTCCATCTGCGAGAAGTCGTGGATGTAGGCGGTGTGGATGACGCCGTCTGAGGCGGCGGCGCCGGCGCGCAGGCTGTCGAGGTCGTCGAGGGAGCCGCGGTGGACCTCGGCTCCGGTCTCGGCCAGCCTCGCGGCGGAGCCGTCGGAGCGGGCCAGTCCGACGACCTCGTGTCCGGCGGCAAGGAGCTCTCTGACGGTGGCCGACCCGATGAATCCGGTCGCGCCGGTGACAAATACACGCACGGTGATTCCTCCTGGTTTGAGGGAGACGGCCCCGATGTCAGCCGCTGACATCACTCTAGCACGTTATGACAGTCACTGACATCACATAGAATCCGAGCATGGGCCGATGGGAACCCGACAGTCGCGGCCGGCTCGAGCAGGCGGCGCTCGCGCTGTTCGACGAGCGCGGGTTCGAGAACACGACCGTCGCGGAGATCGCGGAGCGCGCCGGACTGACCGAGCGAACCTTCTTTCGCCACTATTCCGACAAGCGCGAGGTTCTCTTCGCCGGGGGCGGCGAGTTCCAGGAGCTGGTCGTGAGCGCGATCGCGAGCGCACCCGATTCGCTCACGCCGATCGACGCCGCGGCCGAGGGTCTCGACGCCGCGGCCCGGCTCCTCCAGGAGCGGCGGGCCTTCGCGCGTCGGCGCCAGGCGATCATCGCCGCCAACGCGGAGCTGCGCGAACGCGAGCTGATCAAGCTTGCGTCGCTGTCCGCCGGCATCGCCGACACGTTGCGCCGGCGCGGCCTGGCCGACCCCCCCGCCAGTCTCACCGCGGAGGTTGCCATCGCGGTGTTCCGGATCGCGTTCGAGCGCTGGATCGACGAGGCCAACGGGCGGCCGTTGCCCGAGATCATGCGGGACTCATTCGATCAGCTGAAGGCACAGGTGGGCGGTGCGTCGGCGGCCGCCGGCGGCGCTGAGCGGTCGGCGCCACGGGAATCGCTCCGCGCCCGAACTGCGACACGTTCAGGCGATTAGTCGTACTGGGTGTCTCGGTGCGCAGCAGTAACCGTCTGTCTACGGCGTTGGCGGGGATCGCTTTGGCGTGCGCGCTGGCCGCCTGCGGGTCCGCCTCCAGCGGCGCGTCGAGTGGGGATCCGCTCACCACCGAGCTGTCCTACCTGCCAGCCGGATCGCCCGTGGTGGCCACGATCACCACGGACCCGAACTCGGCGCCGGTCAAGAGCCTCGGCGTGCTGCTGTCGAAGTTCCAGGTGGCCAGCCTGTTGACCAACAGCCTCAAGCAGCAGCTGCAGAAGCAGGGCGTCAACTACGACACCGACATCAAGCCGCTGTTGGGCAATCCGGTGGCGGTCGGAACGCTCGAAACCACGACGGCCGCCGGAAACAAGCTCAAGGGAATCGCCGTCTGGGTCACCAAGGACGCGAGCAAGCTGAACGCGCTCGTGAGCAACCGGTCGATCGGGGATCGCAAGATCGGCTCCCACGACGGGGCGACGCTCTACTCCAACCGCGATGGGTCGACCGTGATCGCGGTGGATGGGGCGACCGCGGTCGGCGCCGACACCAAGGCCCTCGTCAACGCGGCGCTCGACCGGCACGCAAACGGCGGCGGCATGAGCCTGACGGAGTACACCCAGGAGATCGCGGGACTCCCGTCGGGTTCGCTGGTGCGGGTGTCCGGCAACGTCAAGGGGCTGCTCGCCACCCAGCAGGCGGCCAAGGCTCGTCTCGTCCCGTGGGTTGCCGCCATCAACAGCTACGGGGTCGCGATCAGCCCCACCTCGACCGGCTTGAGCCTCGACTGGAAGATCGACACGACCGGCCACCAGCTCAGTCCCGCACAGCTCCCGATCGCCGCCGGGTCTTCGCCGCCGGCCCTCGTCTCGGGCGGATCGGGAAGCTTCGGGATCAGGGATCCCGCCCAAATCGCCACGTTTGTCGAGTCGACCCTCCAGGCCGTCGATCCCACGAAATATGGGCAATTCGTGGCGGCGCTGGGCGCGCTCAAGAGTGCATACGGAATCGACGCCACCGGTGCGCTCGGCCAGCTGACCGGCGATCTGATCACCGCAGGCCAGGGCCAGGTCAGTCTCATCCGCGCCGGGGTCAGCGATCCGGCGAGTGTGAGCAAGACGCTCGCCGCGCTGCAGAGCCACATCCAGGTCTTCTCGCCGAAGGTGCACATGCGGCCGGTCGGCGGCGGCTTCTACATCGTCACCAGCCCAACGCTCACCCTGACGGTCGGCGTGGTGGGCAACCAGCTGGTGGCCGGGAACACCTCGCCGGCCAAGCTGCGCGCCTTCGCCGCCGCACCGACGGCGCAGTCCAGCGGTCACGGCGCGATCGCGTTCAACGTGGACCTGGCGCAGGCGCTCAAGCTCACCGGCGGCCTCGTGAAGTCCGCGCAGGCGCAGCTGATCGCCAGTCAGCTCAAGCAGTTCAGTGGCTGGCTCGCGGCCACTCCGAGCGCCCTGACCGGCAACCTGAGCGTCACGGTCAAGTAGCCGGCCGCGGCTGGGGGCGCCGGAATCCCGACGTGTATGCGCGGCTGGACCTCAGGCACACGTCATCCTCGGCCGGCTCACTCCGCTCGGTCAGTCTGCGCCGGGGCGGAACACGAGTACCAGCACGCGCAGCGCGAGAATCCCGGCGAACACGAGGAGGCAGTAGCCGATGAACGCGTACAGGGTGACTCGTTGGGTCACGGTCGGGCCGCCGTGCAGACCGAGCATCAGCACCGCCATCACGCCGAGGGTGGCGGCCAGGAATGTGAGGATGAACTGGTGTGCGAGCGCGGTTAGGTAGCGGCGGTCGCCTGCGTCGGCCAGCAGGCGGACGTTGAGGCCGAGTCGACCGTGCTCGAGCGAGCCGCTGATGCGGTCCAGGCGACGCGGCAGGCGGCGCAGCATCGGCATCAGTGAGATCAGTTCGTCGGTGGCGCTCTTGCGCAGCGCCTCGGGGCTCAGCTGCTCGGCGAGCTGCTCGGTCGTGAAGCGGCGCGCTTCCGCGAGGATGTCGAAGCCGGGCGCCAACTCGGTCAGCGTGCCCTCGATCGTCGCCAGCGCGCGGAACGCGCCAGCGATCTCCGGCGGCACCGATAGCTCGTGCTCGGCCAGGATCCGGAACAGGCCGGTGAACATGCGAGCGTCGGGGGTGATGCCGGGCGCGACGTGCCGGGCCATGAATTGGCCCAGTGCCCGCTCGAGCGCGGGGTCGTCGAGTTCCTCGGGGCGCTCGACGATCTCCAGCAGCGCGTCGTGTAGCGCCGCGGGATCACCCCGGTCCACCGCTAACAGCAGTCGCGCAAGCGCCGCTCTGAGTCCGGCATCGACCCGTCCGACGGAGCCGAAGTCCAGCAAGCCGAGCTGGCCGTCTGCCAGCAGGAGCACGTTGCCTGGATGTGGGTCTGCGTGGAAGATGCCCTCGATCATCACCTCGCGCAGCAGCGTGTCCAACAGGGTGCGGGCCAGCAGCTGACGGTCGCCGATCTCCTCGCTCGGGGTGATCGTTCCCAGCGCGCGGCCCTCGAGGCGCTCCATCACGAGCACGTTCGCCGTGCACAGGGACGGATGGGGCTTTGGGATCCGGACCGATCCGTTCGCTCCGCCCGCGGCTGCCGCCGCCCGCACGGCGGTCATGTTCTGCGCCTCGATCCGCAGATCGAGCTCCTCTCTGAGCGCCTCCGCGAACCCATGCGAGAGGTCCACCGCGCCGACTCCCCGGCCCCACCGCGTCGAGCGTTGCAAGCGCATCGCGAGTCGGCCGACGATGTCCAGATCCCACGCCACGACCGTGTCGATGCCGGGCCGGCGAACCTTCACCACCACGCGCTCACCCGAGTCGAGCGTCGCGGCGTGCACCTGCGCGATCGAGGCGGCCGCCAGCGGGATCCGGTCAAAGCTGGCAAACACGTCATCGACGTCCGCCCCCAGGTCGAGACCCAACACGGGCTCGACCTGCGGCCACGGAATCTGCGCGGCGTCATCCTGCAGCCCGCTCAGCTCGTCGATGAACTCGACCGGCAGCAAGTCTCGTCGTGTCGCGAGCACCTGTCCAAGCTTGATGAACGTAACGCCGCCGTCCTCAAGCGCCAGCCGCAGCGAACCAGCGAGCGCGGCGCGCCCGTCACGGGTGCGAAGCTCTGAGCGGCGAGTCCCCCGAAGGTACGGCAGCATCCCGCGTCGCAGCAGGATCCGACCGATCTGCGAGTAGCGGCGGACCCGCCGCACCCGCTTGCGCGATGCCCGGATCAGGTACAGCGGCCCCGGCATCGCGCCGCTCGGCACCAGCGCCTCGAAGATCACCAGCACCAGCATCGCGATCAGCAGCGCGATCGCCACGCCGAGGATCACGAACCACGCCGCCGGCAGCAACGACCAGCTGCCGTTGTGCTTGGCGATCGAGCTGCCGATCGCCGTGATGATCGGCGAGGCGCACGCCAACGCGATCAGCCCACCGATCCACGCACGCGGCGGCGAGAGACGCAGACCCAGCAAGCGCCGCACCGCGAACGCATACACGGGCACCGTCAGGACCACAGCGAGGACGACGAACAGGACCGTCAGGCCGGTCACCCCCGCTTCGCCGGGCTGGTCCTCTGTGCGGCAGCGCCTCGATTTCGTCGGCGCGACCCGCCGTCCTGGCCTGGCCGCTCCGGGGACTCCGTCGCGCTCGGGGACTCCGTCGCGCTGGTGTCCACGAGCACCCCCAGCAGCTCGCCGACGGTCGGCTCTCGACCGATGGGCGCCGGCAGGGGCAGGTGGCTCTGGATGCGGTAGCGGTTGCGACGGCCGTCCTTTTCCTTGACCACGTAGCCGGCTTCGGTCAGGTCGTTGACGATCCCGAACGCGCGGCGCTCGGTGACGCCGAGCACACCGGCGATCTCGCGCAGGCGGACACCCGGATCGCGCGCGATGCAGACCAGCACTCGGGCGTGGTTCGTCAAGAAGCTCCACTCGCCCATCGGACAAATATTGAAGAGAACGTTCTAGAAATCACCTGCTAATTTGTTGAGGCCGCAGTAGGGTCGGCGCGGACATCTCAAGCCCGGGTGTGGAGGAAGTCAACGGCCTTCTCCTGGGCGGCGGGGATCGTCTACGTCATCGCCTCGTTCGGGCTAGTCCTCGACATCATCGGCTTCGTGCTGTTCCCGATCTTCGTTCTCGCGAGCAGCATCATCTTCCTGAGGCGACAACCCGCGGTCGCCAACACCGCGGTCGTTACGCAGCATCCGCACGTCACGTGGGAGCTATTACGCAGTCACCCCTCATGGCGCCGGCTTCCGTGGCTGCCGCGTCAGCGACCGCCGCTTGCGCGGCCGCAACTCTGGCAACTGGGACTCGGTACGGGGAGCAGGACACGTAATCGATGCCGGAGCTGTGGAAAAACGCGATCGAGTCCGGGTCGCCGCCGTGCTCCCCGCATACGCCGAGTTTGAGCGACCGTTTGGTCTTGCGGCCCAGCCACGCGCCCATGCGCAGCAACTGTCCAATGCCTGGGATGTCCAGGGTCTCGAACGGCGAGCGGTCGAGCAATCCGAGTTCGATGTAACGGCTGAGGATGCTGCTTTCGATGTCGTCACGGGAGAACCCGAGTCCAGTCTGGGTGAGGTCGTTGGTGCCGAACGAGAAGAAATCGGCGTTGTCGGCGATCCGGTCGGCGAGTAAGCACGCGCGCGGCAGCTCGATCATCGTGCCGATCGCGTATTCCCCGGCGCGGAGTCCCTCGGATTCCATGACTCGCTCGATCGCCGATCTCACGTGCGCGAGCTCCTGCTCGTAGTCGACCAGCGGCACCATGATCTCGATCTGCGGTAGGGATCCCAGACGATCTCGGACCGCAACGGCGGCCCGCGCGATGGCGCGGACCTGCATTTCGTAGATCTCGGGGTACAGGAGGCCGAGCCGGCAACCGCGCGTCCCGAGCATCGGGTTGGTCTCCTGGTGGGCAATGACGCGCTCGAGCAGTCGCTCCAGGCGCCGGCACTCTTCCTCGGGTACGTTGGCCTTCGACCGTGCGCGCTCGAGTTCGATGGTGAGCTCGATCGGTGAGTGCAGAAACTCATGCAGCGGCGGGTCCAGCAGGCGGACGGTGACCGGAAGCCCCGACATCGCCTCGAAAATGCCCTCGAAGTCGGACTGCTGGAGTGGCAGCAGTTCATCCAGGGCGGCGCGCCGCTCGGCGAGGGTGTCAGCGAGGATCATCGCGCGCATCTTCGGAACCCGATCGGCGGCCATGAACATGTGCTCTGTCCGGCAGAGCCCGATGCCCTCGGCTCCGAACTCTCGGGCACGGTTGGCGTCCTCGGGCGTGTCGGCGTTGGTGCGCACGCCGAGACCGCGCGCTGCGTCGGCCCAGGCGAGAACGCGCTTGAATTGCTCGGTCATCTGGGCATCGACGAGAGGGACTCGATCGGTCGTGATGGTGCCAGTCGTTCCGTCGATTGAAATGTGCTCGCCCTCCCGGACCGTGTGACCGTTGACTCGAATCTCGCGCGCGGAGAGGTCGATATCGAGCGCCGCTGCTCCTACCACGCAGGGTCGGCCCATGCCCCGTGCCACCAGTGCCGCGTGTGATGCCTTGCCTCCTTCTGAGGTCAGGATGCCCCGCGCGGCGTGGAAGCCGGCGACGTCGTCGGCCTCCGTGAACGGGCGGACGAGGATCACGGCTCGCCCGTCCTCCGCCGCGGCGACCGCATCGGCGGCACTGAGGACAACCGCCCCCTGGGCCGCCCCGGGTGAGGCGCCGACACCGCGAGCTATCACGTTGTAGTCAGCCGAGGGATCGAACGTCGGGTGCAGCAGCGCTTCGAGGGAGGCGGCGTCGAGCGTCCTGAGCGCCTGCGCCTCGCTCAGCAGGCCCTCGTCGACGGCGTCGCACGCGAACCGCAGCGCCGCTTGGGCGGGGCGCTTCGCATTACGCGTCTGCAGCATGTACAGCCGGCCGTCTTCGATCGTGAATTCGGTGTCCTGCATGTCGTGGTAATGGCGCTCGAGCGTCCGGAGGATTCCGATTAGTTGCCCGTGCGCCTCCGGCATCACCTCGGCGAGCTCCTTCAGATCCTTTGGGGTGCGGGTACCGCTGACAACATCCTCTCCCTGAGCGTTCGCGAGAAAGTCACCCGACGGGTCGGGCGCACCGGTGATCTCGTCCCGCGAGAACGCCACCCCTGAGCCGGAGGTGTCGCCCTTGTTGCCGAACACCATCTGCTGGACGTTGACTGCGGTACCCCAGTCGTCCGGGATCCAGTTGATCCGACGGTAGTGAACCGCTCGTTCCCCCTGCCACGAATCGAAGACCGCGCATACCGCGCCGCGCAACTGCTCGAGCGGGTCCTGCGGAAACGCCTTGTCCGTCACTTCGACGATGAGCGCCTTGAAGCGTTCAACCAGCAGGCGCAGATCGGCTGCCGTCAACTCGGTGTCGAGTTTGACGCCGCGCTCGGCCTTTAGTTCCGAGATGACGGCCTGGAGCCACTCGCCCGGAACGCCGCGCACCACGTTGGCAAACATCTGCACGAGGCGCCGATACGAGTCCCAGGCGAACCGCTCGTTGCTCGTTGCTCGCGCCAGCCCGAGCACCGATGCGTCACTGAGGCCGAGGTTGAGCACCGTGTCGAGCATTCCCGGCATCGACTCGCGCGCTCCCGACCGGACCGATACAAGCAGCGGATCATGCGGATCGCCCAGCCGCCTCCCGATCCGCAGCTCGAGCCGCTCGAGCGCCTCGTCGATCTGGTCCTGCAGGCCCTGCGGATACGTCCGGTCCCCGTTCATATAGGCGACACAGGCCTCGGTCGTGATTGTGAAGCCCGCCGGGACCCGGTCAGGTCCCAGGACGCGCGTCATCTCAGCCACACCTGCCCCTTTACCGCCCAACAGCTCACGCATCGCCCGCGAGCCCTCGTCGAAGTCATACACGTACTTAACCGCGGTCAGGACAGCCATGCGGGGCGCTCCTCGGGACTCAGGATCGGGACTCAGGACGTAGGCAGCAGAACGACAGTCCGCGGACAGTCGTCAACCTGTACCACCTATTGGCGCTAATCCGCTTCGGCAGTACGCAACGCCGAACCGTCGGTCAAACAACAACCGGGCTTGCGAACTCGCTCTCGACGGCCGTCCGACTGCGTTCGGAGCCGGACCGAGAAGGGTAAAGCGGAAATGCACCGGCAAGGTTCGGATTAATACCGATTGTCTCCTTTGCCACCGACAGGCTCATGTGCCCGCGGGTTGCACCGGCGTCGGACCAGCAACGACGCCATCGTCGTGCAATCGCCCGATCTCGCGGTCCGACAGGCCCAGCACGCCGGCGAGCACCTCGTCGGTGTGCTCGCCAAGCAGCGGCGCCGGCATCGCTGCAAGCCGTTCCGCGCTCGAGAATGCGAGCGGCGAGCCTGGCATCAGGTAGGTTCCGATGGCGGGCTGGTCGACCAGCGAGAACATCGGGTTGTCTGTCGAGCAGCGCGGATCGCGCTCCACCAATTCGGTAAACGTCTGATACGGACCCCACGAGACGCCGTGGCGGTCGAAGATGTCGCGCAACTCGTCGAGCGTGTGAGCGAGCACCCACGGCTTGAGCGTGGCTCCGATCAACTCACGCGCAACGAACCGCCCGCCCTCGTCGTCCAGATCGACGTCCAGAACGCTTGAAATCGCGTTGAGCGCCGACTCGAGTCCGGTCGCCTCGACAAGACTTCGCCATTGGCGGAGGGTCAAGGCGATGATCATCACGCGATGGCCGTCCTTCGTCGCGAAGTCGCGGCCGAACGCACCGTACAGGTAGTTACCGTCCTTAACGCGCTCGTGCCGGCTGATCTGCACCTCGGCAATCTTCCCGAGGTTTCCGACCATCCAGAAGGCCACGTCCGAGAGGGCGATCCGGACGCAGTCACCGGTGCCGGTCCGCGAGCGCGCTCGCTCGGCGGCGAGCAGGGCGGTCGTGGCCAGCGCTCCCGTGATGGCGTCCCAGGCCGGCAGTAGGTGATTGAACGGCACCGACAGGTTGCGCGGCCCGGTCGCCCAGGGAAAGCCGGTCGCCGGATTCACCGTGTAGTCGACGGCTGATGAGCCGTCGTAGTTGCCGACGATGTTCACCATGATCAGGTCCGGACGGCGTTTCGCCAGGCGCTCGTAGTCAAGGAAGCCGCGCGCGGGAAAGTTCGTCAGGAACAGGCCCGCATCGCGGCCCGGAGCGGTGACCAACGCCGTGATGAGGTCGCGGCCGGCGTCACTCGTGAGGTCGACTTGAATCGAACGCTTGCCCTTGTTCAACCCCGCCCAGAACAGGCTCTTGCCGTCGGCGGTTACAGGCCAGCGCCCGCGATCGAGGCCCCCCCCAACCGGATCGAAGCGGATCACCTCGGCGCCCAACTGAGCCAGGGTCATCCCGCCCAGGGGCGCGGCGACGAAGGCCGAGCCTTCAACGATCCGAAGGCCTTCGAGAATGCCGGGCATCTAGGCGACCACCGCCACGAAACTCCAGTCGAGCACCGGTGCCGGCTCGGCGCCCGGTCGCGTGGCGCTCACCCGCGCGCGGAGCTCGACGAGCGCCGGAGCCGTGCAGCTCTCGACGCTCAGCTCGGTCCGCAGCACGTCTCCCTCGAACACCGGCCCGAGGTGCTCGCAGCCGTGCCAGGCCACGATCGTGGCAATGGCCGGGATCGCCCGCGTCGCGTGCGCCGCCGCGACCGAGATCGTGTGGCCGCCGTAAACCAACCGCCGGCCGTGTGCGCTACCGGTCGCGTCGGTGTGCGCCGTGGCGACATTGAGGGTGAGGCGCGCGAGCTCCGTTGCGCCGGTGACTGTCTCTCCGGCTTCGAGGACGAAGGTCTGCCCCGGGGCGAGGTCGTCGAAGTGAGGGCCCGGTGCCACGGCGCGGAGCCGGTCAAGCCGCCAATCCCGTGGAAGCGCGCCATGGACCCTCGCCGGATCGAGCGCCTGCGGTATCTCGCCGAAGTCATCGGCGTGGCTGGTATCCGCGTCCTGTTCGCGCAGGGGGATCATCGGGCACCGCCAGTAGTCAAGCACCGGCTCGCCGTATTCGTCAGTTGTCCGCACGCGCATCGCCACCAGCCCGGTCGCGGGCGCGTCGGGCCGACGGCGGTTCTGCTTGAGCGCCACGATCTCCGTGCGGGTCCGCAGCGTCTCCCCGATGAACACCGGGCGCGCGAGGACCAAGCCCCGATAGAACAGGTTGCCGCGCACGCGCTGGGAAGGGCCCGTTGACTGACCAATCGAGATGTCGCAAACCAGGTTGGGGTGAACCATGGCCCGGTCCTGGCCCGTGACCTCGCGACACAACGCGGCGTCGAGCACCAGTCTCAGGCGATCTCCGGCCACCGCCTGGTGCAGTGCGGCATGCCCGTCGGTGAGGGTCAGACCGGGGGCGTCATCAAACACCTGGCCTCGGGCGAAATCCTCGAACCACGGACCGCCGACGAGCACGGCACGATCTCCCAGACTACTCATCCTGGGGACTCCTCAAGACCGGCGGCGCGCGCACGGGCGAGCACTTCCAGCGCCTGCTTGCGGCTCGCCTCGTCGATCATCGCACCCCGGAACTCAACCGCTCCCCGCCCCTCGGCCCCCCGCAGCGCGTCCAGGATCCCATGCGCGCGTGCGAGTTCCTCCGACGCGGGCGTGAACCCCGCGTTGATGATCGCGAGCTGGTCCGGATGGACCGCCCACTTGCCGTCGAAGCCAAGTGCCCGCACGTGCGCGACACGCCGCTGAAGCCCCTCCTCGTCCCGGATCTCGAGATACGGCCCGTCGATCGCCTGCAAGCCGTAGGAGCGCGCCGCGATCAACAGCCTCTCCTGTGCATACAACCAACTCTCCGGCGCGCTGGAGGCAGACGTGCGTCCGAGCGAGGCGGCCAGATCGGCGTAGCCGAGGATCAGCGCCTCCAGGCGCGTCGATGCGGCGGCGATCTCGCCGATGCGCAGAAGACCGGCGGCGGTCTCGATCAGCGCTTGTATCGCGACGCCCTCGGCCCGGGATCCCAGCTTCTTGAGCAGACGATCGACGACGGCAACGTCCTCGGCGCACTCGACCTTGGGCAAGACCAGCGACCCGATCTGCGGCCCTGCCCGGCTCACCACCTCCACGATGTCCGGCTCGCCCCACGGACCACCAACCGTGTTGACACGGACGGCGATGGCTGGGACGACGGACTCCCCCCGCTCGAGGAAGCTAGCTACGAGTGCCCGCGCCGCCTGTTTTGCTTCCGGCGCGACGGCGTCCTCCAAATCAGCTACCACCTCGTCGACCTCGAGTCCGACCGCCTTCTGGAGCATCCGCTCGGATGAGCCGGGCACCGACAACGAGGAGCGGCGAGCGTGCATGCGGAAACCGTATCCGTCTACGCGACGAAAACGGAAGCCCCTCCCACGGTCCACCGCGATTCGCCCGTCCACCGGTCACGGCTCGGCATCGCTGACACTCCACTCGGGATCGAGCCCGGTCGCCTCGCGGATGGTCGACAAGCGACCGCTCGCCTATAGACAGTAAGAGCGTGAGCGCCACAACACAGACGGCTAGGCTGCCGCTGGCCCGTTTGGCGGTCGTTCCCGTGTGGAACGCTCACGCTCTTTACATCTCAATCGTGCGCCCGTTCGGCGAGAAGAACATCCGTAGTTTCAGGTAGTAAAGACTGCGGACGCGCCGGCCAGAGCAGCAGCGGCTGGCAGGGTCTGATCGCCCTCCACCGACCGCGGAGTTCAAAGCACGGGACGCACGACGAGCATCCCCCGGCTCGAGACGAGATGCGCCAAGTCGTCCGCCAAGCGTTGAACGTGTTCGCTCGCCTGTTGCTCGAAGCGGTCCACTTCGACGATCTCCGCGATCAGCACGTAATCGGCTTGACCGATCGCTTGTCCGGGCACGTCCGCCGGCCGCGTGAGTCGCCAATCCGACACCGTGTCCAGGGACCCCCGGACGATGTCCCGATCCGCCGTCATAAGGCGCTCAAAGTCCTCGGCAAGCTCCGGGGAGCGCAGTTGAAACCACATGAGAAGGGTCGCGGGAGGGCTCATCCACGGAGCGTAATGCACGATCGCACCTGGATCGCTTTCCGCGCCCGGCCTCGCTGCTTCGCACTCACATGAGCCTCCGGGCTCGTCGGGAGCGCCGCACCGCGCGTCCGCGGAACGCCAGGGCGCCTTCAGCGCCGTCGACGTCGCTGGGCCGGTGGACGCAGGCGGTGGCCTTCAGCGTTGAGCTGGCTGAGCTCGGCTGCGAGTTGCCGCGCGAGCCTACTCACGTTGCCGAAGCGATCGGCGACCTCGTTGGAGACGTCGGGGTCCAGCCGAGCGCGCCGGGCCGCGCTGGTGGCGCCGCGCTGGAGCCGTGAGATGATTTCGTGCAGCTCGATCTTGCCCTCGACGCGCTCGGTCTGAACCTGCACCCTGATCGGGCGCCGTCGGCTTGGTGGTGCCATCAGCTCACCTCTAACGTGGGGACTGCGATGGTGTCAATGCCCAGTTCCGAGAGCGTGATGCCGAACACGTCGTAGGGCAACACGACGTTCTGAAGCGTGACCGACCCGATGGAGGCAGCCGCCCGCACGTTGCTGATGCGCAGCTCGTCCATGGTGAGAGACGCTGAGGGCGTTACGGTCAGAGTGCCCCCGAACACGCCCGCGTCCGCGGTGAAGATGTAAGGATCGGCTTCCCCCCCGGCGGCGAGATCGTCGCTCGCGATATCACCCACCGAAGCGCGGGGTAGGCTGAGCCCCGGGATGGTGATGGTGCCGAGCGGGAGTGCCTCCCCGTGAGCGTGACCGACGGTAGCTTGGGCCGCCGCCGCGGCCGGTACCGACACACCGTCTATCACGGCGCTGGCGAGGCCCAGCCCGCTCAGCGTGAAGTCGGGTTCGGGCAGCACGAGACCCTGGGCGGCGATCTGCTCGGCCACGAGCGGGCCGAGCCGCAGGTCGCGGATCGGCGCGATGACCGCGCTGATGTTGGTCACCCCGAGGGTGGCAACATCGAGGTCGAGAGACTTCAGACCGGACAGGTTCAGATCGCCGAGCCCGATCGTCGCGGATTGCGTACCGAGAGGGATTGTCCCGTCCCACCCCCAGTTCCCCAGGTCATCGACCGTCACCCCGACCCACCAGTCCAGCTCGATCGAGACGCTGACCGTGACCTCGACGTTGCGCGCCTTGACGCTGCCCGTGCTTACGCCGACGTGGATCGCGTCGAGCGTGAGCTTGCCGATCGAAATCGGACCAGCGTCGATCTCCGCAACGTCAATGCGCCCGGCGCTGACCTTACCGATGTTGGCCTGGGGGACCGTGGCCTTCATGTCGCGGTCTGGTTCTTCTCCGACCACGCTTCTCCTCCGCCGCAATGCAGCGGGGTCGCACCGGAGGGCTTGAATATCGACGCAAACCGTTTCATCTCTATCCACGACAGATCCGTGCCCGGGCAAGCGCAAGCGCCCGCTGCCCTCGCTGGGACGCACCGAACTGCTCGCCGGCGAGTTACGGACGCGCGGCGAGAGACCGGCTGCAAGCTCGGATAAGTCGGGGATGCGGCGAACTACCGAACCCATCGCGGGCTCGCCTCGGATTGCGGAGCGCATCGATGTCCGTAGTGTTCGCGCATGGCGACGGTTACACAGGGGTCATCGCGGCCGGAGCCACGTGCTTGCGGAGACGCTCCAGGCCGTGTCGGCATGGACGGGGGAGGACCGTGATCGGACACGGCAGACCTCGGTGCCCGCGCCGACGGGCATGGTCGGCTTGGCTGGCCGCGCTCGGGATGATTGCGACAGCGGGCTGGGGGGCCGCTCCGGCGCTGGCCGGGTGGCGTCCGAGCGCCGTGACCACGTCCAGCATCGCCTACAACCAGGGGATCACTTTCGATCCGGCGCGGGGTGATTTCTTCTTCGACGGGGTCAGTTCGGGGACGACCTCGGGGCTGTACCGTACGAACTCGCGGCTGGAAGAGACGGCGGGGAACGTCGCGGTGATCCCCACGACTCGCGAGGGTTACAACCACGCCGGTGACCTGAGCTTCGATCCCGTCGGTCGCAGAGTTCTGCTGCCGCTCGAGTGCTATTACCCGGGGAGTGGCGGCAACACCTGCGGCGTCGGGGCGATCGGCGTCGCCGACCCCGCCAGCCTGCGGTTCCGCTACTACGTGAATCTCGGCACCGCACAGATCCAGAAAGCAATGTGGGCGGAGATCAGTCCGGACGGCCGGTGGATCTGGACGTCGAGCGGGACCCATCTGCTCGTCTACCGCGCGGCCGATGTGAACCCTGAGACGGCCGCACGTCAGCGCGCCGGCACACTCGGTGGAATCACCGGGAACGATCTCGGATCGGTGCTTCCGACCAGCGGAGTGACCGGCGCGGCGTTCTACCAAGATGCGTTCACGCGCGCGCCGCGGCTGCTGCTTGCGCTCAACCAGGGCACGTACTCGGAAGTCATCTCATACGCGACACGCAGCGCTCATGACGGCTCGCCGACACTCGCCGGGAGCCCCAAATCCGAGTTCACCCTCGCGCAGTCCCCGCTGGACAACGAATCTGAGGGGCTCGCCGTGACGGGCGCGGGCCTGGCGCTGAATCCACTCGGCGGCGTGCTGGATTGGCAGATGCTTCCGGTTCTTGCGCCGACGAGCTTCTACAGCCAGATCCTCAGCTACCTTCCGGCGCCGGCACCGCCGCCAGACAGCGTGAGCGTCCAGCCAGGTCAGCGGCTTGCCACCGCGCTCCACGGCCTCAGACTGACGTTGGTGTGCAACCGCCCCTGCTCGAACGCCGCGACGGCGACGATCCCAGGACAGTTGGCGCGACGCCTCGGACTGGCATCTCCAACGGCAACGCTGAGCCCATACGTCGTTGGGACAGGCACGTTACCTCTCGGTAACGGTCGCCGCAAACTGACAATCACATTCCAATCGCGCACTCGAGCCGCGCTCGCTGGGTTGCGGAGCGTCAAGCTCACCGTCGTAGCCCGCTCGACCGATCCATTCTCCCAGCGCTCAACGACCTACAAGCTCTCAACCACGTTGAACCGCTAATTTCCCGTCGTTCCGCCCGAGGTAGAGCAGCAGTGTCGCCCGAGGCGGCCACGTACTTGCACGGACAACACCTCGCAGTGCATCGCTGGTTGGTGCTCATCGCGCTGCTTAGCGGATCGTGATCACCGTCCGTGTCGTCCGACGGTTCTCGGTCAGTGTCAGCGTGTAGGTGCCGGCGCTGATCTTGCGCTTTGGCGTCAGCCGTACTGGCTGGACTGTCTTCTTGTGGCCGTTGATGACCTTCGTGACGGTCTTGCAGGTGACAAGCTCCACGTTACCCGCCGGCCCGCGCCCACCGGTGGCGCCAGTCGCACCAGCGGCGCCGATCGCGCCCGCGCCGGTGGCGCCGGTGGCGCCGGTCGCGCCTGCGGGCCCCTGCGGTCCGGAGTTCGGCGCGACGCCCGTCCCGCTGAGCAGGAACGCCTGAGCGTTCTGTTGAGCGTTGTCGTTTACCGCCAGGATCCCCGAACGCGTGCCGGCCGCGCTGGGCTTGAACTGCAGCCCAATCCAGCAGCTCGCGTTGGGGTTGACGACCCTGTTCGTGCCGCCTGATACCAGCATGCTCACGGGCTTACGCCTCGGTCCCGCTCACGCCTTCAACCAGCTAAACGGCGGCCGGCGCGGGGGAGGCGCCGTGCGTATCACCGGGGCGTTCTTGCCGCTCTGAACGGAAGGACATTCAGCGATCGCGCCCCGGGGGGCGGCAAGGAGGAATGTATGTTTGGAAGCCTGTCACAACCGCGCGCGGCGCTCGTCGGGGCCGGTGCGGCAGTGGCGTTGCTCATCGCGAGTTTGATGGCGTTCACCGGTTCGGCGTTGGCGGTTGGGAACTACGGACCCGACACGTGCCTCGAGGGCTATGTGTGGCGGGACGCCTTCCCTGGCGATCACGTTTGCGTGACCGGCGCCACCCGCGCGCAGGCCGCCTCCGACAATAGCCAGGCGGCAGCGCGCCGCAGCCCGACCGGCGGTGCGTACGGCCCGGATACGTGCATTTTCGGTTTCGTCTGGCGACAGGCGATCCCGAGCGATCACGTTTGCGTGACCGGCGCCATTCGCTCGCAGACATGGGCCGACAACGCGCAGGCGGCGGCGCGTCGCGACTCGCTTCACCTCTGGTTCACGGTGTACGGGGTCAGCGTTGGGGGACAGTCGTGCAGCGGCGACGTCTGCTCGGTTACCGAACCCAGCGGCTATCTGGCGTACAGCTTGCACGCGGACCACGTCAACGTGGGTAACGTCGTCGTCCAGCTTCGGCGGCTCAGCAACGGCGCTCTAGTGAGGAGCTGGATCACGCACGCTGGGCCAGCCGGCTACACGCCAGGCGGCCGGCTCGACCTGAATACCGGCGCGATCGATTGCGGACGCCTGGCGGACTCGTACTTCAGGATCCTCGACCCGTCGTCCGGGCGCTGGTCAGCCGCGCTCCGCGTCTCGTCGAACTGCGCGGTCCTCTAGTGGCGCGCGCGACTGGCCCCGGGGCACGTCCTGCCCGGGGCCAGTCGGGTTCATGCGGACGGTGGCCGGGGGTTCGTGGCGTTCGCGCCCTCTGAAAGCCAGACAAAGAAATGCGCCCGTTTCCAGGTACTTCTCGATGCCGGAGGAGGGACTCGAACCCCCGACACGCGGATTATGATTCCGCGTGTCGACACGTGAGATCCGGCTTGAGCGCTGGTGACTCTAGCGTTCGGGGGCAACATATGGACAGGAATGTGGACAGGCTTGTCACGCGAATTGCGCGCGGGGGGGCCTCTCGACAATCAGGCTCGAATCCCGGTAGCGGTACTCCTTTTATCCCTGCAAATCGGCGCTTTTGCTCGCTGGTCGCAGCCGAATCGGCGCCCACTCGGAGGACGAGGTGCAGCGCGCGCTTGCCCCTCTTCGGGCGGAGGGGTGGCGGGTTCGGCACTCTCTGCCGTGGCGGGGTCGCGGCGACATTGACGCGGTGGCGATCTCCTCGACCGGGATTGCGGTCGCGATCGAAACGAAGGCTAGGTCGTACGACCAGCGCCATCTCGCTGTTGTCGCGAGCAGGTGGCCTGGCTGTCAGGACGCCGGCGAAGGTGGGCTCGCAACGGGGCACTCGGCGTGGTGTGCATCGTCCGCGCACGGGGCGTCGAGCGGGTCGAGCACGCCGTCCTAGTGGTCTCGGTCGACCGGTTGGCGCATGTCCTTCGCGTCGCGGCGGGGATGCGTCCAGCGGCACCTCACGCAGCTGATCAGACGGTGCGAGGCGACCGCGGCTCGGCCGGGTTCTACCCTGGTGATTGATGACCGTCATCAGTTGCCCGACGTGTGACGCGCGCAATCGCGTCGGCCCGATTGCCCAGGGAGTCCCACGATGCCCGCGATGCAAGTCCACGCTGCCTTGGATCGTTGACGCGGACACCGACACGTTCACGGCCGAGACGACCGCGTCCGTGCCCGTGGTGGTCGATTTTTGGGCGTCGTGGTGCGGGCCGTGTCGGATGATCTCGCCCGTGCTTGAAGGCCTCGCTAAGCGTCACGCTGGGCACCTGAAGGTCGTGAAGGTCGATGTCGACGCGAATCCAGGACTCGCGACCCGGTTTGGCGCGCAGTCGATCCCGTTGCTCGTCGTGGTCCGGGACGGGAGAGAGGTCGACCGAGTTGTTGGCGCGCTGCCCCGCGCTGCTCTCGAGCAGCGGTTGGGGCCCGTGCTCGCCCACTGATTTCGTCTCGGGGCTCGAGCACAGCAATACCCCGGCGTTGTGCGTTCGCTGGCGGAGGGGGGAGCGCGGGTCCTGAAGGTGACCGGTCGCCCATCACGTCCACGAGGTTCGGCGAAGTGAGCAGCGCGAGGGTGGCGAAGTCATCCCCGCCGACGCGCGGCCAGCGGGCGATTGTTGGCGAACGCAATCGTCCACCGTGCCGGACTCGTGCCTAGTCCGCGCGATCTTTACGTCTCGCCATTGCGCTTGTCAGGGCCATTCGGTTGCTGGCGACTGCCTCCGTGGTGGCAACGCGATCGCGCGGCTGGCGGCGGTCGGGTGATTGCTTGGTCGCCCATATGGAGGAGCGGTTGTCAAGGGGCATGGGTTGATGGCCATTGTGTGGTTGGTGGTGTTGGTAGTTGGTGTGGTTGCGGTTGGCGAGGCGGCCCGGCCGTTCGCGGGGTTCGCGACGGGTGGTCATGCTCATATTCGGGGGCTGGCCAAGACCTCTGTTCGTCGTACCTCCGCCGTCTAAAGTCGAGCGCGCCCGCCCGGGGGTGGGTGCTCAGGCGACGAATCGCGGAGTGCTGTACGCGAGCCGGGATGGCCGGGGCCGCCTCGCCAACCGCAACGGGATGGGTGGAAGCTGGGTTGGTTAGCGTGAGTTGCTGAGTCTCTTGCGGGTTGTTGGGGTGGGTGTCGGTTCGGGGCTGGTGGTGGGGGAGGTGGCGATCTCCCAGCAGTAGGCGGCGAGCTCGCGCGCGACAGCGACCGCGACGATCCCGCCGGGTTTGCGCCGGGCGTCTTTGAGTTGGCGCCAGCGAGCGTTGAGTCGGCGTTGCGCTTT
Organism: uncultured Solirubrobacterales bacterium; assembly: GCA_963811135.1. Taxonomy (GTDB): domain Bacteria; phylum Actinomycetota; class Thermoleophilia; order Solirubrobacterales; family Solirubrobacteraceae; genus Palsa-465. The sequence goes on along the minus strand of CAWEQG010000006.1, from coordinate 21,788 downwards.
CCAGGAGATGTTGATGATCTCGGGTGCGTGCCCGCGTTGGCGAAGCTCGAGCGCTTGACCGACGCCGGGGCCGCGGCGGTAGTGGTAGGCGGCCTCGATCAGCAGCCGCCGGGCGTGGGTCGAGCCGGCCTTGGTGATCGACCCGAGCCGCCGCTGGGAGCCGGTGGTGTGCTCGCAGGGAACGATCCCGAGGTAGGCGGAGAGCTGGTCGGGATGATCGAAGCGTCCCCACTCCCCGATCTCAGCGCAGAGCCCGAGCGCGGACAGCGTGTCGATTCCGCGCAGGCAGCGCAGCCTCGCGACCGTGTGCGCGCACGGAGCGCTTGTCGCGAGCTTGGCGAGGTCGGTCTCGACCTGATCGCGGCGGGCGATCAGGACGTCGTGGGCGTGCAGGTAGTCGGCCAGTGTCGCCTGCGAGGCATGATCGGAGAACCGGATCGAGGTCAGCCATGAGCGGTGCTTGCGCGTCCACGCCTCACCCGGGCCCTCCCAGTAGATCTCGCGGCGCAAGAGGAAGTTCCCGATCCGGTGCCGCGCGCGGACCAGATCGCAGCGGATGTCCTCGCGGCAGCGGACCAGATCGCGCAGCTGCTCACGCTCGACAGACGGGATCGTGACCAGCACGAGCTCGCCGGCAGCCAACAACCGCGCCAAGCGGACCGCGTCACGCTTGTCGGTCTTGACCCTGTCCGCCGGACGCTCGGTCTTGCTCGGCGCGCAGACGCCGAGCTCGATCCCCCCGACGCGCGAGCCCGTAGCCGGTCGGGCCCGCCTCATAGACCATCCGCGCCGGGCGCTCCACAGCGCGCAGCAACGGCAAAAGCTCGTGCGGACGGCCGACCACCCGCTTCGTCGCGACCCCGCCCGTAGCCTGGTCAAACACAGCGATCGTCGACTCGCGCGCATGCACGTCCAGACCGACCCAACGGATACCGTCAGGCATGTCGGTACCTCCTCTATTGTGGGCCCGCGTCGAAGTTGCAGCTTCGACAGCGAACATCACCCCGCGACGCGGGGGTACCGACTTAGCTTCGATTCCGAGGCCGCCGGTCCTCCATATCGTCTAAAGCAGCACCCCCAGGCTCTCGGCTGCGGCGCGCACTCCCCGGGACGCGTCGGACGAATGCTTCGGCATCTACGCCGCCTGGATCCCGGCCATCGCCTCGGCGACCGCGAACCTGCTATTGGCGAATTGCGGGTCGCGCCGCTCACCCAGGTCGCAGACCTGCAATCGCGCTCGCGCGGGCGTGCAGCGCAGCGGGTATCGTGACCGCTTCTGTTCGGAAGGAGCAGCCGATGCGGCCGGCAGGGTAGCCGAGATCGTGGCTCCTTCGCTTGAAAGGGGCAGCGCGGACGACCCCCTTCAGGTGGCTGCTGCCACGCGAACGCGGCAGTGAGGCATCGAGCTTGCTCACTGTTGCTCGCCTGGTGCGACGCTTCGAGGACGACTGCTGCTTGGAGTGGTGGAGCGGCGCTCTGGCTGAACCTCGGGTCGCAGCCAGTCGAGGTGGTCGGTCGCGGCGGCTTCCGGATTGTCGGGCGGATGCAGGCGGTGTAGGCGCGTGTCGATGCCTGTGCTGCTAGCCCTTTGCGGCACACTCGGCGAACGACGATTTGACGCGAGCCTGGGCCGGGGGAGGCTGTCGCGGAGGTTCCGTGGCTATCCGGAGTAGCTCTCAGCCAGGGTTACGTCGGTACCTAGGGCGTCGATGTAGTCCCCGACAGCGGTGCAGGCTGCGGCTGTGGTGCAGGACACGCCCGACAGGACGCTGTACGTCGCGCTCGGGTTGGGCGTGGTTTGGATCGTCCAGGTCGTGCCGTTCCATTGTTCGGCGAGGGTCAGGTGGGTGCCCGAGGGGTTGACGTAGTTGCCGACGGCGGTGCACGCGTTTGTGGCGGGGGGGCAGGAGACGGCGGACAGGGTGCTGCTCGTCGCGCCGGCTGGGTTCGGGGTGGTCCGGACTGTCCAGGTCGTGCCGTTCCATGTCTCGGCCAGCGTTACGTGGATGCCCGAGCTGTTGAGGTAGTTCCCCACCGCCGTGCAGACTGTCGGCGACGCGCAGGACACGCCGGCCAGTACTCCCCCGCCGGATGGGTTGGGCGTGGTTTGGATGGTCCAGGTCGTGCCGTTCCATCGCTCAGCCAGCGTCGGCGGGCGGCCGCTACCGCCGTAGCCTGAGGTGCCGACCGCGATGCAGGCGCTGCTCGACGTGCAGGAAACGCCAGACAGTGTCGGTACCCCGGAGCCGGTCGTGGGGGTCGTCTGGAGCGCCCAGGTGGCGCCGTTCCACGCCTCGGCCAGGGTTCCTCCACCTGCGCTTCCGACCGCGACGCAGGCGTTGGCCGCTGGGCACGACACGGCGGATAGGCTGCTCGGCGTCGCCTGGGAGGGATTGGGGGTCGACACTCCTGACCAGCTGGTGCCGTTCCACTGCATCGCCGCTGTCCCGGTGACGATCTTGAAGCCCCGGTTGCAGTAAGTCGGGCAGTAGATGTGGTTCACCGCACCAGCCGCGATGCAGGCGTTCGCCGCGGCGCAGGAGACGCCGGACAGGACGGGGTGCAGCGCCGAGTTCTGGGTGTTCAAGCTGGGCTGGATCGTCCACTTGGTCCCGTCCCATTGCTCGGCCAGCGAGTTTTCCGGGTTGGAGTACCCGACCGCGCTGCAGGCGGTGGCCGTTGCGCAGGAGACGCCGGAGAGGATGCCCGTCCCGGATGGGTTCGGGGTGGGCTCGATCGTCCAGGTGGTGCCGTTCCATTGCTCGGCCAGGGTGCCGCCGCTGGCCTGCCCCACCGCGGTGCAGGCGTTGTCCGCGTTGCACGACACGCCCGACAGGGCGCTGTTGGTGGGCACGGGGGTGTTGAGTGTGGTCCAGCTGCTGGTGCCGGGGTTCCACTGTTCGGCCAGCGTCGCGCCGTTGGCCTGCCCGACGGCGATGCAGGCGTTGTCCGGCGTGCAGGACAGGCCGGAGAGGCTGCTGTTGGCGGTCCCGGAGCTGTTGAGGGTGATCGTCCAGCTGCTGCCGTCCCAGTGCTCGGCCAGCCTCTGCTGCACGGAGCCGTCGACCGAGTGCCCGACCGCGGTGCAAGCATTCACGGATGTGCAGGACACGCCGGTCAGGACGCTGGGCGCCCCGCCCGGGTTGGCCGGGAGGTCGATCGTCCAGCCGGTGCTCGCGGTCCACTGCTCGGCCAGCGTCGCGTCCGCGCCCAAGCTGTTGACGTAATAACCGACCGCGGTGCAGGCACCATCCGCCGTGCAGGCCACGCCCGAGAGCGCGCTGATCGTCGCCCCCGACGGGTTTGGCGTGCTCTGCGCCGTCCAGCTGCTGCCGTTCCAGGCGAGAGCGAGAGTCTGGCTGCTGGTCGAGCTGATGTTGGATGAGCCCACCGCGGTGCAGGCGTTGGCCGCCGTGCACGACACGCCAGATAGACCGCTGTAGGCCGGCGAGGGGACGGTCTGGAACGCCCAGGCGGTGCCGTTCCACTGCCCCGCCAACGGCACGTCCGTGTCCGAGCTGTTCAGGCCGTTCCCCACCGCAGTGCAGGCGTTCGCCGACGCGCACGAGACGCCGGTTAGGCTGCTATTCACCACACCCGATGGGTTCGCAGTGGCCGCCATCGCCCAGCCGGTGCCGTTCCACTGCTCGGCCAGCATCTCCGGACGGTTGTAGCTGTTGGTGTAGCCACCGACCCCGGCGCACGACGTGGCAGACCCGCACGACACGCTGGAAACCGCACCCCCCACAAACGGGTTGGGGGTCGACTGGATCGACCAGCCCGACGCGAGCGCCGTTGAAGCGCCCGCCAGCCAAACCGTCAGGGTCACCGACACCGCGACCATGGAGGCAACCCGCGAACTAAGAGTAACCCGAACCATTGATAAGCCCCCTTCGGCATACGCCCCTCACTCCATGCCGAGGAAGGGCCTTCAGCGCACGATGCTGCCAGACGACGCCCGAAACGGCAATGCTGCAGACGCGCTACGTAGCTAATACCGACACGTAGCGGCTGACCGGGAACTCTTCAAGCCGCTCCCGCAAGAGTGTCGCAATGATCGATCATTTCGGCAGTGACGCCGATCTCGTCGGATGGGGAGGCTTGTTTCCTCCGGCTGGTCCGGCAGGGATTACCTCATTTGCGTGATTGACGGCCCATTGCCGGGTGCGGCAATCTCGTGGAGTTGAGGCGCGGGGGCGTGACATGCCGGTGCCGTGCCGGAGTCGAACGCAGGGAGCCGATTTATGCCTAGGTACGCCATATCTGTCCTCGCGGCCGTGGTTGTCGGTGGATTGGCGAGCGCGAGCTCAGCGTTCGCGCTGCCCCACTCGAGCGCGAACGGACTCTCGCATCGCCCGGTCTGCGGCGCCGTCCCGGCGGGCTTTGCTCGCTGCGATTCGCAGCTCGTGACGACTTCGACCGGCGGGCCGTTTGATGGCAAGCCGAAGGTGACTAGCGGGCCGGCCGGCTACCACCCCGGCGATCTCCAAAGTGCATACTCGCTGTCCTCCAGCGGGGGCAGCGGCCAGACGGTCGCGATCGTCGATGCCTACAACGATCCCAATGCGGCCCAGGATCTCGCGAGCTACCGCAGCGCGTTTGGCCTGCCCGCCGTGAGCACCTGCTCGGTGAGCACAGGCAAGGTGGTCAGTCCGGGCGGGCCGTGCTTCGTCAAGGTGAACCAGTCCGGCGGCACGGGCAGCTTCCCGAGGAACAACGCCGGCTGGTCGCAGGAGATCTCGCTCGACGTCGACATGGTCTCGGCCATTTGCCCGAACTGCAACATCGCGCTGGTCGAGGCCTCGTCGAACAGCATGACGAACCTGGGCACGGCCGTGAACGAAGCGGCAAAGCTCGGCGCGAGAGAGATTAGTAACAGCTACGGCGGCAGCGAGTTCTCGAGCGAGGGCTCCTATGACACGTCGTATTTCACGCACCCGGGCTTTGCCATCACCGCCAGCTCGGGGGACGGCAGCTACGGCGTCGAATATCCCGCGGCTTCCCCTGACGTAACCGCGGTCGGCGGGACGACGCTGACCCGGAGCATCGCCACGGGCTGGTCCGAGACCGCCTGGTCGGGCGCCGGCAGCGGCTGCTCGGCTTACGAATCACAGCCCTCGTGGCAGACACTCGACAGCACGATCACCGCGGTGTGCCGGAAGCGGGCGGTCGCCGACGTGTCGGCCGACGCGGACCCGAATACCGGCGTCTCGGTCTACGACACCTACTCCTTGCAGGGCATGAGCGGATGGCTGGTTTTCGGCGGGACCAGCGTTGCGTCGCCGATCGTCGCGAGCGTCTATGCGCTCGCCGGGAATGCGCCGTCAATTGTCGGCAGCTATCCGTACAACGACACCGGCTCGTTGAACGACGTCGCGACAGGAAGCAACGGCAGCTGCGGCGGAAGCGCCCTGTGCACGGCGGCCCCGGGTTGGGATGGACCCACAGGACTCGGTACACCGAGCGGAACCGGCGCCTTCTAACCACGCGTAGACGTCTGGGGGCGTCTGAAGCGAGGTCCGGCTCGCCAAGCACCTTCTCCTGCACTCGAACGGGCCCGAGCAGCGTGGCCACGAATCACATGACCTACCTGAGCTGAACCGCCGAGTGCGTGGCGACCCTCGGTAGTCACCTACGCCCGACTCGTCTCGGCTCGCTTTCGCTTTGGGTCTATATGCAGCACTCTGGTTGAGGCTCCCCGCGGAGACAGCCGCTTCCGGTGGACAGCGACAGTCAGGACCATGCCGTCGAAGCCCTCCAAGGCGTCTCCTTGCCCGGGGCAATGCGGTCGTCGCTTGCGGCTGGGCCGCTTCGGACGATCAGGGGCAGCGACCACGCCGACTATTGGATCCTCGGAATGCGGAAGTACGCCAGCTTGGAGCAGCCGATTCGACCTCGAGCGGCGCCGCGCTATCTGTCGCTGAGCAAAGCGGCAACGGCCCAGCCGTGGCCGCTATAGGCGTGGAGCAGTCAGACCGGAGTCCCATGACCATGGCTGGCGGAGACCTGCTCTTCTTGTCGCACGGGTATCTCGGCGCCGTCGTCCGAAGACGCGCTTAGCGCGGGAAGGGCGTCTCAGCCGCCGTTCGCCGCCTCCCGGCCGGCCTCGGAACGCTGACGGTCTCGAGATCCGCGCGAAGCGGTGCGATTCTGCCGCTGGCGGGATGGCCGGCCGATGAGCGAAGCGTCTCCGACGCAGGCGGTTAGCCAGCGACGCGCGCCGGCCTGGGGCCCGGCTTCAATCCGGCCTCGCGGGCTCGCCCGCCTCGTGTGGGGCGAGCTGCGAATGATCCGTCGGCTGGTACACAACGCGCCGGATGGGATTGGTGTTGGGATGCTGGTTGTCCTCGCGACGGGGTGGAGCTATCGTTCGTGGCGGTAGTCACGCCTACCGGATCCGAGCCAGCCTCAGCCCGGCGCTGGGGCGGTGATGAGGACAAGAGCGGCTCAGCCTTCGCGTGAGGACAGCAGTGCGGTCGTCGATTCTTTGACGGTGGCCGGACGCCGGGACGGCGCCACCGGAGAGGAAGCACGATGTCGCACGACAAGCTGAAGGCGGCGGTCCGTGAACGGATGGCCCGGACTGGCGAGCCCTACTCGATCGCGCGGCGGGCGGTGCTCAACGAGCGCGCCGCCGCGACGGGCGAGCACGCGCACCCGGGAAGTCGCTGGTTCGCGCTGCGTTACGACGCGAACGGACTCAACGGGCTGACGGCGTTCCTGGACGGAGTGTTCTCGCTTGGGCGGCCGAAATCGGGGGTGCAGGTCGATCAGGACGAGATCCGAGTGCGCTCGCCCGGTTTCGAGCAACGGATACCCCGTGCATCGATCCGCTCCGCCCACCGGTGGGCCGGCGACCTGCACGGAACCTCGGGCGTGCACGTCACGCGGGGGCGGCTGCTGGTCAACGGCGCCTCCAGCGGACTGGTCGAACTGACGCTCGATCCCCCCTGCCACACCCCTCGCACGATGAACACCATGTTCGTGCGCGAAACGGTTCGCGAGGTGGTGATCAGCCTCGTCGATCCGGATGGGTTCCTCGACGCGATCGCGACCGCGAGGTCGGACCGCGGTGAGCACGAAGACGACCTAGCCGCTGGCTGAGCGATCTTCGCGAACGACTATGCCGGGAGCTTCCCCTCCGTGAACGACGTGACGAATCGCGATCACCACGCGAGAGGCCCGCCCGACTGCTTGCAATGCGGTGCCTGGGCGAATCAGGGCGACGTCCCAGCAATTCGCCAATCTCGGGACTGCCGCGCCGTCGGCCGTCCGCCCCCGTTGCCGATCAGCTCGGAGTTTCCGCTTTGGCGGGAACTCGGGTGCGATGCCGGCGCCCTGGACCGGCGCGGACGCGCTTGCGGATTCGCTCAACCCGTGCCGCCAGCAAGCGCTCCGGCGCTGTCGCTCTCGTAGGCTGAGCGCGCGCGCAGGCGGCCGCTGTCATCAGTGTCGAGTTGGACGAAAACGAGGTGTCTCGCGCCGGCCCCGGCAGGCAGGCGCCGAGGCTGCTCCCTTTCGTCTGTCGACACAACAATCAAGCATCAAGCTCTCGCACTCGGTACTGGTGGACTTCTTCGTATCGAATCTCTGGCTTCTTTGCTCTCTTCTTCTAGGGCTGTACGTCCTATACATGTGCGGCGTAAAGGGATACACGAACAGCATCTTCGCGAACACGAGCGTCGGTTGGTCTTTCGGCTGGCAGCTGATCTTCCTGGGCTTCGGCGTTTTCCGTCTCGTCTGGGGGATGTCGGGGCTCGTCAACAAGCTGTTCTAGGAGAGGCTCATGTCATTCGCTATTCCGGACTCGCTGAGGGGACTCACAGAGCTTTTCGAGCTGGTTGTCTCGTGGCGCGACCAGACTTTGGCCGACGATGCCGAGGCCAGGCAGCGCCTCGTGCGGGCGGGATATACGGTGGGCGCTCAGCGGGCGGACGCTCTCGGACGCGAGATGCGTGCAATCGACGTCGAGTACGGCCTCGCGCTTCTGTGCAAGTGGCCAATCAAGCCCGAGATAGGTCTCGCGGCACGACAGCAGATGGAGGCGGTCCGTGCCAATATCGTCCCGAAGGCGAGCGAGGGAGAACCCCTCGATCTTCACCCAAGCATCCTCACACTTTCCCTCGACGAACTCTATGAGCGCATCGAGAGGTACGGGCCGCCGATTGCACCGGCGGGATCAGAGAGCGGCTAACCGAGAGCCGAGCGGCTGAAAGCACCGGTCATGCGAAATGTCGACGTGCCGGCTGCAAAGGGGATACGTGCTCGACGCGGCCGTCGCTCGTGTGCATGCACTCGGAGTTCCGAGAGTCAGGCACACCAAAGATTGACCAATAACGCGGCCTTCTATTTCGGCCACTTTTGGCCCCCTCACGTAAGGCGAGGTGCGAGCGGCCCTAAACACGCAGAAGTCTCGGCCCATCCGTGCCGGGCAGTCACGATCTCAGCGACGCTGCTCGTTCCCGCGGGACCTGATAGCGACAACTGGCCCGAAACCATGCACGTGCCGCCGGGAAAGATGGCCGGCGCAGACAGGTCGGCGATCGACCTGCTCGTCGCCACATACGCACATCGCGGCGCTTGGCCAGGAGTCCGGGCCGACCCGCGCTGTCTGGGACTGAAGCCGAGGTTCCACAGCATGCTGCGGAAGCCGCCAAAGGCAGCCCCGCAGCACACCGCGGATGTCGCGAGCCGTCTCTTTTTTTCGTGATCGTCGCTACCTGCCGCATCAGGTGCCCTGTGGGACCACGACGTCGCAGTTGACATCGTGCAGTGCAGCATGCACCCCGCCGAGCGGCACGGAGAGGTCAAACCCATTCGCGTCCACGCCGTCGTCGCCCAGCTCCATGAGAGCGGGGTTGTTGTCGAACGCAGCGATCTCGCTAGAGAGCGGGCCGGTCTCGTTGCCGGTTTGGTTGCTCGTGTCGTAGCACGACGCGTTCAACCAGGGGGCGTGAAACGCCTTCGCCGTCGCGATATCACTGGCACTGTCCTGCGGGAGCAGCCAGCCTTTTGACACCTCATAGTTGTCCCACGAGGTCACCTGGCTCACGTAGTTGGCGTGCGTCGGGTATATGGCCTCGATCTTTGCGGATGACCATGGCATGTAAGTCCCCCAGAAGGGACAGCCAGCGCTCGTGTTGAGCGCAACGGGGACCTGGATGAACGAGTCGCGGAGGCCCCCCTCGACGAGCCCGTTCGCGTCACGAACCGGAGTGGAGTCGGTGCTGCTCGTGCGCTCGATGCGGGGAGCGGACGGGGGCTCCGCACCTGTAGTGAGGTATTTCCGGGTCCAATACAGCATCGCGTCGTCCCGATAGTCGATCGGTGCTCGATTGACCGAACAGGTCGTGTTGACCGGATCCGGAGAGCCCGGCGGTATTTCCCCTTGTTTCTCCTGCGTCGCCAATCGGTACTCCCACCAGCTGATTGGCTCATGCGACGCGCCGGCCTCCTCCCACACGACGAAGTGCGGGTTGTCCGGCTGACGCGGCGCGGCCGGCTGACCGGTGAAGCTGGTCTCTTCGTCCATCGAGAAGATGAACTTTGAGAAATCGGTGTATGTGGATCCGAGATCGCGCTCGATGTTGTATGCGTCAACCTCGCCACGGTTGTACCCGTTATTGATAAACGTGGCTAGTTCGCTGGCCGACTGCGACACGCCGCCTGCGACGACGTATTTCACGTGAACCCCGCCGGTGGGGTCGACCTTGACCGGATACAGGCTCGACGTGCCGTTGTCCTGCGGGTCACGAAGCGCCTGTATTCCCTGCGCGAAGATGTCCTGAGCGTAACTGTCGCCCGGGTGGAGAAGCAGTGCGTAGCGCTCCGGATCCCAAGCCTTGAGATGATTGACCCCTACCTGCTGCGCAGATATCATCGCGTAGCCGTAGCCTTGCTGCATCAGGTATTGGTGCGCCGGTGCCCACCAGGTGAACTCGAAGTCCTCCTGGTCGGTGACGTTCGGCCAGTCAACCAGCATGATGCCGTTGAATTTCGTGGGGTCCGCTGGCATACGGACCAGCATCCGAGTTACATATGGTGCTGTCTCGCCGTTTGAGAGATCGGTTGCCGTCCCGCTGAAGAAGTACTCGTTCTCGGTGTAGTCATAGCCAGGGCCCGACAGTGGATAGGTCGAGGCGTTCGCCGGGAATCCGCGGATGCCGCCTTGGATCGGCCCCCAGACAACCGGATTCGGCACCCCAGCGGCAGAGGCCGCCGCCGGCAGCAGCAAGATTGCCGTCACCGTTGCGGACAGAATCGACCGCAGGTGCAAAAGCCGTCTTGCCCCCGGCGCTCTCAGCCCCCAGCCCTCACGTCTCATGAATTGGAGATGCTGTTTGAGGCTTCGACAACCCCGCATAAATGATGACTCACCGAGCGGATCCGCCCTCAGGTGGCGCCGCGCGCCACAGACGAACATTCTGCCTTCCTCCCTCTTCCTGGCAAACGTGGATTACCTGAACAACCCACATACCCGAAGTTTGACAATGTCAAACAACATCCGTCAATGACGGACCGAATTTGCCGGAGTTCCGCAGAAGCAAGGCGCAGGACGTGCCTAAAAGTGACTTTGAGCAGGCAGTTCGTCTGCTCGGGCGTGATTGGCCCGTGTGTCTACACGCTGGCTGCTACTCGCCGGCGTGGGTGGACAAGGTGCTGGAAGGGGCCTGCCGGACACGGCCAGGTAGCGAGAACGTCGCTGACGGCATGGAGGGAGGTGACCCCCCTATGTCCGAGAAGGGCAGCGTCACCGCCAGCGGCCCGGCTGCTGCTCTGGTGCAACATCCGGGCGCCTGGCTAGCACACGGACGCTTCGAGCTCGGCGGTTGAGCTTTCGTGGTCGTCGTGGGCGCTTTCCGCGCATAGCAAGACGCGCGATGTCGCCGAGGAGATGCGCGTCCAAACACGAAGGCGGGACTGCAGCGTCTTGGGTGATCCGAGCCGAGCGTGGCTGCCTAACGCCTGATATGGAGGGTCGTGTGTCAAGGGTTGCGTCACTGATTTCCTGCTTTCGCTGGTTGGGGGTGTGAGGTGAGGGTGTGGTCGGGCTGGGTGGGTGGCGGTCCGGCTTGTTGTGCGCGACGCGGGTCAGACTGATATGCGCGGATTGCCGTGGATGGGCTCGCAGGACCATGGTTCGTCGTGGGGAGCCGCTGTCTGAAGGCGAGCGTGGCCGGCGGGGCCGGTTGCTCAGAGGCGTATCGCGGGTTCCCCGCGCGTGCCGGGCCGCCACCGACCCAGCCGACGGGATGTAGTGGTTCGGTGTTTGGGTGGGGTTACTCGATCTGGCAGATCGCCCAGCAGAACCCGGCGAGCTCGCGGGCGACGGCGACGGCGATCAGGGTGCGGCGCTTGTTGCGTTGCTCCAATCGTGTCCAGGTGCGGTACAGGCGGCGTTGCGCGGACCAGGCGATCGCGATCGCCTCGGGTGGCTGGTCAGCTTGTCGTTCGGTGAGCGTGGTGCCGATTCGCGGGCGTTTGCGGTAGTGCCAGGCCGCCTCGACCAACAACCGGCGTCCGTGCGTGGAGCCGGTCTTGGTGATCGATCCGAGCCTGCGCTGCTGGCCGGTGCTGGTCTCGGAGGGGACCAGCCCGAGGTAGCTCATCAGCTGCGCGGGCTTGCGGAAGCTGGCGAAGTCGCCGACCTCGGCGCACAACCCGACAGCGGAGAGCGTGTCAAGCCCTCGCATGCACCGCAGCCGGCTGGACTGCACGCTCCACGGAGAGCCGGGCAGCAGCGCGATGATCTCTCGCTCGAGCTGCTCGCGGCGGTGCACCAGCGCATCGACCGCGCCGCGCGCGTCCAGCAGCGTCGCCTGCGCCGCGGGCTGCTCGAGCGTGATCGTGCTCAACCACTGCTGGTGTCGCGTGGTCCACGCGTCCCCGTCCTCGAACCGGATCCCGTGCCGCAACAACAGCTTCGACAGCCGGTGCCGGCAACGCATCAGATCTACCCGGACCGCCTCCCGGGCACGAATCAGGTCCCTGAGCGCCTCCTCCTCGCGGCCTGGCACGCGGACCGGATGCAGCTTGCCCGCCAGCAGCAACCGCGCGAGCAGCTCCGCGTCCCGACGATCGGTCTTGACCCGCTCTCCGGACCCGCGCGGAATCTTCGACGGCGCCGCGACCACGCACTGCACCTCACGCCGGGCGAGCTCCCGCGCCAACCCGTACCCGGTCGGGCCCGCCTCATACGCCGCCCGCACCGGACCGGGCAGACCAGCGCAGAACCCGGCCACACGAGCGATGTCCGCGGTCATCGAAAAGAACGCAAGCTCGCCCGTCTCCACGTCCAACACTGCCGCCACGACCTTCCTCGCGTGCACATCCAGACCGACGAGGGTTCTAGCCTTCGCCATGGCTGGTTCCTCCTATGCGGTTGTGGACGCCGCGCGGGGTGCCACCCGCACGGCTAACAATCCCCACGAACGCATCGCGGGGGACCGGCCAATATCTACAGACCAGGCCGGACGACAACCTCCATATGGTCTGAAGCGGTCACGCCGGCGGTGTGGCTCCTCTTGATGGAGACCAATAGCGCCGTCCCGACCGCCGGCGTCGCTGCTTCACCAAGGTGAGTGGACGCCTGCGGCGGTCGAGAGCGCGCTATCCCAACTCGTCCAAGCGGGCGCGAGTTCGTCGACCGCTACGTTAATTCCTGCCGCAGGCAAAGCAGGCGCGAAGTTCCTGGTCAAGACCTCCCAACCGGTACGGCACCGGTTCAGGCGAGTTGTGCGCACATCCAGTCGACGATGGTCGGGACAGTCGGCCCTTGACCCATGTGGCCGCCGTCAAACACACGGGCCGCCTTGGGGTCGCCGTGGTCGAGGCTGAGGTAGAGGTCGTCGATCGAGTTCTGTTGATCGTCGCGCCCGTTGACGAGGAGGATGGGGGATGACGGGGTGTCGAGCAGGCCCTGGTCGAGCAGCGACAGCTCTGGGCAGCGCTCGACGTAATCCTGGAAGGTGCTTCTGCCGAAGATCCGGGCGCGGGCGGCCATGAGGTCCATCAGATAGGACGTGGCGTAGCGGGAGCGCTCCTGCCATGCGCGCGTGAAGGTGATGTGCACTCCGCCCCCCCAGTTGACCGCGGCGGTGACGTGGTCACGGTGGGTGTAGGCGAGCTTCATGGCCCAGTAGCCGCCGAAGGAGGCGCCGATCACGCCGCATCCCGATCCGTCGAGGTCGGTGCGCGTCGCGAGGTAGTCGAATACCGGCGTGTATTGCCGTTCGGCGTCGGCCGAGGCGAGGACCGGCGACTCGCCTGTGCCCGGGATGTCGATGAGCACGACGGCCAGGCCTCTGGCGCGAAGGAGCGCCCCGAGCCGGGCGTGGCTCTCCTCCTTCCAGGTGTCGATGCCGCCCCACGCGAGCACGACCCGCGGTCGTTCCACGCCGCCGGGGCGGGTGAGGTAGAAGCGGATGTTGTCGCCTTCGTCGGGGCGGCCCGCGAACGGGACATCGACGACCTCGAGAGGCGGTTGCTCGAGCGTCGCGGCCTCGAGGAAGTACTCTCGGGCGCAGTCGTAGAGCTTGGCTTTGAGGGGATGGTTTGGCACCGGGTAGCGACCCAGGAACGCGGCCTGATAGGCCTGTTCCCACCGGTGGTGCCGCGTGGTGGGGTCCGTGGAGGCCCGGGCCTGCGCAGCGTAGTTCTCGGCGAGAGCTCCCCATGCCGCCGTCCACGGCTCGGGTTCCAGGCCGGATAGGCGCTCGATCGTCGCGAGGGCCGCCGCCCGATCCAGTCCGTCGAAGGGGTGCAGGCCCCGCTCGACTCGCTCGCGCAGCCAGGCCTTGCCGGCTTCGAGCGTGCCGGTGTGGCTCGTGTCCATCGTGATCAGACGATGTAGCCCGTCTGCTCGCGCATCTCCTCGGCGCTTGGCGGCGGCCCAGCGGCGGGCGGGAATGATTCCGAGAAGGAGTCGGGGAGCGGACGGTTGAGGTAGAAGTCCAGCGAGCCGAACTGCGGGTCGAACTGCACTGGCTCCCAGTCGGGCTCGTAGTTGCGATAGCCGCCGGCGTTGAGCTCCACGCGCATGCCGCTCGGGTCGCGCACGTACAGGTAGTCCTGGTCGCCCATCCCGTGCCGACCTGGGCCGTATTCGATCCCGATTCCCTGGTTGAGGAAGATGTCGGCGGCGCGGATGAGCTCCTCGCGGGAGTCCACGAAGTAGGCGACGTGGTTGACGCGGCCGCGGTGACCGGCGAAGTCGCGGACGATGCCGAGGTCGTGCGCCCGCTCGCACGTGGTGGTCATCGCGAAGATGACGACCTCGGGATGATCCGGAACGGCGGTGTACTCCATGAACCGGTGGCCGAGTGTCTCGCGATACCACTGAGCCTCGGTCCACGGGTCGGGTGCTGTGATTGTCAGGTGGTCGATACAGCGCGCGCCCACGCCACGCGGCGCGTAGCGCTGAGGGCGATTGGGAAACGGGGAGCGCTTCTCGGCCGGGGCGACGTAGCGCTGGACCTCCCAGAAGATCTCGTTGAGATGGCCGCCCGGCGCTCGGTAGCGAAACGCTGGGCCGTGGCCGATCGGGCTCTCCTCCCAGCCCTCGCCGACGCCGGCGGCTGTCAACCGGCGTACCGCCTCGCCGAGCTGCTCGGGACCCTCGGCGCGCCAGCCGATGTGCGACAGCGACACCTCTGGACCCTCGGTGAGCTTGAGCGTGTGATGGAAGCGATCGCCCCAGGCCCGCAGGTACACCGACTGACCATCGCGCGTCGTCTCCTCCAACCCGACGAGCTCGGTCCAGAACGCGAGCGACTCCTCCGGCACGGGCGTCGTCAACTCGACGTGGGCCAACTGCGACAGCAGGCGCATGCTCATCTCTCCTCGGACTAGGGGGCGCCCGGTACGACGCCTGATTGGAATTATGTTTCTGGTTCGGTACACGGTGGTGGGGCCCGGCTGGTCATCAAGCCGCGATAGGGTCCGAGGTCGATGTCGTCGGCGGCGGCGACGGCGTCCATCCCGGCGGCGAAACGCTGGCGGGACTCGCGCTGCACGAAGCGCAGGTACTCCTGCAGGTCACGGATCATCTGCGGCGTGGCGAGGGGCCCGTGCCCGGGCACGATTATCCCGGGCTCGAGCGACAGGATGAGGTCAGCGGCGGCGATCCAGCTGGATACCGGGCCTGCCCACATCACGGGAGTGCTCGCCGCGAACAGGATGTCCCCGGTGAACACTGCCGCCGCGTCGGGCACGTAAGCGATCGCATCGCCTGAGGTATGCGCCGGTCCGACCGCGATCAGGCGCACCTCGCGCTCGCCCACGCGAACTGTCGTCTCGCCCGCGAACGTGTCGGTAGGGGAACGCGTTTCGATCCCGGTCCAGTCGAACGGGCCGAACGCCTGCCGCGCCCACGCGACGAAGTCAGCTCCCAGATCGGTCTCCTTGAAAAGGGCGTGCGCGGCGGCCGGGGGGACGGCGCGAATCTCATCGGCCGCGACGTCGGTGGCGTAGATCGGCAGAGCCTCAGGCAACAACTGGTTGCCGTAACAGTGATCGCCGTTGCCGTGCGTGTTGAACGCCCCCGAGAGCGGGCTGCGCGCGAGCAACGGGCGCATCGCCGCGAGCATCTCCGCGGTGAGAGTCAGGTCGAACAGCGTGTCGATGAGTAGCGAGGCGCCGTCGGCGACGATCAGCCCGGCGTTAGACCACCCCCAGCCGCTGTCGGGCTGAAGGAACGCGTGTAAGCCATCCCCGAGCTCGTGCAGGGCGCGGGTGTACGCCGGTCGTTGGCTCATCGCCGGCTCTCGCGGCGCGGCGGCGCGGCACGCGGCAGCGGACGGACCGGGCGATCTCCGGCGACGATCGAATTGCGCAACGTCCCGATCCCCTCGACGTGCAGGGCGACGGTGTCTCCCGGCTGGAGCGCGCGGTGCGCGTCCGGGCCTTCGCGACCCCACAGCTCGAGCAGGCATCCGTATCCGCAGGTACCCGAGCCGAGCACATCGCCGGTGCGCACCCAGGTACCGCGCGAGGCGTACGACACCAGCTCCGAAAAGGACCATGCCATGTTGGCGAGCGAATCGGTGCCGAGCGGGACGCCGTTGACCTCGGCGCGCAGCGAAAGGTCGAGGCGGTCGCCCTCGCGGTGCGGTTCCAGCTCATCCGCCGTCACGATCCATGGCCCCAGCGTGTTGGCGAAGTCCTTGCCCTTGCACGTCCCGAGTCCCAGGCGCATCTCGGCGATCTGCAGGTCACGCGCGGACCAGTCGTTGAAGATCGTGTAGCCGGCGATGTGCCGGTTCGTGTCGGCTGGGTCCAAGTTGCAGCCATCCGGGCCGATCACCGCCGCCACTTCGAGCTCGAGGTCGAGTCGCTCGCAGCCGGGCGGCACGGCGATCTCGTCGTCGGGGCCGGTGAGGGCGTGCGGGTTGCTGAAGTAACAGAACGGCGACTCGTAGAACACCTCAGGCACGCGGGCCTGAGGGTCGGCGACGCGGCGCACGCCCTCGATGTGCTGCTCGAACACCGAGAAGTCTCGGATAGTCGGCGGTACGACGGGCGCAAGCAGCCGGACGTCGGCAAGCGGGGGCTCGGCCGAGACTCGTGCGGCCAGTCGCTCACGCTCGCCTGGATCGGCGGCCAGGAGCGCGGGAACGTCCACCTCGCCGGCCAGGACATGCACGCGATCCTCATCCACAACCGCTGCGCGGGCCGCACCCTCGTGCAGAACACGCGCGATCTTCATCAGATCGGCGAGACGGCGGTCATGCCGACGAGCTGGTGGGTGGCGGCGAGATCGATCTCGAGGCTGTGGTCCTGCTCCCAGCGACCAATCGCCTCCGAGCCCTCCAGGATCGTTCGGCAGCGATCGAAGCGCCGGTGGGTATAGGCCTGCAGCGCCGCCGCGACGGAGTCGGACGTCGACAGCTCGTCAGCGAGAACGATGCCATCTTCGACGGCCTGAGCCGCGCCCTGTCCACAGTGCGGGGTCATGCCGTGAGCGGCGTCGCCGATGAGCACGACCCGGTCGCGATTCCACGGCGCCGGCACCAATATGTTCTCGATGGGTCGCAACAAGATCGCATCGTCGTGGGTGACGAGTTTGCGCATCTCCGCGACCGGGCCCGCGAATGGCTCGAGGCGCTCGCGCATCACGGCCGCCGCGCCGCGGCGCTCGACCTGCGCGCGCCAATCTTCGATTGGCGCCTCGATTAGGAGCATGTACATGAGATCCTCGCCCAGAGGCACGAGTCCGGCGCTGCCCCACGGGCCGAGGTAGAGGTGCAGCTCATCGAGCCCTTCGGGGCGCGGGAGATTGACCCGCCAGCACACCTGGCCGGTGAAGCGGGGGTCCAGGCGCTTGTCGAACACCTCCGCGCGGACCTGCGAATACAGCCCGTCAGCGCCGATCAGGAGGTCCCAGGTGCCGCGCGAGCCGTCGGAGAGTGTGGCCGTGACACCATCCGGATCGTTCTCGATCCGCGTCACGGTCACTCCGACGCGCACAGTCGCACCGGATTCGCGGACTCGGGTGGTGAGGATTTCGTGCAGCCGGGGACGTGGCAGCCCGTTGCCCGGGGGTAGGCCCGGGACGAGGGGTGGGAATGCGACGTGGGCGACTTCAGTGACGCCATCGGCCAGGAACGTCCGGGATCCGAGGATCGGATGACCGGCTGCCACGCACGCCTCCGCCAGGCCCAGCGAGTGCAGAGCCCGCAGCGCGTTACCGGGCTGGATGATCCCGACACCGTAGACCGACCACTCCGGATTGCGCTCGATGACCTCGACCTCGACGCCCTCGCGGCGCAGCGCAAGCGTCGCGCACAGTCCGCCGATCCCGCCGCCGACGACGAGCGTCCTCATGTCTTCCTCTCCCACACCATGCACGCGCCGGGTCACCGACGGGTCATTTACGATTCAGAATATTACTTCGAATACGCTAGACGGCTCCGGCTCCGCTGTCAAACGCCCAAAGGGTCGCGAGCAAGGCGCTAAAACAGGTAGCCGAGCGCCGCGCGGGTCAGCTCGCGGACGAGCCGCTCGTCGCTGAGCGGTCGCGTAGATTCGAACCTGGGGCCGTGGGTAATCCGCCGGGCGATCGTGCAGTAGATCATCCGCCAGGCCACATCGACCGCGAGCTCGGGATCGGGATGGAGCATCTCGTCGCGGTGCGCGAGCAGCGCCCGCGCGAAGATCCGAGCGTTGGCCCGCGAGATGTCGGCGCCCCGGGAAAGGATCTCGGAGTTCATTGGCGCTTGCCGCATGAAAACGCCGAGCACGTCTCCGTTGGCGAGCATCGTCTCCGCCGCGGTCGTGATGAGCCGCTGCACCCGCTCGCGCGGCGCGAGCCCCTCCAGCGACTGGACCTGTTGGAGCTTTGCGCGCTCCTCGGCGTCGATCGACTGCATCGCCCGCTCGTAGATCGCCATGATGAGTGCCTCGCGCCCCTCGACCCGGCCGTAGATCGATCCGATCGAGACGCCTGCGCGCTGGCTGAGCTCCTGGAGCGTGAAGCCGTCAAACCCCTTCTCCTGGAGCAGCTCAAGTCCCGTCTGCAACAACCGCTCGAGCGACTCCCGGCTGCGGCGCTGCACAGGCGGACGGATGAGGGGGTCGGCGCTGGCCATGTGTGAAGTATGGCGGCCGCCGCGGAAGGGAAACCGAACGGGCAGCCTTGACAAAGGCGAATCGGATTTAGAATCTTGCTTCGTATGTCGCGGCGTCGCCCACGTCACGCACCGGGCGGGACCTGGAGGAGAGCACCGCGTCCGCTTCGCCTCAGGCGCCTGCTCGTCCTGGTGGACTCGCCGAGCATCGCCTCCGTCGCCCTTTGACCAGGTCGTCGCTACTGGTTCACGCCTGAAGCAGCTACGCCGGCGCGGCCGCCGCTTTTCGAGGCATGAAACTGCTGTGTGAGGCTCCGTCCGGTGCCGAGCGTAGGTTCGGCTGATCCGGGACAGGGGCTTTCACTGGGAGAACGCAGACGGGTAGGCCGTTTTGATCGATGGGCTTCGAGCCCGGGCTTTTCGTTCGGCCGCCCCTGCGACTTGCCTGGATTGAGCTTCGAGCTCGTATCGGTCTGTGTCGTTGTCCCGCTGGTTCTCCCGCACCGTCAACGCGAGCTGGGGAGGTGAAGAGTTGGGAATGCCCAGGTGGGTGGGTCGCGCGATTGGCCTGGACGTGCATCGTGAGTTCTGCGAGGTCGCGATCTGTGAAGACGGTCAGGTGCGCTCAGCCGGTCGGGTTCCGGCGACGCCGGACGGGATCAGGACGCTGGCGGAGAGTCTGCTGGCGTCAGACCGAGCGGCGCTTGAGGTGACCGGTAGCTGCTGGGAGGTGGCACGCATTCTCGAGCCGCACATCAACCGGGTGGTCGTGGTGAGCCCGGATGACACTGGTATCGCGAGCGCGCGGGCGAAGACGGACAAGCTCGACGCTCGGGCGCTGGCGAGCCTTTTGTGGCGCGGCGAGCTTGAGGCGGTGTGGATGCCCGATGAGCGCTGCCGGATCCTCCGCCGCCGCCTGGCTCGTCGTGAGCAGCTCGTCCACTCCCGCAGCCGGGTCAAGAACGAGATCCACGCGTGTCTGCAGCGGCGGCTGCAGGCTAAGCCGCCGTGCTCGGATTTGTTCGGCGTGAAGGGCCGCCAGTGGCTGGCTGGACTGGAGTTGCCGCTTGAGGAGCGCGAGTCTGTCGACGCCGGAATGCGCCACATCGAGTTCCTCGACGCGGAGATCGCCGCGGTAGAGAGGCTAATCGCCCAGCAAGCTCTCTCCTGGCCGGAGATCCGCCGGCTGATGACCGTGCCGGGGGTGAACCTGATCTGCGCCGCGTCGTTCATCGCCGCCGTCGGCAACCCATACCGGTTCCTGACCAGCCGCAAGCTCGTCGCCTACCTCGGACTGGACCCGCGGGTCAAGCAGTCCGGCGAGGGACCGGCGCGCAGCGGCCGGATCTCAAAGCGCGGCTCCCCGGCCGCCAGGTGGGCACTGGTCGAGGCCGCGTGGACGGCCGTGCTGCAGCCCGGACCGCTGCACGGCTTCTATGAGCGCACCAAGAACCGCCGCGGTCACGGCAAAGCGATCGTCGCCACCGCCCGCAAGCTCGCGGTCCTGTTCTGGTGCATGCTCACGCGCTCAGAGGACTACGCCCACCAACAGCCCTCGCTGACGCGCAAGAAGCTCCGGCGCCTGGAGATCACCGCCGGCGCACCCAAATACACCCGCCGCGCCGCCGGCATCTGGTCCACCAACGACCTCATGCGCGACGCCGAGCTCGAGCTCGCGCGCCAAGCCGAGGCCTCATACAAGCGGATGGTCCAAGACCAGCAGGCGGGCGCCCCAGCGAACAAAGCGGGCGCGAGCGTGACACTGGAGCGCGCATAAATTAGGCCCTCGAAGGGCATAGCCGCGCGCCAGACCACAAGCTCCTGACGTCTGCGCTTCGCTACGTCATCGGCTCGCGCCCACCAACAACCTAACCCGTCACGACCACGCTGACAACCCCCGGCGACGCTGCCCCCTGCCCAAATAGCGGCCATCCAAGCACCAACTCGACCGCCCCCGGCCGAAACGACCCCACCAGAGCCGCTCTAAGGCCCTAGGCGAACCGCCCCCGACCCCATCAGTCCCCCGAAAAAGATGCAACCGGACCCTTGACTTTCATCGGTCGATCGAAGCGGCTGTCTAGGGCGGCTGGCTCGGACTCGTTCCGGACTGCTGGTGTTTAGTGGACGCAGAAGTCTCGTGTGCCCGTCGTCGCGATCGGCCACAACGAACCATCGCCGGCTCCTCCCTACTGTGCGCGCTAGGATCGCGGCTTGACATCGGGCGCGGCTTCGCGCTCCGCCCTACGAGGAAGGAAGCGCTGATGGCGAATCACGCGGTGGTCATAGCGTTCTTCAACGACGAGGCATCTGCCGACGCGGCAGCTACCTCTCTGAAGGACTCGGGGGCGGCGAAGGGAGATGATGTCGGCGTCCTAGTCCTGGACGAGGACGGCCACCTCAAGGCTGAGCAGGTCGGCAAGCGCAGTTGGGGCAAGGGCGCCGCTATCGGCGCCGCCGTCGCGCTGGTCACCCCTGTCGGGCTTGCGGCAGGCCTGATAGGCGGTGGGCTGCTTGGCGCGCTCCACCACAAGAATCTGGGACTGGACGAGGCAGATCGCGAGCGGATTAGCAGCGAACTGCAGCGGGGGGGAGCGGCTGTCGTCGTGCTGGCTCCCGTCTCCGAAGCCACCGTCGTGGCTGACAAGCTCAGCGAGCTGGGCGGTGCCTCCGAGACGCATCATGTCTCTGACCAGGCCGTCGAGGAGGCCCAGGCGGCCGCCCTAGCAGAGTCGTAGCTGGCCGAAGGTCGTGACCGTGGTGCGCGCCAAACCGGCTGTGTGCCAAGGCGGCCAAGCTGAGTGAATTAGCTCCCTTTGGTGACCGGCCTTTTTCGAGGCTGTCACGTTTCAGGCCTGATAGGCGCCTGTTTCATTCGCGAGTCAAGCGCATGCTCCAGCCCGCGGCAGTCAACGTCGGACGACGGGGTATCGTTGGGGGATCTCCTGCGCAGCTGGGGTCGGCTGCGACGAGGGACTAGTCCGGCTCGCCTCGCGGTCGCCCGAGTAGTCATGAAGTTAGCGTCGCGGTCGGGGGCCCCTCCTGCTCTGCCGGCGAGACGAGCAACGATGGCCGGGACTGCTGCTGTGGGCTAACAGCAGCAGGGAGATCCCGGCATGAATCCTGATCTGAGACTGCTGCTCGCAGCAACGATGGGTCACGTCCACCCCGGCCAGTGGTGTCGAGCGCAATGTCGAAGGCCGGGCGCTAGTGGTCGACGCCTAT